>CAWBAK010000004.1:0-734269 GCA_963786805.1 uncultured Actinomycetes bacterium
GGGCAATCCTTGCGACGGTCTCCGTGGTTCACGGCGAACTCCTCGGTGAGCCGAGCGCAGAGCTGAGAGCGAAGTTCGCCGGCAGCGAGCTCCCGGTTGTCTTCACGCCCTACCAGTCGATGTCGCAAGACTCCCGGTAGATCGGTGGGGCGGGCAGGACTCGAACCTGCGACCGACGGATTATGAGTCCGCTGCTCTGACCAACTGAGCTACCGCCCCGCAAGCGAGGAGTCTAGGCGGAGCGGTCGACCCTCAGGTGGAGTCGTCGGGACGCTCGCGGTTGCGTTCGATCTCGGCCTCGATGGCGGCGAGTCGCTCGTCGGCGGTAACGGCCATCCCCTGGAAGTTCTCGCGGAGATCGCCGAGGAGCTGGCTCAGCCGGTCGAGCGTGCCCTCGAGCTGTGCGATGCGGTCCGAAACCCCGGTTCTCGGCGGCTCGGGATCGGAAGCCGGTGGACGCTCCCACGGTCGCGCCGGAGTGGCCTCCGCCTCCTCGCTCGTCAGGATCTCGACCCGGTCGGAAGGCTGGTCGAAAGCCTCAACCTCGGCCGGCTCCTCCGACTGCGCGGTCGTCTCGGCCCCGCCTTCGGGAGCGGGCGAGGAAACATCAACGAAGTCCGGCTCCCTCCAAGAGGTGCTCGGCTCTTCGGCCGGCGCGGGGTCTTCGAGTTGCGCGGGTTGCTCTGGCGGTTCGGTCTGCGCCGATTCTCTCGGCTCGCGGTGCCATGCGACCGCGGCGGCCTCGGTTGGTTCGACTCCCTCGCGCAGCTGCTTCTGGTAATCGACGAGCCTCTTCATGATGTCGTCGTGCCCGGCCTCGGGATCTTCGGGCACCTGCTGTTCGTCCGGGTACATCGGTTCTTGGTCTGGATCCGTCGGATCGTCGGACACTGCGGACCTTCCTTCGAGCGCCGGCCTACGAGCCATGGCCTGCGGATACCGCCATCTTACGGCGGCGGACGGAGGGCGAGCCCGTTTAGGATGCGCGCGTGCCGACCGACCGGCTTCGGGAGACGTGGGCGCGCGGCGGAACCGCGCTGAACGCGTGGCTCACGCTGGAAGGTGCCGCGTCGGCGGCTGCGGTCGCGGCGGCCGGTTTCGACTCGGTGACGCTCGACCTCCAGCACGGCGCCGCCGAGCCGCACGATGCCGCCCGGATCTTCGCGGCCGTCGAGGCTGCGGGCGCCGCTCCCCTGGTTCGCGTTCGCTGGAACGACCCGGCCGAGCTGATGCGCATGCTCGACGTCGGAGCCCGAGGCATCGTCTGCCCGATGATCGGCTCGCGGAGCCGAAGCGGAGGCGTTCGTCGCGGCCTGCCGGTACCCGCCCGAGGGGATCCGGAGCTACGGGCCGGTGCACGGCGCGCTCGGCGCCGGGCGCGACCACGTCACGAGGGCGAACGAGATCGTCCTCACCTTCGCGATGATCGAGACGGCGGAGGGGTTCGGGAACCTCGACGAGATCGCCTCGACGCCGGGCCTCGACGGGCTCTACGTCGGACCGTCCGACCTCAGTCTTGGGTTGGGGCTCGACACGTTCGCCGATCTCGGCGATCCCCGGCTGCTCGAGGCCCTCGATGCGGTCGTGGATGCCGCGAAGCGCCACGAGATCGTCGCCGGAGTGCATGCGCCATCCCCCGAGAAGAGCGCCGCGATGGCCGAACGAGGCTTCCGTTTCGTGACGCCGGCCGTCGACACGAGCCTCCTCGCGGATGGCGCGTCGGCGTCGCTCGAACAGACGCGAACACTCATGGGTGCCCGCGAGGACGTACGTCCCGATACTCGGTAAGCCGAGCTGTCGATTCCGTCGCTCCTCATTCGTCTTGTATGCGACCATCCCAGAGGAGGAGGCAGCGATGAAGTACATGATGCTGATCCATCAAGGCGACTCCCCGACGCCGGCGTCGCCGGAAGCGTGGGCGACCCTTTCGGAGGACGAGCAGAAGGCCGTCTACGCCGACTACCAGGCGATCAACCAGACCCCCGGCGTTACTCCCGGTGTCGGATTGGACTCCCCCGAGACGGCAACCACGGTGCGGGTGCAGGACGGCAAGACCCTGACCACCGACGGCCCGTTCGTCGAGCTCAAGGAAGCGATCGGCGGATACCTCGTGTTCGAGGCCGACGACCTCGATGCCGCGATCGAGCTCGCCGCGCGGATCCCGGCGGCCCGCCTCGGCGGCGCGGTCGAGGTTCGGCCGATCGTCGAGTGGTAGCGAACCTCGAACAGACCTTCCGCGACCAGTGGGGACGCGTCCTCGCCGCGCTGATCGGCTACCTCCGCGACTTCGACCTGGCTGAGGAAGCCGCGCAGGAGGCGTTCGCGATCGCGGCGGAACGCTGGCCGCGCGACGGAGTCCCCTCGAATCCGGGCGTCTGGCTGGTGACGACGGCGCGCAACCGAGCCATCGACCGCATCCGCCGCGATCGCACGCTGGCCGCGAAGACCCGTCTGCTCCAGGTGCCCGATGCAGCGGAGGAACGCGTGAGCGAGACGAGCTTTCCCGACGAGCGGCTCGAGCTCGTCTTCACGTGCTGTCACCCGGCGCTCGCCGTCGATGCGCAGGTCGCGCTCACCCTGCGGACGCTGGGCGGCCTGACGACCGCCGAGATCGCCCATGCCTTCCTGGTCCCGGAGGCAACGATGGCGCAGCGGCTGGTGCGGGCGAAGCGCAAGATCAAGGCCGCCGGGATCCCGTTCCGGGTGCCGCCCGACCACCTGCTCCCCGACCGGCTCGCCGCCGTGCTCGCGGTCGTCTACCTGATCTTCAACGAGGGCTACGGCGGTCGCGGCGACCTCGCGGCCGAAGCGCTCATCCTCGGGCGGGCGCTCGCCGAGCTGATGCCCGAGGAGCCGGAGGTGCACGGCCTGCTGGCGATGATGCTGCTGCACGACGCCCGCCGCGAGGCGAGGTTCCGGGACGGCGAGTTGGTCTTGCTCGCCGACCAGGACCGCTCGCTCTGGGATACCGCGCAGATCGCCGACGGACGGGCGGTGCTCGAACGGGCTCTCGCGCTTCACGGCCGCGGTCCCTACGTCGTGCAGGCGGCGATCGCGTCCTTGCATGTCGACGAGCCGCGGGACTGGTCCCAGATCGCCGCGCTCTACGGCGAGCTTTCCCGCATCACCGACTCGCCGGTCGTCGAGCTGAGCCGGGCGGTCGCCGTCGCCGAAGCGCAGGGACCGGAAGCGGGGCTCGACATCGTCGAGCGCATCGCTCTCGAGGACTATCGCTACCTGCACTCCACCCGGGGCGAGTTGCTCCGCCGCCTCGGTCGCACCGCGGAGGCCCGCGATGCCTACCGCCGTGCGCTCGCGCTCGTCCACGACGACGCCGAACGGCGTTTCCTCGAGCGGCAACTGGCCGAGCTCGGCACGTAGACTGCCGCTTCCATCTTCACGAGCGGCGGTGAGCACACGATGAAGGCGATCGTCCAGGAGAGATACGGCTCGGCCGACGTCCTCGAGCTCCGCGAGATCGACCGGCCGACCGCCGGGGACGACGAGGTGCTCGTCCGGGTCCGCGCGGCTTCCCTCCATCCGGATGTCTGGCACGCCGTGAAAGGAGTGCCCTTCGTCCTGCGGGTCATGGGTTCCGGGCTGCGCAAACCGAAGAACGGTGTTCCGGGAACGGACCTGGCCGGGCACGTCGAGTCGGTCGGCAGGAACGTGACACGGTTCAAGCCGGGCGACGAGGTGTTCGGCTTGAGCGTCCTCGCCAACCTGTGGCGCAACGGCGGCGCCTATGCCGAGTACGCCACCGTTCCGGAAGCCAGGCTGCAGCTGAAGCCGGCGGAACTCACGTTCGAGCAGGCGGCGGCGGTGCCCACGTCCGGTTCGCTCGCGGTCCAGGCGGTTCGCGATGAGGGGCGCGTCCGATCAGGACAGCGGGTCTTGATCAACGGTGCGGGCGGAGCGGTAGGGAGCTTCGCGGTGCAGCTCGCCAAGGCGTACGGGGCGGACGTGACCGGCGTGGATGCGCCCGGGAAGCTCGACATGCTCCGGTCGATCGGCGCGGACCGGGTCATCGACTACACGCAGGAGGATTTCACCGAGAGCGGCGAGCGCTACGACGTGGTCCTCGATATCGCGGGGACCCGACCCTGGTCGGCCGTCAAGCGCGCACTCAACCCGGACGGGACCTACGTGCTCATCGGGCACGATCAATACGGGGCTTCGGGCCATCGCTGGTTCGGGAGCCTGGGCCGCTTCTTCAAGCTGATGGTGATCTCACCGTTCGTGAGTCACCTGCATCCTTTCCGCGGCACCAAGGACCCCGGAGACCGGCTGGTCGTCCTGAAGGAGCTCATCGAAGCCGGGAAGATCACGCCGGTCATCGACCGGACGTTCCCGCTGAGCGAGGTGCCCGAGGCGATCCGCTACCTGGAATCGGGACAGACCCAAGGCAAGATCGTCATCATCGTGTGACGAGTCCCAATCGTTCCGCGCGTGCCTCCACGAAGTCGCGAAGCATGCCCCATGATCCCGATCGACAGACGATTGACAAGTTGGTCGACGGAGGAGTAAACCCGCCTCGGGGCCTTCCGGCACCCGGCAGTTTGGTCCAGTCCCGCCCTGCGTGCCCGCGGAGGAGGGAAAGATGGACAGTGCTGGCGGAGATCACCGCTCCCGGAACGGACGGGTGGAAGTCACGGAGGGCTCCGAAGCCTCCGATCGAACCCTGATCAGCCGAAGAACCGCGATCGGTGGGGCGATCGGCGGGGCAGCGGTCACCCTGCTTGCGGTCCCGGAACTGGCGATAGCGCGAGAAGAGAATCAAGTTCCTCTCGTCCTATTGCTGAAGGGTCGGTATGCGCCCGTGGTGGAAGGCCCCGATCTCGGTCTCTCCACGGTGGATCTGAGTGATGGTTCCTACTCCACGACGAAGATCTACCGTGTTGGCGGGTTCCCTGGCCACGCGGATGTGCTCGAGGCGATCGGCGATTTCTACGTCCAATTCACGGGCATGCTCTGTGCCTACGACATCCCCCGAGGCGCGATCGCGATGGAATTCACGGGCTCGAACACCGAGTCCGTTCCCGACGGGTCGGGAGGGTCATACCTCCAGGGAACCTTCGAACTGGACGTCATCGAGGCGAAAGGCCGTCATCGACCCCTCGTGGGCGGTCACAATCGGATGGTCGACAACCTGCATCTTCTCGCCTCGGGTGACGCAGACGAGTTCTGCGTCTGCCTCATTTCTGGGCCATAGCGAGTCTTCGCCAGAGCAGGGCCGGTCTTGGACCGACCCTATCGCTTCGCGGGTAGCGAGCGGGCGTACTTCGCGCCGAGCCCCACCCACTTCGCGAGCTGCCGCTTGGTGCGTACAGCGTTCGCGTCAACACGTAGCCATCCCCGCATCCGCCGGCCGCGCATCTCCATAGGGCGAGCGTCAGTCGTGGCGACGAGCGATCCTGACTGCGCTGGGTCGACGCGAACCAACACTCCACCTTGACCGCTTGCTGCGACAGCCATGTGGCCCTGGACGAGAAAAGCGAGCCCGCCGAACATCTTCTTCTCCGTTAGATCGGCTTCGCCGCCCAGCAGTTCGCGTATGCGATCGGCGAGTTCCTCGTCGTACGCCACGGAGGCGATCCTACGTCGCCACGACGACCACGAAACCGTCGCGGGACCACCGCGGGACACGTTTCATCGAGGCGGCCGCCGAACAGCTCGACACCGATCTCCATCTGCGCGTTTGCAGCTCCGGGGGTGGGACTCGAACCCACAACCTACGGATTAACAGTCCGCCGCTCTGCCAATTGAGCTACCCCGGAACGAGCCCGCGAAGTCTACCAATCGCCCCTCGTCCGATGGACTAGGCTTGTCGGGATGCGATTCAAGACCGGATTCGTCGTCGGCGGCGTCGTCGGGTACCTGATCGGCCGCGAGCTCATGAAGCGCGAGGGCGAGGAACGTCCGGGGAGTGTTCGCGCGGCGATGTCGCGCCACCCGTCGGCGCAGCGGTTCGCCGGTCTGGCCGAGCGCGCGAGCTGGAAGGGCGTCGAGGCGCTGCAGCGGGCTCGAGCCACGATCCAGCGCCGGCTCGTAGCGGACGTCGACGACCTGTCGATGAACTAGCGCCTTCTTAATCGGGATCGTCCTCGCGGAGCGAGGACGATCCCGAGGGCTACCGCTTCGCTGCTTGAGCCCTACTCGAGGTAGTCGCGCAGCTTCTGCGAGCGGCTCGGGTGTCGGAGCTTCGACAGCGTCTTGCTCTCGATCTGGCGGATCCGCTCGCGCGTGACGCCGAACTCGCGGCCGACCTCCTCGAGCGTGCGCGGGTGGCCGTCGAGGAGCCCGAACCGGAGCTGGATCACCTTCTTCTCCCGTTCGGAGAGCGTGTGCAGGACAGCCTCGAGCTGCTCCTGCAGCAGGATGAAGCTCGCGGCGTCGACGGGGACGACCGCGTCGGAGTCCTCGATGAAGTCGCCGAGGTGGGAGTCCTCCTCCTCGCCGATCGGCGTCTCGAGCGAGACCGGCTCCTGCGACACCTTGAGGATCTCGCGAACCTTGTCGGCGGGGATCCCCATCTGGCGCCCGATCTCCTCCGGAGAGGGCTCGCGTCCGAGGTCCTGCAGGAGCTGACGCTGGATGCGGACGAGCTTGTTGATCGTCTCGACCATGTGCACGGGGATCCGGATCGTGCGGGCCTGGTCGGCGATCGCGCGCGTGATCGCCTGGCGGATCCACCACGTCGCGTAGGTCGAGAACTTGTAGCCCTTGGAGTAGTCGAACTTCTCGACCGCGCGGATCAGGCCGAGGTTTCCCTCCTGGATCAGGTCGAGGAACAGCATCCCGCGGCCGACGTAGCGCTTCGCGATCGAGACCACCAAGCGCAGGTTGGCCTCGATCAGCTTGCGCTTGGCGAGCTGGCCGTCTCGCTCGACCCGGCGAAGGAAGTCGTCCAGGTCCTCGCGGCTCTTCGGCTTGTAGGACTTGGCGATCCGGTCGCGCCCGATCCCCTCGACCTTGCCGAACTTCTCGACCTGGTGGTCGCGGATCGCGATCACGGATTCGACCACGGTCCGCAGCCGCTTCTGGTCCACCTTGTCGTCGATCTCCACCAGCTCGCGGAGCTCGGTGGCGAACTCCCCCGCCTCGATCCGGCGCGCGAGATCGACCTCCTGCGCCGCGGTGAGCAGCGGGACCTTCCCGATCTCCTTCAGGTACATCCGGACCGGGTCGTTCGTCGGCGCCTTCAGCAGGTCGACGTCGATCTGCCGCTGCGCGACGGGGTCGGTCTCGTCGCCGGGGACCTCGATGACCTCGATCCCCTCGCCGCGCAGGTGCTCCTCGACCTGCGTGAGGAACTCCTCGATCTGCTCGGGCGTGAAGTCGTCGACCGGAACCGCTTCGAGCAGGTCCTCGGAGGTAACGAAACCGCGCTCGCGACCGCGAGCGGTGATCGATTCCTTGGCCTCTTCCAATCCGAGGTCGCGGGTCACTTCCGTCACGACGAGACTCCCTGCCACGGGTTCGGGGTTAGCCGAAGTGTACGAGCCCGGAACCTCCCTGCCCACGCGCGTCAAGCCGGCACGTGTCCGCGTTCGCGGAGGCGACGCAGATCGCCGTCGATCGCGATGAGTTGCTGGAACAGGTCGTCGTACCGAGCGTCCGTCACCGGGTTGAGCTTCTGCAGCTGTTGTCGCAGCGCCGTGCTCTTGCGTTTGAGGGCGAATTCCTGCAATCGCGCCCACACGTCCTCCGCGTACGCGCTCGATGCCTCGCCGTCGAGCGGCTCGAGCGCGATCGCCGAGAGCACCTTCGCCTCCTTCTCGTCCTGTGAACGCCCGACGAACGCGCCGAGGTCGCCGCCCGTCTTCAGGAGCAGGGCGAACAGGTCGCGGTTCCTGACCGTCTGGAAGTGATCGGGTTCCAGGCGCGTCGAGAGCGCGGCGAACGTCTCGGCGTCGCGGGCGAGGAGCCGGAGCATCTCGCGCTCGACCCGCTCCTGGGCAGACGCGCGCTTCACCATCGCCTCCGGGGCCTGCGTCGGCCGTCCCTGCATCCGGCTGTCGAGCATCATCAGCACGGGGTCGATCGGCGAGTTGGCCAGGTTCGCCAGCAGCGTCGTGGCCTCGCTTCGATACCCCGCGTTGCGCAGGCCTTCCACGATCGTGAGACCGGCCTCCAACGCCCGGACCCTGCCCTCACTCGAGGTCAGGTCGAATCGCGAGACCGTGCGCCGCAGCATGTACTCGACGAGCGGGACCGCCTTCGCGGCCAGCTCGCGGAGCGCCTCTCCTCCGTGGAGCCGGACGAAGTCGGCGGGGTCCAAGCCCTCGGGAAGGATCAGGACGACGGGCTGGAGGGAGTACGCCTCGAGGAACTGGAACGCGCGCTCGGCGGCGCGGGCTCCCGCCTCGTCGGAGTCGAACGCCAGCACCATCCGCTGGGCGAACCGCGACGCGAGCCGGAAGTGCCCCTCGCCGAGCGCGGTGCCGCACGTCGCGACGGCGGTCTCGATCCCCGCCTGCGCCAACGCGATGACGTCGGTGTACCCCTCCACGACGTGGATCTCGCCGGTGCGCGCGACGGCGCCCTTCGCGCGGTGCAGGTTGTACAGCACCTCGCCCTTTCGGTAGACGGGCGTCTCCGGGGAGTTGAGGTACTTCGGTCCCTCCTCGCGCTCGCCGGGCAGCACCCGCGCGCCGACGCCCACCGCGCGTCCGCTGAGGTCGTGCACCGGGAAGGTGATCCGTCCTCGGAACCGGTCCCTGACACCCCCGTCGCTGTCACGCATCACGAGACCGGCCTCGACGAGGATCTCGGTGGACAGCGATCGCGCCAGCCGGCGGGTGAGGAAGTCCGGGTAGCCGGGCGCGTACCCCACGCCGAACGCGGCCGCGGTCTCGAGGTCGACCCCTCGCTCGGCCAGGTACGCCCGCGCGTCCTGTCCTTCCTTCCCCTCGCGCAGCATCACTTGGTAGAGCTCGGCCGCCTGTTCGTTGGCGCCGTACAGGGCCTGGCGCCGAGAGGCGGCGCGACGTTCGGCGGGTGTGTCGCCCTCGTATCGGACGGTGATGCCCGCTTCCCGCGCGAGGTTCTCGACCGCCTCGCCGAAACCGAGCTGCTCGATGCGCCGGAGGAAGCCGATGGCGTCGCCGCCCTCGCCGCACCCGAAGCAGTGGTACATGCCCTTGCTCGGCGAGACGCCGAACGACGGGGTCTTCTCGGCGTGGAAGGGACACAGACCGACGAACCGGTCGTTGCCCGCCTTCTTGAGCGTGAGGTATCCCGAGACGAGCTTCACGATGTCGGTCCGCTCGCGAACCGCCTCGACGTCTTCCTGCCGGATCCTGCCCGCCACCGCTCCGGTTCCCCCTGTCGGCCCGGGCTACCGATCGACAGCCCGCACTAGACCAGCCAGCCTTGGGGAAGGAAGAGCTGCTCGTACGTCCGGAGGGCGTACCGGTCGGTCATCCCCGCGATGTAGTCGGCGACGCGGATCGGCAGGTCCCCCGGGGCACGATGGTACTCCTCGGGCACCTGGTCGGGGTGTTCCAGGTAGTGCTCGAACAGCTTTCGCACGATCCCGATCGCCTTGTCCTGTTCGGCGCGCGCCTGTTCGCGCAGGTAGACCCACTCGAACAGATGCTCCCGCAAGACGTCCAGCGCGCCGAAGGCATCGTCGGACAGACGGATCTCGAGACCGTCTGCGCTGTGATCGACCAGATCGTTCACGAGCGTATCCACGCGTTCGGCGTGGGTCCGCCCGAGGATCTCGAGCGGCCTCGCGGGAAGCTCGTCGTCTCGGAGCACGCCGGCCCGGATCGCGTCGTCGATATCGTGGTTGACGTACGCGATGCGATCGGCGAAGCGAACGATCTGCGCCTCGGGCGTGGAGGGCTGCGGCATCGACCAGGTGTGGTTCACGATGCCGTCACGGACCTCCCACGTGAGGTTCAGCCCCCGGCCGTCGTCCTCGAGGTGCTCGACGATGCGAAGGCTCTGTTCGTTGTGCCGGAACGGACGGTCGAGGAACGGCGAGAGCGCCTGCTCGCCGAGGTGCCCGAAGGGCGTGTGCCCGAGGTCGTGTCCGAGCGAGATCGCCTCGGCGAGGTCCTCGTTCAGCCGGAGGGCTCGCGCGACCGTCCGGGCGATCTGGCTCACCTCGAGCGTGTGCGTGAGGCGCACGCGGTAGTGGTCGCCCTCGGGCGCGAGGAACACCTGCGTCTTGTGCTTCAGCCGCCGGAATGCCTTCGCGTGCACGATGCGGTCCCGGTCCCGCTGGAAGCACGTTCGGAGCCGGTCGTCCGGCTCGTCTCGGTCCCGGCCCTTCGTGTTCGAGGCCAGCGTGGCGTGCGTCGAAAGCGTGTCGCGTTCGATCTCTTCGGTCCGCTCACGAGGGGTGACCACGCGCGCATAGTAGCGCGCGCCTCGGACGGCCCCGCCGGCACCGAGCCGCAGGCCGGTGGAGCCCTCCGCTCGTAGAACAGACGGGCACGCTCTTGACAGGAGGAGACCGGATGACCGAGATCCGCATGCGCTCGCGCGCGATGATCGCCCTGGTGGCCCTGCTGCTCCTCGGCGCCGCCTGCGGGGGCGACGGAGGGGCGGGAGGCCCCTACGGAGGCGGCGGTGCCAGTCCCACGACCGGTGGCGGCGCCAGTCCCACGACCGGTGGCGGAGCCGCGGGAGGAGGCGAAGACAATGGGGGCGGCGAGGACGACGGCGGTAGCGGCTCGGCGGCCGTCACGGTGCAGGTCAACAACTTCCTGTTCGCGCCCTCGGACATCGAGGTCGCGGCCGGCTCGGAGATCGAGGTCAAGAACGGCAACGCGAATACCCCCCACACGTTCACCGTGGAGGGAACGGACATCGACCTCGAGCTCTCTCCGATGGACTCCGAGGACGTGACGATCGACCTCGATCCAGGCAGCTACGACGTGATCTGTCGGTTCCACGGGCAGATGAGCGCGACACTGACGGTGACCTGACGGGTCAGCGGGCGAGCACGCGGTAATACACGTACGCGAACGTCTCCCGGACGTAGCCGCCGAGGCGCGTGCCTTCGGTTCGCGCCGCGGACCGCCACGTCGCCGACGCATAGGCTTCGATCCCCAGGTCCGAGGCCATGCGCTTGATCCGCAGGTTGTGCCACGGATCCGAAACGAGGAACGCGGTGCGCAGGTCTCGCTCGCGCATCCATTCGACGGCCGCCCGCAGGCTCTCCAGGGTGGTACCTCCCACCGGCGACGCGACCACCGCGTCCTCGGGAAGACCCTCTGAGGCGATCAGCCAGTCGCGGCCGGCCTCGGCCTCGGAGGAGCGGTCCCCCGGCGCCGCTCCACCGAGCACGATCACGGTGTCCGAGCGACCCTCTCGGAACAGCAGGGCCGCATGACGGAGCCGACCTTCGAACACGGGCGACGGATCCCCGTTGTACTGCGCCGCCCCGAGCACCAGGATCACGTCGGCCCGGTCCACTCGGCTCGCGTCATCCGTGTGTGCCGCACGCCACACCGCGAACCCCGTGAGCCCGACGAGAAGCAGACCCGCGACCCCGACCGCGACGAGCGTGAACAGGATGGGATGTCTGCGGAGCGTGGACACGGGACGATGCTAACAACGCCCACCGGAACGTCCGGCCTCAGCGGATCCTGATCCATACCCCCGTGAACACCCCCGCGACGAACGCCGTCGACAGGAAGTTCCCCGGCACGACGGCCACCGCCCCGAAGCGGTACACGCCTCCTGAGGTGAACGCAGACGAGCGGTAGTGCCACGCCGGCGTCCCGGCGGTCTGGCTTGGGCAGCACTCGTAGCTCCACGTTCCGGCCGGCAGCGTCCCCGGTCCCGGCCGCTCGAACCCTCGTGCGCTCACCCAGACCTCGAGACGGCCGACCGACCCGACCTCGACGTCGTGACGAACGCGGTCACCCACTCGTGCGGGGTTCGGAGACGCCGTGATCCCCACCGTCTTCGCCGACGCCGGCACCGCCGAGAGCGCGATCGCCACCGCGATCATCACCACGATGGGCCGAACCAACCACCGATCCATCCCTCCTCCTCTCCGCGCCGAGGGGGAGGCGCCTGGTCGTACCACCACTTCGCCGTTGAGCTAGCCCGCCGGCGCGAGGCCCGCGTCGACGAGCGCGGCTTGGAACTCCTCGCGCGTGAACCCGTTCCCGAGCGCGGCTCGGGGATCGCAGCGCCCTCCCTCCTCCCACGTGAGGACCCACACACGCGCCCGGCCCGCGAGGCTCCCGACCCGGTCCTCGGTGAGCGGCACCGATCCCGCCGCCGGCAAGCCCTCGCCGAACTCGCCGGGGATGCCCGCGAAGACGTGGAACTCGCGCCCGCGCTCGTCGCGAAAGCCGAGCCGCACGCCGACGTGGTCGGGGTACTCCTCCTCGAACGCCTCGAGCGGGTCGAAGCCCGCCGGGGCGGCGAACCGCACGCCGCACATCACGGGAGGATCGTCGGGCGCGGCACAACCGCCGAGGCCGAACGCGATCGCCCCGGCGAGGAGCAGGACGTGCGGCCGTCTCACGGCAGCGACTCCGCGATCGGTCCCGTCAACGGACCGGAGCCATCCGGGTTGGCTTCCTGTCCGAGCCCCGCGTACGCGCCTCCGAGGCTCCGGACACGCTCGGGGAGGATCGTCGCCGGAAGCCCGTAGCCGCGCGCAACCTCGACGAACGACTCCGCTCCTGCTTGCGTTCGGAACGCGGACACGAGCGCGAAGTCGCCGGGGAACCCGGCCTGCTGTCGGAACCCCTGGAACTGTCCGACCGGCGCGACGTAATAGCCCTGCACGTCGCCGAACGCCATCGCGTCGGCCGCCAGGTCGGCTTCCGCTCGCGTCGGGTACACCCCACCGAGCACGACGAGCAGGAGCTCGCCGGCGCCGCTATCGGCGGGTAATGCGGGACCGTTCGGCGGAACCGCTGGACGCGGCGCGGGAGAAGCGATCGCCGCGACGGCCGCGACGGAGGCCACGACCGTGACGACGAGGGTCATCAGCCAGAGGGAACTGCGTTTCATGGGAACCTCCTCGGGGGAACGCGAGCGCGATCGCTGCCGGATCAGAAGCCGTCGGCGAACTGGAAGTGCATCGGGTCACAGAACGCGAGGCCCCAGTACCACCCGTGCTGTCGCCAGATCGACGCGTGCTTGTTGTTCACGGTCGAAGCTGCACTTGCCCATGTACTCCTCGGCCGAGGAGACGTCGATCGCGATCCCGAACGCGTGGGTGCTCCACTCGCTCGAGTTCCGCTTGGCGCGACAGAAGTAGCCGTAGATGCCGTGTTCCACGTACGGCTGCAGATGGTCGTTCTGGATGTGACCGAACACGTCGTTGTCCAGGTTCGTCGAGCTTCCGCCCTTGTCGGAGACCATCTCGGTCGGGTATCCGCCGAGCTTGCGATGGAACCGGAACGTGTACGTCTGCCCGGTGTCGGACGCGGTCCACGGCATCGAGATCGCCGAGGCCGCGGCGCTGCAAGGTTGTCCGAACCGGTTGACGATCTGCGTATAGCCGCTCGGTCGCGAGATGTAGTTCACATGCCGGTCGCGCCATCCGAGCCTCGACCAGTGCCATGCGGCGACCAACACGACGATCACCGCCAGCGCTACCGGGATCCCGATCGGAACGAACCGGCGGGAACGATCCACGAGCCACACGTCTCCACCTCCTACGATCGCGGGAGAGGTGGGGAGAGCGCCGAGGATAGGCGAACACGCATCGCGCGCGCATCACCAGGTCGGGGGAGACACGCGGTCCTCGCGGACCATTTCGTTTCAGGCGGGGAGCTGTCTCCGGAAGTCGCGCTCGGCTTCGGCGGCGACGCTGTACGACAGGAACACGAACGCATGCCCTCGTGGGGTTCCGTCGATCACGCGGTCCACCCACACGACGTACCGCTGCATCGGCGCATCGAGCTCCTCCACCTCGGTGAGCGCACGGGCGGGCTCCCCCCGCTCATCCAGCAGACGGACGCCGGTGACTTCACTCGTGAGGAGCCTCCCGACCTCCTCGTCCGGCGTCTGCGGAAGAGAAGACACGAGGACGAGCTCCGTCTCGGTGACCACCACCTCGACGGGGCGGGGAACGGGCTTGCCGTCCGGATCGCTCATGAGCACGGCGCCGGCCGGGAACACCTCGCGCGCACCGAGCTGGCGCAGCTTCTCGTCGCGGCGCATCCGGAGCTCCTCGCCCGCGACGATCGCCGCGCCTTCGGACCGCAGCCGCGCGCGGTCGATGATCCATCAGGACGTAGGTGAAGAAGGTCGGAATCTCCGCGGCGAAGAACCCGTACGCGACATCCCTTGCACTCTCGGTGAGGCGAGGTGCCGCGTCCCCGAGACCGGTGTGTTCGTCCCCGCCCATGACTACTTCGACGCCGACTCGGCGGAGCCGACCGCCGCCTGACCCGCCGCGAGCCGGGCGGTCTCGACGCGGTAGGGCGAGCAGCTCACGTAGTCGAGCCCGATCTCGTGGCAGAAGACCACGCTCGCCGGGTCACCGCCGTGCTCGCCGCAGATGCCGAGGTGCAGCTTCGGGTTCGCGGCCTTGCCGTCCTCGACCGCGATCTGCATCAGGCGGCCGACGCCGGGCCGGTCGATCGTGACGAACGGGTTCGCCGGCACCAGCTTGCGCTCCTCGTACATGCCGACGAACTTGCCGATGTCGTCCCGGCTGAACCCGAACGCGGTTTGCGTGAGGTCGTTCGTACCGAACGAGAAGAACTCGGCGACCTCGGCGATCTCTCCCGCCGTGACCGTCGCGCGCGGGAGCTCGATCATCGTCCCCCATTCCAGGTGGTCGAGATCGACCGATGCGGCGGAGAGCACCGCGTCGGCGACCGGTCGGAGCTCCGCGAGCATCTGCTCGAGCTCGGGCTTGGTCGCTACCAACGGGATCATGATCTCGACCCTCGGGTCGCCACCGTCGCTCTTGACCTGCGCGGCCGCCTCGCAGATCGCCCGGACCTGCATCGCGTACAGACCGGGCTTCACGATGCCCAGACGGACGCCGCGCAGACCGAGCATCGGGTTGGCCTCGTGGAGCTGGTCCACCTTGGCCAGCACCTTCTTGGCTTCCTCGAGCGGGATGCGTTCGTCGCGGAGCGCGACGTCGTTCTCCCCTCGCGCCTCCGCCCGAGCGACACCCACGGCCAGCTCGACCTGGTTCGGAAGGAACTCGTGAAGGGGCGGGTCGAGCAAGCGAACGGTGACCGGAAGGCCGCTCATCGCGTTGAAGATCCCGACGAAGTCGTCCCGCTGGAGCGGCAGGAGGACGTCGTAGGCCGCCTGCTCCTCCTCGGCCGTCTCGGCGAAGATCATCTGGCGGACCGCGCCCACCCGCTCCTCTCCGAGGAACATGTGCTCGGTCCGGCACAGGCCGATCCCCTCGGCGCCGCGCTCCCGCGCGTTCGTGGACTGGTCCGGCGTGTCGGCGTTCGCGCGGACCCGGAGACGCCGCCGGCCGTCGGCGATCGCCATCACCCGCTCGAACGCCTTCCAGATCTTCTCCTCGCGCGCCTGGGCGTCGCCGCTCCGCGCCTTCTCGAGGACGGACTCCTCCAGCGGCAGCTCGCCGACGTACACGTTGCCGGTGAAGCCGTCGATGGTGACGACCTCGCCCTCCTTCACCGTGACGCCGTTCGCCGAGAACGTTCGAGCGGCGAAGTCGATCTTGATCGTGTCGGCGCCGCAGACCGCGGGGATCCCCTCGCCACGTGCCACGACGGCGGCGTGCGAGTTCGTCCCACCGGCGCTCGTCAGGATCCCCTGGGACGCGATCATGCCGTGGTAGTCGTCCGGCGTCGTCTCGCGGCGCACGAGGATGACCCTTCGCCCTTCCTTCGCCCCCGCCTCCGCGTCGTCGGCCGTGAAGACCACCTCGCCGGTCGCGGCTCCGGGGGATGCGTTCAATCCCTTGGCGATCGGTTCCGCGCCTTCGAGGTTCACGCGGCGCTTGAAGAGCTCCTCGAGCCGGTTCGCGTCGACGCGGAGCATCGCCGTGTCCTCGTCGATCAGGCCCTCGTCCATCATGTCGTAGGCCATGACCCACTCGGCGAGCGCGGTGCGCTTCCCGATGCGTGTCTGCAGGATCCAGAGCTTCCGCTTCTCGATCGTGAACTCGATGTCGCACATGTCGTGGTAGTGCCCCTCGAGCGTGTCCATCACGCGGCGGAGCTCCGCGTAGGCCGGCGGGTCGATGCGCTCGAGCTCGGCGATCCGCTTCGTGTTGCGGATCCCGGCGACGACGTCCTCGCCCTGGGCGTTCTCCAGGTAGTCGCCGTACGGCACCTTCTCCCCCGTGCTCGGATCGCGTGTGAACGCCACTCCCGTGCCCGAGTCGTCACCCCGGTTGCCGAACACCATCGCCTGCACGTTGACGGCCGTCCCGAGGTCGTCGGAGATCTTGTTCTGCCGCCGGTAGTCGATCGCGCGCTTGCCGTTCCAGCTCTCGAACACCGCCGCGATCGACAGGCGGAGCTGCTCCTTCGGGTCCTGCGGGAAGTCCTCGCCCGTGTGCTCGGCGTAGATCGCGCGGAAGCGCTCGATCAGCGACGCCAGGTCCTCAGCGTCCAGATCGGTATCCTGCGCGCCCTCGAACTTGGCGCGCTTGGCCTCGTCCAGCGCGTGCTCGAACGCCTCGGCCGGCACGTCCATCACGATCTTGCCGAACATCTGGATGAACCGGCGGTACGCGTCGAGGGCGAAGCGGAAGTCCCCGCCGGTCTGCTCGGTCAGGCCCTTCACGGACCCGTCGTTCAGCCCGAGGTTCAGGACGGTGTCCATCATCCCGGGCATCGAGAACTTCGCGCCCGAGCGGACCGAGACCAGGAGCGGGTCGCTCGGATCGCCGAGGGCCTTGCCCATCGTCTGCTCGAGCCGCCCGAGGTGCTCGCCCGCCTCCGCGAGCATCTCCGGCGGCGCGCCGCCCTGGGCCAGGAACGCCAGACACGCCTCGGTCGTGATCGTGAACCCGGGTGGGACGGGCAGCCCCATATTGGTCATCTCGGCGAGGTTGGCACCCTTGCCGCCGAGGAGACCCTTCATCTCCTTGTTGCCTTCGCTGAAGTCGTAGACGTACTTGGTCACGCGGATCCTCCGACCGGTCGGCTGCCGTCAGTCTACGAATCCGGCCGGAAGAGAGTCCCTTCCACTGGGTGCTTCGACCTTCGAGGCGCCCTCGCAGCCGACCGTCAAGACCTCGACGATTCCGACCAGGGCGTCTGCTGTCAGGGTGTTGACGGTCCTCGCGTCGATGGACTGGGCACAGCGAGGACGATCCGAGCTTGGTGCTCTGCGGCCGATCGGGCCAGGATCGAGCGGCCTAGCCGAGACCGCCCAGGATGCCGCCCACCACGTCGTCGACGGTATCGGTCACGTCGTCGACGGTCTCGGTCGTCGTGCCGACGACGTCCTCGACGACCCCGCCGACCACTCCTTCGACGGTCTCCACCGTCTCATCGACCGTTTCGACGATGTCGTCCACCACGTCCGTGACATCGTCGACGACGTCTTCCACGACGTCTTCCACGGCATCGACCACGTCGTCGCTCTCCGGATCCTCCCCAGCCGGATCCTCGGTCGGGTCGGTCACCGTGTCCTCGCCGGGATCGTCGTCGCCGACGGTCGGTTCGTCGAGGGGTCCCTCGTCCGCGGGCGTTTCTCCCGGTGGCGTATCCAAGCCGCCGTCGTCCTCTGCCCCAGGGTCTTCGGCGATCGTGCCGTCGTCCTCGTCGCCGTCGTCGGGATCCACGTCGTCGGCGTCATCGACGACGACGTCCTCACCCGATCCCGAACCATCGGAGGCGGGATTCTGGAGGGTCGTTCCCTCGGCGATCGCGACGACCGAGGCCCTCCCGCTGGGTGGCGCGCTCGTCGTGGGGAGAGCGATGGCGACGCCGAGCGTGACGAGCCCCGCCAGGCCGTTGATCGCCACGGTGCTCGCGGCCCTGGCGAGCGTGACCGCCTGGCCTCCCGAACGGCCGATCCCGAGGATGAACGGGATCTGGGCGACCCACGACGTCGGTCCCACGGTCCACCACAACCGCCCGACCGAGATGCCGAAAAACGCTCGGACGACCTGCGGGTCGAACTGCTTCCCGGCACACCGCTGGAGCTCGCGCCGTGCAGCGTTCGGCGTCATCGGACGCTTGTACGACCGGGCCGCGGTCATCACCTCGAAGGAGTCCGCGACCGAGACGAGCCTGGCGGCGAGACCGATCTGGTCTCCCGAAAGCCCTCTCGGATAGCCACCTCCGTCCCACCGCTCGTGGTGCATGCCGATCGCGGCCGCCCACTCGCCGAGCCATGGGATCAAGGGGGCGGCGATCCGCTCGCCCTCGAGCGGATGGCGCTTGAGGCTCTCCCACTCCGCCTCGTCCGGCTTCCCGGGCTTGTTCAACGTCGCGCTCGGAACCTCCAGCTTGCCGACATCGTGCAGCAGCGCAGCCCACCGGAGCCGGTCCCGGTCGGTGAGCGACAGGTCGAACTCCTCGGCGAGCATGTCGGTGAAGGCACGAACCCGCTCCGAGTGACCGCGCGTCTTGCGGTCGTGCGCCGAGAGCGCGGCAACGAGCGAGAGGATCGTTTCGGCCGCGCGAGCCGGATCGCGGTCGAGTCCTTGCTGACGAGCCTCCCGCACGCGCTGCTCGAGGACGCGGACGTTGCCCGCCTGACGCGCGAGCTTGAACCGCGACGGCGCGTGATCGGGGAACGCGAGCGAGAGATTCAGCAAGGTGGCGAGGGGAAGCAGACGCCGCGCAGCGCGCTCGACCAGCGTGACGGTGAGGGTCGAGGCCCCGAGGAGGCCCAGGAGCCACACGACGACCGCGAGACCGTTCGGCCGGGGGATCGATCTGGCGAGCGCGACACCCGCCGCGATGCCGGAGGCCGTGGGTACGAGCAGGACCGCGAACCGGACGAGCCCGGCAAGGAATGGCCGGCCCGCCCACCGCGGGTCCGTGTCCTGCCGTTGGTCCTCGCTCTGTCCCCCCATCGCCCTACGACATATCGGTTGGACGATCGGAGAACTTGAGTGTTGTCGGCTAGGTGGCTGCGGCGAGCGCGCCCAGAGCCTGGGCGTCCGTCGCGAAGAGCACCCGCACGCTCGTTCCGTCGACGGCCAGGACCTCGCCGGGGCTCTCCCCGGCCGTGATCCATCGCTGCATGCCGGCGGCGAACTCCTCGGCATCGCGCTCGCGGTCCCACGTCGTGGCGAGCACGATCGCGACCCGGTCGCCATCGGACCACGCCCGGTAGATCCCGCCGTCCCAGCCGGCCGATGCCTCCGAGGCGTCCAGCCCGTCGAGCCGGAGGCCCAGTGCGACGTCGAGCCAGATCTCCCCCACCGGTTGCACGTCGAGGTCCTCCCATCCCGCTCCGAGCTCGGATGCGAGGTCGGGGATGTCCACGGGCGTCGGGACGTCGTTCGGATAGCGCTCGGGGTGCAGGATCTGCTCGCTCGACACCGGCATGTCCAGGAACGCTGCGTCGATGGCCGCGAGGCCGCCGTCACCTTCGAGCGCGGTGATGAACTGGAGGCCCGCCGTGTACGGCCACTGCTGCATCGCGTCGATGAACGGCGGGATGTCGCTCGGCGGAGGTTGCTGGGCGGCTGCTTCGGCGCTGAGCTCGATCTGTTCGTCCACGGTGAGGAACGTTCGCGCCCACCGGAGCATGAAGAAGGTGGCGTTGCCCTCGACGAGCCCGAGCGTGGCCTGCAGCTCCTCCTCACGGCACTCCGCACCGAGGATGTCCACCTTCTCGAGCCCGAAGCGCTGGTCGTCGATCGCGTGGGTCAACTCGTGCGCGAGCGTGACGCGTTCGAGCGGCGTCGGGTCCTTCTGGCCGAGGAAGACGAGCTCGCCGGTGACCGTGTCGTAGTAGCCGATCACCTGCGTCGAGCCGTACTCGAGGAGCTCGTCGCGGATGCTCGTGCCCTCGGGGATCACGCCGATCGTCTGCCAGGCGAGGCTGCGGCGCGCGTAGAACTCCTCCGGGTAGTACGTCTCGATGTACTTGGTATAGCCGTCCGCGATGTCCTGCTGCGTCACGGGCTCGGCCACCACGTTCGTCGAGAAGCCGAAGCCACGGATCCGCTCGAGCTCGCCCATCACCTTCGCGATCGCCGGCGGTGTCGGACCTTCCGCGGGGACCTCGGAGCCGCCCTCGATGTCGGGCGGCACGATCGTGCACAGGCGCTCGAGCGCGGCGAGGGCGGATCCGGGCCCGTCCTCCTGCCGCGGCACGACCTCCGGCGAGGTCGGAACGTCGATGGAGGGCTCTGCGCCGGTCGGCGGCTCCAGGTCCGGGTTCGAGGCCGAGGTGCACGCCGACGCGAGCATCGCGAGCGCGAGAGCCGCCATGAGGACTCGGGCGGATCGATTCATCGGCGTCCCGGCAGGACCACGCTCACGACCGCCGCGACGATGGCGGCGAGCGGAGAGCCAGGCCGAGACCCGGAGGAGACGCAGCGACTCCAGCTGTCCGAACGTCGCGAAGGCGAAGACGGCGCCGGCGACGAGCAGCAGCGCGAAGGCCACCGCGTACAGACTCACCCATCCTCTTCGAGGTCTCGGCTGCTCCATCGGGTACCTAGAGCCGTTCGGCGAGATACGGAACGAGGTTCTCGACCGGGATCCGTTCCTGGGCCATCGAGTCGCGCTCACGCACGGTCACCTGCCGGTCCTCGAGGGTGTCGAAGTCGACGGTCACGCAGAACGGCGTCCCGACCTCGTCCTGGCGGCGGTACCGGCGGCCGATCGACCCGGCGTCGTCGAAATCGGACGTCCAGTGCGGCTTGACGAGGTCGAACACCCCTCGGGCGTCCGGCGTGAGCTTCTCGTTCCGCGAGAGCGGAAGCACTGCCACCTTGACCGGTGCCAGGTCCTTGTGCAGCGCGAGGTAGGTCCGCTTCTCCGTGTCGCCCTTGGCGGTCGGGGCCTCCTCCTCGCGATACGCGTCGATCACGAAGGCGAGCAGGGCGCGGTCGACACCGGCGGCCGGCTCGATCACGAAGGGGTGGTAGCGAACGTTCCGCTCCTGATCGAAGTAGGTGAGGTCCTGACCCGAGGCCTTCTCGTGGGCCTTGAGGTCGAAGTCGGTGCGGTTCGCGATGCCCTCGAGCTCGCCCCAGTCCGTGAACGGGAAGCGGTACTCGACGTCGACCGTCCGCTTGGCGTAATGCGAGAGCTCGTCCTTGTCGTGCTCGCGAAGGCGGAGGTTCTCCTTCCGGATCCCGAGATCCGTGTACCAGCGGAAGCGCTCGTCGATCCAGACCTGGTGCCACTCCTCGTCGGTCCCGGGCTCGACGAAGAACTCCATCTCCATCTGCTCGAACTCGCGCATGCGGAAGATGAAGTTCCCCGGCGTGATCTCGTTGCGGAACGACTTGCCGATCTGGGCGATCCCGAACGGGACCTTCTTCCGGCTGCTCGTCTGGACCTGCACGAAGTCCACGAACATCCCCTGGGCGGTCTCAGGGCGGAGGTAGACCGCGTTCGAGTCGTCCTCGACCGGGCCCATGTGCGTCTTGAACATCAGGTTGAAGTTCCGAGGGTCGGTGAACTCGTGATGGCCGCAGTTCGGACACGTCGGCTTCTGCTGCATGTCGATCGTGGTCTCGTCCTCCTCGTGACCCGACTGCGGGGCGTGGATGCCCGGCAGGTGGTCGGCGCGGAACCGCTGGTGGCAGTTCAGGCACTCGACGAGGGGGTCGGTGAAGACCTCGAGGTGGCCGCTCGCCTCCCAGACCTTCGGGGACATGATGACGGCGGAGTCCAGGCCGACGACGTCGTCGCGGAGCTGCACCATCGAACGCCACCATGCGTTCCGGATGTTGCGCTTGAGCTCCACGCCGACCGGCCCGTAGTCCCACGACGAGCGCAGGCCGCCGTAGATCTCGCTGGACTGGAACGCGATCCCTCGGCGTTTCGCGAGGGAGGTGATGGCTTCCATGAGCTCGGCCATGGCGGATGACTCCTCTCCCGGCCGCTGGCCGCGGCCGCTGGCGTGAGCATCCAGTTTACGGGCGGCGAGCGGCGGGGCCCGTCGAGCACCAGGCGCAACGAGAACGGCCCGGCCGAGCTACCGGCCGAGCCGTCCCCGCCTTCTTCCAGCTCCTCAGTCCTCACACGCGACCTTGCTCTCTCCCTGGACGCAGGCGTCGCGTCCGTAGCCGCCGTTGAGGGTGTCGGAGCCGGTCCCGCCGTCGAGACGGTCGTCGGAGTCGTTCCCGAAGATCCGGTCGTCGCCGCCTCCGCCGGACAGGGCATCGTCGTCCATGTCGCCCGTGACCATGTCGTTCCCAGGCCCGCCATACTCCCGGTCGTCACCGCCGTCGCCCTGCAGGGCATCGTCGCCGCTCCCGCCGGTCAGCTCGTCGTCCCCGTTCTGCCCGAGCAGGTAGTCGTCGCCGCGACCCCCGCGCAGGTCGTCCGCGCCGGCATCGCCGCCGCCACCGGTGAGCTCGTCGTTGCCCGGGCCGCCCAGCTCGAGATCCGCGCCGTCGCGGCCGTAGACCCCGTCGACACCCGGACCGCCGGAGATCCGGTCCTCACCGTCGCCGCCCGAGAGGAAGTCGTCGCCGTCACCGCCACACACGGTGTCGTTGCCGCCGAACCCCTCGATCCGGTCGTTCCCTCCGAGGCCGTCGATCACGTCGGGGCCGTCGGTCCCTTCGAGCAGATCGGGTCCCTCCGTGCCCTCGATCGTCGCCACCTGACCGAAGCACGCCTTGCCGGTCACGCCGCTCGCCGGCGTCGCGCCGAGGATCGCGACGACGATCACGGTCGCGACGACCGCTGCCTTCGCGCTGCATCGGAGCAGCGCCCTTGCCGATGAAACGAACATGCTGCACCCCCTTCCGTGGGTTGCGGCCCACGGTCGGGGGGTGCCCTCAAGAACCCCTGGTCAGAGGGTCAATCCGGGCTCGTCACATCGCTCAACGGACGCTCAACGCAGGTCGGGCCGGTGATAGCCTGCTCCGGCCCACAGGAGGCGCCATGCTCGAGATCCGGGTTCTCGGACCGATCGAGGTGCTGCAGGACGGTCGGCCACTCGCGATCGGTGGCGCGAAGCAGCGGGCTCTTCTCGCGGACCTCGCACTCAACGCGAACGAGGTCGTGTCGATGGAGCGGCTCATCGACGACGTGTGGGGCGACGAGCCGCCGGACGACCCGGAACACAGCCTCCACGAGTACATCTACCGCCTTCGCAAGACCCTCGAGGATCACGGTCGCGTCGTCCTCGAGAGGCGGCCCCCGGGCTACGTGCTCAACCTCGCGCCGGAGGACGACCTGGACGCCGACCGGTTCGAGTCGCACATCCGAACGGGCAGGAATGCCCTCGAGGCGCGTCCCGCCGAAGCGCTGGTGGCGTTCGACGAGGCCCTGGGATGGTGGCGCGGTCGCGCGCTCGAGGAGTTCGCGCACGAGGCGTTCGCCCAGCCGGCCGCCGCGCGCCTCGAGGAGCTGCGCCAGTCGACCCACGAAGGCCGGGCCGAGGCCTTGCTCGCTCTGGGTCGGCACGACGAGGCGCTCGTCGAGCTCGAAATGCTGATCGCACGGTTCCCGTTGCGAGAGCGGCTACGCGAGCTCCAGATGGTCGCGCTCTACCGGTCCGGACGGCAAGCCGACGCGCTTCAAGCGTTCCAGTCCGCTCGCCGGACGCTGGCCGACGAGCTCGGCGTGGACCCGGGCCGCACCCTCGCGTCCCTCGAACAGGCGATCCTGCGCCAGGATCCGGAGCTCGACGCGCCGCCGGTCGAGGTACGACCCGGCGCGGTGACGCCGCAACCAGGGGCACCGCCGCATCGGTCATCCGGTCGGAAGGCCCTCGCCGCGGTCTTCGGCGCGATCTCGATCGTCGCCGTCACGCTGGTCGTCGTCCGCCTCATCGCGCCGGGCGACGAGCGCCCGAGCCCGACCGGACCGACGGATTCGGGACCATCCGACCCCGGCGGGCTGCCCGTCATCAGATGGAACGAGGTCGGCTCCGCGGCCCCGGACCTCACCGGTGAGGGCGACCAGCGGATCCTGGATGGCATCGCGATACCGGAGGGCCTGCTGGCCGTCGGAACGACGGCGGCTTTCCGCCCATCGGCGTCGCAACCTCGCGATTACGACGCGGCCGTGTGGATCCAGTCGCTCCCCAATGAATGGCATCTGGTCATGGACCCAGACTTCACGGCCACGGGGCGACAGGAGGCGACCGACGCGGCCGTCCTCGACGGCACACTCGTGGTGTTCGGTTCCGACTCTTCGGGAGGGGACTTCGATGCGGCCGTCTGGACGTCAGACGACGGTGGCCTCTCGTGGGACCGCTTCGATCCGGGTTCCAACGCGATGGGAGTACGGGGAGACCAAGGCGTCCGAGGTGTGACCACGACCGGATCCAAAGTGATCGCCGTCGGCTACACCCGTCAGGCGGGCGACGCCGACGCGGCGATCTGGACGTCCTCCGACGCCGAGAGCTGGACGCTGTTGGTCCCCTCCGATCTCAGCGAGCTCGGGGATCAGCAGATGATCACCGTCACCACGCTCGACGGCTTGTTCGTCGCGGGCGGCTTCAGCGAGTCACCCGAGAGCAAGGACGCCTTCGTCTGGACCTCGACGGACGGTTCTGACTGGAAGCGCGTCGACGACGACTCGCTTGGCGGAGACGGCGATCAGCAGATCAACGCCATCGTGACGGGAGGTCCCGGTCTCGTGGCCGTCGGCCAGGAGTCGATCGACGGAGACACCAACGCAGCCGTATGGACCTCGATCGACGGAATCTCCTGGGAGCGGGTCCAGGACCCGGCCGGAGTCTTCCAAGGAGACGGCTCGCAGCAGATGTCCGCGGTCGCCGCTTCGGATGTCGGGCTCGTCGCCGCGGGAAGCGAGGTGCTGAACGGCACCAACGGCGCCGTGTGGATCTCTGCGGATGGAACGGCATGGGCACGCGTGCCGGCCGGCTCACCCGAGATCGCCCCGCTCGTCGACTTCGGGCGCCAAGGCATCCGAGCACTGCTGACCACCGACGACGGGTTCGTTGCCCTGGGATGGGAGGGTCGCGGCGGAGACGACGACGCGGACGTGTGGATCGGGCAACTCGCCGACTGATCGGTTCGGCACCGAGGTGCTGGACCCGAGCCTCCGGCGAGCCGATACCGAAAGCGAGATGACCGCGCCTCGAACCTGCCGCGCCTGCGGGCCGCCCTGAAGGGCAACGTGATGTGGTGCCTGCAGTGCTACGAGCCGGTGCGCCAGCTCACGCCCCGGGAGCCGCCGCTCCCCGGCATCCAGTTCATGCCGCCCAAGGACGAAGCTCCGATGTCACGTTGGAAGGCTGGCGCGACGACCTTCGGGCCCGTCGGACGGATCACGATCACGCTGCTCGTCCTGCTCTTCGCGCCGTGGTCGATGGACGGCTTCGCCATCATCGTGCTGTGGCCGCCGTACCTCGTGCTCGCGGGGTCGTCCTGCACGGGACGTGGAGGAAGGATCACGTCCAGACCATGACGATCGCGCAGATGGCGGTCGCCGGTCGCACCTCCAGCCCCGCCGCGGCGAGCCGGACCCCGATCCCGCGTTCGACCGTCGTCGCGTGGCTCCTGCTGGTAACGCTCGGGCTCGGGGTGGGGATCGTGTGGGCTTCGAGCGGGCAGACGGTCCGCGCCGTGATCGCGATCGGTGCGAGCCTCACCGTCCTCGTCCTGGCGGTGCGCTGGCTCGCGAAGCCCTAGTTCCGATCCGGCGCTAGTCGGAGTCGTTCTCGGCGATGGCCCCGAAGCGCCGCGAGCGCTTCTGGTAGTCGCGGATCGCCTCGAACAAGCGCTCGCGGTCGAAGTCGGGCCAGTACACCGGCGTGAAGTACAGCTCGCTGTAGGCCGCCTGCCACAGGAGGAAGTTGCTGATCCGCTCCTCGCCGCTCGTCCGGATGATGAGGTCGGGGTCGGGCATGTCGGGGTGGTAGAGCCGGCGCGCGATCGACTCGGGCGTGATCTTCTCGCCCTTCAGCCGGCCGGCGTCGTGGTCGGCCAGGATCCGCTTGACCGCGTCCGCGATCTCGACGCGCCCGCCGTAGTTGAACGCGATCGTGAGCGTCATCCCGGTGTTGTCCCGCGTCAGCTCCTCGGAGATCTCCATCTCGCGCAGGACCGAACGGGGCACGCGCCAGTCCCTGCGACCGAGCCAGCGCACCCGCACGTTCATCCGGTTGAGCTCCTCGCGGCGCCTCCGCAGGAGTCCGCGGTTGAACGCCATCAAGTAGCGGACCTCGGCCTTGGGCCGGTTCCAGTTCTCGGTCGAGAACGCGAACATCGTGAGCCAATCCAGACCGAGCTCGTTCGCGCCGACGACCGTGTCCCACATCGCGGCCTCGCCCGCGGCGTGACCCTCGGTGCGAGGCAATCCTCGCTGCTTCGCCCAGCGGCCGTTGCCGTCCATCACGATGCCGACGTGGCGCGGCAACCGGTCGCGTTCGAGATCGTCCAGGTACGTGCTCACGGCGCCAGGCTCCGGGCCATGATCGGAAGGCTCTTCATCCGACGGTCGAAGTGGAACTCGGCGAACCCGAACAGCAGGGCCCGCGACTCGCGACGGACCTGCGTGTCGACCGCGATCTCGCCCGCTTCGAGCAACCCAGTACCACCGAGCTCCGCGAGGTGCTCGAGCGCTTCTCGAGAGGCGTAGCCGGCATCGAGGTCGGCGTCGGCAGTGCAGACGGCGCCGCCCTGACCGCTCGCGAAGCGATCGGGGCCCTGCCCGCCACAGACCGCGCAGGCCCGCAGGCTCGGGTGGAAGCCCGAGAGCGAGAGGAGCTTCAACAAGAAGGACTCTGCGACGGCAGCGGCGTCGGTGGGCCGGGCGTCGAGCGCTCGCATCCCCGTGAGCAACAGCATGAACAGACGGACGTTGCGCTCGTGCTCCTCGGCCACCTTGTCGACGGCCTCGAGCATCGTCTCTCCGGCCGCGAACGAACCGAGGTCGCCCCGGAGCGCCGAGAACGGCGAGAGGATCTCGGCCTGGCTCACGGTGTCGAGGGCTCCCCGACCCCGGTACACCATCAAGGACACGTGCGTGAACGGCTCCAACCGCGCGCCGAACCGGGAGGTGGTCTTGCGGATGCCCTTGGCGACCGCCCGGACCTTGCCCGAGCCCTGGGTCATCACCGTGACGATCTTGTCGGCCTCGCCCAGCTTGTGCGCCCGCAGGACGACGCCTTGTTCCTTGTAGAGGGGCATCCCCGGAATCGTAGCCCGGGGCCCGACGCCGCTCCGGGAATCGACGTTGCGAAGTCGTGATATCCGGGCGCACGAGGGCGGAGCCCGTCCCGCAGGCCCGCCCTCGCCCGGTGAGGCCGGGATGCTAGCCCGCCGCCTCCATGTTCTTGGTGACGATCTCCATCGTCTCGTTGAGCCGGTCCGTGGGGCTGAACTCGACCAGCGAGGTGCCGGCGAAGATGCTCGGCGTGTGTCCGGGGCCCACGAAGTAGGCCTCGCCGCCCGTGAACTCCTCGTCACCGTCCGCTGTGTGGAACACGAGCTTGCCCTCGAACACGTAGCCCCAGTGCTCGCACTGACAACGGTCGTCGGGCAGGCCGGCGAACAACGGGGTCAGGTCCGCGTCCGCGGTGTAGGTCTCCCAACCCACCGTCGTGCCACCGAGCTCCGCGTAGTGGCCCTCGAACCCTTCCAGCTCGACGTGCTCCGTGGCGCTGGACTTCGATGCCTTCGACATCTGCTTCTCCTTCCGTCCGTCGTCCTCGATCTGGTTCATGGTCAGGTCGAACGTGTCCCGTTCAGCCGACCGCGTTGGCTCCGGCGCGCTCCTCGGCCATCCGGAGGAGGTTCGTGAGGCCGCCGCGCGCGTACGCACGCGCTGATCTTCTGGGCCAGCGCCCCTCGCCCAGCCCTTCGTCCACCACGGTCTGCGGGACAGGCGCATCACCCGCAGCGTGTAGTGCACGCTCGCACCCTGCTCCGTCGCGGTCGGATCTCGTATCGATGGACGTTCGTCCACTCGAGGATCTTCGCCTCGTCTTGGGCTGCAGCCGTGCCTCGGTGACGAACTCGAACACCTCCGGGCCGTGTGGCCTCGGTCACGACCGATGTGTCCGTGAACGACCCGCTCGGGTCGATCCCGGTCGTCCGGAACTCGGTGTCCGACCGATGCCGGGCCCGCGCGGCGCCTCCATCGACGCGAGCCGGAACTTCTTGCGCTTCTGGCTGCCGCCCTCCCCACTCGAGATGCTGCTCGAGGTCGGCCAGCGATCGAACACGGCCTCCGCCGGCGCCGCGCACGTCCCGTCCAGACGCACCTCGAAGAGCGCCTTCCCCGCTCGGTTCTCGTCCGCTCGGTCCTCATTGGTTCCTCCTCTCCTTCGAGCTGAGGCGAGGATGAGGCGAGCGGGCCTTCGGAGGATGGGGGTGATCCCCTATCTCTAGGCCGAGATCTCCGAGGCATGCCGGTGCGCGAGCGCGGCCGCCTCCATGCGGGTACGGACGTGGAGCTTGGCCAGGATGCTGCTCACGTGATGTTCCGCGGTCTTCGTGCTGATGAACAGGCGCGCGGCGATCTCGGCATTCGACAGCCCTCCCCCGATCAATGCGAGGACCTCGCGCTGGCGCTTCGTGAGCATCCCGATGGCCTTCGGTCCGGTTCGGGCGGGGCCGCCGAGCTCTCGGATCAATGCGGCGGCCCGATCGGCCTCGCGGACCGCGCCGAGCGCTTCGAAGCCCTCCTGCGCCGCGCGTGCCTCATCGAGCGCCACGCGCGGTCGCTCGACCCGTATCGCCTCGGCGAAGGCGAGTTGCGCCCGTGCCATTTCCAGCGGCAGCTCGAGCTTCCCGAACAGGTCCGCAGCCCGCTGGAAGGCGGCATCGGCCGGCTCGCGACGAGCTTCGGCCAGTCGGCCCTCGGCGAGGCGGGCATAGGCGGCGATCATCGGATGTCCCGAGTCCTCTGCAGCCGCACTCACGTCGGCGACAGATGCGCTCGCGGCCTCGAGATCACCTCCCGCGAGCTGGGCCTCGACCAGCCGGGCCAGGAGAGGTGCGCCGAGCATCCCTTCGCGGCCCACCGCGTTCAGTCGTCGCAACAGGCGAGCCGACGCCAGCGCGGGCTCGCCTCGAGCCAAGTCGAGGTCGGCCAGTCGGCATGGTCGCTTCGGGAAGTCCCTCGCGACCTTCCAGGAGCGCCGCGGCCTCCTCGAGCCGACCCTGCAACACGCGGACCTCGGCGAGCTTGACCGCGGGATCGACGCATCGGGAACGGTGTCCGCCGGCGCGGAGCGAAGCGATCGAACCCAGCAGCTCTCGCTCGGCGTCCTCGCGACGGCCGGTCGCGGCGAGCATCTCCGCGTTGCAGGTCCGGCAGAACGCGAGGAGCGGAAGGTCGCTGCGCTGTTGCACGAAGCGCTCGACGATCCTCGCCCACTGCTCGAGCCGGCCGGCGTCCCCGGCAAGCTCGCACGCCGAGACGAGGCTGCAGCAGCGCCTCGGCGACGGTCTCGAGCATGTCGGCCTCGCCCCCGGTCGCTGCGGCCATCGCCTCGTCGAGATGGTCCAGCCCCTCGACGACGCGGCCCGACTGGATCGCCGCCAGCCCGAGCTCGGCGAGCGCGGCGACCTCGAGGTCGGCGTTCCCAGCGCCCTGTCCGAGCTCCAGGGCGCGCACGGGCGCGGCGATCGCGCTCGGCTGGATCACCGGCCCGACGGCCACGGGCGATCTCGAGCCAGCCACGCTCCGGGCTCCCCTCGACCCAGAAGCCGCTCGGCCCGCGCGAGCCACCCGTTCGCCGCGGCTTCGTTGCCGTGCACCGACAGATGTTCACGTGCCAGCCAGATCGCCACCGTCCCCGCGCGAACCGGGTCGGTCTCCTTGTACTGGACGAACGCCCGCTCCCGATGCTCGAGCGCGCCGTCGGGGTCGCCCAGCCACCACAGCGCGCGCCCGAGACCGTCCTGCGCGATCGGACCGTCCTCCTCGGCGAGCGCCACCTCGAACGCCGAGCGAGCTCCCTCCCAGTCGCCCGCCTCGAGCGCAGACTCGCCCCGCGCGAGCGCGTCGAACGATTCGGAGGCCATGTGCCGGATGATGGCAGCCACGGAGGACCGGCGCATCCTCGCGCTCCTGGTGGTCCCTTTCCTTCCGCTCAGGCGCCCATCGGGTGCCAGACGGTCTTGAACTCCATCAACGCCGTGACTTCGTACGGGCTCTGTGCCTCGTCCGAGAACGGGTCGGCCTCGGGCCCCCGATGCACGCGCTTCACGTTCTCCGCGGCGAGCTCCTCCACCTGAGCGGTCAGCTCCTCGGGCACGCCGGTAACATCGATCGCGTTCACGTCCATGTGGCCGGCGAGCCAAGGGACGAGCTCGCTCGTGAACCCCGTCAGCAGGTTGACGACGCCTCCCGGGACGTCGGAGGTGGCGAGGACCTCGGACAGCGTGACGGCCGGCATCGGGTGCTTCTCGCTCGCCAGCACGACGCTCGTGTTCCCCGAGACGATCGCCGGCGCGACCCGCGACACGAGCCCGAGCAGCGCCTGGTCCTGCGGCGCCACGATCCCGACGAGTTGCGTGGGTTCGGGGACCGTGAAGTTGAAGTACGGGCCCGCGACGGGGTTCGTGCCGCCGAGGATCTGCGCGATCTTGTCTGCCCATCCCGCGTACCAGACCCAACGGTCGATCGAGGCGTTCACGCCGCGCGACGGATCGGCCGCGCCGGTGTCGGCGAGCTCGGACTCGAACTGCCCGCGGCGGCCCTCCATCAGCTCGGCGACCCGGTACAGGATCTGCGCGCGGTTGTAGGCGGTCTTGCCGGCCCACTCGGGTTGTGCGGTGCGGGCCGCTCGAACCGCGTCGCGAAGGTCCTTGCGCGAGGCGCGCGCGGCCCAGCCGAGCGCCCGTCCGTCGTGCGAGAACACCTCGTACGAGCGGCCGGACTCGCTCCGCGGGAACTCCCCGCCGACGTAGAGCTTCGCGGTCCGCTTGACCGGGAGGCGGGTGCTCATCGCGTCTTGGCCCCGTTCCCGCCGTCGAGCTCCAGGTACGGCTCGAGGCCGTGGCGGCCGCCCTCGCGCCCGAACCCGGACTCCTTGTAGCCGCCGAACGGCGAAGCCGGATCGAACCGGTTGAACGTGTTCGCCCACACGACGCCGGCCTCCAGACGCTCGGCCATCCACAGGATCCGCGATCCCTTCTCGGTCCAGATGCCGGCGGAGAGTCCGTACGGCGTGTTGTTCGCCTTCTCGACCGCCTCGGCCGGCGTTCGGAACGTGAGGATCGAGAGCACGGGACCGAAGATCTCCTCGCGCGCGATCCGGTGGCTCTGCGACACGTTCGTGAACAGCGTGGGGCGGAACCAGAACCCGCGTTCGGGCAGGTCGCAGTCGGCCTGGTACATCTCGGCGCCCTCCTGGACCCCGGCGGCGACGAGCTCCTCGATCCGCTGGAGCTGCGCGCGCGAGTTGATCGCGCCGATGTCCGTGTTCTTGTCGAGCGGGTTGCCGAGTCGCAGCGTCTGCAGCCGCTCCTTGAGCTTCTCCAACAGCGGCTCGAACACCGGCTCCTCCACCAGCAGGCGCGAGCCCGCGCAGCACACGTGCCCCTGGTTGAAGAAGATGCCGTTCACCACGCCCTCGACCGCCTGGTCCAGCGGCGCGTCCTCGAAAACGATGTTCGCCGCCTTCCCGCCGAGCTCGAGGGTGAGGCGCTTGCCGGTCCCCGCCGTCGCGCGGCGGATGATCTTGCCCACCTCGGTCGAGCCCGTGAAGGCGATCTTGTCCACGCCGTCGTGGTTGACGAGTGCCGCCCCCGGCTCGCCGGCGCCCGTGACGATGTTCACGACGCCGGGAGGCAGCTCGGCCTCGCGGATCAGCTCGCCGAGCAGGAGCGCGGTGAGTGGCGTCGTCTCGGCGGGCTTCAGCACGACCGTGTTGCCGGCCGCGAGCGCCGGGCGCGAGCTTCCACGCCGCCATCAGCAACGGGAAGTTCCACGGGATGATCTGCCCCGCCACGCCGATCGGACGAGGACGCCGGTTCGGGAACGCGTACTCGAGCTTGTCCGCCCACCCGGCGTAGTAGAAGAAGTGCGCGGCCGCGAGCGGAAGGTCGACGTCGCGCGACTCCTTGATCGGCTTGCCGCCGTTCATCGTCTCCAGCACGGCGAACTCGCGGGCCCGTTCCTGGATCTGGCGTGCGATCCGGTACAGGTACTTCGCGCGCTCGCTCCCGGGCAGGTCGCGCCAGGTCGTTTCGTACGCGTCGCGCGCCGCGCTCACGGCGAGGTCGACGTCCTCGGGACCGGCCTCCGCGATCTGCGCGAGCGGCTGCTCGTTCGACGGGTCGATCGTCTCGAACCACGTGCCGCTCTTCGGCTCGACGAACTCGCCGCCGATGAACAGCCCGTACTTGTCGCGCAGATGCACGATGTCGGTCGACTCGGGCGCGTCCGCGTACTCCCAGACCGGCTTGCCCTGCTCGAGGGCCGACCTCGCCTGCTTCTCGATCTTCGCCATCGCTCCGCTCAGTCGATCGTGTAGTAGTCGGGGCTCTGGTAGCGCCCGGTCCGTTCCTTGTCGATCTGCATCAACACGTCGTTCAACAGCGTCGACGCTCCGATCCGGAACAGGTCGGGCGTCATCCAGTCCGGGCCGAGCGTCTCGTACAGCAGCACGAGGTACTGGATCGCCTGCTTGCTCTGCCGGACGCCGCCGGCGACCTTGACGCCGACGCGATGTCCGGTTTCGTGGAAGAAGTCGCGCGCCGCCTCCATCATGCAGAGCCCGGACGCGAGCTCGGCTCCCACGGCGATCTTGCCGGTCGAGGTCTTGATGAAGTCGGCGCCCGCGGCCATCGCCAGCACGCTCGCCTGCCGGACGCGGTCGTACGAGCCCAGCTCGCCGGTCTCGAGGATCACCTTCAGATGGGCCTGGCCGGCGGCGTCGCGCGCGGCGATGAGCTCCTCGAAGCACTCGGCGTAGCGGCCGCCGAGGAAGAGCGAGCGGTTCAGGACCATGTCGACCTCATCCGCGCCGAGGTCCACCACCTCGCGGATCTCGGCCAAACGCGCGCCGAGTGGGGCGAGCCCCGAGGGGAACCCGCCGGCCACGCTCGCGACCTTGACGTTCGTGCCCTTCAGATGGCCGAGGGCGACGGAGACGAGCTGCGGGTAGAGGCACACCGCGGCGACCGAGGGGATCGAGACGTCGACCGGGTTCGGCCGGACGGCCTTCGCGCAGAGAGCCACGACCTTGCCCGTCGTGTCGACGCCCTCGAGCGTCGTCAGGTCCATGCACCGGATCGCGAGGTCGAGCGCCCAGAGCTTGGACTCGCGCTTGATCGAGCGCTTCGCGAGCGACGCGGCCCGCTCGGTGAGCCCGACCGCGTCGACCGGGGTCACCCGGCCGACGAGGCGCGCGGCATCCTTCGGCGCGTAGAGCGCGAGTCCGGGACGAGAGCGTTCGATCTCGGCTGCCGTGGACATCGGACCCATGGTACGGCGCAGGGCGGGGAAGCCGCTTCGAGGTCAGAACCCCAGGCGCTGGAGGGCTTTCGGGTCCCGCTGCCACTCCTTCAGCACCTTCACGCGCAGGTCGAGGAAGACCTTGCGGCCCAGGACGAGCTCCATCTCCTCTCGTGCCCGGGTCCCGATCGTCTTCAGCGTCTCGCCGCCCTTGCCGATCACGATCCCTTTCTGCGAGTCGCGCTCGACGATGAGCGACGCGTGGACCTTCGTGAGGCCCTCGCCCTCCTCGAGCTCTTCGACCATGACGGCGATCGAGTGCGGCACCTCCTGCCGGGTCACCGCGAGCGCCTTCTCCCGCACGATCTCGGCGAGACGGATCTCGAGCGGCTGATCGGTGAACTCTCCGTCCGGGTAGTAGGCGGGACCCTCCGGGAGGTGCTCGAGCAGGAGGTCGCGAAGCATGCCGACGCCGCGGGCGGTCTTCGCGGAGACCGGCACGATCTCCTCGAAGTCGCCGAGATCAGCGGCGGCCTGGAGCTGCGGCACCTCCTCGCGGTTGCGGAGCAGGTCGAGCTTGTTCACCGCGCAGAACGCCGGCACGCCGGCCGGCCGGACACGCCGCTCGTAGACGAAGGCGTCACCGCGGCCGATCCCGTCCTTCGCGTCCACCACCATGACGATCGCGTCCACCCCCTGCGTCGCCGCTCCGACGAGGTCGTTCAATCGCGTGCCGAGGAGCGTCCGCGGCTTGTGGAACCCGGGCGTGTCGGTGAACACGATCTGATAGCCATCGGTGGTGAGGACCGCGCGGGCGTCGTGGCGCGTCGTCTGCGGCTTGTCCGAGACGATGGCCACCTTCCGCCCGACGAGCGAGTTGACCAGCGTCGACTTGCCGACGTTCGGCCGCCCGACCACGGCGACGAACCCGCTGCGGAAGCTCACTGCAACAGGTTCGACGGGCCGAAGGAGTGCGGGAGCAGCTCCGGGAGCAGCCACTCCGCCCGGTTGCCGCCCGCGCCCTCGCACACGACCAGCATGGTCGGCCCGAACTCGTTCAGCACCTGCCGGCACCCGCCGCAGGGCGGCGTCGGCTCGTCCTCGTCGGCGACGACGGCGATGACCTCGAGCGAACGGTCTCCGGCGATGACGGCCGCGGCCACGGCGTTGCGCTCCGCGCACACGCTGAGCGGGTAGGAGGCGTTCTCGATGTTCGCGCCGCGGTACACGTTCCCGCCCGCGAGCAGGGCCGCGCCGACATGGAACTTGCTGTACGGGGCGTACGCGTGCTCTTTGGCCTGCCGCGCGGCGGCGACCAGACCGTCGACGACGTCCTTCGAGACGCTCACGTCGTGCTCACACCCTGGGGATCGGCGGTCTCGGACTCCTCGTCCTCGCTCCGGGTGATGAGGATCTTCGAGATCCGCCGCCCGATGACGCGCTCGGCTTTGAACGTGAGGTTGTGGAACGTGACCTCCTGGCCCTCCACCGGGATCGAACCCAGAAGGCCGAGCATCAATCCTCCGACCGTGTCCCACTCCTCGGCCGGCAGCTCCACGTCGAGGATCTCGTTGACCTCGTCGATCGACATCTTCCCGTCGACGCGGTACATGCCGTCGCCGACCTCCTCGATCTCGGGCTCATCGGTGTCGTACTCGTCGGCGATCTCTCCCACCAGCTCCTCGAGCAGGTCCTCCAGCGTGACGAGCCCGACGACGCTCCCGTACTCGTCGGTCACCATCGCGATGTGGAACTTGTCGCGCTGCATCTCGCGTAAGAGATCGGCGACCTTCTTCGACTCGGGAACGAAATGGACCTCGCGGACGATCTCGCGGAGCGGCGAGTCGTGCTTGCCCTGGTGCAGGGCCTTCAACACGTCCTTCGCGTACACGATCCCGATCATGTTGTCGAGGTCGCCGTCGAAGACCGGGATCCTCGAGTACCCGTGCTTGAGGACCTCCGCCTGCACGTCGCGGAGCGTCTTGTCGTCCTCGATCCCCACGATGTCGGGCCGGGGCACCATGACCTCCCGAACGATCGTGTCGCCGAACTCGAAGATGGAGTGGATGAGCTCGGTCTCCTCCCGCTCGATGGAGCCCTCCTCGTGGCCGAGGTCGGCCATCGTGCGGAAGTCGGCCTCGGACACGAACGGACCGGTGGCGAGGCCCTTGCCCGGCAGGATGACGTTGGCTAAGCCGATCAGCGCGCGCGTGGGAAGGGCGAGCACGCGCCCGAGGAACCAGACGAGCGGCGCGACGGCGAGCGCGGCACGGTCCGAGTGCAGCACGCCGAACGTCTTGCATGTCGCCTCGACCAGGACGAAGTACAGGAGCGTGAAGCCGATCGACACGAGGGTGATGCCGAGGCCGCCGTACGCCCGCTCCGCGATGATCGCGACCAGGACCGCGGACCCGTTCTGGCAGAGCATCACCGCGAGGTAGACCGCGTTGAGGTAGCGGGGCGGATCGGACTCGATGCGATCGAGCAGGACCGCGTTGCGCCGGCCCTCCTCGACGAGCGCGAGCGCCCGGACCCGCGACATCCGTGTCAGCGAGGCCTCGGCGATCGCGAGCACCGAGCCGATCACCACGAGGACCGCAACGAGGACCCAGAGCCAGTTCACCGGCGTTCCTCTCCGGCGCTCTCCGTCCCGGCGCCCACCGCCACGCCCGAGTACCGCTCCTGGCGTGACCACATCTCGGCCCGGTCGCCGTCGTCCATGTGGTCGTGCCCGAGGAGGTGCAGGATCCCGTGCACGATCAGCAACCGGAGCTCCCCCGCGGGGTCGTCCGCGTTGTTCCGCGCTCCCACGGCCGGCGCGATGATGACGTCGCCCAGGATCCGGACCCCGTCCTCGTCGAGGTCACCCATCGGGAAGGAAAGGACGTCGGTCGGGGCATCCTCGCCGGCGTACCGCGCGTTGAGGTCGGCGATCTCGCGCTCCGTGACGAACGAGACGGAGAGCTCCGCGTTCGCCGCGTCCTCGCCCACGAGCGTCTCCTCGGCCAGCGCGCTCAGTCCCTCGAGGTCGAGCGGCACGTCGTCCTGACGGTCGTCGATCAGGATCCTCGGCAGACGATGCTCGCCCTCACCCATCGGCACGCGCTCGCTGCTCGCCGAACACGCGGTACGCCTCGACGATGTCCTGCACGATCTTGTGACGGACCACGTCGCGAGCGCCGAGATGCGCGACCTCGATCCCGTCGATGTCGCGGAGGATCTCCTGCACGATCACCAGCCCCGAGGTCTGGCCGCTCGGCAGGTCGATCTGCGTGATGTCGCCGTTCACGACGGCCTTGGACCCGAACCCGAGCCGGGTGAGGAACATCTTCATCTGCTCTGGAGTCGTGTTCTGCGCCTCGTCCAGGATGATGAACGAGTTGTTCACCGTTCGTCCCCGCATGAAGGCCAGGGGTGCGACCTCGATGGTCCCGCGCTCCAACAGCCGCGGGAGTGCGTCCGCGCCCATCATGTCGAAGAGCGCGTCGTACAACGGCTTCATGTACGGGTCGATCTTCTCGTAGAGGGTCCCGGGAAGGAACCCCAGGCGCTCCCCGGCTTCGACGGCCGGACGCGTGAGGATCAGGCGGGAGACCTGCTTGTCCTGGAGCGCCCGGACGGCGGCCGCCACGGCGAGGTAGGTCTTGCCGGTGCCGGCCGGGCCGATCGCGAAGGTCACGGTCGCGTTGCGGATCGCATCGACGTATTGCTTCTGGCCGAGCGTCTTCGGCGCGATCCCCTTTCCGCGTCCCGTGAGGAACACGTCGCCGAGCACCTCGGTGGGGCGCGCCTCCTCGCCCTTGATGAGCTCGATCGAGCGGCCGACGGACGACGGGTTCAGCTCGTGACCCTTCGCGAGCAGCGCGATGAGCTCCTCGAACAGCAGGGAGACGCGCTCGGTCTCGCGCTCGGGGCCGGAGATCGTGATCTCGTTCCCACGGACGACGATCTGCGAGTCGAAGGCGGCCTCGACGAGCTTCAACAGCTCATCACGCTGTCCGAGGAGGGCGACCATGCTCTGGTCCCCCGGCACCAAGATCTTGACTTGCGTCGTGGCTCTCGCCAAACGGTGCTCTTGGGGTGGGTGCCCCGTTCCTCCTCGTTCGTCCTGGTCGCCGTTCGACCCTTGACCGGAGCCCTCGGCTCCGGAGCAACGGATTCTACCCGCGAGGGGGGTGCGCGATGCGGCATCTCGGGTTCTTCTCGGGTGACCGCGTGCCTGCTCGAACCCTCAGCCGGGTGGCCAGGCCATCGGGCGCCCGCCGAGCAGGTGGAAGTGCAGGTGGAACACCGATTGCCCCGCGTCCGGCCCGACGTTCGCGACCAGCCGCCAGCCGCTCTCGTGGATCCCTTCGGTCTCGGCGAGGTGCGCCGCGGCCTTCACGATGTCGACGAGCACCGCTCCGTGCTCGTCGCCGATCTCGGTCAGGTCCTCGATGTGCTCCTTGGGGATCAACAGGATGTGGGCCGGCGCCTGCGGCCGGAGGTCGCGGAACGCGACGACCGTGTCGGTCTCGTGCAGCACGTCCGCCGGCTCCTCGCCAGCGACGATCCGGCAGAACGGACAGCTCGTGCTCACGAGGGACCTACCGGTCCCGGCCGCCGCAGCGCGCTCTTCACGGATGCCTTCTTGCCGGCGGGCTCGCCCCGGAGCGCGGCAAGCTGCTCGAGGAGCTCGCGCTCTTGCTTCGAACCCGGCTTGGGGGTCGCGACGCGGATCGTGAGGAACAGGTCGCCGCGGCCCCGCCGCCCGAGGTTCGGCACTCCCTTGCCCTGCAACCGGAGCGTGGTGCCGGACGCGGTTCCCGGTTCGACGTCGACCCGCTCGGGGCCGTCGAGCGTCTCCACCTCGACCTCGGCTCCGAGTGCGGCCTGCACCATCGGCACCTCGAGGACGGCGAACAGATCCGTGCCGCGGCGCTCGAACACCTCGTCATCGTCGACGTGCAGCGTGAGGTAGAGGTCGCCCGCGGGACCGCCCGCCCTTCCCGCGTGCCCGGCCCCGGCGATGCGCAACTCGAGCCCGTCCGAGACTCCGGGCGGCACGTCGAACGGGACCGACGCCTCCACCGCGATGCGCCCGCGGCCCTCGCACCGCTCGCACGGCGTGAGGATCTCCTCCCCCGTTCCCGCACAGGTGGTGCAGGGGCGTGCGGTCATCACCGTTCCGAAGATGCTGCGGCGGACGTCCTGCACCTGCCCGGTGCCCGAACACGTGCGACACCGCTCGGGCGAGGTGCCGGGCTCTGATCCCGATCCGGCGCACCGATCGCACGGCTCGAGCTTGCCGAGCCGCAGGTCCTGACGGGCTCCGAACACCGCCTCTCGGAAGGTGAGCGGAACCTCGCCGAAGAGGTCTTCGCCCTGTTGCGTTCGGCTTCGGCGCGACGTCGTGCGCTGTCTGCCGAACGTTCCCTGTCCGAAGAACGCCTCGAAGATGTCGGCGACGTCGCCGAAGGGGAAGTCCACCGGCCCGCGGCCCGAGCCGTAGAGGTCGTACTGCTGTCGCTTCTGCGGATCCGACAGGATCTCGTAGGCGGCCGAGATCTCCTTGAAGCGATCCTCGGAGCCGGGATCCGCGTTCACGTCCGGGTGATGCTCGCGCGCGAGACGCCGGTACGCCTTCTTGATGTCCTCGTCCGACGCGTCCCGGCCCAGGCCGAGGATCTCGTACAGGTCGCGGATCGTCGCCATGAGCGGTTAGGCGTCCAGCTCCGTCGCGAGCTCGGACAACCGTCGCGCGACGGCTCGCACGGAAGCCATGACGGAGACGTAGTCCATCGCGGTGGGGCCGACCACACCGACGGTACCGAGCGACGTCAGCCCGGCATGGAACGGCGCGGAGACGATCGAGGCCTCCCACTCGCCGGTCTGCGGGTGCTCGGCACCGATCGTGACGTTGACGTCCTCGTGCGGCGTCACGTCACGGAGGAGCACAAGCATCTCCGATTCGTGCTCGAGCGCCTCGAAGAGCCGGCGGACGGTTTCCCGCCGCCAGTGCGCCGCCTCGTCGGCGAGGTTGGCGACGCCGCCGACCACGACGTGGTGGGTACCGGCTCCCATCTGCATGTTGGCGAACGTGTCCGCGGCGGCGAGGAACACCGGGCGCTCGCCTACGGGCGATGTCGCGGCGGACTTCAAGGCCTCGGTCTGCGCCTCGGCGGCGTTCTTCCCGCGGAAGACGTCCGCGAGCTTGCGATCGAGCGCGGCGAGCCCTTCCGAGTCCAGCCGCTCGGGCCGGTCGACGATCGCCTTGTCGACCCGACCGTGCTGGCCGATCACGAGGAACATCAACGCGTTCCCCACCTCGATCAGCTCGGTTCGAAGGACGGCCTCGTCCGACCCCGACGGCGGAACGGCCAGACCCGCGTACTGGGTGACGCGAGACAACAGCTGCGTGGTCCCTTTGAGGACCTCCTCCAGGTCGAGCATCGTTTCGGCGAAGAACCCTGCGATCGCCCTGCGCTGCGCGTCGCGAAGGCGTCCACCCGGCGGGAGCGTGTCGACGTACTTGCGGTAGCCCGTGTCGGTCGGGATCCGTCCCGCGGACGTGTGCGGGTGCATGAGGTAGCCGAGCTCCTCGAGCGCGGCCAGCTCGTTGCGGATCGTCGCCGCCGACACGCCGAGCCCCGAACGCTCCGCGATCGTCTCGCTGCCGACGGGCTCGCCGCTGCGCACGTACTCCTCGACGACAGCGCGAAGGACGGCGACCTTGCGTGATCCCAGCTCGGGCTGATCCATGACGGTTAGCAGTCTACCCCGGAGAGTGCTAGCAACCGCGTGCCCGCGCGACCTCGGATCCAGTCGCCGCTGACAACCGATCGGGACGCTCGGGCGTCCTACCCTTCGGATGACGATGCGGGTTGACGAGATCGCGATCCGGGAGTTCCTCCACACGAGGTATCCGAGGCTGGTCGCCGCGGTCGCCCTCGTGTGCGGGAGCCGGCCCGCCGCCGAGGACGCCGTGCAAGAAGCGCTCCTGCGCGCTTGGGAGCGCTCGGAGAAGGGCGAAGAGATCGAGTCCTTGAACGCGTGGGCCACGACCGTGTCGTTGAACGTCGCGAGGAGCGGTCTGCGACGACTGATGGCCGAGCGGCGAGCGCGGTCGCGCCTCGGACGCGACTTCGTTCCCGAAACGTCGGGCGATCGGATCGACGTCGAGCGCGCGCTCGCAGCGCTCCCGCGCCGCCAGCGGGAAGCCGTCGTCCTTCGTTACTACCTGCAGATGGACACCCGCGAGGTCGCCGAGGCCCTCGGCGTCCACGAGGGGACCGTGAAGAGCACCCTGTCCCGGGCGCGGGCGGCACTTGCCGACGCGCTCGGCGAGACCGATACCGAGGAGGCGAACGACCGTGGCACTCGATGAGCGCCTGCGCCACGAGCTCGACCAGGCGGCGCAGCCCGCCGACCCGAGCGGGATCTACGAGCACCTGATCCGTCGTCGAGAGCGGCGCCAGATCGGGCGCAAGGTGGGGAGGGGCGTCCTCGCGGTTGCGGTCGTCGTCGGCAGCATCGCCGGTGTCTACGGTCTGTCGCAGGTCTTCGAATCGGGCGAAGGAACCCCCGGTGTCGATCCTTCTCCCGTCCCGATCACGCCCCATGAGAACGGGCGGATCGCGTTCTCGTTCTCGGCGGGCCAGGGCTTTGAACTCCGCACCGTCATGCCGGACGGATCCCAGGAAGAGGTCATCCCGACGCCGCCGGGGATGCCCTGGCTCCACGCGTGGTCTCCGGACGGGACGAGGATCGCCGTCTCGATCTTCCCGAACGGCGATGGCGATCGTGCCATCTGGGTGATGAACGCCGATGGGTCGGAACCTGTGCGGGTGGCCGCGGCCGAGAATGTGAGCGTGCCCTCGTGGTCTCCGGACGGGACCACGATCGCGTACACCGCCAGGGTCGAGGGCCGGACCGAGATCCATCTCGTTTCAGCGGACGGGACGAACGATCGCATCGTGCACGCCGAGGGCGCTGAGGGAACCTTCGCGGTGTTTTCGGCGAAGTTCTCCCCCGACGGCACGGAGATCCTGTTCGACCGGGGAACCGACTCAGGCTTCGACATCTTCATCATGGAGGTGGACGGGACCGGCGTGCGGCCACTCACGAACACTGGGACCGACTACGACCCGCATTGGTCGCCCGACGGAACCCAGATCGCCTTCACGCGACAGGAGACCGTCGAGGTCGACGGCCAGTCGAGAGCGACTTCAGACATCTTCGTCATGAACGCGGACGGGACCGACGTTCGACGGCTCACCGAGGGCGGCTCGGACGCGACGAACCTCTACGCGGAATGGTCTCCGGATGCCACGAAGATCGCCTACCTCGCCGGCATCACCGGCGGGCCGGGCTCGCTCGTCGTGATGAACGCCGACGGCTCCGACCCGACCGTGCTCGCGAAGGGCGAGGTCCTCGGGATCTCCTGGCAGCCGCTGCCGACCACGGACGATCCGGTCGAGCCATCGCCGACACCGAGTGCGCCGCCGCGCGATGTCGGCGAGGACATCGGGCTCGGCTTCCCCGTCTGCTTCAGCGAACGGCTCGGAGGGATCGACTATCTGGGAGATGGCACGAACGGCGCCGCGTGGACCGCCGTGCCGGCGAAGGAGGACGGGACCTGCCCGAGGTATCCGGACCCGGAACGGTTCATCGTCGCGGCCGATCACACGGGCGATCGAGTAGCGGACACTTGGGTCGAGTTCGACTATGGCTGCTACAACGGCTGCGCACCGTGGGACGCGACCGACCTGGACGCCAACGGCACCGAAGAGCTGATCGTCGCGACCTATTTCTCGATCATGGACTACCACTTCTTCGCGGCTCGGCCTGGTCCGAACGGCGATCTCCGGTTGGAGCCCATCCTCGTCGCCGATCCGGGTCATGAGCCGGCGGGGATCGTCGCCGGTCAGGCGCTGCGGATCGACGCGGGCGGCGACGCCGGATACGGGAGCGCGATCGAGTGCGAGGGATACCCGGCCGCGCCCGTGATCGTTTGGTCGTGGATCTATGCGGAGGTCGAGTCCGATCAACCCGCAGAAGTCCATGTAACCCGGATCGAGCTTCAGGCCGACGGCTTGTTCCACGTGATCGACACGAACGACTCCACGGTTCCGGCGGGCGAGCCGTTCGGCATCCCCTCCCAGACCGAGCTCGGACTGGCGTGCGGCGTCGACTGGTACCTGTAACGCACTAGCCCGTGATCGCGAGGACGAGCTCGTTGAGCAGAAGCATGCCGCGTTCGGTCGGGATGAGCGAACCATCGTCCTCGCGCAGCAGGCCGGACTCGAGGAACGGCGCGGCCTTCTCCGGCTCGACCCACGATAACGGCACCCCCTCGAGGATCCGCAGACGGAGGAAGACCTCCTCGAGGTAGGCGTCCGACGGCTCGAGTCGCTCCTCGCCGCCGACCGGCAGACGCCCCGACTCGACCATCGTCAGGTACTCCTCGGGCGGACGCACGTTCCACCAACGGTGCTCGTCCCGGTACGAGTGCGCGCCAGCGCCGAGGCCGAGGTACGGCCGGCGTTCCCAGTACCCGAGGTTGTGAACGCACGCGAACCCGGGCTTGGCCCAGTTCGAGACCTCGTAGTGGTGGTAGCCGGCCTCGCCGAGCAGCGTGCACGCGAGCTCGAACATGTCGGCCTGCAGGTCCGGATCGGGCGGCGGCACCGCGCCGTGCTGCACTTTGCGGCCCAGCGGCGTCGACGGCTCGATCGTCAGCGCGTACGCGCTGACGTGCTCGGGCCCGAGGTCGATCGTCTCGCGCAGCGTCGCGTCCCACGACTCGAGCTCCTCACCATCCGCGCCGTAGATCAGGTCGAGGTTCACGTTCGCGTAGCCGGCCGCGCGAGCATCGCGCATCGCTCGTCGGACGGACTCCGGGTCGTGCAAACGCTCGAGCGACGCGAGCACCGCTCGGTCGAACGACTGCGCGCCCATCGAGAGCCGCGTGTAGCCCGCTTCGAGCAGCCCGGCGAGCTTCGGGCGATCGACGGTGTCGGGGTTCGCCTCGATCGTGACCTCGGCATCGGAGGTCATCGCGAATCGATCGCGCAACCTGGCGAGCAGGGCCTTCAGGTCGGCGACCTCGAGCGTGGTCGGCGTTCCGCCGCCGAGGAACACGCTCACGACCTCTTCCTCCGCCCATCCCGGCGCGGCGAGCTCGGCCTCTCGCGAGCAGCGCCGCGACATACCTCGAGGCCAGGTGATCGAGTCCCGCGTACGCGTTGAAGTCGCAGTAGCCGCATCGCGTCAGGCAGAAGGGCACGTGGACGTACACGCCCGCCGTCACGACTTCGTCCCCGCCTTCGACGAGTTGTCCACGCGCAACGCCGCGATGAACGCTTCCTGCGGGACGTCGACACGACCCACCCTGCGCAGCCGCGCCTTGCCCTTCTTCTGTTCCTCGAGGAGCTTGCGCTTACGCGTGATGTCGCCGCCGTAGCACTTGGCGAGGACGTCTTTGCGCTTGGCCTTCACGGTCTCGCGCGCGACGATCCGCGATCCGATCGAGGCCTGGATCGCGACGTCGAACATCTGCCTGGGGATCAGCTCCTTGAGGCGCTCGACCATCTGTCGTCCGTACACCGGGGCCTTCGCCCGGTGGACGACGCTGCTGAAGGCGTCGACCGGTTCGCCGTGCAGGAGCACATCCACGCGGACCAGGTCGCTCGGCTCGTAGCCCAGGGGTTCGTAGTCGAGCGAGGCATAGCCTCTGGTGCGCGACTTCAGCTGGTCGAAGAAGTCGAAGATGATCTCGGCGAGCGGGAGCTTGTAATGGACCTCGGCTCGCTCGGGCGAGAGGTAGCTCATGTCGATCAGCTCACCACGGCGCGACTGGCACAGCTCGAAGATCGGGCCGAGGTACTCGCTCGGCGTGATGACCGTGGCGAGGACCATCGGCTCCTCGACGCGGTCGTAGGTGCCGGGCTGCGGCATCTCGCTCGGGTTGTGGACGACGATCGTCTCGTCGCCGCGGATCACGTGGAACTCAACGTTCGGCGCCGTCGCGATCAGCTCGAGGCCGAACTCGCGCTCGAGTCGCTCCTTCACGATGTCCATGTGCAGCAGGCCGAGGAACCCGCACCGGAACCCGAACCCGAGCGCCAGCGAGGTCTCCGGCTCGAACGCGAGCGCCGCGTCGTTCAGCTTCAACCGGTCGAGCGCCTCACGGAGCTCCGAGTAGTCGCCCCCCTCGGCGGGATAGAGCCCGCTCCAGACCATCGGCAACGGTTCGCGGTAGCCCGGCAACGGCTCGACCGCGTGGTTCTTGCCCGCCAGCGTGATCGTGTCGCCGACCGTCACCTGGTGCACGTCCTTCAACCCCGTGACGAGGTAGCCGACCTCTCCGGCCTCGAGCTTCGGAACCGGCGTGGCCTCGGGCGCGAAGACTCCCGCCTCCTCGGCCTCGGACTCCTGGCCGGTCGCCATGTACCGCACCTTCGCGCTCGAGGGCAGCACGCCGTCGAACACACGGACATAGGCGATAACTCCGCGGTACGCATCGAAGCTCGAGTCGAAGATCAACGATCGGAGCGGAGCGTTGCGATCGCCCGACGGCTGAGGGACGACCGCGATGACGCGCTCGAGCAGCTCGGTCACGCCTTCGCCGGTCTTCCCGCTCACCGCGAGCACGTCCTCGGGCTCGCACCCGACGAGCGCGGCGAGCTCGCGCCGCGTCTCCTCGACGTCGGCATTCGGCAGGTCGATCTTGTTGATCGCCGGCACGATCGTGAGCCCCGCGTCCCGCGCGAGGTGGAAGTTCGCGAGTGTCTGCGCCTCGATCCCCTGCGCCGCATCCACGAGGAGCACCGCGCCCTCGCACGCCGCGAGCGAGCGGGAGACCTCGTAGGTGAAGTCGACGTGCCCCGGCGTGTCGATCAGGTTCAGCTGGTGCTCGGCGCCACCCGAGACGTACGTCAGCCGCACCGCCTGAGCCTTGATCGTGATCCCGCGCTCGCGCTCCAGGTCCATCTTGTCCAGGTACTGCTCGCGCATGTCGCGGTCGGCGACGGCATGCGTGAGCTCGAGCAGGCGGTCGGCGAGCGTCGATTTCCCGTGGTCGATGTGCGCCACGATGCAGAAGTTGCGGATACGGCTCGGGTCGGTCACCGCGTCATCGTACGAGCCCCGGAGGGCTCAACCGCGACGAGCCCCGATGTGCGTCTAGCGAGGCAAGCTTCCCAAGATGTTGCCGATCGGACCCAGGAAGAAGCCGGCCACGGTGAGGCCGACATTGCCCCAGCCGATCCAGGTTCCCAGGGTGGCAAGCGTCAGCCCGCTCATGTGCCCGGTCTCTGCCATCCGCTGGGTGGCACGGCGGGCGAGGAGCAGGCCCCAGATCCCAGTCACCATCACCGCCACGCCGAGGAGCAACACCATCTGGGCGAGTACAGGACTCCGAAACATCGTCGGCAACAGGAAGCGGGTCACGAGCGTGGCGACGCCGATGACCACGGAAGCCGCGGCATCGGTGCGAGCGCGGGTTCCAGCGCGATCGTCCCAGCGTCCCTGCCAGTTGGGAGGTTGCGCCCACGCCGGCTGAGGAGTCTCGACCGGTCTGCTGGACGAATCGGGTGGGCCCAGGAGGCTCGTGTCGCAGTGGGAGCAGAAGATCGATCCCTGTCGGAGCTCCGCCCCACAGCGCGGACACGGGAACCGCACGTCCATCGATGGCTGCCCCACGACAGTGGTATCGGCACCCTCCCAGACGGGTTGAGAAGAGGGGATGGTCCGTGCGGAAGCACGGGTCGCGCGGCCGGGCGAGCGCAAAGCCGCTGGTACACTCGGTCGTCCATGGCCAACATCAAGTCTCAGATCAAGCGGAACCGTCAGAACGAGAAGCACCGTGAGCGGAACAAGGACGTGCGCACGTCGCTCAAGACGGCATCCAAGAAGGTTCGAACGGCCGCCGCTGGGGGCGACGCGGAGACCGCGCGGTCGCAGGGTCGGGACGCCTCGCGTGCCTACGACAAGGCCGTGGCCAAGGGCATCGTCCACAAACGGACCGCGGCCCGGAACAAGTCGCGCCTCGCCAAAGCCGCCAACCGCGCCGCCGCCTCGGGCGGGTAACTCCGCCGAGCCGTCAGACCGGGACCGCGGCGGGATCTCCCGCGATCGCGGTGACCACCATCGGGAGCACGATGTCGTCGGTCGCGCCCGACTTCAACGCCCGATCGGCCCACACGATCCGCTCGTGCACGTCGGCGAGCTCCTCGAGCGTGTAGCGCTTCGCCAGGTCGCGGTAGCGACGAGCCTGCCACTCGAAGCGCAGACCGGCCTGCTTCGCGAGCTCACCGGGCGGCATCCGCTCGGGCAGCGAGCGGACGCGGATCAGGTCGCGCAGCCGTGAGGCGAGACCGCCGAGGATCATCAGCCCCTCGCCCCGCGCCTCCATGAGCGTGCGCAGCGATCGCATCGCGCCCGGAAGGTCGCGTCCGAACGCCCGGTCGCAGAGGTCCCAGATGTGCTGCTCGCCGAGGCCCCGGAACTGCCGGCCGACGAGCTCGGCGGTGATGCGTTCGCCGGGGAAGGCCGACGCGAGCTGTTCGAGCGCCTGCTCGAGCGCCGCCGGGTCTTCGCCGAGCGTGTCGACGAGCGCGACTGCCCCCTCCGGCGCGAGGTTGAGCTCTTTGACGCGAGCCCGCTGCGCCAACCAGCCCGGGAGTTCCTTGCGCTGGACCTTCACCTCCACGACCGAGCCCACACCGTCGAAGAGCTTCGCGAGCGCGGCGGGCGCCTTCGCTCGCTCCCCCACCGTCACCGTGACGATGAGCGGCGCGTCGGGGTCGGGCGCCTCCAGGTAGCGCTTCAGCTCGGCGACGGCGTCATCGGGAAGCGCCTTCGCGTTCGAGACCATGAGGGCGCGCCGTTCGCCGAACAGCGACGGTGTCATGAGGTCGGCGGTCTCGCCGCCTTCCCATTCGGCGCCGTCGACCTCGCGCGGTCGGAGGTTGCCAAGGATCTCGAGCGCGGCCTCGCGGAGCAGGAACTCGTCCTGTCCCCAGAGCAGGTGGACGGGCATCCGCGCGGCCTTCGGCGTCACGCGCCGGACTCTACAAGGACACCCCGATCCCCGAACGCCACGGCCACCTCGCCGTCGCGATCGGTGCGGAAGACCTCGGCGCCGGTCGCGGCGATCCAGGCGAGCACCTCGGGAACGGGATGGCCGTACGTGTTCGGCCCGACGCTGACGACTGCAACCTCCGGGTCGACCGCCTGGAAGAACGACTCGATCGACGTCGCACCGCCGTGATGCGGGACCTTCAGGACGTCGGCCGAGAGATCGATGCCCGCGTCGAGCATGACCTGTTGCGCCGGCTCCTCGGGCTCGGTGGCGAACAGGATGGAGTCCTCGCCGATGCTCGCGCGCAGGACGATCGCGTCGTTGTTGGTGTCGGACTCGGTACCGGTCCAGCACCGGTCCGGCGAGAGCACCTCGAACCGCACGTCGCCGACCACGAGGACGTCCCCGGCACGAGGGTGGCGGACCGGCACGCCCTCTGCCTCGACGGCTTCGGCCAACGCGAGGGCGTCCGGCGAATCCGCAGGACAGCCCGGCTCGAGCAACAAGCCGACCGGGATGCGCGACAGCACCGCCGGGAGCCCGATCACGTGGTCGGCGTGCGGATGGCTCGCGACCACGACGTCGAGCCGCTTCACCCCCAGCGCGACGAGCTCGGTCGCGACCTGGGCCTGATCGGGTCCGCCGTCGACGAGGACCGAGACGCCCGCGGGCGACGTGAGGAGCGCCGCGTCCCCCTGCCCGACGTCGAAGAACCGAACGGTGAGGCTCGACGGCGGACCCGAGGAGAGCGCGATGGACCAGATCACGAGCGGGGCGAGGAGCGAGCCCGCGATCAGGACCGGCCGCGGAGCTCCGCGACCCGAACGGATCCACCATGCGAGCGCGACGACGACGAGCGACCCGACGACGAGCGTCGCGATCCCACGTCCCGTGATCCACGGCACCGGCGCTCTCGCCGCCTGGTCGGCGACGCCCTCCAGGTATCGCATCGGGACGAGCGCGAGCGCGGCGACGAACCGGCCGACGCCGGGTGCTACGAGCCCGGCCCCCGCGGCCGTGAGCCCGAGGAGCATGGCGGGCGCGACGGCCGGGAACGCGATGACGTTCGCCACCAGCGTCGCGAGCGGGACCTCGTGGAAGTGGTACAGCAGCGCGGGCGTGACGCCGAGTTGCGCGGCAACCGTCGCACCGGCGGCGAGCGCGACCGGTCTGGGCAGGAAGCGCACCCGGTCGGCGACCGGCGTCGCGAGCGCCACCATCCCCGCGGTCGCGGCGACCGAGAGCTGGAACCCCACCTGCCAGACGAGTGACGGATCCAACACGAGCAGCACGAAGACGGAGGCGGCAAGGATCGATGCGGCGCTCCGCGGCCGCCCGAGGAAGACGGCGAGCAAGGTGAGGCCGGCCATCGTGCCCGCGCGAAGGACCGACGGCTCCGCGCCGGTGAGCACCACGAAGAACACCACCGTGCCGAGCCCGAGCGCGAACCTCGGCCACCGCCCGAGCCCGAGCAGGGAGCCGAGCGCGAGGACGGGCGCGAGCACCATCGCCACGTTGCCACCGGACACGACGAGCAGGTGCGACAGCCCGCTCGCACGGAAGTCACGCTCGACCGCCGGATCGAGCAGTGAGTCGTCCCCGAGCGAGAGCCCGAGCAAGAGGCCCGCTTCGCGCGATGGGAAGAGCTCCCGGATCGATCCCCCGACCAGCCCGCGGAACGCCTGAGCCCATCGGATGATCGCGACGTCGGAGGGACCCAGCCGCTCGGCCTCGTCGACCTCGAGCTCCGCGGCGAGGCCTCGTTGGAGCAGGAACCCGCCGAAGTCCGGATCCTCGGGCACGGACAGCCGCCCCGTCACGCGGATGCGGTCGCCGCGGACCGCACGGAGCGGATCCTCTTCGCCGCTCAGCCAGACCGACTCGTGAACGGACAGCACGCCGTCGTTCGCGCGTACCAACCGGACGTCGGCGACCGCCGACCAGCGATCGGTCTTGACCGAGGGATCGGTTCGAAGCACGGCGTCGACCACAACCTGGGCCGGCGCGAGGCCTGCGAGCGCGGCGCCTTGGATCCGATGGGCGTGCGCGCTCCCCCAACCGATGCCGAGTGCGACCGTCCCGAGCATCGCGAGCAGCGGTGGGATCCAGATCGGAACGGTCCCTCGCACGAGCTCGGGCGGGGAGACCGCCTGCACCTCGGGCGCGATGACCGCCGGCGCGAGCGCCGCGAGCGGATCCGAGCGCTCGCCCCGGCCTGGGGTCATCAGCGCGGCCGACCCGACGGCCAGGGCAGCGCCGAGGAGCCAGACCGCGACCGGGGCACCGTCGCCGACCGAGGGTCGAGCGAGGAGTCCGAGCCACAGGCCGGTCGCGACGCCCGGAAGGAGCCACCCGCTCACACCGTGACGAGCTCCCGGATGTTCTCGAGCGTGGCGTCGCCGATCCCGGTGACGTCGAGGAGCTGGTCGACCGAGCTGAACGGTCCGTTCTGGGTGCGGTAGTCGATGATCGCCTGGGCGATCACCTCCCCGACGCCGGGGAGTGTTTCGAGATCGATCGCGGTGGCCGTGTTCACGTTCACCAGGCCGCCGGTCGAGACGCCCCCTCCGACCTCGCCGCCGACCGGAGCCGGTGGCGGCGCGCCGTCCTTCGGAACGAGGATCTGCGTGCCGTCGACGAGCGGTGCGGCGAGGTTCAGGCTCTGCAGGAAGGCTCCCGCCCGCGCGCCGCCGGCAGCCTGCACCGCATCGATCACGCGGGAGCCCTCCCTGAACTCGTAGACGCCGGGCCGGCGGACCCATCCGGCGACGTCGACGAGGATCAGGGCTGCGGGTGAGGTCGTCGCCCCGGGCGCCGGCGCGGGGGGACGCTCGGGCGAGGCGCGGACCTCCACGGGCTTGGGCAACGAACGCAGGTACCAGGTACCCGCTCCGGCCACCGTGATCGCGACGACGCCGATGAGCGCGACGAGCTCCGCCCGAGACAGCGCCGAGAGCCGATCGCGGATGGACTCCCCCGACACGCGCACCTCCTCCGATCGGCTCGCGCGGCGACCTGCTCCGCGGAACGACGAGGGAGAGCGGGAACGCGAAGGAAGCTAACGGGCTCCGAGCGAGGGCGCCGTGATCTGGGTCACAGCCGCGTCGAGGAGGCGGCCGCGATGCCGGTCACGGCACTGCTGCGCCCGTCATCTGCGTGAACGGCTCGTCGGGGCAGCGTGAAACGGAACGCGGCGCCGCCCTCGACCGCTTCGTCCGCCACGATCGTCCCGCCCTGCGCCTCGATCAGCCCGCGGCAGATGTAGAGGCCGAGCCCTGCGCCCGGCTTGCCGGTGCCGCTCAGACGGTGGAACCGCTGGAAGACCGCCTCGCGGTCCTTCAGGCCGATCCCGTAGCCGGCGTCTCGCACCTCGAAACGGATGGCGAGCTCGTCGCGCGTGATCTCGACGGCGATCCGGGATTCCTCGGGCGAATACTTCTTCGCGTTGTCGAGCAGGTTGGTGAGCACCCGCACGACGGCGTCGGCATCGCAGACCACCCGGTCGACGCGATGCATCCGGAGGTCCACGCGGCCGGTCGTCCCCGAGGCGCGCTCGGCGTCGCTCACCAGCTCACGGACGTCGACCGATTCAAGATGCAGTCGCAGCACGCCGTCGTCGATCCGCGAGACCGTCAGCAGGTCCTCGACGAGACGAGCGAGGCGCTCGGCCTGCGAGGAGGCGCCGTCGATGAGCTCCTCGCGAACGTCGGCTTGGATCGCCGTGCCGTGGGCCTTCAGCGTGCTCATGACGCCGATGATCGCCGCGAGCGGCGTGCGGAACTCGTGCGCGGCGATCGCCACGAACTCCGAGCGCTTGAGGTCCACGCGGCGAAGGCGCTCGACCTCGGCCCGCTCTTCCCCGAGCTCGAGCTCCCGGGACTCGGCGAGCATCTCCAGGTCGTGCCGTTCGCGACGGTGCTCCGCGCGTTGGTACGAGAGGAGCCCGACCGCGAACCCGGTGGCGAGCATCACGGTCGGCCGGTAGATCAGCTGCGACCGAGCGATCCCGCTGGGGATCGTCGCCGAAACGTGCAAGATCGTGAGACCCAGCGAGACGCCGAGCGTCTCCGCGAGGCGGAAGCGAAGGGCGGCCGAGACCACGACGATGAGGTAGAGCGTCCAGAACTCGCTCCGTGCCCCGCCCGTCGACTGCACCCAGAGCGTGATCAGCAAGATGTCGATCACCAGGGTGACGAAGCGCATGCGATAGGACGGGAGCTGATCTCCCGCCAGCACCATGAGGCTGGTGACCCCGTACAGCGCGGCCAGCGTCAGGACGACGATGGCGGTGGGGCCGAGGGCGCGCCGGATCCCGAGGGAGTTCACGTAGATCGCGGCGACGGCCGCGATCACGACCAATCGGATCAGTGCGATCGATCGCTCGCTGCGGAGCGAGGTGACCCCGACTCCGCTTGAGACCGGAACCTGAACGGGGAACAAGGAGCCGGCGGCGCTCATCGGTTCCAACCCACCTCCAATGGGGACCGGACCACCTCCCGATGGCCTCGGGATTGGTTATCGGACCTATCGCCCCATGGATTGAGCCGTCAGTTCCGCCGGTCCCAGAGCCCGCCAGAGTGCCGCGCCGGGGGCCGGAACGAAGCGGCGTGCGCTTCAGCCGGCCGTGACGAGGTTCACGAGGCGCGGCGCACGCACGATCACCTGGCGGACCTCCCGGCCGTCGATCGCCCGCTTGACCTTGTCCGAGCCCAGCGCCAGGTCCCGGACCTCGTCCTCGGAGGCGCCGGCGTCCACCTCGATCCGGTCGCGAACCTTCCCGTCCACCTGGACGACCAGGACGACCCGGTCCCGCTTCGCCAGCGCCTCGTCGAAGGCCGGCCAGCGGGAGACGTGCACGCTCTCGGCGTTCCCGAGCGCCTCGCGCCAGAGCTCCTCGGTGACGAACGGGGCCATCGGCGCCAGCATCTGGACCAGCGCCGTTGCCGCCTCGCGCCCGCCCCCGCCGGAATCCAGGGTCGAGCGCAGCTCGTTCGTGAGGACCTGCAGCTTCGAGATGGCCACGTTGAACCGGAACCGCTCGAGGTCCGAGGTCACGGCCTCGATCGTTCGATGGGTGAGGCGCCGCAGCTCCTCGGGCTCCTGGGTCGCGGCTTCGCGCTCGGCGGCCTCCCACACGGCGGCGTGCACGCGACCGAGCCACGCGTTCGCGGCCGGCCGGCGATCGGGGTCGGGCTCGATCAGCTTCCAGTCGATGTCGTCCTCGAACGGCCCGGCGAACAGCATCGTGACCCGCATCGAATCGGCGCCCCACCGCTCGACGAGCGGCATCGGCTCGACGACGTTGCCCTTGGACTTGCTCATCGAGGACCCGCCGAAGATGACCTGTCCCTGGTTCATCAGGCGGAGCGCCGGCTCGGAGAAGCTCACCATCCCCATGTCCTTGAGGACCTTGGTGAAGAAGCGCGAGTAGAGCAGGTGCAAGATCGCGTGCTCGACGCCGCCGGTGTACTGGTCGACGGGCATCCACCGGGCGACCTTCTCCGGGTCGAAGGCCTGGCGATCCTCGTGAGGCGAGCAATAGCGGAAGAAGTACCAGGACGAGTCGACGAACGTGTCCATCGTGTCCGTGTCCCGGACGGCCTCCTTGCCACAGGTCGGACAGGTGGTGTGCTTCCACGTCGGATGGCGGGCGAGGGGCGACTCGCCGCCGGGCGTGAAGTCCACGTCGTCGGGCAGCAGGACGGGGAGCTGATCCTCGGGCACGGCTACCTCGCCGTGATCCGGACAATGGACGATCGGGATCGGCGCTCCCCAGTACCGCTGACGGCTCAGCAACCAGTCCCGCAGGCGGTAGGTGACCGCGGCCCTGCCCTTGCCCTGTTCCTCGAGCCACTTGACGACCTCGGGGATCGCTTCGGGCGATCGCAGCCCGTCGAACGGTCCGGAGTTCACCATCGCGCCTTCGTGGTCGTGGGCCTCGGTCATCGAGGTGGGATCGCGCTCCTCGCCCTCCGGCTGGATGACGACCCGGATCGGCAGCCCGTGATGCCGGGCGAACTCGAAGTCGCGCTGGTCGTGCGCCGGAACACCCATCACCGCACCCGTGCCGTACGCCATCAACACGTACGGCGCGACGAACACCGGCACCTGCTCTCCGTTCACCGGGTTCACGGCGTGGACGCCGAGGTTCACGCCCTCGCGCGTGTCCGCCTCCTCGCGAACGGTGAGCGGGGTCGAGCGGAGCGCCTCGATCATCGCGGCCGCCTCCGCCGGGACACCTCCGGCCCGGGCCAGCTCGGGGACGAGCGGGTGCTCGACCGCGAAGACGAAGAACGTGACGCCCCACAGCGTGTCCGGCCGCGTCGTGAACACCTCGACGCGGTCGCCGGTCTCGGCGATCTCGAACTCGACCGACGCGCCCTCGGAGCGGCCGATCCAGTTCCGCTGCATCGTGATGACGCGTTCGGGCCACTCGAGCTCCTGCGTGTCGTCGAGCAGGCGCTGCGCGTAGTCGGTGATCTTGAAGAACCACTGCGTCAGGTCCTTGCGGACCACCGGCGTCCCGCACCGCTCGCACGCTCCGTTGACCACCTGCTCGTTCGCGAGAACCGTCTGATCGTTGGGACACCAGTTGGCCGCCGCCTTCTTCCGATAGGCGAGGCCCCGATCGAAGAACCGCTTGAACAGCCACTGCGTCCATCGGTAGTACTCGGGGTCCGAGGTGTGGAGCTGGCGCGTCCAGTCGAACGACATCCCCAGGCGCCGGAAGGAACGGCGTTGCTGGTCGATGTTCGCGTAGGTCCACTCCTTCGGATGGACGCCGCGCTTGATCGCGGCGTTCTCGGCGGGGAGCCCGAACGAGTCCCACCCGATCGGGTGCAGCACGTTGTTCCCCTGCATCCATCGGAAGCGGGCGATGACGTCCCCGCCGCTGAACGCCTCGGCGTGACCCAGGTGCAGGTCGCCCGAGGGGTACGGGAACATGTCGAGGGCGTAGAAGCGGGGCCGAGGGTCGTCGGGATCCTCCGAGGCCCGGTACAGGCCCTCGGACTCCCACCGCTCGATCCACTTGGGCTCGATCTGGGTCGGATCGTAGGGACGCATCGCGGGGAATGGTAACGAACCGCTGACGCGGAGCGATCAGCTCTGAGCGCGAAGAAGTAGGCTCAGCTCCGAGGCAGGCATCGGACGACCGAGCAGGAACCCCTGACCGAGCCGACACCCGTGCTCGACGAGGAACGCCAGCTCGCCCTCCGTCTCGATCCCCTCGGCGAGCGGGGTCATGCCGAGGTTCTCCGCCAGGTCGATCATCGCTCGCACCATGTTCGCGTTGTCGGGGTCGGTGTCCACGCGCGACACGAACGATGCGTCGAGCTTCAGGATGTCGACCGGCAGATGCTTGAGCCGGGAAAGCGACGAATAGCCCGTCCCGAAGTCATCGAGGGCGATCGAGATCCCCCATGCATGCATCTCCGTGAGGATCTTCTGCGTCCGGTCGGGGTCGGCCATCGCGGTGGACTCCGTGATCTCCACCACGACGCTCCGAGGATCGACGCCGGAGGCCTTGAGCTTTCCGAGGACTCGCTCCGGCAGGTGCGTGGACCAGAGCTCGCGAGGAGACAGGTTGAAGCCCACCGTGAGTTCGTGCCCCTCGGCTTGCCACTCTCCCGCCTGGCGCGCAAGCTCTCCGATCACCCAGTCGCCGATCGCCTCGATCAGGCCGAGCTCTTCTGCCACAGGGATGAACTCTCCGGGAAGGGTGAGACCGCCGTTCGGATGGCGCCATCGCACCAGTGCCTCGACGCCCTCGATCTTCCCCGTCGCGAGCTCGACGACCGGCTGGTAGTGCAGCTCCCAGTGTTGCTCGGCGACCGCGCGTCGCAGGCGGGTTGTGAACGAGAGCCGGTCCACCAGCTCCTCGCTGTCGTTCGCGTAGATCACGTAGTTCGCGGGTCCGGATCTCTTCGCCTGATACATGGCCGCATCGGCGTTCCGCATCAGCGTCTCCGCATCGTCTCCGTCTCGCGGGTACAGGCTGATCCCGATGCTTCCCGTCGTGTAGAAGGGGGTCCCGGACACGTCGAACGGTTCGAGCATCGCGTCGCGCACTCGCACGGCCACCGACTCGGCGATCGCGAGCTGGGAAACGGCTCCGGCGCCCTCGCCCTCCAGGTCGGAGAGCAACAGGAGGAACTCGTCCCCGCCCTGACGCGCAACGAGGTCGGTCTCTCGAGTGCATCCGCGCAGACGCTCGGCGAGCTCTCGCAGCAGCTGGTCGCCGACGTGGTGGCCGAGCGAGTCGTTCACGAGCTTGAAGTTGTCGAGGTCGAGATAGAGGACCCCGACCCCGAGGTCGTACCGGCGGGCGCGCGCCAGCGCGAGCTCGAGCATCTCCTCGAAGAGGACACGGTTGGGAAGTCCCGTGAGCTTGTCGTGGTACGCGAGGAACGAGACCTCTTCCTCGGCCTTCTTGAGTTCCGTGATGTCGAAGATCACGCCCTGGATCAGCCAAGGCTCGCCCTGCTCGTCGCGGATCACGGAAGCCTGCTCGCTCACCCAGATGACGTGACCGTCCGCGTGGACCATCCGATACTCGTGGTTGAGTGACTCGTGGGTGTTGTACGCCTCGACGTACTCGTCCCACGCGCGCTCGATGTCCTCGGGATGAACGTGGCGCCGCCACGCGGTCATGTCCTCGAGCCATGTCCTCCTGGCTGATGCCCAGGAGCTGCGTGACCTGCGGGCTGACATAGATCGAGCTCTGATTCTCGTCCACCGGATCGATGTAGGTGATCGCCGGGATGCCCTCGACGAGGGCGAGGTACTTGGCCTCGGTCTCGAAACGCGCGGATTCGGCGGCGCGCATCGCGGAGAGGTCCCGAAGCGTGAGGACGATGTACAAGCCGTCGGTGCCCTGAACCGTCCCGATGTGCACCTCGAGGGGGATCTCGCCTCCGTCTTTGCGACGGCACGTTCCTTCGACCGTTCCCCCGGCGACCGCTCCGGAGAGCGGGACGCCGACCAGGACGAGGTCCGAGACCAGCCGGTCGGTCAGCTCGACCACGCGAGAAGCCCGACAACTGCTCCACGCGATGGTTCGCGTACACGACGCGGCCGTCCACGGCCGCGACCACCAGGCACTCGGGGGTCGCCTCCAGGAGCCCCAAAGGGTCGATGACGCCGTTGAGGTTCCATCCAAAGGGGATCCCTGGCCGCCGATCGCACGGCTCATCTCCATCGACACGCCGGAATGCCTCCGCCGGTCCCCGTCGGGACCTGGGAGAAATATCGAACGCGCGAGCGCGCAACCTTAGGCAGGGCGCCCTCAGGACTGCGCCGGCGTTCGCTCCTCCATGCCCCAGGGCGAGCCGTACTCCTTCAGGAGATCCAGGAACGGGACCGGGTCGAACACCTCCGGCCCGAGGACCCCCACGCCACTCCAGACGCCGGTCGCGAGGAGCTCGAAGGCGATCACCGGGTTGATCGCCGTCTGCCACACGACCGCCTGCGCGCCGTCCCGCCGCCACGTCTCCTCGTTGTCGGCGACGTGGTACAGGTAGACCTCGCGCGGACCGCCGTCGATCCCCGTCCCGGTGATCCAGGTCCCCGCGCACGTCTTCCCGGTCATCTTGTCGCCGAGCGTCGCCGGCTCGGGCAGCACGGCGGCGACGACGTCGCGAGGCGACACCTCCACGCCGCCGACCTCGACCGGCTCGGTCCGGTCCAGCCCGAGCTTGCGGAGCGTCCGCAGGATCTCGATGTACTCCTCGCCGATGCCGTACTTGAAGGTGACACGCCGGCAGTCGATCCACCGCGGGATCAGGACGATCTCCTCGTGCTCGACGTTCACGCACTCCACGGTGCCGATCCCCTCCGGGAAGGTGAAGCGCTCGGGCTCGCTGAACGGCTCGGTCGTGTACCACCCGCGGTCCTTCTCCCAGATCACCGGCGGGTTCAGGCACTCCTCGATCGTGGTCCAGATCGAGAAGCTCGGCGCGAAGTCGTAGCCGTGCACCTCCAGGTTCGCGCCGTCGCGCACGTTCACGTCCGCGATCTCGGAGAAGAGGTGGTCCGCGGCGTAGCGAGTGAACACGTCGGACAGGCCCGGCTCGACGCCGCACCCCACGAGGGCGAGCCGGCCGGCCTCCTCCCATCGCGACGCCTGGGCGAACTGGTCGTCCCCAAGCTTCTTGCCGACGAGCTCGTACGGCCGTTCGGGATGCGGCTCCGAGGTCGACAGCGCCATGTCCATGTAGGTCGCGCCGGCCTCGAAGGCACCCTCGAACACCGGCATGACGAACCGCGGGTCGACGGCGTTCAGGATGTGGTCGATGCCGTGCTCCTTGGCGACGGCGGCGACCGAGGTGGGATCGGAGGCATCGACGACCGCCGCGCTGAACCTGCCCGTTCCGCCGTCGTAACGGTCGACCACACGCCTGCGCCCGCCCGGGATGGTGATCGGCGAAGACGATGTGCTCGTAGAAATCGCGTCGCGCCGCGATGGGCGCGACGGATCCGCCGACTCCCCCGGTCCCGACGACGAGGATGCGCATGGCGGCGAAGTCTATCCGGCGAGCGGCGCGCGATGGGGTCCGAAGTGTGAGGGTTCTCGGCGGTCAGGACTCCAGCTTGGCGAGCCGAGCCGCAAGGCGCCGCCGCTCCATCTCGGCTCCGCGCCGCTCGCTCTCGGCTGCGCGAAGGGACTCGCGGGACTCGCTGCGACGCGCCTCGATCTCCTCGTGCCGCCGCCGCGCTCGATCGGCGGCAGCGGCCGCGGAACGCTCCCGGCGCTCGGCCTCGGCCAGCTCTCGCCGCAGTCGCTTCGCCTCCTGCTCGCGCTCGGGGTCGTCGTTCGGTGGCCGTCCTCGCGGTTCCGGCCCGCGCTCGCCGCCGCCGGCTTCGCCCCTCTCCCACCCTCGAGCACCCGCAGCCCGGGCTCGCCGAACGAGACGGGCGGCTGCAGCGGCTTCGTCAGGCGTCCGGAACGGAGCAGCTCGCCGGACTCCTCGTCGACGGCGGCCGCATCGAGGGTGGAGGACAGGTCGTCCTCGTGCGAGCCGGCCGACGTCCCCGCCCGTTCCAGGATCGCCGAGGCCTTCCGGGCGAGCCGTCCCACGAGGCGCCGGCGTTCGTCCGTCGCCTCGCGAAGCGGCTCGACGTCCCCGCCCGAGAGCGCTCGCCGCTGTGCGTCGCGGAGCCGAGTGCCGAGCTCGAGGAGCTCGCCGATCCCCTCCGGGTCCTCACGCGCGAGCGCGTTCAGACCCCAGGCGGAGACGACCGGCTTGCGCAGCCCCTTGACCCGCTTCGCGGCCTCGCCGTCCCCGGTGCCCTGAAGCTCCTTGGCCAGCGCGTCGCGCTCGGGCGTGAAGCGGTCCAGGGGCAGGGCGTAGAGGGCATCGATCCTGCCCTCGAGCTCGTCGGCCACGGTCGCTCCCCTCGCTCTCCGTCGGGTCTGCGGCCCGGAACTCTGGACGCAAGACCCCATCTTCCGACAGGCTACGTCCGACGATGCGAGGGCGAACGGCCCGAACGGCCCGACCAACCGGAGGAGCGATGCGGCGTCTCGGAGACGACCGCACCACGCGCGGCCCGGCTTCCGCCGGGATCCAAGCCGCGGGCGAGATCGATCGCAAGGCGTTAGCCTAGGAAACGGCTTCCTGACGTCGCGTCGAACCCGACCTGCTGGGCGTCGAGGCGCAGGGCCGAGTCCGTCCGATCTGCCGCGGCGATCGCGGAGCCATCGACGGGGTCGTAGCCCGCGGCCGAGCTCGATGACGACGAAATCCGGTGCTGCGCCGAACCTACCTGTGCATCCACTTCCCGCAGAAGAGCTACTACGGCGGGCTCGCAGGAGGGATCGTGAGCGGACGCCCGTACGCGCTCCTCCCGCGGCGGTTCGGGCCCTGAACAAGGTCGTGATCGGGCCGAACGTGAAGATGATGCAGTCGCATGCTCGTTCGATCAAGTCCGAGGGCAAACCCGGTCAGGCCTGGCATCAGGACGACGACGCACATCCCGACGAGGCACCCGCGACCGGTCACATCGCAGCCGTGCTGGATCGACGCTCGACGATGCGACCGTGGAGAACGGCTGCCTCTGGGTGATCCCGGGTTCCCATCGCGCCGGTGTCCTGTATCCCGACGCGCGAACAGGACGATCCCGCGCTTCGACTGCACCCGCGAGGCCTACGGGTCTCCGCTATCGAACGAAGGAGGACGGCCGTTGACGGTCGGAGCTGAGAGGCCGCGGCGCTCGTCTTCGACGGCGCGACCTCTTGCACCGCTCCCTGCGCGAACGCGGACGGCAAGGCATGCGGCGGGCGCTCGTGAACCACTACATGAGCGCGGAGTCGCTCCTACTGTGGTTCGCCCCGCAGAGGGGCGAAGCCCATGAGCACGCTCGATCACCGGGACGTGCTGCTCGTGTCCGGCGAGCGATCTCGTACATCTTCCGGGGCACGACCGACGTCATGCAGCCGCACATCGCGGCCCGACGGCGAAGGCGGCTGCATCCGGTGAGCCGCTAACTCCCCTTCGCGTAGTTGCTCGCGCCGAACCAATCCACGACGACGACGGGCTCGTCGCCGACGACCCAGGCGTCGTGACCGCGCGGAAGCGACGTCACGTCCCCCGGGCCGGCCTCGAACTCGGTGCCGTCGTCCATGCGGATCGCGAGCCGCCCGCTCACGTGGTACTGGAAGTGCGGTGCCTCGCAACTCTCCGTGCCTGCGATCGACTTCAGGTCGTTCGACCAGCGCCAGCCCGGCTCGAAGACGAGCCGTCCGAGCTCGGCGCCGCTCACCGTGAGGATCTCCGCCCTGCCCTTCGGGAACTCCCGGGTCTCCTCGGGCTTCTCGAACGTCTTGTGGGCCGTCTCCTGCGTCTCCGTGCCCTGCATCGTGTCCTCCCCTCCTCTGGCCAACCTGCTCCAACCCGGGTATCCTTACCTACTAGTAGATAGGAAGTCAACTCGGATCCGCAGGATGAGGGAGGATGTGCCCGTGGCGGCGAAGCGGAGCGAGACCGGGACCGCGGCGAAGGTCCTCGACGTCGCCGAGCGGCTGATCCAGACCCGCGGCTACAACGGCTTCAGCTATGCGGACGTCGCGGCCGAGCTCAAGATCACGAAGGCGAGCCTGCACTACCACTTCGCCGGCAAGGCCGAGCTCGGAGAGGCGCTCATCGAGCGCTACGCGACCCGATTCCTCGAGGCGCTCGCCGCGATCGACACCTCACCCACCGAGGCGCTCGCGAAGCTCGATGCCTACGCGAAGATCTATGCGGATGTGCTTCGCGGCAAGCGGATGTGCCTGTGCGGCATGCTCGCCGCCGAGTACCAGACACTCCCCAAGCCGATGCGGAACTCCGTGATCCGGTTCTTCGACGAGAACGAGGCCTGGCTCGAGAAGGTCCTCGTGCAGGGCCAGGACGAGGGAACGCTCGAGTTCACCGGAACGGCGAAGGACGCGGCCCGGTTGATCGTCAGCAGCCTGGAGGGCGCCATGCTCGTCGCGCGGCCGTACGGCGACCTCGCGCGGTTCCAAGCGGCGGCCGATCGCCTGCTGTCGAGTTTGGCAAGTCAGGCTCCGATGGAGCTCGCCCACTAGCTTCACGCGCGACCGGTGATCCCGAGACCTCGCCTACGATCCCGGTTCTCGACCGAATGCGCGGAACGGCTCCGGCTCGTAGTGGCTCAGGGTCCGCGACCAGTCGGCGAGGGCTTCGTGGATGACCTCGTCTCCACGCACGAGCCACGCGAGATGTCGGAGGCCGTGCTCCACGACCTGAGACAGGTGCACCTCCGGCGGAGGGCCGGTCGCTCGTCCGCGTGCCAGCTGCGCCCGCGTGACGAGCTGGACCTCGTAGGTGGCCGGGACATGCTCGGGTGGCTCCACGACCACGAGGAACGTGAGCAGGATCTGCTGCCGCACGACCCTCCATGAGGTGGAGTGCACCATGATCGGGGTGAGACCAAGCTCGGCAACGGCGTCCACGATCACTTCATGCGGGTCGAGATCCGGATCCCACGGCGCTCGGACGGTTTGGTCCCCATGGGGAGAGAGGTGCCGGATGCCACCGTCATCGAGATAGAGGACGACCGCTTCGAGTGATGCTCGGTCCATGTTCGAACCCTACCGACAACGTGCGAGCTCTCTCGGCAGGCAGACCGGCGCTGGTGGACCTGGCTGGACGATGTGTGAATCGCCTGCCGCTGCTTCAGGCGCTCCAGGGTCAAGCGGCCTCGGCTACCTCAAGTAGGTCAGGGCTCGATGCGGATCGAGTCGAGGACCGCCCGCATCTCGGCCACGTCCTTCCTGGGAGAGGCGGGCGACCAGTTCGCCTCGATAATCAGGCGGGTGCCGTCGACGTCGAGGATCCAGAATTCCTCGGTGCGGCCAGGCTCGCCGTTGTAACCGTAGAACGCGTCCCCAGGCGCTGTGTCGATCGCCGCGACCCAGCTCTTGAGGGTGCCGCCGGCGCATCGAGCGAAGCGGCGGTCATCTCCTTCCCCCTCGACCGGCAGGTCGGGCACGGTCAGTTCCAGGTTCGTCCCGCTGTAGCCGTAGATGGTCACGTCCTTCGGGGGCGACGTCACCCGGAACGGTGCCAGGTCCGCCAGCGCGGCAGCGAGGTCGTCCACGCCCGGCCCGACCGGTGGATCGGCCCACGAATGGTCGCGGCACCCATCACTGACGAGGTTCGTCACGGTGGTGATGCTCACCATGACGTGCCCATCATCCGCGGGCTTGGTCGCGCCGATCCACATCGACCATCCCTCGAAGGGAACCTCGTACACCACGCGGAGTGGGGTGGAGGGGTCGAGGTCGGGGTCGATGGAGTAGGTCCCGGGCTCGAGCGGTGCGAAGGGCGCGAGCTCCATGATGTCCTGGATCGTCGGAACGGGAGCCGTCTCGCTCGGCCCCGTGGTCTCCGCGTCGCTCGGAGTCGGTCCTGAGGAGGCCGGACCGTCCGCCGCCTCCGAACCCGATGTACATGCTCCGAGCGCGAGCATGATGACCAACGCGAGGGAACGTCCGTGGCGGGTCTTCATCGTGCCGCTCCCTTCCATCAGAGACAGTCCCAGCAGAAGAACGCGCCGGGGTGCCTCAGTTCAGGTCGAACTCGAACGAGCGCACGACCGGCATCGCGGCGTCCACCTCGGTGCCGTCGATCTGGATCAGGACGTTCCCGCCGTCCGGCAGATCGAGCAGGATCAGCCGCGAGGTGGCGTACCACTCCCGCAATCCTTGCCCCTCGGCGAGGAAGGCCCCGTCGAGTGGCTCCACCGTCACAAACCCTTCCATCCCGGGACAGCTGCTCTTGGGCCACGTCTCCGCGATCGACACGTCGAGCTGGTATCCCGCGAGCCCGCCGATCTCCACCGGCGACGGCCCACCCGTTGCGATACCTGGATGCTCGCTCACCAAGGTCGCGAGCTCGAGCGCGGACGTGCCGGCCCCGGCGTCGACGGCGTCGGAGCAACCCTCGCGGCGGGCGCGGGCGTCGCGGTGGACCGTCAGCCCCGCCTGATCGAAGAGGTAGATCCCTGGATCGTCGGATCGTCCGGATCCTCCGCCCCGTCCGACCACCCCGGCGTCCACAGGTCGAACGAGCCGCGCGTGTCCCACGGGTTGTTCCATCCGGCCGGGACGGTGAAGGTGAGGGCGGGCTCGAAGCGCTGCGACGTGTACGTCCCCTCATCGAGCGGTCCAAGGCACACCGACGGCGGCGGTCCGTCCTGCGAATCGAGACACGGGCCGGTCCACGTGCCGGTCGTCTCCCCGGTGACGGTCTCCGGCCGCCCGGTCGGCTGTCCCTCGTTCGCCGGGATCGTCGTCGGCGCGCTCGAACGGATCAGGCCGGCGCCGCCCACGACGAGGGCGATCGCGCAGGTGATGCCGACGGCGCCGGCGAGCGCCGTCCTCGCCATCCGTCGGTAGCCGCGTCGGAGCAACGGGTCAGGATCCACGGGCGTTGCCGGCACCTCGTCGGCGACACTGGCGAGGAGGTCTCGGATCTCGGTGTCGTTCATGCGATCACCTCTGGGGTCGTTCGGAGCGCGTCCAGACCACGGGCGACGAGCGAGCGGACCGTGGCAGGGCGGCAGCGGAGAAGCTCGGCGATCGTGGCGTCAGGAAGGTCCTCGAAGTAGCGGAGGACGAGCGCCGTGCGCTGGCGGACCGGGAGCCGAAGGAGCGCCGAACGGAGCGTGTCGTACGTTGCCACGTCTGGATCGGTGCTGACGTCCTCGGCCCCCGGACCCTCGCGCTCCAGGTACGCGCGCTCGACCGCTCGACGCCGGAAGTGGTTCTTCGACAGGTTCACGATCGTGCGTCGCAGGTACGGCTCGAAGTCGTCCGGGTAGCGGAGGAACCGGAACCGACCCACGAACCGGACGAACGCCTCCTGGACGAGGTCCTCGGCGACGGCCCGGTCACCGGTCAGCAGGTACGCGAGCCGGATGCCGCCTGGCGCCGACCGCACGTACGCTTCGGCGAGCCGGCTGCGGAAACCCGCCTCCCGATCCACGGCCGATATCACCCCTGTCCGATCGTGCTCCATGTCCCCTTGACACGCGAGCGCGGCGATCTGTGGCAGTCCGGTGGCAACGGCCGGACGCAGGATGTGGAACCAAGTTCTTCCAGACGATCTGCTTTCGGGACGGCGCGATCGCCGATTTCACATACGTGGAGCCCTTCGCGTCCCTGCTCCGGTTCACACAAGGGCTCGATGGTGGACCCAGGGGGACTCGAACCCCCGACCTCATGGCTGCCAGCCATGCGCTCTACCAACTGAGCTATGGGCCCAACGGGTGGTCAGTCTATCGAACGGTTCCGAGGTCTCTGAACGCTACCCCGAGGAGCTCGCCGCTCCGTTCTCGTCCCAATCGACGCGCGGGGCGTCTCGCCACAGGCGCTCGAGGTCGTAGTACTCGCGCTCCTCGTCGGCGAATACGTGCACCACGACGTCGACGTAGTCCAGGAGCACCCAGCGGCCTTCGGTCTCGCCCTCGCGGCGGACCGGCTTTCGGCCGAGATCGCGGAGCGCCTTCTCGACCTCCTCGACGATCGTTCGGACCTGGCGTTCCGTCTCGCCCGAGGCGATCACGAAGTAATCCGTGATGACGATCAGGCCGTGGACGTCCAGGATCGCCACACCCTCGGCCTGCTTGGCGGACGCCGAGCGTGCGGCGGCGACGGCGGCTTCGCGGCTCTCCTCGGACTGCGTGGCCCTACCCGGCACGCCGTCCTTCGCTTGCAATCACCCGGTGAAGTCCTTCCCGACGACCACGGTCACGGGGGCGATCCCCGACGAGAGGGAAACGTTCACGCTCCCCGTCCCGAGCAAGTCTCGCACACGCTCACCGAGACCGACGTCGTCGGCCGAGCCGACCACCACCAGCGTCTCCTCGTGGTCGAAGTTCGCCGCGTTCTCCGAGACGACGATCCGGAACCCACCGGGGACGATCCGTTCGGCGATGAGCTCTCCCACGCCGGGAACCCCGCTCCCGTTCAGCACGATCACGCGGACGACCTCGCGATCGGGACCACCGAAGGCATCGACGATCGACTGCCGGATGGCGTCCGGCTCCGAGACGAAGATCCCCTCCGCCGCCTGCACCGACGGGATGGCCAAGACGTTCGCGCCGCGGGCCGCCTCGAGCACCTCCACCACCGACGAGGCCGAGTCGGCGTCGGGCAGGACCGCCGGATCCCACTCGACATCCGCCAGCAGGCCCGCGAGCACGAGCGAGAAGGCCGACGCCGCACCCGCACCGGCGTCCTCGAGCATCGAGAGCACCTCGGACCCACGCCTCGTGTCGTTCCCGACCGAGATGCCGCCTGCGCCGTCCACGATCGCCGCCAGTCGCTCCTCGTCGATCACCAGGTAGTGGTCGACCCAGACCCCGAGCACGTTCGCGACCGTCGTCGCCGCCTGGCGCGGGGGCAGTTCCAACGCATCGCCGAGTGTGGCGTCGCCCTGGCCGGGGATCGTGACCTGGATCTCGGTCGGGAGGACGAGGGCGCCGTCCGTGTCACCGGTCGAGCCGACGACCGCTCCGAACGACGCCGCGTCGGTCTCGACCACCACCAACGTCAGCCCACTCACCCGTTCCGTGTTCGGCGGCGGCGCGTCGCGATCGTCGTTCGCGCTCAGCACCAGCCAGGTCATCGCGCCGACCGCGAGGAGGAGGACGACGGCGAGGGCGGCCCACGGGCGCCGCGTCACCGGTACAGCGCCGCCTTCTCGACGTAGCTCTTCACGCCTTCGGGCACGAGGTAGCGGATCGGGCGGCCGTCGTGGACCCGCTCGCGCACGTCGGTCGAGCTGATCGCGAGCGCCGGGATGTGCATCACGCTGACGTTCGGATGCCGCGGCGCGTCCTTCGCCTCGAACCTCGTGAGGTCGTAGCCGGGCCTGGTCGCTGCGATGAAGTGCGCGAGCGACAGGACACCGTCCGGATCCTTCCACTCGAAGATCTCGCGCATCGCGTCGGCACCGGTGATGAAGTACAGCTCCGCGTCCGGGTTCTCCGCACCGAGCGCCTTCAACGTGTCGACGGTGTACGTCGGTCCTTCTCGTTCGACCTCGATCCGCGAGACGCGGAACCGCGGGTTGCTGGCGGTGGCGATCACCGTCATCAGGTAGCGGTCCTCGGCGGGAGAGACCTCACGCTCCTGCTTCATCCAGGGTTGGCCCGTCGGGACGAACACAACCTCGTCGAGCGCGAACTGGACGAGGGCCTCCTCGGCCGTCACGAGGTGCCCGTAATGGATCGGGTCGAACGTTCCGCCCATGACGCCGAGCCGCCGCCCCACGCGGCCATCCTACGGCGGCGGCCCCCGGGGACCCGGATTTCGGCTAGGTGCTCGAGCCGATCCGCTCGACCCACGCCTGCAGATCGGGAAGATGGTCCGCGTAGTGCGCAGGGCCCGCTTCTTCGAACCAGTCGACGGCGTCGGGCGTGACCTCGCCGAGCGCGCCGAACGCCTCGAGCATCCGGGCGCGCATCGCGTGCCAGGCCGAGTGGACCTCCTCGACCTCCATCGTGCGTGAGCGCGCGAACCACTCGCGGTTCACCCGGTCGGTGTACCCCGGTGCCTCGGACGGATCCTCGCCGTCCCAGGTGCCGGCCTCGATCTCCCGGAGCACCCGCGCGGTGTCCTCGGACCACGCCGCCACGTGCCACATCATGTCCCTGACCGACCAGCCCTCGTCCGTGAGCCCGACGCGCTCGATCTCTTCGGGAGTGAGGCCGTCGACGAGCGCGTCGATGTGCGCCCAGCCCTCGGCCTCTCGCCGCAGGAGGTCCTCACGATGTCCCATCGGCGATCTCCTCTCCCGGCAGGAACTCGAAGGCGGTGCTGCCGATGACGACCTCATCGCCGCGCCGGGCGCCGGCAACCAGCAACTCCCGTTCGACGCCCTCCTTGACGAGTCGCTTCTGCAGCTGGGCGACCAGCCGAGGGTCCTCGAGGTCTGACTCGGCGACCCATCGCTCGACGCCTCGGCCGACGACCCGGAACCGCTCCCCCTCGCGCCGGATGACGAACCGCGGGCGCGCGGGCCGGAGCACCACGTAGTCCTCCTGCGTCTCCGCCGCGGCCTCGGTTTCGGCTGCAAGCGCGGCCAGCCGTTCGCGCAGTACCGGTAACCCCTCGCCCGTCACGGCGGAGACACCGATCGCCCCTGCCCCCAGAACCGCTTGCGGATCGGCGTCGGGCACGAGGTCGAGCTTGGTCCCCACCACGATCGACGAACGCCGGACGAGTTCCGGGTCGTACGCCTCGAGCTCGCCTCGGAGCGTCGCGAGGTCGGCGCCCGGGTCGGCCGCGGCGAGATCGACGACCAGCACGAGCGCTCGCGACCGGCTCACGTGCCGCAGGAACCGGTGGCCGAGCCCGCGACCCTCGCTCGCGCCCTCGATGAGACCAGGCACGTCGGCGACGACGAACCGCCGGTCGTCGCTCTCCGCGACGCCGAGGTTGGGCGAGAGCGTGGTGAAGGGATAGTCCGCCACCTTGGGACGAGCCGCGGTCAGGACGGAAAGGAGCGTGGACTTACCGGCGTTCGGCAACCCGACGAGGCCGACGTCGGCGACTGTGCGGAGTTCGACGGAGAGCCGGCGGTCCTCGCCCGGCTCGCCGGCCTCGGCCACCCGGGGTACGCGGTCGCGAGCGGTGGCGAGCGAGACGGTCCCCCGCCCCCCGCGTCCGCCGCGCGCAACCACGGCTCGCTTCCCAACGTCGACGAGGTCCGCGACGAGTCCCTGCTCGTCCTCGACGCGGGTTCCCCTCGGAACCTGGACGACGACATCGGCGCCGGCCGCGCCGGTTCGCTTGTTGCGGCCCCCAGCGGCGCCGGCCTCCGCCCGCAGGTGAGGGTCGTTCGCGAGGACGCTCAGATCGTGGATGCCGGTCGACACCTCGAAGACGACGTCTCCGCCGTCTCCGCCGTCGCCACCGTCGGGGCCGCCTCTCGGCTTGTACGGCTCACGCAGGAGCGCGGCCGAGCCGTCCCCTCCTTTGCCGCCGCGCGCGAACACGGTCACCTCGTCGACGAACGCCATGCCCGTGATTGTGGCGGAAAGCCGACGGCGCGCGGCATCATGGCCGCATGCCTTCGCCGGTCACCGTCTGGACGGTCGAGCTCGAGCCCGGCTCGAGTTTGAAAGAGGTGCAAGGTTCGCTCGCGCTCGAGACCGAAGCCGTGGTCTTCACCCCGCGTGAGGGCCAGGGATCCGAGCGCCGGTATCCACTCGCCGAGATCGCGCGGGCCCGGCGCCTCCGCGGCTCCCCGGTGCTCCTGATCGTCCACGAGCCCAGCCGGGGACCGAGGCGAACCGCGTTCTACTTCGTGCAGCCCCCGGCGCTGGTTCCACCCGACGAGTCGCGGAAAGCCGTCCTCGGACCGCTGGCGGGGGGATCGCCCCGAAAGATCCGTCGTCGCAACGCGAGCTATCTCGGGATCGCGAACCGCGAGAAGAAGCAGGTCCTCCGCGAGTGGGAGCGAGCGGTCCAGGAGGCGTTGACGGCGGAGCGCCGGACGGGGTCTTAGCTCGACTCGGCTGCGGTGGCGCTTCGTTCCGCGGACTCTCGGGCCTCGATCGAGGCGAAGCGCTTGCCCCGGGACTCGTGGAACTTCACGAGCCCGTCGGCGGTGGCGAACAGTGTGTCGTCGTCACCCTTGCCGACGCCCTTGCCCGGGTGGATCCTCGTCCCCCGCTGGCGCACGATGATCGAGCCGGCGGTCACCGACTGACCGCCGAACGCCTTCACGCCGAGCCGCTTGGACTCGGAATCGCGACCGTTGCGGGAGGACCCGCCACCCTTCTTGTGCGCCATAACGCCTCCGAGGCTACCAATCTTAGCCAGTGATGCCTTCGCGAGGCGAAGGCATCACTGTTGGGGCTACCGCTTCGCTACTTGAGCCCCTTCTGATCCCACACCGCCGGCCGCTGCGGGCTCCTCGGCGGGCTCGGTGTCCTTCTGTCGGCGCCTCTTGGCGGGCCTTCTTGGTCGCCAGCTTGATCTCGGAGATCTCGAGCAGCGTCAGCGTCTGGCGGTGCCCCTGCCGGCGCGCGTAGCCGGACTTGTTCTTGTACTTGAAGACGTGGACCTTGTCGCCCTTCTGCTCGCCGAGCAGCTTGCCCGTGACGACGGCCTTCTCGACGTCCTTTCCAGCGTGGGTCTGGCCCTCGTCGTCCACGACCAGCAACGGCTGAAAGGTGACGGTGTCGCCGTCGGAATGGATGGACTCCACCTCGATGATGTCGCCGGGCTTCACCTTGTGTTGCTTGCCGCCCGTCCTGATCACCGCATACATCGTTGTTTCCTCCTCTTGATGAACGGGCCCGCGCTCGGGGAGCCGACAACCCGCTCAGTCGACGTCGTAGGTCAGGATCAGTCCCCTGCCCTCGCACTGCGGACAGGTTTCCGAGAACGCATCCAGCAGTCCACCAGAGACGCGCTTGCGCGTCACCTCCAGCAGGCCGAGCGGGCTGATGTCGAAGACCTGGCTCCGGGACTTGTCCTGGGCCAGGGCCTCCTTCATCGCGTCGATGACCTTGTCCTTGTTCTTATCCAAGAGCATGTCGATGAAGTCGATGACGATCATCCCACCGATGTCGCGGAGCCTCAGTTGGCGCGCGACCTCTCGAGCCGCCTCGATGTTGGTGTTCGCGACCGTCTCCTCCAGGTTCGTCTTGCCGACCGACTTGCCCGTGTTCACGTCGATGACCGTCATCGCCTCGGTCCGGTCGATCACGATGTGGCCGCCCGAGGGGAGCCAGACCTTGCGGTCCAGCCCCTTGTGGATCTGCTCGACGATGTTGAACTCCTCGAATACCGGCAGCTTGCCCTCGTGCAGACGAACCTTCGGGAGCAGGTCGGGCGCGATGTCGCGCAGGTAGTCGACGATCAACCGGAAGATCCTCGAGGAGTCCGTGACGAGCTCCCTGAACTCTTCGTCCGTGAACAGATCTCGAACGACCCGGAGCGTGAGCTCGGGCTCCTCGTACACGCTGGCCGGCGCCTTCGCTCGCTTCGCGCGCTTCTCGATGCCCTCCCACTCGGCGACCAGGCGTTCCAGGTCGGCCGCGAGGGCCTCCTCGCTCGCGCCCTCGGCCGCGGTTCGCACGATCAGTCCGTGGGGACCAGGCTTGAGCTGTCGGTAGATCGTCTTCAGGCGCCGGCGTTCCTCGTCGGGCAGACGCCGGCTGATCCCGGTCACGTTCGAGTTCGGAGCAAGGACCAGGTATCGGCCCGGCAGGGAGATCTGCGCCGTGAGGCGTGCGCCCTTGCCGCCGATCGGGTCCTTCGTCACCTGCACGAGGACGGACTGCCCGCTCTTGAGGACGTGCTCGATGCGAGGAGGTGCGCCCTCGAGATCCTCGAGCGACCAGTTGACCTCGCCCGCGTACAGGACCGCATTCCGGCCGCGGCCGACGTCGACGAACGCGGCTTCCATCCCGGGCAGCACGTTCTGCACCCGCCCGAGGTAGACATTGCCCACCATCGAGTGGGAGCCCTGGCGGGTGACGTAATGCTGGACGAGGTCGCGTCCCTCGAGCACCGCGATCTGATCGCGATCGCCGTGCTCCGTGATCACCATGAGCTTGTCGGTGACGCGCGCGACCATCGGCATGACGTCGCGGTGACGCCGGACCTGCCGGCTCTGGCGTTGCCGCTTGAGCCGGGTCGAGGTGGGGGCGGCCTCCTCGTCTTCCTTGACCTTCGCGCGGGTCGTCCTCGGCCTCGTTGCCGTGCCGGCCGCTTCCTTCGTGGACGTTCGCGAGCGTGAGCGCGTTGCCGTCGACTTGGCTCGCCGTGGCGTGGCGGCCTCCTCGGAGGCATCGGCCGATGCCGAGTCGGCGGTTTCCGCATCGGCGGCGGGCGGCTTCTTCGAACGGCCGCGTCCACCACGACTCCTGCGCCGGCGGGCGGTTGCGGGTCCGCCGTCCGCGACCGGTCGCGCCCTGAGCGCCGTCGCCATCCGAGGCTGCGGCGGCCGGAGCCTCCTCGGTCGAGATCGACTCCGCAGCGTCCATACCGGCGTCCGGTTCAGCGTCCGATGCAGCGGTCTTCGCGCCGTCCGTTCCGGCGGGCCTCGTGCCCGTTCCCGACGTGCGACCGCGGCCTCCCCGGCCGCGTCCGCCGCGACTGCGTCGCCGGCGGGCGGGAGAGGTCGTCGTTCCCGCTCCCGGCGAGTCGGAGGGCGCGTCCGCGTCCACGATCGTCGCCGTCGACACCCGTTCGGTCTCACCGGGTTGGCGATCGAGGTCCACCTCGGGTTGGCCGTCGCCCCCGGGTTCGGTTCCGGATCCTGCGGTCGCGGTGTCGGTGGCGGGCCTCGCGCTCGTCGAGCGGCCCCTGCCGCCCCTGCCGCGTCCGCCGCGACTGCGCCGGCGCCTCGCCGGTGTGGTTGCCGTCCCGGCGGTCTCGCCGGCCGGCCCCTCCGCCACGCTCGGCGTGGATCCCTCTTCGGTGTTCGTTCCGCCCTCGTGCCGGGCGAGCTCTTCGGTCATCCGTGCTCCCTTCGACTCCGTGGAGGAGGCGGGGATGCCGGTAGGCGGCGGTCCTCGGGGGTTCGGGTCGCCGCGGTCGAGTGGTCCAGCGAGCGAGCGAGCAGCCGGCGTCGAGCAGCCGGCGCGTGATCGTCGTGGATGTCCTCGATGCGCGGGAGCGCGGCGACCTGGTCGCCCGGCTCCTGCGGCGCTTCGTTGCGCACGCGAAAAACCCTTTTCCCGGCGGGCCGCCCGGCCGCGGCTCGCCGGGATCACCCGGGGCCGGCGTGGCCGGGGCCTCGCCTTCCTCATACCTCGCCGGGCGGACCCGCAGCCACAGTGGCCGCGCGCCCGGCGGGAAACCTGGCTACAGGATAGCAACCAGGGGACCGGACCCGGGGACGTCGCCCCGGGACCGGCCCCAAGGATCCGGAAAGATGGTCATCTCAGGCGCGGAGAACTAGTCCTTCCCGGCTAGCCGGCTGTCGGCCCGGCGGCCGGGTGAAACGGGCGGGCGCCTGATACCCCTGTTGACCTGGGGCTGCGACTATTCGGACAACTATGGAGCGGGCGGTCCTTCCCCACCTCGACACTGACGTGCGCCGCATCCGCGTGCTGGTCGTCGACGACAACTCCGGTTTCCGGGAATCGCTGCTGTCTCTGCTCGACGCGGGGAACTTCACCGTGATCGGCGAGGCGGAGTCGGGCAGCCGGGCGCTCGACCTCGTCGCAGAGCTGCAGCCGGACGTCGTGCTCATGGACGTGCGGATGCCCGAGATGGACGGCATCGAGGCCACGCGCCTGCTCAAGGAGCGGTACCCCTCGCTGGGCGTGGTCGCGCTCTCGGGGCACGAGGACCAGGCGATCGTGCGCGAGATGCTCGTGGCCGGCGCCTCCGGCTACGTGCTGAAGGACTCCGACGGAGACGACATCCTCCACGCCGTCATGAAAGCCGCCGAGGGAGGGGCCGTGCTCAGCCCTGAGGTGACCCCACGGGTGATCGGGGACCTCACGGAAGCGCTCGACCGCGAGCGCCGTCGCGGCCGCGAGCTCGAGGCGGCGCAGGAGGCCCTCGTCGAGCGGGCGGCACGAAGGCACGACCTGGTCGCCCGCCTGTCCCACGAGCTCCGCACCCCCGTCACCGTGATCCTCGGGGTGGCGCAGACCCTCGCCAAGGGGAACCTCACCGAGGCACAAGGGAAGGACCTGCTCGAGCGGCTCGTCGCGCGATCGCAGGACCTGTCGCGGCTCGTCGCGCGCTTCGAGGTCACGATCGACGCCGCGCTCACCGAGCGTGTGGACATCGCCGAGGTCGCTCGCACCGTCGCCGACGACAAGCCGCGGATGAGCGTCGAGGCCGAAGGATGGATCCCGCAGGCGCACGTGAACAAAGCCGTCGCCCGCCGCGTGGTGGAGGAGCTGGTGGACAACGCCATCCGCTTCTCGCCGGACGGCTCCCCCGTCGAGGTCCGCATCTCGCTCGGCGAGGGCGTCATCGAGGTTCGGGTGAGCGACCGAGGTGGGGGCATCTCCGATCACGAGAGCGAACGGATCTTCGGCCCGCTCGAGCAGCTCGAGGAGCTGAACATCCGGGTGCATCAGGGGACCGGGATGGGACTCGCGCTCTCCCGCACCGCGGCGCGCGCGATGGATGGAGACGTGGTGCTCGAGAAGTCCGGCCCAGAGGGTTCGACCTTCCTGTGGACGATCGCCCTCGAGGTGGACTGACACCGGACCGGCCCGGCCGGCGGATGCGCTCAGGCGAATCGGCGCATGTGCACGTTCAGCAAGATCCCCACGGCCGCGCAGTTGATCAACAGCGAGCTCCCGCCGTAGGAGACGAACGGTAACGGGATGCCCGTGATCGGCATGATCCCGATCGCCATCCCGACGTTCACGAAGATCTGCAGGGCCAGCATCGACGCGATCCCCGCCGCGAGATAGGTCCCGAACGCGTCCTTCGAGATCATCGCGATCCGGAATGCTCTCCAGACCACGATGCCGAACAAGCCGAGCAGCGCCATCGCCCCGAAGAACCCGAACTCCTCGCCGACGACGGTGAAGATGAAGTCGGTGTGCTGCTCGGGCACGAAGTCCAGGTTCGTCTGCGGCCCGTTGAGGTAGCCACGTCCGAACAAGCCCCCGGACCCGATCGCGATCTCCGCCTGATCCCGGTTGTACACGGCGGCTGCGTCCGCGTTGTCGGAGTCCAGGAACGCCTGCAGACGCTGCAGCTGGTACTCCTTCACCAAACCGACCTGGAACCCCGCGAAGATCAGCAGGATCGCCGTCAGGGCGAGGACCCCGAGGTACCGCGGCCGCGTCCCGGCGACCACGAGGATGCCGAAGAGGATCGCGACGAAGACGATCGACGTGCCGAGGTCGGGCTGCAGGAAGACGAGCACCCCTGGGATCGCGGCGAGCCCCGCGGCGCGGAACATGTCCGGCAGGGTGAGGTCGGATCGCACCTCCGATAGGAACGCCGCCAGCATGCAGATCAGGGCGATCTTGGCGATCTCGGAGGGGGCGAGCTGGAACCCGAAGAGCTCGAACCACCGCTGCGAGCCCTTGACGGTCGTTCCGAGCGGAGTCCGCACGAGAACCAGCAGCACCAACGAGGACACGTAGATCAGGCCGGCGTAGACGCGCAGGAGCCGGTAGTCGAAGCTCGCCGCCACGAGCACCACGATGGTTCCCAAGCCGAGGAACGCGATCTGGCGCTTCACGAAGCGGCCCGGATCCAGTCGGACGGCGGAGAGGGATTGGTGGGTCGCCGAGTAGATCGCGAACAGGCCGACGATCGCGAGGGCGATGATCGCAAGGAGCAACACGGGATCGATGTTCCGGATCGCGCGGCGTTCGAACGGATGGACGCGGCCGGCGACGAGGTCCATCAGTCCGTCGCCTCCACGTCGGTGAACTGAGAGAACTCCAACCCGTACAGCCCTTCGATGATGTGCCGGGCGATCGGCGCCGCGGTCGTCGAGCCGTGACCGGCCTGTTCGACGAGGACGACGATCACGTGCCGCTCCCCCTGCGACTCGACCATCGCGGCGAACCACGAGTAGTCCTGCTTCGGGTCGACCTCGGCCGTTCCGGTCTTGCCGGCGAGCCACACCTGCTCGAAGGGGAATCCGGCGAACGCGCCCCCCGCCGTGCCGCCCGGTCGCACGACCCCGGTGAGGGCCTCACGGACGTACTCGACGTCGGCGAGGTCGAACGGCAGCCGGCGGTCGCACCGCGGCTGGTACGAGCGGACCGCCTGGCCGTCGGAGTCGATGACCCGGTCGAGCACGTGCGGCGTGCAAACGCGGCCTTCCTCGTTCATCAGGCCCGAATACGCGGTCGCCATCTGGAGCGGCGTGACGAGCGTGTCGCCCTGCCCGATCGTCATGTTGACGAAGTCGCCGGGGAACCAGTCGCCGTCGGGGAACGCATCCGGGTTCGCCCGGTGGATGTCGCGCTTCCACTCCGCCGTCGGAACCCGGCCCTCGTGCTCGAACGGAAGATCGATGTTGGTCTCGCGGCCGAACCCGATCCCCGTCAGGTCCTTCTGGAGGGGCTCGCGCGCATGCAAGTCGTCGTTCCCTTCCACCCCGTCGGCCCACGGCGGAGGGTAGAACAGCCTCCAGTACTCGTAGCCCATCGGGTAGAAGACGGTGTCGCAGGACTTGGCGAGCGCGCCGGCCATGTTCATGAAGCCGAGGTTCGCGCTCGTCCAGTTGTGGAACTCGTACCGGATGGCCGCGGGATCGTCCTCATCGAACGGGGTTGTCCACACGGGGGGGCACCCGTAGGAGTCGGTCGCCGTGACGATCGGCTCGCGCGAGCCTTCCCTTGCACGCTTCAACCCCGAGAGCGCGATCCACGGCTTGTAGGTGGATCCCGGCGGGTACTGCCCCTGCATCGCGCGGTTGAGCAACGGATAGGCGTTCGAGGCGCCGTATCGGCGCTCGAGCTCGCTCTCGGTCCTTCGCTCAGAGAACGCGGCCGGCTGGAACCCCGGATAGGAAACCATCGCCTCGATCCCACCGTCGTCGGGGTTCATGACGACCACGGCACCGGCGTTGGCGGTGAAGGCTCGGCCGAAGTTCGGGTCCAAGACCGTTCGCGCGTGGCGGATCCCCAGCCGGAGGCTCTCCTCGGCGAGGGTCTGCGTGTCGGCGTCGAGGGTCAGGTAGACGTCGTTGCCCATCTCCCAGTCCTGACGGCCGATCTGTCCGAGGTTCTCGTCGAGCGAGTTCACGCGGTATTTCACGATGCCGTCGGTCCCGACGAGCTCGTGCTCGAAGACGGCCTCCGCGCCGGTCACGCCGACCTGGTCCCCCGCCCGATAGCTCGCGAACTCGGGTGAGGCCAGCTTCTCCTTCGAGACCTCGCCGAGGTAGCCGAGCACGTGGGCGCCGGCGGACCCGAGCGGATAGGTGCGGACCGGGAGCTCGACGATGTCGACTCCAGGGAAGTAGTCGTCGCCGCGTTCCTTCACGTAGTAGTACACGCGCTCGGGGATGTCGATCGCGACGGGGACCGGGGTGAAGTCTGAGTAGTCGGGGTCGTCCATCCGCTCGCCGAGCTCCAGGGCGGAGACACCGAGCAGCTGCGAGAGCTGGTACAGCACGTCCTCTCGGTCCTCGGCGACCTCCTCCCGGTTGATCGTGAGGACGAGCGAGGTCCGATTGTCCACCAGAGCCTCGCCCGAGGCGTCCCTGATCACGCCCCGTGGCGCCGGAAGGGACAGGAGCCGGACGGCGTTGCCCTCGGCCTCTTTCCGTAGATCCTCGGCGGCGAGCACCTGGAGGAACCACAGCCTCGTGGTCAGCGCGGCGAACATCGCCACCACGAGGGCCGCCAGGATCTTCAGCCGTGTGCCCGCTCGGATGTCGTTCACTCGGGCCTCACCACCGGATCACCCGGTGCGACCGCGAGCCCTCGGCCGCGCGCCGCAAGATCGGGAACACCAGCGGTGTGAGGACGGCGTTGTAGATCGCCGAGAGCGCGGCCACGCGGAAGAGGTAGGGCCACGTCGTGTCGAGCTGGCCGAGCAGGAACGACACGATCCCGTAGAACAGGACACCCCCGAACGTCCCTCCGGCGACCAGAACCACGGGCAGCACGGGTGAGGGGCTCACGATGTACTGGCGGAGCATGCCGATCGCGTAGCCGAGCAGCGTCAGGGTGAGCGCGGTGATGCCCTTGGGCTGGTTCAGGAGGAAGTCCTGCGCCATGCCGCCGATGAACCCGGTCGCCGCACCCGAGGCCGGCCCCTCGAGCGACGCGAAGGCGATCGTGAGCAGGAACATCAGCTCGGGCTTGGCCCCCAGGAGCGTGACGTTCGCGAAGACCGTGGTCTGCAGCAGGAGAGCCGTGACCACGACCACGGCGAGAAGGATCGTGCGGCGCACGGGTCAGGCTATCCAGACCCACTCGAGAGCACCACCAGCACCACGCTGAGCGTGGAGAAATCGACGGCCGGACGGACGGTCACGAACTTCTCGAGCGCGCTGTCGTCCGAGAGCACCCGGGACACGGTTCCGATGAGGACGTTCGGCGGATACAGGCTCTCGGCGACCCCACCGAAGCGATAGCCGGCCGTCACCACGCGCTCGTCGGGAAGGACCTGGATATCCGCCTCCACCTGGCTCATCCGGAGATCGCCGTCGCCCTCGCCCTCGAGCAGCCCGGTCTCGCCCGACCCGTCGAGCCTGCCGGCGACGAAGGACTCGGGGTCGATGATCAACTGGACGATCGACGAGCTCGGCGTCACGCGAACGACGTGACCGACCAGACCGGCGGCCGCGACCACCGGCATCTCGTCCGCGATGCCGTCCGAGGAGCCCTTGTCGATCGTGATCGTCCATTCGAAGTTCGACACGCCGTTCGCGATGACCTGGGCCGCGGTGGTCTCGACCCGCGCGCTGAAGCTCTGTTGCAGCTCGAGCAGCGCCTCGACCTCGTTCAGTCGCGTTCGGTCCGAGGTCGTCGTCGCGACCTGCTCCTCAAGCACGGCAACGCGGCTCTCCAACTCTTCCTTCTCGCGGCGGATCGCAGGGAGGCGAACGAGCGTGGAGAAGAAGTTGCCGATCGGGTCGGTGACCTTCGACACCGCCTCCTGCAACGGCGCGATCGCCGCGATGGCGGTATCTCCCGCAGCGGCGAGCGCCCCGGAGTCGCCCTGGCGATAGTCGACGGTGATGGTGATCAGCGAGGCCGAGACGAGGGTGACGACCAGGAGTCGGGTGCTCCGCGCGCGGCTCCGCAGGGCCACCGGCGGGTCACCTCCGCGACGGGCTCACCAGGACCCGCTGGAGCACCTCGAACTCTTCGAGGCATTTGCCGGACCCGATCGCGACCGAGGAGAGCGGGCTCTCGGCGATGTGGATCGGCATCCCCGTTTCGTGCCGCAGGCGCTTGTCCAGGCCCCTCAGGAGGGCGCCGCCGCCGGTCAGGACGATCCCCTTGTGCATGATGTCCCCGGCGAGCTCGGGGGGCGTCCGGTCCAGCGTGGACTTGATGGAGTCGATGATCGCCGTGACGGGCTCCTCGATCGCGGTCCGGATCTCGCTGTCGGTGATCTGGATGGTCTTCGGAAGCCCGCTCACCAGGTCCCGCCCGGGGATCTCCGCGATGAGCTCCTCCTGCATCGGGTAGACGGAGGCGATCGCGAGCTTGATGGCCTCGGAGGTCCGCTCGCCCAGGAGCAGGGAGTACTCCTTCTTCACATGCGCGATGATCGCCTCGTCGAGCTCGTCGCCGCCGATCCGAAGGCTCGTCGACGTGACGATGCCGCCGAGCGAGATCACGGCGACCTCCGTCGTCCCGCCGCCGATGTCCACGATCATGTTGCCGGCCGGCTCGTGGATCGGCATGCCGGCGCCGATCGCGGCCGCCATCGGCTCCTCGATGATGTACGCGCGGCGCGCGCCGGCGGCGATCGTCGCCTCTTCGACCGCGCGCTGCTCGACGCCGGTGATACCGCTCGGAACGCAGACGACGACGCGCGGCTTCGCGAGCAGGCGGCGCTTGTGCACACGCTGGATGAAGTACCGCAGCATCTTCTCGGTGATGTCGAAGTCGGCGATGACGCCGTCCTTCAGCGGGCGCACGGCTTGGATGTGCGACGGCGTGCGCCCGATCATGCGCTTGGCCTCGTTGCCGACCGCGAGCATCGCTCCCGTGAGGGTGTTGATCGCGACGACCGAGGGCTCGTTCAGCACGATCCCCTGCCGCCGAACGTAGACAAGCGTGTTCGCGGTCCCCAGGTCGACCGCCATGTCCTGACCCAGGAACCCGAATACCCCGTCACCGCCCGCGCTTCGGCGACCCGAGGTCGCGGGAAGTTTGCGATGAACCATATCGGCCATAGGTTCGGGGCCTTTGTACATGCAGCCCGAGTACGGCGGCAACTCTCGACGGTCGGTCGAGGCAACCTGAGGGTTCACGTTGCCCATGACCTGCGGTTTCACTACGCCTCGACCCTCGCAGTAGGGTTCGTCGACCGATGATCGAATGTGACTGAGTTGAGCGCTGCTGTCGTGTTCCCGGGTCAAGGTTCACAGTTCGCCGGCATGGCGGACGCGTGGGCCACGCATCCGGCCTCCGAAGCGGTGCTCGAAGAGGCATCGGCGGCCCTGCACCGCGACATCGCCGAGGGATCGCGCGACGAGGCCGCCCTCGCGACGACCGAGTTCGTCCAACCCGCGATCCTCGCGCTCGACGTTGCCGCGTTCCGGGTCCTGCGAGACGAAGGAGCGACCTTCTCCGGCGCCGCCGGACACTCCCTCGGCGAGTTCGCGGCGCTCGTCGCTACCGAGGTGCTGGACCTTACCGCCGCGATCGAGATCGTCATCGTCCGGGGCCGGGCGATGCAGGAAGCAGGCGAACGCCGGCCCGGCACGATGACGGCGCTCCTCGGCGTGGGACCGGAGGACGCCGCCGCGATGTGCGACGAGGTGCGGGGCGACGACGTGCTGATGGTGGCGAACGAGAACTCGCCGCAACAGGTCGTGTTGAGTGGGAGCGTTCCCGCGATCGAGCGCGCCGAGGCGCTCGCCGCCGAGCGGAAGATCCGCGCCGTTCGGCTCAAGGTTGCCGGAGCGTTCCACTCGCCGTTGATGGAGCCGGCGGTCGAGCCGCTGAGCGCCGCGATCGACACGTTCGCGTTCGGTCCGCCGCGGTTCCCGATCGCGAGCAACGTCACCGGCGAGCTGGTGGACGATCCCGAAGAGCTCCGCGCGCTGCTGAAACGTCACGTGATCTCACCGGTCCGCTGGGCGAGGTCGGCCGGGGCGTTGCAGGAAGCGGGAGCGGACGTGTTCGTGGAGGCCGGCCCCGGCGACGTGCTGACCAAGCTGGCGAAGCGCGTCGTCCCGGGTGCCCGGGCGGTGGCCGTAGGCACGCCCGAGGACGCCGCAACGGTCGCCTCGAGCCTGTCCTGACACTCGGAGGGCGCGGGAGAGCGTTCGGCCCCTGTTCCGGGCGATATCCTCGGCTTCTGGTGGGTGGCGCAGGCAACCCACCCAGGAGGGGTCCATGACGGGGCAGCGCTACGCGACCGTGGTCGGCTTGGGTTCGGTCCTGCCGGAGCGGGTCGTGACGAACGCCGAGTTCGAGAAGCTCGTCGACACGAGCGACGAGTGGATCCGCGAGCGCACGGGGATCCGCGAGCGCCACATCGCCGCGCCGGGCGAGACCACCTCCGATCTCGCGGTCGAGGCCGCGCGGAACGCCCTCGATGCCGCCGGGATCGCTCCCGAGCAGCTCGACCTGATCGTGTGCGCCACCCTGACATCCGGACACGCCGATCCCCTCCGCGGCCGTATGGGTGCAGCGCAAGCTCGGCATCGGCGCGCCGGCCTTCGACGTGAACGCCGCGTGCGCGGGCTTCTCGTACGCGCTCTCCACGGGGACGGCGTTCATCGAGTCGGGACAGGCCGAGACGGTCCTGGTGATCGGCGCGGAGGTCCTCTCGAGCGTGATGGACTACACGGACCGCACGCACGTGCATCCTGTTCGGCGACGGCGCGGGCGCGGTCGTGCTTCGCCCCTCGGAGTCGCCGGGCGTCCTCGGGTCGGTGCTCGGCGCCGACGGGCGCGCGGCGGAGATCTTGATCATCCCGGCGGGCGGCTCCGCCCGGCCGGCCTCGCACGAGACCGTGGATGCCAGGGACCACGCGATCCGGATGCCGAACGGCCGCGAGGTCTTCAAACGCGCGGTCGTCGAGATGACGAACGCCTGCCGCGAGCTCCTGGAGAAGTCGGGGTACACGCCCGAGGACGTCGACGTCCTGATCCCCCACCAGGCGAACGCCCGGATCCTGATCGCGGTGGCCGAGCGGCTCGGGGTCCCGCTCGAGAAGGCCGTCGTGGACGTCGAAACCGTCGGCAACACCTCGGCGGCGTCGATCCCGATCGCCCTGGACCGCGCCTGGCGGGCGGGACGGGTCAAGGTGGGCGACCTCGTCCTCCTGACGTCGTTCGGAGCAGGACTCGCGTGGGGCGCGAACCTCATCCGGTGGACGGGACCGGCCTCGCCGTGAGCGACGAGGTCTCGAAGGTCGCCGTCGTCACGGGTGGTTCCCGTGGCATCGGCAGAGCCTGCGCCGAGGCGCTCGGCGCGGCCGGATGGCGGGTCGCCGTCGCCTATCGCACGAGCGACACCGACGCGAAGGAGACGCTCGACGCGATCGAACGCGCGGGCGGCAAGGGAACCATCGTTCGCATCGACACGCTCGACGAGTCATCGGTGAGCGATGGGTTCAAGGAGGTCTCCGCGGCGCTCGGCCCGGTGACCGGGCTCGTGAACAACGCCGGCTACTCCAAGGACGGGCTGCTCATCACCTACCCCACGGAGCAGTTCGTGCGGACGATGGACACGAACGTGCGCGGCGCCTTCTACTGCACCCGGGCCGCGCTCCGCGGGATGCTCCGGGCACGGTGGGGCCGGATCGTGAACATGTCCTCGGCGGTCGCGATCCACGGGAACGCGGGCCAGACGGCCTACGCGGCGTCCAAGTCTGCCCTCGTCGGCATCACGAAGTCGCTGGCCCGCGAGGTCGGTGCGAAGGGCATCACCGTCAACGCCGTCTGCCCGGGACTCCTCGACACCGACATGACGTCGCACCTCAACGACGAGGCCCGCGCGTACTACCTCGACCAGACGCCCCTCGGGCGTGCCGCCACGCTCGAAGAGGTGGCGAACGTCGTCCGCTTCCTCATGTCCGAGGAGGCGTCCTACGTGAACGGCGCGGTCGTGCCGATCGACGGCGGGCTCACCGCGTAGCCGAGTTCGAGCCGAGCCCCGTAGCATGGGCCGGCATCCGACAAAGGGAAGGAACGGAGGACCGCAACGATGGACAAGGCAGAGATCGAGACGAGGGTCCGGAAGGTCCTCGCGGAGCAGCTCGCGGTGGACGAGGCGCAGGTCGTGCCCGACGCCCGGTTCGCCGAGGACCTGAACGCCGACTCGCTCGACCTCGTCGAGGCCGTGCTCGCCCTCGAGGAGGAATGGAACATCGACATCCCCGAGGAGGAGATGGAGGGCGTGAAGACCGTCGGCCAGGCGGTCGCTCTCGTGGAGCAGAAGCTCGGGGCGTCCTAGCTCGATGGCCGAGCGCAACACCGAACGGGTCGTCGTCACCGGGATCGGCCCGGTCACTCCGATCGGCACCGGGGTCGAGGAGTTCTGGACCGGCCTCGTCTCCGGGCGCAACGGCATCGGACCGATCCAGCGCTTCGAGACCGACGACCTTCCCGTGAAGCTCTCCGGTGACGTCCGCGACTTCGAGCCATCCCGTTGGATGGACGCGAAGGAGATCCGCCGGACCGACCGGTTCGTCCACTACGCGATCGCCTCCGCCAAGCTGGCGTGGGAGGACTCCGGCAAGCCCGAGGTCCCTTCGGAGCGCGCCGGGATCGTCTTCGCGACCGGGATCGGCGGGATCGAGATGGCTCCTCAACCAGCACAAGGTCCTGCTCGAGAAGGGGCCGAACCGGGTCTCGCCGTTCATGGTCCCCGCGCTGATGGCGAACGCGGCGGCCGGTCACATCGCGATGCTCTTCGGATTCACCGGGCCGAACTTCTGCACGGTGTCCGCCTGCGCATCGGGGGCTCACGCCGTCGGCGAGGGCTACCGGATGATCCGCGACGGCCTCGTCGATCTCGCGCTCGTCGGCGGGTCGGAGTCCGCGACCCTGCCGCTGACGGTGGCCGCGTTCTCGCAGATGACGGCGCTCACGAAGAACCCCGATCCCGAGACGGCGTCGCGGCCCTTCGACGCCCATCGCGACGGGTTCGTGCTCTCCGAGGGCGCGTGCACGCTGATCCTGGAGCCGGAATCTCGCGCCAGGGATCGCGGCGCGACGATCTACGGCGAGGTCGCCGGCTACGGCGCGTCCGACGACGCGTTCCACATCACCGCACCCGATCCCAAGGGCACGGGCGCCGCGATCGCGATCCGGCGCGCGCTCGAGGACGCCGGCGAGGAACCGTCGGCGGTCCAGTACGTGAACGCCCACGGCACCTCGACGCAGCTGAACGACGCCGGCGAGACCGCCGCGCTCAAGGCGGCGCTCGGCGACGAGGTCGCCCACCGCGTAGCGGTGTCGTCCACGAAGTCGATGACGGGCCACATGCTCGGCGCGGCCGGAGCCGTCGAGGCCGCCGCCTCGATCTTGGCGATCCAGCGCGGCACGATCCCGCCCACGATCCACTACGAGACGCCCGATCCCGACTGTGACCTCGACTACGTCCCGAACGAGGCTCGCAAGGCCGACCTCACGTTCGCGATCAGCAACTCGTTCGGATTCGGCGGCCAGAACGCCGTCGTCGCCTTCCGGAAGGCGACGTAGCGCCTCTCACCCCGGGCGTGCGAGACTTCGACCGTGAGCGCATCGGTCACCTGTCCCGTCTGCGGGAGCGCCAACCCTCCGGACTCCCGGTTCTGCTCTCGGTGCGGGACGCAGCTCGACCGGATCGTCGGTGGCGTGGCCCCGACACCCGTCGCGGCACCCGCTGCGACGCCTGCCGCGACACCCGCCGCCACACCGGCGGCGGCGCCCTCGGGCATGCCTTCGCTTCCCCCTCCGCCTGGCGAGCCGGTGACGATCACCCATCGCGGGAACCGGTTCGCCGTCGGCTACGGCGAGACGTTCTACGGGGTGTGGAACCTGAGTGGCGGTGCCCCTCTGCAGCGGTTCGAACGGACCGATGGCGGGTGGCAGCAGGCGTGGGCGCGGTTCCAGGAGCTCGAAGCGGGCGGCTGAGCGCTACGGCGTGAACGTCCGGTACATCGGCGCGCAGTCGTAGACCGCCCTCGTGGCACGGCCGTCGATGACGGTGTCGAACCGGATCCGGTCGGGCGACCACGGCTCGCCGACCCGGAACGAGCCATCGGGTAGGGCTCGGAGCGGCCGCTCGTGGTACCGCAGCTCGTCGTGGGCGGGATCCTGCAGCCACGGCTCGCCGTCCCGGAGGAACACACGGATGTGGGACGCCCACGGGTCGTGACTCCGGTAATGCCCGACGAGTGCCCTCCACTCGTCGCCCTCTCGAGCCGGCGCGCCCCGCTTCGCGCGGCCGTCCGCCTCGTAGCGGTCGGGACCGTGATGCGCGACCTCGGCCCGGCCGTCCTCACCCATCTCGAACCGCAGGACGAACCGGTCGAGCTTCCGGTCGTCGATCAGGAAGCTTCCGGGATCGTCGGCGTCGAAGGGGATGAGCCGGGTGCTCCGACCGCCGATGTCGGCGGTGAGCCGGTCTCCGCTCGGCGTGACCTCGATCGAGCCCGCCGGCCCGTGGAACTCGCCCGCGTACCGCTCGGCGTCGGCCACGGTCGCCGGATCGGGCAGCGGCGGCACCTCGGGAAGCGCTCCACCCTCGGCAGCGGCGGCGAGCGTGTCGAGCGCGAACCTCGCGAGGCCGATCCGGGGGCCGAAGCCATTCGTGAGGATCGCGACGCCGGATCCCGTCGCGGGATCGCAGTTCGCGTGCGCCGCGTAGCCGACCGTGCTTCCGGAGTGACCGAGCAGCCGGCCGTCGGTCCAGCGGAGCCCGTACCCGTACCGCTCGCCGGTGTCCTCGTCGACGGTCATCGGGCTCGACATCAACGAGAAGCTCGTCGGATCCACGACTCCCCGGCCTTCGTTCAGCAGGAGACGGACGTACCCCGCGAGCTCGTCGGCGGTCGCGCAGATCGTGCCGTCCGCGGTGCCGCTCTCGATCCACGGCGACGCTGCGAGGCCATGGGCCGGCTGCCACGGCCGGTCGTCGAACGTTGCGCCGTAACCGACGACGAGGCTCGGCCGCACGTCGTTCGTGATCACCGGCGAGGAAGCCTGCATCCCGACCGGCGTCATGACACGCTCGTGGACGGTCTCGTACCAGGGACGACCGGTCAGCCGCTCGAGCACGAGGCCGAGCGCCTTATAGCCCGCGTTCGAATACCAGAACCGCTCGCCCGGCGCGTACCCCGGCTCGAGCTCGCGCAGCGACCACACCTCGTGCGTCGCCTCCGTCGTGAAATCCATCCCTTGGATCAGCCCGCTCGTGTGACTGAGCAGGTGGTGCACGGTGATCGGCGGGTACGGCGAGGCGATCTCGAGCCACGGCAGGTACTCGGTCACCGGAGCGTCGAGGTCGAGCCGCCCCGCCTCGCGCTCCTGCAGGAGCGCCATCGCCGTGAAGCCCTTGCCGATCGAGCCGATCTGGAAGCGATGGTGCGGCTCGACGGGACTCCGAGCGTCCGCGTTCGCGAAGCCGTGGCAGATCACGGCGAGGGTGCGCTCGCGATCGGTCAGCGCGACCTGGACGCCCGGGGCGACGAGCTCGTCCATCCGCCGGTCGAGGAACTCGCGAACGCGCGCGACGACCGCCGGGACGTCCATCGCGCTCAGGTGAAGAAGAGTTTGAGCTCGCGCTCGGCCGACTCCGGCGAGTCGCTGCCGTGCACGATGTTCTCGGTGATCACCAGTCCGAAGTCCCCCCGGATCGTCCCGGGCGGAGCGGTTGACGGATCCGTCGGCCCCATCAGCGTGCGCCAGACGTCGATCGCGTTCTCGCCCTCGAGACGCGCGACGAGGACGGGGCCGGACGTGATGAACTCGACGAGCTCGCCGAAGAACGGCTTCTCGCGATGCTCGCCGTAGTGCTCCTCGGCGAGCGGGCGGTCGATCGTCATCATCCGCATGTCGGCGATCCGCAACCCCTTGGTCTCGGCGCGCCGCAGGACCTCGCCGACGAGGCCGCGGCGAACGCCGTCCGGCTTCACGACGAGCAGTGTCGATTCGACCGCCATCAGACGTCCTCCTCATCGAGGTGCCGCAGGTCCGAACCCAACCCGTCGGATCCGCCGCTGCGTTGCTGCACGCCCAGCGTCCGGCGCGCGGCCGCGACAGTGTACAGAGAGCCGGTCACCAGGATGAGGTCGCCGTCGTCCGCTGCCTCGCGCGCCGCGGCGAGTGCATCCTCGACGCTTCCGAAGGTCTGCGTCGGGATGCCGTGGAGCGCCAGCGCGCGCGCGACCTCCTCGGCCGGACGGGCTCGAACGCTCGTGGTCGTCGCCGCGTAGCCGACGTCCGCGAGCGGCGCCAGCTGCTCGACGATCCCGTCCAGATCCTTGTTCGAGAACACCGCGAGGACGAGGTGCAACCGGATCCAGGTGAACGACTCGGGCAGGGCGGTGGCGAGCGCCCTGGCCGCGCCCGGGTTGTGGGCGCCGTCGAGCAGGATGAGGGGCCGGCGCGCGGCGACCTCGAGGCGTCCCGGCGACGTGGCGCCCGCGAGCGCGTCACGGACGGCATCGGCCTCGAGCGCGTGCTCGAGCAACGTCTCGACCGCCACGATGGCGGCCGCCGCGTTCCGGGCGGCGAACTCGCCGAAGAGCGGTAGGAGCAGGTCCTCGTACGTCGCGTGGATGCCGCGCACGGTGAGCGACTGGCCGCCGACGGCCGGCGCGCGGATCTCGAGACCCCAATCCCGGTCTTCGAGCAGCATTCGCGCTCCGACCTCCTCGCACCGCGCCTCGATCACGGCGAGAGCCTCCCGCGGCTGCTCGCGGACGACGGCGACCGCTCCCGCCTTGATGATCCCGGCCTTCTCCTTCGCGACCTCGGCGTGCGTGGCACCCAGTTCCGGATGGTCGAGCGCGATCGGACACAGCACGGCGACCTGGCCCGCGACGAGGTTCGTCGCGTCCCACGTCCCTCCCATGCCGACCTCGAAGACCCCGAGGTCGGCCGGCTTGTCGGCGAACCACAGGAACGCGAGCGCGGCGAGCGCTTCGAAGTAGGTGACGGGTCCCACGCGCTCGTCGACCGTGCGCAGATATGGCAGCAGGTGCTCGTACTCCTCGCCGAACTCCTTCTCCGAGATCGGCTCGTCGCAGAGCTGCAGCCGCTCCCGAACCGTTTCGAGGTGCGGCGAGGTGAACAGACCGGTCGCGAGCCCCTGCGCGCACGCGATCCGCGCGGTGAGCCGGGCGGTCGTCGTCTTGCCGTTGGTCCCGGTGACGTGGATCGTCGGATACCGCAGCTGAGGATCGTCGAGCAGGTCGGCCAGCGACCGGATCCGCTCGAGGTCCGGCTTGGGCATGTGCTCGGGCTGGCGCGAGTCCAGCTCGGCGACGGCGTCGGCGAACCGCACGGATCAGGCCTGCGTCGGCAGGAGGACCTCGACCCGCGGCTCTGCGGACTCGACGTACTCGATCGCGGCGACGTTGCCGGCCTCGCGGATGTCCCGCTCGACGTCGCGAAGGAGCTTCTGCCGCTCCTCGGGCGCGTGGACGATCACGCGCTCGGCCTCGACCCGCAGCGAGAGCTTCGCGAGCGCCTTCGCCTTGCGGACCTCGCCGAGGACCCAGGCCGCGGCGTCGTAGACGGCGGGATCTGCGCCCGCGGTCGCCTCGTCGAGCTCGTCGGTCGAGGGCCACGCGGCGCGATGGATCGAGCCCTCCTTCCACCATGACCAGACCTCCTCGGTCACGTACGGCAGGAAGGGCGCGAACAGACGAAGGAGCGTCGAGAGCGCGAGCCGCAGCGACGCGATCGCCGATCCCCCGTCGCTGCCGTACGCGCGGCTCTTCACGAGCTCGAGGTAGTCGTCGGTGAAGCCCCAGAAGAAGCGCTCGGTCACCTCGAGCGCGCGCGTGTGCTCGTAGCCCTCGAGCGCGCGGGTGGCCTCGTCCACCGTCTCGGAGAGCCGTTTCAGCATCGACCGGTCGAGTGGATCGCCGATCTCCCCCTCGCTCCCCTCGAGCGAGGCCAGGGCGAACCGCGACGCGTTCAGGACCTTGATCGCCAGCCTGCGGCCGACCTTGATCTGCTGCTCGTCGAAGGTGGCGTCGACGCCGAGGCGAGCGCTCCCCGCCCAGTACCGGACGGCGTCGGCTCCGTGCTTCTCGAAGGTCTCGAGCGGCGTCACGACGTTGCCCTTGGACTTCGACATCTTCTTGCGGTCCGGGTCCAGGACGAACCCGCTGATGGCCGCGTCGGTCCAGGGAAGCGCGCCGTGCTCCAGGTGCGATTTCAGCACCGTGTAGAAGAGCCAGGTGCGGATGATCTCGTGCGCCTGCGGGCGAAGGTCCATCGGGAACACCCGCGAGAAGAGATCGGGGTCGTCCTCCCACCGGCCGACGATCTGCGGCGACATCGACGACGTCGCCCACGTGTCCATGACGTCGGGGTCACCCACGAACCCACCGGGCTCGCCCCGCTGCTCGGCCGTGTACCCGGGAGGCGCCTCCTCGAGCGGATCGACCGGCAGGGCGGATCCCTCCGGCAGGATCGGGTCGTCGTAGTCGGCCTGGCCGTGCTCGTCCAGGCGGTACCACACGGGGAACGCGACGCCGAAGAACCGTTGCCGGCTGAGGGCCCAGTCGCTGTTCAGGCCCTCGACCCACGACGTGTAGCGAGCGCCCATGTACGCGGGATGCCAACGGATCTCTTCACCGCGACGCAGCAGCTCGTCGCGGCGATCGAGCGTCTTCACGAACCACTGGCGGCTCGTGATGATCTCGAGCGGTCGTTCGCCTCGCTCGTAGAACTTCACCGGGTGCCGCACGGGTTTCGGCTCTCCGATGAGTGCGCCGGCCTCGCGAAGCAGCGCGGAGACGACCTTGCGCGCCTGCTTCGTCCCCTTGCCCGCCAGCTCCGACATGGCGGCGTTCGCCTTCTCGGGATCGCGAGAGGGCCAACCCGGCTCGCCGAACCGACCCGGAGCGATCGTCCCGTTCCGGCCGACCACGACCCGCGTGGGAAGGCCAAGCTCGCGCCACCACGTCACGTCCGCCACGTCGCCGAACGTGCAGACCATCGCGATGCCCGTCCCCTTCTCCGGGTCGGCGAGCTCGTGCGCCACGATGGGAACCGGCGCGTCGAACAGCGGCGTGTAGACGGTCGACCCGACGAGGTCGCGGTACCGCTCGTCCGCGGGATTGGTGACGAGCGCGACGCAGGCGGGGATGAGCTCGGGACGCGACGTCTCGATCTCGACCGTTCCCCCGCCTTCACGCTCGAACGCGATCCGGTGGTACAGGCCCTCCAACTCGCGGTCCTCGATCTCGGCCTGCGCGACGGCGGTCTGGAAGTCGACGTCCCAGGTCGTGGGCGCCTCGGCGGTGTACGCCTGCCCGCGCTTCACCAGGCGCACGAACGCCCGCTGCGAGGCCCGCCGCGCGACCTCGCCGATCGTGGTGTAGGTCTGCGTCCAGTCGACCGAGAGACCGGCCATCCGGAACAGGCGCTCGAAGGTCTTCTCGTCCTCGACGGTCAGGTGCTCGCAGAGCGCGATGAAGTTGCCGCGCGCGAGGGGGGTCTCCTCCGCCTGCGGTTCGAAGATCGCGGCGTCGAACGTCTCGTCGAACGGCAGGGAGGGGTCACATCGGACGTGGTAGTAGTGCTGGACCCGGCGTTCGGTCGGCAGGCCGTTGTCGTCCCAGCCCATCGGATAGAAGAGCTCGAACCCGCGCATCCGGTGGTACCGGGCGACGATGTCCGTGTGCGTGTAGGACATCACGTGCCCGACGTGCAGCGAGCCGCTCGCGGTGGGCGGCGGCGTGTCGATCGCGAAGATCTGCTCTCGGGTCTTCGAACGGTCGAAGCGGTAGGTTCCGTCGGCTTCCCACCGCTCGTCCCACTTCGCCTCGAGACCGTCGAGACTGGGCTTGTCGGGCACGGGCATGCGCCCGAGTCTACGGGAAGGTCCGCGCCGGTCCTGCGGAATGTCCGCCCGCGCGGGTGGCGCCTACACTCCGCCGGGTGAAGGTCTGTTCGAACTGCGGCACAGGGAATCCGGACGCGGCGCGTTTCTGCCAGTCCTGCGGATCGTCACTCGTTCCGGCGTGTCCCGTCTGCGGCGCCGAGCGCCCGGAGGGCGGCCGGTTCTGTCCCAGCTGCGGTGCGCCGATCCTGGCGGAGGACGTCCCCGCCGGCCAGGAACGACGGCTCGTCACCATCCTGTTCGCGGACGTGACCGGCTCGACGGCGCTCGGCGAGCAACTGGATCCGGAACGGCTGCAGGAGGTCCTCGCCGCCTATTTCCAGGCCATGCGCGAGGAGATCGAGGCCGAGGGCGGCACGGTCGAGAAGTTCATCGGCGATGCGGTCATGGCGGCGTTCGGCGTTCCCACCGCCCATGAGGACGACCCGTCGCGGGCACTCCGCGCGGCCCTGCGGATGCGGCGGCGCCTGGAACGCGTGAACACCGACCTCGAGAAGCGCTTCGGCGTCACGTTGCAGATCCGGACCGGGGTGAACACCGGAGAGGTCCTCGCCGCGACCGATCCGAGACCGGGCGAGCCCATGGTGACCGGAGATGCCGTGAACGTCGCCGCGCGGCTCGAGCAGACGGCCGACCCCGGCGGCATCGTCGTCTCCGAACGCACGGCGCGCGCCGCGCGGGGGTTCCGTTTCCACGAGCTCGGCGCGCGCGATCTCCGCGGCAAGGAGCAGCCCGTCCCCGCGGTCCTCCTCGAGGACGTGGCACCGGAGATCTCCGAACGCGGCGTTCCCGGCCTGCGCGCCCCGATGATCGGACGCGACCAGGAGCTCGCGCTCCTCCGGACGGTGTGCGCGCGGGTCGTAGCGGAGGGCCGTCCCCACCTCATCACGATCTACGGCGACCCGGGAGTCGGCAAGAGCCGGCTCGTCCGCGAGTTCCTGTCGGAGCCGTTCGGCGAGAGCGCGACCCCGCGGGTCGTCTTCGGCCGGTGCCTTCCGTACGGCGAAGGCATCACGTACTGGCCGCTCGCCGAGATCCTGAAGACCCACGCCGGCATCCTCGACACCGACCCGACCGAGACCGTGCTCGCCAAGATCGAAGCGTCCTGCGAGGCCGTGCTGCGCCTCGATCCCTCGATCGACGTGGTCCGCGCGACCGGCGCGATCGCGTACACCGTGGGCCTCGAGCTCCCCGCGGCGCCGATGCACGACCTCGAGCCCCGGCACGTGCGGGCCGAGATGGAGTCGGCCTGGCGATCCTTCTTCTCGGCGCTCGCCATCGGTTCGCCCGTGATCGCGGTGATCGAGGACATCCACTGGGCCGATCCCGCGCTGCTCCACCTGCTCGAGCATCTCGCCGACCGGGTCGTCGGACCGGTGGTCTTCGTCTGTCCCGCCCGGCCAGAGCTGACGGATCGACGGGCGGGATGGGGCGGCGGGCACCGGAACTTCTCGTCGATCGCCCTCGAGCCGCTCTCGTCGGAGGACGCCGATCGCCTCGTCCGCCTGCTCCTCACCGTTGAGGACCTGCCGGAGAAGGTGCGCGCGCAGATCCTGGAGCGCGCCGAAGGGAACCCGTTCTTCTTGGAAGAGATCGTCCGGCACATGATCGACGACGGCCGGATCGTTCGCGACGGCGGGCGGTGGCGCGCGTCGCCGGACGTGGGAGGTGTGCAGATCCCGGACACGGTCCAAGCCGTGCTCGCCGCAAGGATCGACCTGCTCGAGCCGGTCGACAAACGCGCGTTGCAACGAGCCGCCGTCGTCGGACGGGTGTTCTGGCCGGGTCCGGTGCGACGACTGTTGAACGGCGACGGCGAGGTGTTGGACGACGCGCTGCGGCGGCTCGAGGACCGCGACCTCATCCTGTCGCGCCTCGGGTCCGCGCTCGCCGGACAGCCGGAGTACATCTTCAAGCACGTGCTGACGCGCGACGTGGCCTACGAGAGCCTGCCGCGCCGCGACCGGCCCACCGCTCATGCCGAGGTCGCGACGTGGCTCGAGGAGACGGCGGGCGACCGACGTGAGGAGTTCGTCGAGCTCCTCGCGTACCACTTCGCCGAGGCCTTGCGAGGAACGGTGGACGACGGCCGCGAACCTCCCGACGAGGGCCTGCGCGACAAGGCGCTCCTCCATCTGCTGACGGCCTCTCGCGGCGCGCGGCGGAAGGTGGCGCTCGCGAAAGCCCAGTCGTTGGCTCGCCAGGCGCTCGAGCTGTCGCGTGCACCGCTCGAGCGCGCCGAGGCGCTCGAAGCGCTCGCCCAGGCGCTGATCGACGATTACCGAGGGGACGAGGCGTACGAGATGTTCCGTGAGGCGGTCGAGGTCCGTCTCGACGGGGTGCCGCAGGACCGTCGCGCGATCGCGTACCTCTGCGCGCGATCGGTGGAGATGCCGACCCGATGGCCGGGAACGATGATGCAGGTGCCCCCGAACGACGAGGTCCGTCGGTATCTCGAGCTCGGGTTCTCGTACCTGGAGCCGGGCGACAGCGAGGAGCGAACCCGTCTGCTCGTCGCTCGGAGCATGCTGGGGTTCGCCACGTTCGGCCGCGGCTTCTCGGAGGAACAGCTCGAGGAGAGCCGGAGCGACGGCGAGGAGGCCGCCGCGATGGCGGAGCGGCTCGGCCTGCCGGAGCTCCAGTCCGCGGCGCTCGACGGCGTCGGGGCGACGCTCATGATGCAGGGGCGCCCCGCGGCGATGGTCGAGGTGGACGAGCGGCGGCTGCGCCTGGTTCCGTTCCTCGCCGACCCGGCCGAGCTCGGCGATCTCTACTCGAACGCCGCGTTGCCGCGGATCTTGATCGGACGGTTCCGCGAGGCGCTCGAGCTGGGCCAGCTGGGGGTCGAGGCGGCGCTCGACGAGGCCCCCTCGTTCGGCACGTACTCGATCGCGTGGACGACGGTCGCGAACTTCCGCCTCGGGAACTGGGACGAGGCGATGGCCGGCCACGACCGGCTCCTCGGGCGGCTCGGCGATCGCGACGATCCGCCCCGACCCTGGTTGCAGTCCTTCGCGATCGCGGCGTTGATCGCCGACGCCCGCGGCGACCGCGAGCGCTCGAACCGAGAGCTGGCCGTGGTCTTCCCCGGCGCGAAGGCGCAATCGAACCGGACGGTCACGGGTGCGACGTGGGCCGCGCTCCTGCTGGCTCGGCGGGGCGAAACCGACGAGGCCCGTCGATGGCTCGACGAGACAACGCTGCCCGAGACGCAGCCCTCCGCAGCCGAGGTCCGCTGCGATGTCGTCGCGCTCGCCGAGGCGTGGGCCGAGGTCCCGGCCGCGCTGGCCCACGCTCGCGAGGTGGCCGAACGTGCGGGCTCGCTCTCGCTGCCGGTCTACGCACGACGGCTCGAGGGACGCGCGGCCTTGGCGGCCGGCGACATCGAGACGGCGATCCGCTCGCTGTCGGCGGCGGTCGAGGGCTTCGAGCGGCTCGAGGCTCTATGGGAACGGGCGTGCGCGCAGCTCTCGCTGGCCGAGGCCTTCGCGGCGGCCGAGCGGACGGACGAGGCTCGGGCCGCACTCGAGGAAGCTCTCATCGTGTTCGAAGAGGTGGGCTCGCTGGCGGAGATCGAGCGAGCCAAGGAGTTGCGGGCCCGGCTGGCGTAGCGCCCTAGGCCGTGCGCTCCTGGCGCTCGCGCCGCTTGGTCTCCTTGACCGGCACGAGCGTCGGGTTGACCTTGCTCCTGACGACCTCGCCGTCGATCACGCATTTCGTGACGTCCTGGCGGGAGGGCAGCTCGTACATCGTGTTGAGCAGGACCTCCTCCATGATCGCGCGGAGCCCACGGGCGCCGGTGCCGCGAAGGATCGCCTGGTCGGCGATCGCATCGAGGGCGTCGTCGGAGAACTCCAGCTCGACGCCGTCGAACTCGAAGAACTTGTGGTACTGCCGCACGAGCGCGTTCTTCGGCTTGGTGAGGATGTCCACGAGCGCCTGCTTGTCGAGGTTGTGCACGTTCGTGATCACCGGCAGCCGTCCGACGAACTCCGGGATCAGCCCGTACTTGAGTGTGTCCTCCGGCAGGACCTGGCTGAGGATCGCCCCGAGGTCCTTGTCCTCCACGCGCCGCACGTCGGCGCCGAAGCCGATGCCGCGGCTCCCGATCCGGCTCTCGATGATCTTCTCGAGACCCGCGAACGCGCCTCCGACGATGAACAGGATGTTCGTCGTGTCGATCTGGATGAACTCCTGGTGCGGGTGCTTGCGCCCGCCCTGCGGTGGGACCGATGCGGTGGTGCCTTCCAGGATCTTGAGGAGCGCCTGCTGCACGCCCTCGCCCGAGACGTCCCGGGTGATCGAGGGGTTCTCGCTCTTGCGGGCGATCTTGTCGACCTCGTCGATGTAGATGATCCCGGTCTCGGCCTTCTTCACGTCGTAGTCGGCCGCTTGGATCAGCTTCAGCAGGATGTTCTCGACGTCCTCACCGACGTAGCCGGCCTCGGTGAGCGCGGTGGCGTCGGCGATCGCGAACGGGACGTTGAGCATGCGCGCGAGGGTCTGCGCGAGCAGCGTCTTCCCGCACCCGGTCGGCCCCAGGATCATGATGTTGGACTTCTGGAGCTCGACCTCGTTGTCCTTCGCGCCGACCTGGATCCGCTTGTAGTGGTTGTAGACCGCGACCGAGAGAACCTTCTTGGCGATCTCCTGACCGATCACGTACTCGTCGAGGAACGCGTAGATCTCCTGCGGCTTCGGCAGCTCCTCGAGCTTGAGCTCGGAGGTCTCGGAGAGCTCCTCCTCGATGATCTCGTTGCAGAGGTCGATGCACTCGTCACAGATGTAGACGCCGGGACCCGCGATGAGCTTCTTGACCTGCTTCTGCGACTTCCCACAGAAGGAGCATTTCAGCAGGTCCGAGTCGCCGATCCGCGCCATGCCTCGTCTCCCCTGAACGGAAGGGCCGGACCCCCGCCCGGCCTCGTGCGTGGAATCCTACGATGCGTTGGCGGCCGCGGCCGCAAGCTCCGGCGTCTTCACCTTCCTGGTGGAGATGACCTCGTCGACGATCCCGTACTCGACCGCTTCGTTCGCCGTGAGGATGTAGTCGCGGTCCGTGTCCTTGCCGACCTTCTCGAGCGTCTGGCCCGTGTGCTCGGAGATCAGCTGGTCCAGGAGCTTGCGGTACCGGATGATCTCCCTCGCCTGGATCTCGATGTCGACGGCCTGGCCCTGCGCGCCGCCGTGCGGCTGGTGGAGCAGGACGCGGGAGTGCGGAAGCGCGAACCGCTTGCCCGGTGCCCCCGACAGGAGCAGGACCGCCGCGGCCGAGGCCGCCTGGCCCATGACCGTGGTCGAGACATCGCACTTCACGTACTGCATCGTGTCGTAGATCGCGAACAGGGCCGTGATGTCCCCGCCCGGAGAGTTGATGTACAGGTTGATGTCCTTGTCGGGGTCCTCGGACTCGAGGTGCAGGAGCTGCGCCATGATGAGGTTGCCGACGTTGTCGTCGACCGGCGTGCCGAGGAACACGATGCGTTCCTTCAGGAGCCGGGAGTAGATGTCGAACGAACGCTCACCGCGGGCGGTCTGCTCGACGACGACGGGGACGAGGTAATCCTTCATGACGTCTCCTTCTTGGGCTCTTCCTGGGGCTCCTGGATTCCTTCGGGTTCAGTTGATGCTTCGGCGGACGGTGTGTCCTCCTTGACCGAGCCCTCTTGCTCGTGGGCTACCGCTTCGCTGCTTGAGCCCTCTTGCTTGACGTTCGCGTGCTCGACCAGGATGTCGAGCGCCTTGGAGCGGATGATATCACCGGCCAGTGAGACGACCTGACCGGTTTTGTCCAGACTCTTCGCCACTTCTTTCGGGTCTCGTCCCAGCGCCTGCGCGAGCCCGCCGATCTCACGCGCCGAGCTCCTCGGTGGTCACTTGGACGTCCTCGGCGCGCGCCACCGCCTCGAGCACGAGGTCGGCGGTGATCGCGCGAACGGCGTGCCCGCGCGCGTCGGCGCGGAAGCGCAGCTCGTCGAACCCCTGCGCCTCGAGAAGCTGCTCGAGCGTGAGGCCGACCTGCTCCGCGCGTTCGCGCGCATGCGCGACGCGGTGCTCGGTCTCCTCGTCGATCAGCGTGTCGGGGAGGTCGACGTCGGTGCGATCGACCATCGCCTCGAGGGCACGATCGCGGACGGCCGCGTCGGCGGCCCGTTCCTTGTTCTCCTGGAACTGCTCGCGGAGCTTCGCCTTCAGCTCGTCGAGGGTGTCGAACTCGGACGCGGTCTTGGCGAAGTCGTCGTCGGCCTCGGGGAGCTTCTTCCCCTTCACGTCCTTCACGAGCAATTGCAACGAGACCTCCTGGCCGGCCCGCTCCCCGAACCGCTCCGGGAGCGCGTCGTTCAGCTTCAGGATCTCGCCGGCGCGCTTGCCCTCGAGCTCGGCGTCGAGCTTCTCGCCGAACTCCCCCGAGCCCACCTCGTACAGGTAGTCCGGACGGGTCGCCTCGGGGACCTCCTCGCCGTGGACGGTCGCGCGGAGGTCCATCACGACGAAATCGCCGCGACGAGCGGGGCGGGTCACGGGCTCGAGCTCGGCGAAGCGCTCGCGGAGCGAGTCCACGAGCCGGTCGATCTCCTCGTCGGTGACCTCGGCCGAGGGCCGCTCGATCTCGATCCCCTTGTACTCGGCTTCCTCCAACCGGAGGCGCGGCCGCACCTCGACCGTGACCGTGAAGACGAGGGGCTTGCCCTCCTCGAGTTGCTCGACGTCGATGTCGGGATCGGCGATCGGCGCGAGGTCGTTCTCGCGGAGTGCGTCTCGGTAGTACGAGGGAACGGAGTCCTCGAGGAACTCACCGAGCACGGCGTCGCGCCCGATCTGGGCGTCGATGATCTGCCTCGGGACCTTCCCCTTGCGGAACCCCGGGATGCGAACCTGTTGCGCGATCTTGCGGTACGCGCGCTCGAGGTCTTTGCCGAACTCGTCCGGAGGCACCTGGATCGTCAGCTTGACGACGTGCTTGTCGGTCTCCTGGACGGTGGTCTCCATCAGAACCCGAATCTAGCAGGCACGACGGAAGCGGCCGGGTAGTCTCCCCCCGGTTTCACGGCCTCGGAGCACGCGGAACAACGCGGAGGTCCCGAAGACGATGTTCGAGGACGAGCTGGCGTTCGCGGGCGAGCTCGCCGACGAGGCGGGCCGCATCGCCCTGTCCATCTTCGGCAGGGCGTTCGAGGTCAAGTTCAAGGCCGACCGCAGCCCGGTCACCGAGGCGGACCTGTCGATCGAGAAGATGATCCGCGAAGCCGTTCACGAGCGCTACCCGGACGACGGCGTCCTCGGCGAGGAGGGCGGCTCGGAGGGTGGCGGAAGCCGGCGCTGGATCGTCGACCCGATCGACGGGACCAAGAACTTCGCCGACGGCGTTCAGCTCTGGTCGACGCTGATCGCGTTGGCGGTCGACGACGTTCCCGTCGTGGGAGTGGTGGACCTGCCGGCGATGGGTGAGCGCTACACCGCGGCGCGCGGGGCGGGGGCTCGGCTGAACGGGGAGGAGATCCGGGTGTCGCGCGCCGACCGGGTCTCGCGCGCGTTCGTCGTCTTCGCCGGGATGGTCGATTGGCTGGACGGGCCGGACGCACCGGGGGTCCAGGACCTCGTCCGCGATGCGCGCCGCAACCGGGGCTTCGGCGACGCGTGGGGCCACATGCTCGTCGCGCGCGGCTCCGCCGACGTGATGCTCGAGCGCGAGCTGGCGACCTGGGACTGGGCCGCCGTGGAGGTGGTCGTCGAGGAGGCCGGCGGGCGCATGTCGCAGCTCGACGGCGCACCGCTCGCGCACGGCAAGAGCGTGCTCACCACGAACGGCGTGCTCCACGACGAGATCCTCGTGCGCCTGCTCGCCGCTCGCGCCGAGCCGGGAAGCGTTGATAGCGTCTGACCGACGGGACGGGAGGCAAGCGATGGCCAAGATCGACGTGTTCGAGATGGAACGCATGCAGTCGCTGTACGGCCACGATGTCGAGTACGACCTGTCCGAGAGCGGCGTCCTTCCCCTCCAGGTCGGCGAGGTGCTCGGCGAGCACGTCGCGACGCAGGGGTTGCTCGACACGCGACTGGGCTATCCGCGTTCGGAGGGTTCTATGCAGACGCGCGAGCACGTCTCCGAGTGGTACTCCGGTGCGGGTCCGGACGAGGTCACGATCGTGAACGGTGGGTCGGAGGCCAACCAGCTGGCGCTGTGGACCTTGCTCGAACCCGGCGACCACCTCGCGTTCATGGTGCCGAACTACCTGCAGGGCTGGGGACTCGGCCGGCACTACGGAGAGGCGACCGATACGTTCCCGCTCGTCCACCGGGGAGACACGTGGGCGCTCGACACCGACGCGCTCGAGGCCGCGGTCGGCCCCAGGACGAAGGTCGTCATGGTCTGCAACCCGAACAACCCGACGGGCCACGTGCTGTCGGAGCCGGAGATGGACGCCGTCGTCGCCGCGGCCGCGCGCGTCGGCGCGTGGATCGTGGCCGACGAGATCTACCGCGGAGCCGAGCTCGACACCGACGAGACCTGTCCGACGTTCTGGGGCCGCTACGACCGCGTCGTCGTGACGAGCGGCCTGTCGAAGGCCTTCGCGATGCCCGGCCTGCGGATCGGGTGGGCGGTCGCACCGGCGCCGTTCGTGAAGGAGCTCTGGATCCGCCACGACTACACGACGCTGACGCCGGGGATGCTCTCGGACTGGTTCGCCTCGATCGCGATGGAGCCCGACCGGCGCGAGGCGATCCTGGCGCGCACGCGTGGCATCGTCCGCGCGAACCTTCCGCGTCTCGAGGAATGGATCGAGACCCAGCCGGTCCTGTCGTACGTCCGCCCGAAGGCCGGGGCGATCGCCTACGTCGAGTACGACCTTCCGGTCTCCTCGACCGACCTCATCGAGCGGATGCGCACCGAGCAGAGCGTGCTGCTCGTGCCGGGCGACATGTTCGGGCTCGGCAAGGGATTCCGGATCGGGTTCGGCTACGACGCCGAGAAGACCGTGAAGGGACTGGAGCTGGCGGCCGCCTGCTTCTCGTAGCCGGTCGATCGCGCCCGCGTTCGGCGGCTAGTACGGCTTGCGGGCGGCCACCGAGCCCGCGCGTGAAGGATCCGCTCCGCCCCGGCGCATCGCGGCCTGCGCGTCGGCGATCGAGACCGAACGCCGACGGTAGTTGACCAGCGCGAACCGGTCGCACGTCGTCTCCGCCGACGCTCCCCGCCCGTCGAGGGAGTTCAGGTACCAGTGCATCCACTCGTGCAGGTAGAGGAAGCGCAGGACCTCGCGGGGAGTTCGGAACGTCACGCCCTCCGTCAGCCAGATGAACCGGATCGACCTCCCCGGCCGGCGCCGGGCGCCGTACGCCACGATCTCGCCGAACGGGAAGAACGGGACCGGCACCTGGAGCGTGATCGTTCGCTCGCCGAAATCGGTCAGGGCGGCGAGATGTGGCTTCTCCCGATAGCGCAGCGGCTTGACGATGACGTCGAACCCCCGGGCCGGGGGCAGCCCGGCCAGCATCCGCCGGCAGGTTTCGGCGGGCAGGTCCTGGTGGGTCGATCGGAGCCGCATGGGGGCACCAGGGTACCCGGGGGCCCGGACATCGATGAAGCCGGCGGATGGGTGACGGACGGTCGGGCGGGCGGACTCGAACCGCCGGATCGGTCGGGATGGCCGGATTCGAACCGCCGACCTCGGCTCCCAAAGCGGCGCGCTACCAGACTGCGCTACGTCCCGGGCTGACCGATGCTAATGCGCGCTACGCCTAAGGGGTGAGGAACTCTCCGAACTCGAAGTTGTCGAAGTCCACGACGAGCCCCGGCTGGCCCGTCACGGCGATCCCCCCGGTGCCGGAGACGATCGGATCGTCATCGGTGATGGTCTCGATGACGGTGTCGTTGACGATCAGCGTGAGCGTCGTGGGCGTTCCGCCCTCCCCGCCCACGCACCGCGCCGCAACGACGTTGACCGCGTTCCGCCCGGGGCGGATGGCGATGTTCTCGGCGCCGTCCTCGGTCAGGAATTCCGGTTCGCCTCCCCCGACGAGTTTCTCGATCACGTATCGGCCCGAGGAGCTGATCAAGAAGTAGTAGCCGTCCTCGCCCGTGTACCGGCACGTCACACCGAAGCTATTGAGCAGCCCCCCGCCCCCTTTCTCGACGAGGGTGGTCGTCACGCTGACCCCTTGGTCCACGACGTCGAACCCTCGAGCACCCCCGATCGAGACCGCGAACGCGTTCGCCGGCGCCTGGTCGGTGATCTCGAAGCGGTAGCGCTCGTTGAGGGAGGGGAGCCGAGTGATGGCGTTCTGCGGCGCGTCCTCCCAGCCCGCTTCGTTGTCCTCGAACCCGTCGGACAGAAGGACCGAGAGCTCCGGCCCGCCCGCCGTTGGTCCCGTGACGTCGCCATCAGGCTCGTCTCCGTCGCCGCCAAGCACCAGGAAGCCGACGACCGCAGCGGCGATCGCGGCAACGGCGATGCCGCCGAACAGGAGCCCCTTCCGGTTGCCTCCCGACGGCGGCCCTGGTCGCGCGGGTTCGGCGCGACCGGGAGTCATCGGTAGCGGCGGCGACGGTGCCCCGACGCCGGCATCGGGCGTCGCCGCTGCAGGCGACACCGGGATCGGCGGAGCGGGCGCGCCGGGCAGCGGAGCGGGCGGCGTGCCGGAGGGTGGAGCGGCAAGGACCGTCTCCGTCGCGCGAGCGACGGGGCTCTGCACACCGGTCGTCGTCACCCCGCGTACCCCGAGCGCGGCTCGGGCCGCCCGAGCCATGTCGCCGCAGCTCGCGTACCGATCCTCCTTCAGCTTCGCCATCGAGCGGGCGATCACCTCGTCGATCTCGGGCGGAAGCTCCGGACGAACGTCGCTCGGCCTCGGCGGAGGATCCTGCAGGTGCGCGAACAGCGCCGCGGTCTCCTCTTCGCGCGGATACGGCACCTTGCCGGTGAGGCACTGATAGAGGACGCAGCCGAGGGCGTACTGATCCGTCCGCCCGTCGACGCTCTTGCCGGAGATCTGCTCGGGAGCCACGTAGTCGAGCGTGCCCATGAAATGGCCGGTCTTCGTCAGCCCGCTCTGCGACTCCGTGTGCTTCGTGAGACCGAAGTCCGACAGGTACACGTGATCGGTTCCCTCGGGCCCCGATCCGATCGCGATCAGGATGTTCGCCGGCTTCACGTCCCGATGCACCAGGTTCTGCTCATGCGCGGCGTCGAGCGCGCTCGCCGTCTGGGCGACGATGTTGACGGCGCGCTCGGGTTCAAGATGCTGCTCCTGGTCGATCAAGCCCTTCAGATCCGTGCTCCGCACGTAGCGCATCGCGATGTACAGGAGTCCGTCGCTCTCCCCCGCCTCGAACACGGGGATGATGTTCGGATGGTCGAGTTGGGCGAGGCGCTCCCACTCGCTGACGAATCGCGCTCGGAACGTCGGGTCCTCGGCGAGCTCGGGCGAGAGCACCTTCAGCGCCGCCTTCCGCTTGAGCCGGACGTGCTCCGAGAGGTAGACGACGCTCATGCCACCGCGTCCGAGCAGCGATTCGATCCGGTAGTCGCCGAGATTGGTCCCGATCCGCGGGTCGGCGCTCACCCGAGACTCTCGCCGCAGTTCGTGCAGAACGCGTTCTCGGCGGGGTTCTTCGTGCCGCATTTCGGGCAGGTGCGTTCGTCATCGCTCACGGGCGGGATGACCGGCGGGATCACCGCGCCCTGAGCCGGTGGAGGAGGCGGCACACCCGCCGGTTGAGCCGGCGCGGGACCGGCTGGACCTCCGCCAGGTGCGGCCGAGGCGGGACCGCCCGCTGGACCGCCACCGCCGGGCGCCGCTGGTGCAGGACCGCCTGCGGGACCGCCACCGCCCGGTGCCGCTGGCGCAGGTCCGCCTGCCGGGCCGCCACCGCCGGGCGCCGCTGGCGCGGGACCACCTGCCGGGCCGCCACCGCCCGGTGCCGCTGGTGCGGGACCACCCGCGGGACCGCCACCGCCCGGTGCCGCCGGTGCAGGTCCGCCTGCGGGACCGCCACCGCCGGGCGCCGCTGGTGCGGGACCACCCGCCGGGCCGCCACCGCCGGGCGCCGCTGGTGCAGGTCCGCCTGCCGGGACCGCCACCGCCCGGTGCCGCCGGCGCGGGTCCGCCTGCTGGGCCGCCACCGCCGGGCGCCGCTGGTGCGGGACCACCCGCGGGACCGCCACCGCCGGGTGCCGCCGGTGCGGGGCCGCCTGCTGGGCCGCCACCGCCAGGACCCGCGGGAGCGGGACCACCGCCTTGGGCGCCGCGGATCGACTCGGCGACTTCACGCCCGCGCTCTGCGGCCTGCTCGCCGGCACGCTGGAGCTGACGCGCGCCGCGGTCGAGCACTTCGGTCGGCTCGCCACCGGGAGGACCTGCCGCCTGCCCGGCGGCCCGTCCCAGCCGCTGCGCCGCGCGACGAGCGCCGGCGCGGCCGGCGCGACGCAGCCCGTACGACGCGACGGATCCCATAACGCCGACCCCGGCCGGCACTACCGCGGCCGTCGCGAGCGTCAGCGGGACGGCGCAGAACTGCTGGAGCACCACGCCCGCACCGAGCGCGGTCGTCGCACCCCCCGCGAAACCCTGCGCGATCGCCCGGGCGGAGCCGAGCCGCTTCGATCGCAGCAGCGACATCCCCAGGAGGAGCACGCCGCCGGTGCCGACCGCCGCCGCTCCGCCGCCGGCTGCCGTGGTGAGAGGGTTCCGTCCTTCGATGCAGAGGTAGACGCGGCCGAAGCACTCGCCGGCGTCGGTCTGCACCTCGGCGGTGACCTCGAATATGCCGACGCCCGCCCACGAGAACTCGTTGAGATCGACCGTCCCGGACCAGTTCCGTCCGTTCTCGCCCAGCGCCACGTTGCCGACGTTCACGCCGCCGCCCGCGATGTGCACGGTGTAGACGAGACCGGTGACCTGTCCCTCGGCGGTCCCGGCGACCTGGAGCTGTTGATCGGCGGGCACGTCGATCGCGTTGCCCGGCGTGTCGAAGCCGTCGGTCACGTCGACGCCACCGACCTGGGCCGTGCACGGACCCGTGACCTCGGCGAACGCCTGGCCGGGGAACGCCATGACCCACCAGATGCTCATCGCCGCGGCGACGCCGAGCGCACCGAGAGCCCGTCTCATGACCGCGTCACGCTATGCCGGGGGCAGGAGGTTCGCAACGTCAACCGGCCGAACCCGCGGGTCCGACGCCACCCATCCGGCCCTCGCCGGTCACGTCGAACCGCTGGCCGAACGCGTGTACGCCGCGCATCACGATCTTGCCGCACTGCTTCGGCACGTCGGGGTTCAGGACGAGCTTGCCGCGATCGGGCTCGATGCCGAGCATGATCCTCAGCCACAGGAACGGCGCCGCGGTCGCCCACGCCTGCGGGCTCGACGCGGTGGGATAGCGGACGGGGAAGCGGCTGTCGGTCCTCGGATAGCCGGCGAAGACCTCGGGCAGGCGGTACTCGGTGAACGCGGCGGCCTCGAGCAGCGCGAGCGCCACCCGGTTCGCCTCGTTGCGGAACCCGTACCGGTACAGCCCGGCCGAGACGAGGCAGTTGTCGTGCGGCCAGACCGTTCCGCAGTGGTACGAGATCGGGTTGTACCCGGCGTCGTCCGGTCGAGAGCGTCCGGACGCCCCACCCCGTCCACATCGACTCGGAGAAGAGCTGCTTCACGACCGTCTTCGCACGGTCCTCCGGGACGATCCCCGACCACAAGCAGATGTCCCATGTTCGAGGTGACCGCGTCGACCTGCCGCTTCTCGCCGTCGAGCGCCTCGACGTAGTACCCGCCCCGCGCGTCGATCCAGAAGTCGGCGTTGAATCGCTCGTAGAGCTTCGAGGCCTCCTCGCGAAGCAGCGTGGCGAGTCCGGACTCTCCCCACACCGTCTCGGCGACCTCGGCGATGCGCAGCTTCGCGTCGTACACGTAGCCCTGGATCTCGGCCATCGCGATCGGACGGTTCGGGATCTGTGCCGTCCGCGAATTGCACGCCCGTCCCAGGAGTCCTTCCATCCCTGGTTGCCGAGTCCCTGGTCCGAACGCGTGTCGTACTCGACGAAGCCGTCGCCGTCCAGGTCGCCGTGCTCGGCGATCCACTCGAGCGCGCGCAGCACGTTCGGCTTCAGCTCGTGCGCGGTCACGACGTCGTTCGTCAGGCGCCAGTACTCCGAGAACAGGATGAGGAACAGCGGCGTCGCGTCGGCCGTTCCGTAGTACGGACGGTGCGGGCGTTCGCCGAGCACCGTCAACTCGCCGAAGCGGATCTCGTGGAGGATCTTGCCCGGCTCCTCGTCCTTGAAGTCGTTCACCTCCTTGCCCTGCAGCCCCGAGAGTGCGTACAACGCGCCGCGCGCGAGCTCGGGGCCGACGAGCAGCGACATGTACGACGTGATCAACGTGTCCCGGCCGAAGATCGCCATGAACCACGGCAGCCCGGCCGCCGGCAGCGCGAACTCGTTCCCCTCGACCCCCGCGTACAGCCGCAGCGCGGCGAGGTCCTGCACGGACTTGCGGTAGACGAGCTTCAGCAGGTCCCACCCGGCCTCGAGCGACGGAACCTCGGCTTCCCAGCGCTCGAGCGCGGGGCTCGTGCCGCGCCACTGCTGCAGCGCCATGCTCGCGGCGCGCGTCTCCGGGGTGACCGGCTCGAGCTCGCCGGCGTTCAGCCCCACCGTCACCTGGATCCTGGTCTTCCACGTCTCGCGCGGCTCCAAGTGCACGCTCCAGAGGAGATCCTCGCCCTCCAGCGTGGCCGGCTCGGTCGAATGCACACGCGTCGCCGCGCTGAAGTCGCCGTGGTCGTACGTGTAGACGATGGTCGACTTCTCCTCATCGTGCGCGACGCTGAACTCGCCGCGCTTGCGGAACCGCATGTCTTTGACCTCGAACAGGTCGGCGAAGTCGGCGCCGACGCTCAGCCGGACGGGGAGCGAAACCGCCTCGCTCGCGTGGTTCGTGAGCACGATCACCTCGGTGAGGCCGTTGCCGATGTAGCGGTAGCGCTGGATCGAGATCGTGTGGGGCGGGATCCCCGGCATCTCGTTATTCGTCATGAAGAACGCGGCCGAGAAGTGGTCGACGCTGTTCGAGGTGAGCACGGCCGGCCGCGTGTCGCCCACGTGCAGGACGAAGCGAGAGATGTGCCGGGTGTCCTCGTGGAACATGCCGGCGATCGAGCCGCCCATCACGTCGCCCCGGTGATCCGAGAGCATGAACGTGGAACCCTCGAGCACCTGGAGCCACTCGACCTCGGTGCTCTCCTGCCCACCGGGGATGTTCTCGGGCGCCGGCGTCGCCTCGGGTTCTCCGGCCGAAAGGTCGGCGCCGCAATGCATGCAGAACCGAGCCTCGTCGGGCGAATGTCCTCCGCAGGTGGCACAGGCCCGCATCGGCGGGAGTGTAGGCGCGGGTTGCCCGCCGCGCTAGCGACCTCGGTGGTAGAAAGGTCTCCATGCACCCTTCCTCGGAGACGTCCGTGCGCGCCGCGACCGCCGCGATCGAGCTCCGAGGCGTGACGCGGCTGTTCGGCACCATCCCCGCGATCGTGCGCGCGAACCTCCGCGTCGAGCGCGGCGAGGTCGTCGTGCTGCGCGGGCCGAACGGAGCGGGCAAGACCACGCTCCTTCGCATCGCGGCGACGGCCCTGTCCCCGACGTACGGCCGCGGGTCGATCCTGGGCTTCGACCTCGAGCGCGAGCGCGAGGAGATCCGCCTCCGGTCCGACCTCCTCTCGCACCGAACCCGGCTGTACGAGGACCTCAGCGCCGCCGAGAACCTCGCGTTCTGGTGCCGCCTCCTCGGCCTCGACGCCGCGGGGATCGATGCGGCGCTCGAGCGCGTCGGCATGCTCGAGGTCGCCGGCGAACGCGTCCGCGGGTTCTCGCAGGGGATGCGGCAACGGATCGCCGTCGCGCGAACGATCCTGCGGCGGCCGGACCTGCTCCTGCTCGACGAGCCGTACACCGGACTCGACGCCGAGGCTCGCCACGCGGTCGACGACCTGATCCGCGAGGCGGCACGCGACGGTCGTACCGTTCTCATGGCGACCCATCACCCGGCGCCCGAGGCACTCGCACATCGCGAGCTCCACGTCGACGGCGGACGGATCGTCCGGGAGGCGCCGTGACCGCCCGCGCGGAGGACGTCGCGGCCAGGAGCCCGGTCCCGTTCCTCCGACAGGCGATGGCGATCGCCGCCAAGGACCTGCGGATCGAGATCCGAGGGCGGCACGCGCTCGGGACGCTGCTCCCGTTCGCGGCCACGCTGCTCGTGTCGTTCGGGTTCGCGTTCGGTCCGGGCCGCGACATCCTCGAGCGAACCGCGCCCGGTCTGCTGTGGATGGCGATGCTCTTCGCCGCCGTGATGGCGGCGCGACGTTCGTATCAGGCCGAGACCGAGGACGACGCGCTCGAGGGATTGCTCCTCGCGCCCGTCGACAAGGCCGCCGTGTTCCTCGGCAAGGCGACCGCGGTGGCGCTCGAGCTGCTCGCGCTCGTGGTCGCCGTGCTGCTGATGGTGGTCGTGCTGTTCGACCTGTCGCCCGGGAACCCGCTCGCGCTCCTGGCGGCGTTCGCGCTCGGCACGGTGGGACTCGCCGCGGTCGGCGGGTTGTTCGGCGTCGTCGCCGAGGCCGAGCGCACGCGCGAGGCCGTGTTCCCGATGCTCGTGCTGCCGCTCGTCACGCCGGTGCTGATCGCCGGCGTGCGCGCGACCGACCTCGCGACGACGGGTCAGGCGGGCGAGGCGGCGCAATGGCTCGGGCTGCTCCTCGCGTTCGACATCGTGTTCGTGTCGGTCGGCATCCTCGTCTTCGGCCATCTGATGGAGGACTGAGTGGACGTCGCGGCGCGCGGCCTCGGCAAGGCGACGTCCCGGAGCGGAGAGCGCGTGCTCGGCATCGCGGCGCTGGTCCGCGGTCGTCGTGAGCGCGACCCTCTCGCTGGTCGTCGCGCCGCCCGACGCCGTGCAGGGCGAGGTTCAGCGGTTGATGTACGTGCACGTGCCCGCCGCGTGGCTCGCGTACCTGTCGTTCTTCGTGGTGTTCGTGGCGAGCGTCGCGTACCTGAAGACGCGCCGGATCCGGTGGGACCGGATCGCCGCCGCCTCCGCCGAGATCGGCGTGCTGTTCACCGCGCTCGCGATCGCGCTCGGCGCGCTGTGGGGCAAGCCGATCTGGGGCACCTGGTGGACGTGGGACCCGAGGCTGACCACCACGGCGATGCTGCTGCTCATCTACCTGGCGTACCTTGCGGTGCGCCGGGTCGTCGACAATCCCTCACGTCGTGCGCGCTGGGCGGCGGTGATCGGCATCGTTGGCTTCGTGGACGTGCCGATCGTGCACCTCTCGGTCGTATGGTGGCGATCGCTGCACCAGCAGGCGACGCTGCTTCGTGTCGGCGGTCCGGAGATCCACGGCTCGATGCTCGCGGCGCTGCTCGTCGGCGTCGTGGCCTTCACCCTTGTGTACGCGTATCTGATGACGCTCCGCCTCCGCGTCGGCCGTCTCGAGGAGCGCGCGGTGCGCGAAGCGCTCTCGCCGCAGGTCGGCGAGCTCGAGGAGGCCGACGTCTGATGGACGAGAACGTCGGCTACGTCGTCGCCGGCTACGCGATCACGGCGGTCGCGCTCGGCGGGTACGTCCTCAGACTCTTCGCCCGCGCTCGCGAGGCACATCGCCGCGCTGAGGCGGTTGCCGCCCGCCACGGTCGCAGATAAGAAGCACCCACCCGCACGCCCTGAAGTCAGTCCGTCAGGGAGAGTCCAGCACGGAACGAGCCGCTGCCTCCTGTCGAGAACCAAGCTCGTCACACGGATGCCGAGGACTCATCCAAGAGGTCGTCGAGCTCCGAATCATCTCGCTCGTGACTCTGTCGTCGCCGTCATCGATGTCGCGCATCACGTGCTCCGAGCTCTCTGGGAACGACTATGGCACCTGGACTGGGTCGCTGCTGTTGCCCGGGATGTCCGAGACCACCATCTGCTTCAGCAGGATCTTCGACGACAACCCGTTCGGGTAGAAGCCGTCGAGCGCGCGGAGGAAGTACGGCGGCAGGTGCCGCAGGTGCATCACGACGTTCACCGTGACCTCCTGTCCACCGAACTGGCTCACGTCGAACAGATAGACGAAGGTGCGCTCGCGGTCGTCGTCGCCCTTCGTGTTGAACCGGTCGTCGTAGGGCTTCAGGGCGCCCATCGCCTGCTGGTCGGCGACGCGGATCTGGTTCTTCACGATGTCGGGTTGCAACGACTGGTACGGCACCTCGATGAACGTTCCGTCGTCGTCGGGATCCCCGTCGGTCAGGATCTTCTGGAAGTTCGCGAGCCACGGGTCGCAGTCGTCGAGCGGGCTCGGCGTGAAGATCTGCACGGTCGAGTTCAACTCGGTGCCGAAGCGATCGGCGACCTCGATCGGGTCGCACGGCTTGAGGTCCTCCCTGGGGTTCGCGATCGTGCCCGACGAGCACGGCGACGCGATCCCGTTCGGGATCCGGCAGCTTCGTGGCCGGGTCGATCGGCGTGAGGCAGACCTCCTCCCCGTCCGCGGTCGTCGCCGACACCTCCAGCCACCACTGGCGCGCGAACGCGAACCCCGTCGGGAAGTCGTGACCGATGAACCCGGTCCGCACGGTGACCTCGGCGGGAAGGATGTCCGCCGACACGTCTCGTACGCGAACCTCGGCCTGGATCGTGACGCCCGAGTTGATGAGGCCCTCTCGCAGACCGAGCACCTCCGCCGTCGCGTCTCCCCCACCGACGCCGAGCCCCGCGTAGTGCCCCGGCTCGAGGTCGTAGTCCACGCCGATGAACGCGTGCGAGTGCAGCGTCCGATCGGGAAGGTCGAGGTTCCCCGGCGCGTCGTCGACCGCCGGCCCGGTGCTGGAGAGCATGTGGCACGTCGCGCACGGGACGCCGCCCTGGTCGTTGGCGAGATAGTCCTCCCACTCGTCGAACGTGGTCTGGAGCACGAGATCCTCGATGAGGCCGCTCCCGTCGACGTCGATCGCGTCGGCGATGCCGTCCTCGTCCCGGTCCACCTCGACGAGCTCGTTCTCGTCGAGCTTGCCGTCGCCGTCCTCGTCGTTCCCGCTCTCGTCCGCCTCCTCATCGCCGAACGGCGAGAAGCCGTCGCCCTCGATGTCGGCCTTCACGTTGTGGCACGAGCCGCACAGCTGGAAGGTGTTGAGCTCGTTCGTCATGAACCCCTGCGCGGTCTGATGGTCGGGAACCGGGAGCGGCGGATCGCCGCCGAGCGGCGGCCCGAACACCGTGCCGAAGTCGCGGTCGCCGGCTCGGCCGACCGGGAAGTCGTCCTGGCCGCCGCGGAGCTCGCCGGGGATCTCGCTCACGGAGTGGCAGGTCCAGCACGTGATCCCCTCGGAGACCACCGGGGCGCCGCCTTCCCCGGGGAGCGGGAAGGTGTCGTTCGGGGTGATCTGCATCCCGATCGGCGCATGGCAGTTCGTGCAGAGCGCCCCGATGTTCGGGTCGATCTGGAGCGCGAGCGCGGTCTGCGCGACCGTCGTCGGACTGGTCTGCGCGACCGAGTGGACCGCGAGGTTCCACTCGCGAACGATGTCGCTGTGGCAGTCGGCGCACTGGCCCGAGTCGGGGAACGCCTGCGCCTCTTCGGCGAAGACCTTGTTGTCGATCCCGAGGACGTCTGCGACGTGGATCGCGATCGCCGCGCCGAGCGCGACCGCGAGCGGCAGATGCAGGAGCTTCCAGCCCTGCAGCATGCGGTGGTACCGCTCCTGCTTGGGCTCGCGGCCTTTGTAGCGCTCGAGCCGTTCGGCCAGCGCCCGGAGCTCCTGCCACGAGGCCTGCTCCTGGACCGCGAGCGTCGCGGCTCGCCCGTCGAGCTCGGCGACCTTGGTCTTGCCTCGCAAGAGCTCGTCGGCCAGACGCCGAAGCTCGTCGGAGGCCCCGGCGAGCGTCTTCTCGATCTCGACCTCGATCTGCTCGCGGCGCGACCGAGTGTCCTTGAGCGAGAGGTTGCCCACCTTGCCGGGGATCCCGCGCGGAACCGTGACGTAGACGATGCGCCACGCGATGCCCGACACGACGAGGACGACCAGGATCGCGAGCGTGATCTTGCCGGTCGTGATCCGAGAGTTGATCGGATAGAGCCACCAGTGCACGACGATCGCGAACGTCGCCACGAGGCCGAGCCAGACGTGCGCCTTGAGCCAGGTCATCATCGTGCCGGGCAGGTGCTCCTGCAGCACGCGCCGGCGTTTGCGCGCCGAGTAGAACGCGGTGAGGAGCATCAGCACGACGGCGATGAGCCCGGTTCCGGCGAGGAGCAGGAACGCGGCGCCCGCGTCTCCGCCGTCGTCCTGCGCCGTCTTCAGCATCGACAGGGCGAGCGCGACGATCGCTCCGCCGATCAGGCCGGCGAGGATCATCCACGGCCAGGGGCGCTCCAGCAGCTTCCTCGGCCGCTCGGGCTGCACGCCCGGCCTGGCGCGAGGACCCTTCGGCTTGGTTGCCTTGCTCACGCCCCGCTCTTCTTCATCTCGAGCCCGATGAGGACGTCGTTGCGACCGAACACCTCGACGGGGTCGACGCGCATCGCCGCGCCGACCGGGCAGGCGTGCACGCAGGCGTAGTAGTCGTAGCCGGCGCACAGGTCGCACTTCACGGCGAGCTTCTGCTTGATGCCCTCGGTCGGATCGGCCTTCGCGTCGCGCTTGCGCGGGATGATCTTCGAGAGGATCCCCTTCGCGCGCTCGTCCTCGATGTCGTGCATCTGGATGTTGTCGTACGGGCAGCGCTCGGCGCACGCGCCGCACCCGATGCAGTTGTCCGGGACGATGCGGATCTCGCCGTCGGGCTCGCGGACGATGCCGTTCACCGAGCAGAGCAGGCAGACCGGATCCTCGCAGTGACGGCAGGCCGAGGGGAACAGCAGGTTGCCGAGCTGCAGCCCGCTTCGCTCCAGGCGCGAGTACCCATGGCGGCGCCCGCAGGCGTCGACGCAGTTGTCGCAGTCGATGCAGATCGCGGTGTCGATCAGCAGGACCTCGTGACCCTGCATGACGCCGCGGTCCAGGAGGCCCTCGAGCGACATCATCTGCGAGCTGGCGCGGTCCTTCGGCGGCGGCCGCAGCGCCGAGCCGCCCATCTGCAGCAGGCCCTCCTCGGCGCGCGTGGCCTCGTCGATCAGCGTGCGCCGCAGCTCCGGGCTCTTCTCGAGGAGGGCGACCACGACCGCCCCGGGGATCGTCACGACCTCCGAGCGCGTGTTCGCGCTCACCGTGGCCGACTGGAGCTGGTTGAACAGCAGCGCCACGCCGCCGAACGCGTCGCCCGAGCGGAAGTACTGCAGGACGCGCTCCTCGGCGCCGAACGTGCGGGCGACGCGCAGGAACCCCGACCGCACCAGGTGCAGGTCGCCCGGCTGGTCGCCCTCGCGGAACACGACCTCGCCGGGCATGAGCACCCGGAACTGCGCGCGGTCGAGCAGCTCTCCGACGGCGTCGTCCGGCAGTCCGGCCAGGAGCGGCGCCGTCCGCGCGTGCGTCCAGACGGCCTTGCGACGGTACAGCTCGTCCATCGTGCTCTTGAATCTGGCCGCCTCCCGCATCAGGCGGAACACCGTGGCCTTGGGGAACTCGAGGACCGTGGCGGAGTGCACCGCGGTGATCGTGAACGGTTCCTCCTGGTTGCCCATCACGGCCATCTCGCCGTGGAACGATCCCGGGCCGAGCAGCAGGATCCGCGCCGCCTCGCCGAGCCCCAACGACGCGACCTGCTCGACGTTGCCGTCGACGATGACGAACATCCGCTCGTGGAACTCGCCCTCACGGACGAGGACCTCGCCTGGATCGAGGCGGCGCATCGTCGTCGACAGGAGCGCGCGTCGGATCGCCGGCTCCTCTACGCCCTCGAACAGCGGCAGCGTGGTCAGGTGGCTCGCCAGCGCGTGGAGCGTCCAGCCGGACCCCGAGATGTTCGGCCCGACCTGCAGGGGCATCTCGCGGTCGGGCGCGACCTCCTCGACCTTCATCTTGTTGTAGAGCACGATGTCGGCGCGGTGCAGGTCGGCCGGACAGACCGGCACGCACTGCTGGCACTGGGTGCACGCCTGCACGAACTCGATCACGCTCGCCGAGACGATCCGCTCGTCGAGCACCGCGTGGTTCAGCTCGGCGATCGTCACGTGTCGCGCTTCGGGAAGCGGGCACGCGAGCAGGCAGTCGTTGCAGCCGATGCAGGCCATGATCTCCCGCTCTGCCTCGTTGCGGAGTGAGTCGAGGAAGTCGACCTGCATCAGGGCGCCTCCTCGAAGCGCATCGTGACCTCGCCGAATCGGACCTCGGCGCCGGGCTCGAGGGCCTGCTCGCGGTTGGCCTCGAGCACCCGACCGTTCACGGCCGTGCCGTTCGTGCTGCCGAGGTCGGTCACGCTCCACCCGGTACCGCGCGGCTCGAGCTTCGCGTGACGCCAGCTCACGGTGCCCTCGGAGATCGAGATGTTCGCGTCGGGATCGCGGCCGACGACGACCTCGGCCGCCGCGAGCGCGAAGGTCTGCTCGGCGAGCGGCCCCGACTCGATGCGGAGCCGGAACGCCTTCGGCGCCGCCGGCTCGGGGACGGCGACCGGTGGAGGCTGAGGAGCGGTGACCGGCGGGGGTTGCGGGGTCGCGACCGGCTCGGGGGTCACCGGCGGCGGCTGGGGTGTCACGACCGGCTCGGGAACGACCGGCGCGGGAGTGGCGACGGGAGCGGGAGCGACCGCGGGCGGGGCTTCGGCGACGCGGCCTCCGACCGAGCGGAACGTGAGGTCGGTCTCGCCGACGTGCACGACGTCGCCGTCGCGAAGCGGGTGCGGCGTCGTCACGAGCTGCGCGTTCACCCAGGTCCCGTTCCGGCTCCCCAGGTCGCGCAGGTACAGCGCGCCCTCGTGAAGCGTGATCTGCGCGTGCGTGTAGGAGACGGCCGGATCGTCGATGGACACCTCGGCCTCGGGGTCACGCCCGAGCGAGATCTGCGAGCCGAGGAGCTCGTACCGGCGGCCACCGCCTTCCAGCGCGCCCGAGATCCCCGTCCCGGGGATGCCGGTCTCCTCCAGCGACTCGGGGCGCACGAACAGTCCGGAGACGGCCGGACCGACCGGCGAGGGCGGGATCTCCGGCGCCGGCTCGGCCGAGACCGATGGCGCAGGCGTGGGCGCTGGCACGGGCGCCGGTTGCGGCTGCGCGAACGCGATCTTCGTGCTGCCGACCCGGATCGTGTCGCCGTCGGCCAGGGTCGTCGGCGCCGTGATCTGCTGCTCGTTCACGAACGTGCCGTTGCGGCTCCCCGCGTCGGCGACCGCGTAGACCTCACCGATCAGGCGCACCTCGGCGTGCGCTCCCGAGACCATCGTGTCGGCGAGCACCAGGTCCATCTCGGGGCGCCGGCCGATCCGCGTGAGCGCGCCGAGCTCGATCGACTGGCCGCCCTCGACCGACAGCGTCGCGTTCGGACCGGCCTCGCCGCCGGTGGCCGCCGACGGCGGATCGAGGACGGCGACCGGTGACGCGGCCATCGCGGCCTCAGGGGGCGCGGGCAGCAGTGCCGGAGCGGCCATCGCGGCGACGGGTTGCGCGACCGCACGCGTGAGCGGCGAGACCGCGGCCGGCGAGCGGAGCAGCCGCGAGTACGTCGGCACCGCGCCGCCGAGCGCGATGCCGCGCGTCGCCTGCATCTCTCCGCGCGTCGCCGCCATCCACGCCGGGAGGTCGAACGCCGGGATCGAGCAGCCGGTCGCCGACGGCGGAGATGTCCGTCTGGTCCTCGATGAGCTTCTTCAGGCGCAGGCCGTGGCGGCGAACCTGCTCGGAACGGTGCCCGAGGAGGATCGCGCCGACGAGATGACCGTCGTTCAGCACCAGCTTGCGGTACGCGATCGTTCCCTTGCCGCGCGGGAGGTCCGCGATGACGCGATCGCCCTCGCGCTCGATCGTGCGACCGAGCCCGGCGAAGTCGAGGTCGTACAGACGCGTCGCGTTGTACATCACGCCGACGTCGTACGAGACGTTCCCGCCGGCCATGTTCGTCCCTGCCACGCGGCCCTGCAGCCGCGCCGGCTCCCACAGACCGAGACCGCGCTTGTCGCCGACCTGCGGGTCGTAGACCTCGGCGACGTCCCCGGCCGCGTAGACGTCCGGCAGGTTCGTCCGCATCCGGTCGTCCACCGGGATCCCGCGGTTGACCGCGACGCCGGAGTCCTGCAGGAACCCCGTGTTCGTGCGGATGCCGATGGCCGCGCAGACGAGCTGCGTCCGCACCTTCTGGCCGCTGTTCTTGAGCTTGACCTCGTGGACGTGTCCGTGCCGGTCGCCGATCACCTCGGCGATCTCCTCGTCCATCCGAAGGTCGCACCCGAACGCACGCAGTCGCGACGCGACGAGGTCCGAGCCCGTCTTGTCCAGGACGCCCGCCATGAACTCGCGCCCGCGCAGGATGTAGGTGAGGTCCGCGCCGCGCGCGCGCAACGCCTGCGCCCACTCGAGCGCGAGCGGCCCGCCCCCCACGACCACCGCCCGCTTCACCCGTCCGGACCGCAGGTCCTCCATGAACGTGCGCGCGTCCTGCATCGTGCGCATCGTCATCACGCCCTTGAGCTCGGCGCCGGGGAAGGGCGGCGGGTTCGGCGCCGATCCCGACGCGATGCACAGGCGGTCGTACGAAACGGGAACACCACCGCTCGCGAGGACGACCCGGCGGTTCGTCGTGTCGATCGCCGCGACCTGCGCGAGCAGGCGGCCGATCGAGTTCCGCGCGTAGAAGTCCGGCGGAACGGCGAACAGTTGGTCCTCGCGGAGCTCGCCGATCAGGTAGTTCGTGAGCGCCGCTCGGTAGTACGCGGCGTTCGGGTCGTCGGCGATGATCGTGATGCGGCCGTCGTGATCGCGGCGGCGGATGTACTGCGCGGTGGTCGTGCCGGCCGCACCGTCACCGATGATGACGTACTCGGTCACGCACTCCCCCTCGGCCGCCGCGTCGAGCGCCCCGTGCGCCGACCGCGCGAGTTTCCTCCTTCCGTGCCCGGTCGAGCAAGCCAGCCCGGCCCTGCACGGAGCGCGAAGGGCCCTAGGGCTCGGTGGAGGGCTCGGCCATCGCCGCTTCTGCCTCGGCGATGAGCTGCTGCGCGGTCCCCCGCTCCTGCCCGAACGGCGCGGCCGCCAGGTACGCCTCGAAGGCCTCGATCGCCTCCTCGGGCCGGTCGAGCCCCCGGAGCAGGATCGCCCCGCGGATGAACAGGGCTTCCGGGTACCCGGGCGCGGTCTCGAGCGCCCGGTCGACCGACGCGAGCGCCTCCTCGGGCTGGTGGGCCGCGTACAGGATCAGGCCGATGTGCGCGTGCGCCTCGGCGTCGTCGGGATCGAGCTCGAGCGCGACCGCGTACTCCTCGAGGGCTTCCTCGACCCGGTCCGCGTCGAGGTACCGGTGCGCGAGGTCGAGCCGCGCCGCGAGGTCGTTCGGATGGTCGCGGACCCGCTGCTCGAAGAACGCGAACGGGTCATCGGAGGCGGCCGGCGCCGCGTCGAGGGCCGCCGGCTCGGCTTCGCGCAGCAGCCCGGTGACCGCGACGGCGACCACGGTGGATGCGAGGAGGATCGCGACCGCCCACGGCGGCACCCGCCTCGTCGTCCTTCCCGGTTGGTCCGGGGGCCCGACCTGCAAAGCGACGGCGCCGCCATCCGTCGCGACGGCCGGGCGCGGCGAGCGCCGTCCGTCGATCGCGCGAAGGAGCCGGGCGATGCGACTTTCCGTATCGCCGCGGAGCCTGTGGTAGTCGGCGTCCTCGAGCACGCCCGGAGGAGTGCGCCTCCTCGAGGTCGGCGAGCGAGCGGAGCAGTGCGACACGCCGGTCCTCCAGCGGATCGGCGAGCGGCTCGATCGGGACGGGATCTCGGCGCCGGAACCCCGCGGTGACGCCCGCGGCGGCGACGGCGGCGAGCGCGGCGACGGCCAGGGCCGCGACGAACGGGTTCACGCGCCTTCCTCAAGGGAACGGAGGTCGACGTCGATGCGGCGCCGCTCGGCGTCCGACACTTCCGTCGGCTCGGCGCGCGGCCGGCGACGGACGACCAACGCCCACGCACCGATGCCGAGCGCCACTGCGGCGACGGGGATCGCGAACGGCAGGAGGCTCCTCGGCTCGAGCAGCACCCACTCCCCGTACCTCGCGACGAAGAACGCGCGCACCTCGTCTTCGGTCCGGCCCGCGCGGAGCTGGCCCTCGACCTCGGCGCGCATCTCGCCGGCCAGACGCGAGGGCGAGTCCGCGACGGACAGGTTCTGGCAGACGGGGCAGCGCAGGCCCGCCGAGATCGCCTGCGCACGGTCCTCGATCGACGCCGGCTCCCCGCCGCCGCGAGCGAGCAGCGCCGCCGCCACGATCACCACCGCCGCACCGGCCACGAGCAGCCATGTCCGCTTCATGCGGACACCTCGGTTCGCAGCGCGCGGTCGATCTCCTCGGTGAGCCACGAGTACGTGACCTCGCCGATGGTCTTCGCGGCGATCGTGCCGTCGGGGCCGATCACGAACGTCTCCGGCACGCCGAACACGCCGTACGCGATCGCGGTCCGCGACCCCGGATCCATGACGAGCGGCCAGTCGCCCTCCTTCTCGCTCGCGTACTGCAGGGCGGTGCCCTCCCCGTCCTCGAAGACCACGCCGACGAAGACCACCCCGCGCTCGCGGTATCGCTCCCACGCAGCGACGAGCGCGTCGTGCTCCGCGTGGCACTCGAGGCACCACGACGCCCAGAAGTTCACGACGAAGACCTGGCCCTCGGTCGGCCCCGAGATGTCGCCCTGCCCGCCGAGCTCCGGAAGCGCGAACACTGGTGCGCGGTCGGAGATCAGCTCGCTCGGCAGCTCGCGCGGATCGCGTCCGAGCCCGGAGGCGAGCAGGATCGCGAACGCGATGACCGGCACGAGGGTCAGCACGATCACCCGCCCGCGCGAACGCCGCGGACTGGGTTCCTCCTCCTCGCGCTCGAGGAGATCGACGTCGCTCACACGCGCACCTCCTCGCGCGTCTCCGCGACCTCGGCCGGAACCGACCTGCGCCTCGGAGGCGATCGGGACGGCCAGGCGGCAACGAGCCCTCCGAACGCGATCACGAACCCGCCCACCCACAGCAGCCCGATCCCGGGGTTCACGAAGAACCGGAGCGACGCGGCCGGACCCTCCGCATCGACCGAGACGAGCGATGCGTAGAGGTCTCGCATCCCGTTCCACGGCGTGCCGACCCGGATCGACGGCGTTCCGATGGGCTCCGACGAGCCCGGATAGAGGTTCAGCGAGGGCTGGAGCCTCGCGACCTCCTCGCCGGTCTCGGCGTCGAACGCGGTGATCCGGGCGACGATCACGCGCCGGTGCGCCTCCTCGCGAACGTTCAGGTCGTCGAGCCGGAGCTCGTAGCCCTCGACGCGGGCGCGATCGCCGACGCCGAGCGTGAGCTCGCCCGAGGCATCGCCGAGCGCGGCCCACGACACCCCGACGAGCGCGACCAGGATCCCGAGGTGCGCGACGAGGCCTCCGTACAGCCTTCGGTTCCGCGTGATCGCGGCGCGCGTCGCGACGCCCCACGACGTGGCGTGCGCGCGGCGTTGAGCGCGAACCCCGCGGACCATCTCGGCGATCGTCGCCGTCCCGACGAACGCCGCGAGCCCGAACACCACGATCGCCGCCGTGCCGGCTCCGGCGAGCGCGAACACCACGGCGACCGCCGCCGCCGCCCACGCCGGCACCTGCAACCGCCGCGCGACCGCCGACAGCGACGCCGCGCGCCACGGCAGGAGCGGCCCGATCCCCATGAGGAACAGCAGGAGCAGCGCGACCGGGAGCGTGTTGCGGTTGAAGAACGGTCCGCCGACGGAGACCTTCTCGCCGGTCAGCGCCTCCACGATCAGCGGATAGATCGTCCCGACCAGGACGGTGAACGTGACCGCCAGCAGCAGGACGTTGTTGCCGAGGAACACGCTCTCGCGCGACAGCGGCGTGTCGAGCGTCGACTCGGCCCGCAGCGCGTCGCGCCGCCAGGCGATCAGCCCGAAGCCGCCGACGAGCACGAGCGTGAGGAACGCCAGGTACATCGGCCCGACGATCGACTGCGCGAACGTGTGGACCGAGGACAGGATGCTCCCCCGCGTGAGGAACGTCCCGAGCACCGTCAGCGAGAACGTGCCGATCACGAGCGCGAGGTTCCAGACCTTCAGCATCCCGCGGCGTTCCTGCACCATCACCGAATGCAGGAACGCGGTCGCCGTGAGCCACGGGAGCAGCGCGACGTTCTCGACCGGGTCCCACGCCCAGTAGCCGCCCCACCCGAGCACCCCGTAGGACCAGAGCGCGCCGAGCGTGAGCCCCACCGCCAGGAACGTCCACGCGGCGAGCGTCCACCGCCGCGTGATCCGGATCCAGTCATCGCTCACGCGTCCGGTGATCAGTCCCGCGATCGCGAACGCGAACGGCACGGTGAACCCGATGAACCCCAGATAGAGGAACGGCGGATGCGCCGCCATCAACGGATGGTTCTGCAGCAGCGGCAGTGGCCCGTTCCCGTCGGCCGGCGCCGAGGCGAGCGTCGCGAACGGCGTCGTCGGCCCGAGGACGAGCAGCAGGTAGAACGCGACGACCCCGTACATCGCCGCGAGCGCCCACCCGAACGTCTCGGGGCGCCGCGCGCGGAACCGGAACGCGACCGCGGCGAGGTACCCGCCGAGGACGAGGTTCCACAGGAGGAGCGAGCCCTCGTCGGCCGACCACAGCGCAAGGACCTTGAAGAACGTCGGCGTCGCGATGCTCGAGTTCGAGGCGACGTAGCGGACCGAGAAGTCGTTCGTCAGCAGGGCGACGAGCATCGCCACGTTCGCGACGAGGACGAGCGCGAGCACCGAGTAGGCCGTCGTGCGCGCGCTCTCGAGCATCGACGCGTTCCGCCGGCGAACGCCCATGACCGCGACGGCGCCCCCGTACAGCGCGAGCGCGAACGCGATCGCGAGCGAGACCGTCCCGACGAACGCGGCCACCTCAGCCGACCTGCGCGGGGGAAGGCGTCTCGCCGGCCGCCGGCGGCCGGTACTCCTCGCCGTGCTTCACGAGCATCGTGTCGAGTGGAACGCGCCGTCCGCGCCATAGGTGCCTTCGAGGACCACGCCCGTCCCGTCCTGGAACAGCCCGGGCGTCGCGCCATCGTGGACGACCGTCATCCGCGTCGTGCCGTCGGTGACCACGAAGTTCACGATGCCGGAGAGGGTGTGCACCGATCCCGGCACCACCTGCCCGCCGAGCCGCAGCTGCTCGCCGGGTGCCGGTTGCTGTTGCAGCAGCTCGGTCGGCGTCACGTAGTAGACGAGGTTCCCCGAGAGCGCCCTGGTCCCGACCCACGCCAGGCTTCCGGCGATGAGGACGAGCAGCACCACGACCCGGAGGCGCATGGCCCCGACCCTATCGCGGGGCTTCGAGAACCGTCGAGGCAGCCCGAGCGCGGGTAGCGGGTCAAGCTGAGCCGCTAACCGCGTCAACTTCTGGCGCTGGTGGGTTCACACTGTCAGGGTGGCCGACCTGCCGGTAATGGGCTGCCCCGGAGCCGCGATGCCGCGGAAGCGGCATCGAAGGCTGAGAGGCAGGAAGTAGACCCGGGCGGCCCGCCACATCAGATCCAAGCTGACCCACTGCCGAGCGCGTTCGGTCAGACGACGATGCGGACGGCGCGTGGTGCTTGGGTCGAGTCCCGCTCGTACTCCTCCCAGGCCCGGGCGAGGCGCTCGACGCCCTCGCGCATCGGGTCGGGCTCGAGCACGAACGGCAGACGAACGCGATCCGGGAAGTTGCCGTCGACCGAGGTCATCGGTCCGGGCACGACAGTCACGCCGTGACGAGTGGCGACGTGCGAGAACGCGGTCGCATCGGCATCGGCGAGCCGGACCCAGAGGCATAGGCCACCAGCCGGCGCGTCCCAGGTCCACGCGGGGAGGTGCTCGCGGAGGAGGCCCTCGAGCGTCTCCTTGCGCTCTTGGAGCAGCGCTCGGCGCTCGACGAGGATCTCGTCCAGGTCCTCGAGCAGGGGCAGCGCAAGGATCTGGCTGACGGTCGACGTCCCGTGGTCAGTCACGAGCTTCATCCGCGCGAGCCGCTGAACGATCGGCGCCGGCGCGCGGATCCATCCGATCCGAAGGCCGCCCCACAGGATCTTGGAGAGCGAGCCGATCGACAGGACGGGCACGTCGCCCTGGAACGCGCCGATCGGCGGCGGCGGGTCACCGCCGAGCGTGAGGTCGGCGACCGTGAGGTCCTCGACGATCGGCACCTGGAGCTCCTGCGCGAGCTCGGCCACCTCGCGCCGCTCGCGCTCGGGCATCAGCGTGCCGGTCGGGTTGTGGAACGTCGGCATGAGGTAGGCGAGCCGAGGCGAGGTCGCGACGATCGCGTCGCGCAGGCGTTCGGGCCGCAGGCCTTGCACGCCGATCGGCACCGAGACCAGGCGCGCACCCGAGGCCGTGAACATGTCGATCGCGGTCAGGTACGTGGGGTCCTCGACGAGCGCGACGTCGCCGGGCCGCGCGTAGAGCGCGGCGGCGAGACCGACCGCCTGTTGCGCGCCGGTCGTGACGATGACCTCGTCCGTCGTCGTCGGCATGCGCCAGCGCCGGGTGAGGTGGTCGGCGATCGCGGCGCGGAGCGGCGCGTGCCCGATCGCCTCGTAGCCGATCCCGTCGCGCGCGGCGCGGTCAATCTCCTCGAGCGCGCGCGACATGCCGGGCCGCGAGAACAGGTCGCCCGCGGCCAGCGCCGCGCAGGTGAACTCGATCCCCTCGCCGGGTCCCTCGATCAGTGCCCGGAACGACGTCGTCGCCCGCCCGACGAACCCGGCACGGTCCTCGCCGAAGCGCACGACCGACGCGTGCCGGCGGACCCACGTCCCGCTCCCCTGCCGGCTCTCGAGCCAGCCCTCCTCGCGGAGGAGGTCGTACGCGGCGACCACCGTGCTCCGGCTGACGGAGAGCTCGGCGGCGAGCGCTCGCTCGGTCGGCAGGCGGGTCCCGCTCGGCATCTCGGCGCGGCGGATCGCGCCGCGGATCGACTCGGCCAGGCGCCGGTACAGCGGGCCCGGCCCGTTCGCCGTCCACCCCGCGAGCGAGGGTCCGAGGCCGGTGCCCGGGAGCTGCGCCGTCGCCATCTTCGATCCAATCTGGCCGGATTGGCCGTGGAGTGGTCCGGTCTGCGCGGCCGATTATCGAACCGGCAGGCACGAACGGCGCAACCCGGATTGGCCGGGGATTGGACTCGGGTTCGGAGGCCGTGATCGAGACCAAGAGCTACCGGGACGGGGCGCGGGCCGTCGGGCCGTTCGCGATCGCCGTCGCGGGGTTCGGGATCTCGTTCGGCGTCCTCGCGCGGGCGGCGGGCTTCGGCTGGCTCGCGCCGATCGTGATGTCGGCCACGACGTTCGCCGGGTCCGCGCAGTTCGCCGCCGTGTCGGTGATCGGCGACGGCGGAACGGTGGCGGCCGCCGTCACCGCGGCGCTCCTGCTGAACGCCCGGTACGGCCCGATCGGCGTCTCGGTCGCGCCGTACCTCACCGGGCCGGCGTGGTGGCGCTTCGTCCGCGCGCAGCTCGTCGTCGACGAGTCGTGGGCGCTCGCCGCCGAGGGGGACGGACGTTTCGACCCGCGCGTGCTGGTCGGCTCCGGGCTCGTGCTCTATTGCGGCTGGGTCGGAGGAACCGCGATCGGGTCGATCGGCGGCGAGGCGCTCGGCGACCCGGCGACGATCGGTCTCGACGCCGCGTTCCCGGCGTTGTTCCTCGCGCTGCTCGTTCCGCAGTTGAAGGGACGGAGGCGGCTTCAGGCCGCGGTGCTCGGTGCGGCGATCGCGCTCGTGCTCACGCCGTTCGCCCCGGCGGGCGTGCCGATCATCGCGGCTGCGGTGGTGTGTCTGATGGGGCTTCGCAAGTGAGCGCGACCTGGCTCGTCGTCGTCCTGGTCGGGGCCGGAACGATCGCCATCAAGGCGGCGGGACCGGTGCTGCTCGGCGGCCGGCCGCTGCCGGAGCGCTTCACCGGCGTCGTCGAACTCCTCGCGCCGGCGGTTCTCGGCGCGCTCGTCGCAGTGCAGACGTTCGGCGCGAGTCAGTCGCTCGTGGTCGACGAACGGTTGATCGGCGTCGCAGCCGCCGGGATCGCGCTTTGGAGGAAGGCGCCACTGCTGGTCGTCGTGGTCATCGCCGCCGCGGCAACTGCCACCGCTCGCGCGATCCTCTAGGTGGAGCGGGCGACGGGAATCGAACCCGCACCACCAGCTTGGAAGGCTGGAGCTCTACCATTGAGCTACGCCCGCGTGGCTCCAGGGGAGCCTAGCAGCGGGGTCGGATCGTCCCGAGCAACCTCGGCTCTAACTCGACTTCTGGCCCGTCCGCAGGTCCATCCAGTTCGTCTCGATCGTCGAGTAGCGCTGCCATGCGGCGGCCCAGCCCTGGTCGTTCCTGGGGAAACGCTCGAGCGGTTGCTGCGGTGCGTTCCGGTCCCAGATCCCGAAGTAGTCCGGGCCGTACCCGAGGAGATACCGCCCGCCGGTGTGCGTGAACTCGATCTTCGCGTCGGCTGCCGGAGCGGCTGCGGCCTGCGCGGCGGGTGCCGCCTGCGCGGCCGGCTGAGCCACGGGAGCCGCTTGGACCACCGCCGGCGCGGGCTGAGCTTCCGGCGCCGGGGCAGCAGGTCTGGCCTCGGCCGGCGGCACCGGGCCGGGCTTGGGCTCGACCGGCATCGGCTGAACGATCGTGGCCTGCGGCACCGGCTTCACCACGTCCTTGGAACGGCCCTTCGCGTCCCCCTTCGGCGGTCCGTCTTCCGCGCCCGCCGGGGGGGTGTCGACGAGCCACATCAGGCAGTAGCGGCACCGGATCGCCGCGTCCTTGATCTCTTCCGCGCAGTAAGGACAGGTCTTCATCGAGCGACTCCTTCGCAGATGGCGGGGGAAAGCCTACCCCCGCGCACTTCGCGGAGGGAAACCGGCCTCAGCCGCCCTTGACGACCTCGCCGCCCTTCATCACGAAGGCGACGTCGGTGAACAGGTCCAGGTCCTCGAGCGGGTCGCCCTCGATCGCGATCAGGTCGGCGAACCTGCCGGGCTCGATCGCCCCGACGCGGTCCTGCCACCCCATCAGCTCGGCGGCGACGACCGTCGCGCTCTGCACCGCCTGCATCGGCTTCATCCCGAACTTGACCATGTACGCGAGCTGCTTCCCGCTCATGCCGTGCGGGTAGACGCCGCTGTCCGTCCCGTACGCGATCTTCACGCCGGCTTCGACGGACTTGGCGAAGCCCTGCCGCTGCGCGTCGGTCGTCTCGTCGTTCTTGCGCAGGACGTCCGCCGACCAGCCGTGCTCCCGGCCCTGCTGCGCGATCCAGTCGCCGTTCCACACGTCGGCGACGAGGTAGGTGCCGGCCTCGGCCATCATCGCGATCGCCTCGTCGTCCATGAGCGAGCCGTGCTCGATCGAGCGCACGCCGGCGCGAACCGCGCGCTTGATCCCCTCGGCGCCGTGTGCGTGCGCGGCGACGTGGGTTCCGTAGAGCGCCGCCTCCTCCACGCCGGCGCGGAGCTCGGCCTCGCTGAACTCGGGAGCGCCGGGGGTCGTGCCCTCGGTCAGGACCGCGCCCGTCGCGAGCATCTTGATGAGATCGGCACCGCCGTGAAGGATCCGCCGGACGGCGTCGCGCACCTCATCGGCGGAGCTCGAGACGCCGAAGCGGAGATCGCGCGGGACGGCCGCGTCGACGTCTGGTGCCAAGCCCGGTCACGTCACCGGCACCGCTCGGGCAGGTGACGTACGCGCCCACGCACATCATCCGCGGGCCGAGGACGTCGCCCCGGTCGATCGCCTCGCGGAGCGCCACGTCGACGAATGCGCGGAACGTCCCGACGTCGCGCACGGTCGTGAACCCGGCGAGGATCGTTTCCCGAGCGTTCCCCACGCCAGAGAGCGCCTCCTGGGCCGCGCTCCGCTGCACGAGCGCCGCGTAGCCGTGGCCGCTCTCGACCTCGCCGATCAGGTGCGCGTGACAGTCGATCAGGCCGGGCAGACACGGTGTAGGCGGAGAGGTCGCGGACGCCCTCGGGATACGTCGCCACTCTCGGGCTCGACCGACTCGATGCGGTCGCCGCGGATCGTGATGAGCTGCGCGTGACGGACCTCGCCGGCGACGACGTCGATGAAGCGGCCCGCGCGGATGTACGTGCGTTCGTTCGTCATGCCGCGGAGCATAGCGGGAGGTCAGGCAGCGGGTCAGTTTCGGCTGAGCCGGAACGAGGGATCGGCAGTGAGCTCGGCGACGTCCATCTGCGCCTTCTGCAGCCTCCCGCTGTAGTCCCAGTTCATCGCCTGCCAGCTCGTGAACTGGTCGAGCACCCACACGCCCGATTGGCGCGAGCCGTTCCCGCTCCGGCCGTTGCCGCCGAACGGAAGGTGCGCCTCGGCGCCGGTCGTCGAGTTGTTCACGCTGATCATCCCGGCCGAGATGCGCTCGCGGAACCGGAACACGCTCTTCGGGTCGTTCGTGTAGATCGATGCCGACAGCCCGTACCCGTGGCCGTTCGCGAGCGCGATCGCCTCGTCGAAGTCGTCGAACGTGGCCACCCCGACGATCGGGCCGAACGTCTCCTGCTTGTAGAGGTCGTCGTCCATCGTCACGCCGTCGACGATCGTCGGGTGCACGAACAGGCCGGCCTCCGGATCGCCGACGAACCCCTTCCGCGGGTTCTCTCGGCGTGATCCGCCCCGTCCCCGTCGAGCCGCGCACGACGTGGTGCGGCTGGATCCAGTCGAGCCAGCCGAGGAACCGCTCGCAGAACCGGCCGCTCATCATCGGGCCGTAGAGCACGTCCTCGAACGGGTCGCCGATCGGCGCGTTCTCGACCGCCTCGGCGAACCGCGACACGAACTCGTCGTGGACCGAAGAGTGCACGATCGCCGTTCCGAGCGAGGTGCACCGCTGCCCCGCCGTGCCGAACCCGCTGAACATGGCGCCCTCGGCGGCGAGCTCGAGGTCTGCGTCGGGCATCACGACGAGCGGGTTCTTCCCGCCGAGCTCGAGGCACGCCGACTGCAGATGCCGTCCGGTGAGCTCGCCGATCGTGCGGCCGACCTCGGTCGAGCCGGTGAACCCGACCTTGTCGACGAGCCCCTCGGCGAGCGCGCGCTCGAGTCCCTCGAACGCCGTCGGCCCATCGGCGAGCACCATGTTGAACACGCCCGGCGGGAACCCCGCGTGCACGAAGAGCTGCGCGAGCGCCTCGGACGTGGCCGGCGCGTACTCGGCGGGCTTCCACACGACCGCGTTCCCGCACAGGAGCGCCGGCACGAGGTACCACGACGGCACCGCGACCGGGAAGTTCCCGGCGGTCACGATCGCCGCGACGCCGACCGGGTTCCGGAACGTGAACAGCTGCTTGTCGGGAAGCTCGCTCGGCACCGTCATGCCGTAGAGGCGACGGCCCTCGCTCACGAAGAAGTTGCAGGTGTCGATGACCTCCTGCACCGAGCCGCGCGACTCGCGGATCGGCTTGCCGATCTCGCGCGTGATGATCCGCGCGAGCGCCTCGGCGTTGTCCTCGACGAGCCGGCCGAGCTGCTGGATCGCGCGCCCGCGCACAGGCGAGGGCACGCGCGCCCACGCGATCTGCGCCTCTCGCGCGGCGCCGACAGGCCTCGACGAACGTCGTCGCGTCCCCAGCCGAGCCGACGCGACGGTCTCGTCCAGATGCGCGGGTTGGGGATCTCGAGCGTTCCGCCCGGCGCGTCGTCGCGCCACGTGCCGCGGATCAGCGAGGAGACGGTTCGTGCCATGCGGCGCAATCCTACGGCCCGGGCCGTGAACGCGGTCAGGCGGGTTCGTCGTACCGCAGGAGCACGAACGAGTGGGCGACGAGGTTCACGGCCTCGCTGCGGACGACGCGCTGGCCCGGCTGCGCGGTGTTGATCAGCATCCGCCAGGTGCCCTGCTCGTCCTCGATGCGCGGGAGCGTGAACTGGCGCGAGCGCGATCCCCCGTTCAGCAGCATCAGGACGGTCCGGCCGAAGACCGGGCGGCCGCGCTCGTCGACCTCGTCGGTCGCGCGGCCGTGGAGCAGCATCCCGAGCACGTGGTTCTCGGGGTCGGACCAGTCCTCGTCGGTCATCTCGCCGCCGTCGGGCCGCAGCCACGAGAGGTCCTTGGCCTGCCCCTCACCGATCGGCTTGCCGGTGAGGAACGTGCGGCGGCGGAGCACCGGGTTCGACCGGCGGATCTCGAGGACCTGGCGGGTGAACTCGAGCAGGTCTCGGTCGTTCTGGTCGAGGTCCCAGTCGATCCACGAGATCTCGTTGTCCTGCGCGTACGCGTTGTTGTTCCCCTGCTGCGTCCGGCCCATCTCGTCGCCGGCGACGAGCATCGGCACGCCCTGGGAGAAGACGAGCGTCGCGATGAGGTTCCGCTTCATCCGCTCGCGCATCGCGCGGACCCGGGCCGACCCGGTCGGGCCCTCGGCGCCCCAGTTGCGGCTCCAGTTCTCGTCGGTCCCGTCCTGGTTGTCCTCGGCGTTCGCCTCGTTCCGCTTGTTCTCGTACGAGACGAGGTCGTTCAGCGTGAAGCCGTCGTGGGCCGTGACGAAGTTGATGCTCGCGTACGTCCGGCGACCGCTCGCCGCGTACAGGTCGCTCGAGCCCGACAGCCGCGAGGCGAGCTCGGGCACCTGGCCGGGATCGCTGCGCCAGAAGCGGCGGACGGCGTCGCGGTACTTGCCGTTCCACTCGGCCCACCCGGTCGGGAAGTTCCCCACCTGGTAGCCGCCCTCGCCGAGGTCCCACGGCTCGGCGATCAGCTTGACCCGCGAGATCACGGGGTCCTGCCCGATGATGTCGAAGAACGTGCCGAGGCGGTTCATCTCGTAGAGCTCGCGCGCGAGGACCGGCGCGAGGTCGAACCGGAACCCGTCGACGTGCATCTCGGTGATCCAGTACCGCAGGCTGTCCGTGATCATCTGCATCGTCCGCGGGTGCGTCATGTTCAGGCTGTTGCCGGTGCCGGTGAAGTCCACGTAGTGGCGGCGGTCGTCCCGGATCGAGCCGGTAGTACGCGGCGTTGTCGATCCCGCGGAGCGAGAGCGTCGGCCCGAGGTGGTTGCCCTCGCCGGTGTGGTTGTAGACGACGTCGAGGATCACCTCGATCCCGGCCTTGTGCAGCGCCTTGACCATCGACTTGAACTCGTCCACCTGCTGCCCGACGCCGCCGGTCGCGTACGCCGACGTGGGGCGCGAAGAACGCGATCGAGTTGTAGCCCCAGTAGTTCGACAGGCCGCGCTCGAACAGGCGGCGGTCGTTCACGAACTGGTGCACCGGAAGCAGTTCGACGGCGGTGACCCCCAGCGACTGCAGGTGGTCCAGCACCGGGTCGCGAGGCCAGGGCCAGGTACGTGCCTCGGACCTCCGGCGGCACCGCGGGGTGGCGGACCGTCATGCCCCTCACGTGCATCTCGTAGATCACGGTTCGGTTCCACGGCGTTCCCGGGTTGCGGTCGTCGCCCCACGTGAACGCCGTGTCGACGACGACGCTCTTCGGCACGTGGCGGGCGCTGTCGCGGTCGTCGAACGAGAGGTCCTCGTCGGGATCGCCGATCGTGTAGCCGTACAGCGCGTCGTCCCACCGGATCTGGCCGCTGATCGCCTTCGCGTACGGGCAGATCAAGAGCTTGTTCGGGTTGAACCGGTGTCCCTCGCGCGGCTCGTAGGGACCGTGCACGCGGAACCCGTACATCGTCCCCGGCCGCGCGTCGGGCAGGTACGCGTGCCAGACGAGGTCGGTGCGTTCGCGAAGGGGGATCCGCGCGGTCTCGGTGGCGTCCAAAGCGCGCTCGAACAGGCAGAGCTCGACCGCCGTGGCGTGCTCGGAGAACAGCGCGAAGTTCACGCCCTCCCCGTCCCACGTCGCGCCGAGCGGTGACGGAGATCCGGGCCAGACCCGCAAGCTCAGCGCGTCCTCGGGGGTGAGGAAGACCGCGGCGAGCGGCGGAAGGACGAGCGCCAGCGAGTGCTCCCGTCCGTGCATCGCCACCGCCTCCGCCTCCACCCCTCCGTAGTTGCCCTGCCCGCTGCCGCCGTAGATCTCGGCGTCGGTGTTCAGCAGCTCGCGCCACCGCCCCGCCGCCGGGACGCCGACGCGGTAGCGGTGGCGCGGGACCGGCGTGAAGTTGGCGACGAACAATACCGGAGCACCGCCGGGCCCCTTCCGGAGGAACGACAGCACGCTCGCGGCGCGATCGGACGCGTCGATCCACTCGAACCCGTCCGGGCTGGCGTCGAGCTCGTGCAGCGCCGGCTGGCGCTCGTAGAGCGCGCCGAGGTCGGCGACGACCCGGCGGATGCCCTCGTGCGCCGGGTACTTCAGCAGCTCCCAGTCGAGCGCGGACTCGTGGTTCCACTCGCTCCACTGCGCGAGCTCGGCGCCCATGAACAGCAGCTTCTTCCCGGGCTGCGCGAACTGGTACGCGTACAGCAGGCGCAGGTTCGCGAACTTCTGCCACTCGTCGCCCGGCATCTTCGCGATGAGCGAGCCCTTCCCGTGCACGACCTCGTCGTGCGAGAGCGGCAACAGGAAGTTCTCGTCGAACGCGTACAGCATCCGGAACGTGATCGTGTCGTGCTGGAACGGCCGGTAGACGGGGTCCTTCGACACGTACTGCAGCGTGTCGTGCATCCAGCCCATGTCCCACTTGAAGCCGAACCCGAGCCCGCCGGCGTCCACCGGGCGCGACACGCCCGGCCACGAGGTCGACTCCTCGGCGTAGGTCTGCACGTCGGGGTAGGTCCCGTAGATCGCGGTGTTCATGTTGCGCAGGAACTCGACCGCCCGCAGGTTCTCGCGGCCGCCGAGCTCGTTCGGGATCCACTCGCCCGGCCTTGCGCGAGTAGTCGAGGTAGAGCATCGAGGCGACCGCGTCCACGCGCAGCCCGTCGGCGTGGTACCGCTCGAGCCAGTGCATCGCGCTCGAGAGCAGGAAGCTGCGGACCTCGTTGCGGCCGTAGTTGAAGATGTAGCTTCCCCAGTCGGGGTGATAGCCCTGCCGCGGGTCGGCGTGCTCGTACAGGTGCGTCCCATCGAAGTACGCGAGGCCGTGCTCGTCCGAGGCGAAGTGCGAGGGCACCCAGTCCAGGATCACGCCGATCCCCTCGTTGTGGAGCAGGTCGATCATCGCCATGAGGTCCTGCGGCGTCCCGTACCGGCTCGTCGGCGCGAAGTAGCCGGTCGACTGGTAGCCCCACGAGCCGTAGAAGGGGTGCTCCATCACCGGCAGCAGCTCGACGTGAGTGAAGTTCAGCGCCTTGAGGTGCTCGGCCAAGCGCGGGGCGATGTCGCGGTACCCGGGCATGCGGCCCTCGTCCCGCATCCACGAGCCGAGGTGCATCTCGTAGACGTTGATCGGCGCGTCGTGCGCGTTCGGCCGCGCGCGCGAGCCCATCCACTCGCCGTCGCCCCAGTCGTACGAGGTGTCCCACACGACGCTCGCGGTCTTCGGGCGGGACCTCCCACCACGCGGCGAACGGGTCGCCCTTGTCCACGCGGTACCCCGTGCCGCGCGCGACGATGTGGAACTTGTAGACGGCGCCCGAGCCGATGCCCGGGACGAAGCCCTCCCAGATCCCGCTCGAGGCGCGCGGCTGGAGCGGGTCCGCCTCGCGGCTCCAACCGTTGAAGTCGCCCATCACCGAGACCGACTCGGCGTTCGGCGCCCAGACGGCGAAGTGCGTTCCCGCCTCGCCGCCGGACTCCATCGGGTGCGCGCCCAGGCGCTCGTACAGCCGCGCGTGCGTGCCCTCGTTGAACAGGAAGATGTCGTCGTCGGTGAGCAGCGAGACGTCGTGCCGAACGCTCACCGTTGCACGTCCCGAACCCTCATCCGCGTTCCTCCAGCAGCTCCCCGATGCCGGCGAGCGGGATCGCGATCCAATCGGGACGGTTGTTCGCCTCGTACGTGACCTCGTACAGCGCCTTCTCGAGCACGTAGGCGCCGAGCAGGACCCGGAGCTCCTCCCGCGTCTTGGGGTGGAACGGCGCGCCCTCGACGGTGTCGAGGTACTCGCGGAGGAACACCCCGGCCGCCGACACGTGCCACAGCCGGACCCAGGGCGCGATGGCCAGCGCGCGCTCGGGCTCGACGAACTGGCCGGCGCGGGCGGCGGCGTGCGCCGCGTAGTGGAACGAGCGGATCATGCTCGAGACGTCGACGAGCGGTAGCCGCTTGATCCGGCGCTCGCCGATCGGCTTGGTCGGCTCGCCCTCGAAGTCGATGATCACGAAGTCGCGGCCCGTCCACAGGACCTGGCCCAGGTGGTAGTCGCCGTGGATCCGGATCCGCGCCCCGGTGATCTTGACGTCCAGGACCGAGCGCATGCGCTCGTGGATCTGCTGCTGCGCCGCGAGGACGCGCTCGGCGCCCGGGACGTCGTTCAGCGACCGAAGGACCTGCAGGGCACGGTTCGCGATGCCCCGCAGCGATTGGTAGAGCGAGCGCTGGTCGAACGGCGTGACGATCTCGGGCGCGAACGCGGGATCCTCGGGATCGCTGGCGAGCGCCAGGTGCAGCTCGCCCGTCCGGCGTGCGAGCAGCCGCGCCGACTGCAGGTAGAGATCCATCGTCTCGACGGCGAGCTCGGACGGTCCGTTCTCGGCGACCGAGAACAGGGTCGGCGAGGGGATCTGCACGTCCGGGTTCGCCGCGGCCCGCGCGAGGACGTTCTCGAGATAGCCGCGGACGTGGTCCGTCGTGTACGACCACGCGTCGCCCTCGTTCGTCACCCACCCGTGCAGGATCCCGAGCGTGCTCGTCTGCGACCGCCCTTGCTTGAGCTCGAGCCCGCCCGCCACGGGCGCGCTGTGCTCGAAGCCCACGCGGTCGGTGAGGAACCGACCGATCTCCAGGTCGGGGTTCAGGCCTTCGTCCAGACGCCGGTAGATCTTCAGCACCAGCCGGTCGCCGAACGCGACGGAGGTGTTCGTCTGCTCCACCTGGAGCAGACGCGGCTCCGGCAACTCGCCGGCGGGCTCGGCCGGGCCGGCGAGTCGCCGGAACGCCTTCGTCGGGTTCGCCTCGATCCTCGTCCCGTCCGAGGACAGGCGCCGGCGCTTGCGGATCGCCTCGAGCAGGATCGTCGGGACGTCGGGCTCGCTGAGCGCGTTGTGCAGCGCGCGCTCCCCTTCGCGCGTGCGCAGGCGCGCGAGGACCGTGCGCGGCGACTCCTCGAGCAGCACCTTCGTGCGGTCCACCGACGCGCACGAGAGCGTCAGGACGTAGGTCTCCGGGTCGCCCTCCGCGTACTCGACCGTCGCGAGCGCGATCACCCCGGCGACGGTCGAGCCGTGGGCGCTCACCGGGATCGCCTCGGTGATCTCGGTCGACTTGATCCGCCGCGCCTTTCCGCCGAACCACCGCATCCCCCGGAGGTAGCCGGGCAGGGCCTCCTCGAGCGCCCGCCGGGTCCGCGTGCCGAACACGTTCTGCCACGGCCCGGCGACCTCGATCTCGGGGGGCCGCCGCTGCGCGAGGTCGATCTCCTCGGCCGGCTGCTCGAGCCGGAACCAGTAGAACGAGTGCGGCGCGAGCGTAAGGAAGTACGGGAGCTCGCCGATCGACGGGAACTCGGTGCCGCCGAACAGCTCGTGCGGCACGAGCCCTTTGAACGCCGACAGGTCGAGCTCGGCGAACTGCACCGAGCGGGCGAGGTTGACCACGACGAGGACCCGCTCCTCCTCGAACTGGCGAAGGAACACCACAACGCGCCGGTTGTCGGGGTAGAAGAACTCGAGGGTCCCGCGCGAGAGCGCGGCCGAGCGCTTGCGGAGCGCGATCAACCGTTTCATCCACCACAGCAGCGAGCGCGGGTTGTTCTGCTGCGCCTCGACGTTGATCGACTCGTAGTGGTACTCGGGCTCGATCACGACCGGCAGGTATAGCTGCTGGGGGTTCGCGCGGCTGAACCCGGCGTTGCGGTCCGCGCTCCACTGCATCGGCGTCCGAACGCCGTTGCGATCGCCGAGGTAGATGTTGTCGCCCATCCCGATCTCGTCGCCGTAGTAGATGACCGGCGTCCCCGGGAGCGAGAACAACAGCCCGTTGATCATCTCTACGACGCGGCGGTCGTTGCCCAGCAGCGGCGCCAGGCGCCGGCGGATGCCCAGGTTGATCCGGGCCTGCGGATCCTGCGCGTAGACCCGGTACATGTAGTCGCGTTCCTCGTCGGTCACCATCTCGAGCGTGAGCTCGTCGTGGTTGCGCAGGAACAACGCCCAGCGAGCGTTCTCCGGGATCTCCGGCGTCTGCTCCAGGATGTCGATCAGCGGGAAGCGGTCCTCCATCCGCAACGACATGAACATCCGCGGCATCAGCGGGAAATGGAACGCCATGTGGCACTCGTCGCCGTCGCCGAAGTAGGTCACGGCGTCCTCGGGCCACTGGTTCGCCTCGGCCAGGAGCATGCGCCCGGTGTAGCGGGAGTCGATGTGCTCGCGGAGCTCCTTCAGGTACTCGTGCGTCTCGGGCAGGTTCTCGCAGTTCGTGCCCTCGCGCTCGAACAGGTACGGCACGGCGTCCAGCCGCATCCCGTCCACGCCCATGTCGAACCAGAAGTCGACGATGTTCAGCATCCCCTGCCGCACGCGCGGGTTGTCGAAGTTCAGGTCCGGCTGGTGCGAGTAGAACCGGTGCCAGTAGTACTGCCCGGCCACCTGGTCGTACGCCCAGTTCGAGGTCTCGAAGTCCTTGAAGATGACGCGCGCCTCGAGGTACTTGTCGGGCGTGTCGCTCCAGACGTAGTAGTCGCGCTCGGGGCTGCCGGGGGGCGACCGGCGGGCGCGCTGGAACCACGGGTGCTGGTCCGAGGTGTGGTTGGGGACCAGCTCGGTGATCACGCGGATGCCTCGCTGGTGCGCCGCGCGCAGGAACATCCGGAAGTCCCGGAGGCTCCCGTACGAGGGATGCACCGACATGTAGTCGGCGATGTCGTATCCGTCGTCACGCAGCGGCGAGGGGTAGAAGGGAAGGACCCACACCGCGTTCACGCCGAGGTCGGCGAGGTAGTCCAGCCGCCGGGTCAGCCCGCGGAAGTCGCCGTTCCCATCGTCGTTCGAGTCCTGGTAGGCGCGCACGTGGAGCTCGTAGATGACCGCGTCCGCGTACCAGCGCTCGTCGGCCGCGGTGGGAGCCACCGGCGTCACGACCTCGAGCATCTGGCGCGTCATACCGGCACCGCCTGCTTCGCGCGGGTCGCCGCGGCCGCGGACCCGCTCCGGCGAGGCCCGACGCGGAACACATGGGCCGGCTCGCCGGCGGCCGGGTCGAGCTGCACGAAGTTCGAGGCCCCGCGCCAGGTGTAGACGGCGCCGGTGAGCAGGTCCTCCACCTCGTACGCCTCGGCCGCGCCGAAGCCCAGCTCGTCGAGCGCCAGATCGGTCCACCCCGACCGGGCGTGCTTCGGATCCAGGTTCGCGATCACGACGATCACGTTCGTGCGGTCCTCGGTCCGCTTGCTGTACGCGATCATCTGGTCGTTGCCGATCCCGTGGAACCGCAGCGACCGCATGTCCTGCAGCGCCGGATTCTCGCGCCGGATCCGGTTCACCTTCGCGACGAGCGGCGCGAGCGACTCCGCGCGCTCAAGGTCCCAGTGGCGGATCTCGTACTTCTCCGAGTTCAGGTACTCCTCGGAACCGGGCTGGATCGGCGCGTGCTCCATCAGTTCGAACGCCGGCCCGTAGATCCCGTAGTTGGAGGCGAGCGTGGCCGCGAGCACCAGCCGGACCGCGAAGGCCGGACGCCCGCCCGTCTGCAGGTACTCGTGCAGGATGTCCGGCGTGTTGGGCCAGAAGTTCGGCCGGAAGAACTCGACGGCGCCGGTGCGAGTGAGCTCGGTCAGGTAGTCCGTCAGGTCCTGCTTCGTGTTCTTCCACGTGAAGTACGTGTAGGACTGCGTGAAGCCGAGCTTGGCCAGCCGGTACATCACCTTGGGCCGCGTGAACGCCTCGGCGAGGAAGATCGCGCCGGGGTACTCGGCGCGCACCTCGGCGATCACCCACTCCCAGAACGGGAACGGCTTCGTGTGCGGATTGTCGACGCGGAACATCCGCACGTCGCGCTCGCACCAGAACAGGAAGACGTCGCGGAGCGCTTCCCAGAGCGCCTGCCGGTCCTTCGCATCCTTGGCCTCGAAATCGAGCGGGTAGATGTCCTGATAGACCTTCGGCGGGTTCTCGGCGTGCTGGATCGAGCCGTCCGGCCGGTGCTTGAACCACTCAGGATGCTCGCGCACCCACGGGTGCTCCGGCGTGCACTGGAACGCGATGTCGAGCGCGACCTCGATGTCGCGCTCAGCGGCGGCGGCGATCAGGCGCGCGAAGTCCTCGAGCGTGCCGAGGTCGGGATGGATCGCCGTGTGGCCTCCCTCGGCCGCTCCGATCGCCCACGGGCTGCCGGGGTCTCCCGGCTTGGAGGTCGGCGCGTTGTTCTTGCCCTTGCGCCGCTCGTGCGCGATCGGATGGATCGGCGGCAGGTAGAGCACGTCGAACCCGAGCTCCTGTACGTACGGCAGGCGCGCGATCACGTCGTCGAACGTGCCGTGGCCTCCCGGCTCCGGCGAGGCCGAGCGCGGGAAAAGCTCGTACCACGAGCTGAAGCGCGCCTTCGGCCGGTCCACGTTGACGCGGAGCTCGCGCTCGAAGGCTCCCTGGGTCCGCCGGTCGGAGTAGGCGGAGGCCAGCTCGCGGAGACCCTCGTCGAACGCGACGCGAAGCCCGGCGGTCTCGTCCTTCCCGCCGAGCGTCTTCGCGGCCACGCGCAGGCGCTCGCGGTCGTCGCCCTCTGCGCGCCGAGCGGCCGCCTTCATGAGCTCGGCGCCGACGAGCAGGTCCACCGCGACGTCCACGCCGGCGTCCACCTTCTTGCGGAGGTCCCGGCGCCAGGTCTCGAACCGGTCGATCCAGCCAACCACGGTGTAGGCGTGCTCGACGATCTCGGCGACGTCGAAGCACCCCCGCCACCGGTCGTTCCCGGCGTCGGTCATCCGGACCTCTCGCCACTCCCCGTCGCTCGAGGAGCGGAACCGCAGGGCCGCCGCCACCATGTCGTGTCCGTCGGCGAACACGTCCGCCTCGATCCAGACGTCCTCGCCCACCACGCGCTTGATCGGGAACCGCCCCGCGTCGAGCTCGGGCCACACGCCCTCGACGACCACGCGCACGGCCGAGGCCGGCACGCGCCCGCGCGCCGCGCGGGACCCGTCGGCGTTCGTGGTTGCGATCCCTCACCTCCGGGGAAGTCCAGCGGTGCAACGGTCGGCCGAGCTTGCGGTTCGACCCTACCGCGCTCCGCGCACGAGCATCCAGGGTTCGGACCGGCGAAATGGCCGCCGACCTGTGGATCCTCACCCGCCCGTGGCGAAAGCCAACGGCCGGCGCGGTATCTTCGAGGTCGAGCGCCGGTAGCTCAGTGGACAGAGCGGCTGCCTTCTAAGCAGCGGGTCGGAGGTTCGAGTCCTCCCCGGCGCACCACCAGGTGAGATGTCAATGGGGATGGCGATCGGACGCGAACCATGACCTATGAGATCAACAACGGATGGATCATCGGTGAGCTTCCGGGACCGAACAGGTCGCTCGTCCCGGTGAAGCACTTCCCACAGGGACCATACGAACGGAGACTGCGGAAGAACCCGCTGCTCTGTCTCCACACGACTGAGACGGACGGCTACGTGGAGAACCTTCGCTTCCCGAGCGAATTCCAGGTCGGCGAGGAGCTCATCGGCCAACATCGGCCGCTGTGGGCAAGAGGCTCGGCGGTGGACGAACATGACCATGATCTCCTCCAGATCGAGATCGTTGAGTTCTCGAGGCTCGATCCGTGGCTGCCGAAGCCGTCGAGCCTCAACCCACTGGTCGCGCTCATGGCCCTCCTCCATCGTCGTGGCTTCGTCGCAAGGTCACTGCAGCGCCCCGACCGGTGGCCCGTTCGACTCGATCGACTTCCAGCAGCTGTGGACACGTACTACCGTCGCCACGAGGTCTGGGACGATCCGAATGTGTACGGTCACGTCGAGATTCCCGGCGACGAGCACTGGGACCCCGGTTCGCTCGACCATCCGGCTCTGTTCTCGATGGTCCGCGACGTTCTCGCTCCGAAGGAGGTCGATGGAGAGGTGATCACCGACAACCAGCTCGAAGGGATCCAGTTCGCGAACGGGATGCGGCGGTACCTCGACAGCCCGGAGAACGAGCCTGCGGAGCCGGGACCAAACCGCCAGGGATTCCGGTTCGCGCGGCGGATCACGACGCACATCGATGGTGAGACGCCGGTGACGGGATTCGAGCCGACGAGATCATCGACGGAGGGCATGAACCTGTCGTCCGAAGAGAAGCACGCGGGACCAGAAGAGGAGGAGGCCGAGCGCCGCAGGCTCGGGGAGTAACCAGGCGGGCTGCTTACCGTCGTGATCACTCAGATGAGAACTTCCCGCACAGCGCTCGTCGGGTGGATAACCATCCGACTTGTTCCTGTGCTTGGGGCTTCGACCACGACATCGGTGGTTGCGACACCCTTCCTCCTCCGGCGGACGCCCGGTTGCGGGGTCGGTCCCGTCCAGAGAAGGATGCGAGGGTGGAGACCCCGGAGACGCGCTATTCGAGAAGCGCAGACGGCATCCATATCGCGTACCAGGTGCTCGGTGATGGCGATCTCGATCTCGTCGTCTCGCCGGGATACGTGTCGCACCTGGAGCACTCGTGGGAAGACCCGCAGATGGCTCGGTTCCTTCGACGGCTGGCCTCGTTCAGCCGCCTGATCGTCTTCGACAAGAGAGGGACAGGGATGTCGGATCGCCCGGCCAACGAGGATGCTCCGCTGCTCGAGGACCGGGTCAACGACATCGCCACCTTGATGGACACGGTGGGGTCGGAACGGGCCGCGATGATGGGCCTCTCGGAGACCGGCGCGGTGGCCCTCCTGTTCGCTGCAACGTACCCGGAAAGAACAAGCGCGGTCGTGGCCTACGGCACGTTCGCCGGCGGGGGTAACACGGCTCCGACCTACCCATGGGCGCCCGATCCAGGGCAGGCCGAATGGCTCGAGGACATCGAGCGGCACTGGGGCCGTGGCGTGCTCTTCCTGGATGAATTCGCCGGTTCCTTGCAGGATGACACTCACTACCGGGAGTGGTTCGCCAAGCTCGAGCGACTCTCGGCCAGCCCGGGCGCCGCCGTGGCGATCGCACGGATGGTGATGCAGATGGACGTGCGCGACGTCCTGCCCACGATCCGCGTCCCGACGCTGGTGTTGCATAAGCGCGACGACCAGGCCGTTCCTTTCGAGGAAGGGAAGTACATCGCGGACCACATCCCGGGTGCGAAGTTCGTCGAGCTCCCGGGGTCCGACCACTGGCCGTGGATCGGACACGAGGAAGCCGTCGAGGAGATCCAGGAGTTCCTCACGGGGATGCGCGATAGCGCCGAGTCGAGCCGAGCGGTGACGACGGTCATGTTCGTCGACATCGTCGATTCGACCAAGCGCGCCGCAGAGCTCGGAGACCGGCGATGGGTCGGCCTGCTCGAGCGCTTCTACGCGGTCGTCCGGCGAGAGCTGGACCGATCTCGTGGGCGAGAGATCGATACGGCCGGTGACGGATTCTTCGTGACGTTCGACGGTCCTGCTCGAGCCATACGATCTGCGACCGCGCTCGTCGACAGGGTCGAGGAGCTCGGGCTCCCGATCCGTATCGGCATCCACACCGGAGAGTGCGAACGGATGGCGGACAAGGTCGGTGGTCTCGGGGTCGTCATCGGAGCACGGGTCGGCGCGCTGGCGGGGCCTGGAGAGATCCTGGTGTCACGGACCGTGCAGGACCTCGTCGTCGGCTCGGGGTTGACCTTCGAGGACGCCGGCGAGCACGAGCTGAAAGGCGTCCCCGACCGCTGGCACCTGTATCGAGTGGTGAAGTAGGTCTTTGTTCGGAACGAGGCTAGCGACCAAGCTGCAGTTTCATACGCTTCAAGGCTTCCTCACCAGACGGCGATGAAGCGAGCGCTTCTCATGAGAGAGGAGCGAGCACGCAGAACTCGTTCCCCTCTGGATCCGCCATGACGACCCACGACACGTCCTCGGATTGGCCGATGTCGGCGCGACTGGCTCCGAGCTTGATCAACCGGCGAACCTGAGCCTCCTGGTCGGCGGGCCTGAGGTCGAAGTGCAGACGGTTCTTCACCGTCTTGCGATCGGGAACCTTGACGAACAGGATGTCCGGGGCGACATCGACCTCCGGGCTTCCTTCCGGCGGTTCGACACACCACTCGGTCGCGCTCTCATACGTGATCCGCCATCCGAGCGCCTGTGACCAGAAGCGCGCGAGGCGTTCACAGTCGTCGGCGTCGACCACCACGCATTGGATCCGGATGTCCACGCGTGAACCGTATCAGCGCTACCTGCCGCGTCTGCGGAGCATCAGCACCACGACGATGACGATGATGATGACCACGACGAGCGAACCTCCAGTCAAGAGGTTGTCGTTGCCGCCGTTGCCTTCGTCTTCACATGCCGCCAGGAGCGCCGCGGCGAGCGCGAGCGGTGCGAATACCTTCGCCTTCATGGTTGCCTCCCTCTAGTGAGAGCAACTCATACCCGCCTGCGGGCCGTTTCAGGCGTCGAGCCCACCGATTCAAGAGGGAGATGTAGAGAGCCCCGTGACGGCGAACCGCCACGGGGCTCCTGCTGGGGAGCCCTTCCTTCACGAGGAAGCAGGGAAACTCAGCGGTCGAACGCTACTCCGACGAGTCCGGTACGTCGAATCGGCCGGTGCTAGGCCATGTTCGGGGCGAGCGGCATGGGCGGCGGCCGCAGCATCGCGCGAGCTGACCACGCTCCGCGCACGGTTCAGGGATGCGCTGGTCTCTCTTCCTCCTTCGGGAGGTGGCGGTCGGGGCTCGACGAACCACAGCTCGACGGAGCGAACGGAGTCCGGGTTCTTGTGCAGGAGGAACCCGAGATCCGTCGCCGGGACGTGCGTCGTGCTGATCGTGAGGAGCATCAGACCTTCCCGCTGCCGTAAGTCACCGAGTATCCCAAGCGCCCGATGCTCGAGATGAGAGGAAACTCACCGGTGCGAGCTCGCTCGTTCAGACGGGCACGAGACCGGCGAGCTCACCCCAGGTCCGTGTCCGGTTATGTGCTCTGAAGCGTATCGACGCGGCTCCCCCGTTGCTCCGTGCTGCAACCAAAAGGAATGCTTCTTCAAGCATGCGGAGGTCGCTGCGGGGGTAACGACTTACGTGGATCTCCGCATCAGGGGAAGGGAGACAGCGATGCCACCTCGGCTCCGTTCGAGCATCTCTCGGATCATCGGCTGCACGATCGCCCTGCTCGTCGTCGTCGTGCCGCTTCAAGCCCTGGCGGACGAGCCGTTGATCGGAGGGGCTGAAGCGGCCCTGCCCACTGCCGGAGTCGTCACCGAGGTCGTCGAAACCGTGGAAGTGATCGAGGAGGTCGAGCCGCCGGCAGAGGTCGTCGAGGAAGTCGAGCCGGTGGCAGAGGTCGCCGCCGAGGTTGAGCAGACGGCCGGAGGAGCGGTGGAGAGCGTCGGCGATGCGGCGGCCGAGGTGGTCAACGAGGCTCCGACCGTCGAGGAGGCCCAAGGAGCGGCCGGCAACGCCTCGGGGCAGGTCCAGGGAAACGCCGGCGCGGTGGTGAACAACGCATCCGCGAGCGGCGGATCGGCCGCGGATGCGACCGCCGGATCGGGCGGATCGGCGGACACCGGAGCTTCTCCCGGGGCCGGCAAGCACGCGGAACATGGCGCCCAGCCGACGGATGAGCGGATCACGGTCGCGTCGACGGGATCGACATGGCGACGGACGCATTTCGCCCGACTGGGTGTGGTCGTGCCCGCCGCTTCGTTCCTGTACCAGCCGTTGACGCTTCAAGGGAGCCCGGCCGATGAGCCCGAAGTCGACCCATGCGAAGACGATCCGGGGCTGGCGTGTCTGGGTCTCCTGTTCGGCATCGGCGAGTTCGCCGAGGCCGGCGGTGACGTCCTCGGTCTCTTCCTCGCCGCGACTGGCGTCGTTCTGCGTGGCCTGATCGTCCTCGCATTCGCCCTGCTGCTCGCCGGAGTCGTCGCTCTTTCGATCGCGCCGAGGCGCGCGACGCCTCGCGGGACGGGCTGACCCTGGAGCCGGGTTGGCGAACGCCGGTCAGAACGCCTCGGCGAGGCGCCGGTCTCATCCGGCTCGAGATTGGCTGGGCGACCCCTACCGCGATCGCGCGCACTGGTACTTCCTCGTCTGCTTGATCGTCACCGCGACGTTGCTCTTCGTTGCGGAGCGCAACGATCGGCCTTCCGGCTCTACGGATGAGGCGCCGGGCGCAGGATCACTCGCGCGCGGGCTCGTCGAGTATGAGAACCGGACGGGGGGATATCGGTTCATCTACCCCCAGACCTGGGATCTGCGAAACGACGGTCGCTTCACGCAAGTCACGAGCCCGGATGGAACGATCGACCTTTCGTTCCAACCGCGTCCGAACGGTACACAGGGGCTCTCTGCAAGCCCGCTGCTTCGGCCCTCCGACCCCGAACACTCTCACGAGCGCCTGATCGGATCGCGATGGGAGCTGATCGGAGGCTCGCTCTCGCTCCTCGTCGGCGGCACCGCGACCGACACATCCGGTCGCCGGGTGCGTTTCCTCCAGATCTCGGTGGGCGCCGAGCCGCGGGACTACTCCATCACCATCGTCGTGCCGTTCAAGTCCGATCCCGAAGAGGTCCTCCCTCTGGTCGAGGAGATCGTCTCTACCTTCGACACCATCGAGTAGCCATGCTGGGAGGGGCGATCCGCTAGTCGGCGATCTGCCAGGCATCGGACTCGGCGGCCTGCCCGCAGCTGAAGTGGTCGTACAGGATCGTGTTTCCGCGGGGCCTCACCTGAACGTGAGTCCTTCCGATGTCGTCCCCGTTCGGGAGGCGCCACAACTCCGCGCGGGACCCATCGAGGCGTTCGCGGATCAGCCTCACGCGGTTGCCACATCCGCTCCGCGCCCGCGCGTAGTACACCGTCCCCTCGAGATCGACCGAAGGCGCGTGGTACCGAAGGTGGCCCGGGTTGGCGATCGTTTCCGACTCGCCGGTCGGGATGTGGTACCGGACGATGTTGCACTCGGACTTCGAAGGACACCGGTACCAGACCGCCCACGCCCCGCTCACTTGGCCCGGCGCGAGGAATCTGTTCACTCCCCGTATCTTGGCGAGTCGTTTCGCCACGCCGGTCGACAGGTCGAACAGGATGATGCGTCTCGTGGTGTTCTCCTGAAGACGACCGAAGAGCAGCCATCGCCCGGAGGTGCTCGGCCAGTACTCCCAGTGCTCGGTGTTGATGCCTGAAGGAGGTTTGCTCCGCTCGCCGGTGGACAGATCGAAGAACCGCAGCCCGGACCGCCCGCGTTCGAACTGTTGGTAGACGAGTCGGTCGCCCTCGATGTCGCCATTGGCCCCGTTCGTGCCCGGAGGATTGACGCGCGTTTGCGAGCCGGTGTCCACCGAGCGGGCGATCACGTCGTAGTGCCGCGGACGCTTCCTCGTGTTCTGCTGCCATGCGAGCCAGCCGCTTCCTCGGACCGGTTGGAACTCGCCGACCCTCGGCCGGCCGAGGATGACCTCCGGAGTGCCGGCGTGCGCAGAGGGCGCGTCCACGAGACACAGCAGGATGACCGCGAGTGCCAGCGACACCGACGAGATCCACCGCCGCGGGTACCTCGACATCGCGGTCCCTCCCCACCTGCTCATCCCACGATACCGCGCGAGTTTCGGCAGTCAGCCGGGCACCGCGAGACGCGCTCGACGCCGGATCGTCACGTCGCGGACCTCCGTCACCAGGGCGGCGACGGTGAGCGCGATCCCGGCGCCGAGGAGCGTGCCCGCCACGACGTCGGAGAACCAGTGGGCGTTCAGGTACACCCTCGACAGGGCCATCGCGAACGAGAACAACGCGGCATACACCTCCCACCGCCTCCGGTGGGGGCCGGCAGGCAGGAGCACCAGCACGAGCGCGATCGCCGTCGCGGCGGTGGCCACGGCGTGTCCCGACGGGAAGGAGAACCCTCTCGTGTCGACGAGCGCGCCCGGTGGCCGAGGCCGTGCGTACCAGGCCTTGAACACCAGCAGCGCCACCTCCGCGACGAGCCAGATCAGCAGCCACGTCGCGAGCGCGCGCCAACGGCGCCGCACCGCGAGGAACACGGCCACCACGGTGCGGAGCGGGATCAGGACCCATCCACCGCCGAGCACGTTGAGCACCCTGGCGAGGACCGTGAGCGGGGCGTTCCGGATGTCGTCCGCGCCGCGATACACGACGTCGTCCACGGCCTGCACCGACGGCCTCGTCGCGTCGAACCCGACGAGCACGAACACCAACACAGTGACGAAGAGCAACCCCGCCGCGTAGAGCAGCGCTCGTCGATGGTTCGTCAGCACGGTTGGGCTTCGCTCATCCGGGGCAGGGGCTCGCTCCGAATCCGCAGAGCTCGAGGCCCACGGTCTCGCGCATCCGCTCCACCAGCGGGAGGCGCGGGCGGAAGCTGAGGGCATCGTCGATGTCGACGGCAAGCGCGGGCGAGGCGTTCGGGTTGAACGCGAAGCGGTAGGTCACACAGCCGCCTTCGAACAGGTAGTAGCGGTTCGCCGCGAACCGCGGCGGCAGGCTGATCGGCTCCTCGAACCGGCGCGTCCCGGTCTCGTCGAGTCCCCGGACGCGACCTCGATCGCCTCGGACACGTCGCAGGTCTCGGTCAAGGGATACCCGGACCGCCTGGAACCCTGCCCGGTCCGAGTCGAGCCAGAAGCTCGCGCTGCCGTTCTCGATGTCCGATCCGCCGAAGATCCACCCGACGGGGAACTCCTCGATGCAGGGCAACAGGCTCGCGGTCGGGACGGCCTGCGCCGCGAGGATCATGCTCGGGTCACCCAACTCGCAGGTGACCTGATGGAACTGGCGCGACTCACACGCGGGAAGCACCGCGAGCGCGACTACGATCGCCGCGCACCACGACGCCCGCCGGCTCCAGCCGCGGATCACGTGAACACGCTCCAGTTGCTCACCAACAACAGGAGCGACAGCAGGGACAGGAGCAGGACCATCACCGTGAGCCCGACCCTGCGGAAGCTCCATCGTTGGATCGGGATCGGCTCCCGCTCGGGAGCCAGGGCTCGGAACTCGGACACGAGGTCGCGGCCGTCCTTCTTCATCTCGGTCCGGAGCTGCGTCGGGCTCGCGATCCCGCGCGTGGCGGCGAACGCCTCCGCGATCTCGTCCGGCGTGAAGTATTCGAGCGCCGCCTCGTACACGCGGGCGGCGTCGGACTTGAGCGCGAGGACGAGCATCATGTTCGCAAGGTCGACCGCCTGGCGCCACGGCGAAGGACGGACCTGCACGAAGAACACGTCGATCAGCAGGACCTCGCCGTCGCGAACCATCAGGTTCGCCGGCTTGATGTCGCGATGCGCGAGTCCCGCGTCCCACAGGTCGCGGATGAGCTTCAGGCCGCCGTGGATCACTCCATCGTCGACCTCGGCCTCGCTGATCTCGACCGCACCCTTGAAGAACTCGGTCACGATCATGTACTCGCGCTCGGGCGTGATCTCGACGATGCCGTAGGGCTTGGCGGTCGGGATGCCGGCGTCCTCGAGCAGGCGCAGCGTGTAGTCCTCGTACTCGACGAAACGGCGGACCGATTGGAACGGGGCCTCGTCCTCCAGCGCCCCGTACAGGATGGTCCGGCCGAGCTTGTACCAGCGGTCGGCGCGCACGTGGTTCTTCGCGTACAGCTTCGCGAAGACGTACCGCTCCGGCTCGGTCTCGGTCGCGGCGACGCGCAGGCGAAGGGGCGTCGAGCCGCCCGAGCCCTCCAGACCCACGGGCTTGGCCTCGAGCACGGTCAGCCCGAGCTGGTCGCCGACCGCCTTCTCGATCGCCTCCCCGCGGCGACCGCCGACGTCCAGGTGCGCGGACTTGCCGCGCCGGTACGTCACCGGGAACACCTCGTTCGGCGTGAACCACCGGAAGGCGACGAGCGCGACGGCGACGCCGAAGATCGCCGCGAAACCGGCGTCGGTCGGGCGGTCCACCGCGAGGTACAGGCGCGCACCGACGAGCGCGAGGATCAACCCGCCGATGACCCACTTGGCGAGTTCTCGGGGCCGCCCGGGGATCACGAGCGAATAGATCATCCCGACGAGCGTTCCCGCGAACGCCGCGACCGGCTGCGACGGCATCGCGAAGCCCTCCCAGTCGCCGAGGATCAGGATGCCGAGCGGACGGGGTCGCGCGAGCGAGATCGCGATCTCGTGCGTGAGGATCTCGAGCGCCAGGATGCTTCCGAGGAACACGAAGAGGTGACGCCAGCGCTTGAACACGACGAGCCCGAGGATCGTGCCCCACCGCAGCACGCGGACCGTCCAATCCGACCCGAGCACACTCACTCCCGAGGCGAGATCGGTGAGCCAGCCCGTTCGCAGCGTCGCGAGCCACCGGAGCCGCGCGGTGTCGAACCGGTCGAAGATGCCCAGCAGGTTGTCGAACAGGAGCACGCCGAGCAGGACCGAAAGGAAATACCCAGTCATGATCAGCCAGAACTTCCCGCTTCGGCCGAGCTCGCGCGGGAGCGGGGGCGCCTCCCCGGAGGGCCGTCGATGCGGGCCGCCGGAACGATCTCGAGGATGCCGTGCTTCGGCGGCGCTCGTCGCCGGAGTGTGTTCGGTCGTGTCCATCGATCCTCCTGGGACTCGGCCGATGCTAGTCGTTCGGCCCGGAAAGGCCGTGCTCGGCCAGCCAGGCCGTCGCGACCTCACGCGGCGACTGTCCCTCGGCGACGCGCGCGTTCAGCTCCCGGAGGTCTCCGGTGGTCAGCAGCGCAGAGACCGAATCGACCAACCGAACGAACGCGTCCCCGTGCGCCTCGACGACCTCCTCCCGGACGACCGGGGTCACGTTCTCGGCGGGCTGAAGGCCCAGGTCGTCGTAGAGCAGGACGAAGTCGTACAGGTCGATCGCCGCGTCGGTCGTGAAGAGCAGGGCCACGTCCACCGTGCCCGATCGCAGGGCGGTGACCGAGACCGGACCGCCGGCATCCAGCGTCTGGAACGATCCGAACTCCAGGCCGTACACGTCCTCCAGACCCCCGAGGCAGAGCGGGCGCTCCGGACACTCCGGAGGGCCACCGAACGCAAGCTCGGGAGCTTCGGGCACGAGCTGGCTGATCGAGCGAAGGCCGTACCGATCCGCCGTCTCGCTGGTCACCGCGAAGCCGTTCTGGTCCTGGGCCGGAGCCGGCGAGAGGACCGCCACGCCGCGCTCCGCGAACACTTGTTCCAGCCGGTCGTGCGTCAGCGCCTCGTCGGAGGTGGCGAAGCCCTCGCCGCGCGTCAGGAACTCGAGCGCCGAGCCCGAGTACTCCGGAACGAACTCGACGAGTCCGCGCTCCAGCGAAGGTTCGACGAGCTCGCGCGCGCCGAGCCCGAGCTGGCGCTGTCACCGCGAACCCCTCACCCTCGAGGGCCTGCGCGTAGATCTCCCCGACGAGCACGCTCTCGGGGAAGTTGAACGACGCGACGGTGATCGCATCGTCGTCGAGCGCCGTCGTGGTGGCCGGCGGCACGCCCCGCCCGCACGCGGCGGCGAGGAGCAGCGCGGCGGCGAGGATCATCGCGGAACCGGGAACGACGCGGTTGCGCTCGGGAGCGCGGACGCGCATCAGCCGGTCGAGGCCGGCACGCGCTCCGCTTCCTGTTCGCGGCGCCAGCCCGTGTTCGCGCGCCACCACAGGTAGGTGAAGCCGCCGAGGGGGATCTGCACGACGTACGTCAGGACCCGGAACAGCAGCACCGCCGCGACGACCTGCGGCTCGTTCCCGCCGGCCGCCACCAGCCCGCCGATGTAGCCGAGCTCGACGACGCCGAGCCCACCGGGCGTGATCGGAAGGGCGCCGAGCAGCCGCCCGAACGCGTACACGGCCAGGACCTGGAGCGTCGAGACCTCGGCCTCGGAGATCCCCACGTGTCGGAGGGCGAGCAGCAGCACGAGCCACAGCGCCAGATGCGACATCACCGTCGTGACCGTGATGGCGAGCCATCGCTTCTCGACGAGCTCGATCGTGCGCCTGCGGAACGCGACGGCCTGCTCTCCCCAGGTCGTGATCGGCTTCTTCCCGAAGGGGCGAAGCACGGCCGAAACGAACCGCCCCAGGCCGTCGCCGATCCGCCGCGCGAGCTCCTGCTTCCACAGCGCGAGAGCGAACAACCCCACGGCGACGGCGAGGACGGCGAGCCCGATCAACGCGGCCGCGACGAGCGCACCGGTTGCCTGGCCGGTGATCGCGAGCAGCGCGAGCGCCACGATCGGCAGCCCGAGCTTGAGGAAGACGTTCCAGATGCCGGTCACGCCCACGTAGAGCGCGATCGCGTGGTTCCCGAAACCCCAGGACCGCAAGATCGTGTAGCTGAGGCCGACGGCAACCGCTCCGCCGGCCGGCAGGAGGTTCGCGACCGAGGTCGTCGTCTGCGTGACGACGGCGGACTGCGTGAGCTTCAAGCCCGGAAGCGCCGCCATGTTCGCGAGCCAGTAGGTGAACAGGTTGAACACCATGGCGGCGGCGATCGTCGACAACTCGATCGGGGTGAGCGAGGAGATCGTCGCCCACACCTCCGAGTAGTCGGCGATCCGAGGGATCGCGAACGCGAAGATCGCGACGACGATGACCAGCGACAGGACCGCGCCGCCGATCCGCCGGATGCGCTTGCGCCGCGCAGCGTCGGCGTCCGTACGCTCCGCGGCGTCAGCGGTCGTGCTCGGTGCGTGGTCGGTCTGAGTGCTCGGGCTCGGTCACGGTGCGGCGAGCCTAGCACCCAGGTGTTCGGGCGCTTATCCGTCGCCTTCCTCGGTGTCGCCGTCCTCATCGACGCCGCCGGCTCCGTCGTCATCTGCGGCGCTGCCGATGACCTCGAAGTTCGCGTTCAGGTTGACCTCGACCTGACTGCCGTCGGCGAGGCGCACCTCGACCGAGTACGCGGCGCCGTCGTCGCCGATCTCGGACTCGGTGACGGTTCCACCCCCGGTGTGCTCGAGGGCCACCGCGGTCGCCTGCTCGAGGTCGCTTCCCGTCAGCGGTTGGTCGTCGTCCCCCATCGTGGCGACGCCGATCCCGGTGCCGATGCCGATCACGGCCACCCCGGCAAGTGCTCCGACGATCACCTTGCTTCTCGTCTTCATCGTTGCCTCCTCCTGCGGCGGCCCGGACGCGATCTGCGGGTCGGCCCGCCACACCCGGACAGGATGCGTTCCCGAAGCTGAGGCTGGGCTGAACGACCCTGAACGAGCGGGATCAGCCCGTCCGCGCCGGGAAGCGGAGCTCGAAACGGGCGCCTCCGAGTTGGCTCTCGGTCACGACGACCGTGGCGCCGTGCGCGAGCGCGATCTCCCGGACGATCGCCAGGCCGAGCCCGCTGCCGCCCGAGTCCCGGTCGCGCGCCTCCTCCAGCCGCACGAACCGCTCGAAGATCCGGTCGCGCTCATCCGGCGCGATCCCGGTCCCGTCGTCGTCGACGGTGAGCACCACCTCGCCGTCGGCCTGGCGGAGGGAGAGCGCGACCGCACGGCGCGCGTGCCGCCCGGCGTTCTCGAGGAGGTTGCGCACCAACCGCTCGAGCTGCGCTCGGTCACCTTCGACCCGGCCGCCCGAGACGTTCGAGGGGTCGACGTGCAGATCCGACGCCGAGCCGTTCAGACGCGATGCCTCCGCGAGCACGAGGTCGTCGAGGTCGACCGGCTCGCTTCGGCTGCTCAACGTCCCCTCGTCCGCCCGCGTCAAGAGAAGCAGGTCCTCCACGAGACGCTGGAGGCGCAGGTCTTCCTCGAGCACGACCTCGGCGAGCTCCGGGGTCCCGATCCGATCCGGATGGGCCATCGCGATCTCGGCGTGCTCGCGGATCGTCGCCACCGGCGAGCGCAGCTCGTGCGACGCGTCGGAGACGAACCGGCGCTGGCGCGCCTGGCCCTCCTCGAGCCTGCCGAGCATGCGGTTCATCGTCCGCGCGAGGCGCGAGATCTCGTCCTTCCCGGCGCGGTGCGGCACCCGGCGATGCAGCTCGCGGCTCGAGATCGCCTCGACCTCGCTCCGGATCGATTCGACCGGCGCGAGGGCGCGTCCGACGACGAGCCAGGTGACGACGCCGACCACGAGCAGGAGCAGCGGGATCCCCCCGGCGAGGAGGCCGGCCGTGGCGACGGTCGACTCGGTGACGGTTTCGAGGCTCATCCCGACGATCACCGTCACGGGACCGCTCGAGCCGATGGCCGAGGTCGCCACGACCAGGAACGGTTCGCCCTCGTCGACCGGCCCCGGATCGAGCCGCCGCGTCTCGCCGGGCGCCAAACGAACGACCGGAGCCGGCCCGGACAGGTTGGCGCTCGACGCCACCACGTCGCCCTGCGCGTCGAGGGCCTGCGCGAACTCCTCCTCCTGGTCGCCGATCGGGATCGGCTCGCCCGGCGGCGGCGAGCGCAGGAAGTCGGCGACCGTCGCGGCTCGCACGAGCGCGGCCGTGCGGACGTCGTCGGTCAGCGATCGGCGGAGCAGGCTCACCATGAGCACCGACCCGATCAGCAGGGCCACGCCCACGACGACGACCGCGAGCGCGGTCGTCCGCACGCGCACGCTACCCACCGTCGGCCGCCAGTCGGTAGCCGGAACCCCGCACGGTCTGGATCGCGTTGCGTTCGAAGGGGCGGTCGATCTTGTTCCGGAGGTGCGCGACGTACACCTCGACGATGTTCGGGTCGCCCTCGAAGTCGTAGTCCCACACGTGCTGGAGGATGTCGAGCTTGGACAGGACCTCTCCCTTGCGCCGCAGGAGGAACTCGATGACGGAGGACTCTCGTGCGGTCAGGTCGAGCTCGACGTCTCCCCTCCAGCCTCGGCGGGCTCCGGGGTCGAACCGAAGGTCCCCGGCCTGCAGGACCGCCGGGCGTTCGGCGGCTCCCCGCCGCATCAGGGCGCGGAGCCGCGCCACCAGCACGACGTAGGAGAACGGCTTGGTGAGGTAGTCGTCCGCGCCGGTGTCGAGGGCCTCGGCCTCGTCGAACTCGCCGTCCTTGGCGGTGAGCATCAGGATCGGCGTCCAGATCCCCTCGTCGCGGAGCGTGGCGCAGACCTTGAAGCCGTTCACGCCCGGCAGCAGGATGTCCAGGACGACCGCGTCGTAGGGGTGCTCGCGCGCCATCCACAGGCCGTCGTTCCCGTTCAGGGCGACGTCGGTCGCGAACCCCTCGGCCTCCAGGCCGCGCTTGAGCCCTGCGGCGAGCCGCTTCTCGTCCTCGACGACCAGGACCCGCACCGTCGGCCTCGTTCCTCTCCCCGGCCGGCCATCTTCTCAGGGGTTCCTGAAAGCCGCCTGAACGCCGGCGCGCTTCCTTCAGCCCGGGTTCAGCGACGGTGGGACATCCTCGGATGACCAAGACACCGAGGAGGTGCGACATGAACCGAAGGCTCGCCGCACTCGGCATCGCGACCGGGCTCGCGCTCGGAACGTTGCCGGCCGGGATCGCCGGCGCAGGCTCGTGCAACGCCCCGCTGCCGCAGGGGAGCGAAACGGTCACGCTCGACCCGGCCGACTTCGTGGACCGGATCGACAATCCCTTCTTCCCGATGGCGCCAGGAACCCGATGGGTGTACCGGGAGTTCGACCTCGAGGCGTCGCAGCGCGTCGTGGTGACCGTCCTTTCGCGCACGAAGGACATCTCCGGCATCCAGGCGACGGTCGTGCACGACGTCGTGTCCGAGCGCGGCGAGCTCATCGAGAACACCTTCGACTGGTACGCGCAGGATTCCTGCGGGAACGTCTGGTACCTGGGTGAGAACACGAAGGAGTACGAGAACGGCGAGGTCGTCACCACGGCGGGATCGTGGGAGCACGGCGTCGACGGCGCCATGGCGGGTGTCATCATGCCCGCCGACCCGCAGGTCGGCCTGGCCTACCGGCAGGAGTACTACGCCGGAGAGGCCGAGGACGCCGGCGAGGTCATGAGCCTGGACGAGCAGGCACAGGTGCCGTTCGGCCACTTCCGCGACGTCCTGCTGACGAAGGACTTCACGCCGCTGCACCGGCGGGTCCTCGAGTACAAGATGTACGCGAGAGGCATCGGGCCGGTCCTGGTGCTGGGTGTGTCGGGCGGTTCGGACCGCGAGGAGCTGCTCCGCTTCCGCGCGCCGTCGTAGAGACCGCTACCGTCCGTTCGCCGAGAAGTGCTGGTAGTCCTGGGCCGAGCTCCAGGTCCCGCCCCACTCCCAGCCGATCCGGTGGAAGGCGCGCCAGACGACGTCGCGCTCGAAGATCATCCCCGGCCGGACGTCCGAGCGGTCGGCGTAGGGTTCGCCGTTCGGCGGCGAGACGTAGGACCCGTCGACGTACGGGTTCTCGACCGGGTTGACGTCGATCGCGCGTCCGTACGCGTGTTGCGACCACACGGTCGTTCCCGCCACGTAGCGGCAGTTGAACGCCGAGGTGTTGTCGTGCCGCATCGACTCCCGGTCGTCGGCGTCGTACCGGTCGACGAGGCGCAGGCGGCGGATCGGGAACTCGCGCCGGTAGAGGCGGCGGAACACCTCGACGATCTCGTCGGCCCAGCGCCGGTGCACGACCAAGCGGCCGCGGTGCGCCTCCCCATCGAACCCGAGATACGTGAGACGCACGAGTCGCAGGGCCTTCAGGCCGACCGGACACCCCTCGTGCCACGAGCTCCCCGTCATCAGCTCCTGCGTCTCGCGGTCCAGTCGAGAGATCGACGCCGCGAAGGGCTCGCCTCCACCGGCCCCGACATCAGCAGGAACCCCGACGACGGCGACCACGATCGCGACGACGAGCAGCGAACGGCGCACGTCTAGGCGGTGGCCGCGGCCTGTTCGATCCGCCAGAGCCCGACCTCGTCCAGCCTCGTCATCACTAGGACCCGCATGACCGGAGGGGAGGGCTCGCGGAGCACGAGCGCCCGTCCTCGCATCGACAGGCCGAGCTTGACCAGACTTCGGACGCCGGAGCTGTCGAGGAACCGGACGCGGGACAGGTCCAGCACGAGCGCCCCGCTCCCCACGATGACGCGCTGAACGGCCTCGTCGAACCGGTCGGAGGTCGTCCGATCGAGGTCGCCGGCCACCCACAGCTCCTGGGGTGAGACCTCCTCGATCTCCATGGACACCTGCCTGGTCACCCCTCCACCCTCTCGCTCCCTCGTTCTCTCGGTCAAGGGACCCTTTTCACCCATCTCAAGTGGGGGTTCCACCGAGTCGAAACCCTAGGGGTGAAGTCCTGTCCTTTCTGCGCGGCCGAGCTTCGCGACTCGGTCATCCGGTGCACACGGTGCCGTCGGTCACTCGACGGGACGGCCGATCCCGAGCACGACTCGGCGCCGGCGGCATCGTCGTCGTCGCCGGTCGCGACGCGCGTCGAGCCTCGGGCGCCGGCCGCAAGCCCGACGCCGTGGGTTACGGAGGCCTGGGCCTCCCCCTCCACGAGGGCGCCGATGGAGTACGACCCTGGGTTCGACGTCGGCGCCATGCGCGCCCTGCCGCGGGAGCGACGCCAGTCGGCCCGTCCCGACTTCGTCCTGCTCCTCGCGTCGGTTGCGGCCTGCGCCGCCGCCTATCTCGCGTGGAAGTCCGTCCCGCTCCCCTGGGTCGAGCTCGTGATCACCGACACGAGGGACCTCGATCCCGTGCTCGTCGGGAACGTCGCGCTCCGCGGTGAGCTCGCCCTGGTCGGGACGATCGGGCTGGCACTCGCCGGGGTCCTCGGGACCCTCGGGGTGACCTGGCTGTTCTACGGGATCGACCGCGGGTCCAACGTTCCATGGTTCGTGAACCCCGCCATCGCGATCGCCGCCACGTTGATCGGGATCGGCGGTGCGATCTTGTCGTCCACGGTCTGGTTCGTGTGGAAGGACGCGGCGATCGAACGCTCGCGCGCCGTGGGACTGTCGCCCGAGAAGCTCAAGGAACTCTTGGACCTGCAGCCGCCGCCCTTCGTCGAGATCCAGCGACAGGCGGGTCTGATGCGGTTCGGCGGGGTGATGCTCGTCGGTTTCCTCGCTGCCTGCGCGGCGATGTGGTCCACCCGTCGTCGCGGCTAGTCAGAACTTCGGGAACGGGTGGCCATACCCCTCGACGCGCTTGGCCAACGCTCCGCTCCCGTACCCCCAGCGACGAGGAAGGTCGCCCTTCTTGTCGCACTTGTCGCAGGTGAACGCCGCCCACCTCTTGTTCACCGTCTGCACGAAGTGGCAGTGCGGGCATTCGAAGAAGGCGATCTCGCCGTAGCACGTGAAGCACTGATACTCCGCGGCGTCGTCGCCGACCAGCTGCGGCGAGTGACACCAGGGACAGGTCAGGTACGCCATGTCAGGCCGACGGGTCCGGGTTGAGGAGGATCTGCTCGGCCTGCGCCGCGCGATGCTTCGTCACGGCCTCGCGGAGCTCGCGCCGCGAGCCGGCCAGGACCTGGGTCGCGAGGATCGCGGCGTTCACCGCGCCCGCCTTCCCGACGGCGAGGACGCCGACCGGGACGCCACCGGGCATCTGCACCATCGAGAGCAGCGAGTCCAGGCCGCCGAGGAGCTTGGACTCCATCGGCACGCCGAGTACGGGAAGAGTCGTCTGGGCGGCGACCACGCCGGGAAGCGCAGCGGCCATGCCCGCCGCCGCGATGAAGACCTCGACGCCTCTGGACTCCGCATCGCGGATCCACGACGGAGAGCTCCTCGGGGGTCCGATGCGCCGAGAGCACCCGGGTCTCGAACGGCACGCCGAGCGAACGCAGCTGGTCGGCGCAGTGCTGCATCGTCTCCCAGTCGGATGCGGACCCCATCACGACGCCCACGAGCGGCTCGGCCATGGGCGCAGTCTAGAGCCTGCCGCGAACGGCCGCGGCTACGCGGACGCGATCCGCTCGCCCAGCTCCGCGGCGATCTCGACGAGGGCGAGCACGTCCTCCTCGGTCGTTCGGAAGTTCACGAAGCACGGCCGCAGGTAGACCTCGTCGTCGATCAGCGCGCTCGCGATCCACACGCGGCCGTCCGCCTGCAGCATGTCCGCAAGACGCTGGTTGTGCGCGTTCAGGTCGGTGACGCCGGGCGGGACGTGGCGGAACGGGACGATCGACAGCACCGGCTCGGCCGAGCGCTTCGAAGTCCGGCCGGGCCTCGACCGTCTCCCACAGCAGGTGCGCCTCGCGCAGGTTGCGCTCGATCGCCTCGCCGAACGCCCGCGCGCCGTGCGCCCGCATCGCGAGCCAGAACTTGAGCGCGCGGAACGGGCGCGAGTACTCGAACGTGATGTCGACGGCATGCAGCTCGTGACGCTGGTGCGGCAGGTACCCCTGCTCGTGCGCGAAGGACGCGGCGAGGTCCTCCTGGTTCCGAACCAACACCACGCCGCACGCCTTCGGCAGGTACAGCCACTTGTGCGCGTCCACCGAGACCGAGCGCGCGCGCTCGAAACCGCGGAAGAGCTCGGGGCGGACCGCCGCGGCCGGGATCCCGTACGCGCCGTCGACGTGCATCCAAACCCCGCGCTCCTCGCAGATGTCGGCGATCGCCTCGAGCGGGTCGATCGCTCCCGTCAGCGTGGTCCCGGCCGTCGCGACCACCGCCACCGGCGTGATGCCCTCGGCGCGATCGCGGTCGATGGCCTCGGCGAGCAACTCGGGCACGAGTCCCCGGTCCGGCCCGAGCGGGATCGCTCGGAGGTGGCGGGAACCGATCCCCAGCATCTCGATGGCGCGCGTGATCGAGTAATGGACCTCCTCGGAGCAGTACACGGCCGGTCGCGCGCCCTCCAGCCCGTCGAGCCGGCTTCCGGGCAGCGCGTGCTCGCGCGCCGCCGCGAGGGCGGAGGTGTTCGAGATCGTCCCGCCGCTCGTGAACGCGCCGGCGCAGGTAGCCGGGTATCCCACGAACTCGGCCGCCCAGCGCACGGCCTGCCGCTCGATCTCGGTCGCGGCGCCCGCGTCGACCGCGAGGTTGATGTCGTACGTGTGCGCGAGGAGATCGCCGATCGCGCCGATCTCGAGGCCGCTCGAGCCGATGAACGCGAAGTACCGCGGCCGAGGCTGCGCGATCGACTCGTCGAGGATCCGCGCGGTGTCGTCGAGCGCCTCGTGGACGGGAGCGGGATCGTGCGGGAGCCCGGCGCGGAGCAGCGCGCGCACGCGCTCGTCGAGCTGGGGTTCCTCGGGACGGAAACGGTCGAACGAACGCCACGCCTCGGTGACGAGCTTGACGGCGTGCTCGAGCGCCTCCTCGCGCGACGCGTCGAGCCGGAGCGGCCGTTCCAGGTCGGTCACACCGCCGATGCTACCTTCGGCAACTCGCCGAGCGCCGCGCGTTCCCCCCGCTTCTCACACATGACGCGATCCGTACCTACGGATCGGCGGCGAACCACGTTTGCCGCGCGATCCCCGCGTACGATTCGATCGATGGCCGACGATGCGATCCTCGAAGAGCTTCGGCTCGTCGATCGATTCGGCTCGGGAGCAGTTCGCGGCCGACCCCGGAGAAGAAACAGCCGATCGGCTGGCGCGAGGGGTCGCACAGAGCCTGTCGTCCGAGGCGAGAGAGCAAGCCACCTACTTCGCGGTCCGTCGGTGGCTCCTGGAGGGTCGCGCGATCGGCTAGCCCGATGGGCCCCACAGCCGATCTGCCACGTCCGCGACGAGCTCGAGCTTGCGCCATTGCGTCTCCTCGTCGATCTCGTTGCCGACCATCACGCTCGCGAACCCGCATTGCGGGCTGATCGCGAAGCGCTCCATGTCGCCGCCGAGGAATGACGCCGCATGTTCCATCCGCCGCAGCAGCTCGTCCCCGTCCTCGAGCACCGGGGTCTTCGTCGACACGATGCCCATGACCATGACGGCGCCTTCGCGCAGGAACCGCACGGGCTCGAAGCCGCCGTCCCGCCCGAGGTCGTCCCACTCGACGAGGAACGCGTCGTACGGCAACTGACCGAAGACGCGATCGGCGACGTGATCGAGCGAGCCTTCACACATCCACGACGAGCGGTAGTTCCCGCGGCAGATGTGGAGCGCGACCGTCACGTCGTCCGGTATGTCCTCCAGAACGGCGATGTCCGCGGCGATAGCGGAGTCCAGCAGCGTGTCGACGTCGTGACCGTGATCCTCGAACCGCGCGACCCACGCCGGGTCGACCAGGTATGGGTAGAGCGGGAAGTCGAACTGGATCTGTGTAGACCCCGCTTTGATCGCGTCCGCGACGAGGCCGCGCTCGATCTCGATCGCGTGGGCGACGAACTCCTCGAGAGAGCTGTATCCGGAGGTGACGCCCGGCTTGAAGGAGAACGGGTGACCGAAGATGGACGGTGCGGGGAAGGTCACCTTGAAGGGGTGACCGCCGGCCACCTCGGCCATGAAGGCGGCCTCCCGGGTTGCCGGCGAGTCGACCGGCTTCAGGCGATCCACGATCTCGTGGACCGCGAGCGGCATGTCCTCGCCGTCCGCGTTGCGGAAATGCACCACGTTGTCCGTGCGGAACCCCTCGACCGCGTCGTAGAAGGAGTTGAGGAACATCCACCGCCGGAACTCCCCATCGGTCACGACGTCGAGGCCGATGTCGATCTGTCGCTGCACCGCGTCGCGGATCGCGTCGTCCTCGATGTGGGTCAGCGAGCTCCGGTCCTTCGCACGCTCCTCGTTCAGGACGGCAGAGTGGCCCTCCTCGTAGAAGGCCTCGACCGCCCGACGGAGCGTGGGCGGGCGAAGGAGTGAGCCGACGACCTCGGCGCGTGCGGGACGTCGTGGAGGGATCACGCGCGGCAGACTACCGCCGTCATCACGCCGGCGAAGGAACCCGATCGACGGGGCGGGATCGCGAGATCCTTGAGAACGCGGTCTGCATCGTGAGCGAGCAGTCGCCAGGGACTGCCCCGAGTCGCTATCCGACCGGACGGCCCTCCAAGAGCCACCTTCGGATCGCGTGGTAGGCGGCTCTCTCCTTCGCCGCAGGCGACAGGCTCTCGACGATCTGTTGCGCAAGCCGGTCCGCGGTTCCGGGTTCATCCGCGAGCTGCTGCCGAGCTTCATCGATCGCGAGCCGAAGTTCATCCTGGATGGCGTCGTCGGTCATCGACCGAAGCGTACGCGGAGAGTGGTTGCTCATTCGCCAAACTATGGCTACGAATGATGTCGTCTGTGAGAAGTGCGGGGACCGAGCGCTCCGCGAGAGCAAGGCTTTCCAGGCGGTACTGCGTCACCAAACCGGCGGCCGGACCCGTCAGCTCGGCTGCGCTGGATCGGTGAACCGTGCCGGCTTGTGGCTGCCGTCACAGAACGGCTTGTTCTGCGAGTGCCCGCACCGACAGAGTGTCTGTCGGTTGCGCACCTCGTACGGCGCACCGTCCTCCGAGACGATCGGGATGCCGCCGCGCACCCAGTACGACGCGTTCGGTTCGACGCCGATCGACGGCTCGAGCGCCGGCTCCACCGTCGTGCCCGGATCGACGGACTCCGCATACGTCAGCCGCCCTGACGGACAGCGGTGGACCATCGCCACGAATTGCGCGCGCGCATCCTCGTCGTCGGCGTCGCCCGCGAGCTCCCAGACATCGGTCCGCCGGTTCCTGCAGAAGCCGGCTGTCGTGCAGAGCGAGCCATCGTCGTACAGGATGACGCCGTTCCCCTCCCATGGTGAACGGCGCGCCGCCGTGGGCCCACGGTCGGCGGTCTCTGCGCCTACGAACGAGATGCGTTCGCACGCGTGGTCGCAGAATGGCTTCTCTGCCGATTCGCCGCACCGACACAGCTCGTAGCTCTCGGCCACGGCGAAGTCCGGTCCTTCGTCCCAGTCGATGGGCTCGCCTTGCTCGGTCTTGACGATCGCCGTTCGAAGCAGGCGAACACCGCCCTCGACTCGGTAGGGACCCTTCCCCACGACGACGATCCTCATCCGCGACACGACGGCCTTCGACGCTAGGACGTGGGGGGGACTTCGACGACGCGGCCGGTCTCTGCGCCGAAGTCCCAGAGGTCGATCCCCGGCGGTTCGATGCCGAGCGCCGTGAGCGCGGTGCAGATCTGGCTCCGATGATCGGTTCCGTGGTGCACGACCTGCGCGAGCCGGATGCCGGTCGCGGCGTGGGTCTCGGTTCCGTCGTCGTTGCGCCCGATGAGGGTGGCGTCCGGATCGGGATCCTGCGTCAAGATCTGCGACCAGAGGGCGCCGTGGCGTTCCATCGCGGCCCTGAGCGCAGGCAGGTCCAGGTGATCCTCGTCGATGCGATGCGAGTCATCACCGGTCACCCGGAACAGGTACCAGGCGTCGGACCCGACGAGGTGACGCTGCGTGTCGAGGATGGAGCCATAGGTCCCGGGGACGGTGGTCCCCAGCTGCTCCGAGCTGAGCTCGAGGCATACATCGAGCAACCGCAGCGACGCCCACACGTGGTGCGCGAACGCATCATCGAGCAGGGACTTGTTCATCCGGTGACCGTAACAGACTCGTGGAGCGCGCTCCCAGGGCCTCGCGCACCCAACACCGGCGGCCGTGCTCTGCCGATCCTGGCGCTGATCGGTGAGCCTAGGTTGCGGGCTTGGCGTAGTCGGCGATCTCCTTTGAGAAGTCCACGCCCACATACGGCTCGTCGCCGATGACCCACGCATCGTGCCCTGGCTGGATCTCGTTCGCATCGCCGGGACCGACCTCGAACTCCGATCCGTCGTTCATCGCGACGTGGAGCCGACCAGAGATGCCGTACCCGGTGTGATGCACCATGCACGAGTCGGTCCCGACGATCGGCTTCACGTCGTTCGACCACCGCCAGCCCGGCTCGAACCTCGCCCGCCCGATCGTGACCGAGCCGACCTTCACAACCTGGATCATCCCGTGCTCGAACTTCCGCGTCTCGCCGGCTTCCACATTCATGACCTCGCCTGCCATCAACGCCCTCCCATCGTTTCGTCCTGTCAAGCGTCACCGAACGGCGACACACGCAGCGTACTTGGTATGCGGTCCGGTCGCTGTCAGGGCGGATCCCAGCGCACCCAGGTGGAGTCGGGGGCGCGGAACTCCCAGCCGGACAGCGTGGCCGGCCGCTCGGGGTCGAGCCGGAGGTTCGGGAGCCGATCGAGCAGGGTCTCGAGCGACACGCGCGCGAGGTGGCGGCCGAACCACGCCCCGAGACAGAAGTGCGTCCCGACCGCGAAGGCGAGATGCGCGCCCTCCTTGCGATGGATGTCGAACCGGTCCGGATCGGTGAACCGGCGCGGATCGCGGTTCGCCGACGAGAGCACCGCGCCGATCAACGCTTCCTGCTCGAGCGTCACGCCGGCGAGCTCGGTTTCCTGCGTCGTCTGCCGGGTCGAGGTTCCGACCGGGCCCGCCCATCGAAGGGTCTCCTCGACCGCGTGCTTGATCAAGGAGCGGTCGGCGCGGACCTCCTCGAGCTGCTCGGGATGCGAACCGAGCGCGATCATCGCGAGTGCGATCAGGTCGCGCGGCTCCTGCAGACCCCCGGAGAGCATGAGCTTGGTGTTCGCGACGATCTCGTCGCGGGTCATCGTCTCGTCCGTCCGGTCGTGATGCAGCATCCACGACAGGACCGAGCCGTCCGGCTGCTGTTGGAGGCGATCCAGGACGTGCTCGATCGCCTCGCCGAGCGCGCCGCTCGCCTCGTCGGCGGGAGCCTGCTTCGCCGGGTCGCCCTCGAAGTTCGCGAGCCCGGGCATCAGGCCCACGTTCCACCGCAGGAGGTCCTCCCACGGGACCTCGTCCAGGCCGAGCATGAACCGGAGCGACCGCACGCTCATCGGGTCGGCGAACTCCTGGAACAGGTCGCACTCCCCGCGCGACTCGAATCCGTCGACCAGCTCGTGCGCGAGCTTGGGGATCATCCCCTGCGTGCGCTCCTCGACGTCGCGAGGGCGGAACGGCGGCTCGACGATCGTGCGGACCCGCCGTTGGTCCGGCCCTTCCGAGCCGAGCATGTTGACGCCCATCGTCCGATTCAGCGTCGAGGGCTCGGTCGCCCCGGTGAACACCTCGGGGTTGAGATCGACGAAGCGGACGTCCTCGTACCGCGTGACGAGCCAGAGCTGCACGGCGGGAACCCAGCTCACCGGCTCCTGCTCGCGGAGCCGCTCGTACGCGGGGTACGGATCGCGTTCGAGCTCTTCGAGCGTGACCTGCTCGCCGACGGTCATCGGTGGTGCTGTTCTCCTTCCGCACACTCGCGGCGCTCCAGGCGGTTGGGTATCTTGCGCCCGAACGAACGAGGCGGGCAAGGCGGAGGCGCATGAGACTCGAAGGCAAGGTCGCGATCGTCAGCGGTGGCGGAACCGGCATCGGCGCTGCGACGGCGCGTCGGTTCGCAGCGCAAGGCGCGAAGGTCGTCGTCACCGGCCGCCGTCCGGAGCCGCTCGAGGCCATCGCGGCCGAGACGCAGGGACTCGCCGTTCCCGGTGACGTCACCGATCCGAATCACGCGGTCGAAGCCGTGCGCGCCGCCGTCGACGCGTTCGGCGGCCTCGACGTCGTCGTTGCGAACGCGGGCGTGGGGTTCGGCGGCTCGGCGGCCGAGGTCGACGACGAGCGATGGCAGCGCACCCTCGACGTGAACGTGAACGGCGTACTCTTCCTCGTGCGCGCCGCGCTCCCCCAACTCCTCTCGCGCGGCGCCGGCTCGATCGTGATCGTCTCGAGCGTCTCCGGACTCCAGAGCGTGTCGAACTCGGTGGCGTACGACACCTCGAAGACTGCCGTGCTCGGGCTGATGCGTTCGGTGGCGGTCGAGTACGGGCCGAGCGGCATCCGTGCGAACGCCGTGTGCCCGGGCTGGGTCGTCACGCCGATGGGCGACGAGTCGATGGACGACCTCGCCGCCCAACGGGGGATCACTCGCGAGGAGGCGTACCGGCTCGCCACGGCGCCGGTGCCCCTGCGCCGCCCCGGAACGGCGGACGAGATCGCCTCGTGCTGTTTGTTCCTCGCGAGCGACGAGTCCTCGATCGTGACCGGCACCCTGCTGGTCGCCGACGGTGGCGGGACGGCGGTCGACATCGCCTCGATCGCGTTCGACGAGAGCCAGGGTTCCTGACCGCTCACATCGCGGCGACGCGGTCGACGACCTCGCGACAGAACGTCGGGAACTCGTCCCGCCGGTCGATGAACTGCGATGGCTTGATGCAGATCGTCGTGAACCCGCGTTCGAGCTGAGCTGGGATCGACGCGAGCGCCTCGCCCAGGTCGGCCGTGGACGTGGCATCGGGAAAGCGTCCTCGGGTTCCACCGACCATCTCGAGCTCGGACACATCCCGGCCCGCGTCGGCCATCCCGCGGCGGAGCCGCTCGAGATCCTCGTCCGTGGGCGAGCCGAGCGGGTTGAACCCGCTTCCGTACTCGACGATCCGACGGAGGAGCCGGTCGTGCAGTCGCTGTCCTCCGAACCACAGCGCGGGCCCCTCCGGACGGAACGGCTTCGGCTCGAGGGAGACTCCGAGAACCGGTAGTGCCGGCCCTCGAACGACGCGGGCGAGTCTCGCCACAGCGCGCGCCAGGCCTCGAGATGCTCGTCGAGGAGGTCGCCGCGCCGCTCGAACGGCACGCCGAGCGCGTCGTACTCGGCGCGGTGCCAGCTCACGGTCGGCTGGACGACCAGGCGCCCTTCGGAGAGAAGGTCCAGCGTCGCGAGCTGCTTCGCGAGCAGGACCGGATGGCGGAGCGGCGCGATGATCGAGCTCGCGACGAGCCGCAGCCGGGTGGTCGCCGAGGCGACCGCGCTCAACAGGACGAGCGCGTCGGGCCACGGGGTCGCGGGATCCTGGTTGCCCGGCAGCGCGTAGTCGCGAGGGTTCTCCGGAACGCCCTCCGCGTCCGAACCCCGGCCGAGCGCGACGTGCTCGCTCACCATCACCGCGTCGAAGCCGGCCGCCTCGGCCTCGGCCGCCATCGCGACGAGCGAGCGGAGATCGCTCGGAGGGACGAGCGTGTGGTTCTCGCTCAGGATGAGGACGAGGCGGGGCTCCGCCCCGCCTCGTCCCGCCACCGTCGAGCGCCTAGCGCCGAGTGGAGGTCCGACAGAGCCCGGCTCGCGGGCTCGCGACCCCTGACCGCGACCATGTAGAGGAGCCCGAGCGCGAACCAGATCACGGCCGCCCACGGCGCGAGCAGGATCGGGCTCGTCACCTTGTAGAACGATCCGAAGATCCCTGCCGCCGTGATCGCGGTGCCCAAGATCGCGGCGAGGACCAGCCCCGTCCGGCCCTCGTCGTCGCCCACGCCGCGAAGAGCTCCGATCGACATCAGGAGATACACGACCAGGAGCGCGAACCCGCCGAAGGTGGAACACCACACGAAGACCGAGAAGTAGTGCGGGAGCCCTGGCAGCGCGAGCAGCGACTCGTTGAACTCGGACACGGCGATGAGGATCGCCTGGATCGCGATCAGCAGCACGATCGCCCCCACCGGCGTCCCGTACTTGCGTGAAACGGCCGCGAGGCCGCCCGGAAGCCGGCGATCGCGAGCCATCGCGAACACCCCGCGGGTCGAGGCCACCGCCGCGCCGACGTACACCGCGAGCATGTCGAGGAACACGACGACCAACAGGACCTTCAGCCAGAAGTCGGATCCCGACGGGCTCCCCGGCGCGCCGAGCGCGAACAGCGGCGCCCCCGCGACGTCGGGGCTCGTGATGACGGCGAGGTCGAACCCGAACCCCGCGACCTCCACGTAGGCCGCGATCAGGTAGAAGATCGAGACGATCATGACCGCGCCGAGCACCGCACGCGGGATCGAACGCTTCGGCTCCGCGGTCTCCTCGGCCAGGTTCGCCGCCGTCTCGAACCCGACGAAGATCAGGACGCCGTACAGGACGCCGAACAAGATCCCGCTGAACCCGCCGGACGGCGATGGGTCGAAGGCCTTCGCGATGTCGTTGCCACTGCCGAGGTCCCCGATCACCGTGACGAAGAAGATCAGGACCACGGCGATCGAGATCAGGGCGAGCGTGAGCTGAACGCGCGTCGAGATCTGCACGCCGAAGAACAGGACGGCGAACAGCCCGAGCGCGAAGATCGAATCCCACAGCCAGATCGGCAGGTCGAGGTCGATCTCGAGGACCGGCAGCAGGTTGTCGTGCACGTATCCGCCCAACAGGACACCGAGCCCGGTCGTGAGGATGATCGTGCCGCCGTAGTAGAGCCACCCGGAGGCGGCTCCGATCGTCTTGCCGAGCCCGTTCGAGACGTAGTCGTAGAGCGAGCCGGCGGCATGGATCCGCTTCGCGTACTGCGCCACGATCCAGCCGAGCGCGAAGACACCCACCGCCGCCAGGAGCACGGCGAGGGGCGCGGAGGTTCCGGCGCCCCGCCCCGCCGCGTTCACGCCGATGATCAGCGGGATGATGAACGCCGCGCTGAAGACCGGACCCATGAAGCCGACGGACTGCGCGAGCACGTCGACCAGCTTCAGCTTCTTCCCGCCGAGACGCTCGTACCCCTCGGTCGCCGAGTGCGTCTCCGACATCGTGTGTTGCTCTGTCACGACTCCCCCCTCCTCGTCGTGCGTTGGTCGATTCTTACCTTTGTGCGAGCTACCCGGTCCAGCCGGCGAGCGGCCGTTCGAACCACACGTGCACCTGCCCCGTCCCGACCGAGGCCTCGTACTCGCTGAACCGCTCCCCCGGAGCCGTGCACGAGCGCCCGCCGATGGCCGAGGCCATCATCAGGTAATGACCGAAATGCCCCTCCGGGTAGGCCTTGCGGTACTCGGGCATGTTGTCGATCACGCCTGCATGGTCGCCCTTCTCCATCATGTCGAGGACCTTCATGTCGGCCTCGTAGTACTTGTGGTCGTAGATGTTGTCCGGCGCCTTCTGGCTCTCGCGCTGCCGCAGGTCCTTGAAGTTGAAGAACCGGTGCGTCATGCCGCCCGACGCAAGCAGAACCACGCGCCGGTCGCTCTCCCGAACCGCGTCCCCGATCAGCTCGCCGAACCGCAGGAAGTCCTCGGTGTCGCAGCACTGGTTGAGCGCGACGCTCAGCCACGCGGTGTCCGGGTCGCCGAGGAACGTCCAGATGTTGACCGTGCCGTAGAAGAGCGGCAGGTACGGGTCGTCGTTCGCCAGGATCCAGATGTCGTCGCGCCCGTCGGCCTGCGCCGCGATGAGCTTGGCGAGCTCGGGATCGCCCGGCATGTCGTACGGGATCTGCTTCATCCCGCGCGGGAGCTCGTGACTGGTGAACTTGCCCTGCCGCCGGTCGTGCGACGTGACGATGTGCTCGAACGTCGACTCCCAGTGCGTGTCGAACACGATCACGGCGTCCGGCTTCAGGCGATCGAGCACCTCGGACTTCAGACGGTGCAGGCCCGGGACGAGGGTGATCTCCTTGCCCTCGTTGATCTCGAGCCGGACCTCCTCCGGCAGCATGATCGTGGGGACGTGCGCGACGAGCCCCGCACCGACGATCTCACCCATCAGCCATCCTCCTTGCGCTACGTGACGTCTTCCCAGGGAGCCATACAGACGTTCTTCACGTCCGCGTAGAAGTCGAACGAGTACACGCCGCCCTCGCGCCCGACACCGGATGACCTCGCGCCGCCGAACGGCGCACGCAGGTCGCGCACGAAGAAGCAGTTCACCCAGACCGTCCCCGCCACCAGTTTCGAACTGACGCGCTCGGCGCGGTCGCGGTCGCCGGTGTACACGATCGCGGCGAGCCCGTACTCGGTCTCGTTCGCGAGCGCGATCGCCTCGTCCTCGCTCTCGAACGTCTGCAGCGTGAGGACGGGCCCGAAGACCTCCTTCCGGAGGACCTCGGCCCCCGCGGGCACATCGGTGAACAGCGTGGGCCGGTAGTACAGGCCGCCGAGCTCTTCGTTCGGGCCGCCGCCGAGGATCGCCTTGGCGCCCTCGGCCTTCGCGCGCTGCACGAACCCGTCCACGCGCTCGAAGTGCTGGCGCGTGATCTGCGGCCCGAGATCCGTCGCCTCCTCGCGCGGGTCGCCCTGCACGATCGCGCCCGCCGCTTCCAGGAAGCGGTCGAGGAACGCGTCGTGCATCGAACGCTCGACGATCAGCCGCGTCCCGGCCAGGCAGACCTGTCCTGCGTTGTCGTACTGGTTCACGGCCTGCTTCACGACGGCATCCAGGTCGGCGTCGGCGAACGCGACGAACGGCGCCTTGCCGCCGAGCTCGAGCGAGGCCGGAGTCAGGTTCGCCGCCGCGGCCTGCGCGACGAGCTTCCCGGTCTCGATCGACCCGGTGAACGCGATCCGGTCGACGTCGGGATGACCGGTGAGCGCGGCGCCCGCCTCCTCGCCGATGCCCTGCAGCACGTTGAACGCGCCGTCGGGCATGCCGGCCTCTCGCGTGATGTCCGCCAGCATCGACGCGGTGAGCGGTGCCCACTCGGGCGGTTTGAGGACGACCGCGTTGCCCGCCGCGAGCGCGGGCGCGACGCGCCAGGTGGCGAGCATCAGCGGCGCGTTCCACGGCGTGATCACCACGGTGACGCCCGAGGGATCCCATTCGGTGCGGCTCTCGAACCCGTTCATCTCGAAGGACTCGCCGAGCTCCATGAGCTGGTCGGCGAAGAAGCGGAAGTTCCGCGCGACCCGCGGCATGACCGAGTTCTGCATCGAGCGCAGGAGCGATCCGTTGTCGCGCGTCTCGACCGCCGCGAGCTGGGGGACCCGCTGCTCGACGAGATCGGCGATCCGGTGCAGGACCTCGGCGCGTTCCTTCGGAGAGGTTCCTCCCCACGCCTCGGCGCCCTCGCGAGCCGCGGCGACCGCGCGATCCGCGTCGGCGGCCGTGCCGCGCGAGACCTCCGCCAGAACGGTCTCGTCGATCGGCGAGACGTCCTCGAAGGTGGCGGCCGAGGCGACGCGCTCGCCGCCGATCCAGTGCTCGGTGGCGACCTGGACGCCTTCGATCTCGGCTCCGGTCATTCGGTACCGAACGGTATCTGCAGGCGCCGGGGACGGTCAAGTCGCGTGCCGGTTCGGCGTGGTTGCCATAGCCGGCGTGCCCGACCTGCCCGTCACGCCCGCCGACATCGAAGCCGCCCGAGCGCGGATCGCCGCCCGCGTCCGCCGGACCCCCGTCCTGGAGCTCGAGCCGGGTGCCTTCGGCGTCCCGGGACGGATCGTCCTCAAGCTCGAGCTGTTGCAGCACACGGGCTCGTTCAAGGTTCGGGGTGCCTTCAACCGGATGCTCGGAGCCGAGGTGCCGGAGGCCGGAGTCATCGCCGCTTCCGGCGGGAACTTCGGGCTCGCCGTCGCGTACGCCGCGCGCGAGCTCGGCCATCGGGCCGAGGTCTTCGTCCCCGAGACCTCTCCGCCCGTCAAGGCGCAGCGGATCAAGGAGCACGGCGCGGAGGTCCGGCTCGTGCCCGGCTACTACGACGACGCTCTCGAGGCCAGCCGCGTCCGCGCCGAGGAGACGGGCGCGCTCGTCATGCACGCGTTCGACCAGCCGGAGGTGGTGGCGGGCCAGGGCACGATCGGCGCCGAGCTCTCCGAGGACGTGCCCGATGCCGATACCGTGCTCGTCGCGGTCGGCGGCGGCGGGTTGATCGGCGGCATCGCGGCCTGGTTCGAGGGCCGCACGCGCGTCGTCGGCGTGGAACCCGACCGATGTCCGACGATGTCGGAGGCGCTCCGCGTCGGACGGCCGATCCCCGTCGAGGTCGGTGGCTACGCTGCGGACTCCCTGGGAACCAAACAGGCCGGCGAGATCGCCTTCGCCATCGCGTCGCGGTACGTCGAGCACGTGCTGCTCGTGACCGACGATGCGTTCCTTGATGCGCAGCGGCGGCTGTGGGAGGAGGCGAGGCTCGTCACCGAGCCGGGAGGCGCGGCCGCGCTCGCGGCGCTGATCTCGGGCCGGTACCGCGCCGACCCCGACGAGCGCGTCGTCGTGCTCGTCTGCGGGGCGAACACGCCGGCGCGGTCTTTCGAGGCTATGCCGGCGGAACGCTGAAGAAGGTCGCGAGATCGGGGACCGCCCGCCGCCGCAGCTCCGCGTTCACCCGCTGGCGCTCGAGCGTCTGACGCAGCTGGAGCGCCGACTGCGGGACCGGATGGGCGGCGAAGAACCTCTCCGTGTCCTCGACCAGCTCGGGCGTGACGAGATAGCGAACGCCATCGGCCAGGTACACGACGAGCGACGGCGGGATCCGCTTGACGATCTCGTCCCAGTGCTCCTTGAGGAACCGCCATGCCCGCTCGCCGTGATCTCGGTTCGTGACGGCACGGATGTAGATCATCGGCACGTGCTGCGGCCTGACCTCGTCCGTGAGGGCGAGCTCGAGCGTGCGGTCCAACAGAACGGCGTCGCGGAAGTCGGCGAGTGCATACAGATAGCGCAGCTGCTCCTGCGGTGTCTTCGCGGTCTTGCGAGCCTCGAGGAACACCTCGTACTCCTCGGGGCCTCCTCCGGCGGCGACGATCGCGATCGAGGCCGCCGTGAGCGAGGGGTCGACGCTCTCCCCCGACCTCGCCCGCCGCTCGATGTCTCGCGCGAGCGCCTGGGCGTTGGGATCGGCGCCGAGGATCGCGGTCGCGGTCATGAGGTTCCCCCGAAGCGCGTGTGTGAGATCGCTCTCGCCCGCTCGAGGCTCCCACCCGATCCGCTCGAGCGCCGGGGCGACGAGCGCCCGCACCCACGCGCGGTAGTGCTCGCGCGGGCCGGCGTCCAGGAACCGGTCGCTCCACCCGATCCCCTGCAGCAGCGAGGACCAGACCGTCAGCTCGGTCTCGTTCGAGAAGGGCTCGGCGAACCGGCAGAAATCCGAGGCCGTGTACCGTCCCGCGAGGACCGCCGCCCAACGGTCGTCGACGAGCTGCGTCCGCTCGTCCGTGGAAAGTTCGTTGAGCGAGGCGGTCGACGCGGTCGAGCAGCGGCTCGTCGTAGCCGACACGGACGAAGGCGTGCGCCCCGGCGTTGACGACGACCGGCGACTCGGCCGGTGCCTGAACCGCGGCGCCCCCCGGCTCGACCAGCAGCGGTTTCGTCTCGCCGTCGCTCCGGACGAGCAGCGGAACGTCCCACGTCCCGTCGCCGTCCTTGCCGGAGAGCAGGAATCGGCGCTGCGACAGGCGGACCTCGCCGTCGTCGAGATCGGCGGAGACGATCGGATAGCCACCCTGCCAGATCCAGCCGTCCATGATCCTTCGGACCGGCTCGCCCGTCGCCGCCTCGATCGCGTCCCACAGCTCGTGGGTCTCGGTATTGCCGAAGCGATGGTCGGCGAGGTACTTGCGGATCCCGTCGCGGAACCGCTCGGCGCCCAGGTACTGCTCGAGCATCCGGAGGACGGCCGCACCCTTCGTGTACGTGAGCGTGTCGAACATCCCGGCAGCGTCGTCGGGCGAGATCACCGGGTATTCGATCGGCCGCGTGCTCTCGAGCGCGTCGATCTCGAAGGCCGTCGATCGCGTTCGCAGGAAGTCGGCCCACCGCTCCCACTCGGGGCGGAAGGCGTCGACCGAGAGGATCTCCATGAGCGTCGCGAACGCCTCGTTCAGCCAGATCCCGTTCCACCACCGCATCGTGACGAGGTCCCCGAACCACATGTGCGCGAGCTCGTGCGCAACCACGTCGGCGACCATGGCGAGCTCGGGCTGGGTCGCCTTCTCCGGGTCCGCGAGCAGGAGGTTCTCGCGGAACGTGATGCACCCCAGGTTCTCCATCGCGCCCTGCGCGAAGTCGGGCAGGGCGATCAGGTCGACCTTCTTGTCCGGGTACGGGATCCCGTAGTACTCGCCGAACCACCGCAGGCAGAAGGCGCCGACCTCCAACCCGAAGGCCGTGAGGTGGCCCTTGCCGGGCTGGTAGATCACCCGCAGCGGCACGCCGTCCACGTCCACCGGCTCGGTCGCCTCGAGCGGGCCGACGATCCACGCGGCCAGGTACGTCGACATCGGCATCGTGTCGTCGAAGCGGACGCGGACGCGGTCATCTCCGACCGGCTCGCGCCCTACCTCCGGGCCGTTCGAGATCGCGAGGAGCCCGTCCTCCACCTCCAAGGTGATGCCGAAGACCGCTTTGAGATCGGGTTCGTCCCAGCATGGGAACGCGCGGCGCGCGTCGGTCGACTCGAATTGCGTGGCCGCGACGACCCGCTGCGCGCCCTCCTCGTCCACATAGGTCGAGCGGTAGAAGCCCCGCAGGTGCTCCGACAGCTTCCCGGCGAACTCGACGTGCAGGGTCCACTCTCCCGGCTCCGCGAGGCCGTCCAGACGAAGGTGCGCCCGCTCGGTGTCCTCCTCGAAGCGGACGTCGGTCACCGGCAGCGCCGTGCCGTCGCGTTCGAGACGGCCGGAGGAGATCTCGAGGTCGATCGCGTTCAGGACGACCTCGTCGACCTTCTCGCGCACCTCGACGTGCACGTCCGCGGTCCCCTCGAACGTCGCGTGCTCGAGGTCCGGCTTCAGAACGAGGTCGTAGCGGCGCGGGAGGACCGTGCGGGGCAGGCGGTAGCGGGCCTCGTCGCTCACGCGTTCACGTAGGTGAGCCAGCTCGTGTACCGCTCGGTCTCACCCTTGGTCGCCGAGAAGAACGCCCCCTGCAGCTCCTTCGTCACCGGTCCGCGGTGCCCCTCACCGACGACCCGGTCGTCCACCTCTCGGATCGGCGTGATCTCAGCCGCGGTGCCCGTGAAGAACGCCTCGTCCGCGTTGTAGAGGTCGGTGCGCACCAGGTTCTCCTCGCGCACCTCGTATCCGAGATCTCGTGCGATGGTCATGACGCTCTGCCGGGTGATCCCGTCCAGGCACCCGGCCGCGATCGGAGGCGTGGTCAGCACCCCGTCGCGAAGGACGAACACGTTCTCGCCCGATCCGTCGGTGATCATGCCGGCCTCGTTCAGCATGATCGCCTCGTCGTAGCCGGCCTTCACGCTCTCGATCTTGGCGAGAACGCTGTTGATGTACTGCCCGGTGGCCTTGGCCGCCGCGGGCAGCGAGTTCTGCGAGTTCCGCCGCCACGACGAGATCTTGATCCGCACGCCCTGCTCGAGCGCGTCCTCGCCGAGATACGCCCCCCAGGGCCAGACCGCGATGAACACGTTGACCGGCGCGTTCAACGGATTCACGCCCATCTCGCCGTACCCGCGGAGCACGAGTGGCCGGATGTAGCAGGCGTTCAGCCCGTTCGCGCGGACGACGTCCCTGACGCCGTCGGTGATCGCTTCGACCGAGTACGGGATGTCCATGTGGTACAGCTTCGCCGAGCGGAACAGGCGCTTCAGGTGCTCCTCGAGGTGCCACACCGCAGCGCCGCGCGAGGTCTCGTACGCGCGGATCCCCTCGAACACCCCACTCCCGTAGTGGACCGCGTGACTGAGCACGTGGACCTTGGCATCGCGCCAGTCCACGAGCTCCCCGTCCATCCAGATCTTGTCGACCTCGGTGATCGGCATTCGGAGAACCCTCCCTGTCCGGACGCTTCGCGCCCGGCAGCCGGGCGGTTTTCCAGGATACCTGCTGGCCGGGGCCCGCCGTCAGCCCCGACCGGCCGTCGGTTGCTCTACCCGAGGTCGTAGGCGAGCCACCGCGTGCCGTGCTCGAACGGTCGGAGCTCGTCGAGGGCGCCGAAGCGCTCGTGCGCCCACGAACGAACGTCGGCCGCGGCGCGGAGGCGCTGATCGTCGCCGAGCGGCCAGGTCCACGAGTATCGGTTCTCCTCGATTCCCTCGATGAACTCGCCGATCGTCTCGGACCCGCCCTCGTGAACCGAGGGGAGCTCCCGCGAGCGGGCGCCGAGGGCGGTCATCTCGGACTCCAACCCGTCGTAGTCGTCCCAATGCAGCCCGACGGATCGGATGGGAACGCCGGTGATCTCGGCGAAGCGCTCCTGGATCTCCTTGCGCGGACCGCCGTACGCGCCCAGGCTCACGAGGAACACCCCACCCGGCCGGACCGCACGAACGACCTCGGCCAGCACGCCTCGCCAGTCGGGGATCAAGTGAAGCACCCATCGTAGATACGCGGCGCCGAAAGCGCCGTCGGTGAACGGGAGCCTCGTAGCGTCGGCGAGGACCACCGGGAACGGCGCCCCTCCCCCGGCCTTCTCGACGAGCTTGGCGAGCATCGGCCCCGAAAGATCTCCTCCCATCACCTCGATGCCGGCCTCGTGCAACGGGAGCGCGAGGAGACCCGTCCCGACGCCCACCTCGAGCACGCGGCCTCGCTCGCGGAGCTCCGACGCCAGGAGCTCGATCGTCCGCGCCATCGACTCGTCGGAGATCGCCCGAGTCCGGTCGTAGAACTCGGCGGCGCGGTCGAACGCGATGGACTCGCCCATCGGTCGAGCCTAGCCCTTGGGGATGTCCTTGGCTGGATCGACGAAGGGCAGCGGCGCGACCGTGACCGGCACGCGGCCGCGCGGCGTCTCGGCCTCGAACTCCGAGCCCGGCTCCTCCCACCGGATCGGCACCCACGCGTAGCCGATGTTGCGCTCGAGCCGCGGCGACCACGCTCCCGCCGTGACGCGACCGAGCGCCGCGTCCCCTTTGAACAGCGTCCAGAAATCGTTCAGCGCGCCCTCGTCGGTCATCGGGTCGCCGCCGATCTCGATGCCGACGAGCTTGCGATCGAGCAGGTTCCCGTCGCGGATCTCCTCCAGACGCCGCCGGCCGACGAAGTCCTGCGGCTGATCCCACTCGACGTACTTCTCGAGACCGGTCACGTGCAGCGGCGTGTCCTGGACCCGCATGTCCGAGCCGTAGTTGAAGATCCCGGCCTCGATCCGGCGGGCCTCGCTCGGAGCGATCACTCGGATCCCGTACGGCTCGCCGGCTTGGAACACGCGCTCGAACAGCTCGTCGCCGCGGCTCGTGTCCTGGAGGTAGATCTCGTACCCGATCTCACCGGTCCACCCGGTGCGGCTGACGACGACGGGGATGCCGTCGACCTGGGCTTCGGCACAGAAGTAGTAGCGGAGCTCGGCGACCGCATCGCCGAACAGGTCGCGGACGACGTCCTTCGATCGGGGGCCCTGAACCTGCATCGGCGCGACATCCGCCTCGAAGACCTCCACGTCCATGCCCTTCGCGCCCGCGACACCGGCCACGTAGAGCAACGCGTCCGAGTCGGCCAGCGCGAGCCAGAAACGGTCCTCGGCCAGGCGTAGCAGCACGGGGTCGTTGACGATGCCTCCCCACGGCGCGGTGAGGAGCACGTAGCGCGCCTGCATCACCTGAACCTTCGTGAGATCGCGGCAGGTGATCAGGTTCACGAGCTCGAAGGCGTCCGGGCCGCGAACCTCGACGCAACGCTCGACCGCGACGTCCCACAGCGTGACGTCGTTGCGCAGTGCGTCATACTCGGTGACCGGGTCCTCGTACAGCGTCGGCAGGAGCATGTGGTTGTACAGGCCCCAGCTCTTGCAGCCGTGGCGCTTCGTGGCCGCGTAGTACGGCGACTTCCGGTACCACGGCTGGACGTAGAAGGTGAAGCTCTCCGATGCCAAGGCGGACTCCTTCGAACGGTTCGGACGGTCGGAGGCGGAGCCTAGCCCCTAGTTCGCCGACGGGTCGAGCGGCATCGTCGAGATGAGCCGGTACTCAGGCCCCTTGCGTCGAACGATGTCCGTCCACAGCTGCTCGGGCTCGTCGGTGAACACGTCCTCCGGACGCGCCGGCTCGAGGATCCAGCCCCCCTCCTCGAGCTCGCGCTCGAGCTGTCCCGGGCCCCAGCCCGCGTAGCCCGCGAAGACGCGGGCCCGCCGCAGGTCGCCGACCTCGGAGGCGTCGGTCTCGTCCGGCAGGAACCCGATCGAACCGAACGCCACGACCTCCGCGCGCTCGGGGTGCTCGAAGTCCGCGACCACGACCGCCGATTGCGGCTGCACCGGACCGCCGAGGAACAGCCGCTCGCCCTGCCCCACCAGGACGGCCAGTGGCGGAGCCGCGACCGCGACCTCGATCTCCGAGGCCCGGTTCAGCACGACGCCCACCGCGCCGTCGTCGTCGTGGTGCCCCACGAGCACGACGGTGCGACGGAAGTTCGGGTCCCACAGGGCAGGACCGGCGACGAGGAGCGACCCGCCGAGCGATTCCACGCCTTCATCATGGCGGATGGGCATGGCCAGTGCGACCGATCAGCTCTTCGGGATGTCCTTGTTCGGGTCGATGAACGGCAATGGGGCGGTCACGGCCGGGATCGGTCCGTCGGGCGAGACGAGCTCGAGCTCGGACCCGGGCACGGCGAGCTCGATCGGCACCCAGGCGTAGCCGATGTTCCTCTTCAACCGGAACGAGTGCGAGGCGCTCGTCAGCTTTCCGACGACCTCCCCGTCGCGCCGGACCGCCCAGGGTTCCTCCAGCCACATCCGGAACGGCTCCCCCCCGATCTCGACCCCGACGAGCTTGCGGTCGACGCCCTCGTCGGCGACGCGCTGCAGCGCTTCCTTCCCGATGAACTCCGCGCCGGAGCTCGACGAGCCGCTCCATGCCGCTCACGTGGAACGGCGTGTCCTGGATGCCCATGTCGTTGCCGTAGTTGAAGATGCCGGCCTCGAGCCGCCGCTGGTCCGACGGCGCGATCGCACGGATCTGGTGCGGCCCGCCCGCTTCCATCACGCGGTCCCACAGATCGAGCCCGCGAGCGCCGTCGCGGAGGTAGATCTCGAAACCGACCTCACCGGTCCATCCGGTCCTCGAAACCACCACCGGGATCCCGTCGAGATCGCCTTCCCAACACCGGTAGTACCGAAGACCGGCGACCTGGTCGCCGAAGAGCTCACGGATCACGTCCTTGCTCTTCGGACCCTGGATCTGAAGCGGGGAAACGTCCGGCTCACGGATCTTCACGTCCAGCCCGGCGAACGCCTGCACGCCGAGCGCGTACAGGAGCGCATCCGAATCGGCGAGTGAGAGCCAGAAGTGGTCCTCGCCCAGGCGCAGCAGGATCGGGTCGTTCACGATGCCCCCGTCCGGCGCGATGATCGGCGCGTACTTGCACTGCATGACCTCGCACCCGGACAGATCGCGGCAGGTCAGCAGCTGCGTGAAGCGCGCCGCGTCCGGGCCGGTGATCTCGACCTGCCGCTCGACGGCAACGTCCCAGAGCGTCACGTGCTCGAGCAGATGCCAGTACTCGTCCTCGTCGTCGTCGTACAGCGTCGGGATCAGCATGTGGTTGTACAGGTCCCAGCTCGTGCACCCGGCCTCGACCGTGCGCTGCCAGTACGGCGACTTCCGGTACCACGACGCCGTGTAGAAGGTGAACGAGTACGGCTCCTTCATCTGCCCTTCCTTCCGACGCCCGCGATCTTCACGGATCTCGCGAACGCAGTTGTAGGCCGGGATCCCGCAGACGCCTCCGCCCGCGTGCGTGGCGCTCGAGCACTGATAGAGGCCCGCGATCGGCGTTCGGTAGTCCGCGTACCCGGGAGCGGGACGCATGTGGAACAGCTGATCCGCGGAGAGCTCCCCGTGGAAGATGTTGCCTCCGATCAGGCCCCACTCGTTCTCCATGTCGTAGGGGCCGATCACCTGTCGCGCGATCACCGACGCCCGAGAACCCCGGGGCCACGTCGTCGTACGCCTGGATCACGCGGTCCGCGTACGCCTCGAGCTCCTCGCGATGCGGTTCGAGCGACCACGTGTGCGGCACCCACTGCGTGAACAGCGAGACGACGTGCGCACCAGGAGGCGCGAGCGAGGGGTCGAGCACGGTGGGGATCACGCCGTCGCTGAACGGGAAGGTCGCCGCCGTCCCGGCCCGCGCCTCCTCGAACGAGCGCTCCAGCTGCGCGAGCGACGGCGCGATCTCGAATCCGCCGCTGTAGTCCTTCCAGTCCGGATCGGCGGCCAGGGTGGGCAGCTCGCTCACCGCCAGGTTGATCTTCACCACGCCGGAACGGCTCGACCAGTGCTCGATGTCGTGGACGAACTCGGACGGCAGCTCCGATCGATCGAGCTGGCGCAGGAAGGTGATCTGCGGATGGCACGCCGTCACGACCACCGGCGCACGCAGCTCCTCGCCTCCTTCGAGCACGACTCCCTCGGCACGCCCGTCGCGAACCAGGATCTTCTGGACCTTCGCGTTCGTGCGGATCTCGGCGCCGAAGGCCCGCGCGCTGCGTTCGAGCACCGCGGCGACCGCGCCCATCCCGCCCTCGGGGACGCCCCACGAGCCCAGCGTGCCGTCGCCCACGTCCCCGATCGAGTGATGGGCCATCACGTACCCGGTGCCGGGCTCGAACGGTCCCGCCCAGGTGCCGATCAGCCCGTTGATCGACATCGCGGCCCTGATCTCGTCGGAGGAGAAGAATCGCTCGAGCAGATCGGCGACGCTCATCGTCATCAGGCGCGTGACGTCACCGATCGTTCGCACGTCGAGGCCCCGGTACCGCCACGCCAGCCGCAGCAGCTCGAGCAGGTCGCCCGGCCGCTTGGACCCGACTCGCGGCGGGGTCGTCATGAGGAGCGGGCCGAGCACGGCGGCGAGCCCGCCGATCCACGCGTCCCAACGCTCGAGCGCATCGGCGTCCTGCTTGGAGATCTTGGCGAACTCCTCGTAGTTCCGTTTCGGGTCGTCGTACTCGATCAGGACCCGGCCGTCGGGCAACGGCACGACGTATGGACCCACGGGGTGGACCCGGTAGCCGTGCTCCGCCATCCGGAGGTCGCGGATGATCCGGTCGGGCATGAGGCTCATCACGTAGCTAAGGGTCGTGACCGCGAACTCCGGGTGGTCCGGCCACGGCCGGTCGGTCGCGGCCGCCCCGCCGGTCTTGTGACGCGACTCGCAGACGACCACCCGCGCGCCCGCCTTCGCGAGGTAGGCCGCGGCCACGAGGCCGTTGTGCCCTCCCCCGATCACGATCGCCTGGTAGTCGTTCACCGCCAACGCGCGCTCCTCTCGCGGCGGCATGCAACCACAATCCTGAACGGCCGTTCAACTCAGGCGGCCTTCGACCACTCGAAGGATCAGCGTTCGGCTTCGGGTGTCTCCGGCGATGCGACGAGCGACTCCGACACCCGCGGCTCCACGACGGGTCGCGCCGGGAACGGCTCGGACACCAGCGGCGGGGCGACCGGCTCGCCGAGGACCGCCGCTCCTGGTGCGGCCGGCGGGGAGACCTCGTCTGGCTCTCCCGTCTGCCGCAGACGCCGGAGCGGCGCGAGCATGATCGCCGCCGCGAGCGCGGCGACGCCGCCGATCAGATACGTCCCCTGCGGGCCGACGGCCTGCAGCATCGGGCCGGCCACGATGTACGAGACGGCCAGGCCGAGCGAGATGACCGCCTCGAAGGCCGCCATCGTCCTGCTCCGGACCGCGTCGGGGGTCCGTCGCTGCATGATCCCGTTCTCGGCCACGATCGTGAGCCCGTCGGAGGTTCCCATCACCAGGAGCGCGAACAGGACGAGCGCGAACGCCGGAGCGACCCCGACCCCGAACGCCGCGACCGCGATGCCGAACGCGCCTCCGACGAGCCACAAAGGCTCGTTCTTCGGGGTCATCCATCGTCCTGCGGCCGAGCCCATGACCGACCCCAGGCCCCAACACGCGATCAGCAGGCCGAACCCGAACTCCCCCGCCCCGAATTCCTCCGCGAGCGGAGCGTCGGCCACCATCCCCATCCCCATGCCCAGCACGAAGACGAGCCAGGCGAGCGACAGGCGCCGCAGCACGGAGTCGCGCAACAGGAACTTCACCCCGGCCGAGATACCGGCGTGCTCGTCGTCGGCCTCGGGCCGGCGCTCGTCCTGGAAGCGCCCGCGCACCGTCAGCGTGATGAGTACCGACACGAGGAACGAGATCGCGTTGATCCCGAACACCCACGATGGGTCGCCGAACACGCTGAGCAGGACGCCGCCGATCACCGGACCCACCGCGATCCCCGAGTGCACGCCCACGGTCACGAGGCTGTTCGCCCACGCCAGGTGCTCGTCGTCGCCGAGCAGGTTCGGGATCGCCGCGCGGGAGGCCGAGAAGAACGGCAACTCCGCCAGTGCGGACCCGAACGCGAGCGCGATCAAGACACCCGGATCTCCGGCGAGGGCCATCGCGCCGAAGAAACCCGCCGCGACGAGCTCGGAGACGATCATGACGCGCCGCCGGTCGAACCGATCGCCCAGCGCGCCGGCGAAGGGACCGAGGAGCCCGGCCACGCCGAACGTGAGCAGGAGCGACAGCGACTGCATCCAGGGCGAATGCGTCGTTTCCCAGATCGTGAACCCGAGCGCCGTGTACGCGGCGGCGCCTCCGGTCACGGAGATCAGCCGTCCCGTGGCGATCCTTCGGACGGCGCTGCGAGGGTTCTGCGTGATGAGGTTCATCGGACGACTCCTGGCTCGGTGGTGCGAGGCTTCGGTGATCGGGACTGCCCGCCGGGCGGCGGACCGGCCGCTAAGCGGCCGAGAGGAAGGGCGTGTCGCCCTTCCGATCCAAGATCACCAGGAGTCGCTTCATAGCCGCGGAAGTGTAGCACGAGCGGGCGCCGCGACGGAAGGCGTTTCAGTCAGGAAGGACGATGAAGCGCGCGGGACCGGCGTCGATCGCGGAACGGATCTCCTCGATCACCTGCGGCCCGACGGGGCTGTCGAGCGTGAGACCCATCAGGGCGGTGCCACCCATCATCGGGCGGCCGACGTCCATCGTCGCGATGTTGATCTCGTGCTGCCCGAGGATCGTCCCGACCCGGCCGATGACGCCCGGCCGGTCGCCGTACGTGAAGAAGAGCATGAACTTCGACGGCGCCATCTCGATGTCGTAGTCGTTCACCTGCATCACGCGTTCGGCGTTCCGCTTCCCGACGAGCGTGCCGGCGACGCTCACGGGACCCTCGTCCGTGTCGACCTTGACATGGATCAGGTTCACGTAGTCGCTCGAGACGGTTGAGCGCGTCTCGCTGATGGCGATGCCGCGTTCGCGCGCGATGATCGGCGCGTTCACGAACGAGACGGGCTCGTGAACCACGCCCGTCAGCACGCCTTTCACGACCGCGAGGGTGAGCACCCGCGTGTCGACGTCGGCGATCCGGCCCATGTACTGCGCCTCGACGCCCCGGACCGCGCCTTGCGCGAGGCCGGTGAGCAGCGCACCGAGCTTCTGCGCGAGCGGGAGGAAGGGCTTGATCGACTCGCTCACCTCGGCGCCGGCGGACACGTTCACGGCGTACGGCACGAACTCGCCCGACAGCGCCAGTCGCACCATCTCGGCGACGGAGGTCCCCGCCTTGTCCTGCGCCTCGGTCGTCGACGCCCCGAGGTGCGGGGTCACCACCACCTGATCGAACCCGAACAGCGGCGACTCGGTGGTCGGCTCGGTCTCGAACACGTCGAGCGCGGCGCCCTCGAGCCTCCCCTCCTCGAGCGCCTTCGCGAGCGCCTGCTCGTCGACGATGCCGCCACGCGAGGTGTTGACCAGGCGCGCGCCCTCCTTCACGAGTCCGAGCTCGCGCTCGCCGATCAGGCCCTCCGTGTCCGGCGTGCGCGGCAGGTGGATCGTGATGAGGTCGGCCTGCACCAGGAGGGCCTCGAGCGTCGGCATCAGCTCGACGCCCATCTCCTTGGCGCGCTCTTTCGGCACGTAGGGATCGAACGCGATGATGCGCATCCCGAACGCGGCCGCGCGCTGCGCGACGAGGGCTCCTACCCGGCCGAGACCGAGGACGCCGAGCGTCTTGCCCTGGAGCTCGATGCCCTCGTACGCCGAACGCTCCCAACGTCCACCCTTCAGGTCGGCGTTCGCCTGTGGGATGTTCCGCGCTTGCGCGAGGAGCAGCGCGATCGTGTGCTCGGCGGCGGAGACGATGTTCGACTGCGGCGCGTTCACCACCATCACGCCGCGCCGCGTCGCGGCATCGACGTCGACGTTGTCCAGCCCGATCCCCGCGCGCGCGACGACCTTGAGGTTCTCGGCGGCCGCGATCACGTCGGCCGTCACCTGGGTCTGCGACCGGACGACGAGTGCGTCATACGGCGCGATGGCGTCGACGAGCCCGTCGACGGCGAGCTCCGGACGGACGTCCACCTGGAAGTCACGACGGAGGAGGTCGATCCCCGCATCCGAGAGCTTCTCGGTGACCAGAACCCTCATCCTTGGTCTTGGCCTACCGCTCCGCTGCTTGAGGCCGCCCGCTCCTGGAACACGCCCTCCGCCGCGGCCACCGCGGCGCCGCGCTTGACGGGATATCCCAACCGCTCGAGCGTCATCTCGAGCGCGGCGAGCCCGCGGACGATGTCGAGCTCGCTGAAGTAGCCGAAGTGCCCGATGCGGAACACCTTGCCCTTCAACGGGCCCTGTCCGGGCGCCAACACACAGCCGAAGTCCGAGCGGATCCGATCGCTGATCGCGTCCGCGTCGATCCCCTCGGGGGCGCGGATCGCCGTGACGGTCCAGTTGTCCTCGAGCCCCTCGCCGAAGAGGTCGAGCCCGAGCGCCTGGACGCCCTCCTTCACGGCACGCGACAGCATCTGGTGCCGGAGCAGCGCCGCGGCGAGGCCGTCCTGGAAGTACAGCTCGAGCGCCGCCTCGAGGCCCTGCATCACGCTGATCGCGGGGGTCCACGGATTCTCCGGATGCGGGAGCTCGGCGTAGCGCTTGTAGACGCGCCAGTCGAAGTAGAAGCGGGGCATCGTGGCGGTCTCGCTTGCCTGCCACGCGCGATCGGAGATCGCGACGAACGCGATGCCCGGCGACGCGGACAGTGCCTTCTGCGAGCCGCCCACGGCAACGTCGATCCCCCAACCGTCGAACTCGAAGGGCACCGCGCCGAGGCTCGAGACGACGTCCACGACGACGAGCGCGCCGGCCTCGTTCGCCACGCGCGCGAGGTCGCGGACCGGCTGGATCACGCCGGTCGAGGTCTCCGAGTGCGTGAGCAGCACCGCCTTGACCGGATGCTCCGCGAGCGCCGCCGCGACCTCGGCCGGTTCGATCTTGCGGCCCCACTCGTACTCGACCGTCCGAACGGTGAGACCGTGCGCCTCGGCCAAGCCCTTCCAGCGCTCGGAGAAGAACCCGGCGAGCGGGATCAACACCTCGTCGCCCGGCGAGAACACGTTCTGGATCGCCGACTCGAGCCCGCCGGTGCCCGACGACGTCATGAGCAGGACGTCGGCTCGATCGGTGCGGTAGAGCTCTTTCAGCCGCGAGGTCACGTCGCGCATGAGACGTCCGAATCCGGGACCTCGGTGATAGACGAGCGGGCTGCCCTGAGCGAGCAGCACCTCGGGTGGGATCGGCGTCGGCCCGGGGGCGAGGATGATCTCTGGTCTGTTCATCGGCGCTCGCTCATCGGATCGGGGACGGTTCGGAGCCTACCATCGGGGTTGCGCGCCCCCGGCCGACGCGAGTGCGCTGGCTGCGTTCGGGTTCGCGCGTCAGCCGCAGGGGCCGGCGGCGGCGACCGACGCGACGCCGGTCGCGCGCATCCCGCCGAACGCCGTCTTCGCCATCTCGCGGACGGCGACCTGCCGACCCGGTCCGAGGGCCGGCACGGACGCGACTGCCGACGTCTGGACCGGCGTGGCGACCTTGCGGAGCGCCGCACCCGAACTCGGCACGCTCGCGATCGTCCGGCCGTCGCCCGGCGCGGTGGCCGCGCGGCGGACGGAGGCCGCGGAGTCCACACATCCGATGGTTCCGTCGTCGCCGAAGCTGGACCTCACCGGCGTGTCCGAGCCCTCGGTCGTCCCCGCGGACGCGGCGCCGCACGCGGGCAGCGCGAACGCGGCGACGACCGAGAGGATGCCGATCCGCCGGCGCGTGCGTTCGGGAAGGACGTTCCGCACCATGTCGCGAGGGTAGCACCGGCCCCGCGGGCGAGCTAGCGGTCGTTCGACCGTCAGGCTTTCGCCAGGAGCGTGCGGAGATCGACGGCCGGATCGGACAGCGACGCGGGGTCCGGATGCGCGCGCGCCTTGATCAACGGCATGGAGCGGCGCACGTCGAGCTTCCAGTTCATGCTGAACGCCGAGAGCAGCTGCCCCTCCTTGAGGAGGAACGCGACGAAGCTTCGTTCCTCGATGTTGCCGCGGATCACCGTCTGATCCCACTCGGTCGCGAAGCCCGACATCTGGATCTGCGCGTCGTACTGGTCGGACCAGAACCAGTGGGCGTCGTCGAAGACCGCGTCCGACCCGAGGATGCCCTTCGCGACGTGCTCGCCCATCTTCACTGCGTTGTCGAAGTGCTCCACGCGGATCGAACCGAACACGGGATGGTCGTGACGCGCCACGTCGCCGATCGCCCAGACACCCTCGATCGACGTCCGGAGCGACCCGTCCACCGGGATGCCGTTGTCGGTCGGCACCCCTCCGGCCTCGGCGGCGTCGGTGACGGGCTCGACGCCGACCCCGACGACCGCGAAATCGCCCTCGATCCGCCGCCCCTCCTTGGTGACCAGCGTCTCGAAACGGCCGTCGCCCTCGAACCGTTCCGCCCCGTCGTGGAAGAACATCTCGACGCCGTGGTCGCGATGCAGGGCCTCGATCGAGCGGCCGAGCTCGGGCCCGAGAACCCGCTCGAGCGGGCACGCCGCGAACTCGACGACGGTGACGTCGAGCCCCAGCTGCCGGAGCGATGCGGCGACCTCGGCCCCGATGAAGCCCATCCCGACGAGGACGGCCTTGGAGCCGGTCTTCGCGGCCTCGCGGATCGCATCGCTGTCGGGAGCGAAGCGAAGATCGAGGACGCCAGGGAGGTCGAGCCCCGGGATCGGGAACTTGCGGTTCCTCGACCCGGTCGCGACCACGGCGTGGTCGAACGCCACGCGATCTCCGCCGGCGAGCTCGATCACGCGGTCCGCGGCGTTCACGCGCTCGGCGCGAACGCCGAAACGCGCATCCACGTCGTTGTCCGCGTACCACTCCTTCGGGCGAACGAACTGGTGGCCCGACTCGCCGCGCAGGTACTCCTTCGATAGCGGGGGGCGCTCGTACGGGGGCATCGGCTCCTCGCCGATCAGGACGATCTGGCCGTCGAAGCCTTGGTCCCGAAGCGCGCCGGCGGTGGTCGCCCCGGCTTCTCCCCCGCCGACGATGACGACGGCGGTCACGTCTGGTTGATGAGGACCTGGAGCTCGCCGTCCTGCGCCTGGATCTGGAACACGTCGACCGGGTCGGTCGCGGGGCCGTTGATGACCTCACCCGTCGTGACGTCGAACTGGCTGCCGTGGCACGGACACTCGACCGTGGGGCCGTCCAGCTCTCCCTCGGCCAGCGAACACTGCTGGTGTGTGCAGACGTCGTCGAACGCGTGCAGGTCGCCCTCGACGTTGGCGATCGCGATCATGCGCTCGCTGATCGTGTACGACCTCATCTCGCCTTCGGGTACGTCGTCCGCCGGCCCGACCTTGACCCACTCCCCCATGCCCGGTCCTCTCCTCCCGTCGTCGCTCGCGTTCCCGGAACCCTGAACCGCACGTCACGTCCACGTCCCGAACGTGCCGCAGCCTATCGCACCCGTCGCACACGGGGGCTCACGCCCGCAGGCGGGCGACGACGTCCGGGGTCATGTAGCCGATGCCCGCGACGAGGTACAAGATGGCCAGGATCAGGAACCCGCCGCGGAAGTCGATCGGCAGCATCGCGGGGATGAGGGCGCCGGCGACCCAGGCGAGCTGGAAGATCAGCTCGTACCGCACGAACACGCGGCCGTGCGCCCCACCGGGGGCGAGGCGCTGCATCAGGCTCTGGAAGGCGAGCCGGCCGAGCTCGGCCGACGACCCCACGACGACGCCGAACACGATCAACACCGGAAGCGAGAACGCGACGAACGCCAGGACCGCTCCGACACCGGCCGCGGCGATGCACGCCACGACGACCGCCTCCTCTCGGAGCGAGGAGGGAAGCCGCGGCGCGACCAGGTCGCCGACGAAGCTCCCGATCGTTCCCGCCGCCGCGAGCACGCCGAACCACCACGTCGGCTCGCCGCTCCCGCGAAGCGCGAACGCGAGCGCGAACAGCAGGAAGCCGGTCGCGGCCCGCAGACCGGCCGCACCGATCGCCGGCGCGGCGAGGGCGGCGATCGCGCCGGTCCGAGTGACCTTCGCGTCGCCGCCCCGAACGCGCGGATGCGGGAGGCGAAGGTTGAGCGCCGCCGCGACCCCGTACACGGCCGCCGCCGCGATCAGCGTGGCCTTCGGACCCGCCGAACCGGAGCAGCAGGAGCGCCGGCCCGCCGGCGAGCAGCGCGCCGCCGACGCCGATCCGCCCCAGCCGGGCGTTGGCGCGGACGAGCCCCTCGTTCGGGCCCGCGTACGCCATCGTCAGGCCGGTCTTCGTGATCGCGTGCACCTTGGAGAGCGCCAGGAGCAGGAAGGCCGAGGGGTACAGCAGCAGGGAGTCGAACTTCGACGCCGCGTACACGCAGACGACCGCACGGCCGAGGGCGGCCACGAACGAGATCGCTCGTCGCGGTCCCGCGCGGTCGAGCAGCGGCACGAGCAACGGTCCCGCGACCGCGAGTGGCGCCATCGTGAGCGCCAGGTAGATCGCGACGTCTCCCCTGGCCTCGCCGACGGGAACGTCGAAGAAGACCGACCCGGCGAGCGCGATCGCGACCATCGCGTCGCCGGCCACGCTCGAAAGGTGCACGAGCCCGTAGCTCTCGAGCGCTTCGTTCGACCGCCACATCCGGCCGAGCGGGCGGAAGATCGTCTCGATCAGCCCGACGAAGCCGAGCAGGATCAACTGCCACCACGGATAGCGCCGCGGCCGCGTGTGGTCGACCCTCAACGGCCCGTCCGGCTCAACCCCGGGGAAGACGCTGGAGCAGGAGCTCGCGGACGGCCTGCGGGTTGGCGGAGCCGCGCGACTTCTTCATCACCTGGCCGAGGACCGCGTTCAACGCGCCCTCCTTGCCGCTGCGGAACTGCTCGACGGGCCCGGGGTTCTCGGCGATCGCCTCGTCCACCCACGCTTCGAGCGCGGAGGTGTCCGTGACCTGCGTCAGCCCGAGTCGTTCCACGATGGCCTCGACGTCGTCGCCCGTCTCGAACGCCTCCTCGAGCACCGGTTTCGCGCCCGACTGCGAGATCGTCTGCTCCCGGATCAGCCGGACGAGGTCGGCAACGTGCCGGGGGGTCACCTTCGTGTCCTCGAGCTCGAGCTTGGCCTTGTTGAGCAACCCGGCGAGATCCTGCGTGACCCAGTTCGCCGCTGCCGAGGCGTCCGCTCCGAGCGCCACCGTCTCCTCGAAGAAGCTCGCCGCCGTCGCGGAGGCGGTGAGGATGCGCGCCTGCTCGGGCTTGAGCCCGAGCGACGAGACGTATCGCAGCCGCCTGGCCGCCGGGAGCTCGGGAAGCGCCGCGCGCAGTTCCTCCACCCACGCCGGCTCGGGCGCGAGCGGCGTCAGGTCCGGCTCGGGGAAGTAGCGGTAGTCGAACGCCTCCTCCTTGGAGCGGAGCGTGTGCGTCGCCCCGGTCTCCTCGTCGAAGTGACGCGTCTCCTGGCGGAGCGGCTCGCCCGCGTCGAGGGCTTTCCGCTGCCGCTCCTCCTCGTATCGCAGCGCGCGCTCGAGCGAACGGATCGAGTTGAGGTTCTTGATCTCGACCTTGGTTCCCAGGGTCGTCTCCCCGACCGGGCGGGTCGAGATGTTCGCGTCGCACCGGAGCGAGCCCTCCTCCATCCGCACGTCCGAGACGCCGAGCGCCTCGAGCGTCGCCCGGAGCTCGGTCAGGTACGCACGCGCCTCTTCGGCCGAGTGCATGTCGGGCTCACTCACGACCTCGACCAGCGGAACGCCGGCGCGGTTGTAGTCGATCAGGGCGTAGTCGGCCTGGCCGATGCGGCCGGACTGCCCCACGTGTGTGGTCTTGCCGGTGTCCTCCTCCATGTGCGCCCGGGTGATCTGGATGCGGCGTGCCGCTCCGTCGACCTCGACCTCGAGGTGTCCCCCGACGCAGATCGGCAGGTCGTACTGGCTGATCTGGTAGTCCTTCGGCATGTCGGGATAGAAGTAGTTCTTCCGGTGGAACAGGGACTCGGGAGCGATCTCGCAGTTCAGCGCGAGGCCGATCCGGGTGATGTACTCGATCGCCTTCTCGTTCGGCACCGGGAGGGACCCGGGGAGCCCGAGGCACACGGGGCACACGCTCGTGTTCGGCGGGGCTCCGAACTCGTTGCGGCAGCCGCAGAACATCTTCGTATCGGTCGAGAGCTCGACGTGGCATTCCAGACCGATCACGGATTCGTACGCGGCCATGTCGGCGAAGCCTATCGAACGCCGCCGACCTCGCTCTGCCATCTCACGCGAGCCCGTGGGCTGGCGTTCCATCGAGGGGCTGAGCGCGTGAAGCGCGCAGTCCAATCGGTAACCGGCTAGGACCAATAAGGCGGTGACGATGGTCCCGAGGCGCCCTAAGGTGATGACCATGCCGCGGGCGGGATCAGATCGTGACGTCCGCGCCTCTCCCACCTTGATCTGGACCGCGCTGTCGGCCGTCTACATCATCTGGGGCACCACCTACCTCGCGATCCGCGTCTCCAATCAGACCCTGCCGCCGCTCATCGCTGCCGGCATCCGCTTCTTCATCGCCGGCGCGGTGCTCTACGCGGTGACCGTGCGCCGCGGCGACGTCGAGGGCGACCGCCCGACGCGCACCAACTGGATCGCCGCCGGCCTCGTCGGTGCGGGACTCGTCGCGGGAGGCAACGGCCTCGTCGTGCTCGCCGAGGTCACCCTGCCCTCCGGGATCATCTCGCTGATCATCGCGCTCGTCCCGCTGTGGATGGCGCTCGTCGACCGGGTGCTGCTGCAGCGGCGCGTCGGCTGGGTCACGACGTTCGGGCTGATCCTCGGCTTCGGCGGCGCGGCCCTGTTGATCGGCGTGGCGGGGCTCGACGCCGGGGTGCCGCTCTCGGGGATGCTCATCGGGGTCCTCGCGAGCCTCTCGTGGACGAGCGGGTCGCTCTACTCGCGCAACGCCCCGCTGCCCAAGCGCCCGCTGGTGGGCGCCGGGATGGAGATGATGGTCGGCGGCGCGATCCTCGTGATCGCCGGCGTGCTCCGCGGCGAGATCCCGCTGATCCGGTTCGAGGACTTCTCCGCGGCGTCGCTCCTCGCGCTGACGTACCTCATCACGATCGGGTCGTGGGTCGGGTACACCTCGTACGTGTGGCTGCTGCGGAACGCGAGGACGTCGCTCGTGTCGACCTACGCCTACGTGAACCCGATCGTCGCGGTGTTCCTCGGCTGGCTGATCCTCGACGAGACCGTGACGCTCCGGACGATCGCCGCAGGCGCGGTGATCGTGATCGCGGTCGCGATCATCATCTCGACCAACCGACCGGCGGAGCGCGACGAACCGGTGGACGAAGGCGAGCCGGAGGAAGCGGTCGCCTGAGCGGAGCGCTCGCTACGCGGCGAGGTCGGTCAGCAGCCTCGGGCGCGAGTCGAACCCGATCGCCTGCTCGAGCGCGAAGGCCGCGCGCAGCAGCAGATCCTCGCGTAGCACCGGCGTCGTGAGCTGGAGCCCGACCGGGAGGCCCTTGTCGTCCAGGCCGCTCGGGATCGAGATCGCCGGCATCCCCGACAGGTTCGCCGGGATCGTGAAGACGTCGTTCAGGTACATCGCGAGCGGGTCGTCGACCTTCGCGCCGATCGGGAACGCCGTCGTCGGCGACGTCGGCGAGACCAGCACGTCGAAGTCCGCGAACGCGGCCTCGTAGTCGCGGATGATGAGCGTTCGCACCTTCTGCGCCTGCCCGTAATAGGCCTCGTAGTACCCGGCCGACAGCGCGTACGTGCCGAGCATGATCCGCCGCTTCACCTCGGGCCCGAACCCGGCGCCGCGCGTCTTCGTCATCATCTCGACCGAGTCCGATCCGGGAACGCGCAGCCCGTACCGAACGCCGTCGTACCGCGCGAGGTTCGAGGACGCCTCCGACGGCGCGATCAGGTAGTACGCCGAGAGCGCATAGTCGGTGTGCGGCAGGGAGACCTCACCGACGCTCGCGCCGAGACCCTCGAGCCGGTCGACGGCCGCCTGCACGCTCGCCCTGACGCCCGACTCGACGCCCTCGCCGAAGGCCTCGCGAACGACCCCGACCCTGAGCCCGGTCACGCCCTCCTCGAGCCCTTCGGTGTAATCGCGCCTCGGCGTGTCGAGACTCGTCGCGTCCATCCGGTCCTTACCGGCGATCGACGAGAGCAGCATCGCCGCATCGCGCACCCCTCGCGTGAACGTTCCGACCGTGTCGAGCGAGGACGCGAACGCGATCAACCCGTACCGGCTGATCAACCCGTAGGTCGGCTTCAACCCGACCACGCCGCAGAGGGACGCCGGCTGGCGGACCGAGCCGCCCGTGTCCGTTCCGAGCGCCCACACGGCTTCGCCCGCGGCGACCGCCGCGGCGCTGCCGCCGCTGGAGCCACCGGGCACCGTGTCGAGATCCCACGGGTTGTGCACCGGCCCGAACGCCGAGTTCTCGTTCGAGGAGCCCATCGCGAACTCGTCGCAGTTCGTCTTGCCGAGGAGGACCGCGCCCTCGGCCTGCAACCGTTCCCATGCGGTGCAGTCGTACGGCGGCACGTAGGTCTCGAGGATCTTCGAGCCGCACGTCGTCGTGATGCCGCGGGTCGAGAGCACGTCTTTCAGCGCCAGGGGGATGCCGGCGACGGCCGGCGCGTCGCCGCCGGACAGACGGGAATCCGCGGCGCCCGCCTGCGCCTGCGCCAGATCGTCGGTGCGAGCGAGGAACGCCTTCACGCGGCCTTCGACGGCATCGATCCGCGCGAGGCACGAGGCCGCGATCTTCGCGCTGGACGTCTGTCCCGCGCGGAGCATCGAGGAGAGCTCGGTCGCGGTCCGGTCGCAGAGCTCGGTCACTCGACCTCCACGATCCGGGGAACCTTGAACCGGTCGTCCTCAACCTCGGGCGCGTTCGCGAGCACGTCCTGGAGCGGCAGCGACTCGGTCCGGACGTCGGGTCGAAGGACGTTCGCGCGCGGGATCGCGTAGGCGGTGGGAGGGACGTCGTCCGCAGCGACCTCCCCCACCTTCGCCGCATGCTCGAGGATCAGGCCGAGCTGCGCCCGAAGCCGCTCCTTCTCTTCGGCCGTCAGCTCCAGACGCGCGAGCCGCGCGACGTGATCGATGTCGATCTCGACCGGCATGGCGCGCAGTCTAGCCGGTGCCCGATGGGCCTCCGGCCGCGCGCTACTCGCGGCCGGCGTCCGGGTCGATCGGAAGGTCGAACGCCGGGATGTCGTCGTGCGCCTCGACGTACCCCTCGGGAGGCAGCTCGCCCGGCGACGGCTCATGCACGAGCCCCGGACCGGTGTCCTCCGGAGGCGGGATGTCGAAACGGGCGGATGCGAGCAGCGAGAGCATGTCCACGCCGACCTCGGCCGGGTCCACGCTTCGCACCACCGTCGCCAATGGCTCGCCGTCCGAGCCCGTCTCCGAAAGGTCGACCTCCACTGGCTCGGACTCGGCGCCGTTCACGTCCAGGACCATGCGCACGATCGGACGGGCGAGGAGCTGCTCATGGTTACGGACGACGGCGCCCACCTCACCGGTCGACAGACGGACGAGCGAGCCCACGGGGAAGATCCCGACCATCCGCACGAACGTGCGGACCACGCGCGGGTCGAACGACCGGCCCGCTCCGGCCTGCAGGATGCTGAGCGCCTGCCGGCGCTCCTCCGGCTTGCGGTACGAGCGCTTGCTCGTGACCGCGTCGAAGCAGTCCGCGACCGAAACGATGCGCGCGGGCAGCGACGGCGAGCGCCGCCCCGAGAGCGACGGATAGCCGGAGCCGTCGAACGCCGCGTGGTGCTCGAGGACCGTCGCGACCGCGGGGTGGTACGCGTTCCGGCTCGTGATGAGCACGAGCCCGGCGCCGTCGACCGGGTGCCGCTGGATCAGACGCCATTGCTCCTCGTCGAGCGCGCCCTCGTGTTGCAGGATCTCCGACGGAACCTTGACCTTGCCGACGTCGTGAAGGAGCCCGCCGATCCCGAGTGCCACAGCGTCGTCCCGCGAGAGCCCGATGGCCCGCGCCAGCGCGAGCGACAGGATGCACACGTTCACCATATGGTGGTACGTGTACTCGTCGTACGACTTCACGGTGGTGAGCAGAAGCGCCTGCGCGGGATCCGCGACGAGGAGGTCGGCGATCCGCTCGGTGAGCCGGACCGTTGCGTTCATGTCCGCGGGACGTCCTGCCAGCAGTCGTGTCGCCGTCGTCCGGAGCAGGTCGAGCCCCGCCGCGTAGCTCTGCAGGAGGTCGGCCATGGTGCTCTCGGGCGTCTCGGGCGGCGTGTTCGGGCCGGCTCGGTTCACGCCGACGGTGACGAGCTCGTTCGTTGCCTCCGGTTCGCCCGACAGGAGCCGCAGCACGGCGTCCATCTCGGCGTCCGTCGGGTTCGGGAGGAACTCCAGCGAACGCACACCCGCCTCGGCGAACGCGTGCGCGAGTCCGTAGAGCGTGAGCGACTCCCACGCGAGCAGCGTCGGTCCCAGGTAGAAGTTGCCGTCGGTGACGAACAGGACTGGATCGCTCGGGCGTACCTCTCGGAGCTTGAGGACGAGCTCCTCCAGCGCTCGCGCCGCCTCCATGCGCTTGGGATGCGCTCCCGGATACAGCGCGTAGACCTGCCGGCCCGAGGACATCGTCCGCAGCATCTCGCGGACGACGAGGATCTCGGGATCGGCGGCTTGGGCCCCGTTCATCGCCGCTCCGCCGATGGGCGCGCGAGGGCCCGGCGGATGACACGCCGGAGACGCCACGGGAGACGCGTGTCGCTTCCGCGTGCGACGAGCGGTTCCAGGGTCGCCCGTCCCTCGGGGCGCGCGGCGAGCCGCTCGAGCGCCTGGGTCCGCAGACCGCGATCGGAGGATCCGCGGACGACCTCGGCGAGCCCATCGGCGGCCTCCGGGCCCGTGAGGGTTGCGAGCGAGCTCACGGCCTGAGCGCGCAGGTCGGGCTCTCCCTCGAGCGCCATGCGGACGAGCAAGGGAACCGCCGCCGCGCCTCCGGCCGAAGCGACCGCATCCGGCACCTCCGCACGGACCTCCGGAGACGGGTGCCGGGCGGCCTCGGCCAGCCGTGGGAGCACGTCCGCGTTCCCGGCGCTCCCCAGCAGCAGGACGGCGTTGCGAACGACGAACCACCGCTCGTCCGAAAGCCTCGCGACGACCGGCTTGGTGTGCTCGGGGATGATGCGGCGAAGCGCGCCGAACAACAGCCCGCGCCGGTTGCGGTCCTGCTCGTCGCCGAGCAGATCCAAGAGCGCCTCGACGCCCTCGTCCCCGAACGGCCCGAGCAGGGTGGCCAGGTGGGGATGGTCCTCCGCCGCCTCCGCCGTCACCGCCTCGAGGACGATCTCCGGCGCGAGCGCGCTGCGGATGCACGCGGCGTAGAGCGCGGCGCGATCCTCGGTGCCACCGAGCAGGGCCTCGCGCAGCGGATGAAGGAGCGTCGCCACTTCTCGGCTGTCGCGAGCCCGGACGGCGCGCCGCAACTCCTCCGCCCAGATGTCGAGCGCTTCACCCGTGCGCTCAAGATCCGTCTCCAGGGAGAGGTAGTCGGCGACCGCGAGCAGCTGCGCCGCGCGAAGCTCCGGGCCGCCGACCTCCGCTGCCGATTGCATCGACCGGAGGTCCTCGCGCTCCGTCGCGGTGAGGTAGTCCGACAGCACCTCGAGGACGGTCCCTCCCGCCGAGGCCTGGCCCTCCTCGAGATCGATCCCGAGCTGCTCGAGCCCGGCGATGATCGTTCCGACGTCCTCGTGGCCCGCCTCGAGCGCGCGCGTGAGGTCCACGATGTCGACCTCGCGGACACCCGAGGCCGCCAGCTCGCGGGCGAGCTCGACCGGGCTTCGCCGGCCGTCGCGCCCGACGTCCACAAGGGCTCGGGTGAGCTGGGAGGTGTTCATCGTGCCGATCAGGCTGCCGGCGAGCGGATCGTCCCGAACGCGATCGACGAGCATCTCGAGCAACGAGCGCCGGACGTCGTCGGGCAGGTCGGTGAGCATGTCGTGCGCGGCCGTGTGCAGCTCGATCATCGGGCCGCCTCTGCTGGCGCCCTCCTCGAACACGTGGCGGAGCCGCGTGAGGAGCGTCTCGGCCTGGTCGCTCGGGCTTCCGTGGAGGTCCTCGAGCATGAGCTCGGACGCGAGGACGTCCACGTCGAGCGGCACTTGGGACGCCGGGACCGTCTCCTCCACCGCGTGGTCGGCGCCCTCGACGGTTCCGGGTCCGATCGCCGACAGGAAGATCGAGGCGACACCTCCCTCGCGGAGCACGCTCTCGACGCCGCCGGCCTCCTCGAGTTCGGGCAGCGACTGCGTGAGCGCCATGAACAGCTGCTCGAGCTCCGCACCGGTGGGGACCGAGATGACCGTCAGGCGCTCGACGCGACGTTCGAAGCACGACAGGGCCAGACGTTGCACGTTCCCGTCATGGGACATCGGATGGCCCGCCAACACGAACCGGTCGCCGCGGATCTCGACGTCCACTCGGCCGGCGGCGAGCGCCTCCTGGACGGCGAGTCCGATCCGTTCGACGGCCGGAGCGAACCCGGGTCGCTGAGGATTCTCCGGATACAGCCGGTACGTCGACAGCCCAAGCCACAGCTGCCGCAGCACCGCGGTGACCAGGCGCTCTCGGGCGACCCGATCGAAGGTTTCCTGCGTCGTGTCGGACGGTGAAGACCCGGGTTCGTTCATCATCGAACGCGCGCAGCATACGTCCCCGCTCGCGCCGCCTCGGGAGCGACCACGCAGCGCCGCCGAGGCACGCGGCCTCGCCCCCTTCGAGGAAGACGACCGGCGCTAGTGGAAGAGGCCGAACCGGGGCTCGACCTGTTGGGCCATCGCGGCCGCGGCCAGCGTGTTCCCGATCAGCCAGACGTCGGTGATCGGGCCGACGCCCCCGGGAACGGGGGTGATCGCCTCGGCCTTGGCGGCGACGCTGTCGAAGTCCAGGTCGCCGACCATCCTCGTCTTGCCCGTGGCTTCGTCTTTCACCGCGTGGATCCCGACGTCGATCGCGATGACGCCCTCGCGAACCATATCCCCCGTCACGAGGGCCCGGACGCCCGCCGCGACGATCAGGATGTCCGCCTGCCGGGTGAACTCGGCCAGCCGGCCCGCGGCCGCCGTCTTGCTGTGACACGTGATGACCGTCGCGTCGCGCTGAAGGCCCAGCCATTGCGCGGGCTTGCCGACGCTGTTCGAACGCCCGACCACGACGAGCGTCCGCCCCGTGTAGTACGTGGCCGGATCGCCGCCTTCGGCGGTCACGTACGAGTCGAGCAGGTAGAAACAGGAGGCGGGCGTCGAGGGCAGGAAGCGGGGACGCCCCTGCGCGAGGAGCCCCGCGTTCTGCGGGTGCACGGCCTCGATGTCCTTCGTCGGCTCGAGCGCGCTGTTCACCTCGGCCTCGGGAACGTGCGGCGGGAGCGGTTGCAGCACCAAGATCCCCGTCACGCGTGGATCGGCGTTGAGCTTGCCGATCGTGGCGAGCACGTCCGCCGTCTCCGCGTCCGCCGGCAGACGCTCGGAGACGTATCGGTACTCGAGGCCTTCCGCGAGTCGTCGCACGTGTTTCTCGTACGCCTGCGCGTCGAAGGACTCCCCGACCATCACCGTGGCGAGGCCGGGCCGGACGGAGGACAGGCGAAGGACGCGGAGCTCGTCCTCGATCGTCGACCGGAGGCGATCCGCGATCGCTCGCCCGTCGATCACCGTGGCGGTCACGCCGGACCTCCGTTCACCCTCACGTGCGGCCGAGCCGTTTCAGGAACTCGGCCTCGTCGACGATCTCGACGCCGGCCTGCTCGGCCTTCGCGAGCTTGGTTCCGGGATTCTCGCCGGCGACGACGAAGCTCGTCTTCTTCGACACGCTCGAGGAAACGCGCGCGCCCGCGGCCTGCGCCGCAGCCGTGGCCTCCTCGCGCGAGAGCGTGTCGAGCCCGCCCGTGATGACGATCGTGCTCCCGGCGAGCGGCTGATCGCCCGAAGGGGCCGGCGTATCGTCCTGCATCCGAACCCCCGCGGCGCGGAGCTTCTCGATGAGTGCGCGGTTGAGCGGGTCCTGGAACCATTCGTGGACGCTCCGAGCGATCTCGGGGCCGATCTCCTCGACGTCGTCGATCTGCTCGGCCGAGGCGTCCAGCAGGGCGTCGATCGAACCGAACGCCCTCGCGAGGACCTGCGCGACGTGCGTGCCGACGTGCGGGATGTTGAGCGCGACGAGCAGCCGCCACAGCGGCTTGTCCTTCGCCTTCTCGATCGAGGCGAGCAGGTTCGTGATCGACTTGTCGGCGAACCCCTCGAGCTGCGCGAGGTCCTCCGCGGTGAGCGAGAAGATGTCCCCGGGATCCTTCACCGCCCCGGTGTCCAGGAGCTGGATCCCCGTCTTGTAGCCGAGGCCCTCGATGTCCAGGCCGCCGCGCGAGGCGAAGCTGAACAGCCACTCGATGTTCTGGGACGGGCAGCCCCGCTTGTTGGGACATCGCCAGTACGCCTCACCCTCCCGGCGGATGAGCGCGGTTCCACACGACGGGCACGTGGTCGGGAACTTCCATCGGCGTGCACCCTTCTTCCGCTTGGAAAGGACCGGGCCGACGACCTCGGGGATCACGTCGCCGGCGCGCCGAACGATGACGATGTCCTTCTCGCGAACATCCTTGCGCCGAACCTCGTCCTCGTTATGGAGCGTCGCCGTCGAGATGGTCACGCCTCCCACCTGGACCGGCTCCAGGAACGCGAACGGTGTCACCATGCCGGTCCGTCCCGTGTGGACACCGATCTCGTTCAACCGGGTGGTGCGCTCCTCGGGTGGGAACTTGTACGCGATCGCCCATCGCGGGGCATGGGACGTCGCACCGAGCTCCTGCTGAAGCGCGACCTGGTCGACCTTGATCACGACGCCGTCGATCTCCCAGTCGATGGAGTGCCGGTCGCGTTCCCATCGCTCGAGGTACGCCTGAACGCCGGCAAGGTCCTCGTGCACCTCGCCGGTGGGCGCGACCGGCAGTCCCGCTGCGCGGCTCCACTCCAGGAATCCCGAGTGCGACTCGAACCGCACGCCCTCGGCGTAGCCGAACGAGTGGACCCACAACGAGAGCGGACGCGACGCGGAGACCTTCGAGTCCTTCTGGCGGAGCGAGCCCGCCGCGGCGTTCCGCGGGTTGGCGAAGACGCGGCCCTGCCCCGACTCGAGCAGCTGCTCATTCAGACGTTCGAACGCCTTCACGGGCAGGTAGATCTCGCCGCGCACCTCCAGGTAGGCGGGTGGATCCTTCATCAACAACCGTCGAGGGACGCTCTTGACCGTTCGGACGTTCGCGGTGATGTCCTCGCCGATGCGACCGTCTCCTCGGGTCGCGCCTTTCGTCAGGATCCCCTTCTCGTACGTGAGCGCGACCGCGACGCCGTCGATCTTCAACTCGGACGAGTAGCGCGCACCCACGCCGACCTCGCGCTCCACCCGCGCGGCCCACGCCTGAAGCTCCGACGCGGCGAAGGCGTTGTCGAGCGAGAGCATCGGCGAGCGGTGCTCGACGGGGGCGAACAGGTCCGCCGGCGTCATCCCGACGCGCTGGGTGGGGCTGTCCGGAACGACGAGCTCGGGGAAGCGCTCCTCCAGCCGCTTCAGCTCGTTCATGAGCTCGTCGTACTCGGCGTCGGAGATCTCGGGATCGTCCAGGACGTGGTAGCGGTAGAGGTGGTAGTTCAGCCGCTCGCGGAGCTCCTCGACCTCGACCTTGGCGGCCGCGAGGTCTCGCTCGGCCTTGGTGGTGGTCGACGTGGCGGAGGTCGACTTCTCCTTGACTGCTCGCGTCACGCGACGATCTCCACCCCGCCGGCGACGCCGATCCGCTCACCCACCATGACGACGCCGCCCAGCACGCCGGGAACCGTCTTGAGGTACGTGAGCGCGCCGGCGAACCCGTGCTCCTTCGGCACGATCGCCTGGACGCCGGCGGCCGCCGCGTCGGCGAGCATGCAGGACTCGGCGATCACGGCGAGGCCGTCGATCGCGGCCTCCCCCCGCCCGGCGACCATCGCGATGCCGACCCCGCGCTTGCTCGCCGGCACGACCACCGCAACGGTCGTTCCCCCGGCCCGGCGGGAGACGGTGAGCTTCTGACGACGCCGGCTCTGGATGAAGTAGTCGCCGCCGCAACTGACGATCACCTCGTCCACCTCTTGCGCGAGGAACCGGCCGACGTGGTCGGTGACCGCGCCCTGGAAGGAGTACATCGGCCCGACCCCCGCCCGGCGGGCGGCCTCCACCATCTCCCGGACGATCTGGGGTGCATCCTCGGGAACGGTGATCGGACGCTTGCTGCTCGCAACCTCCGGGTTCCGGATCATGTACGCGTGGAGTTGTTCCCAGAACGAGAGCGCTGCGGCTCGCGACTCCTCGTTGAAATCCGTCCCCGCCTGGATGTGCAGGGTCATGTCCTGCACCTGGATGTCGAAGCTGCGAGGCTTCCGCTTCAGGAGCTTCACGACGGTCCTTTCGGGGACCCGGTCGAGGACCCGGCCGGGGAAGACCTGGTCGAGGACCGGCGCCCGATGATATCGGCCGGGGCCGACGCGGCCCTCAGCGGACCGACTCGACGATCCGGCCTCCGCCGAGCAGCTCCTCGCCCCGGTAGGCGACGACGCTCTGCCCCGGCGCAACCCCCCGCTGGGGGGAACGGAACTCGACGCGCATCGTGTCGCGCTCGACCTCGACGACGGCGGGCGTCGCGTCGCCCCGGTAGCGGAGCCGGACGTCGGCCTCGAACGGACCGTCGACCGGAGGCGCGCCGGACACCCAGTGCACGCGGTCGGCGAGGAGCCCTCGGCGCGCGAGCAGCTCGCCGGGTCCGACGACGACGCGGTTCGCCTCGGCGTCCACGTCGAGGACGTAGGAGCGCTGTCCGGTCGAAACCCCGAGACCGCGCCGCTGCCCGATCGTGTAGCGGAACGAGCCGCGGTGCTCGCCGACGACGTTGCCCTGGGCGTCGACGACCTCACCACGGCGCACGAGCGCCGGCGCGTGGGTCTCGAGGAACGCGGCGTGGTCGGCTCCGGGGACGAAACACACCTCCTGCGAATCGGGCTTGGACGCCACGGGCAGGCCGAGTCGCTCCGCGTGCATGCGCGTGTCCGCCTTCGGCATGGCGCCGACCGGGAACCGCGACCGCGCGAGCGCTTCCTGGCCGAGCGTGTAGAGCATGTACGACTGGTCCTTCGCGGCATCCAGACCCGTGAGCAGCCGCCACCGTCCGCCCTCGCCGCGTTCGGACCGGACGTAGTGACCGGTGGAGACGAAGTCGATGCCGAGCTCGTCGGCGCGATCCAGGAACGCTCCGAACTTGATGTGCTCGTTGCACCGGGCGCAGGGGTTCGGCGTGCGTCCGGCCTCGTGCTCGGCGAAGAAGTCGGCGAGCACCGTTTCGGCGAACGTCTCGCTCATGTCGACGATCTCGAAGTCGAACCCGGCGATCTCTGCGACCTCGGCTGCGTCGGCCCGGGCGCTGGGACCGCAGCACCCGTGGTCGGCCCCGTCGGCCAGATGCACGAGCGCCATGTGCGAGCCCAGCACGTCGTAGCCCTGCTCGTGGAGCAGGCAGGCGGCGACCGACGAGTCGACCCCGCCGGACATCGCCACGAGCACGGAACCCTTGGAGGACATCGCCCTCGATGCTACGCGACGGATACATCCCCGCCGATGAACGCGCCTCACGGGTATCCTCGCCTTCGCGTCCGTCGAAGCGGAGGGCCGATCCGATGCAGGTCGTCGTGCTGGTGAAGTACGTCCCCGAGCCGCTGGGGACGCCCACGCTCGGCGAGGATCACCTGCTGGTTCGCGAGGGCGTCGAGGGCGCGCTCGATCCCGGCGACGAGTACGCGGTCGAAGCTGCCCTCCAGCTCGTGGAGGCGCACGGCGGCGAGGTCACGCTCGTCTCGATGGGCCCGGAGGCGGCGATGAGCGCCATCCGCAAGGGCCTGTCGATGGGGGCGCATGCCGGCGTCCTCGTGACCGATCCGGCGCTCCGAGGTTCCGACGCCCTCGCGACGGCCAGGGTCCTGGCGGCCGTGGTCGGGCGCAACCCGTTCGACCTCGTCCTCACCGGCGTGGAGTCGACCGACGGCTACACCGGCACGCTTCCCATGACGGTCGCCGAGCTGCTCGGCATCGCGAGCGCGAGCTTCGCGCGCAAGCTCGAGGTCACCGACGGGACGTTGCGGATCGAACGGCAGACCGAGGACGGGTACGACGTCGTCGAATCGCCGTTGCCGGCCCTGGCGACGGTGACCGGCAGCGCCGCCGAGCCGCGCTACCCGACCCTGAAGGGGATCATGTCCGCGAAGACCAAGCCGGTCGAGCAGATCGCGCTCGCGGATCTCGGTCTGTCGGCTGAGGAGGTCGCGCCCGCCCAGCGGGTCACCGCGGTGAGCGAAGCGCCGGAGAAGGGGCCCGGCGAGATCGTGCAGGCCGGGGACGAGGCCGCGACGAAGCTCGCCGACCTGCTCGCCGAGGCGAAGGTGCTCTGAGCGTGACCTCGGTCTGGGTCTACGCGGAGGTCGCCCCCGATGGAGCCAAGCCCTCGGCGTTCGAGCTCCTCACGAAGGCTCGATCGATCGGCGACGTCGCGGCGGTGGCGCTCGGCCCCGGCGCGACGGCCTCGGCTCCCTCGCTCGGCGAGCACGGCGCGACGACCGTGTACGCGAGCGACGACGACGCATACGACGACGGCCTCGGGCGCCCGCAGGCCCACGTGCTCGAGGCGCTCGCGCGCGAGCACGCTCCGGACCTCATCCTGTTCTCGACGAGCTACGACGCTCGCGACGTCGCCGGCCGTTTGCAGGGGCGGCTCGGCTCCACGTTGATGGGCAACGCGACGGACGTGGCCGATGCGGATGGCGCGCAGACCCAGATCTTCGGCGGGAGCCGGATCGTCGACGTCGCGCTGGACGGACCGGTCCCGCGGCTCGTGCTGCTTCGGCCGAAGACGACCGTGGCCGAACCATCCGGCGGGACCGCCGAGGTCGTCCCCGTCGACGTCGAGATCCCCGAGGATCTCCGCGCCGCGCGCCGGGTCGAACGTCACGAGGGATCCACCTCAGGCCCCAAGCTCGAGGACGCCAAAGTGGTGATCGCCGGCGGACGCGGCCTGCAGGACGCGTCGAACTTCCGGCTGCTCGAGGAGCTCGCGGCGGCGATCGGCGACGCGGCCGTCGGCGCGAGTCGCGCCGTCGTGGACGCGGGCTGGGTTCCGTACAGCTATCAGATCGGCCAGACCGGCAAGTCCGTCCGTCCCGAGGTCTACATCGCCATCGGCATCAGCGGCGCGACGCAGCACATCGTCGGGATGAAGACGTCGAAACGCATCGTCGCGATCAACAAGGACCCCGATGCTCCGATCTTCCGGATGGCGGACCTCGGCATCGTCGGCGACGCGCTGACGGTGGTCCCCGCGCTGATCGACGCGATCCGCGCCCGAAAGGGCTGAGGACCGGTCGACGTGATCGACGCGAGGTTCGACGACCTCACCCCCGGTGCCGAACGGTCGTTCCGACTCATCGAACCCGTCGGCGTCCTCGAGGCCCGTCGTCTTGACGAGGTCGCGGCGACGATCGAGGCGGCCGGAGCCGCGGCGGCGCGAGGGATGTGGGCCGCGGGATTCGTGGCGTTCGACGCGGCGCCGGGCCTCGACGCCGACCTGGCGGTCCGTGCGCGGCCGCCGGGCGATGCGTTCGAGGCCCTGCCGCTCGCCTGGTTCGCGCTGTTCGAGGACAAACAGGACGTTCCCGCGCTCGAGCCCGTCGCCGTCGAGCCGCCGTCGACGCCGTCCCCGTGGCGCCCCTCGGTGGAACGGCCTGCGTACGACGACGCGATCGCGCGGATCCGCGAGCTGATCGCGGCGGGCCAGACCTACCAGGTGAACCACACCCTGCGGATGCGCGCGCGACTGGCCGGCGACGAGCGAGGCTTCTACCGGGACCTCGTCCTCGCGCAGCGCGGCGGGTTCGGCGCGTACCTGAACCTCGGCCGCTACCGAGTGTTGTCCGCCTCCCCCGAGCTGTTCTTCCGTCGCGACGGCGATCGCGTCACGACGCGGCCGATGAAAGGCACGATCGCCCGAGGCCGGTGGCTCGCGGAGGACGAAGCGGCGGCCGAACGGCTCGTTTCTTCCGAGAAGGACCGGGCCGAGAACGCCATGATCGTCGACCTCGTGCGGAACGACCTCGGCCGCGTCGCGGTCCCGGGCTCGGTCCGGGTCTCGCGCGTGTTCGACGCCGAGCGGTACGAGACCGTGTGGCAGCTCACCTCCACCGTCGAGGCGGACCTGCGCCCCGGCACCACGCTGCTCCAGGTCTTCGGCGCGCTGTTCCCGAGCGGCTCGGTGACGGGCGCACCGAAGGTGCGCACGATGCGGATCATCCGAGACCTCGAGGATTCCCCTCGCGGGGTGTACTGCGGGGCGATCGGCTACCTCGCTCCGGCCGGCTCGGGCGAGCCGAACGCGAACTTCAGCGTCGCGATCCGCAGCGTCGTCCTCGACACCTCGACCGGTGCCGCCGAGTACGGCGTCGGAGGGGGCATCACGTTCGACTCCTCGGCGGCCGGCGAATACGAGGAGGTCCTCGCCAAGGCCCGCGTCCTCACCGCGGCTCGCCCCGACTTCGACCTGTTCGAGACCATCCGCCACGAGCCGGGCGAGGGACCTCGCCACCTCGCCGAGCACGTGGAGCGTCTCGGGAGCTCCGCGCGGTACTTCGGCTTCCACTTCGAGCCCGAGACCGCGGTCGCGGCGATGAAACGCGCAGCCGTGGATCGCGACGGGGCCTTCGTCATCCGGCTCACGCTCTCGCGCGACGGCTCCGTGACGACGGAGGTTCGCGAGCTCCCACCGGCCCCCGATGGGCCGGTCCGGCTCGCGCTCGACGACGAGCCCGTCGACCCGGAGGACATCTGGCTCTTCCACAAGACGACGCGCCGGCAGCCGTACGAGCGACGGAGGGAGAAGCGTCCGGACGTCGACGACGTGATCTTGACGAACACGCGCGGCGAGGTGACCGAGTCCACCATCGCGAACCTCGCGGTGCGGATCGAGGGCCGATGGGTGACCCCGCCCCTTGACGCGGGACTCCTTGCCGGCACCTACCGGAACGTGCTCCTGGGTGAAGGCACACTGATCGAGCGGCCGATCCGGATCTCGGAGCTCCGCGAAGCCGAGGAGGTCGCGCTCGTCAGCTCCGTCCGCGGCTGGCGGCCGGCCGAGATCGTGCCGTGAGCGAGCGGAACGTCCGAACCGTGCACCTCGGCCAGTTCACGCACGAGCACGCGGAGGCGATCGCCGGCAAGCTCGAAGAGGCCGGCATCGTCTGGTGGTACAAGGCACCGGGGTTCCTCAGTCAGATCTGGGAGCACGGCGTTCGGTTGTTCGTCGACCGGGAGCGACTGGAGGAGTCCAAGGAGATCGCGGAGCGCGTCCTCGCCGGCGGCGGTCACCCCGAGGGCGAAGGCTCCTCGTTCGGCCAGGCGTAGGGGTGCATCCGGTCCGATTCGAGCGGACAGGCGCACAGGGGGCAACTGGGCGGTACCTCGTACACGAGGACGAGGTTCTCGCAGAACGGGCACTCGGCCTCTCGCATCTCCGGGGTGCCGTCGAGATCGTTCGGCATGTGGTTACCGCCCAGTTGGGGGGAGCGGTCTCTCACCCGAATTGTCGGGAAACCGCTCTCGATCCTTGACGGGACCTTCTCCTTAGGCCGGAAGCCCTCCTGTTCGGAGGGCTTCCGGCGGGAAGAACGGCATCCGGCGAGCGCTACGCCGCCTCCATCTCCTTGCGACTGCGGCGCTTCCCGCGCGAGATGAACGTGTGGACCGGCTCGTGCTGCCAGCAGAATTGCCACTTGTTGTAGATCGACAGCTTGGTGTTGCATCCCTCGGCGCCGCAGACGCGGCCGCCCGGATAGGTCTGATTGGCCCGAGGAAGCTCGCGGACGCGGCCTCCGCGGTATCCCGATTCTGCCATCGCACTCTCCTCGGTTCGAGGCCTGACACGTGCCTGTGGTCCCTCGAAAGGAACCGTCAGGTATTCGAACCATCGGAGGCGGCGGTTCGTTCCCCCGGGAGCCGATCTCAGTCCTGGTCCATGCGTTCGAGCAGGTCCCGCGTCGGGCTGGTGAGCTGGACGACCCGGGGCGCGAAGCCGAGGTCCTCCCAGAACTCCATCGCCCCCCGGTTCGGAGCGAAGGTCTTGAGCTCCACCCAGGCGATCCCCCGCTCCTCGGCGAACCGGGCCGCCTCGGCGACGAGCTCCCGCCCGACGCCCCGTCCCCGATAGCCGGACCGGACCACGACGCCCGAGAGCTCGAGGGCGCGCTCGTCGGAGAAGCGCGAAGGGGTCCTGGCCTCGCCGTAGGCCATGCCGACCACCTCGCCCTCGTCGTCCACGACGACCAGGACCACCGCCTCGGAGTTGTTCATCGCCTCGTGGTACTTCGCCCCGACCTCGTCGTAGAAGCCCGGCCGGGGGGTGAACACTCGCCAGTCGGCCTGCATCCGGTCGAGCTCCTGGAACAGGGCGACGAGCGAAGGCACGTCCTCCGGCGTCGCCTGCCTGACCTTCACGTCTACCTCCCCTCGAACCGGGGCTCGCGCTTCTCGAGGAACGCTCGCATGCCCTCTTCCTGGTCGTGCGTGGAGAACAGCGGGACGAAGACCTCGCGTTCCACCTCGAGACCGGACGCCAGATCGCCACTCAGCGATGCCTGGAGGGCGCGTTTGGCCGCCGCGTACGCGACGGTGGGGCCCTCGGCGAACTTCCGCGCCTCCTCGAGCGCGGCCGGATACGCCTCGGCGGGGGCCATCGTCAAGTCGACGAGTCCGATCTCGAGCGCCTCGTCCGCTCCCACATGACGCCCCGTGAAGATCATGTCTCGCGCCTTGGCGAGCCCGATCAGCCGCGGAAGCCGCTGGGTCCCGCCGGCGCCGGGGATGATGCCGATGCGGATCTCGGGCAATCCGAGCTGCGCGTCCTGCGCGGCGTACCGGAAGTCGCAGGCGAGCGCGATCTCGCACCCGCCGCCGAGCGCGAAGCCGTTGATCGCCGCGATCGTCGGCTTCGGGACGGCTTCGAGGTCGCGGCAGGCCGCTTCGAGCGCGGCCACGTCGGGACCGGCGTCATCGGGGCCGAAGGCCGCCATGGCCTTGATGTCGGCGCCGGCGGCGAAGATCTGCTCGCCTCCCCAGACGACGATCGCCCGCACGCCGTCGTCGCTCCCGACTTCCTTGGCCGCCGCCGACAGCTCGAGCGAGACCGGCCGGGCGATCGCGTTGGCGGGCGGGCGGTCGATGCGGATCGTGGCCACTGCCCCGTCGCGTTCGATCCGGACGAACTCACCCATCGCGGCCCTATCCTCGCAGACCGCGTAGGCACCGCATCTTGCATCTGCAACGGGCTGCTACACTCGCGCGCCGTGAGCCGGGAACCCAGGACCGACGTCATCGACGTCCTGCGCCAGCGGGGTCTGCGGATGACACCGCAGCGCCGCGCGATCGTCGCCGAGATCATGCGGACCCAGGGCCACATCTCGCCGACGGCGCTGGCTCGGCGCGTCCAGGGCGACATGCCAGGGGTGAACGCCTCGACGATCTACCGGACGCTCGCGCTGCTCGAGGAGGTCGGCGTCCTCGCCCACGCGCATCTGGAGAGCGGCGCCGAGTACCACAAGGCCGAGGAGGCCGGCCACGTCCACCTCACCTGTTCGAACTGCGGCGCCGAGGACGACCTCTCGATCGATGAGGCGAAGGCGCTCGTGCGCGTCATCGAGCGGCACCACGGGTTCCAGCCCGACCTCACGCACTTCGCGATCAGCGGTCTGTGCGCCGACTGCCGAACGCAACGAGAGGCCGCGAGCTAGCGGACGACCGCGCACCCCGCGCGACGGAGGCGTGAGCCCTCATCAGACGTGGGCGTCGAGCGCGGCTTCGGGCAGACGCCGGTGCCGGACCGTCGAGACCACGTAGGCGGCCACGAAGATCACGGACGCGGTGAGGACCACCGCAGGACCCGACGCCCAGTCGAGGTAGTACGACAGGTACACCCCGGTGAACCCACAGAACGTTCCCGTCGCCACCGAGATCCAGAGCATCCGGTGGAAGCTGTCCGTGAGCAGCCGGCCGATCACCGGCGGGACCACGAGCATCGCCGCGATCAAGGTCACGCCGAGCACGCTCATGCAGACCGTGATGAGTGCGGTGAGCAGCACCGCGAGCAGGACGTCCATCCGTGCGGTGGACACGCCCGACACGTCGGCAACCTCGGGGTCGAACGTCGTGAACAACAGCTGCCGGTATCGGAAGAAGACCGCGGTCCCTGCCGACAGCGCCACGGCTGCCACGATCGCTACGTCGGTCGAGCTCACCCCCAGGACGTTGCCGAACAGCACGGCCTCGAAGTTCCGGGTGAACGACCCGATCACCGAGATGATCACGATCCCCACCGCGAAGCTCGCGTTGGTGATCACGCCGATCGCGGCGTCGGCGCCGATCGAGCGCCGCCGGGCGATCAACATGATCAGCACGGCCGAGACGAACCCCCACACGCCGGCCCCGAGATAGAAGTTGATCTCGAGGGCATAGCTCGCCACCGCGCCTCCGAAGATCGCGTGCGAGAGGCCGTGGCCGATGTAGCTCATCCCGCGAAGCACGACATAGACGCCGACCAGGCCGCAGAGCGCGCCCGCCAATGTCGCTACGGCGATGCCGTTGACGAAGAAGTCGTAACGGAAGGGCTCAAGCAGGGTGTCCATGATGCCCCTCTCGCAGCGGCACGACGTCCGCGCCCTCCGCCTCTTCGTCTTCGGCGTAGCGCTCGATCACCACGGGCATGCCGCCGTGCGAGAGCACCTCGAGCGGCGCGCCGTAGGTCCGCTCGAGCACGTCCGGCGTGATGACGTCTTTCGGACGACCGGTGGCGATGACCTCGCGGTTGAGGCAGACGATCCACGGGAGGTGCGCGGCGATCCCGTTCAGGTCGTGCGTCGTGAGGACGATCGCCAAGCCGTCGTGGTGCAGCTCGTGGATCAGGTGCATCACGTCGTGGCGCGTGCGCACGTCCACACCGGAGGTCGGCTCGTCCATCAGCAGGAGGCTGGGACGCCGCAGCATCGCGCGCGCGACGAAGACCCGCTGCTGCTGCCCGCCCGACAGCTCCCGGATGTGCCGGTCGCCGAGGTCGCCGATCCCGAGGCGGTCGAGCACCTCGTCCGCCTCCCGGACGTCGCGGCGAGAGGCCCATGGCAGCAGGCGTCCGTCGATCCTCGACATCAGGACGGCCTCACGCACCGTGACGGGGAAGTACCAGTTCACCGCCTCGACCTGCGGCACGTACGCGAGGGTGGCACGGCGCTCCCGGACGATCCGGCCCGCGATCGGCCGGACGGCACCGGCGATCGCTCGCAGCAGAGTGGTCTTGCCGCTGCCGCTCGGACCCACGACGCCGATGAAGTCTCCCTCGGAGACCGCCAGGTCGATGTCGACGAGGACGGGCTCGCTGCCGAAGCGGCACGTGACCTTCTCGAACCGGACCAGCTCGCTCATGAGCGGTAGTCGACCGTGTCGCCGGGTTGGACGTTCGTGACGTCGAGGTCTTCGAACGCGCTCACGTCCCCGCCCAGCGCGCCCATGAACGTTCGGAAGTCGAACGCCATGAGCCCGAGGTAGCTGTGGTCGGGGTCGCCGTTGTCGCCCGGAAGGTCGTCGTCGCGAAGGTCGTCGATGTACTCCACGCCGGTCTCGGCGGCGATCTGCTCGAGCACCGGGCTGGGGAAGACCTCCGAACCGAAGATCGCCGGCACCTGCTCCTCGCGCACCTGGTCGATCAGGTTCGCGACGTCCTGCGCGGTCGGTTCGGCGAAGTCCGAGGGCTGGATCGCGCCGATCACCGTCCAACCGTACTCACGCGCGAAGTACGGGAACGAGTCGTGGTACGTGAGGAGCTTGCGGTTCTCGGGCGGGACGGTCTCGGTGACCGCCCGGGCGGCCTCGTCGAGTACGTCGAGTCGCGATGCGAACGCGTCGAAGTTGGCCTCGTAGCCGGCCGCGTTGTCCGGGTCGAGCTCGGTCAGCGTATCCCTGACGATCTCCGCGTACCGCTTGGCGTACGGCGGGTTCGTCCACAGATGCGGGTTCGGATCTCCCTGCTCCCGCGGGAACGAGAAGTCGAAGATGTACTCCTCGGGCGTGATCGTGCGGTCGCCGAGCTCCACGACCTCGACGCCCTCGCGAACGTTGGCGTCCGCGAGCTCGCGGGTCGGCTCCTCCAGATGCAGGCCGTTGATGAAGACGACGTCGGCCTCGGCCATCGCCGCGGCATCCGAGGGCGCCGGCTCGAACGTGTGGCTGTTCGTGCCCTCCGGGACGATCCCGGTGACGTCCACCAGGTCCCCGGCGACGTTCTGCACGATGTTCGTGATCGGCGAGACGGTGGTGACGACCTGAAGGCGCCCGTCCCCGCCGGTCTCCCCGCCGTTCGAGCACGCCGCGGCGAACGCGGAGAGCAGCAGAACGGCGAGCCATCGCTTCACGTCGGGGATCCTCCGATCCGGGCGGGAGACGACATCCTATCGGCTTGTTGCAGCGAGTTGCAACAGAGAGGGGGTGCAGTCAGAAGCGGGGCGTCTCGACGTACTCGCCGAAGACGCGGCGGAGCGCGTCGACGATCTCCCCTTCCGTGCACAGGGCCCGAGCGCAGTCGACGAGCGGCTCGACGAGGTTGGCATCGGTCGAGGCGAGCTCGACCAGGCGCTCGAGCGCTGCTGCGGCAGCCGACGGGTCCCGGCGCTCGCGGACCGAGCGGACGCGCCCGATCTGCTCGCGCTCGACATCGGGCGGGATCTGCAGGAGCTCGAGAGGCTGCTCGCCCTCGTCGACGAAGTCGGTCACGCCGACCTTCACGAGATCTCCCCGCTCGTACCGCTCCTGCTCGAGGAACGCGGACTCGGCGATCTCCTGCTGGAAGTAGCCGCGCTCGATCCCGGCGAGCACGCCCTCGAGCATCGAGCCCTGCCCCATCGCGAGGATCCGTGCGAACTCGTCCTCGGCGTGCTGCTCCATCCGATCCGTGAGCGACTCGATGAAGTACGAACCGCCGAGCGGGTCGATCACGTTCGGCACGCCGGTCTCGTGCGCGATGATCTGCTGGGTGCGGAGGGCGAGCTTGGCCGCGTCCTCGGTCGGCAACGCCAGCACCTCGTCGAGCGCGTTCGTGTGCAGCGACTGGGTGCCCCCCAGCACCGCCGCGAGCGCCTCGACCGCGGTGCGCACGACGTTGTTCATGGGTTGCTGCGCGGTGAGCGAGACGCCAGCCGTCTGCGTGTGGAACCGCAGACGCATGGCCCCCTCGTCGGTGGCGCCGTAGCGCTCCCGCAGCCACCGGGCCCAGATCCGCCGCGCGGCACGGTACTTCGCGACCTCCTCGAAGAAGTCCAGGTGTGCGTTGAAGAAGAAGGACAGGCCGGGCGCGAAGCGGTCGACGTCAAGGCCGCGCTGCTGTCCGAGCTCGACGTACGCCAATCCGTCGGCGAGCGTGTACGCGAGCTCCTGCCACGCGTTCGCTCCCGCCTCCCGGATGTGGTATCCGCTCACGCTGACCGGGTGGAACCTCGGCGCTCGCTCGACGCAGAAGGTCATCAGGTCGCCGATCAGACGCAGGTGCGGCCGTGGCGGGAAGATCCACTCCTTCTGCGCGATGTACTCCTTCAGGATGTCCGTCTGCAGCGTTCCGTCCAGCCGATCCCAGGGGACGCCCTGACGCTCGGCGGCCGCGAGGAAGAACGCGAACGCGATCACCGCGGGGCCGCTGATCGTCATCGAGGTGCTGATCTCGCCGAGCGGGATCCCCTCGAACAGCTCGTCGAAGTCCTCGAGGGAGTCGGTGGCTACGCCGCACCGGCCGACCTCTCCCTCGGCGAGCGGGTCGTCCGAGTCGCGACCCATGAGCGTCGGCATGTCGAACGCGACCGACAGGCCGCCCTGCCCGCGGCCGAGCAGGAAGCGGTTGCGTTCGTTCGTCTCGGCCGCGCTGCCGAATCCGGCGAACTGACGCATCGTCCACAGGCGACCGCGGTACATCGTCGGGTAGACGCCGCGGGTGAACGGGTACTCGCCGGGGTTCCCCAGCTTGGTCTCGGGATCGAAGTCGCGCAGGTCCTCATCCGTGTAGACGGGCTCGAGCGCCTCCCCGGAGAGCGTTCGCGCTTCGTCTGTCGGGGCTTCCCCGGCGGCTCGCCGGTTGCGTTGCTCGACCATCGGCGTTCGTCTCTTTCTCCGCGGGCTGCTCGGCGCTTCGGTCTGGGGCCCCTGCGCCTCAGGGCCTCTGCGGGACCCGTTCCATCAGGATAGCGGCGGCCCGGTACGGATCGATGCGTCGCTCGGCGAGGTCGTCCACGAGCGAGACGTCGGCGTCGAGCAGCTCACGGATCGCGCCTCGCAGCCGCTCCGCCGTCAGGCTCTCGACCTCGCGGAGGAGCCGGGCACGGCGTCCCCGCTCGAGCGCGCCGGTCGACTCCAGATGCTGCCGGTGTTCGTCGATCGCCCCCCAGAGCTCCGAGATCCCCTCGCCCTCGACGGCCGTGGTCGTGAGGACCGGCGGCGTCCATGTCTGCTCGGAGCCCATCCGGATCATCTGCTGCAGATCCCGGACGGAGGTGTCGGCGCCCTCGCGATCGGCCTTGTTCACGACGAACACGTCGGCGATCTCGAGGATCCCGGCCTTGGCGACCTGCACGTGATCGCCCCAACCCGGCGCCACCACGACCAGGGTCGTGTCGGTCGCCGCGGCGACCTCCACCTCGGCCTGTCCGACACCGACCGTCTCGACGATGACGAGGTCGCGGCCCGACGCGTCGAGGATCCGGACCGCCTCGGGTGCGGCCAGCGCCATGCCGCCGAGGTGCCCCCGCGTGGCCATCGAGCGGATGAACACGTCGGGGTCCGTCGCGTGCGCCTGCATCCGGAGGCGATCGCCGAGCAGTGCCCCGCCGGTGAACGGCGACGTCGGATCGATCGCGAGGACGGCGACCGACATCCCGCGTTCCCGCGCAACGCGCACGAGCTCCCCCGCGAGTGTGGACTTCCCCACGCCCGGAGAACCGGTCAGTCCGATGGTCGAGGCGCGACCCGTGTGCGGGAACACACCCGCGGAGAGCTCCTCGAGTCCCGCGTCGCCGTCCTCGACCATCGAGATCGCGCGCGCGACCGCACGGGGATCGCCGCTCAGGACGTCGTCGACGAGGTCCACGCGGGAAGGGTACCCGTGGGTCTCAGCGTGAGACTTGAAGGCCGACGGCGCCGGCCAGCGCCACGTACACGCCGGGTCCGATCGTGGTGAGCACGTCGCCGATCGACCCACCGGATCCGTCGATCACTCGATAGATCTGCACCGCGAACCCCAGGACGATCGCCACGCCGATGCTCCCGCAGAGACGACGGATCCACGAGGTGCGCGGTGCGAGCGTCAGCCCGCCCCCGATCGCCCCCAGGGCGATGAGGACGAAGCCCAGCTTGACGGGCCCGTCGGCCGTGTTGATGTCCCACAAGGCTTGAACCGGCACATCGAGCCCGGTCGCGGAACCGCCCCCGAGGATCCACTGCAGGAACGCCGAGACGATGAGGAACAGACCGCCCGCGAGGGCCAGCGGCTTCACGGTTACAGAGCGTGTCGGTCCGGGCGCCGCCTGCGGTCCGGGCGCCTGCGCCGCTTGGGGTTCCGGCGTCTGCGGCACCGTGGCGACGGGAGCGACGGCTGCGGGGGACGCGCCGGGAGGAGGTGGCAGCGCCGCGGAGCCCGGAACGACGGGAGGCAGCGACGCCGTGGCCTCGCTGGGGGGTTCGCTCGCGATCACCGGCGTCGGCGTGAGCTTCGTCTCGCCGCTGCCCAGGGCCGCGCCGCACTTGCGGCAGAAACGCTCACCTTCGGTACGCGCGTGTCCGCACTTCGGGCAGTACCGGGTGACGGCCACGCCGGCACGCTACGCGGTCACCTGGCCGAGAGCAACCGCGAGAACCTCGACAGCACCATCGGGTGGCGGACCATCCCCGATACGCGCACCTTCCCCGAAGCGATGCGACCGAGGACGGCACGTCCCTCACGACGGAAGGGGTCGGGGAAGCCGAAACGGAGCGGCGAGGCCGACAGGGCGAGCAGGTCGTGACCGCTCGCGCGAACGCGGACGTCGGGACGCGGCCTGGCGGCTCCGTTCGAGACCCGCACGCGCCCGGCGTCGAGCCGCACCGTGACGGCAACGCCGGCGTCGGCCGCGTCGATCTGGACGACCGCCGGGCGCAGCAGCGCGGCTCGCTCGGGCCGGCGGGCGAGGTTGCCCTCGAGCAGGCCCGCCAGCATCCGGGCGAGGCCGTTCGGTTCCGCGTCGGTCAGGACGACCTCGGGCGTCACGGAACGAGCAGGACCTTCGTCGCGCGCCGGGACTCGAACAGCTCGTATCCCAGCGGGGCGTCCTGCAGCGACAGGCGGTGCGAGATCAACGGCACCGGGTCGAGCCGGCCTGCCTCGACCTCCGCCATCGCGCGACGCCACCACACGTGGATGGGACAGACGCCCGCGAAGCGCAGGTCGAGCGTCCGCGCCCACCACACGCCGAGCTGTGCGGGATAGGTCTCGGACGTGTACATGCCGACCACCACGACGGTTCCACCCCGTCGGACGATCTTCAGCGCCGTCTCGAACGCCTCAGGGCGCCCGACGGCCTCGATCACGACGTCTGCCCCGCGTCCGTCCGTGCGCTCGGCCAGAGCGGTCTGCGGGTTCTGCTCGGCCGGGTTGAGCGGAACCGCGCCGGCCTTCTCGGCGAGCGCCAGCCGGTCCGGTTCGAGATCGATCGCCACCACCGCGCCGGCATCGTGCAGCCGAGCGCCCTGGATCGCGAAGTAGCCGACGGGCCCCGCCCCGACGACCGCAACCGTGTCGCCGGCTCGGATCCCGGCGATCCCTGCCGCGTAGAGGCCGGTGGTGAGGACGTCTCCGACGAACAGCGCGGCTTCGTCGTCGACGAGCTCGGGAACGGCCAGCAGGTTCACGTCGGCGTTCGGAACGCGGACGAGCTCGGCCTGGGTTCCCGCGAGGCCCCCACCGAAGATCCCGGCGCCGAGGTTGCGGAAGTCCTCGCAGAGCGCGGTCTGCTCGTTCCGGCAGAACCAGCACTCGCCGCACACGATGTTGAACGCGACGACGACCCGCTGTCCCGGCGTGAAGCTCGAGACGTCCGAGCCGGCGCGTTCGACGAGACCGACGGCTTCGTGACCGATCACGTCGCCGGGCTCGAGCGGCGCCTTGCCGTGGAAGAAGTGGAGATCGGATCCGCAGATCGCCGAGCGCGTGACCCGCACGATCGCGTCGCGCGGGTCTTCCAGCTCGGGCTCCGGCACGTCGGCGACCTCGACCCGTCCCGGCTCGCGGTACACGACGGCGCGCACGAGCTACCCGCCGGCCGCGGCCTGCTCGTCGAGGAACTCGGTCGGGACCTGCGTCGTGAGGTTGACGAGCTCGTCTGCCGCCCGGATGTACCGCACGATCGCCGCGAGATCCCCCTGCAGGGCCAGCTTGCCCTGCATCATGCCCTTGACGGGATCGAGGTCTCCTCGCAGGACCTCCTTCCACCGCGAGTACGGCGCGCGGATCACGTACGGCGCGGCGGAACCCTCCTCGGGACCGATCAACCGCGCGCCGCGGCACTCACCGTGCCAGAGGTCGAGGATCGCCCACAGGTCCGACGGGACGCCCCGGTCCGGCTCGGCCTCGAAGACGAACGCGATCGCTCCCTCCCACGTCGCCGCGGCCTCCCGGTACTCGGAGGACGCGTTGATCAGCTTCTCGTAGGCCGCCATCCATCCCTCGCTCGGGAACAGCGCCATCCGGCTAGCCTCCGCCCATCGCGCCGATCGTGAAGATCAGGCTCAGACCGATGACGTTGAACACCATGTGGGCAACCACGGGCGCGACCAAGGTTCCACGGCGCTCGTAGAACCATGCCAGCGCCATCCCGTTGAAGAACATGACGGCGATCAGCAGCACCGAGTTCTGCCACGGCCCCGGGATGTAATGGATCAAGGCGAAGCCCACCCCGGTCGCGATCAGTCCGGCGACGAGGCCGCGGCGATCCCGCACCGCTCGGAAGAGCACTCCCCGGAAGAAGAGCTCTTCGTGCAACGGCGCGATCACGACGGCGTAGAGCCAGGTCACGATCAGGCCTCCGACCGGCAGGTCTCCCGGAACCTGCTCCGGGGCACGCACCGGTTCACCGGAGACCGCGGACAGGACGACCGAGACCGCGATGCCGACCACGAGCACCATCGCCGGGTACAGCAGGAGACCGAAGCCGGCCGCGGCACTGATCTCGCGCCACCATCTCCCCGGCGCGGGGAAGCCCATCACCTGTCGCCACGTCGGATGCGACCGCGACAGCCAGATGAGGAGCACGAGAACGATGACCACCGAGGCCGCCGCGGACGCCACGAGGTTGGCGAGGTCCTCGTCCTCGATCAGCCCGAGGATCGGCAGCGACGCGAACCCGCCGAGCAGGAACGCCAGCACGTAGACCCCGATGGCTTCCCACGTCCTCCACGTCGCCGTGGGCCGGTCGGCGATGCGACCCGAGGAGGGACGGACGACGGGAGGGGGCGCGGTGGGATGCGGCCAGTCGGGTCGCGGCGGGACGTACTCGGAGCTCATTCCGCTTCCATCTTGCGGCTTCCGACGAGCAAGGGCATCCCGAGCATCCCCCCGAGCGCGAGCCCGAACGCGAAACCCACCGCGGCCGGTCCCGAATCGTTCGCGAGGTACGCGATCACGCCGGCCAGCACGATGACGAGATCCGCGTCCCGCCAGGCGGGCCAGCGCACGAAGGTGTCTCGGATCGCGGGCGGCGGCCGCAGGACGAGGACCAGCACCACGACGATGCCCACGACCGGGATGAGCGCGAGCGGGTTCCCGGCGATCAGGTCGAACCCCACCTGCAACCGGTCGAGGAGCGTGTCCCAGATCCCCCCGACCCCCTCGACGTCTTGCTCGAACCGCGAGACGTGCGTGGGGAACGGCGAGATCGCGTGACTCACGAGGATCACGCCCGTTCCGACGACGGTCACCGCAACGAACGCGGCCAGGCGCATCCACACGCCGAGCCGCTCCTTCTCCCGGACGGCGAGCCAGAGCCCCGCCGTTGCGAACAGCGTCACGGCGGCCCCGAGGTTCGCGCCGACGAAGGGCAGGCCGGCGAACAGGGCGACGGCGCACGTGAGCGCGAAGCCTGCAGCGGTGGACACGCGCTGCGCGACCCACATCGTCGCGCCCACCAGGAGGCCGATCGCGACGTTCGGCAGCCCGAAGAACCGTCCGCCGTCGAGCTGCGATCCTCCTACGAGCGGCGTGAGCATCCCCGACCACCCGAGGAGCGCCTCGACGACGAAGAACCCGATCACCGCGGCGCCGATGCCGGCCGGCACGGCCGTCGGCTCGCGGCGTTCGAGCGGTGAGAACGCCATCGTCCCGAACACCGTCACGATCGCGACCATCGGGACCGCGGACGCGTACGTGAGCTCGGGCAAGTGCCCGGCTGCGAGGAGCCCGACGGCGAGCATCGGCACCGACAGGCCCATCCACCCGGTGACGCGTTGCCACTGCTCGGGCACGGAGCGGCGCCGGACAAGGAACGCGATCGCTGCGAGCCCCGCGCCGGTGAAGTACAGCACCGCAGCGACCCCCATCGGGATGTACATCCGGCGTTGCGCCAGGTAGCGCTCGTACAGATCGAACGGCGGCGGCCCGTCGACGATGCGGATCGCCTCGCCGGGCGGGAGCTCACCCCAGACCTTCGAGCCGCCGGGGAGGAACGCATCGATGGTGGGGGCGACGTCCCCGCCGATCACGACGCCGTCGCGTCGCGTCGAATCCGAACTGAGTGAGCCCTGATCGCCCGACTCGGGGAAGAGCTCATCCGGGTGCCCGCGGGCGACGACGATGCCGGTGAGGTGCGGTGTCGACGTCTCGTCCTGCGGGTCGGTCCCCAGCACGATCAACAGGAGGTCGTCGACCTCCGGCGATCCGGCGAGGAAGGGATACCGGTCCACGATGGCCCTCAGCTCCCCTTCCACCGGGTCGAGGACGAATCGCTTCTCGCCGAGAAGGGCGGGTTCGTGGAACGTCACGGCGTCCTCGGCATCGACGAGGAGCGCCGCGCCGCCCGCTCGAGCGAGCGAGGCCACATCGGGGATCCCCAGGAGCTCTTCGAACGAGACGCCCGGGACGGTGACGACGAATGCCACCTGCTCGGGTGGGACTTGGTCCGAGTCTTGCGTCAGCGCGTGCCCCGAGATCGCCTCCGGAACGGGGACGGCGAGCGCGAGCAGGACGAGGAGCGCGCCGAGACGCGCGCGGGTCACGACAGGGTGACGGAGAGTTCGCGCTCGCGCCGCACGACCGCGCCCAGACGGGTGAGCTTGGACTCGAAGTCCTGGTACCCGCGGTCGACGTGGTACATGTCCTCGATCTCCGTCACGCCGTTCGTGGCGAGCGCCGCGATCACGAGCGCGGCGCCGGCGCGGATGTCCAGCGCTCGGACGGGCGCGGCGGAGAGATGCTCGACACCACGGATCACCGCGTGGTGTCCCTCGGTTCGGATGTCGGCGCCCATCCGGTTCAGCTCGTCGACGAACATGAACCGGCTCTCGAAGACGTTCTCGGTCACGATGCTCGTCCCCTCGGCGGCCGCGAGCAGGGCCATCATCTGCGGCTGCAGGTCCGTGGGGAACCCCGGATACGGAAGCGTCACGAGATCGACCGCTTTGGGACGTTCCTGCATCGAGATCGCCACACCTGCCTCGGTCGCGAGCACGTCCGCGCCGGCGTCGGCGAGCTTGGCGAAGACCAGGTCCATGTGATCGCCCCGGGCGCCCTCGAGCACCACGCTCCCGCCGGTGGCGCACGCGGCGATCGCGAACGTTCCCGCCTCGACCCGGTCCGGGATCACCGTGTGCTCGACGGGCGCGAACGAGTCGACGCCCTCGATCTCGACGGTGGGTGTCCCGACGCCGTCGATCCTCGCGCCCATCTCGGTCAGGAACGAGGCGAGGTCGGAAAGCTCGGGCTCTCGCGCCGCGTTCTCGATCACGGTCGTCCCACGGGCGGCCACCGCGGCCATCAACGCGTTCTCGGTCGCTCCAACGCTCGGGAAGTCCAAGGTGATGACGGCACCGCGCAGGCCGTCGGTCCTTGCCTCGAGGTAGCCGTGCTCCGACGTGAACCGCGCACCCATCTTCTCGAGACCGCGGACATGCAGGTCGATCTTCCGAGACCCGATGTTGCACCCGCCCGGCATCGCGACCCGCGCCCGGCCGAAGCGGGCGAGCAGCGGTCCCAGCACCAAGATCGACGCGCGCATCCGGCTCACGAGCTCATAGGGCGTCTCGCGCGGCTGCACCTCGGACGTCTCGACGACGAGCGTGCCGTCCTTCCACGCCGCGCCGGCCCCGAGGTGCTCCAGGACCTCGACCATCGTGACGCAGTCCTGGATCCGAGGCACGTTGTGGATCGTGGAGCGACCCTCCGCGAGGAGCGTGGCCGCCATCAGCTTGAGCGCGGAATTCTTCGCGCCCGCGATGGGAACCGAGCCCTGAAGGCTCGTTCCTCCGGTCACCAAGAGCCGATCCATCGAACCTCCATCGTAGGCCGGACGAACGCCGGGCCCGGGATGCTAGTCGGAAGAGCCCACCCGCGCGCGTGCTCGGTCGAGCTCGTCACGCACGGTGTCGTCGTCTCCCTGCTGCAGTCGCGCCTCGAGCTCGGTGACTCGCGCTCGGGCGGCATCGCGGTCGATCTCGGATTCGAGCTCGGCGCCCGTGGCCAGGACGTCGACGCGCGTCCCCTCCTCGCCGGTGGTGACGTGAAGGAACCCTCCGTCGACGACCGGTTCCTCCCAGGTGCCGTCCTCGTGCTGGATCCGAAGCGGCGAGACCGCGAGACGGATCAGGAGCGGCGCGTGTCCGGGCAGGATGCCGACGTCGCCCTCGATCCCGTGGGCGACCACCATCTGCGCGGGTCCGGACCAGACCTCCCGCTCGGGGGTCACGAGGTGGACGTCGAGAGTCGCCATCTCCTAGGCCGCGCTCTCCTGCATCTTCTTGGCCGCTTCCACGGCCTCCTCGATGCCGCCGACCAGAAGGAACGCCTGCTCCGGAAGGTGGTCGTACTCGCCCTCGGTAAGCGCGCGGAACGACGCGATCGTCTCGTCGATCGGGACGTACTTGCCGGGGATGGAGGTGAACTGCTCCGCGACGAAGAACGGCTGGGAAAGGAACAGCTGGATCCGCCGGGCGCGAGCGACGATCACCTTGTCCTCTTCGGAGAGCTCGTCCACGCCGAGGATCGCGATGATGTCCTGCAGGTCCTTGTATCGCTGCAGGATCTCCTGCACGCGGCGCGCGACCCGGTAGTGATCTTCGCCGACGTACCGCGCGTCCAGGATGCGGCTCGTCGAGTCGAGCGGGTCCACGGCGGGATAGATGCCCAGCGCCGAGATCTCGCGCGAGAGCACGGTGGTCGCGTCCAGGTGGGCGAACGCCGTGTGCGGCGCCGGGTCGGTGATGTCGTCGGCCGGGACGTAGATCGCCTGTAAGGAGGTGATCGAACGGCCCTTCGTCGACGTGATGCGCTCCTGCAGGTCGCCCATCTCGTCGGCGAGCGTCGGCTGGTACCCCACCGCCGACGGCATGCGCCCCAGCAGCGTCGAGACCTCCGAGCCCGCCTGCGTGAACCGGAAGATGTTGTCGATGAACAGCAGCACGTCCTTGCGCTCGACGTCACGGAAGTACTCGGCCATCGTGAGGGCCGACAGCCCGACGCGAAGCCGGACACCCGGCGGCTCGTCCATCTGGCCGAACACGAGCGCCGTCTTCTCGATGACCCCGGACTCCGTCATCTCCAGGAAGAGGTCGTTGCCTTCGCGGGTGCGCTCCCCCACGCCGGCGAACACCGACACGCCGCCGTGCTGCTCCGCCTGGCGGCGGATCATCTCCTGGATGATCACGGTCTTGCCGACGCCGGCGCCTCCGAACATGCCGATCTTGCCGCCCTGAACGTAGGGCTCGAGCAGGTCGATGACCTTGATGCCGGTCTCGAGCATCTGCTGCTTCGGCTCGAGCTCCTCGAACGGAGGCGGCTCGCGGTGGATCGGCCAGCGGTCGGCGGCGTGGATGTTCTTGGCGTCGGTGTCCAGCGGCTCGCCGAGCACGTTGTAGACGTGACCGAGGACGCCCTCACCGACCGGGACCGTGATCGGGGAGCCCGTGTTCACGACCGGGGCACCTCGCACCAGCCCGTCGGTCGGGCGCATCGCGATGGTGCGAACGGTCGCGTCGCCGATGTGCTGGGCGACCTCGCACGTGATGGTCTGCGTCTCTCCCTCCAGGGTGACGTCCACGGTCAGCGCCGTGTGGATCTCGGGAAGTCCCTCCAGTGGGAACTCCACGTCGATGACCGGGCCGATCACTCGGACGACCCGGCCGTTCGAGAGCTTCTCGTCGTCGGCCATGCTCACTCTCCTGTCTGCGGGGGCTAACGCTCGCGCATCCGCGCTCGCTTCTTGTGCCCCCTACTCCCCGGACGCTTTCGACAGGGCCTCGGCCCCGCCCACGATCTCCGTGATCTCCGTCGTGATCTCGTCCTGGCGGGCGCGGTTCGCCTGCCGGGTGAGGATCTTGATCAGCTCCTCGGCGTTGTCGGTGGCCGCGGCCATCGCGCGCTGCCGGGCGGCGTTCTCCGATGCCGCCGATTCGAGCATCGCGAAGAAGATCTTCGTGACCACGTATTGGGGCAGCAGCTGGTCGAGGATCTCCGCGGGCTCCGGCTCGAAGATGTACTCCGGATGCGGCTCTCCTTCGACGCTCGATCCGACCTCCTCAGGCGCGATCGGCAGGAACCGCTTGTCCGTCGCCCGGAAGGTGAACGAGCTTCGGAAGTCGGTGTAGACGGTGTGCAGCTCGTCGATCCGGCCCTCCAGGAAATCCTTGATCGGCGCGTCGCGCGATCTCGGTCGCCGGCTCGTAGCTCGGCACCTCGGAGAACCCCGACCAGGACTCCTCGACCGGCACGCCCCGGAACCGGAAGTACCCGATCGCCTTCTTCCCCGTGGCGTAGATCACCGGTTCGGCCCCGGCGCCGCGAACGCGGCGGAGGAGATCCTCGGTGCGCTTCAGGACGTTGCTGTTGTACGAGCCCGCGAGACCCCGGTCCGATGTGATCACCAGGACACCCGCTCGCTCGGAGCGTTCCCGCTCCTCGAGGAGCGGATGCACGAGCGATCCGGTCTGCCGCGCCACGTCCTCCATCGCCGCCGTCAGCAGGTCGGCGTACGGCCGCGCCGCCACGACCCGCTGCTGCGCCTTCACGATGCGCGAGGCGGCGATCAACTCCATCGCGCGGGTGATCTTCATGGTCGACTGGACCGAACGGATCCGCCGACGGACGACGCGGAGCTTCGCACCCATCGCTAGCCCGGTGGCCCCGGCGGCTCGACCGGACCGACCTCTTCGTCCGGCAGTCCGGCATCGGGCTGGGCGTCCTCGCGCGTCTCGCGCGTCTGCTCCTCGGCCTCCTCGACGTGCTCCTCCGAGGAGAGTCGGTCCCAGCCGACGTCCTCGCGCACGGCGTCGCGCGGCGCGCCCTTCCCGGCGCCGGCCTCGCTTCCGGGTCCCACCTCGGTCGGAACGAACTGCTCCCCGAACGCCTCGATCGACTTCTTCAGCTCGGCTTCGGCCTCATCCGAGAGCTCCCCGGAGTCCTTGAGTGAGTCCAGGACCTTCGTTTGAAGCGCCACGAGCTCGATCGCCTCGTCGACGAACCGCTTGGCGTCCTCGACCGGCAAGGCGTCGAGGTACCCGCCGGTGGCGATCCAGATCGCGACGACCTGCCGCTCCACCGGCACCGGCCGGTACTGCGGCTGCTTCAAGATCTCGACGACGCGCGCTCCGCGGGCGAGCTGCTGCTGCGAGGCCTTGTCGAGCTCGGAGCCGAACTGCGCGAACGCCTCGAGCGCGCGGTACTGCGCGAGGTCGATCCGCAGGCGCCCGGCGATCTTCTTCATCGCCTTGATCTGGGCATTGCCGCCGACGCGGGAAACCGAGATCCCGACGTTGATGGCCGGGCGCACCCCGGCGAAGAACAGGTCGGGCTCGAGGTAGATCTGGCCGTCGGTGATCGAGATGACGTTCGTCGGGATGTACGCCGAGACGTCGTTGCCCTTGGTCTCGATGATCGGGAGGGCGGTGAGCGATCCGCCGCCGAGGCGGTCAGAGAGCTTCGCCGCGCGCTCGAGGAGCCGCGAGTGGAGGTAGAAGACGTCGCCCGGATACGCCTCGCGGCCGGGCGGGCGGCGGAGCAGGAGCGACAGGGTCCGATACGAGTCGGCCTGCTTCGACAGGTCGTCGTAGACGACGAGCGCGTGCTTGCCCTCGTACATCCACTGGGCGCCGAGCGCCGCACCCGTGTACGGAGCGATGTAGCGGAACGGCGCGGGATCGGACGCCGGCGCGTTCACGATCACGGTGTATTCGAGCGCGCCGTTCTCCTCGAGCGCGCCGACCACCTCGGCGACCGTCGACGACTTCTGCCCCACCGCGACGTAGATGCAGCGGACCTGTCGCTTGGGATCGCCGCTCTCCCAGTCCTCGCGCTGGGCGATGATCGCGTCGACCGCGATCGCGGTCTTCCCCGTCTGGCGGTCGCCGATGATGAGCTCGCGCTGGCCGCGCCCGATCGGCGTCATCGCGTCGATCGCCGTGATGCCCGTCTGCAGCGGCTCCTTCACCGGCTGTCGGTCGACGACGTTGGGCGCCTGGACCTCCAGGATCCGCCGCCCCTCGGCCGCGATCGCTCCCCTGCCGTCGAGGGGCTCGCCGAGCGGGTCGATCACGCGGCCCAGGAAGCCGTCGCCGACCGGGACCGAAAGGATCCGGCCCGTCTGCTTGACGAGGTCGCCCTCCTCGATGGAGTCGGACTCCCCGAGGATGACGCAGCCGATCTCGTCCTCGTCCAGGTTGAACGCGAGGCCGAGCAGCCCGGCCTTGAACTCGAGCAGCTCGTTGGCCATCGCGCGAGGAAGCCCCTTCACGCGCGCGATGCCGTCGCCGGCCTCGACGACGCGACCGACCTCCTCGCGCTCCATGGAGGGCTTCCAGCTCTCCACGTTGCGGCGGAGGGCCTCCGCGATGCGGTCCGGATCGAACTCCAGCTCGTCTACTGCCATGGGTTCGCCACGCTCCCGTCGATCACGCCGTCAGCTGCTGCTTCGCCTCGTCGAGACGGCTCCGGATAGAACCGTCGAAGATCACGTCACCCACTCGGGCCACGACCCCACCCACGAGGTCGGGGTCGACGATCACCTTGACCTCGACCGTGCGGCCCGTGGCCGATGAGAGCGCCTCCGCCAGCCGGCGCCGCTGGGCGTCGGTGAGCGGGACGGCGCTCCGGACCTCGCCGACCACCTGCTGCCGGCGCTCGGCGGCGACCTCGGCCAGGCTCTCGGCGATCCGGCCGATGTCGCGCGCGCGACCCTGCTCCACCAACATGCCGAGGAGGTTGACCGCCACCGGGTTGGCCCGCTCTCCGAGCACCTCCCCGATCAGGTTCCGCTTGTTCTCGTTCGGGAGTTCGGGGTCGATGAGCGCCTCGCGGACCTTGGCCCGCTTCTCGACCATCTTCGCGAAGGCGTAGACCTGCTCCTCGACCGGTTCGAGCTCGCCCTCGGCCTCCGCGATCGAGAACATCGCCTCCGCGTACCCCCGAACGACGTCGTCCTTCTTCGCCACGGTCAGTTCTTCCCGTCCCCGGAGACCTGATCGATGTACTCGTCGATGATCCGTTGGTGCGCCTTCGCGTCGAGCGATTCGCCGACCACGCGTCCGGCGAGCTCGACGGCGAGCTGCGCGACCTGGGCCCGCAGCTCCTGGAAGACCCGGTCCCGTTCGGCGCGGATCTCCTCCTGAGCCCGCCCAACCAGCGCCTGCGATTCCTGCTCGGCCTTGGCCTGCAACTCCTCCCGGAGCTGCTCCGCCCTGCGCCGGCCCTCCTCGATGATCGAGTTCGCCTCCTCGCGCGCGCTCGCGAGCTGCGCCCGGTAGTCGGCGAGCTCGGCCTCTGCGGCCCGGCGCGCCTCCTCGGCCTTCTCGAGATCGCTCTGGATCTTCTCGCGGCGCTGCTCGAGCAGCAGGTTCACCCGTGGGATGACCCACTTCCACATGAAGAAGAACAGGATGGCGAACGCGAGCGCGCCGACGACGAGCTCTTCCCAGTGGGGGTAGAGGTCGGCGGCATCGTTGGCCTCCTCCACCTCCTCGTGCGCCTGGGCAAGGATGCTGAAGAACGTTGCGAGCATCGATCGGCCCCTCTCAGATGATGAACGAGAACGCGATTCCGAACAGCGCGAGCGCCTCGATCAGGCCGATGCCGATGAACATGGTCGCGCGCACCTGACCCGCGTACTCGGGCTGGCGCGCCATGGCCTCGACCGACTTGCCGATCAGGATGCCCAGGCCGATCCCCGGGCCGATCGAGGCGAGCCCGATGACCAGACCGCGCCCGACCGTCTCGATCGCCGAGAGGTCCCCGGTGACCTGTGCGAGCAAACCCAACATTGAGCCCTCCTTGTCAGTGCTCTTCCGCCATCGCGCCGCCGATGTATGAGGCGGTCAGGATGGAGAAGATGAACGCCTGAAGTACGGACACGAAGATCTCGAAACCGACCAGGATCACGGAGATCCCGAACGCGAACGGCGCGAACACGGCGATCAGGCCACCTTGAAGCATCGCGATCGTCCCCAGGAAGAAGACGGCGAGCAGGAAGTGGCCGGCCATGAAGTTGGCCCAGAGTCGGACCGACAGCGTGATCGGCCGGATCAGGATCGCGGTGATGAACTCGATGGGGACGAGCAGCACCAGGAGCGCCGCCGGGGCCCCCGGGGGGAACAGGACGTGCTTCATGTAGCCGGCGAAGCCGTGCCGGCTGATCCCCACCGCGTTGTACGTCACCCACGCGACGATCGCCATGACCAAGGGGAAGGCGATCCGGCTGTTCGACGAGAAGTTCACGCCGGGAACGACCTCGAAGATGTTCCAGAAGAAGATCGCGAAGAACAGCGTTGCCAGCAGCGGCATGAACTGGTTGCCCTCGGGGCCGATCATCGGGATCGCGATGTTCTCCCGGACGAATTGGATGCCGAGCTCGGCCAGGCTCTGGAACTTCCCCGGCACGACGCTGGTCCGGCGCAGGGAGAAGAAGAAGAACGCGACGCACAGGAGCAGTCCCATCAGCACCAGGAACGTGATGAAGTTCAGGCAGAAGCTCAGTCCGCCGATCCGAAGCGACGGTCCCCAGCAGCCCCACACGAAGTCCTTCGTGGTGGGCGGATGGAACTGCGCGAGGAGCTCGATCACCGCTGCGCCCCGGTCGGGAACCGCCAGAGCTCACCCTGCAGGCGTCCAGAGAGCACCTTCGCCTCGAACGCGAGCAGGGCGATCGTCGAGGGCACCAGGGCGGCCGCGAACGCGACCGGGGAGAACCACGAGATCCGGTCGAGCAGGACCAGGGCCACCACGATCGTGCCGAGCCGGACGGCGAAACCGCCGAGCCCGACCCCGACCAGCACGGTGGGCGAGATCTTCGCCGCCCAGGCGAGCGACAGGCCGTGGGCCGCGAAGTTCGCCACGACCACCGCGACGCCGATCGCGGCCGATCGGGCGGCGCCGGCCGAGGCGAGCGCCCCGGCGGCGTAGGCGACGGCGATGGCCGGGAGCGCGAACGGCAGGACACGCCGGATCAGTTCGCGCTCAGGCTCCGTCGCCGCCACCCCTCTCCCGTCCGTATCGCAGGTACACCAGGTAGATGCCTCCGCCGCCGCCGAGCACGAAGCCGATCGCGGTGAAGATGTTCGGCGTCCCTGCGAGCCAGTCGATCCCGTACCCGATCCCGCCCCAGGCGAGCATCCCTCCGAGGATCATCGAGGTGATCGTCCACCCGGTCCCCATGCCGGCCCAGGACTTGCTTCGATCCGATCCGGCCATGGGGCGCCGAGTATATCGGCGGCCCGTTTCCACCGTCAAACGTTGGAACGCCTGTTTCCGCAGGTAGATGGCGGTTTTCGCCCGAGCTTGTGAAGGATTTCACGAAGTCCGGGGAGCGCCCCCCGAGCGTTCGGCGCAACCCCGAGGGCGGGATTCAGGAGCGGCCGCGGCGCCGCTGCGCCAGCACGTTCACGACGGCCGCGAGGATCCCGGCCGAGAACAAGAGCGTGCCCATCACGTTCACCTGCGGCGGGATGCCGATCCGCTGCGCCCCGTAGACCCAGAGCGGGAAGGTCGGGGTCTGACCCGCAACGAAGTTCGTGATGACGAAGTCGTCGAGCGACAGCACGAACGCGAGCAGGAACCCGGCCAGGATCGCCGGGGCGATGAGCGGCAAGGTCACCTTGAAGAACGCGGTGATCGGCGTCGCGAACAGGTCCTGCGCCGCGTCCTCCAGGTTCCGGTCCAGACCCTGGACCCTGGCTCGAACGGTCACGGCCACGAACGCGATCGAGAAGCCGATGTGCGAGAGCAAGATCGTGACGAACCCCAACGGCGGGAACTCCACCAGGACGAACATCGACAGCAACGACGCGCCCAGCACGATCTCGGGCACGGCGATCGCGAGGAAGATCACGAAGTCCACCGGCCGGAGCCCGCGGAAGCGGTAGCGCCCGAGGGCGAGGCCGAACAGCGTCCCGAGCACGGTGGAGATCGCCGCCGAGACCGGTGCGATCTTCAGCGAGTTCCGGAACGCCTCCGGGAGGCCCGGGATGTTGAAGACGTTCTTCCACCAGTCCAGCGTGAAGCCGAAGAACTTCGGGGTCTGTCGGTCGCCGGGGATGTCGTTGAAGCCGTAGAGGATCATCACGAAGATCGGACTCGCCAGGTACAGGATCATCAGGATCGTGTACACCGGCAGGATGAAGCGGGTCCACCGCTTGTTCGGCCGGTGCGCGGGTGCGGGGTTCCGGCGATCCTCGGAGGTGCGCGCCGCGATCTCGATCGTGCTCATACCTGCGCTCCGGCCGCGCGGGCGACGTCCTCGGTCCCCAGGACTCGCGCATAGAGGCTGGCGAGCACGAGCATCACGAGCATCAAGATGACGGAGAGCGCCGAGGCCTCCGGGTAGTCGAGCTCGAGCAGGAACTTCTGCTGGATGACGTTGCCGATCATCGTCGTGCCCGGTCCGCCGAGCAGGTCGGCGTTCACGTAGTCGCCCGTGGCCGGGACGAACGTCAGCAGGAACGCGGCGAACACACCCGGGAGCGAGAGCGGCCACACCACCTTGCGGAAGGCCTGCCACCGGCTCGCGTACAGGTCCTTGGCCGCCTCGACGAGCCGTTTGTCGATCCGCTCGAGGGCGACGTAGAGCGGGAGCGCCGTGAACGGCAGGAAGCCGTACGTGATGCCGGCGACGACGGCGAACGGCGTGGCGAGGACCCGGAACTCGTCCGGCAGGAGCCCGAGGCTCTTCAGCGCGCCGAGGACCGGCCCGTTGTCGCCGAGGATGAACTTCCACTGGATCGTCCGGATCACGAACGAGACGAAGAACGGCATCAGGATCAGCAACAGGAGTGAGGACTTGAATCGCCCTCCGTAGAAGGCGATCCAGTAGGTCATCGGATAGGCGAGCAGGAGCGCCACGACGGTGACGATCGCCGAGTACTCGATCGACCGGATGAACTGATGCTGATACTGGCCGAACACCTCCGTGTAGTTGCCGAACTCCCAGCTGAACCGGAACCCGCCCGAGAGCAGTCCCCCGCTCTGCAGCGAGGTGTACAGCATCAGGCCGAGCGGAAGCAGGAAGAAGATGAACAGGTAGGTGCCCGCCGGTGACAGCAGCGCGTACGGGGTGAGCCGCTGTCGCGACCGGAGCGTCCGCCGCCCGGGCAATGCGCCGGGGGTCGGCTCCGCCGCTCGGTCCGCTTCGCTCACGCGATGCTCAACCCTGCGTGATCGGCAGGAAGATCGAGTCCCACTCCTCGGTCTCCTCGTCGGTCCTCAGGTCACGCCCGAACGAGGTGCGCGAGATGAACTCGTCGTCGGGGTACAGGAACGGGCTCTCCGCGGTCTGGTACAGCTTGTTCGCGTAGCCCTTGAAGCCGTCTTCCTGGGCCGCATCGGCGTCCTGGACGATGAGACTCTTGGGTGGCCGGCACGGGCGACATGTACAGCACCCACTCCGTGACCTTCGTCGCGACCTCCGGGTCGTAGTAGAAGTCCATGACCTCCATCGCCCCGACGGGGTTCTGCGCGCCGGCGGGGATCATCATGTTGTCGATCCACAGGAGCGCCCCGCCATCGGGGAACACGAACTCCATGTCGAACCCGAGCCAGACCTCGGAGTAGAGGACGTCGCCGGACCACGCCATGGCGGCGGTCGTGTTCTCGGATTGGAGATCGGTCAGGTAGTCGTTGCCCCCGTAGCTCCTGACCGTGCCCGACTCCTGCTGGAACCGGAGCCAGTCGGCGGCCTCCTGCCACTCGGCCGGGCCGGAGGTCGTGGGATCGATCCCCAGGTTGATCATCACGAAGTCGGGCATGTCCCCTTCGATCATGCCGACCCTCGCCGTGCCGACCTTGTCCGGGTTCGCGAGATCGTCCAGCTTCGTGACCTCGCCGTTCACCAGACTTGCGGTTGACGCCGATGCCGGTGATCCCGGACTGCCAGGCCATGCCGAACTGGTTGCCCGGGTCGTAGAAGGGGTTCTTGGCCCATGGTGCGGCGTTCGCGTCGAAGTTGGGACGCCGGCTCGGATCGAGCGGGTAGATCCAGTCGTTCGCGACGAGGGTCGTGAAGTATCGCCCGTTCGTCATCACGATGATGTCCCAGCCGGGGTCGTCGCCGCCCGCCAGGAGGGGCTGGATCGCGCCGAAGAACTCCGCGTTGTCGTTGATCACGTCCCGGTAGTTGACCGACATGCCGGTCTGCTTCTCGAACTGCCGAAGGCTCGGGTTGAACACGTTCCCGTCGCTGTCCTTCGACTGGTCGAGGTAGAAGGGCCAGTTGGCGAAGTTCACCGTGTCTCCGGGCTCCCCGGCGTAGATCTCGCGCGATGTCGAAGCCCGTCTCGCCGTTGCCGTTGCCGTTGCCGCCGCCTCCGTCGTCACCGCAGGCCGCCAGCAACCCGGCGAGGCTGAAGCCGGCCACGCCCACGCCCGCGCCCCGCAGCACGTTCCGCCGGGTAAGGCGGCGCCTGAGGATCTCCTGCATGACGGCGGGATCCACCATGGACCGCTCGCGCTCGCTCATTCCTCGTCCTCCTCGCTCAGGTCCTCCTGTGGGAGCACGGCGAACGTGTGCTCCCATTGCCACGACAGACGAACCCGCTCGCCGGGCTGCGGCGGCGGTTCGGTTCCCAGGTTCTGAACCCAGACCGTGAGCTCGTGCCCGCCCGGGCCCTCGACCCGGTACTGGTGGCTCACCCCGATGTAGGTCGACATGCGGAGCAGACCGGTCACGGCGTTCCATCCCGAGGCCAACCCCGAGTCGTTCTCGGCCGCGATCGTGATCTTCTCGGGCCGAACGCCGACGAGCACGCTCGCGCCCGGCTGGAACGGCGCTCGGTCCGACGGCAGGTGGACCACGTCGCCGCCGGCGAGCAGCACGGACGAGGTGCCGTTGCGCTGCTCCTTCAGCTCTCCTTCCAGCAGGTTGGACGCGCCGAGGAACGCGGCGACGAACTGCGTCGTCGGGCTCTCGTAGACCTCCTCCGGCGGACCGATCTGCTCGATCTTGCCCAGGCGCATGACGGCGAGGCGATCGGACATCGTCATCGCCTCTTCCTGGTCGTGCGTGACGTAGATGAACGTGATCCCGACCTCTTGCTGGATGCGCTTCAGCTCGAGCTGCATCTGCTTGCGGAGCTTGAGGTCGAGCGCGCCGAGCGGCTCGTCGAGCAGGAGCACCTTCGGCGCGTTCACGAGGGCGCGGGCGAGCGCGACGCGCTGCTGTTGCCCGCCCGACATCTGACCGGGCCGGCGTTTCTCGAACCCTTCGAGGTCGACCAGGCGTAGCGCTTCGCCCACGCGGGTCTTGATGTCTCCGTCCTGCACCTTCTTCCTCCGCAGGCCGAAGGCAACGTTCTCGTGGACGTTCAGATGCGGGAACAAGGCGTAGGACTGGAAGACCGTGTTCACGTTCCGCTTGTGGGGCGGGAGGTCGGTGACGTCGCGTCCCCCGAGGTAGATCGTGCCCCGGGTCGGCTCCTCGAAGCCGCCGATCATCCGAAGGGTCGTCGTCTTGCCGCATCCGGAGGGACCGAGCAGGCTGAAGAACTCGCCCTCCGCGATGTCGAGCGAGAGGTCGTCGACGGCGACCATCTCGCCGAAGTCCTTGGTCACACGTTCGAGCCGAACGTCGACCTCCGCCACCACGCCCCCTCGGGTCTCCATGCGGGATCCACCGGCGCTCGTCGAACGCCGTTCGGTACGACGATTATCCCGCACCCAAAGCCGGATTATCACCCACCCGCGCTCGAGCGCCGCCCGGGCCCGCTCGACGAGTTCCTCTCCCCGTGTTGTACGCGCTGGACAACGGCCCCGGACGGGAACCGGCTTGTGGGCTCGAACGGTTGCGTCAGGACACGTCCTCGATCCGCGCCCGGGCCGGAGGAGCGCCGTCCGAAGGGGGAGCGCCGTCCGAAGGCGGGGGCCCGTCTCCGGGCGAGGGGCGCGGCGGGGCGCCGGCTCCGTTGCCGAGCACGCTCAGCCGGTCGCTGCCGCGAGGCGATCGGTCCCGGATCAGCCGGGGAAGGACCGTGGCCACCAGGATCGCCCCCGCCACGATCGCGATGACGAGCTCGCCGCCGTCGATGAAGGCGATGGCGAGCGCGCAGCCCGAGATCAGCGCCGCCCACAGGTACATGAGGAGCACCGCTTGCCGGTGTGAGTGCCCGATCTCCAACAACCGATGGTGGATGTGCTCCTTGTCGGCATGGGAGATGCCGAGCCCTCGCCGCATCCGCCGGACGATCGCGAGCACCACGTCGAGCAGCGGCACGGCGAGCACGAGCAGCGGGACGGCGATCGGGATCGCGATCACGGCCAGGTCGCCGGGCTCCGGCCCCTCGATGTCCCGGCCGACGCCCGAGATGGTCGCCACGGCCAGGACGACGCCGAGCAGCATCGCCCCCGAGTCCCCCATGAAGATCTTCGCGGGATGGAAGTTCCACGGCAGGAACCCGATCGCCGCTCCGGCCGCGATCGCGGAAAGGACCGCCGTCGTGCTCGCTTCGACCTCGGATCCCGCCTGCGGCCACGCCATGTAGATGAAGAACGCGCCCGCGGCGATCGCCACCATGCCGGCGGCGAGGCCGTCGAGGCCGTCGATCAGGTTGATGGCGTTCACGAGTGCGAGGACCCACAGGATGGTGAGTGGGACCGCCATGTCGGCGGAGAGCGAGACGAGCTGCCCCGGCAGGTACACCCACAGGAGCTGCACACCGAGGAGCACGACCAGGCCGGCGACGAGGACCTGCCCCGACAGCTTGCCGAGCGCCGAGACGCCGCGCGTATCGTCGACCACACCGAGCACGACGATCGCCGTCCCGGCGATGGCGGCCGCGTCGAGATCGGAGCTCGTGTCGTAGAGCGTGTTGAGGAACGGGATGAATCGCGCCGCGAGCAAGCCGGCGAGCACCCCGAAGTGGATCGCGAGTCCCCCGACCGTGGGCGTGGGCATGGGATGCACCTTGCGGTCCGACGGCCGGTCGATCCAGCCGATGCGGAGCGCGAGCTGCCGAACGAGCGGCGTGGTCAGGAAGGTCACACCCGCGCTCACGGCGAAGACAACGAGGTAGCTCGCCAAGTCGGTCGATGCTACCGCGTGCCGGAGCGGCGGGCGGCGGCAGGACGAGCGCGCACGCTCAGGCCGGGTAGACGGGGAAGCGGCTCATCAGCCCGGCGACCCGCGCGCGGCAGGACTCCTTCACGCGCTCGTCACCCGGATGCCGGAGCGCGTCGCCGATGATGCTCGCAACCTCTTTCATCTCCGGCTCGTCCATCCCGATCGTCGCCGGGCCCGGCGTTCCCACACGGATCCCCGACGGGTTCATCGGGGGCATCGGGTCGAAGGGGATCCCGTTCTTGTTGATCGCGACGCCGATCTCGTCGCAGACGGCCTCCGCGTCTTTCCCGCCGATGCCGAGCGGCCTCAGGTCGCACAGCGCGAGGTGCGAGTCGGTGCCACCCGGAGACGATCCGGACGCCCTCGTCCGCCAGACCCTGCGCGAGCGAGCGCGCGGTGCGCACCACCCGGGCGGCGTAGTCCGCGAAGTCCGGACTCATCGCCTCCTTCAGGCAGACGGCCTTGGCCGCGATGATGTGCTCGAGCGGACCTCCTTGCATCATCGGGAACACGGCCTTGTCGATCGCCTTGGCGTGTTCCTCGGTGCTGAGCACGATGGCGCCCCGGGGGCCCCGCAACGTCTTGTGTGTCGTGAACGTGACGACGTCGGCGAACGGGACCGGGCTCGGGTAGGCGCCGCCGGCGCACAGCCCGATGAAGTGGGAGGCGTCCACCCACAGGATGGCCCCGACGTCGTCGGCGATGCTCCGGAAGGCGCTCCAGTCGATCAGACGTGGGTACGCGGTGTAGCCGGCCAGCACGATCTTCGGGCGATGTTCCTTCGCGAGGTCGCGGACCCGGTCGTAGTCCAGCTGCTCGGTCTCGCGGTCGACCTCGTACCCGACGAAGTTGAACCACTTGCCCGAGACGTTCACGGGAGAACCGTGGGTGAGATGTCCCCCGTGCGCCAGGACCAGACCCAGGACCTTGTCGTCGGACCTCGGTTCCAGGAACGCGCCGAACACCGCCATGTTCGCTTGCGCGCCGGCATGCGGCTGGACGTTCGCGTGGTCGGCGCCGAACAGCTGCTTCGCCCGCTCGATGGCGAGGCGTTCGACCACGTCGACGAACTCACAGCCTCCGTAGTACCGGCGTCCCGGATACCCCTCCGCGTACTTGTTGTTCATCGTCGAGGCCTGCGCGGCGAGGACCGCGGGGCTCGCGTAGTTCTCGGAGGCGATCAGACGCAGCGTCGTCCGCTCCCGCCCGACCTCGTCGGCGATCGCGCGTGCGACCTCGGGATCGGTTCGCGTGAGCGAGTCCCAGTCGGCGACGAAATCCTTCATCAGCGTTCTCCCCGTTCGATCTCGGCCACCTGCTCCAGCCTGCGCGCGTGGCGACCACCCTCGAACGGCGTCGCCAGCCACAGCCGGACGATCTCTTTCGCCAGGGCGACCGCGACGATCCGTCCACCCATGGCCAGCACGTTCGCGTCGTTGTGCCGCCGCGAGAGCTCCGCCAGGTACAGGTCGTTGCAGAGCGCGGCCCTCGACCCCTGGACCTTGTTCGCCGCGAGCTGCTCGCCCTGGCCGGAACCACCGAGCACGATGCCGCGATCGGCCCGTCCGTCGACCACCGCGCGGGCCGCCGCGGCGCAGAAGTCCGGGTAGTCCACCATCTCCTCCGAGTCGGTCCCGAAGTCCTCGACCTCGTGGCCCTCCTCGTTCAGGAACACCTTGAGCGCTTCCTTCAGCGGATACCCGGCGTGATCGCATCCCATCGCGATGCGCACGTTCAGTTTCCTTCGGTCGCGGCCGCCGTTCGCGCCGGAGCGCGGCCGAAGAGGCCGTCGACCAAGCGCGTGCAGCGGTCGTCGAGATCCCGTGCCACGGCCCTGAAGGCGTCCGGCCGCATACCTAGGGGGTCCATGACGTCCTCGTCGAGCCTCCAGTCCCGGATCGCGCCGGAGCGGGATGCGTGGGCGGCAGACACCTGTGACGCGAGGACATCGTCGGGCTTGCCGATCGGAGGGACACCCGGGAGCTCCTCCAAGAGGCGAACGAGTTCTTTGAGCGTGAAGATCCGTCCCGCCGTCTCCGGGAACAGGCGGAACGCCGCATCTCGGTGCTCGCTCGCCATCGCCAGAACGAGCGACGCGGCCGTGACCAGGTCGGGCTCGAGCTGCCGGGCTCGGTGGGCGGAGATGTCGATGCCCAGCTCCGCGGCGGCGGCGATCGAGCTCGGATCGGCGGCCGAACCCACCCAGCCGGCGGTCCCGGCGGAGGCGACCGACGGCGCCGCATCACCGAATCGCGACCGCAGGATCGAGCGCAACATGCCCTCGGCGATCGGTGAACGGCACACGTTGCCGGTGCACACGACGAGGATGGAGGCCATGGAAGCGGGAGTCTACACCTCGCTCTTTCGCCCAAAGTCGCCCTGCATGTCGTCGAGTGCCGAGAGGACTTCGTCCGTCGCGAGCGCCCCGACGCGAAGGAACCGTGGCTCCCCGTGCGCGAGATCGACCACCGTCGACGCCGAGCCCTCGAGTGGCGACGCATCGCAGAGGTAGACGGCGACGCGGTCGCCGAACACCGCCAGCACACCGTCGCACGTGGACGGCGTTGGCTTGCCGGAACGGTTCGCGCTCGTCACGGCGAGAGGTCCGGTGAGCGCAAGCACCGCGAGCGCGAGCGGGTGATGCGGCATCCGCACGCCGATCGTTCCTTCGTCGCCGCCGAGCCCCCATCCGCGACTCGTCTCGGTGCGAGGAAGCACCAGCGTCAGCGGCCCGGCCCAGAACCGGCGAGCGAGGGTAGACGCGCGTTCGTCGAACGCGGCGATCGTGCGAGCCACGCCCACCGACGGAACGAGGACGGGAAGCTCGAGGTTCTCGGGTCTCCCCTTCAAGGCGAACAGGCGCGCCGTGGCGGCCGCGTCGTCGGGCCGGGTCCCGACCCCGTAGACGGTGTCGGTGGGGAGCACGACGGCGTCGCCGCGAAGCGCGGCGTCGGCGGCCTGGTGCACGGGCTCGCTCACGGGCGGAGGTCGAGCACGATCCGCTCCCGATCGTGGCGGGTCACGGCCGGCGGGCGAGCACGACCCGGTCCCGGCCGGCGAGATCGGGTTCGACGCGCACGTCCATGAAGGATCGGGAGAGCGCGTCTGCCAGCGCTCGGCCCTGCGACGCGCCGATCTCCACCGCCAACACGCCGCCGTCACGCAGCCAGCGGAGGGCCTCGGCCGCCAGGCGCTCGTAGACGTCGGGGCCGCCGAGGAGCGCGAGCTCGGGGTCGGCCTTCACCTCGGCTGGGAGGTCGGCGTACTCGTTGGGCGTGAGATAGGGCGGATTGCTCACGACGAGGTCGACCCACCCGCGCAGCTCGTCCGGCAGTGGCGCGAGGAGGTCGCCCTCGAGCAGGTGCACGTCCAGGCCGAGCCGCTGCGCGTTCGACGCCGCGAGCTCGAGGGCCTCGGCCGAGCGGTCTGTGGCATAGACGGTCGCGTCCGGACGCTCGTCCTTGACGGCGAGCGCGATCGCCCCCGTCCCCGTTCCCACGTCGACGACCACGGGGTCCTCGATCCCGGCGACGGCGTCGAGCGCGAGTCCAACGAGGACCTCGGTCTCCGGTCGCGGGACGAAGACGCCAGGTCGAACCTCAACGACGATCCGACGGAACCCCTGTTCGCCGGTGAGGTGCTGCAGCGGCGTTCCCGTGCATCGCTGGCAGATCGCGCGGCCGAACATGCGCGCCTCGCGCGTGTCCAGGCCTTCGGTGCGCGAGTAGAGCCCGGCGCGGTCCGTACCGAGCACGTGCATCATGAGTTGCTCCGCGCTCGTCCGAGGACTCTCGACCCCGTGGCGGTCGAGGTACTCGGTCGCTCGCCGAAGGACGTCCGCGGGACCCACGGCTCACCCATTCCCGTCGTCGGCGAGCTGGGCGGCGCGCTCTGCGGCCTCGAGCGCGTCGACGAACTCGTCGATGTCGCCGGCGAGCACGTCCTGCAGGCGGTAGGACGTCAGCTTGATCCGGTGATCGGTGACCCGGTTCTCCGCGAAGTTGTAGGTGCGGATCTTCTCGGCGCGCTCGCCCGTCCCGACCTGGGAACGGCGGGATGCCGCCTCTTTGGACGCCGCCTCCTCCTGTGCGCGAAGCAGGAGGCGGGCGCGCAGGTATCGCATCGCCTTCTCGCGGTTCTGCAGCTGCGACCGCTCCTCCTGGGTCGCGACGACGATCCCGGTCGGCTTGTGGGTGATCCGGACCGCGGAGTCGGTCGTGTTCACGCTCTGGCCTCCCGGACCCGAAGAGCGATACACGTCGATCTGCAGATCCTCCGGCCGGACCTCGACCTCGACCTCCTCGGCCTCGGGCAGGACGGCGACGGTCGCGGTGGAGGTGTGGATCCGCCCCGAGGACTCGGTGACCGGGACCCGCTGGACGCGGTGACCCCCGGACTCGTGCTTCAGCCTCGAGTACGCGCCCTTGCCTCGGACCTCGAGCACCACTTCCTTGAAACCGCCGAGATCCGAGGGCGAGGCGGAAAGCACGTCGGTCTTCCACCGCCGGCGCTCGGCGTAGTGGCGATACATCTCGAACAGCTCACCGGCCCACAGCGCGGCCTCGTCTCCTCCGGCTCCCGCGCGGATCTCGACGACCACGTTCTTGTCGTCGTTCGGATCCTTCGTGACGAGGAGCTGCTCGAGCCGCGTCCGAAGGCCCGCCGCCCGTCCGTCGGCGGCGTCGGCTTCGTCCCGCAGGAACGCCGCCATCTCGGGGTCGGACTCGTCCTTGGCGAGCGCCCGCGCCTCCTCGGCCTGCCGCTGGGCCTCGCGGAGGTCCCGATAGGGCACGACGATCTCCTGCAGCTCGGAGAACTCCTGGCCGAGGCGGCGCATCCGGTCGTGGTCCGCGGCGAGATCGGGCGAGGCCATCTCGGCCTGAACCTGCTCGTAGCGCGACTCGACCTCCGACAGGCGGTTCCCGATGTCCATCCGTCGATTATCCCGGCCCGGAGCGGGCGCGGCGGCGCGTGATGGGACGAGGGGAGGTCAGGAGGTCTGCGGGTCGTCCTCGTCGGAGTCCCACGAGAGATCGAGCGGCGGGATGTCCGGCATCTCCAGGTGGATCGACTCGGCGCCTTCCCACAGCTCCTCGTACGAAGGATCGTCGAGGCCGGCGAACACGTCGTCCGACGCGCCGGATGAAGGTCCGGTCGCAAACACGGAAGGCTCATCGCCGGTCCGCACGTCGACGATCTGGAACGCTCCCGACGGCATCTCCCCCGGCGAGCTCGCCGGCGCGCTCCATCCCCCGTCGGGGGGCTCCTCGGCGACGATCTCCGGCATCACGATCGCGTCCTCGAGGTCCCGCGCGACGCCGATCAGGCGCTCCTGCATCTGCGACAGCTGTCCCACGAGCGCCTCGCGGCGAGTCGCGAGACCGGCGATCGTGCGGTCCGCCTGTTCGCGCGCTTCGTGGACCGAGCGCTCGGCCTCCTCGCGCGACTGTTCGGCGTGGGTCTGTGCGTCGAGTCGGATCCGGTCCGCGTCCGTCCGCGCCTGCTCCAGCGCTCGCTCGGCGTCGCGGTGCGCCTCCGAACGGGTCCGCTCGGCCACCTCGTCCGCCTCGCGGATCACCGACGCCACGCGGCTGGCCAGCTGCTCGTACGGATCGGTCTTGGGGGACGAACCGGCGCGGACCGCGGACTCCGCGTCCAGGCGCGCCTCGCGGATCATCGAGGCCATCAGGTCGACCTGGTGGGCGAGCTGGTCGAGGTAGTCACGGACCTGGTCCGGGTCATAGCCCCGGCGGATCGTGACGAACTCGCGTCGCCGGATCTGCTCGGCGGCCATGAGAACCGGTAGGTCGAGCTCGGTCGCGGACATGGGGGGAAGCCTCCTCGATCGCGCGGGGGACCCCACGACGCTACACGCGAGGATCTCGGATGCAAGCACCTGGCGTGCGCGCTTCGGCCTGGAGCTTCGGAGCCGAGGTCGAGTCAGGCTTCGGCGGCTTTCAGCTCCGCCTCGCGGCGGAGGACCTCGTTGAACGAGGCGATGGCCACCTCGATCTGGTCCCGGTCCGGCGGCTTCGTCGTGATCTTCTGCAGCCACAGCCCCGGCGTCATGACCGCGCGCATGAACCGGGAGCTCGGGAAGCGCGCGCCGAGGCGAAGGAGCTCGAACGCGATCCCCGCGATGACCGGGATGGCGATGATCCGCGAGCCGATCCGCCACCACAGACCCGGGTTCCCGAAGAGGGCGAAGACGAAGATCGTGATGACCATGACGAGGAGGAGGAAGTTCGTGCCGCATCGCACGTGCAGCGTCGGATACCGATCGACCTTCTCGGGAACCAGGTCGTCGTCGTGCTCGAACGCCGCGATCGTCTTGTGTTCGGCGCCGTGGTATGCGAACACGCGGCGGATGTCCTTCGCCCGCCCGATCACCGCGAGGTAACCGAGGAACAACCCGACGCGGAACACGCCCTCGAGAACGTTGGTGAGGATGCTCGAGTCGATCGCCTTCCCGACCCAGCGGAACGTCGCGGCCGGAAGCACGATGAACAGTGCGAGGAAGATCACGGCCGCGAAGACGAACGACAGAGCCATCTGGCGCGACGTCAGCTGCTCGTCCTCGGGCGCCGACTCGCGCGCCGAGATCGACAGCGCGCGGAAGCCGATCGCGAGCGCCTGCCCGAGCGCGATCACTCCGCGCAGGAACGGCTTCTGGAGGATCGGGTGCCGCTTCGCCACCGATTCGATCTCGTGCGACTCGAGATGGACGTCGCCCGAGGGACGACGGACCGCGACGGCCCAGACGTCGCGGCCGCGCATCATCACGCCTTCGACGACCGCCTGGCCGCCGTAGTAGTGGGTTCGAGCCTTCGCCTCGCCGGCCATCGAGGCCCGGTCAGGATTCTTCGGGCTCGAGCGCGGGCTCGGACGAGACGGCCTCGGGCTCCGGGAGTGCGGCCTCCGGCTGGGTGCGGCCTCCGGCTCCGGAGCAGCCTCAGGGGCGGGGCGTGAAGCCGGCGTCGCGCGGGGCGCCGCGGGCGCCGCGCGCTCTCGCTCTGCCCCGCGCGCCGTGGACTCCTCCTGTTGCTTCGCGTAGCGGCGCTGGAAGCGCTCGACCCGACCGCCCGCGTCGATCAGCTTCTGCTTGCCCGTGTAGAACGGGTGGCAGTTCGAGCAGATCTCCACGCGCAGCTCCGACTTCGTGCTCCGGGTCTGGAACGTGTTGCCGCACGAGCAGTGGACCGTCGCGATCTTGTATTCGGGGTGGATGTCTTGCTTCATGTTTCTCTCCTTCCCAGCCGCTCGTTCGCTCCGCGAACGACCACCTGTGAAATCGCGCCTATCGCGCTGCGCGCTACTTGAGGCGCCCGTGGTCACCGGATGGTGGTCCCGCTTGATGGGCTCGTGCCCTCATGTTACGAGGCGGGGGCCTTTGCGATCTCCTTCAGGAACTGCTCGTTGGACTTCGTCTGGCGGATCTTGTCGGTGAGCAGCTCCAGGGCGGCACCCGGCTCGAGCGCGTGGAGCACACGGCGCAGGCGCCAGACCAGCGCGAGCTCCTCGGTCGGAAGGAGCAGCTCCTCCTTGCGGGTGCTCGAGGCCTCGACGTTGATCGCCGGGAACAGGCGCTTCTCGGCCATCGTGCGGTCGAGGCGGATCTCCATGTTCCCGGTGCCCTTGAACTCCTCGAAGATCCCTTCGTCCATCCGCGAGCCGGTCTCGACGAGCGCGCTCGCGATGATCGTGAGCGAGCCACCTTCCTCGATGTTCCGCGCGGCGCCGAAGAAACGACGCGGCGGGTACAGCGCCGTCGAGTCGATCCCACCCGACAGGATCTTGCCGGACGCCGGCGCGGCCAGGTTGTACGCGCGAGCCAGCCGGGTGATCGAGTCCAGGATGATCGCGACGTCCTGACCCATCTCGGCGAGGCGCTTCGCGCGCTCCAGGACGAGCTCCGTCACCTGGATGTGCTGGTCCGGCGGCTTGTCGAACGTCGAATAGACCACCTCGGCCGGCATGACCGTGCGCTGCCAGTCGGTCACTTCCTCGGGACGCTCGTCGACCAACAGGATGATCACATGCGTGTCGGGGCTCGAGTTGATGATCCCGTTCGCGATGCTCTTGAGGACCGTGGTCTTCCCCGCCTTCGGCGGCGAGACGACCATGCCCCGCTGTCCCTTCCCGATGGGCGCGATCATGTCGATGATCCGGCCCGTCACATCGGCCGGCCCGGTCTCGAGTCGGAAGCGATCGTGCGGGAACAGCGGCGTGAGCTTCTCGAACACGGGCCGCTGCTGGGCTTCCTGGGGATCGACGCCGTTCACCGTGTCGATCTGCAACAGCGCGAAGTACTTCTCGCTGTCCTTCGGCGCCCGGACCTTGCCGGTCACGGTGTCGCCCTTGCGGAGCATGAACCGGCGCACCTGGGAGAGCGACACGTAGATGTCCTGCTGACCGGGCAGGAAGCCGGACGTTCGCAGGAACCCGTACCCCTCGGGCAGGACGTCGAGGAGCCCGGTCGCCGTCGGGGCGGTCTGGATCTCCTCCTCGCGCATCTCGATCTCGCGAACACGGCGTTCCTCGCGCTGGCGACGGCGTTCCTCACGGGAGGGACGCCGGCGAGCGCCATCGCGTCCCGGCTCCCTGGTCTCGGGCCGGGCCGCCGCCGCCGCCCGAGCGCTCGCGGTCGAACCGCTCCTGCTGGGGACGCTCGGACTGCCGCTCGTTCTGCCGCTCGTTGGTACGGACGCCGGCGTTGCCCGTTCGCTCCCCACCGTTGCCCGATCGCTCGTTGCCCGATCGCTCGTTGCCCGATCGCTCGCGCGAGTCCACGTACCCGTCACCGCTTCCCACGCGGTCTGGCCGTTGCTCGGTGGCCGTCTCGGCCGATGAAGGTGCCTGCGCACCGTTCGCGTGCGTGAGGATCCGGTCGATCAGGTCGGCTTTCTTCAGCCCCTTGTGACCCTCGATCCCGAGGTCGGACGCGATCTCGTGCAACTCGGCCGCGACCTTTCCTTCGAGGGTGTTCTTCTCCATGGTGGCCACTCAGGCTCCTTTCTGCAGTTCCTCGTGCAGGCTCTTCCAGTCCTGGAGGAACTTTTCCAATCCGATATCGGTGAGCGGGTGCTTGACGAGCTGCTTGAAGACCGCGAACGGCATCGTGGCGATGTCGGCGCCCGCTTCCGCGGCCTCGACGATGTGCATGGGGTGGCGGAGCGAGGCCGCCAGGACGTTGGTCTCGTAGCCTTGAACCTCGTAGATCCGGCAGATGTTCCGGAGCACGTCCATCCCGTCGGCGGCGACGTCGTCCAGCCGTCCGAGGAACGGGGAGACGATGTAGGCGCCGATCTCCGCAGCCAAGATCGCCTGCGCCGGCGAGAACACCAGCGTGACGTTGACCTTGGTCCCCTCGTCGGTCAGCCGCTTGCCGACGCTGAGCCCGTTCGGGGTCATCGGCACCTTGACGACTGCGTTGGGCGCCATCTGCGCGAGCTCGACCCCCTGTTGGTACATCGGCTCGACCTCGAGCTCCGTCGTCTCGAGCGAGATCGGACCCTCGACCTCCGACAGGATCTCCTTCCAGACCCGCGCGGGATCGTCGGCCTCCTTCGCGACCAGCGACGGGTTGGTCGTCACGCCGCCGAGGACACCCCAACGGTTGATCTCGCGGATCTCCTCGATGCTGGCGGTGTCCAGGAACAGTTTCACGAGCTTCCCCCTTCGGTTGCGAGACCGACACGGGTTGCGTCCCCGGTTCGCTCGGTCGCACGTTCCATGACGAGGTCGATGACCGACGACAGCGAGCGGTCGAAGGTGTAGTTCGAAACCACCGGCACGCCGTGGCTCAAGGCCTGACTCTTGATGTAGCGCTGGACGCGCCGGATGTTGTCGAACGAATCGAGGTAGTGGGACGCCGGCCGCCCGGCGTGGTCGGATGCGCGCACCGAGAAGTGCCGGCGGTGGACGTCTTCCTCCTCGACCGCGAGGATCACCGGCACGGCGAGGACCCGGTCCTCCCACGCCGCGGGATCCAGGAACCCCGGCACGATGTGCGCCCCTTCGATGATCAAGCTCGTCCCTTCCATGGCGGCACGGTCCAGCAGCGCGTGTACGCCGACCGCGACCGCAGCCGTCTGCTCGCGGAAGCCCACGATCACGGCGTCGCGCGTCGGCGGCTCGCGGAGCACCGAGCCGGCATCGAACGACGACGTGTGCAGGGCGGGCATCAGCTCTCGAGAGAACAGCGCCCGCATGACCTCGCGGATCGCGTCGGTCGCGACGACCCGGACGATCCCGAGGCGCGTCGCCAGCTGCGTGGCGATCGTCGACTTCCCGACGCCGGTCGTGCCCCCGATCATGACGACGATCGGGACCTCGAGGTCCTCGACCTGCCGCCAGCGCCGGTAGTTCTCCGCGTACCGCTCGCCGGCGAGCTCTTCGATCACGGTGAGCGTGAGCTCGGCGAGCTCGTGGCTCGAGATCGACGGGGTGGCGCGTTCGATCAGTCGCTCCTCGACGGCCTCCGCGACCTGATACGCGCGGTACGGCGCGAGTCCCGTCACCATGACCTCGGACGCATGCAGGCCCTTGGAGTAGGGAAGCCCTGTCAGCTCGTCCTCGATCAGGATCTGGGGGCTCTTCTGGTCCTTTCGGCCCTCTGGCCGGCTCTCGGACCGGGTCTGTGGCTTCATCTCGCTTCGATCTCTCGGCGGGTTGTCTGCGCTCATCTGCGGCGGTTCCGCTCTCTCGCGAGCTCGATCGTCTCCCTCAGCACCGTGCCGAGGTCGGGCTCCCCTTCGAGCGCGAACGCCCGGTTGTCGACGAACACGACCTGCGCGCCCCGAGCCAGGGCCCGGTCGCAGGCCACGTCGATCGCCGCGGCCTTCAGCTCCGTGAGGAGCACGTCGTACGCGGGAGCACCGTCCATCTCGCTCGCCAGCTCCGTCCGGTCCGCGAGACGAGCGCTCCATCCCACGACGCGGCACCCATGGTTCTGCTCGAGGTATCCAGCCTGCCTCGCGGCAACCTCCCCGGGTGCCGTCGTGGTGAAGAACACGTCCTTGCCCTCGACTTCGCCGAGCGGTTGTGGATTGAAGTCCGTAACGATGAGCCGGGCATCACCGCTCAATCGCCTGACGTGGGACCTGAGGGCAGGGAGGTTCTCGAGCCCGGCTGGGCTGTCAGCCATGGTAACAACCACCAGGTCCGATAGCAACAGTCGCAGGGGCCCCAGGTACCCCGCCAGGTACTCCTCAGGGAGCCCGGCGGGCACCACGAGGATGCCCGCGTCCCAGGGCACGGGCGGTACGGCGGAGCCGCTCCCCTCGAGCACGACGACGCCGGGACCCATGCTGACCGCGAGCTCGGCCGCCTCCCGCACGTTCGTCGCGACGGGCCGGCCCGCGAGACCGCCACCGGCTCGACGCGCCCCGATCGTGGTGACCCCGGTCGTGACCGCGTCCTCCAGGTAATCCGAGGCCGCGTGGTCCCCCCGGCGTACGAGTTCGAGCAGGAAGTCCACGGTGACCGTCCCCGCTTTGGCCACCTGGGGTTCGGGTGGCCCCCCACGCCCCATCGCGACGATCACCGGAGCGAGCCCCATCGCCGCCGCGGTCCGGGCGACCTCGCCACCGAGGGCGGTCTTGCCGGTGCGCTTGCCGGTACCGATGACGGCCACCGTCGGCACGTCCAGCGGCGGTCCGTCGATCGGTGGGTCCAGACGGAAGTCGCCCCCGAGATACGGGAGGCCGCGGGCGAGGCACACCGACGCCAGCTCCATGCGCTCGCGGTATCCGAGGACGGGCTCGTCGGACATGTCGAGCACCGCCTCCACTCCCTGGGGGCGAAGCTCGTCGATCGCGGCAGCGAGCGCGGCCATCGGATCGTCCTCGCCTCGTCGGAGCGGAACGCCGAGATCCATGGCGCCGCCGGATCCGATCTTCTCGGTGCCACCGATCATCAGCGCTGCGACGGCATCGAGTCCCTTCGCACGGGCGGTCTCGATCCCCCAGCGAGTGACCGCAGGGTAGTGCTCGCCGTCGACGAGAACGAGGACCTTCACGACGCCTCCCTGATCGTGCGGATGATCGTGCGGATGGGCCCCGTGCGGGCGGGCCGGCCGGATGGCCCGGCTTACTCTCCTCGGGGGCCGACGCTCGCTTCCGGCTCGCTCTTCGAAACCTTCGAACCCCCATCCCCCTGCTGCGCGCCCGCTGCCGGCGTCCGCTGCTGCACGGGCGGCTCCAACACGCGCTGGAACTGCTCACCCGTCGTGATCGAGAAGTGCGCGAAGACGCTGCCACCGCCGAAGGGATACTTCCGGGTGATCCGCACGCGATCGCCCTCGAACTCGAGCACGTTGTAGCAGGGCTTCGTGTACCCGCGCACGCGGAGGGACGAGACCGTGCCGGCGTTCGCGACGTACAGATCTTCCAGGCGCCACACGTACGGCACGTGCTTGTGACCGGACAGGACGATGTTGACGCCGGCACTGATGAGTACCTCCAGCAGGTCCCCGGCGTCCATCACGGTGCTGCGCTCGCGGCCGGTCCCGGGGATCGGGAGCAGGTGGTGGTGCAGGACGAAGACCTTGAGGTCCGCGGGGTCGTCGAACTGCTCGCGGATCCACCCGTACCGCTCGCGCCCGACCTGACCCTCGTTGATGTCGGGCTCGCTCGAGTCGACGCCGACGATCCGGACCCGGCCGATGTCGGCGCGCCAGTGGCGCTCGCCGATCAGCTCCTCGAAGTGGAGGTACCCGACGTTCCTCGCGTCGTGGTTGCCCGGGACCGTGTAGATCGGAGCCTCGATCCGCTGTGCGTATGCGACCCAGTTCTTGTACTCCTGCCGGTAGCCCTCGTTCGTCAGGTCGCCGCTACAGATCACGACGTCCGGCTTCAGCTCGTTGAGCTCGACGATCACCCGGTTCATCAGGTTCGGCACGAAGTAGGGCGAGCCGACGTGGGGATCGGAGATGTGGGCGATCGTCACCAATGTGCTGCAAGTCTAGCGTTGCGGGCGCTCTCACCGCCGGGAACGCGGGCGTGGGACGATGCGGCCCGTTGAACGGACTCGACCTCCTCCTTCTGGTCCTCCTCGCGGTCGCGGGATCCTCCGGGTACCGACGCGGGCTCGCGCTGCAGGCATTCAGCTTCGGGGGCCTGCTCCTCGGACTCGTGGCCGGCGCGCTCCTCGCCCCCGTCGTGGCCGGCATCGTCGAGAGTCCCGCGGCCCAGGCGGCCGCCGCGACCGTGACGCTGATCGCCCTCGCCGGGGCCGGGGATGCCGCAGGGTGGCTCCTCGGCAGCAGGCTGCGGGACCGCGCTCACGCCAAAGGCCTCGCCCACGCGGACGCCGTCGGAGGGTCGGTCATCGCGGTGATCGCCTCGTTGCTCGCGATCTGGTTCATCGCGCTCAACCTGGTGAACGGCCCGTTCCCCGGCTTCGCGGAAGAGATCCGGGGCTCGGCGATCGTGCGCACCCTCGACGGCGCGCTGCCCGAGCCGCCTTCGCTGCTGTCGCAGGTCCGCCGGTTCTTCAACCGGTTCGGGTTCCCCGACGTGTTCACGGGCATCCCCCCGCGCCCGGCCGCGCCGGTCCGCCCACCGACGGACGCGGAGGCTCGCGCCGCGTTCGAAGCGGCCGCCGGAAGCACGGTGCTCGTCCTGGGCGAAGGGTGCGGTCACATCCAAGAGGGCTCCGGGTTCGTGGCCGCCGACGGCTACATCGTGACGAACGCTCACGTGGTGGCCGGACTCGACGAACCGCGCGTGCTCTCGCTGAACCGCGACCAGTCGGCGATCACCGTGCTGTTCGATCCCGAGCTCGACCTCGCCGTGCTGCTCATCCAACAGTCGCCCGGCCCGGCGTTGCCGTTCGCCGAGGCCGAGCGCGGGGGCGCCGGTGCGGTGCTCGGGTATCCGGGTGGCGGCCCGCTCGACGCCAGCCCCGCCGCCGTGCTCCGCGCGTTCGAAGCGGTGGGTCGCGACATCTACGGACGAGGGGAGGCCGAGCGCTCGGTCCTGGAGCTGCAGGCCGAGGTGCGGCCGGGCAACTCCGGAGGGCCGTTCGTGCTCGCGAACGGGACGGTCGGCGGCGTGGTCTTCGCCGCGTCGACCACCGACGATGCGGTCGGCTACGCGATCGCGGCCGGTGAGGTGGCACCGCGCGTCCAGCAGGTCGTCGGGACGTCCCGCGAGGTGGACACCGGCCCCTGCGTCTGACCGACTCCGGTCTCGGACCTGATCGCCGGGTCGGCCGGATAGCCGACCACTCGAGTCGCAACGGGTGAGGCCATCCGGTCACAACGCTCCGACGAACCTGAACTAGGCGCCCGGCGCTTCCGATATCGCAGGCATGCGCCGCTCTCGCCGGATCCTGCTCACGGTCGTCCTTGCCGCGTTCGCGCTGTCGCCGTTGGAGATCGGCGCCATGGTGTCGAGCGCGCGGGCGACGGTGCTCCAGGATGCCGGCAACGCGATCGCGGGTCCCATCGTCCTCGCGCCCGGGATGCCGCTCGAGGTGGGCGCGCAACCGCCGCGTCCCGAGCGGACGCGCCAGCTGCTCGTCGAGATCGAACGCGCCCTGCCGATCACCGCTCGGCCCGGCGGAGGGCGTGTGCTCGGGACGATGCCCGCCGGCTCGCGCTACTACGGCGTCCCCACGGTCGCGTGGGTGCAAGACCTCTCACGGGACTTCCGCTTCGGCCTCGTCGACGTTCCCTACGTCGCCGGCCGGGCCCAGGGCTGGATCGCGCTCCGCGGACTGTCGACCTCGCACACGGGTATCCGTGTCGAGGCGGACCTGTCGGAGCATCGCATCACCGTTCGTCGCGGCAGCGACGTGTTGTTCCGCGCTCCCGCCGCCACCGGCGCGCCGGCCTCTCCCACTCCGGCGGGCCGCTACTTCGTGACCGATCGCGTTCCTTTCCCCGCCGGGAGCTCGCTCGGGACGTTCGCGTTCGGCATCTCGGGGATCCAGCCGCGACTGCCCGCCGGGTGGTCGGGCGGGGATCAGCTCGCGATCCACGGGACGAACGCGCCGTGGTCCATCGGGCGCTCGGCGAGCGCGGGATGTCTGCGTGTGTCGGAGCAGACCCTTGACCGGCTGATGCCCTTGCTCCGACTCGGCACGCCGGTCCTCATCCATCCGTAGGGACCGAGTTTTGGAACGTGCGCGGCGATCGCGCCCGCGCACCCACCGTTACTCCTCCATCACCACGCGAACGTCGCCCTCGCGGGAGATCATCGAGAACGACGTGATCTCGCCCTCGCGCCGGAACACCAGGCTGATGCGGCTCTCTCCCACGGCGAGGTTCCGCACCTCGACGGTGTTCAGCCACGTCGGGAGGTGGGGAAGGTTCACCGTCAGCAGGTTCTGGTGTGCGCGGGCCGAGATCCCGAGCATCGCCTGGAGCATCAGGTACGGCGATCCCGCCGCCCACGCCTGCGGCGAGCAGGCGATCGGATAGCTCACCGGACGGTTCGGCGTCCGGCGGGTGAACCCACAGAACAGCTCGGGCAGGCGCAGGTAGTCCGCCTGGACCGCCGCGTCGAACAGCGCCGTGGCCACGCGGTTCGTGGACCGGGCGAACTTGTAGCGCTTGAGTCCCGCGGCGATCAGGGCGTTGTCGTGTGGCCACACGGATCCGTTGTGATAGCTCATCGGGTTGTAGGCAGCCGCCGCCTTGCTCATCGTGCGGATCCCCCAACCGGAGAACATGTCCGGTGAGAGCAGGCGCTTTGCGAGCGCCTGGGCCTTGTCGTCGTCGACGATCCCGCAGTACAGGGCGTGCCCGGGATTGGACGTGATGCTTCGCACCTGCCGCTTGTCGCCGTCCAGCGCCTCCGCGAAGAACTTCTCGTCCTCCATCCAGAAGGCTTCGTTGAACCGGCGCTTGAGCTCCGCGGCGCTGTCTTCCAACCGCTTGGCGTCGTCGGCTCGGCCGAGCGCGCGGTAGACGTCGGCCATCCGGTCTTTGGCGAGGTACGCGTACGCCTGCACCTCGGACAGAGCGATCGGCGGCTCCGCCAGCCGGCCGTCCGCGTGGACGACCGAATCATGTGAGTCCTTCCAGCCCTGGTTCCTCATCCCACGGGCAGACCGGGCCTGGTACTCGACGAATCCGTCGCCATCGAGGTCGCCGTAGCGGTCGATCCACTCCACGGCGGCCTCGGCGGCGGGAAGCAGCTTCTCGGCGAACGCGAGGTCGCCGGTCCACCGGAAGTGCTGCGCGTACAAGATCACGAACCACGGCGTCGAATCGACCGAGCCGTAGTACGGCGTGTGCGGGATGATCCCCGCCCGCGCGAGCTCGCCCTGCCGGATCTCGTGCAGGATCTTGCCGGGCTCCTCGTCGCGCCAGTCGTCGACGACCGTTCCCTGCTTGGCGGCCAGGAGCTCGAGCGCATCCCGCGCCGGCCGTGTGTTCACCATGAGGAGCTGGTGCGAGGCGATCAGCGCATCGCGGCCGAACACCGTCACGTACCACGGGATGCCGGCCGCGAGCACGGCGCCGTCGTCCGTGTGCGTGTACAGGGCGCGGAGGTCGCGCAGGCTCCGGTTGAGCAGCTCGTTGAACAGCTCGTTGTCGGTGACGACCTGCGTGGATTCGCGCTCCCACTCCTCGTAGGAACGGCGGAGCTCGTGGACGGCGTGGTCGAAGTCGACCGAGGATGCCCGGCCGCCCTCGATGATCGGATCGATCGAGGAGCCGATCAGCTTGGTCTGGTACGGGCCGAGGTGCATCCGGAACACCGCGGTCGCGGCCTCGCCGTCGACGTCGATCCGATCCGGCCGGGACCCGAACTCGATCCGGGTCATGCGCCGAACCTTGTCGCGCCCGAGGTAGCTGAACTCGATCACGCCCTCCTCGACCACCGGCGGCTCCGGAGGGTCGGACGGCTCGCGCGTCATCCCTCGCACCTCGAAGATGTCCGCGAAGTCGGCGGCGTAGCGGAACTCAAGGTCGATCGAGACCGGGAACGGGTTGTAGTTCTTCACGCGGACCCGTTCGAACAGCCGCCCGCTGATCGCGCGGATCCGGCGGATGTTCAGGGTCTGCTGCGGAACGGACAGGATGCTCGCCGTCGTACAGGTCGGGATTCGTCAGGTCGACGTGGGACATGTAGCCGCGCTCGGACGACGAGGACAGCAGGACCGGGTCGCGGCCGTTGATCGTCAGCCGGAAGTGCGAGAGGAAACGCGTGTCCTTGGAGTAGAGCCCGAGCCCGTAGTTCCCTCCGTGGTCGAGGTTGCCCTCGAGGTCCGAGTACAGGAACGCGTCGTCTTCCTTGACCGCGAGCGTCTTGCTCGCGAGGTCGGTGACGAGGACGGGCGTCGCGCCGAGCTCGGGCCGGTCCGCGCCGGGACGTGCTTCGTCGTCCCGAAGACCCGTGTCCGACCGCGGTGGATCTGCGCGGTTCGGATCGGCACTCATCTGGGGGTCCGCCCGAGTCTAGGTTCGGCCTGTGCGGCGTTCAATGACATCGCTCACACCATCGTCGCAGGTAGCCCTCGAGATTAGGGCGAGGTCAGGCCCTGGATATCTCGACGCCCGTTGCGCGCACCGGCACCCGCAGGACACGCCATCCCTCACCGGGACCCGGGACCGGGTATCGGTCGCGCTCGAAGGCGAGCAACGTTGGCCCGCTCCCGGAGACGCACACCGGCACGTTGCCCGCCTGCAGCCGGTCGAACACCTCGCGTACGTCGGGGAAGCGCGCCAGCCGGGCATCCTGATGGATCCGGTCGCGCATGGCCAGGCGGAGGTGGTCCGGATCGCTCAGGAGACGGGAGAGGGTGAGCGCCGCGTGCCCGATGTTGAAGACGGCGACCTCGCGGGAGACGGTCTCGGGCAGGTCCGCTCGGGCGTCCGATGTCGAAAGACGTGCCCGGTCGGGGATCAGAAGGACCGGCCGCAGGCCGGGGTGGGGCTGGAGCCGCTCGACGTCCTCCCCCGCGACGACGGTGAGACCCCCGAAGACGGCGGCGGCCGCGTTGTCCGGGTGCCCTTCGAGCTCCGATGCGACGCGGAACGTCGTCTCCGGATGGTGATGCCCCTCGGCGATGTCGAGCAGCGCGTATCCGAGGGCGATGCCCGCGACCGCGGCCGCGGCGCTCGAGCCCAGCCCGCGCGCGAGCGGGATCCGGTTCTCCCCGTGCAGATGCAGGCGCGGCAGCGGATGCGTTCGCGTCTGCATGGCCATCGTCTCTACGTGGCGCATCGCACGGCTCACCAAGTCGGTGCCGTCGGTCGGGAGCTCGTCCGCGCCCTCGCCCTCCCAGCTGACGCCGGGCTCGGCATCGGTGTCGACCGTGACCTCGTTGCACAGGTCGAGCGCGAGGCCGAAGCAGTCGAAGCCGGGCCCGAGGTTCGCCGACGTCGCCGGGACGCGCGCGGTCAGCTTCATGTCGCCCTCGTTGCTCCGGCGCCGCGCGCCTCCGCGATCAGAGACCGAGCTCCGTCGCGACGGCGTGCGCGTCCGCCGGCACCGACGGCGGATGGGCGGCCCCGGTGATCGCCCACTCGGGATCCTTCAGGCCGTGTCCGGTGAGGACGCAGACCACGGTCGCGCCCTTGGGCAGGTCGCCGCGCTCGGAGATCTGCAAGAGCCCCGCGACGCTGGCCGCGGAGGCGGGCTCCGCGAACAGTCCCTCGTGGGCGATCTTCCGGTACGCGGAGAGGATCTCGCGGTCGGTGACCGCGAGGATGGCACCCTCGGACTCCTTCGCCGCCGCCACCGCCTTGTCCCAAGACGCCGGATTCCCGATCCGGATCGCCGTCGCGATCGTCTGTGGGTCCTTCACGGGAGCCCCCGCGACGATCGGCGCGGCGCCGGCCGCCTGGAACCCGAACAGGCGGGGAGGCTCGTGGATGATCCCGTCGGCCAGGTACTCCGAGTACCCCATCCAGTGACTCGAGATGTTCCCGGCGTTGCCCACGGGCACGAAGTGCAGATCGGGAGCGCGGCCGAGCGCGTCGACGACCTCGAACGCGAGCGTCTTCTGTCCCTGCAGCCGGTACGGGTTCACCGAGTTCACGAGCGTGACCGGGTAGTGGGCAGCGAGATCCTGCGCGAGCTCGAGGGACTCGTCGAAGTTGCCCTGCACCTCGAGCACGCGCGCGCCGTGGACCAGCGTTCCGGCCATCTTGCCGAGCGCGACCTTCCCTTTGGGGACCAGGACCGCGCAGGTGAGCCCCGCCTTCGCCGCGTAGGCCGCGGCGCTCGCGCTCGTGTTCCCGGTCGACGCGCACACGACGGCCTTCGATCCCTCCTCGAGCGCCTTGCTGATGGCGAGCGTCATCCCCCGGTCCTTGAACGAGGCCGTCGGGTTCGCGCCTTCGTACTTGAGCCAGACCTCGCATCCGGTCGCCTGCGAGAGCGGCTCGGAGCGGACGAGCGGGGTGCCGCCCTCGCACAGCGTGACGACCGGCGTCGCATCGTCGACCGGCAGGCGGTCGCGGTACTCCTCGATGACGCCGCGCCAGAGCCTGGCGGTCACGGCTCCTCGGCCTCCACGCGGAGCACACTCCGGACCTCCTCGACCCCCGCGATCGCTTCGAGCTCGGAGACCGCCTGTTGGAACGCTCCTTCCTGCGCCCGGTGCGTGACGAACACGAGCTGCGCGTCCGCCCCGATCCCCTCCTGCCACACGCTCTTGATGGAGACCTCGTTTCGGCCGAGCGCGCCGGCGATCTCGGCGAGCACGCCGGGACGATCCTCGACCCGAAGAAGGATGTAGTACTGCCCCGTCATCTCGGCCATCGGCCGGATCGTGCGCTCGTAGAAGCACGTGCACCCGACGCCACGGGCCTCGGCGATCAGGTTCCGCGCGACCGCGATCAGATCGCCGACGACCGCCGTCGCCGTCGGGTCGCCGCCGGCGCCGCGGCCGTAGAACATCAGCTCGCCCACCCTGGGGCCTTCGACGAACACCGCGTTGAACGCATCACGGACGCTGGCGAGCGGATGGGCCGCGGGGATCATCGCGGGATGGACGCGGACGGCGATCCGCTCGTCCTCGCCCATCTCCGCGATCGCGAGCAGCTTCACGACGTAGCCGAGCCGCCGGGCGTACTCGATGTCCTCGGAGCTCACCCGCGAGATCCCCTCGCGGTACACGTCGTCGGCGACGACGCGCGCGTTGAAGGCGATCGATGCGAGGATCGCGCACTTGGCGGCCGCGTCATGGCCGTCGACGTCGGCGGACGGGTCCGCCTCCGCGTAGCCCAGGTCCTGCGCCTCGCGCAGGACGTCATCGAACCCGCGTCCCTCCTCCGACATCTTCGTGAGGATGAAGTTCGTCGTGCCGTTCACGATGCCCATCACCCGGCGCAGTCGTTCGCCGGCGAGCGATTCCTTCAACGGCCGGATGAGCGGGATCCCGCCGCCGACCGCCGCCTCGAAGTACAGGTCCAGGCCCTTGGCATCCGACGCGTCGAACAGCTCCCGCCCACGCGTGGCGAGGAGCTCCTTGTTCGCGGTCACGACGGGCTTGTCCCGATCGAACGCGCCTTTGATGAGCGCCCCGGCGGGCTCCACGCCTCCGAGGAGCTCGCAGACGATGTCGACGTCCGGGTCGTCGATCACCTCGAGCGGATCGGTCACGAACCGCGACCGATCGAGCGGAACGTTCCGCGGCTTCGCCGGATCTCGAACGGCGACCTTCGCCACCTCCAGGCGGCAGCCGGCGCGCCGGGCGATATCGTCGCGATGCTCGTCGAGCAGGCGGATGACGGCGGCGCCCACGTTGCCGCAGCCGAGCATCCCGACCTTCATGACCCGCTCGCTCATCGTTCGGACGCTTCCCTCCCGTTCTCGTCCCCGCCCGCCTGCGCCGACTCCGGCCCAAGCCAGAGCGCCATCAGTATCTCGTCCTCGTAACCGTAGGACTTCTTCGAGTGGCGGACGAGCCTGCCCTCTTGGACGAAGCCGAACCGGCGGTAGAGCGCGATCGCCGCGTCGTTGTTCGGGTAGACGCTCAGCTCGATGCGCTCGACGCGGTAGGAGCGAGCCCAGCGGAGCGCCTCGTCGAGAAGGGCGGACCCCAGGCCTCGACGCCGGTGGGTCGAGACGACGAGCATGTCGAGCGTCGCGACGTGGTGCGTCACCGGATGGTCGTCCCGCCGGATCGAGATGCTCCCCACCACCCGGTCGTCGTCGAGCGCGAGCAGGTGCGCGGCATCCTCGTGCCACGATCGCCGGAAGCGCTTCCGGAACAGGCGGTGGCTGTGCGTGACGGCCTCGGTCCGGATGAAGCGCATCTCGGCCGCCACCCCGCGATAGGCGTCGAGGAACGAACGTGCATCTCCGGGGCGCGCGGGACGGATCTCGAACTCCCGGGTCACCCGGTCCGCTCCATCGACTCCGGCGCCGAGACGCCGAGGAGACCGAGGAGGTTGGCGATCACCTGCTTCGACGCGGTGCAGAGCCACAGCCGAGCCTGCGTCAGCTCGGCGTCCTCCGACAGCACCGGGCACTCGGTGTAGAAGCGGTGGAACCTCGCCGCGAGGTCCTGCGCGGCGTGCGTGAGCCGATGCGGGGCGCGCAGGTCGGCGGCGGTGTGGATCTGTGCGGGCACGCCGGCGATCGCGCGGAGCAGGTCGAGCTCGGCCTCGTGGGTCAACAGGGAGAGGTCGGCCTCGTCGACGGCCCGAAGGGCGACCCCGCGCTCGGCCGCCTTGCGCAGGATCGAGGCGATCCGCGCGTGGCCGTACTGCACGTAGTAGACGGGGTTGTCCATCGACTGGCGCTTCACCGCCTCGATGTCGAAGTTCATCGTCGAGTCGTTGCTGAACATCAACAGATGGAATCGCGCCGCGTCGGCGCCGACCTCATCGATCAGCTGATCGAGCGTGACGAAGTCCCCGGCGCGCTTGCTCATCGCCACCGGCTCGCCGCCGCGAAGGAACGAGACCCACTGATAGATGACGATCTCGACGGCGGAGGGGTCGTAGCCGAGCGCCTGCGCCGCCCCCCGGACCCGGACGACGTCCCCGTGGTGATCGGCGCCCCAGACGTAGACGAGGTGGTCGAACCCGCGCGAGAACTTGTCGATCAGGTACGCGCAGTCGGCGGCGAAGTACGTGTGCCGGCCGTCGGAGCGGACGAGCACGCGGTCCTTGTCGTCGCCGAACGCCGTCGAGCGGAACCACGTCGCGCCCTCGGCCTCATACGCGAGCCCGGCCGAAAGGAGCCGTTCCACCGCCTCGGCCACCTCTCCGCGCTCGACAAGCACGCTCTCGGAAGTGAAGACGTCGAAGCGGACGCCGAAGCGGTCGAGCGTCGCGCGGATCCATTCGAGGACGCGCTTCACGCCTTCTTCGCGAAGCCGGATCATGCGCTCGTCCGGCGGCAGGTCCGCCAGACCCGGTCCCTCTTCCTCGAGGATGGTCTTGGCCAGGTCCGTGACGTAGTCGCCGTGATACCCGTCCTCCGGCACCGGAGCGTCGAGCCCGACCAGAGACAGGTACCGGGCCTCGACGCTGGCGCCGAACCGGTCCATCTGTCCGCCGGCGTCGTTGAAGTAGAACTCGCGCTCAACCTCCCACCCGGCGAACTCGAGGAGCCCCGCGAGCGCGTCTCCGAGTGCCGCGTTCCGGGCGTGGCCGATGTGGAGAGGGCCCGTGGGGTTCGCGCTCAGGAACTCGACCTGCGCCCGCCGGCCGCTCGGCTCGGCCCGGCCGTAGGCGGCGCCCTTCTCGACCGTCTCCCGAAGCGCCGAGTGGAGCCAGATATCGGTCACCCGGAAGTTGATGAAGCCCGGCCCCGCCACCTCGGAGGACTCCACGAGGTCCGACTGCGGAAGGTTACGGACGATCAGCTCGGCGACCTCGCGCGGCGGCATCCCGACGAGCTTCGCGAGCGAGAGCGCGAGGCTCGTCGCGAAGTCGCCGTGTTCCTTCTGGCGTGGCTTCTCGAGCTTGATCTCGAGCGGCGAACCGTCGGGCAGGAGGCCCGCCGCGACGACGGCCGAACGAAGCAGCTCGGAGAGTCGCTCCTCGATCATCGGCGGGAACGCCGGTCAGGCATCCGCCCGGTCGATCGCCCGGCGAACCATCTCGACGAGGTCGGCGGGGTCGAAGGGCTTCGTGACGTGAGCGTGCACCTCGGCAGCGTAGCGGTCGCCCGATGCGCCGTCGCGGTCGGTGCCCGAAAGGACCAGCAGCGGTGTTTCGGTGAGGCCCGGCAGCGATCGAAGCCGCGTCACGAGCTCACGGCCGTCGATGTCCGGCAGGCCGAGGTCGAGCACGACCGCATCGGGTGTCTCCGCGGAGGCGGCAGCGACTGCCTGGGCCCCGGTCAGGGCCGTGCGGACCGAGAACCCCGCGGCCACGAAATTGACCTCGAGCATCCGCACCAAGATCGCTTCGTCATCGACGAGCAACACGAGCGGCGACCTATCCGTCACACACCGAGCATAAGCGCCGTTCGGCGCGGCGGACCCGATTGCTAGACTCCCTGCGTCCGCCCTCGTAGCTCAGCGGATAGAGCACCGGCCTCCGGAGCCGGGGGCGCAGGTTCGAGTCCTGCCGAGGGCACCCTCGCCCCAGCCGTGCACGCGAAGACCACCACCGTCCACATCGCACTGCTATCGTTCGCTGCCGATGAACGCCGACGAGCTCCGAGTCGCGATCGCGGAAAACATGCCACGCAACGTGGACGAGCTGTCGCGTCTGGTGCGGATCCCGTCGATCGCGTTCCCGGACTACGACGGAGCGCCCGTGCGGGCGTCCGCCGAGACTACGGCCGAGATCCTCGAGGCCTCCGGGTTCGGCGACGTTCGGCTCATGGAACTCCCGGACGGCATCGAGCATCCGGCGGTGTTCGGCGAGGTCCGTGGGCCGGCCGGCGCGCCGACGGTCCTTCTGTATGCGCACCACGACGTGCAGCCCGAAGGCCCGCTCGAGCAATGGACGAGCCCGCCGTTCGAGCCGGAGGTCCGCGAGGGGCGTCTGTTCGGACGGGGAAGCTCCGACGACAAGTGCGGGATCGTGATGCACGCCGCCGCCTTGCGAGCCTGGGCAGGCGCACCCCCGGTGACCCTCAAGGTCATCGTCGAAGGCGAGGAGGAGGCGAGTACCGCCCACCTGCCCTTCCTGATCGAGGGCCACCAGGACATGCTCGCGGCCGACGTCGTCTCGGTTGCCGACGGTGGGAACTGGCGGACGGGGATCCCGGCCCTCGAGACGAGCATCCGCGGTGTCGTCGACTGTCGCGTGACGGTCCGCGTCCTCGATCTCGCCGTGCACTCGGGCTCGTTCGGTGGCGTGATCCCCGATGCCCTGTCCGCGCTCGCCCGGATCCTCGCGACCCTGCACGACGAGCAGGGCGATGTGGCGATCGGGGGCCTCATGACGTCGGTCTGGGACGGCGTCCAGATCAGCGAGGACGAGCTGCGCGAGGAGACACCGCTCCGGCCCGGCGTCCAGCTCATCGGCACGGGGACGATCGCGGAGCGGCTGTGGACGAAGCCGGCGGTCTCCGTCCTTGGCATCGACGCGCCCAGGGTCCGCGAGGCCTCCAACCAGCTCGTTCCGGTCGCCACCGCCAAGGTGAGCCTTCGGATCCCGCCGGAGGAGGATCCTCCGAGGGCACGTGCTCTGCTCGCCCGGCACCTGGCCGAGCACGCTCCATGGGGCGTCGAGGTCTCGGTGGTGGAGGGTGACGCGGGGCAGGGGCTTCGGCTGCGGAGCGATGGGCCCGCGTTCGCCGCGATGGGTCGCGCGATGGCGCAGGCCTACGGCCGCGAGCCGGTCCAGATCGGATCGGGTGGATCCGTTCCGCTCGTCCCCATGCTGGCCCGGGCGTTGCCGCAAGCCGAGATCCTGATCTACGGCGCATCCGACGAGAAGAGCCAGTACCACTCCGTCGACGAGAGCGTCGATCTCGGCGACTTCGAGCGCTCGATCCTGGCCGAGGCCCTGCTGTTCGGCGAGCTCGGCACGAGCTGACGGTTCGACGGCTGCTACGGTGGAACTCGTGGACGAACCCGCCATCCCACCGCCGTCCGCCGGGCAGGAAGAGCCGGTCGCGCAGGCAGAGCCGGTCCCGCAGGCCGAGCCGGTCGCGCAGGCCGAGCCGGTCCAGATGGCGGAGCCGCCGCAGGAATCGATCACCCAGCCGGCGAAGCTGCTCCGGATCGCGAGCATGGTTCGCGAGCTCTTGGAGGAGACACGCCAGGCCTCCCTCGACGAGCCCGGCCGGCTGCGGCTGCGCGAGATCTACGGCCGATCCGTGAAAGAGCTGGCCGAGGTCCTGTCGCCGGACCTTCGCGAGGAGCTCGAGTCCCTCATGCCCCCGATGGAGGGCGTTCCGTCGAACGCGGAGATCCGCGTCGCCCAGGCCCAGTTGGTCGGCTGGCTCGAAGGGCTGTTCCACGGGATCCAGGCCGCGCTGTTCGCGCAGCAGGCGGCGGCTCGAGCCCAGTTCGAGGAGCTCCGTCGCCGGGGCCTGCCGAGCGGCACCGATCCGCAAGGGCCCGACGCCCGCGGGCAGTACCTCTAGCCTCGGACGAAGCGCCAGCTGGCCCGCCACGCGGGCAGACCGGTGCAGCTCCTTCCTCGGTCGTCGCCGCAGTCCACCGTGGGCTTACGCCACAGGGCGAGCGAGGCGAGGAACTCCACGTCCCCGCACCGGCCGAACCGAAGCGTGTCGACCAGGTCCGCGAAGTCCCGGAGCCGGCGACGGATGAGCGCGCACGCGCGGCCGTTGCTTGGCGCGCCGCCGTACCAGAGCGCCGTCTCCGCCTGCACCTTCGCGCTCAGGCTCCACCGCATCCACATGAGCATGCAGTTGGGATGCGGGGCGTCGGCCGCGAGCATCCAGGTGTCGGCCCACCCGGTGATCCCCTCGGCCGGCACGACGGCACCGGCGGAGCGCCCGTTGAGCTCGAGGAGGCTCAGGACGATCGGCCAGCCCGTCCCGACGACGACTTCGCGCTGGCCGAACCCATCGACCGCGTCCGTGAACAAGCTCCAGTACAGGCCGACCCGTGAGTCGAGATCTCGCAGGAGCGCCGTCGCGGCGTCGAGCTGATCGGGCGACAATGCGAACGGATCTTCGATGCCGAGCTCGGGACGATGCGCCGCGAGGTACAGCGCCGCGTCCGCGATCGTCATCGGCGAGTCGAGCAGCGCGATCCGTCCCGCGTACGGGGTATCCGGCTCGTACACCACGTCCCAGCTCCTCGGCTCGGGATCCACGCGCTCGTGATCGAACACGAGGAGGTTCGGCCCGTAGAGCGCCGGGACGCCGAAGATGTTCCCGTCCACCACGTAGTGGCCGGCGTTCTCCTCGCGGAGCGGTTGGAGGACCTGATCCCACGAGGGGAACAGCGCTGGGTCGACCGCGGCAACCGCTCTCGAGGCGATCAACTCCCCCGCCGCATCGCCCGGGACCGACGCGCCGTCGTACGGAGAGTCCTCCCGCGTAAGCAATGTCACCATCTCCGCCCCCGAGTCCATATACCGAACCTGGACGTCGCATCCCGTCGTCTCTTCGAACGGCGTCACCCAGTCGAACTCCGGGTCGCTGGATCCGTCCTCGACGTAGCCCGCGAGGGCGAGCACGCTCAACTCCCCCTCACCGTCGCCGATCTCGTCACGAACCTCGACCGGCTGGACGGGCTCCGGCTCGCTCCCATCGGAAGAACACGCAGTCCCGATGAGGACACCCGCGAGGACGAGCGCCGTCGCGCTCCGCATGCGTGCACGCTTCGGGGTCGCCGGTCTTCTCCTGCTCACCATGGGCTACGGCGGGGCCTCACGCGCGGCGGCACCCCCTCGGCGGGTCACGTCTCCGGCTCCGGCCATCCGCTGCGCGATGTAGACGGGGATGAGCATCACGACGATCACGGCGAGCGCCACCACGTTCACGATCGGCCGGTTCCGTGGCAGGCGCAAGTTGTTGAAGATGAACTTCGGGATCGTGGGCGTGCTGCCGGCCGTGAGGTTAGTCACGACGATCTCGTCGAAGGAGAGCGCGAACGCGAGGAGGGCACCCGCGACGACGGCGGTGCGGATCGCGGGGAACGTCACGTATCGGAACGTCTGCCAGCCGTCGGCGCCGAGGTCCATCGACGCCTCGATGAGCGAGGTCGGCGTCCGTCGCAGGCGGGCCAGCACGTTGTTGTAGACGACCACGATGCAGAACGTCGCGTGACCGATCACGATCGTCTGCAGTCCGAACGGGATCCCGGATGTGTTGATCGTCGTGTTCAGCGCGATCCCCGTCACGATGCCGGGCAACGCGATGGGCAGGATCAGCAGGAAGGAGACCGATTGGCGCCCGAAGAACTGGAAGCGGTGGACGGCGAACGCGGCGAGGCTCCCCAGCACCAGCGCGAACACCGTCGCGGTGGTCGCCACCTGCAGCGAGTTCGCCAGCGCTTCCCGGACCTTCGGCTCGCGCCACGCGATCCCGAACCACTTGGTGGTGAAATCCTGGATCGGCCACGCCTGGCCGATGCTGTCGTTGAAGGCGTACAGAAGGACGATCGCGAGCGGCACGTACAGGAACGCGAGCGTGAACACCGTGCCCGCCTTGATAGCGATCCTCGCGGCGCGCGACTCCACCGCTACAGCGCCTCGAAGGCCCCGGCCCTTTTGGCCAGGACCAGGTAGACGGCCATGATCGCGAGCGGAACCATCGCGTACGCGGCGGCGAGGGGGATGTTGCCCGCCACCCCGACGTTGTCGAAGATCACGTTCCCGATGAACTGGGTGTTGCCCACGAGCTCAGGGGCGATGTAGTCGCCCAGGGTCAGCGAGAAGGCGAAGATCGAGCCCGCCACGATGCCCGGCAGGATCAGCGGGAACACGACACCGCGGAAGGTCGTCCATCCCCTCGCACCCAGGTCCGACGAAGCCTCCAGCAACGACGACGGCAGGCGCTCGAGCGCGCCGTAGACCGGAAGCAGGGTGAACGGCAACCAGAGATACACGAAGGTGAGCCACACGGACCAGTTGGACCTCCCGAGCTGCAGCGAGCCGATGCCGGTCGCCTCCACGAGCCAGTTCAGGAATCCGTTCGGCGTCAGGATCAGCTTCCACGCGAACACGCGCACCAGGTAGTTCGCCCACAGCGGGATGATCACCGCGACGAGCAGCGCGTTCCTCATCCGAGGCGACGCCAGGCGAGCCGCGTAGTACGCGAGCGGGAACGACAGGATGACGTCCGCGAGCATCACGGCCGTGGCGATCCCGATCGTGCGGATCGTGATCGTTCGATAGACATCGACCTCCGCGAGGGTCTGGAAATTCGTGAGGCTGAACCCGCGGACGATCTCGGCGGTGAAGACGTCGAGATGCCAGAACGCCGAAACGAACAGGAACACGAGCGAGCCGAGGTAGACGATGAGGAACCAGGCGAGCGGCGCCCCGAGGGAGAGCCCGAGCTTCAGCGCCCGATGTCGGAACAAGAAGGCGGAGATCCGGCGAGCGGCGCCCGACTGCGTTCCCGCGACACTCACCGGGCACCCCCTCGATGGACGAGGGCCCCGGGGACGCGTTCCCCGGGGCCCGTCGCTGCGTTCCGGCGCCTAGGCGCCGCGGATCTCCGTCCAGGCCTGCGTCCACTCGGAGTAGTCGATGCAGACGTCACCGCGGTCGTCGCCGCAGCTGACCTGTGGCGTCTTCCACAGGTGGATGTCGTTGAGGAACTGCTCGTCGCCGCAGAACGAGTACTCGACCGAGTTCACGAGGTCCTCGCCGCCCTCCCCGAGAGTGTCCGCGATGAGCTGGCACGACTCGACGTTGGAGCCGGCGGCTCCGTAGTAGACACCCACCTCGGCCTGCACGTCGGGCTGGAGCGTCCACTCCATCCACTTGAGCATGCAGTTGGGGTTCGGAGCGTTGGTCGAGATCATCCACGTGTCGGCCCAGCCGGTGACCCCCTCGGACGGGATGACCGCCGCCGCGGGGGCGTCCTTGGAATACGTGAAGTTCACCGGCCACGCCGTCCCGACCACCATCGACCCGTCCAGGAACCCGTCGATCTCGTCCGTGTACAGCGCCCAGTAGGCGGCGACGAGGTCGTGCTGCTGCTGCAGGAGCGCGACCGACGCGTCGAACTGCTCACGCGTGAGCTCGTACGGATCGGTGATCCCCAGGTCGGGATCGTGGGTCATGAGGTACATCGCCGCATCCGCGATGAAGATCGGGTCGTCGTACGCGGTGACCTGCCCGGCGTAGGGAGAATCGGCCTCGAACGTGACGTCCCAGCTCGTCGGGGCGGGAGTCACGACGTCCGTGTTGTACATCAGGAAGTTGGGGCCGTACATGTACGGAACCCCGTACATGTTCCCGTCCACGACGTAGTGGGCGTTGTTCGTCCCCGTGTCGGGATGGAGCGGTCCGATCACGTTGTCGAGATCGGGGAAGAGCGCGGGGTCGACCGCGCCCACGTCCTGGCCCGCGATCAGACGGTTGCTCGCGTTGCCCGAGGCCGAGACCCCGTCGTAGACGCTCCCGTCTCCCTGCCGCATCAGCGTGACCATCTCGTCGGAGGTGTCGGCGTACGTCACGTTCACCTGACACCCGGTGTCGTCTTCGAACGGGGTGACCCAGTCGTACTCCTCGTAGCCCTCGGTCGTCCCGTCCTCGGTGTATCCGTGCCAAGCGATCAGCTCGAGCGAACCCTCGAGCTCCCCGATCTCGTCGTACACGATCGCGGGCTCGACCGGGCCGCCGTCGCCGGCGCCCGGCTCGTCCTCGCCGCATGCCGCCGCGACGAGCGCCAGGACCCCGAGCACGGCGATCCACCTGCCTACCTTCTTCATGCGTCCCCCTCCCCTGGGTCCTTCGACCCGTCCGTTGCATCGCCGGCCGCGTCCACGGGCCGGTTCAGTCGCCGATCCCACACGAGGCGCACGGAGTTGCCCCTCACCTGCAGCGCCTCCATCGACGACGTCGTCAGGTTCTGCTGCATCACCACCAGCTCACCGCCGACGTCCAGCTGCACGATGTACCGGGTGATCGCACCCAGGTATACGACGTCGCGCACGCGTCCGGTTGCCGTGCACCGGTCCGCGCTCACCGGCGCGTCGACCTCGACCATGGCGATCTTCTCGGGCCGGATCGTGAACGCATGGGGATCTCCGGTCACGGCACGGGCCGCGTCGCCGGCGAGCACGTTGGACGTCCCGACGAACCCCGCGACGAACCCGGTGGCCGGACGCTCGTAGACCTCGGCCGGCGTGCCGATCTGCTCGACCCGTCCGCGATTGAAGACGGCGAGACGGTCGCTCATCGTGAGCGCCTCATCCTGGTCGTGGGTCACGTAGATGAACGTGAGGCCCACCTGCTGCTGGATCTCCTTGAGCTCGATCTGCATCGCCTGCCGGAGCTTGAGGTCGAGCGCGCCGAGCGGCTCGTCGAGCAGAAGCACCTTCGGCCGGTTCACGAGCGCTCTCGCAAGGGCGACGCGCTGGCGCTGGCCACCCGATAGCTGCGACGGCTTGCGGTCGCCGAACCCCGTGAGCTGCACCATCTCCAGTGCGCCGGCGACGCGGGTGCGGCGCTCATCCGCTGGGACCTTCTTGACCTTCAGGCCGTACTCGACGTTCTGCTCCACCGTCATGTGGGGGAACAACGCGTAGTCCTGGAAGACCGTGTTCACGTCGCGCTCGTAGGGCGCGAGGCGGGTGACGTCCTCCCCGCCGAGCTCGACCCGGCCCTCGGTCGGAGCCTCGAATCCGGCGATCATGCGGAGGCAGGTCGTCTTGCCCGAGCCCGACGGCCCGAGCATCGAGAAGAACTCGCCTTCACGCACCTCCAGATCGACGCCGTCGACCGCCACGACGTCGCCGAACCGCTTGCGAACCGAGTCGAGCCGGACCGCGACAGCGGCGTCCGCGAGGGTCCGGGCATGCTCGATCTGCACTTCGGGCTGCGCCAATGTGCCTCCGTGGGGTGGGTGCGCTCGCGAACCGCGCAATCTTGAACGGGAAACAGTCGCCCGGCAACCCATCGGCCTGTCGATGCGACGCCGCGTTCGTTCGCCGCGGTGGCGCGTTCTCGGGCAACGGTGGCAAGGATCAGCGGGGCCGGGCCTCATCGAGCCGGCGGGCTCCCAGGGCGGCCGCGAGGCCCGACGTGAGCTCGCCCACGACGCCGGGGCCCCGGTAGATGAGGGCCGTGTACACCTGGACGGTGCTCGCGCCCGCATCCAGGCAGGCGAGCGCGTCCGCCGCGGAGGACACGCCCCCGCACGCGGCCACCGGCACCGTTCGTCCGATCGCCGCGACGACCTCCGAGACGATCTCGGGCGTCCGATCGAACAGCGCCCGTCCCGAGAGTCCCCCCTGGCCGGTCGAGAGCCTCGGCTCGAGGACCGACCGGGTGTTCGAGCACGTCAGGCCGTCGGCGCCGCCTTCGACCGCGATCTGGGCGAGCGCGAGGACCACCGCTCGTTCGACGTCCGTTCGGAACGGCGGCAGCTTCACGAACAGCGGGGTGCTGCGTCGCGCCCCGAGCTCGCGGAGCAGCGCGGCGAGGTGCGACTCGTTGTCCCGGTCGCGTCCCCACGAGACGTTGGGGCAGCTGGTGTTGAGCTCGACCCCGTCCACGTAAGGCTCGAGGAGGCCGTGGGTCTGGATCACCTCCTCGACGGCCTCGTCCGCGACGCTCGCCAGGCGCGGCGACGTCCGCGGGGTGGCCGCGAGATGCCGCGCTGCGGCTTCGGCGCCGGGGTTGGGAAGGCCCATCGCGTTCGTCATCGATGCGCGATCGCGGTAACGCACGATGCGCGGTCTGGCGTTCCCGTACCTCGGACGCCGAGTGAACGTTCCCCCGACGACGTACCCGAAGCCGAGCCTGCCGAGCGGACCGAGGTGCCGGCCCGTCTTGTCGAATCCGGCCGCCAGGGCGATCGGGTTCGCGAGGTCCAGACCGGCGAGCGACGTCCGCAGCGCCGGATCGCGAGCGCAGCCCCCGAGTCGTTCCCACGGGAACGGAAGACCGAGAAGGCGTTGTGCGAGGACGTGGGCGGCCTCGGGCGGAAGCGCGAAGAAGGCCGGCTTCGCGACCATCCGGTACCAGCCCATCGGCGACCTATGCTACGCGCGATGTCCGACACGGGGTCCGCGCGGTCTGGCGACGACGCGTCCGATCTGGGGGGCGAGGAGCTGGCGAACCGCCTGCTCGCCGCCTCGGAGCTGCACGGCGACTTCCTGCTCTCCTCGGGACGGAGATCCTCGGTCTACTTCGACAAGTTCCGGTTCCTCACCGAGCCGGAGCTGCTGCGGGCGACCGCTCGCGCGGTGGCCGGCGCGGTGCCCAAGGGCGTCACCCACCTCGCCGCGCCCGAAGGAGCGGCCACCTTGCTCGTGGCGGCCGTCGCGCTCGAGACCGGACTTCCCCTCGCGGTGGTCCGCAAGGAGCCCAAGGCCTACGGGACGATGTCACGCGTGGAGGGACATGCGCCCGCCGGCGCCGAGGTCGCGTTGATCGAGGACGTCTCAACGACCGGACACCAGGTGCTGAAGGCCGCGAAGGCGCTCGAGGCCGAGGGCTGCCGGATCGGGATCATCGTGCTGGCGATCGACCGCGGGGGCGCGGCGCACCTCCGGGAAGCGGGGTATCTGGTGCGGGCGGTCGTCGAGGTGCAGTCGGCGGACTGAGGATGCGCGGGCGTTCCGGCTCAGCCGACGCCGACCGGCCTGTCCGTCAGCACGGCGGGCATCTCGCACCGCCAGACCTGCAAGCGCCACAGCAGGCGGCTGCCACGCGCATGGAGATGGAGGATGCCCTCCTTCATCATGCGAGCCACCGCTTTGGACTTGGCGACGACCTCGGGCAGCGGGAACTCTCGCTCCAGGAGGGATTGGAGGTTCGCGGCCCCGAAGATCCGCCGGGCGACCTCCAGGATGAGACCCTCCGCCTGGATCGTCCCGGTCGGCAGGTACAGGAGCCCACCCGGGCGAAGGCATCCGTGGTCGTGAAGGCTTTCGAGCATGGCGGCGGGAAGCTCGGCGCCGGTCGGACCGCCGGCACGGCCGCCGTCGGGGAACCACCCCGACACCTCTGCGATCTCGTCCGGGATACCGGAAACGTCGCCGATCACCACATCGGCCTGGATCCCTCGCACGGGCTCGAACAGGTCTCCGACGCGGAACTCGACCCGGTCCTCCAGCCCCAGGAGCTTCGCGTTCCTCCGCGCGACCTCGATCGCCGCCGGCGAGAGGTCGACGCCGTACACGCGCCCGGCCCCGAGCTTGGCGGCGACGAAGGAGAGCACGCCGCTGCCACAACCGACATCGATCACGGTGTCTCCGGGCTGGATCTCGAGCGCTTCCGCCAAGGTTCGGCTGGTGTGGCTCGGCGCGAAGACTCCCGGGTCCACCTCGATCGTGAAGGGCCCGGTGCGGCCCTTCCATTCCGTCTGGTTCGCGATCTCGGGGCTCATCGTGCTCCATGGTGCGGGTTGGGGAAGGGAACAGTCAACCAGTTCATGCCTGCGGGCGCTCGAACACGGCGTTTTCTCCCGGGAGAACCCTGCCGGCTTCGACCTCGGCGGCCAGGGTCTCGGCGGCCCCCGCCACCCGCTCGGTGTCGACCCCGTGGTGGCCCCTCGGGTACCGGCGAACCCGGCCGGCGCCACGCAGCAGCAGCCGGATCGCGCCGTGGGCGTTCCCCCGCATCAGATGGGTGTAGCCCGCTCCGAGCTGGGACAGGCCCTTGAAGAACTCCGCGTCCTCGGTGTCCCGCGACTGCTTCCAGGCCGTCTCCCAGGCCTCGTGCGCCGGGAAGTACCGGCCCGCCGCGAGGTGTTCGCGGGCCAGACGGTGGTTCTCCTCCCGCGGCAGGGAGTCGTAGTCCTCGAGCCGGAGCGTGTTCTCCGCACCCCAGGGCTGGGGTCGGCCGAGATCGTCCCGCGGCCGCTCCGGCTTGTGGCGCTTCTCGGTCGGCTTCCCGGCCTTGCCTCGGGCCTCTTCGGGCATACGGCCATGGTAGCCGGGCGTTGCTGGCGCCATCCGATGACGGCCGATACGCTGGCCGGCATGGATCCGGCCAGCGTCGCGGAGGAGCTCCAGTCGCTCACCGAAGCGCAGGCACGGGGCGCCGAGGACGTCGGCGGCCCTCGTCTCGATCCCAACCGAGATCGCATGCCCGCGTGGATCCCGCGGCTGCTGCTCCTCGTCGTCCTGACCGCATTCGGCGCCTATGCGGCGTTCTCGGTGGTCCGCCGGTTGCGCGATCTCCTCGTGTGGCTCGTCGCCGCCCTGTTCCTCTCGTTCGCGCTGGAGCCGGCCGTGAACTGGCTCGTGGCCCGCGGGTGGCGCCGAGGCGCCGCGACGGCAGCGGTGCTGTTCGGGCTGGGACTGCTCGTGCTGATGATGATCGCCCTCATGGTGCCGCTGGTCATCGACCAGGTGCAGGAGCTCATCAACCGCCTCCCGGAGCTGCTCGCCAACGCGAGCGTCTACACGGAGCGCTGGTTCAACGTCGAGCTCACCGGCCAGAAGATCCTCGACCGCATCGCCAACGCGCAGACGGACATCCGCGGGATCGCCGCGAACGTGGCCTCGATCGGGGCGTTCATCCTCAGCCTCGTGTTCCAGCTCCTCACGATCGGGCTCTTCACGTTCTACTTCGTCGCCGACGGTCCGAGGTTCCGCCGGGCCGTGTGCTCGATGCTCCCACCGCGCCGCCAACGCGAGATCCTCGCCGCCTGGGACATCGCGATCGACAAGACCGGCGGATACCTCTACTCGCGCCTCCTCCTCGCGGTGTTCAACGCGGGGATCACCTTCGTCGTGTTGCAGGCGCTCGGTGTGTCCATTCGCGGTTCCGCTCGCGCTGTGGCAGGGCCTGGTCTCACAGTTCATCCCCGTGGTCGGGACGTACATCGCCGCAGCCGTCCCGCTCCTCGTCGCGCTCCTGGAGGAACCCCTGACGGCAGCGCTCTTCCTCGGCTTCGTCCTCGTCTATCAGCAGATCGAGAACTACGTCCTCGCCCCTCGGATCACGGCCCGGACGATGCAGCTCCATCCCGCGGTCGCGTTCGGCGCCGCCCTCGCCGGCGGTTCGATCAGCGGCCTGCTCGGTGCGTTCATGGCCCTGCCGGCGGCGGCGGTCATCCAGGCGACGGTCTCGAGCTACCTGACGCGCCACGAGGTCGTCGAGTCCGAGCTCACGCGAGACGACGAGCTCCCCACCTACGTCGAGAGCGAGGCCGGCGGCGAGAAGGCCGAAGGCGTCCTGGGCCGGCTCAAGGCCCGGTGGCGCAGGAGCGACGACGATCGACAGATCGGCGGCTGAGGGCGGGAACGCTCCGGCCCCGCTGGTTCGTGTCGTTCCCGGGGTCGGCGTAGAGTAGCGCCCCTCGACGGACGGGGACGACGGCTCGTCGTACCCGGAAAGGAGCGCGCCATGCCGACGGCGGTGTCCATCTCCGATCCCGACGACCTGTGCATCGCGACGATCCGCACCCTGTGTATCGACGCCGTCCAACAGGCGAACTCGGGCCACCCCGGAACCCCGATGGCCATGGCGCCGGTCGCCTACACGCTGTGGCAGCGGTTCCTGCGCTTCGACCCCGACGACCCGATCTGGCCGAACCGAGACCGGTTCGTCCTTTCGATGGGGCACGCATCGACCTTGCTGTACTCGATGCTGCATCTGTCGAAGGTGAAGGCCGTGAACCCCGCCTACGAGACGCTCGGCGAGCTGTCGGTCAAGCTCGACGACCTGCGGGCGTTCCGCCAGCTGGACTCGAAGGCGCCGGGGCACCCGGAGTATCGATGGACCTCCGGGATCGAGACCACGACCGGACCGCTCGGGCAGGGAATCGCGACCTCGGTGGGGATGGCCATCGCCTCGCGCTGGCTGGCCGAGCGATACGACCGCCCCGGCTTCCCGCTGTTCGACTTCGACGTGTACGCGCTCGCCGGAGACGGCTGCATGATGGAAGGCGTCTCGTCCGAGGCCGCCTCGCTGGCCGGGCATCTGCGCCTGTCCAACCTGTGCTGGATCTACGACAACAACCACATCACGATCGAGGGGAACACCTCGCTCGCGTTCACCGAGGACGTCGCGACGAGATTCATCGGCTACGGCTGGAACGTGACCCGCGTCGGCGACGCGAACGATCTCGAGATGCTCACGCGGGCGTTCGACACCTTCCGCGCCGAACGCGAACGGCCGACGCTCGTGATCGTCGACAGCCACATCGCCTACGGGTCTCCGACCAAGCAGGACACCCACGGTGCGCACGGCGAACCGCTCGGTGAGGAAGAGGTGCGGCTCACCAAGCGCGCGTACGGATGGCCGGAGCAGGAGACCTTCCTGGTTCCCGAGGGCGTCGACGAGCACTTCGAGAAGGGCATCCGAAGTCGCGGCAAGCAGCTGCGCGACGCGTGGTTCGAGATGTTCGCCGCGTATGAGGCCCAGCACCCCGACCTGGGCGACGAGATCCGGCGCATGCAGAGGCGGCAGCTCCCCGACGGATGGGACGGCGCGATCCCGACCTTCGAACCCGACGAGAAGGGACTCGCCGGACGCGACGCGTCCGCCAAGGTGCAAAACGCGATCGCAGCGCATGTTCCGTGGCTGATCGGGGGATCGGCCGACCTGTCGCCTTCCACGAAGACGCGACTCACACTCGAGGACGCGGGGGACGTCGGACCCGGCGAGCTCGGCGGGCGGAACCTGCACTTCGGGATCCGCGAGCACGCGATGGCCTCGATCCTCAACGGCCTCTCGCTGTCCAAGCTGAGGCCGTTCGGCTCGGGGTTCCTGATCTTCTCGGACTATGCGCGGGGGGCGATCCGGCTCTCGGCCCTGATGGAGATCCCGGTCATCCATATCTTCACGCACGACTCGATCGGGGTGGGCGAGGACGGACCGACGCATCAGCCGGTTGAACAGTTGGCATCGCTCCGGGCGATGCCGGGGCTCATCGTGCTCCGGCCCGGGGACGCGAACGAGATCGCGGAGGCCTGGCGCCTGATCATGGAGCTGCAACACGAGCCGGTGGCGCTGATCCTGTCCCGGCAGCCGATGCCGACGCTCGACCGCACGCGCTACGCCTCGGCCGAAGGCGTCCGCCGTGGCGGCTACGTCCTCGCCGATGCCGACGGCGCTCCCGAGGCCATCCTGATCGCGACCGGAAGCGAGGTGGCCCTCGCCGTCGGCGCGCACGAGCGCCTGGTCGCCGACGGCGTCCGCGCGCGCGTCGTGAGCATGCCGTCCTGGGAGCTGTTCGAGAGCCAGTCGCAGGAGTATCGCGACGAGGTCCTTCCGCCCGAGGTGACGGCCCGCATCGCGATCGAGCAGGCGTCGACGCTCGGGTGGCACCGCTACGTCGGTCTGGACGGCGCGGTGATCGGCATGGACACCTTCGGGGCGTCGGCGCCGCTCAAGGCGCTCCAGACGAAGTTCGGCTTCACTCCCGACGCGGTGGTCGCGGCCACCAAGTCGGCCGTGGAGCGATCCCGCTGACGTACGCTGGAGACGTGGAACCCGGTTCCCCGCTCCCGGACGAAGATCGCGTCACGAAGTCGCGCGTCGACGTGCTGTCCTCGTTCGCGCGCAAGATGCGTGGCCGGCGGGTGGTGCCCCACCCGGGCCCGACCGACGACGGGCCGCACAGCGAGCAGCGCATGAGCGGCAAGACCGGCGCCGTGCGCGCCGCGATCTTCGGAGTCAACGACGGACTGGTATCGAACCTCTCCCTGATCTTCGGGGTCGCCGGGGCCGGCGTCGACAACGAGGTCGTGATCTTGGCGGGTGTGGCCGGCCTGCTCGCCGGCGCGTTCTCGATGGCCGCCGGCGAGTACATCTCGGTGCGCGTGCAGCGCGAGGTGTTCGAGCGGCTGATCCACCTGGAGGCGCACGAGATCGGCACGGAGCCCGAGGAGGAACGGGCCGAGCTGGCGGAGCTCTACGTTCGCAAGGGACTCTCCCGCGAGCTGGCCGACCGTCTCTCGGAGGAGATCATGAAGGATCCCGCGCTCGCGCTCGACACGCACGCGCGCGAGGAGCTCGGGCTGGATCCGGAGGAAGGTCTCGGCTCGCCGGAAGCCGCCGCCGGGGCGTCGTTCGTCATGTTCTCGATCGGCGCGTTCGTCCCCCTCGTCCCGTTCTTGTTCGGATCGGGCTCGGGGGCCGTCGCGGTCTCCGCGGGGCTCTCGGGCGCGTCGCTGTTCGGGGTCGGCGCGGCGATGACCTACCTGACGGGTCGCAGCCCGCTGCTCTCGGGTACGCGCATGCTGCTGATCGGAGCGGGGGCGGCGGCGATCACGTATCTGGTCGGGACGCTCCTCAATGCAAGCGTCGGCATCTAGGCGGGTTCGAGCCTCACTCGAGCGCCGACGCAGCCGCACGATCGGCGACGACGAGCTGACGTTCCGCTCGGACCCGGCCGGCCGGGATCGAGCGATCCGCGGCAAGGAGCAGCGGCACGACGGCCGCCTTGTCCTCGCCGGTGACGAGCCACAACACGAACGGCTGCCGGTCGAGCAGCGGGAAGGTGAACGTCATGCGCCGCCGTCCTCGATAGTCGCCGGTCACGGCGACCTCGCGATCCACCACGTCCAGCACGGGATCCCCGGGGACGAGCGACGCCGTGTGTCCGTCGTCGCCGAGCCCGAGGTGCACCAGATCGAACCGCTCGGGGAGCGACGCCGCGTAGCGGTCGGCCGCCGCTTCCAAGTCGTCGTCGGTGACGGGCATCGGCCGGACCACGCTCCGCGCATCCGGCGGGAGGCTCGCGAGGAGGCCCGTCAGGTTCCGGTCGGGATGGCCGTCGGGCGCCACCCGCTCGTCGACCTGCCAGATCCCCGTCTGCTTCCACGGCACGTCGCGGGTCGCGAGATCGGCGAACATCAGGGACGGACTGCGGCCACCGCTCACCGCCAGTCGCGAACGCGCCGCGCTCCTCGAGCGCCGACCGTGCGGTCTCGGCGACGACCTCCGCCGCGCGACGAGCCGCGGCCTCGGCGTCGGGCACCACCTCGAGCTCGTAGGGACCGGCCATCACGCCTCGGCCGGCTCGCTCCCGGCTCCGATCACCTCCTCGAGCGCCCCCCAGAGCGACTCGTAGCGCCGGTCGCCGAGCTCGCGACGGGCTCGCGCTTCGACGGCCGCCACGGCGCGCCGGGCCTCGGCGACGTACCGGCGTCCCCGAGCCGTGAGCCGGACGACCTTGGCACGCGAGTCCTCGGGATCGGGGACGCGGCGGACGTACCCGCGGGTCTCCAGGTCGTCGACGAGCAGCATCATCCCCTGCTTCGTCATCCGGGCGCGCCGGGCGAGGTCCGTGAGCCGGGTCCCCCAACGCCGGTCGATGTGCATGAAGACCGCCGCGTGGCCCGCTCGCGCGTCGGGGAACCCGCGCTCGTCGAGGCTCGCGACGACCTCCGCGCCGAGCGTCCGCGATGCTTCGAGCAGGAGACGAGGCAGGTCCGGCTTCCCCACGACATCCATCGTCGCCTCGACGAGGACCTCCGTCAACATGATTGACCTCTCCGGGGACGGTACGCTCGGTCGATGGACGTTCGCGAGATCCGGCCCGACGAGTACGAGGAAGCGGGGCGCGTCACGGCGCTCGCCTACCGTGAGTTCGTGCTGCCTGGGGAGGCCTCGTGGGAGGAGTACCTCGAGCACATCGCCGACGTGCGAGACCGGGCCGGTCGATCGCTGGTCCTGGTCGCGGTCGAGGATGAACGCGTCCTCGGAAGCGCAACCCTGGAGCTCGGCGAGCGGATCGATGACGAGGACCCGCCGCTCGCGCCCGACGAGGCGCACATCCGCATGCTCGGCGTGGACCCCGATGCGCGCGGGCGCGGGGTGGCGAGCGCACTGATCGACGGCTGCTTCGATCGAGCGCGGCGGGCTGGGCGGTCGCGCATGACGCTCCACACCACGGAGCGCATGCCGATCGCGCGGCGCATGTACGAACGGATGGGCTTCCGACGGCTCGAAGACCGGGTCTTCCCCGACGGGTTCGTCCTGCTGACGTTCGAGAAGGCGATCCCGCCCGGCTGAGCCTCGATCAGCCGCTTGCCGTGCGGACGATCTCACCGCTCGCCAGGATGACGCCGTCTTCGCACTCGGCCTGGATCAGGCCGCTGCGGAACTGCTGCTCGTAGAGCCGGGCATACAGCCCGCCGCGCTCGAGCAGCTCCGCGTGGGTGCCGCGCTCGACGATCCGGCCGCGGTCCACCACGAAGATCACGTCGGCACTCAGGATCGTCGAGAGCCGGTGCGCGATCGCGATCGTCGTGCGCCCCTTCATCAGCGGCTCGAGCGCCGCCTGCACGAGCCGCTCCGACGTCGTGTCGAGCGAGGAGGTCGCCTCGTCCAGGATCAGGATGCGCGGATCCTTGAGCAGGACCCGCGCGATGGCGAGGCGCTGCTTCTCCCCGCCGGAGAGTTTGTAGCCCCGTTCCCCGACGACCGTGTCGTACCCCTCGGGGAGCTCCGCGATCCGGTCGTGGATGTTGGCCGCGCGGGCGGCCGCCTCGAGCTCCTCTTGCGAGGCGTCCGGCTTCCCGTACAACAGGTTCCGACGGATCGTCGTGTGGAACAGGTAGGTCTCCTGCGTGACGACGCCGATCGCATCGCCGATCGACTCCAGCGCCATCTTGCGCACGTCGAGCCCGTCGATCTCGATCGCCCCTTCCTGCACGTCGTACAGGCGTGGGACCAGGTACGTGATCGTCGTCTTGCCGGCCCCGGACGGGCCGACGAGGGCCGCCAGCTGCCCCGGCCGGATCTCGCAGCGAGACGTTCTCGAGCGTCCATTCGCGCGGCACGACGTCCTGGGCGGCGAGGTCGGGCGGCGAGACCGGCGTCGCGCTCTCCTCCGGCGGCGAGTCGTACCGGAACCAGACGTCTCGGAACGCCACGCTGCCGCGGACCTCCGTCGGTGCGACGTGCACGGCGTCGGGGGCGTCCCGGATCTCCTGCGGCAGGTCCAGGTACTCGAAGATCCGGTCGAAGAGTGCGAGCGAGGAATGCACCTCGGTCGAGACCTGCAGCATCGACCCGATCGGGAAGAACAGCCGGGATTGCAAGGTGGTGAACGCGACGATGTCGCCCGCGGTGAGCGAGCCTCCTCCGTCGCTCAGGACCCAGCCCGCCACCAGGTACACGAGCGCCGGCGTGATCGAGAAGAACGTCCCGACGACCGCGAAGAACGAGCGGCCGATCATCGTCTGGCGGATCTGGAGTCCGGTCAGGCGTTGGTTCTCGTCCTGGAACCGGTCCACCTCGTACCGCTGGCGGCCGAATGCCTTCGACAGCAGGATCCCCGAGACCGAGAGCGTTTCCTCGGTGACCGCCGTCAGGTCCGCGAGCGTCCTCGCGGTGCTGGTCGCGACCTCGCGCCTCGCGCGGCCGACCTTCACGGTCAGCCACAGGAAGAACGGCATCAGCGCGAGCGAGAGCGCCGTGAGCTGCCACGACAGGATCGTCATCGCGATCAACGTGCTCGCGATCACGACGACGCTCGACAGGATGTTGGACGTCGTGTCCGTGACGACGCTCTGCACCCCGCCGACGTCGTTCGCCAGGCGCGACTGGATCTCGCCGGTCCGGGTGGTGGTGAAGAACCGGAGCGGCATGGACTGCAGGTGCGAGTAGAGCCGGCTCCGCAGGTCCTGCATCACCCGGAGACCGACCAGGTTCGCGAGGTAGGTCTGGCCGATCCCGATGATCCCGGTCACGATCGGGATCGCGACCATCAGCCCGACGTACCGGTACAGGAGGTCCAGGTCCGGACACGAGACTCCCCCGCACGTGCCCGGCGGGTTCCCGAACAGCGCGTTGTCGAACACCGCCTTGATGAGCAGCGGGTTCACGACGCCGAGACCGGAGGTGATCACGATCGCGAGGCCGACGAGCGCGACCTTCCCGCGGTAGGGACGGAACGTGGCGATCACGCGCCGCACCGTGTGCTTGCCGATGGGGCGATCGTCCTGCTCGTGGGGGACGCGGAACATCCGGCCGTGGCCTCGCATGCCTCAAGGATAAGGGCCGCACGCGCATGCGATATTCCCGGACTAGGCTGTCCGCGTGGACGCGTCGCTGCAGCTCGCGTTGCTCGGCCGCGCGTCGCTCGCCGCGTTGCTCGGCTTCGCGATCGGGCTCGAGCGCGAGTTCCGAGGCAAGTCGGCGGGCGACCGGACCTTCGCGCTCCTCGCGTTCGCGGCCGCGGCCGTGACCGGGATCGGGGCCGAGGTGCTCGGTCCCGACGGCGCGAGCCGCGTGATCCAGGGCGTCGTCACCGGCGTCGGGTTCCTCGGCGCCGGCCTGATCTTCCGGAGGGCGCCCGGCGACGTTCGCGGGCTCACGACGGCCGCGAGCTCATGGGCGGCGACGGCGATCGGCGTGGTGGTCGGCATGGGCGCGTACGTGGTCGCGACGTTCGGCGCCGCCCTGGTCCTCGTCATCCTCGAGCTCGACCGGATCCCGGTGCTCCGGAAGATCCGCGCGCAGGCCGAGGCCGCGGGCCCGACGCAACACTCCCAGGAGATGGATCCGCCTACCCAGGACCCCTGAGCCCGGCGAGCTCGACGGCGCGCTCGAACACCGCATCGAGCATCTCGGGAGTGAGCGTGCCCGTGAAGGTGTTGCGCTGGCTCGGGTGGTACGACCCGAGGAGCGTGAACGGACCGACCTCGACCTCCGCCCCGTGCGAGAACGCCGGTTTCGGGCGGCGCCGGTGGCCGAGGGTCGCGAGCGCGCGGAGGCCGCCGTTCCACGCGTACGCGCCGAGCGCGACGATCACGCGCAACTCGCGGAGCGCGGCGATCTCGCGTCCGAGGAACGGCAGACAGGTGTCGCGCTCCACGGTCGTCGGCTTGTTCTCCGGGGGCGCGCAGCGGTTCACCGCGCCGATGTACGTCGAGAGCAGACGCAGGCCGTCGTCGCGACCGGTCGACGTCGCTTGGTTCGACAGGCCCGTCCGGTGCAGGGACGGGTACAGGAACGCCCCCGAGGGATCCCCCGTGAAGGTCCGTCCGGTCCGATTCCCGCCGTGCGCCGCGGGGGCGAGGCCGATGACGAGGATCCGCGCGTCGGGGTCGCCGAAACCGGGCACCGGACGGCCCCAGTACTCCTCGTCGGCGTAGCGCGCGACCTTCTCGCGAGCCACGTGCTCGCGCCACTCGACCAGGCGCGGACATGCGCGGCACACGACGATGTCGGCGCGGACGAGCTCGAGCTCCCGTTGAGCCACCGATCGATGCTACGGCCGTGGCGGCGCTGCGCTCCGCGAGCGACGTCCGCGCCGAAGCTCGCGGAAGCGTTCGGTCACCTCGTCGAAGGCCTCGAGCGGAGCCATCAGGTCGCCGACGAGCCCGATCAGTCCCTCGAAACTCCCCGGATGGGTCGCTGCGAGGCGCACCCGCTGCGCGCGCTCGATCGCATCGTCGAGGCCCCGGCTCGCCCGGGTCCAGACGTCCTGCAGCTCCGGGGCTCGCCAGGACTCCATCTCCGCCCGGACCTCGCTCAGGCCCTCCTCGAACTCGAGCAGCGTCTCGGCCAGCGGCCGCCCCGGGAGACGCGTGCCGGGCACCGAGGAAAGGAGCGCCGACTTTGCGCGCTCGAGCCCGGGGAGCCACTCCTCGAAGGCGGCGCGGCTGGCCTCGAGGTGCGCGGGAAGTCCTCGCCGCCGGAAGACCATCGCCCTCAGGCGCGGCCGAGCGCGGCGAGCGCCATCGCGGGGTCGTTGGACGCGATCGCGTCGACCCCCCGGTCGACGAGCGTTCGGACCAAGTCCGGGTCGTCGACGGTCCAGGTTCCGACGAGCGATCCCGCCGCATGCGCCTCTTCGACGAACGCGTCCCCGGCCGCGAGCAGAGAGGTCACGCCCGGCAGCACCATCTCGTGTCCCTCCTGCCGAGCGTGCGCGAGCGCGTCTCGCGGCGGCACGAGCTCCGTCGTCAGGAAGCCGGTGGGCACGCGGGGAGCGATCGACCTCGACGCCCCGATCGAACGCGGGTTGAACGAGATCAGAAGGACCGGTCCGTCGAAGCCGCGGCGCTCGATCTCTGCGTGCGTCACCTCAACGAGCGTCTCCCCGTCGGCCTGGAAGCCCGGCTCGCCCGGGATGTTCTTGATCTCGATCGCCAGCGCCGCCCGCCCGCTCAACAGGTCGAGCACGTCGCCGAACGTCGGGACAGGTTCGGGCGCATCGGATGACCCGGCGTTCAGCGCCACGAGCTCGGCCGAGGTCATCTCGTGGACGGCGCCGGTCCCGTCGGTCGTTCGCTCCACCGTGGAGTCGTGCATCACGACGACGACGCCGTCGAGTGACAGACGAACATCGAACTCGACGATGGGGGCGCCGAGCCGCACCGCCTCCTCGAAGGACGACAAGGTGTTCTCCGGCATCGTCGAGGACGCGCCACGGTGCGCGACGATGGCGGGGAAGGCGTCGCGAGGGAAACCGTGATCTCGCACCCGACTCGTCAGACGAGGCTCGACGGACAGAGGTTGTTCACCGGGCAGATCTCGCACTTGGGCCGCCGAGCGACGCAGACCTTGCGTCCGTGGTCGATCAGTACGTACGTGAAGTCGAACCATCGTTCCTTCGGGATACGCTGCATCAGGTCCTGCTCGATCTTGTCCGGGTCCGACTGCTGCGTGAAACCCAGCCGATCCGAGACGCGTTTCACGTGCGTGTCGACGGCGATCCCGACGACGGTGCCGTACGCGTTCCCGAGGACGATGTTCGCCGTCTTGCGGGCGACACCGCGCAGGGTGACGAGGTCCTCCATCGTGTCGGGGACCCTGCCGTCGTAGACCTCGACGATCCGGCGGCAGGCCTCCCGGATCGAGGTCGCCTTCTGGTTGAAGAATCCCGTCGGCTTGATGTCGAGCTTCAGTTCGTCTTCGGGGACCCGCAGGTAGTCCTCGCAGGTCCGGTACTTGGCGAACAGGGTCTCCGTCACCTCGTTCACCTTCTCGTCGGTGCACTGCGCCGAAAGGATCGTGGCGACGAGCATCTCGAGCGGGTTCGAGAACCGCAGGGCCACCTTCGCGTCCGGGTAGGTCTCCGAGAGGATGCGGATGATCTCGGGAGCCCGTTGCTCGATCGGATCGTCCCGCGTCAGGCGCCGCTTCCCCACCCTCCGCTCCTCACTCCGCGAACGGCAAGACGAGGTCGAACGCGTCGCCGTCGCGGTAGACGTCCCAGATACCGTCTCGCAGAACGTGGATGGCTTGCCGGCCCATCACTCGCCACGCACTGCCGTCACCCACGATCGCGGTGTCCTCGTCCAGCCCGAGGAACGTCTGTCCGGGCGCGACCGATCCAACGATGAACGCACTCGCGCCCGGCACCCAGGTGTCGACGATGTCCCAGTGGGGGCCGAACACCGTGTTCCGCACGAACCCCATGCCGGGTGCCCAGATGGCATCCATGTCGGCGGCGTCGCTGTCGAACGTCGTCTCGGTCAGGTACGCGATCCCCGCGCTGCAACCGGCGTACGGCAGCCCGTCGCGCATCGCCGCCGTGAGCGCACCCCAGAACGGCGTGTCGCGAACGATCTCGGCGAGTCGCGCGGGGTTCCCGCCCGAGAAGAAGATCAGCGCGGCGTCGTCCAGTTTGGCAACGACCTCGTCGCGGTGGGCGTCCGCGCGCGTCTTGAGCGAGAGCACCTCCGCCGGGACGCCGAGCGCCGAGTAGTGCTCGAGCCCCTTGGCTCCCCACGCGGCGAAGGACGCATCCCCCTCGTGCGCTGCCGCGGTGGGAACGACCAGGGCGAGCCCTTCGGGGCTCCGGGAGCGCTCGAGGAGCCACCGCTCGACCGGCTCGGACCAGGGGTCGAACTCCCCCGATCCCAGGAGGGCCAACACCAGCGGTTCGGTCACGGATGCTGCTCGCCCAGACGGAACGCCTCGGCGGACATCTGCCGCCACCAGACCTCTTCCCCGACCGCTTCGAAGATGCCTCCGACCTGACTGACGTGCTCGAGGATCGCCTTCACCTTCAGCCCGTTGATCTCCGGCGGCAGCCGGTAGTCGATCGAAAGCTTCTCTTCGGGGGTGATCACCGGCGTGCCGGGCCGGAACACGTTGAAGGGTTCCCAGATCGGGAGGAACTCGTCCGCCCACTCCTGCGTAACCGTCGCGTAGTGGACCTTCGAGCCCGGCTTACCGGCCTCGCGCAGCGCCTGCGTCGCCCACGCGGAGATGTCCTTGTGCGCGGCGTGATCGGTCATGCCGTCCGGACCGAACGTGAGGATCGTGTCGGGCTGGATCTCCGCGACGAGCTCGCGGACACGCTCGTACCCCTTCTCGGGCAGACCCGTGTCCATGTCGACATCCGGAAGGTCGAGCCATACGTGCTCCTTCACCCCGAGGATCGCGAGGCACCGCTCGAGCTCCGCGGTCCGGACCTCGCCCATCGTGTCGGAGGGCCAGATCTCCTCGTCCATCGAGCCGCCCTCGCCCCGGGTCGCGGTGACACAGACGACGCGGGAGCCGTTTCGGACCGCCCGAGCCATGATCCCGGCCGTCAGGTAGGCCTCGTCGTCGGGATGAGCCCAAACCCCGAGGATCGTCCCCAGCTCGTCCATGTCCCACCTCCCGGGTCGCGAGCGCTCGAATCCTAGCCGGGTCCCGACCGAAGGAGAGCGGCCCCCGGGAACCGGGGGCCGCCCAAGACCCGCGCGAGGGAGGGGGCGCGGGCGATCAGGTTCGGTCGCTACGAAGCCGTTTGCCACGGTGGTTCGGGAACACGACCTCGGCGTGCTGCCAGCATCGGTCGGTCGTGTTGTAGACCGACAGGCGTGTCCGGCAGCCGGGCTCCGAGCAGAGCCGATCCGGGGACGCGGGATCCGAGGGCTGCGGTAGATGGCCCGGTCGCGTTCCCTTGGTCACGGCGTCGTCCTCCGCCGGTGATTCGACGCGACCTTCGGGCGGGTTCGAACCGCCTACGAGAGCGGGCGGGGTGGGTCCGACGCCTCGACCATGGAGCGGATCCGTTCCATCAGCTCGGCCGGAACCTCGTCGCACCCGCACTTGGCGCGCAGCATCTCCTTCAGCCGGCGCTGGAACTCGGAGTGCCCGCTGCAGGGGGTGCACTCCCCCAGGTGCCGCTCGACCTCCACGCGCTCGAACCCCACGAGCTCCCCGTCGAGGTAGAGCTCGATCTGGCGCAGCGCGTGCTCGCATTCAATCGGTGACAAGTCCACGCTCCCTGACTGTTTCCCACAACGCCTTCTGGAGGGCTTTCCTTCCCCGATGGAGCCGGGACATCACGGTCCCGATCGGGATGCCCAGGATCTCCGCGATCTCTTTGTAGCTGAAACCTTCGACGTCGGCGAGCAGGACCGCCATCCGGAAGTTCTCCGGCAGGTCCTCGAGCGCTCGCTGCACGTCCTCGTCGGGGATCTTCTCGAGCACTTCTGTCTCAGCCGATGCCTCGACGCCGGACTCCCCGAGCTTGTCGTAGAGGTACCAGTCCTCGACCTCGCCGTCCTGGACGGTGACGGGCTCGCGTTGCTTCTTCCGGTACGAGTTGATGAACGTGTTCGTGAGGATGCGGTACATCCACGCCCGCAGGTTCGTCCCCTCCTGGAAGCCGCCGAACCCTCGGTACGCGCGCAGGTACGTTTCCTGCACGAGGTCGTCGGCATCCTGCGGATTGCGGGTCAAGCGCAGTGCGGCCCCGTACAGGCTCTGGAGCAGCGGGAGCACGTCCCGCTCGAACCGCTCGCGCAGCGCGGCGTCCTGTGGCGGCGCCGCCTGACTACTTGCCATCGCGATCGCTCCCCAACCTGACCTTCGGCATCTCCCGCGGCGGTCGATCCGGGCCGTCAGTATCCCGCATCCCGGCCGCCTGCCACCCGGCGGTCGTCCGACGCGCGGGTGACACCCGTGCCTGTCGTCTCCGAACGGGGATGGGAAGATGGAACGAGGTCCATGGCGAACAACAACGAGCGGCGCGGCCGGTGGCAGGGGTTCGATCTCGGAGGGGGCTCATCCGGCGAACCCCGTCGGATGCGCACGTCCCCGTTCGTGTGGATCATCGGGTTCCTCGTCATCCTCGTGCTGTTCAACTACCTCGCGTCGCCGCGGCCGGAGACGATCGACTACTCGGTGTTCCTCCAGCACGTCCAGGGCGATCGGATCGAGGGGACGCTCGAGATCTCGCAGACGTCCGTGGCCGGCGAGTTCCGCGGTCCCGACGGCGATCCGGTGAACTTCACGACGACCATCCCGCCGATCCTGCAGGGGACGTCGACGCTGACCGAGCTCCTGGATGAGAACGGCGTCGAGTACACGGGCGTCACCCCGAGCCCGCTCTCGAGCATCCTGATCGGGTGGGTGGTGCCGCTCCTGCTCTTCGGGCTCCTCTGGTTCTTCCTCGTGCGGCGGATGAGCGGCGCGCAGACGGGGGCCGCCCTGAACCTCGGCCGAAACAAGGTCCGGATCTACGACCGCAAGGAGCTGAAGACGACGTTCGCCGACGTCGCCGGCGTCGACGAGGCGAAGGAGGAGCTGAAGGAGATCGTCGAGTTCCTGAGCAATCCGAAGAAGTACCAGCGCCTGGGCGGCCGCATCCCCAAGGGCGTCCTGCTCCTCGGACCTCCCGGGTGCGGCAAGACGCTCCTGGCCCGCGCCGTCGCCGGAGAGGCGAACGTGCCCTTCTTCTTCATGAGCGGTTCGGAGTTCGTGGAGATGTTCGTGGGGCTCGGCGCGGCGCGGGTGCGCGAGCTGTTCCAGCAGGCGAAGGAGAAGGCGCCGGCGCTGGTCTTCCTCGACGAGATCGACACGATCGGCAAGGGCCGCGCCGGCGCGATGGGTGCGGGCTTCGGCGCGCACGACGAGCGGGAGCAGACGCTGAACCAGCTCCTCGTCGAGATGGACGGCTTCGACGCGAGCAAGGGCGTCATCATCATGGCGGCGACGAACCGGCCGGACGTCCTGGACCCGGCGCTCGTGCGGCCCGGGCGGTTCGACCGACAAGTCGTGGTCGACCAGCCCGACCTCAAGGGCCGCGAGGAGATCTTGAAGGTGCACGTCCGAGGCGTGGCACTGGACCCGAACGTCGACCTTCGGATCCTCGCCTCGCGCACCCCCGGGTTCACGGGTGCCGACCTCGCGAACGTCGTGAACGAGGCGGCGCTGCTCGCTGCGCGCAAGGAGAAGGACGCCGTCACGATGGTCGAGCTCGAAGAGGCGATCGATCGCACGGTGGCCGGGTTGGAGCGCAAGAGCCGCGTGATGTCCGAGAAGGACAAAGAGCGCGTCGCCGTCCACGAGATGGGCCACGCGCTCGTCGCCCTCACCGCGCCGACCTCGGACCCGGTGCACCGGGTCTCGATCATCCCGCGCGGCGCCGCGGCACTCGGCATGACGATGCAGCGGCCGCTCGAGGACCGATACCTGCTGACCGAGCCGGAGCTGAAGGATCGGCTGGCGGTCCTCCTCGGGGGACGCACCGCCGAGGAGATCGTGTTCGACAAGGTGGTCTCCACCGGCGCGCAGAACGACCTCGAGCGCGCCACCGAGATCGCACGCGCCATGGTCGCCGAGTACGGCATGAGCCCGAAGATCGGTCCCCTGTCCTTCGGCAAGGACGGGTTCCGCGGCGGCGGCATGCTGTTCCCCGGCTCGCGTCCGGAGCTGTCGGACGAGCTCGCCTCGCTCATCGACGAGGAGGTCTCGCGACTCGTGAACGAAGCGCACGGCCGGGCGACCGAGGCGCTCACGAAGACAGCGGATTCCTCGAGACAGATGTCCAAGATCCTGATCCAAACCGAGGTGATCGACGGCGCCGACCTCACGGCGTACTTCGACGGGACGAAGCCGATCCCGACCGCCGAGGAGGTGAGCCGGGACGTCGCCGGGAACGGTCAGCGAGGCTCGACGGCGGAAGACACGCCTGCCGGGCCCGACGTCGTCCTGCAGCCGCCCGCCTAGGGCGCGGCGTGATCGGGCTCGACGAGCAGGTCGAACCGGTCGCGGAAGCGCTCGAGGAACCGGTAGTAGTTCCGCTTGGACAACCGGTCCCGCTCGGCGGGTGGAGTCTCGGCCCACATCTGGTGGACGTGTTTGGTGACCGGCACGTCGACCACACGAGCGCGGAACCCGGCGTCCTTGAGACGGAAGGAGAGCTCGATGTCGGCCGTCCGATACCAGCGGAACTTCTCATCGAACAGCCCGACGTCGCGCAGCACATCGCGCCGGAACGCCATCAGGTAGCCCTCGATCGCATCGACGTCCTTATCCGGACCGACCCCGTCGCTCTCGTGGAACTCGTGCAGATCGCGGGTCGAGATGCCGAACGGACCGCTCACGCCGACGACGGGGTCTGCCAACGCCGCCTCGATCGGCCCGAACACGTCGCCCTGCGGCTCCACCGACCCGTCGACCACGAGCACGACGCGACCACGGGACCGTTTGAGGCCCGCGTTCCGGGCGGTGGCCCAACCGGTTCCACGCTCTAACGAGAGGACCTCGACATCGTCGCCGTACGCCTCCTGCGGGGTCTCCGTGAGATCGACGACGACGTACTGCACGGTCCGCGAGCCGGCATTCGCCCGGAACGCAAGCAGCGCGCGGACCACGTCCTCGGGCCATCCCTCGACCACCCAATGCACGCTGACGTTCGCCGTGGGCGGATCCTGCAGCACGCTCTCGATCCGGTCTGGGCTCAGGCGTTCCGTCTGCGGCGCTTCGACCGCCACGGGCTGGAGCTCGGGTCCCTGCGGGCCGTCGGTCACCTGGTAGCCGAGCTGTGCGATCCGTTCGCGGAGCGCGTCGGCGCCCTCGAAGTCCTTGGCCTGCCGTCGCTCATCGCGCTCGGTCGCAAGACGGCGGATCTCGTCGGGGATCTCAGGCAACGCGATCGGACCTTCGCGAGAGGAGCGTGATCCCGCTGCCGGTCCGGCCGCCGGCCGGCCGGAGGGGACGGACTAGACCGGCTCCTTGGTGACCGCGCGCAGACGTCCGGCGACGGCCTCGAGTGTCTTCAGCGCGATCGACGGATGCTCCATCAGCAGGCCGCGGAACACCCATCCGGTGATGCCCACCAGACGAACCGGTGTCAGCGCCGTCACGGTGGCGGTGCGGGGTCCACCGTCCAGGAGGGCCACCTCGCCGAAGAAGTCCCCGGGCCCGAGCTTGGCCTTGGTCTTGCCGCCGATCGAGACCTTGCATTGCCCCTCGAGGATCAGGAACAGGCCCACGCCGCGTTCGCCCTCGCGCGCGATGACGGTCGCCTCCCGGTGCGAGACCTCCTTGGCAGCGCGGCCGATGATCGTGAGCTCGCGCTTGGTGCATTCGGAGAAGATCGGCACCTGGGCGAGCCGCGTCGTCGCGTCCTGCTGGGCCACCTGAGTCCCCTCCTCTTCCCCGTGGACTGCCGGCCGGCGGTCTGCCCGGCGCGTCGGGCACCGTATCCTACCCGGGCTCCCGCGAGCGGCGCGAGTAGGATGCGGCGGTGAGCGGACGGCGGCGGATCGCGGCGATCGTCCTGCTGTTCTTCATCGGATTCGGGCTCATCGCGCTCGCGAGCAGCCTCGGAGCGACCTGGCCCCTCCTGCTGACCCCACTCCCCTACGCCACGATCGCATGGATCGTCGTGCACGCAGAGGACGACGCAGGAACGGCCCAAACGGCCGAGGCGGACTAGCGCGGGAACGACGAAGGGGCGCCTTGCGGCGCCCCTTCTGCTTTCGTCGCGGGGACGGGATTTGAACCCGTGACCTCTGGGTTATGAGCCCAGCGAGCTACCGGACTGCTCCACCCCGCACGACGATGCTACCGGAGGCGGCTTCGCTCCGACAAGGCGACGAGGCTCAGCCCACGCGAACGGCGGCTCGCATCCCGTACGCGTAGTGACCGGGGAGGTGGCAGCCGATGATGAGCTCGCCCGCCTCCGTGAACGTGTACGTCGTCGTCGCGGTCTCTCCCGCGGCAACCGTCATCTCACCCGGCCGCGGGGGGTGATAGGCCTCCGTCCCGCGCTCGTGCGCGAGCTGCACGCCCTCGTCGCCGAGGATGAACTCGTGGTCGATGGGATCCGCGTTCTCGACGACGAACGTCACCGTGGTCCCGGCCTCGAACTCGAACGCCTCGGGGTGGAAACGCGAGTAATCGACGCGGACCCGGACGGTCTGCTCGCTCGGCTCACCGCCACTCGCGGGAGCGCACGCGGCGAGGGTGACGGCGAGCAAGCCCACCGCCACCCATCGACGCATCGTCATGATCAGATCGCGGGCCGGTGGAACCGCCGACGCTCGAGCGCGCCGACGAGTCCGAGCAGCACCAGCATGGCGGCCGCGACCCACAACGCGGTGCCGAACGGCCCGATGCCCGCGTCGCCTCCGCGTGTCGCCCCGGGCATGCCCGCCGCTCGAAGCGACGGCTGCCCGGCACCGCTCGCGTCGATCGCGAGGTCGTACGTGAGGTCTCCGGCACGGGAGTCCAGACGCAGGTAGGTCAGCCACATGCCGCTCCGCGGCAGCCAGTTCATGCCCTCGTCGGACCTCAGGTCGGCGAGCAGCGTCGTCGACGCCGGCTGGCTCCGCTCCAGGACGAGCCCCGGCGAGGTTCCCGTGCCTTCCAGGAACGCCGCGGACGACGGAGCGACGGCGCCGGGCAGGATGGCCGGGACGAGATCGGTCAACAGGTACACATCGGCCTCGATGGGCGCGTCGGCGGTGGCGCCGAGTCCCAGGATCCGCAGCGGCACCCACGGGTTCGTCGTCGGGATGACGACGTGCACCGGAGTGCCGTCGCCGACGTCGAGCCCCTGCTCCGCGGCGCGACTCGCGTCGAACCGCACGGCCATGAAGATCGGGCTCCGCTCGGCGTAGAAGTCGAGCACCTCGGGAGCGTCGGGCGGGAGGAAGAAGCCATGCTCGCGAGCCCAGTTGCCGACCGCCGTGCCTCCACCTTCGAGGACGACGATGTCGAGCGCGTCGATCTTGGTCTTCAGGATCACGTTCGCGCGATCTGCGGCAAGGAACGCCGCCCCGGCCTCGAGCGCCGCAGGCTGCGGCTGCGTCTCCTGGACGAGGCGCTGGAGCGTCCACTCGCCGCCTCGGATCACCTTGGAGGGAACGCCGGGGAGCGGGATGATCGAGCCGAACTCGCCTTTCCCGCCGGCGAACTCGAACGACGTGACGTAGTGCTCGACGCCGCGGTGATAGGCAGCCATCGTGGTGGTGCGAACGAGCGTCACCGTCCCGTTCGAGTTGACGAGGCCACCGCACGCGAGCGCGGAGCCGGTGAACAGGAGCAGGGACGCCAGCGTTGCGGTGAGGACGAGCAGCGTTCGCCGGAGCATCCGGGACCTCCCAGCGGTCGGGGGCGAGCGATGGGGCTTGGACGACTCGCCGCTCGGGATGGGTTCCCCGGAACCGCTACGGAGTCGGGCTGGGGCTCGGGCTCCCGGTCGCCTCGTCGCCGCCGAGCAGAGCCTGTGCCTGTTCGATCGCCGCCTGCGCCAGCTCGATCTCGGACTGGTACGTCGCGAGGTCGCCTTCCCGGAGCGCCGCGTCCGCGAGGGTGAAGTGCTGGGCAGCCTCCTGCAGGAGCGCCTGCACCTGTTCGTCGACGGTACCGGTCGGCGGCGGCTGCGGCTCGCCGTCCGGCGGCGGGACTTCGGCTCGCCGAGGGCGTCCGTCAGAGCCTGCGACAACGTGTCGCCGATCCCGATCGCGTTCCCGTTGACCACGATGACGCGCCGAAGCTCGGGGATGGCGTTGTCCTGGTTCGACTGGACGTACACGGGCTGCACGTACAGCAGCGCGTCGTCGACGGGGACGACGAGGAAGTCCCCGAAGCGGATCTGTCGACCCGGACTGCCCCAGCAGGGTGCGCTCGCTGGCGAACTGCGTGTCGGCGTTGATCCGCGCGAACACCTGGGTCGGACCGTCGACGTTGCGCGCCGGACGGGAACTCGTAGCTGACCATCTGGCCGTAGTCCTCGCCCGGATCGGACTTCGCCGTCAGCCACGCGACCATGTTCTGCCGGTCAAGCGGCGTGAACGGCAGGATCAGCGAGAAGGTCTCTTCGGTCTCCCCCGGGAGCCGCATGAGCACGTAGTAGGGACGCATCGGCGGCAGCTCGTGCGTCCTGCTCCTCCGGGTCAGCCGAGGCTTCGGCCGGATCGCCCGGGAGCGCCCAGAAGTCGGCCCTGCGGTAGAAGACGTCGGGATCGGTCACGTGATAGCTCGTGAACTGCTCGGCCTGGACCTGGAACAGGTTCTCGGGGTAGCGGAAGTGCGCGAGCAGGTCGGGTGTGGCCTCCGACATCGGTGTGAACAGGCTCGGGGAAGGCGTTCCCCCAGACCTGGATGATCGGATCGCTCTCGTCGGAGACGTAGTAGGTCGTCGTGCCCTCGTACGCGTCGACGACCACCTTCACCGAGTTCCGGATGTAGTTCGCCGACCCGGTCAAGCTCGGGAACGTCGCGTCCTCAGGCTGCGAGGCGACGTCCTGGAGCACCACCGGCTGTGAGTACGGATAGTCGGTCGTCGTCGTGTAGCCGTCCCAGATCCACACGAGGCGACCGTCCACGATCGCCGCGTACGGATCGGCGTCGAACTGCAGGAACGGGGCCGCCTTCGGCACCCGCTCCTGGATGTTCCGGAAGATCATGATCCGGCTGTCGCCCTGGACCAGGTTCGAGATCAGCAGGTTGACGTCGCGGAAGCGCCAGGCGAACAGCGCGCGCTGGACGATGCCGCCGACGGGGATCCCGCCGCCGCCGTCGTAGTTGAACGACACCTGCTCCTGGTCGTCCTGCGGCGTGCCCTGGTAGTCGAGCTCTCGGGCCCCCGAGTTGACGAGGACGAACGGCACGTCCGAGCTCTCGCCGAAGTACACGCGCTGGCCGTTGCCGAGGAGTTCCGGCTCGCCGCTCGGCGGGATGTCGCGAAGGGTGAACAGCGGCTGGCCCTCGCTCGTCGCCGTGTTGACCTGCGAGGCCACGGTACCGAACCCGTGCGTGTACACGAGATGAGTGTTCTGCCACGTGCCCCCGCCGGGGATCTGGTTCTGCGCGATCTCGCGCGCCGAAACCATGACGAGGCGGCGCTCTCCGTCGATCGTGTACCGGTCCACGTCGATGTCGTGGAACTCGTAGTAGGCGCGGATCCGCTGGAGCGCCCGATAGTTGTCGATCAGGATGTTCGGGCGCCACAGGCGGATGTTCTGGATCGTCGTCGCGTTCGCCTCGACGTCCTCGGCCGTCACGACACCGGAGAGCGGCTGCTGGCGCGACTCGATCAGGTCGAGCGCGAAGGCCGCTCGAGTCGCCTCGATGTTGCGAACGATGAATTCCTGCTCGCGCTGGGCCTCCTGCGGGTTCACGCGGAACCGTTGGACGAACGCCGGATAGGCCGCGCCCGCCGAGATCGAGACGAGGGCGAGCAGGCCGACCGCGATCACCGGCAACGCCCATCCCCGCATCCGGATGTTGACGAGGAACAAGATCGCGCACGCGATCGCGATGAACACGAGGATCCGGAGCGCCGGCAGGTGCGCGTTCACGTCGGTGAACGACGCGCCCGCGACCACGCCCCGCGACGACGTCAGCAGGTCGAACTGCCCGAGGTAGTAGCCCCACGCCTTCGTCAGCATGATGAGGCCCAGCAGGACCGAAAGGTGGGCCTTGACCTGCGGCGTCACCTTCTCGGAGAAGACGATCGCGTTCGGCCGGATGCCGCCCCACAGGTAGTGGGCGAGGGCGGTGATGAGCAGCACCCCGACGAGCGCCGAGAACAGCCACCCCTGGAGGAACTCGAGCCACGGGAGCGAGAAGACGTAGAACGCGGCATCCCGGCCGAACACCGGCTCAGGTCTCCCGAACGTCACGCCGCCGGAGTTCTGCCACAGCAGGAAGGTCCTCCACTGCGCGGAGACGCCGAGGCCGACGAAGAACGCGATCACGGCGGCGAAGACCGGCAGGAGCCACCAGGCGTACGGCTCGAATTGCATCCGGTAGCGCTCGACGATCTCCTGCTCGGGGGTCAGCGCACGGTACCGGGGCGTGATCCGCCGCACGATCCACAGGTTCACGTACAGGAGCACGAAGAACGTCACTCCGAACAGCAGCCCCAGCACGATCTTGGTCCGGAACACCTTCCAGAAGACCTGCGAGTACCCGACCTCGCGGAACCACAGGACGTCGACGAAGAACCCCGAGAGCGCCGTGAACGCGACGACGATCCCGGCGAGGATGGCGATGACGATGAAGGCCAACCTGCGGCGACCGGAAGCTGCTGCCGGGATGCGAGTGACCATGCCTCTTATCGGGTCGGGTTGTCGGGTCTGGCCGGCGTCAGGGTATCACCGGGCCTTCGGAACCGAGCCGTTCCGTCACTCGTTGCCCTGCAGGTACGCGAGCGCCTCGGCGAAGGTCTCGACCGGCACCAGCTCGATCTCGGGATCGCCTGCGGAGCGCGCCTCCTCGACGTTGGAGCTCGGGAGCATGAGGACGGTTGCGCCCGCGCTCTCCGCGGCGATGACCTTGTCCGCGGCACCACCGATCGGGAAGACCGTGCCGTCGATGCCGAGCTGTCCGGTGCTGGCGATCGTCCGCCCACCGGTCAGATCGCCGGGAGTGAGGAGGTCGTACAGCGCGAGCGCCCACGCGAGTCCGGCGGACGGGCCGCCGATCGCACCGCTTTGGATACGCACGTCGAACGGGAAGCTCTCGATCATCGAGACGCCGACCAGCGGTCGCTCGCTGCCGCCGCACGGCTCGCGGACCAGGGACACCGTCTCGGGTTCACCGTCCACGGTCACGTCGAACGTGAGCCGCGCCCCCGACGCCGTCCCTCGGATCGTACGACGCGCGTCCCCGACGTCGTCCACCTCGGTTCCGTCGATCGCCTGCACGATGTCCCCGGGAAACAGCTCGCCGTCGGCCGCGCATCCTTCGACCACGCTCTCGATCAGGACGCCGTCGCCGTGTTCCTCCGGGTAGTCCGTCAGCTCGTCCAGCACGACGAACGCGGCATCGAGCTTGCTCTGGTCCATCTGCGAGATCGACCGCTCGCGCTCCTGCTCGGGCGTCTCGCCCGGCGCGAAGAGCTCGTCACGAGGAACCACCGACACGACCGGGTCCAGCCACGCGACGACGATCCCGTACGCGGTGAGCTGGTCGAAGCGAACGGAGGTGAGCACGAAGCTCCCCTCGGACTCGTAGCGCGGGCGATCGTCGAACCGGATGAGCGGCTGCACGGCTTTCGCGGGTCCCGGGCCGATCGAGTAGTAGGGCAGGTAGATCGTGAACGCCGCGAGCGCGGCGGCGAGCGGAACGACCAGCCAGACCCGTCGCAGGAAACGCATCCACCGATGGTACGTGCTGGTTTCGGGGGAACCGGTCCGGGTAGGCTGCGGTCTGATCCGCGTTGGGTTACTTCATCGTCGTCGTGGTGTCCGTCCTCGTCGGAAGCGGCGTCTACGCGGCCACGCTCCGAGCTGCGCGTGAAGAGACCGTCGCCGCCGGGTTCGAGGGCCGTTCGACCGAGTCCTCCGGCGCGGCCGACGTCCCCGCTGCCGGCCCCGGCTACACGTACCTGCGCGTCGGGGTCCGCGGGCCGTCTTGGCAGGACCGGGTCGTGGGGTTCGTCGGCCTCCTGGTTCTGCTCGGCGTGTCGACGGTGACGCTCGCGTTCGGGATCTACCAGCTCGGGCACATCCTCAACGTGACGATCGAGAACTTCTTCACGAAGTGACGCGAGGTCACGAGACCTCGGGCGTGATGTCGCGGAGCTCTCGGACGAGCATCTCCGACAGCTGGTCGTCGTCCCGAAGGCGGCCCTCGAGGTTGTACGCGCCCGCGAACTCGCCGAGACCGTTCCGCGTGGGATCGTCGAGGACCCCGGTCGGCGCATCCGAGTAGATCCCCCGCGCGGCGAGACGGCGCTGGATCTCTTGCACGAGCTCGGGGGTCGCAGGCATGAGCGGGTCGTTTCGAACCAGGACCTCTCGGTCGTAGACGGTGAACACTCGAGCCAGCTCCGTGACGGCCTGCGGATGTTCATCGACCCGAACGTCGACGTACCGATCGCTGCGGCCCTCGTACCCTCCGCCCTCGCGGACGACCAGCAGCGCGGCAGATTGCCGCCCGCGGCGATCGCCGCCGGCGTCGTCACCGGCGACGAGCGCGGCGAGCAGCCGGTCGACGAGGTCGCCCGTCGTACCGGTGAACGCATCGCCCATCGCCGCGACCACCTTCTCGCCCACGAGGATGTTCCCCTGGCAGGCGAAGCCCGGCCCGGTCAGCCCGCCGGCCCACTCGAGGCAGTCCTGCTCCCGTGAACGTGGCCGGCAGACCCTTCCCGTCGACGAAACCCGCCTGGCGGTCGGCCCGGCCCTCGTCGCCGTGGATCAGCTGGGCGAGGACCTCGGGGGCGGGTGAACCGGACTCCATCAGGTGCAGTCCCTGCGGACCGAAGTCGGTGTTCGCCCACGCCTGTGTCGCGACGGCTCCGACGCCGGCCCTCGCGTACGGCACCACGGCGCCGACGGCCAGGAACTTCGATGCGACGGCAACACCCCAGTCGCCGGCTTCGGTGTCGGCGGCCACGATCGAGAACGTCACCGGCGTCTCACGAGCTGGAACGAGCTTCGGTAGTCGTCGAGGTGCTCGAGCATCGCTCCGGCTCCGATCACGACGGTTTCCAGTGGCCGTTCCGTGAGATGGACCGGAACCTCGCACTCCTGTGAAAGGAGAAGGTCGAGCCCGCGCAGCAGCCCGCCTCCCCCGGTCAGGAACATCCCCGTCTGGAGCACGTCGTGGGTGAGCTCGGGTGGCCCCTCGGCGAGCGCTCGTCGGGCGGCCTCCACGATCTTGCCGATCGGGGCGGAGATCGCCTGGCGGATCTCGTCCTCGCTCAGCCGGATGTCGATGGGAGCGCCGGAGCTGAGCTCGCGGCCCGTGACGACCGCGACCGCTCCGCGCGGGACCGGGAACGCCGAGCCGATGGCGATCTTGATCTCCTCGGCCGCCTTCTCGCCCACCGCGACGCCGTAGCCGCTCCGAACGTGCTCCTGGATCGCCGCGTCGAGGTCGAACCCTCCCACTCGGATGGACAGGCCCGAGACGACGCCTCCCATCGAGACGATCGCGAGCTCCGTCGTTCCGCCACCGATGTCGACGATGAGGTTCCCGACCGGTTCGTGGATCGGGAGGCCCGCTCCGATCGCGGCGGCCAGCGGCTGCTCGACGAGGACGACGCCCTTGCCGCCCGCGAAGCGCACGGCCTCGTCCACCGCTCGGCGCTCGACCTCGGAGCTCTCGCTGGCGATGCAGGTCAGGACACGGGGCTTGGGGAACCGCGAAACCCCGACGCGCCGCAGCACGAACTCGATCATCCGCTGGGTGATGTCGAACTCGGTCATCACGCCATGCCGGAGGGGGCGGACGGCGACGACGTTGCCCGAACGGCCTCCGACCATCCGCCAGGCCGCTTCCCCCATCGCCTCGACGTCGCCGGTCGTGGCGTTCATCGCGACGACGGTCGGCTCGTCGAACACGATGCCCTCGCCCTGACGGTAGACGAGCGTGTTCGCGGTACCGAGATCGATGGCGAGGTCGCGCGCCACTCAGGGACCTCCGCCGGGAACGACCGTGATCGGGCGACCTTCGCCCGGTACGAGCGTCACGACCCCATCACCCACTCGGACTCGCCTGTGACCAAGTGCTCTTTCTTCCAGATCGGGACGTCGTGCTTCAGGCGCTCGATCGCGTGGCGGCACGCCTCGAACGCCTCGGCGCGATGCGCCGCGCTGACCGCGATCGCGACCGACGTCTCGCCGACCGCGAGCTCGCCGAAGCGATGGAGCAGCGCGACCCTGCGCAGCGGCCACCGCTCGAAGAGCTCGTCGGCGAGCTCCTCCAGGCGAGCGACCGCGAGCTCCTCCCAGGCCTCGTAGCTCAGCGCCGTCACCTCGCCGGCGTCCGAACGGTCGCGAACCGTACCCAGGAAGACGCAGGTTCCGCCCGCGCCGGGGTCGCCGACGAAACCGACCGCCTCCTCGGCTCCGATCGTTGCGGCGGTGACGCGGACGAGCAGGTCCTCACGCACGCGGCTCATCCTAGCGACCGCCGTAGGATGGGCGGCGTGAGCCAGACCCCCGAGGAGAACCCGTTCGGCGTCCCGATGGGCGACATCTGGAACGACGTGCCCCTGTTCCGCGAGATCCAGCGGGTCCTGCTCTCCTCGAGCGGTCCCGTGAACTGGGAGCTCGCGCGGCAGGTCGGGATCGCCGCGGCCTCGTGGGGTGCGGGCGACACGGCGCCGACCGCCGAGGACCAACGGATGTTCGACGAAGCCGTTCGCGTCGCGGAGCTGCAGGTCGGCGCGTTCACCGGCCTCGAACCCCCCGGCGATCTCCCGAAGGTCCAAGCCGTGCGCCGCGGGCAGTGGGTGCAACAGAACCTCGAGGGTCTCCGCGACGTCCTCGAGCCCGCCGCGGCGAAGATCGGCGAGGCCGTCGCGCGTGCGCAGCGCGAGGTGCCGCCCGACGCGCCGGATGCTGCGGCGCGCGATGCCCGGCATGACCCAGCTGCTCGGCCAGCTCTCGCCCCTGCTGCTCGGTGCCCAGGTCGGCAGCGTCCTCGGCGGGCTCGGTCAGCAGGTCCTCGGCCAATACGACATCGCCGTGCCGAGAGCCGAGGGCTCCGCCGCGCTCCTGTTCGTCGTGCCGAACATCGCGCAGTTCGAGAAGGATTGGAGCCTCGACGCCACCGAGTTCCGTACATGGATCGCGATCCACGAGGTCACCCACCGGTTCGAGTTCGCGCGCCCGTGGGCGCTCGCACGCTTCCGCGAGCTGCTGAACGACTACACCTCGACGTTGCAGCTGGACGTCGAGGGGTTGCAGCGACGGCTCGAGATGCTGGACCCGTCCAACCCGGAGGCGATGCAGGAGATGCTCGGATCCGGCGAAGGGCTGTTCGGCGCCGTGCTCGACGACGAGCAGCGCCTGAAGCTGAACCGGATCCAGGCCTTCATGAGCGCCGCCGAGGGCTACGGCGACCACGTGATGCACACGCTCGGCGCGCAGCTCCTCTCCTCGTACGCGCGGATCGAGGAAGCGATGCGCCGCTATCGCGAGACCGAGGAGACGGATCCGGTCCTCGAGCGGCTGCTCGGGATCGAGGTCAAGCGGGAGCAGTACCGGCTGGGCAAGGCGTTCTGCGACACCGTGGTCGAGCTCACGGACGAGGCCACCCTCACGCGGATGTGGGATTCGGCCGACGCCATGCCCTCGCTCCCCGAGATCGAGGAGCCGCGGCTCTGGCTCGCACGGAGCGCCTGACGCCCGTCGGCGCCTGACGGCGGGTCGCGCCCGGCGTATCGGCGTGACCCCGCGATCCTTCGCTATCCTTCGCCGCGATGGCCGTCGGCGAGCTCGTCTTCGCGAACGTGGTGGACGACCGGGTGTGGGAGGCCGAGCGGGAGCGCGGCGCCCCGGGCATCTATCTCCTCGGGGCTCCCGGGCTGGCGCTCCCGTTCCGCGTCTACCGGGCCTGGAAGGTGCCGACGGGCCTGGTGACCGAGGAGGTCCAGTTCTACGGACCGTCGGGCCGCCTCGTGTATCGGTGGGGTCCCGAGGTCCGCCGGATGCTCGGAAGCATGGACCTCACGGTCGCGGTCGACCGCATCGAGGACGCCGTGTTCGACGACACCGGTCAGCACCTCGTGTCGTTCGTGATCGACGGCGAGAACGTCGGCGAGATCGAGGTGCCGGTCTACGTCCAGACCGCCCCGGCCAAGCTGCCGAAGGAGGTCGAGGAGGGCTTCCGCAAGTCCGACGTCGTCTGGGTCGGCGTCGAGGTGAACGGGGTCCGCAGGATGGTCCCCGCGTGGTTCGCCTACAGGAACGGGAAGGTCTACGTGCTTTCCAAGCGCGAGCCGGGCCCGGAGGAGCAGACGATCCCCGGCCTTCCGAACGCGCCCGACCTCATCATGGTCACTCGACGGAAGGGCCGCGAGACCGCCCTCGGCGAGTACCACGCCGCCGTGCGTTTGCTCGAAGGGGCGGAGTGGGAGGAGGCGGCGAAGGCGCTCGTCGACCGCCGTCGCAGCCGCCCAGGGCCGCCCGCCGACGCGTTGAGCCGTTGGCGCGGCACCTGCGACATCGCCGAGCTCACGCCCGTCGTCGGCTGAGCTTCTCGGATCGCTCGGCGCCGCCCGAGGGGCCGTCGATAGCCCCTCGGGAGCGCATCGCCTCTATGACGTCACCGTAGGACAGATGTTGGTACTCGCGGGATTGAGGATCTTGACGCATGTGATCCGACCCTGGACCGACGGTGAGATGGGCGTGTTGGTCTCGACGTAGTCGGCGAGGACCTCGTCCATCGTCTTGATCGAGGGCGTGTTCAGCACGCTGACCAGGTGCGGGTACCCGTCGCCGGCCATCGCCATGAAGTCGTTGATCGCGACCGTGTACGGACCACCGGCACTCGTGAGGTCGATCGGGGCCCCGGTACAGGTGCCGTCCGGTGCCTGCCTCACCGCACCCGTCACCCGGCTGCCGACCGTTGCACTGATGTCGTACGTGAAGCAGAGGCCGGAGACCTGCGGGAAGCGGCCGTTCGCCGTCGGCATCGAGGAGACACCGTTCTCGAGCATCGTCTTCAACACCGCGCCGGAGACGGGAGCCGTCGCCACGACGTTCCCGAACGGCAACACGGTCAGCACCTGGCCGAGCGTGATCGGGTAGGGCGGCGGCGTGAACGCCGGACAGAAGTCGCTCGCGTTGTCGGTCGTCGGACACGTGAGGTCCGCACGCAAGCCCCCGGAGTTGGTGATCGCGAAGTCCACCGTGAACCCGGGGAACGCGGTCCGCATCGAATCGGTCACGACGTTGCCGAGCAGCGATTCGCACAGCCGGCTGTCGACGCGGCCGCACTTGTCCGAACGCGGGATCGCCACCGTGGAGGTGCCGATCACCGGGCTGAGGAGCGGTGCGAGCTCGGCGTTCAGCTCGTCGACCCGCGCCTGGATGGCCGGGTCGGGCGTCACCCCGATGGTCCACGGCTTGTGGAAGTCGGCCGTCTTGTAGACCACCGCCTTCGTGCTCGTGTCGACCACGAGGCGAACGCGGGTGAACCGCACGCCCTTGCTCAGGTTCTCGGTGACGAGGATGCCGTTCGGCCGCGTCGAGACCACCTGGAAGTTCGTGTGATCGCCGAGCACGGCGTCCACGCCGGTGAGGGCGTCGGCCAGATCGACGACCGGACCCGTCGGGCTCGTGAGCGTTCCGGCCGTCGCCCCGTCGTGGCCCATGACGACGATCGTGTTCACGCCGTTGCTCCGCAGGCGGTTGACCTCCGCCTGAACGCGGGGCAGACGAGCCTCGACATGGAACGGGTCGAGCCCGCCCGGGAAGATGAGCGACACGAGGTCCTCGTTCGAGAACCCGACGAGGCCGAGCTTGACGCCCGCGAAGTTGAACACCGTGGACGGTGACCACTCGGGCGGCGTCTTGCCATTGGCATTCAGCAAGTTCGCCGAGACGATGGGGAAGTCCGCCAGCGGGATCAGCGTGTTCCTCAGGTACGCAGAACCCTTGTCGAAGTTGTGGTTGCCCAGCCCGTCGGCCGAGAAGCCCATCATGTTCATGAACTCCATCGTCGGGATGTCTCCGAAGAAGCTCGAGATCGGAGGCGTCGCTCCGACCGAGTCACCCGCGGCGACCGTGATCGACCCGTCGGGCGCTTCGCTTCGGTACAGGTCGAACCACGGTTTCAGGAACGCCGAGCCGCCGATCGGGAAGACCGGGTTCGCCGAACCCCCTCCCGCGAGGGTATCGGCCGCTTCCGCGAGCGGCACCAGCTGGCCGTGGTAGTCGCTGATATCGAGGATCGTGATCGTCTTCCACCGGCCGGGCGTCGGGAAGAGCTCCGTCAGGATCCGGCCACGCGCGTTCTGCGGCCCCGGGATGTCCATCAGGAACGCGATCGTCGGCGCCACGTCGACGACACGGATGCCCTCGACCGGGTCCTGCCTGCGGATCCCGGGTCCCGAGGCGACGAACGTCCCGTGCATGTTCACGTTGTGCTCGAGGTCGACCAGCTCGGGGAAGTAGCCGTGCTGCCCGAAGAACTGCGAGAAGGCGATCGTCTGTCCGCGTGTCGCCGCGTCGAACTGATACGGGGGCCGCAGGACGACCACGACGTCGCCGCTCCGGTTCGGATGCAGCGAGTCGCTGCCGTCGACGTCCCGGAGCTCTTCCTTCAAGAGCACGTCCTCGACGACCTGCGCCCCGGGATTCGCCGGGTCGGTCAGGCTCTCGAAGGCTGCGACGATCTGGCTCCGTACCAAGTCGTAGTCGGCAGCCGGAACCTGCGGGGTGTTCAGGACGTTGGTTGGGGGGCCGGTCTGAGCCGGGTCTCTGCCGGCGAGGTTCAGATAGATCTGCGCCGCCCCTCCGGCGTAACAGGCCTTCGCGAGCGTGGCACCGGAGGCAGCCTTCCGGCAGTTGCCCGTCTGCTCCGCCCCCTGGAGCCCCGCGTCCACCAGGACCTTGCTCGCGTTGACCGCGTACCACTGCGGCGCGAAGCCGTGATCGGAGCTGGCGAACACCGTCGCGTTCGTGCCCATCAGCTGCCGGGCGAGGCCGAGCGTTCCGTCGGCCTCGTGATACGCCGCCTCGATGTACCCCTCCCGCTCGTCGATCCGGCCATCGGGGATGTCGTCGTTCGTGAGGTCGTCGAAGTACGGGTTCGGATCGCCATCCATGTCCGTCGGCGTGACGAGACCCATGAACTGGTGCGAGAACTCATCGGTGACCGGGCTGCCGGCCATCAGCAGGTCCGGTTGCACGCCGAGACCGGGGATCGTGCCGCCGCCGAACTTCGGAACCGGAGCGGTGCCGAGTATGTACCTCAGGTAGGCCCAGTGCGCGTCGGCCCAGAACAGGCCCTGCTCGACATAGGTGTCCTCGTCGACGATGCCACCCTCGAGCGGGGCGAAGTCCGCCGCGGTCGAGGTGGGGAAGGTCGCGTTCAAGGTCTCCTCGAACGCCAGCGAACCCGCGGCCCCCAGGGCGTTGTACGAGGCGTTCGCGCGCGCGATCGAGGTGAAGTACACGCGGAACTTGGACAGGTCCGGTTCGATCTCGATCGCCTTGACGTAGAACCCGGCGGTCTTGCCCGTGAGGTCTCCGGTCAGCGTCACCTTGACGTCCGCCCACTCGTTCTCGGACAGGGTCGCGACGGCTGCCGTTCCGTTCTTGCCTGCCGTCGACGGAACGACCAACACGCTGTCGTAGTTCGTGGCGGAGTCGTCGGATGAGTCGAAGATGTAGAGGTCGAAGAAGCGATCGACGTTGTTCCCCCCGGGGAACGCCGTGTTCGCGAGCTTGAACTGCTCCTGCATCGCCGGGCTGAAGCTTGCCGGGACGTTCGTCCACCCCGCTGCCGGGTCGAGATCGACCCGCTGGTAGGCCGTCCCCCCGGTCGTGGTAGCACCGGGCGCCACGTCCGGGATGAACTGCCGGATGAGCGCCGGCTGACCCGGCAGGTCGTAGTTCAGCAGGACACCGCGGTTGGAGAAGAACGACCGGAAGTCGACGACCGGTCCCTGGATCGCGGGCACAAGCGCCCTCGACCCGACCCATTCGACCGAGACGACCTTCTTCCCCGCTCGCTCGGCCGCCTGAAGGATGTGGTCCGCCTGGAGGATCCCGGTCCCCGCGAAGCTCGACGAGTTGTTGAAGTTCCCCTCGCCCGTTCGGTGGAAGGTGTTGTTCGTCGAACCGTGCTCGCCGGGATAGGCGCCGGTGGCGAGCGAGTGCCAACCGACGCCGGTGTTCGGCGGGAAGGCCTGGGTCAGCCCATTGTCACCGCGGACCCCGTTCGCCATCAGGTTCGCGTAGGTCGGCATGAGCCCGTCCGCTGCATACGTCTCCATGAGGTCCGGACGCATGCCGTCGGACGCGAAGAAGATCACCTTGTCGGCCTTGGGGCGGCCTCCGCCGGATGGCTTCCCCTGCTTCAGGGCGCCGGCGGGCACGGCGACGACGAACGCCGCGATGACTGCGAGCGCGACCAGGATCGATCGGGTACGGGAACGGACGACCATCGCGAGCTCCTTCCGCGGGCCTGAGCCCTCCGACAACGGATGCCGACCCAGACCGCGTTGCGAGGTCGTACGGGGGGTCGACCGACGCGGGCGAAGCCTAGAACACGCGTTCGTCCGGGTCGAATCGCCTAGTCGGAGCGGTTCATCACGCGACCCAGCGCCTTCGCGAGCAGCTCGAGCTCGCGGCCGAGATCGAGCATCTCATCGGGCGTCAGGGCCTGCGGGCCGTCGCAGAGCGCGCTCTCCGGATCGGGGTGCACGTCGATCATGACCGCGTCGGCGCCGGCGGCGATCGCCGCGCGCGCCATCGGCGCCACGAGTGACTTCTTCCCCACCGCGTGCGAGGGGTCAACGATCACCGGAAGGTGGGATTCGGCCTGGGCGACGGCCATCCCTGCGAGGTCGAGCGTGTTGCGCGTCGAAGGCTCGAACGTGCGGATCCCGCGCTCGCACAGGATGATCTCGGAGTTCCCGCGCTGGGCGACGTACTCGGCCGCCTGGAGCCACTCGTCGATCGTCATCGCGAGGCCGCGCTTCAGCATCACCGGCTTGCGGGCGAGCCCGACCTCCTTGAGGAGCTCGAAGTTCTGCGCGTTCCGCGTGCCGACGCGGATGCAGTCGGCGACCTCCGCGACGAGCTCGACCTGTGAGACGTCGACGACCTCGACGACGATCGGCAGTCCCGTCTGTCTCCGGCACTCCTGGAGGATGTCCAGTCCGCGTTCGCCCATCCCCTGGAACGAGTAGGGCGAGGTCCGAGGCTTGTAGACGTCGCCTCGCAGGATCGTCGCGCCGGCGGCCTTCGCGGCCTTCGTCGAGATCAGCGCCTGCTCGTCGCTCTCGACGGCGCACGGCCCGGCGATGATCGTGAAGCTTCCTCGGCCGACCGGCGTCGCCCCGACGTTCACGGTCGTGGGCACCGGATGCAGGTCCGCGGCGACCATCTTGTAGGGCTTGCCGATCTGGATGACGTGGTCGACGCCGGGCATCTGCTTCCAGTCGAAGGCCTGGAACCGCTCCGTGTCGCCGACGAGGCCGATGATGGTGTGGACGGTCCCGTGCGAGACGAAGGCCTCGCCTCCGGCGGCGCGGACGCGCTCGGCGACGGCCTCGATGTCGGCCGGTGTCGCCTCCCGTCTCATCACCACGACCATCGGTCTGCCTCCGCTCCTTGGGACCGCCCGAGAGACGAAGAACCCCGGGCTCCGGGCCCGGGGTCGTCTTCTGCCTTGCGGCTCAGGCGACTACGCCGGGCCCGGCCCGCCGTAGAACCACCCGAAACCGAAGGATGCCTGCATCGGACCGCCATGGTGCCAGCGAACGACGGGCCTGGCAACCACCCCGAGGCGGCTCGGCACGCTCGATCGCGCGCGGGCAGGCGCCGACCCGCGAGGGTTACGATGCGCGGCGTGTCCGTCACGATCGTCGATCACCCACTCGCCGGGCACCTGCTGACGCAGCTGCGGGACCAGGACACGGCGCCGCCGGTGTTCCGAACGCTGGCCAAACGCCTCGCGCTGGCGCTCGCGCTCGAGGCGATCCGCGATCTGCCCACGACCGAAGTCGAGGTGCAGGGCCCGCTGGAGCGTGCGAAGGGGCGGATCCTGGGCGACCTCGTCGCGGTCCCGATCCTTCGTGCCGGCCTCGGGATGCTCGAGGCGGTCACCGAACTGTTCCCCGAGGTGGCCGTCGGCTACATCGGGCTCGAGCGCGACGAGGCGTCCCTGCAACCGCAGTCGTACTACCGGAAGCTCCCCCAGGTCGCCGGACGGCACGTCCTCGTCCTGGACCCGATGCTCGCGACGGGCGGATCGGGTTCGGCGGCGACCGCCGCCGTCCGCGAGGGCGACCCGGCCTCGATCCGGTTCGTCTGCGTCGTCTCGGCGCCCGAGGGCATCGCGAGGATGGAGGCCGACCACCCGGACGTGCCGATCTTCACCGCCGCCGTCGACCGGCAGCTGAACGAGCACGGCTACATCCTGCCCGGGCTGGGCGACTTCGGCGATCGGCTGTTCGGGACCGAGTAGAGGCGGAACCGCGCGGACCGGACAGCGACGTCAGGAGCCGCCCGCGCCCTCGTAGGCCCGTCCAGCCGCTTCCGGCGGGCGCACCCGCCCGACGAATCCGGCGATCGCCACGATCGTGACGACGTACGGGATCATCCGGATGAACTGGGGTGGCAACGCGGAGATCACCGGCGCGTTGTTCAGGCGCAAAGGGATCGCAAACGTGAAGCCGAAGAGCCACGCGAAGAACATCAGGCGGACCGGATTCCAGTTCGACAGGATCAGCGCGGCGAGGGCGATGAAGCCGAGAAAGAGCGTCTGGCCCTCCCGCCAGTTGCCGATCACCTCCGACGCGAGGAAGGCACCGGACATCCCGGCGAACGCCCCGGACAGCATGACTCCCTGATACCGGTAGACGGAAACGCTCACGCCGAGCGAACGCGTCGCCTCGGGGTTCTCGCCGCACGACCGGAGACGAAGACCCCAGCGCAGCCTGTTCAGCGCGAACCACACGGGGACCACCATCAACGCCGCGATGAGCACCACGGGGGATAACCCTTGGAACGCCCGCCCGAGCCCGCTCGGCAGCGACGACAGCCCGGGGATGTCCAGGCGGTCCAGGTGCGGTCCGCCGGGGTCGGACTGCGTCGACTGGCCGTCGAAGAACGCGGACGAAAGGAACCGCGCCAAGCCCACAGCCACCAGGTTGATCACCACGCCCGACACGATGTGGTCGACCCGGAACGAGATCGTCGCCAGCGCGTGAACGCCCGCGAACAGGGCACCGCAGAACGCGCCGAACAGCAAGCCGAGCGAGTGGTCCCCAAGGCAGGCCGAGCTCCAACGAGTCGGTGAAGAACCGCGCCCCGAACGCCCCGGTGACCGTTCCGATGATCATCAGGCCTTCGAGGCCGATGTTGACGATGCCCGAGCGTTCGCTGAACAGACCGCCGAGGCCGGTCAGATAGAGGATGGTGAAGTAGGTGAACGAGATCTGGACGGCCACGGCGATGTCGGTGAAGGGCATCAGCCTTCCCTCTCGTCTGCCGGCTGGAACGCCTCGGAACCCGACGGCTCGGGTTCCGTACCCGGCGGCGTTCCTGCGTCACCCGGACCCGACGAGTCCTCGAGCGCGCCCGCCTCTCCGGCCCGCTGCAACTGCCTGGCCGCCAGCCGGCGCTTCGCGATCTGGTACGTGATGACCACCGAGAGGATCAGGATCCCCTGCAGGATGATGATGAACTCGCGCGGCACCTCGCTTTGGATCTGCAGCGCCACCTCGCCTCGCGAGAGGATCCCCCACAGGATGGCCGCGAACACGATCCCGATCGGGTTGTTCTGACCGAGGAACGCGACGGCGATCCCCGTGAAGCCCAGCGCGGTGATGTAGTTCTGCGGCAAGTGCCCCTTGTCCGCGAGGATCTGCTGCATCCCCACCAGACCGGCAAGCGCGCCCGAGATCAGGAACAGCTTGAGCTGGGTTGCGCCGATCGAGATCCCTCCGGCTCGCGCGGATCCCGGTGAGGATCCCACGGCGCGCGCCTCGTACCCGAGACGCATCCTCCTGATGAGGAACCACACCAGCACGGCGGCGGCGATCGCCAGGAAGAGCAGCCACGACAGATGGGCGCCGGGGGTGACGCCGAAGAACTCGCCGATGTCGCCGATCAACGCACCGTCGGGGAACTGATCCGTCCGCAGGTCGACGTTCTGACCTCCGGGCCGTTCGCTGACCCTCAGCGGGAAGTTGATCGCCCAGGCCAGGAGGCTCACCGCGATCCCGTTGAGCATGATCGTCGTCACGACTTCGTGAGCGCCGGTCTTGACCTTCAAGATGGCCGGGATCGCGGCCCACACCATCCCTCCCAGCATCGCGGCGGCCAGCACCGCCGTCACGAGGAGAGGTCCGGGGAGGAATCCCAGCTCGAGCGCGGCCCAAGCCGCGGTCACCATGGCGACCAGGTACTGGCCTTCGATGCCGATGTTGAACATGCCGCCCTTGAAGCAGACGGCCACCGCCAGCGCCGAGAAGATCAACGGGGTGGCGATCGCCAGGACGTATCCGATCCCGTCGACCGTTCCGAGCGACGCCTCCAGGATCGACGAGTAGACCCCGATCGGAGTCTCCCCGTACGCGACGATCAGGACCGATCCGATGAGGACGGCGATCCCGAGCGACGTGAGGAGTGCCAGGATCTGGCCGACGAGGCCCTCGAGCCACGGCGGGCGCGCACGCGAAAGCGAAGCCGGGACCGCCCCCGCCTCACTTGGCACTTAGGCGACCTCCTCCCTCGCTCCGCCGAGCATCCCGAGCCCGATCTGTTCCGGCGCCGCATCGGGTGAGAACTCGCCCGTGATCCTGCCCTCGTACAGGGTCACGATCCGATCCGACAGCGCGTAGATCTCGTCGAGCTCGGCCGAGATCAGCAGGATGCCGCGCCCCGCAGCCTTCTGCTCCAAGATCTGCGTCCAGACGAACTCGATCGCGCCGACGTCGAGGCCGCGCGTCGGTTGTGCGGCGATCAACAGCTTGGGATCGGTCTCGAGCTCCCGCGCGAGGATGAGTTTCTGCTGGTTCCCGCCCGACAACGTCGAAGCGTTCACGTCGATGCTCCGGGTCCGAACGTCGAACAACGTCACCAGCCGGCCTGCGAGCTCCTTGATCTTGCGGATCAGGAGAACGCCCAGCCGCGTGGAGAACTCCGCGTCGTCCTGGCGCCCGAGGACGGCGTTCTCCCACAACGTCATGTCGAGAACCAGTCCCTGGCCGTGGCGATCCTCGGGGATGTAGCCGACACCGATGTTCCGGATCTCGCCGACGGATCGCCCGGCGATGTCCTTGCCTTCGAGCTGGATCGTGCCGGCCTCGGGTTTGCGAAGTCCGAACAGCGCCTCCGCCAGCTCACGCTGGCCGTTGCCCTCGACGCCCGCCACCCCAAGGATCTCTCCGGCTCGGACCTCCAGGGTGATCCCGTTCAGCTTCCCCTCACCGGCGAGATCCTCGACCCGGAGCACGGGCTCACCGACCTCCACCTGCGGCTTCTCCAATCGGAACAGGACCGGTCGGCCCACCATCATCTCGGCGAGCTTGGCCTTGGATGTCTCGGCCGGGGTCGTCTCGCCGACCACCCGTCCCCGTCGCAGCACCGTGATCCGATCCGCGATCTCGAGCACCTCGTCCAGCTTGTGGCTGATGAACACGATCGTCCTGCCCGCCTCTCGGAGCTTGCGAAGGTTCCCGAAGAGATCCTTGGATTCCGCCGGCGTGAGGACCGCCGTCGGCTCATCCAGGATCAGGATCTCGACGCCGCGGTACAGCGCCTTCAGGATCTCGACGCGCTGCTCCTCACCGACGGACAGGTCCTCGACCAACGCGGTCGGCTTGACGCGGAACCCGTACTGATCGGCGAGCTGCGCGACCTTCTTGCCGGCCTCGTCGATGTCGAGGAGGGGACCTCCTTCCTCGCCCAGGATGATGTTCTCCGTGACGGTGAAGCGGTCAACCAGCACGAAGTGCTGGTGGACCATGCCGATCCCGAGCGCGATCGCGTCACGCGGCGACCCGATCCGCGCTTCTTTCCCTCGAACGCGGATCGTCCCTCCGTCGGTCGGGTAGATGCCGTACAGGACGCGCATCAGCGTGGACTTCCCGGCCCCGTTCTCCCCGATGAGCGCGTGGACCTCGCCGGGTCGCAGCTCGAGGCTCACCTCGTCGTTGGCGAGGACGCCCGGGAACCGCTTCGTGATCTTCTCGAGCTCGACGAGGGGCGGGGAGCCCTTGCCCCCCGCCCCATCGCCCTCGCTCATGGTTCCGCCGCTCCGGCTCAGGCCGGCACGTCCGGGACGACGATGGTCCCGTCGATGATCTGCGCCTTGAAGTCATCGAGCTGCGTGACGATGTCATCGGTCAGCTGCTCGGGGTTCGACGTCGCGAAGTCGAGACCCTCCTCGGCCATGCCGAAGACCAGGCTCCCTCCGAACGACCCGTCGCCGACACCCGCGATCGCGGTGTACACGGCCGTGTCGACCCGCTTCAGCATCGAGGTCAGGATCAGCGGCTGCTGCTCCGGGCTCGCCGTCAGGTACTGGTCCGAGTCGACGCCGATCGCGAGCTTGTCGGCCGCGACCGCGGCGTTGAACAGACCGGCGCCCGATGCCCCGGCGGCGTGGTAGATGATCTCGGCGCCGTCGTCGTACATGGCGGTGGAGAGGGCTTCTCCGCGCACCGGGTCGTTGAATGCGGTCGTGTCGTCGCCGATGTACTCGACGAGCACCTCGATGTTCGGGTTGATCTCCGCCGCACCGGCCTCGTACCCGGCCTGGAACTTCTCGATCAGCGTGCCGGTCTGGCCGCCGAGGAAGCCGATGGTGTCGCAGCCGCACTTCAGTGCCGCGGCCGCCCCGACCAGGAAGGAGCCCTCGTGCTCCTTGAAGGTGTAGTCGGCCACGTTCGGGAGATCGGCCACGTCGTTCGTGAGGAACGAGCAGAACTCCAGCGGGCAGGTCGCGAATCCGTCCACGATCATGAAGCTCGTGTCCGGGTAGTCCACGCCGATCGCGTTGATCCCCTCCGAGAACGCGAACCCGACCCCGATGACCAGGTCGAAGCCGGCATCGGCGAGCGCCTGCGCGTTCTGGTCGCGATCGGATCCCGTCGAGTTCGCCTCGTTCGTGACGACGTTCTCCTCGCACACCAAGCCGTCGGCGACCGCCTGGTCGAGCCCGGCCTTGGCGGCGTCGTTGAACGACTTGTCACCGAGGCCACCGATGTCGAACGCCATCCCTACTTGGATGTCGGCATTGCACTCCACTCCGGTTTCGCCGGTCGGCCCGGTGGTGTCGGTGGTCCCGGTAGCTCCGGTACCCCCACCGTCATCTCCACACGCCGCCGCGACGACCCCGAGCACGGCAACGAGGATCAGGAGCCTCGTTCGCAATGAACCCATGCCGTTCCCCCCTCCTACTGCTGTGGACGCCCGCGCCGGGCACGGTTCGAGATTGTCCGCGCAAGGTCACGAGCCGGTCAAACCGGGATACGGTGGCGGACCGGTGTCGGGATGACCGAAGGCGACCGCCTGGCCGAGGTTCGGGAGCGGTTCGAGCGCTCCAGGTTCCACACGTCCTTCCTGGGTGCCCGGCTCGGGCGGGTCCGGCCGGGGGAAGTGGACGTGGAGCTGGAGGTCGGTTCCGAGCACCTGAACCTGTTCGGGACGATGCACGGCGGGATGATCGCCACCCTCGCCGACACCGCCACGGGTCTGGCGATGCTCACAACGCTTCAACCCGGGACGACGCACCTGACGGCCTCGCTCGGCGTGACGTTCCTCGCGCCCGGGCGAGCCGGGGTCGTCACCGCGCGAGGGCGGGTGCTGAAGGCCGGACGGCGCTTCGGGTACGCCGAGGCCGATGTGGTGAACGAGGCGGGGGACCTCCTCGCCCGGGCCACGGCGACCTTCACGATCCTGCCCGAGCGCGATCAGTAGTCGACGTCCATGTCCTGCATCACGCGGGCGAACTCCGTGAGCGCGCCCTGCAGCTGCATCAGGAGCGTCATCGAGCCGTTGATCCTGATCTTCCCCGTCATGAACGCGCTCACCGGGTTCAGCTCACTCCGGGCGAGGGCGGCCGCCGTCTCGTAGTCCTGCTCGATCGTGGCATCGGCCTTGTCGGCATCGCCGGATCCGAGCTCGACCTTCCCGCCCGAGAAGCGGAGCCAGTACCGCTTCTGCCCCTCCGGCGTGGCGATCACGTTCTGGATCGTCGCGTTCGCGTTCTCCGAGGCCTTGGCGAAGGCCTCGGACGCGTTCAGGCGCTGCTCGAGCTCGGTGGTCCACTCGTCGGAGAGGAACTGAACGGGCACGTCGGCCTCCAGTGTCGGCGGTTGGTTCCCGGAGTCTAGAGCCCGCCACCCGCCACCGAACGGTTCGCCTCAAGCGTCCTCGAACAGTTGCGGCTCGGTGAGATGGCGGACGTCGTTCAGGAACCGGACCTCGCGCCGGTCGCCGTCGACCCCGATCACGCTGATCGACGTGTTCTCCGGAAGGAAGAACATCTCCTGCTCGAGTCGGAGCAGTGGCGCCACGTAGGCGTTCACGACCCCGCCGTGACAGAACACGTACACGTTTCCCCGCGGATGCTCGGAGAGGGCGCGCTCCACACCGGCCAAGACGCGCGCCCGGAAGGCCTCCAGGTCCTCGGATCCCAGGAGCGTGCCGCCAGAAGGCTTCGTGATTGCGGAAGCTGTGGAGCAAGGCCTCATCGCCCCCGAGGATCTCTTCGAAGGTCCGGTTCTCCCAGTCGCCGATGAACGCCTCGGTCAGGTCCATGTCGTATCCGACACCGATGCCCGCCTTGTCCGCGTACGCGAGGGCGGTCTCGCGGGCGCGTCGAAGCGGCGAGCTCACGATCGCGGCCGGCGGGTCCATCTGGAGCAGCCGCCGCGCGAGGCGTTCGGCCTGGTCCCGTCCCTCCGCCGCGAGCGGCGGATCGTACTGATCGCCGCGCGGCGTCGAGGCGAAATCGTCGTTGTCCAGGTCCGAGCGTCCGTGCCGGATCAGGTACAGGACCCGAGCCGTCATCGCCGGCGGCCCCGCGTGCGGTTGAGCTCGACGCGCCAGCACCCCTCGTGCCAGTGGCGTCGCTCGTCGGGTGCGTCCTGCGGCACGACGACGAGGTGCCAGGTGCCCGGCCGGATCTCCAGGTCGCATCCGGGGCACCGGTACGGTTTGTCGCCGGTGAGCCGCCGCACGTCGAACCCCGGCGCGAGCGCCCACGTCGGCGCCGCCGACTGCGGCATCCCCGACTGCGGGGGCGGGTCCTCGGGCGCTCGCCGGTTCTTCCTCGGCATCAGCGCGCCTTCTTCTTCGCGGCGGCGGCGACCCGCAGGACGAACGGGGCGGCGCGTTCGGCGAGCGCCATGCCGATCTCGCGATCGTCCGCCTTGGCGCCGCCCACCTTGAAGGAGTGGCCACCGCCGTCCACGGGCTCGAGCGTGGCGCGGTCGCCGAGCTTTCGCACGACCTTCGCCAGCAGCGCCGGTGTCGCGAAGGGATCCTTCGTCCCCTGCACGAAGAGCATCGGCACCGTGATCCGGTACAGGTGTTCGTCGCGGATCCGTTCCGGCTTGCCCGGGGGATGCAGCGGATAGCCGAGGAACACGAGCCCGTCGGCCGGCATGCCGTCGGCGACGCACATCGAGGCGATGCGCCCGCCGAGTGACTTCCCGCCGGCCAGCACCGCGCGGCCCCCCGCCTTCGACGTCGCCGCCGCGAAGACGGCGAGCCACGCATCGCCGAAGGACGCGCTCGGGGTCGGGCGCACGCTTCCCCCGCTCCACGTAGGGGAAGTTGAACCGGAGGGTCGAGACCCCGGCGTCCGCGATCGCACGGCCGAACCCTGCCATGAACGGATGGTCCATCCCCGCGCCGGCCCCGTGGGCCAGGACCAGGGTCGCGACCGACCCCTTCGGCGCGATCCACGCGGTGCTCACGTTCGTGCCGCCGACGTCGACCGTGCCCCGTACCTCCGGCGATGCCATGCCTAGAATCCTCGCAGATGGCCGGAACCCTCTATCTGGGAACGTCGGGCTTCGCCTACGACGAGTGGAAGCACGGCGTCTTCTACCCCGAGGGGCTGAAGAACCGCGAGATGCTCTCGTACTACGCGAGCCGGTTCCCCTCGGTCGAGATCAACTACACGTTCCGGCGCTTCCCGACCGAGAAGTCCATGGAAACGTGGAAGAGCCGAGACGCCGGAGGGGTTCCGGTTCACGCTCAAGGCGAACCAACGCATCACGCACTTCAAGACGGCTGCGCCGACGTGGACGAGGACGTCCGGGACTTCCTGGATCGCGCGAGGCTGCTCGGCGACCGGCTCGGGACGATCCTGTACCAGTGTCCTCCCACGCTGCAGTACGACCGGGCGCTGATCGAGGCGTTCGTCGGGTACCTGCCTCCGCAGCCGACGGCGGCGATGGAGTTCCGGCACCCCTCGTGGATCGAGGCGAAGGAGCTGCTGTCCGAGCAGGGCATCGCCTGGTGCGTCGCCGAGACCGACGAGAAGGATCCCGGGCCCGAACGACCTGTCGTGGGAGCCGTTCGGGTTCCTCCGTCTGCGCAAGACGGAGTACGACGACGACGAGCTGTCCGCCTGGGCCGAACGCATCCGTCCCGTCCTCGACTCCGGCAACGACGTCTACTGCTACTTCAAGCACGAGGACGAGGGCCACAGCACGAAGATGGCCGACCGCCTGCGCGCGACGCTCGCCGGCTAGGTCGCGGGCGCGAGGCGAGCCTCGAGCGCGCGCTCGAGCTCCGCGATCCGCTCGGGATCGTCGACCTTGCGGCCGAGCTCGTCGCGGACGTAGAACGCGTCCACCACTCGCTCCCCGTACGTCGCGACCTTCGCGAGATGCACGTCGAGCTCGAGCTCGGCCAGCGTGCTCGTCACGTCGAACAGGAGGCCGATCCGATCGGGCGCCCCGACCTCGATCACCGTGAAGAAATCCGACGCGCCGTTGTCGACCGCGACGCGCACCGGAACGTCGTGACGCGGCGGCGGGTAGTGCTTGCGCTTCTCGCCGACCCGGTACGCGAGCGAGAGCCGGCCCTCGATCGCCCGCCGGAGCGTCCCGCGGAACTCGCGCCACCGCTCCTCCCCCACCTCGGCCTCGAACGCGCCCTCGACCTCGAAGACGTCCACGGCGACACCGTCGTCCGTCGTGAAGACCTGCGCGGTCAGGATCGACAACCCCGCGAGCGACAGCGCCCCGGCGATCATCGAGAGCAGCCCGGCGCGGTCGGCCGCCACGATGGTCACCGCGTACGTGCCCGGACGCGCGCCCGGCTCGGCATGGGTCCGAACGTCTCGGACCGTGATCGCCGGCGCGATCAGCGGGTACTGCCGCGCGATCCGTTCGGCCGGGAGCGCGAGCAGGTAGCTCCGGGGCATCCGCTCCAGGAAACGGTCGACGGCTTCGGCGGTCTCGGTTCCGAGTGCAGCTCTGATCGCGTCGACGCGTTCGGTCAAGCGCTCGGAGGTCTCCGCGCCGACATCGCCGCGCTCGAGCACGTGCTGAACCTTGGCGACGAGCTCGCGGACGAGCGTCGCCCGCCATGCGGTCCACGCGAGCGGTCCGGTCGCGCCGGCGTCGGCGATCGTCAGGAGGTAGAGCGCCGCGAGCCGTTCTGGATCGCCCACGCGCGCCGCGACCTCGAGCACGAGGTCCTCGTCGTCCAGGTCGCGGCGCGTCGCTGTGTCCGAGAGCAGGAGGTGCTCCGCGACCAGGAAGCCGGCGAGCGCCGAGGTCCCGTCGGGCACCCCCATCTGCGCGAGCGTCTCCTCCGCGATCGCGGCGCCGGCCGGAACGTGACCTCCACCGCCCGTCTTGCCGATGTCGTGGAGCAGCGCCCCGAGGCGGAGGGCCTGTGGGTCGCTCACGACGCGCACCGCCTCGGCGACGAGCGGCTCGGCGGCGTCGGGATCCTCGAGCAGGCGATCCATCCCCTCGAGCGCGCTGCAGGAGGTGCACGTCGACGGAGAACCGGTGGTAGGGGTCGCGCTGGGGGCGGCATCGGACGGCCGACCACGCGGGAAGGAACCGGACGAGCGGCGCCCACCCGGTCGAGCGTCTCGAGCGCGCGGACGCCCTTCGGTCCCGGTGGCGAGGAGGTCCAGGAAGGCGTCGCGCACGTCGTCGGTCCAGTCGACGCGCTCGGGCAGCGCGGCGGCGTCGATCTGGTCGAGCGTTCCGGCCGGCATCACCCCGTGTTCGCTCGCCACCTGGACGAACGCGCGCAACACGCCCGCGGGTGTTGCTTCGATCGTCGACGGCCTCCGACGTCCCTCGCAGGTACCGGTCGAGGGCCGAGCGGGAGACGTGCTCGACCTGTCGCGCATGCTCGAACACCGCGCGCATCAGCCCGTCGACGGCCGGGAGGGCCGGCTCGTCCTCGAACCCGAGGTGGCGGGCGACCGTCGGCTGCTGCTCGAGCACGATCCGGTCGGTCGCGCGTCCGGTCTCGATGTGCAGGGCGCTGCGAACGCGCTCGAGGAACTCGTCCGCGGCGTCGACGGAACCGCGCTCGGCGGCGCGGAGCAGTCCCACGTCCTCGAGCGGCTCTCCGACGGCGGTCTCGAGCCACCGGAGCAGCTGGACGTCGCGGAGTCCTCCGGCGCCCTCCTTCAGGTCGGGCTCCAGGAGCGAGGAGACGGAACCGTGACGATCGGAGCGCGCGTCCGCGTCCGCGCGCAGCTGTTCGGCGAAGGCGCGGGGATCGCGCCGAACGTCATCGAGCACCCGCCGTCGGGTGTCGTCCCACACCCGTTCGTCCCCGGCGAGGAGTCGGCCGTCGAGCATCGCCGTTCGAACGTCGAGCCGTTCGGCCGCGAGCGCCTCGGATGCCTCGGGCGTTCGGACACCGTGCCCGATCTGCAGTCCCGCGTCCCACAACGGGTACAGGAGCGACTCGGCGAGCTCGGATACCTCCTCGGGACGGTCGCCCTCGTGGGCGATCAGCAGATCGATATCGGAGTGCGGCGAGAGACGTCCCCGGCCGTAGCCGCCGAGCGCGACGAGGGCGACCCCCGCGGGCGGCGCGGCCGCTTCGAAGAGCGCTCGCAGACACCGATCCACCAGCTCGGCGCGCCGGCCGGCGGACCAACGGCCGTGATGACCGCGCGAGTAGGCGCGCTCGAGGGCGCCGAGCTCCTCGAGCAGCCGAGCGACGGGCGCCGGACGTTCGGCGTTGTCGGCCATCGCCTCAGAGTGCGTCGGGACCCATCTCGCCGGTGCGGATCCGCACCACCTGCTCGACGGGCGTGACCCAGATCTTCCCGTCGCCGATCTTGCCGGTGCGCGCGGCCTTCGTGATCTCCTCCACCACGCTCGAGACCTGGTCGTCGTCGCACAGGACCTCGATCTTGACCTTCGGCACGAAGTCGACCTGGTACTCGGCGCCTCGGTAGACCTCGGTGTGGCCGCGCTGACGCCCGAACCCCTCGACGTCGGTGGTGGTGAGGCCGGCGACGCCGATCCCGCGCAGGGCCTCCTTGACCTCGTCGAGCCGGTGCGGCTTGACGATCGCGACGACCAGTTTCACGGACCCTGCCTCCCGCAGCGAGTGGGGCGCCTAGCTTATGTCAGCGCGAAGCGTCTTCCCGCAGAAGCTTCTCGAAGAGGTGGAAGCTCCGGCGCTCGCGCATCCCCACCCTCTCGTAGAGCCGCGTCGCACCCGTCGGGTTCTCCGAGTCGACGTTCAACAGGACCGATCCCACCCCGAGCTCGGCGAACCCCTCGAAGCTGCGGAGCAGCAGGGCCTTCGCGATACCCCTGCCTCGCCAGGCGCGACGGACGGCGACGACGTCGATCCAGCCGGCACCCTCGACGAGGCGGCCGAGCGCGGCGCCCACGACCTCATCGCCCTCGATCGCAAGTGGTGCCAGCCGTGGATCCGTGCGACCCATCTGCTCCACATGGAGATCGAACGGGTACGGCTCGTAGCCCCAGTGATCCTGGAACGCCTCCTCGATGGCGTCGAAGAGGGCGTTGGCGTCGGCGTCGTGCCGGTAGGGGCGGATCGCGATGCCCTCCGGTGGCGTCGTCGAGACCGGCGAGTCGAGATCGATCTGCATGTGCCAGAACGTCCGCACCTGGGCGTACCCGCGTCGCTCCAGGAGCGAGTTCGCCGGCCGATCGGTCGAGTTCACCGCGTTGTGGAGCTTCGGTGTTCGGACTGCGGCGGCGCGCCCCTCGGTCCACTCGACCAGCGCCGCTCCGAGGCCCCGACGACGATGATCGGGGTGCACGAAGCCGAACCCGTCCAGGGAGAGGCCGGGGTTGAGGCCGGACGCCTGCGCGTACGCGGTGAGGGTGCCGTCCGCCGCGTGGACCATCAACGTGCTCGACGCGTGGTCGAACGTCGGGGTGCGCCAGTCCTCTTCGAGATGCTCACGGACCGGATCCTCGAACCCGACGTCCGCGCGATCGCACGCGTTGCGCAGCGCCACGACGGCGTCGAGATCGTCCCATGCGGCCGGCCGGGAGGAGTACCCCGCCGGCAGGATCACCCCGCGGCGGCCTTCCTACGCGCGGGCTGCGCCTTCTTCGTCGCCGCCGTCTTCTTCGCCGCGGACTTCTTCGCGCTCGAGCGCCGAGCGCCGCTCGAGGAGGACGGCGTCTTCTTCTTCGCGGCCTCGACGGAGGCCTTGAGCGCATCCATCAGGTCGACGACGCGCGCAGGCGCGGCCGCGGCCGGAGCTTCGATCGGCTGGCCCGCGGCCTTGCGCTCGACGATGTCCATCAGCGCCTCGCGATATTCGTCCTTGTAGGCCTCGGGTTTCCACGGTTCGGTGAGGTTCTGGATGAGCGTCTTCGCCATGTCGACCTCGTTCGCGCGCACCTTCTCCTCGGCGTCGAGCGTGTCGAACTCGGCCGCGCGGATCTCGTCCGGCCAGTACATCGTCTCGAGGACGAACACGTCGTCCTTGAACCGCAGGGCCGCCAGGTGCTCCTTGTCGCGGAAGCTGACCTTCGCGATCCCGACCTTGTTCTCCTCGGAGAGCGCCTTGCGAAGGAGCGCATAGGCCTTCGCGCCCGTCTCCTCCGGGACGAGGTAGTAGGACTTCTTGAACAGGATCGGGTCGATCTCGTCGAGCTCGACGAACTGCGTGATGTCGATCGCCCGAGAGGACTCCACCGGGACCGCGTCCAGGTCCTCGTCGGTGATCACGATGTATCGGTCCTTCTCGGTCTCGTAGCCCTTCACGATGTGCTCGTAGTCGACCTCTTCGCCGTCGATCGAGCACACGCGCTTGTACCGGATCCGGCCCATGTCCTCGTCGTGGAGCTGGTTGAACTTCAAGGACTTCTCCTCGGTGGCCGGGAACACGGACACCGGGATCGTCACGAGGCCGAACGAGATGGCTCCCTTCCACATCGACCTGGGTGGCATATCGGACTCCTTCGTGGGATCGGACCTGCCTCGGCAGGGAAGATGGATTCTAGTCCTCCGGTCCGACAGAGCCGACAGGTGGGCTTGGGTTGACCGGGCGGGGCGGACGGGGTACGAACCCGCCATGCGTTCCGCCCGCGCACTGGCGCTCGCCGGCTCGGTCGTCTTCTTGGCCGCCTGCACGGGCGGCGAGACGCAGGTCGAGGGGCTGCCGGACACCACCGGGGCGACAGGCCTCACCGCGGCGACCGGACCCACGGGTCCCACGGCGACCGGAGCCAGCGGTACGACCGGCGAGGTCCTTGGCGAGGCCTTCTCGCTCGACTTCGAGTTCCCTCAGGAGGTCGTCGGGCAGATCTCCGACTTCGCCTTCTTCACATGCAACGGACTCGAGGGGACGTGGCGCTACGTCTTCAACGCGGACTTCGGCCAAGGAATCGTCATGGACATCGACGCGGAGGTCGACATGGCCGGCGGAGACGGCACCCTCGTCTTCAGCGATGAGTTCACCGTCCCGGGCGCGGGCGCCGTCTCGTTCACCGACACGATCGAGCTCCGTCTGGTCGGGACCGACGCGCTCGAGGCGACGAGCGTCCTGGTCGAGGTGGACACGAACATCCCGGGGTTCGGGAACTTCCTCGAGACCTTCCGCGAAGGTGACATCCTCCCGATCGTTCCCGGCTCCGACCGCTGCTGAGCTCTTCGGCTCCTTGAGCCACGCGTGGCGGCTACGCTGGCCGGATGCCGGCCAAGAAGAAGAAGACCACCGGCGGGAAACCGTTCACCGTCGAGTTCCCGCGCGCGCTTCCCGTCGAGAAACGCACGGACGCGTGGTGGACGGAGGCCGACGGGCGCGAGCTCCGCCTGTCGAACCTCGACAAGGTCTTCTGGCCGGATGAGGGGTATTCGAAGGGCGACGTCGTCGCCTACTACTTCAACGTCGCCGACCTGATCCTTCCCTACCTACGCGAACGCCCGCTCACGATGAAACGCATGCCCGACGGGATGGCCGGCGGGTTCTTCTACGAGAAGACCGCGCCGTCGCACACGCCGGACTGGATCGAGCGCTGCAACGTCCAGAGCGAAGACGCGAAGACGGGCGTGATCGGGTACCTGATGGTGAACGACCTTTCCACGTTGTTGTACGTGGCCAACCTCGGCTGCATCGAGATGCACCCGCTGCACTCGAGATGCGGTTCCATCGATCAGCCGGACTACCTGTTCTTCGATCTCGATCCCATGGAGGCGAGCTTCGAGGACGTGCTCGCCGTCGCGATGCACGTGAAAGCGGCGCTCGACGCACTCGGGCTGGAGAGCTACCCGAAGACCAGTGGCGCGACCGGCGTGCAGATCTACGTGCCGGTCGTTCCCGGTTACTCCTACGACCAGGTGCGCGACTTCGTCGGCACCGTGGGCCGGATGATCGAGGGAGCCGATCCCGACCGCGTGACGATGGCGTGGAAGATCGCGAACCGCACCGGCAAGGTGTTCATCGACCACAACATGAACCGCTCGGGGGCGAACATCGCCGCCGCGTACTCGCTGCGGCCGGAGCCGCGCGCCACCGTTTCCACCCCGCTCCGGTGGGACGAGGTCGAGGCGGGCGTCACGCCGCAGGACTTCCGGATCGACAACGTCTGGGCGAGGTTCGAGGAGGTCGGCGACCTGTTCGAGGGCGTCCGCACGAAGCCCCAGGACCTCACCGCCGCGCTCGAGGCACTCGGCCTGCCGAGCGAGAAGGCTGCCGGCGTGCCTGCGAAGAAGGCGTCGAAGGCGTCCCCGAAGAAGGAGCCGGCGAAGAAGAAGGAGCCGGCGAAGCCGTCCGCGAAGAAGCCGAGCCGCACGTCCGAGGAGGTCATCGCGGCGTCGAAGGACCCGAACCTGGCCGAGTACCTCCGCAAACGGACCTTCGGGCCGGAAGGGACGACCGAACCTCCACCCGGAAGCGCGTCTGGGCAGGGCAACTCGTTCGTGATCCACAAGCACCGGGCGACGCGGCTGCACTACGACCTCCGGCTCGAGAGGGACGGCGCACTGCCCTCGTGGGCGGTGCCGAGGGGACTCCCCACACAGCCGGGCGACAAGCGGCTCGCGGTCCGCACCGAGGATCACCCGCTCGAGTACGGGAAGTTCCACGGCACGATCCCGAAAGGCCACTACGGCGCCGGCGAGGTGCGCATCTTCGACGACGGCTGGCACGAGACCCTGGAGTGGACCGACAAGAAGGTGAGCTTCAGGCTTCACGGCCGGCGCTATCCGGGCCTCGAGTACCACCTTGTGAAGACGCGGACGGACTGGCTCGTCTTCCTCGCCTCGCACCAGGACGCTCCGCTCATCGACTCGCCGCCGACGTTGCAGCCGATGCTCGCCGAGGGCGGGTGGAAAGCCTTCGACGACCCGAAGTCGTGGTTCGAACCGAAGTTCGACGGCATCCGCTCGCTCACCTATCTCTCGACCGACCTCACGCGCCTGGTCACGCGGCGCGGCCGCGACGCGACGCTCCAATACCCCGAGTTGAAGGACCTGCACGAGCTCATCGATCAGGTCAACGGCGTGATCGACGCCGAGATCGTGGCGTTCGACGAGAACGGGAAGAACTCGTTCGAGGCGCTCCAGCAGCGGATGAACCTGCGGAACGAACGCGAGATCAAGCGCATCGCACAGAGGATCCCCGTCGCGATGGTGGCCTTCGACCTGCTGTTCATCGACGGCAAACAGACGACCGAGCTCTCCCTCGAGGAGCGCCGCGAGTTGCTGGAGACCGTCGTCGAGCAGGACGACCGGCTGCAGGTCATCACCCATGTCGACGGCGAGGGCAAGCGGTTCGTCGAGGTCGCGAAGGGGCTCGGTCTCGAAGGCGTCGTCGCCAAGCGGAAGGGATCGAAGTACACCCCGGGCCGTCGCTCACCCGATTGGCGGAAGATCAAGCTCACGAACACCCAGGACTGCGTGATCCTGGGCTGGACACCCGGCAAGGGCGGCCGCGCGGGGACGTTCGGCGCGCTGCTCGTCGGCGCCTACGTGGACGGCGAGCTCCTGTGGATCGGCCAGGTTGGGACGGGCTTCGACCACGCGCTGTTGGAGAAGCTGATGGAAGCGCTGAAACCGCTCGTGCGCGACACGCCGCCGATCGACGATCCGGAGCTCGCCAAGGTGAAGGGCGCCACGTTCGTCGAGCCCCAGCTCGTGTGCGAGGTCGAGTACCTGGAGATCACGAAAGCCAACAAGATGCGCGCGCCCAGCTTCAAGGGCCTGCGAGACGACAAGCTGCCCGAGGACTGCGTCCTCGAACGGCCTCGCGGCCGGTAGCCGTCAGGCGCCCGGCGGGCGGTACTGGATCGTGCGCTTCGTCGCGGCGTCGACCTGCTCGGGCTCCATCAGCACGGTGGTCTTCACGGTCACGGCGCCGGTCGCGCCCACCGACAGGCTGATCGCGGCCGCGGTCTCCTGGTCGGGGATGTCGGCGATGATGATCACATCGTAGTCCCCGAACGCGAAGTAGAAGGCGTCCAGCGTGCCCCCGACGTCGGCGAGCATCTTGGCGATGGTGTCGCGACGGCTCGAGCCGCCCTCCTTGATCACGCCCTGGACGCCGGATTGCGTGTAAGACGCCTCCAGCAGGTACTTGGCCATCCCGCTCCCCCTTCCCCTCGCGGAGATGCCATCGTGCGCCGGGTCCGGGGGATGTGCAAACCGAGCTACGCGGGGCAGGCGTCGAGGTGCAGGTACGTGCGGCACTCCTCGCCGGTGAGCGATCGCGTGACCTCGTTTCGCGCGATCGCCAGCAGATCGTCGATCTCGAGGGCCCAGATGCGAACGACGCCATCGTGGCCCTGGGACGCCAGCATCGTGCCGTCCGGGCTGAAGACCAGGCGATCGACGGCGTCGTGTCCTTGCAGGGACAGGAGCTGCTCGCCCGCGGCATCGAACACACGCACGATCCCGTCGCCGCCTCCCGTGGCGAAGCGGGAGCCGTCCGGACTAAACGCTAGGTCCTCGAACGATAGCGAGGCGGGGAAGGACACGACGAGGTCGCCGGTCCCTGCGTCCCAGATAGCGCTCTCGGTCGCGATCCGCGAACCGTACCGATCCCAGTTGATCACCTCGGCGCCGAGGGCGTTGTCGACCTCGGCGACCTCTTCATCGTGCCCCCAGTCCCAGATCGTCATGCTCTGAATGCCGGTCCCTGGGTCTCCGCCGATGGCGACGAGCTCGGCGGGTCCGAACGCCACTGTGAGGACCGCGAGCCCGTCCTGTTCGAACCGAGCGACGGTTCGCCAGGTGCGATCGAGGACCCTGACCGATCCGAGCGTCGCGATAGCGACGAACCGGCCGTCCGGGCTCCAGTCGAACGCCTCCGCGGGATCGACCGCGTACAACTCGCTCCCCGTCGCGACATCGCGGATGACGAGCGAGGGGCGTGCGGAGCCGAGGCCGTCGACATCCTCCATGATGGCGACCGCCGCTCCGTCCGGACTCAGCTCGTGGCTCCGATCGCGCGCATCCGACGGGGGGAGCGACCAAAGGACGTGGGTCTGCGCTCTTGTGTCCACGTCGAGCTCCGTTAGCGAACCGTCCAGCCCGCTCGCGAGGACGCTCCGCCCGGACGAGGCGAATAGCACGTCGCCGTCGGCGTCGGGGATGTTCGCCACCTCGGCGTCCCCGGTCGGCCCGACGTCCCAGATGCTGACGGCGCTCTCCTGCGTACCGGTCAACACCCGGGTGCCGTCGGGCGAGAACGCGACACCGGTGAGCGCTCCTTCCTGCACCGACAGCAACTGGACCTGCGTGGCGCCGAGGTCCGTGACCTCCCAGACCCGCGCCGTCCCGTCGTCGCTTCCCGTCACGAGGCGGGACGAGTCCTGGCTCCAATCGAGCCGGTGCGCCGGCCCCGCGTGCCCCGGAAGCACGAACCGGAGACGCCCCGTAGCGTCCCAGACCGGGACGGCGGAGTCCCAACCCGCGGTAGCCATGTACCGGCCGTCCGGCCTCCAGGAGACCGTGGTGAACCCGTTCCCACCCGGGCCCTTCAGGCGGATGATCGTGCCGTTCTCGATATCGATCAAGGACAGGTCGCCGGGGACATGGCCGCCAACCGCGGCGACCGTTCGCCCATCCGGGCTGAGCTCGGCATCGTTCACGTACGGCGGCGCGGGGAACGTCATCCTTTCGTCGGTGTCGAGATCCACGACCTGGACGTTCCCTTCGGGAGTGTTGCCGGAGGCCCCCCAGGCGGCCGCGACGAGGGAGCCATCCGCGCTGAACGAAGGCCCATAGGCCCACGGCCATATCCCATCCACGCTCTCGAGGAGGTCGCCGCTCGGCAGTTGCCAGATCTTGAGTGCGCCGTCCGTCCCGGTCGTGGCCAGCATCGTGCCGTCGGCGTTGAAGGCCGCGCCCGTGACCCTCCCGTCGTGTCCGGGGAGCGTTTGCACGATCGATCCCGTCGCGGGGTCCCTGAGGTCGATGACCCCTCCCGGCCGAGGGCCCTCCGCCGCGAACATCCGCGTCGTCACGAAGAGTCCCGACGGTCCCCAATCCAGGGTGGTGCCCTTGAGGACGGGCTCGTATCCCGCGATCTCCACGCCCGGGATCGACGAGACGATCCGTGAGGCGACCACCGCTCGATGGAGCGCATCCTCGGCTTCGGACAGCACGGAGCCGTCGACGGAGCGCGTCAGATCGACCGCCTCGATCGCGAGCAGGAGGCTCCGCTGCGCATCGATCTCGAGGTTGGCGATCGAGGCGGCCGCGAGCTCCCGCGCGCTCGCGATCCTCGACTCGGTCTCCGCACGCTCACCCTGGTTGGTGGCGATGACGGTGAGCGAGCCCGCGATCAGCGCGGCGATGGCGAACACGGCGACGAGGCTGCGCAGCCGACGCACGGACCGCCGTTCGATCCGCGCCTCGTGGTCGCGGCGAGCTTGCTCGTCTTTCCGTTCCCGCTCCCGCTGATCCACGCTGGCCTTCACGTACGCCCGTTCGGGGTGTCCGAGCGCGAGGTCCACGCCGCCCGCCCACGCCTCGACCTGCTCGAGCCGAACCCCGCGCATCAAGAAGCTCGGATCCCGTTCGGATCCGTTCCATTCCGTCGCCGCCCGCGCAAGGCGCCGGTTCTGCCGGAGGTCCTCCCGAGCGTCGTCGATCCAGGAGCGGAGCTGATCCCACGCGGTGAGAAGAGACTCGTGGGCGATCTCGACCGTGGGCTCGCGGGTGGCCGGTTCCCGGTCGAAGGTGAGCAGCCGATGTCGCCCGAAGGCGTCGAGACCGGCCTCGAGCGCCAGCTGATCCACCTCGAGGGTGTCCAGCTCGCTTCGAGCGACCCGCCGTCTCGTGTCCTGCCGTCCCTCGCCGAGGGTGACCAGGCGGAGGAACAGCTGCCGGATCGCCTGCCGCTCCCCCGGATCCGCCGCCCGGTACAAGCCGTCCGCCCGGGCGGACAGCGCTCCTCCCACCCCGCCGAGTCGCCGGTAGGCCGAGAGGGTCAGACGATCCTCGTCGCGCCGCTCGTAGAGCTCGGTGAGCGCGTACTGGAGGAGCGGGAGGGCGCCCGGCTGGTGGGCGACGTCCGCGACCATCTCCGCCACCAGCCCCGGCTCCGGACGAACGCCGACCTGCTCGGCGGGCCGTTGGATCGCCTGCTCCATCTCGTCGGGTGTGAGCGGCGGGATCGCCTCGGTCCGCTCCGCCAACAGCTCCCCGAAGCGCGGATACGCGAGTGGGCGGTCGTAGAAGTCGGCGCGCAGCGTCACGATGACACGGAGCCGGCTCGCCGGGTCGGCCGTGGCCACGCGCAGGGACTCGAGGAACAGCTCCCGCTCGCGGTCATCGGCGGCCAGCGTGAAGACCTCCTCGAATTGGTCCACGACGAGCACGACCTCCGCGTCGCCCGGGACGACCAGATCGACGGCCTCGAGCAGGCCGCGAGACCCAGACTCCAGCCGGTCGTGCAGACGGGCGGCCGGGCGCACCGCGATCCGGACGAGCGCGCTCTCGAGCTCGTCGAAGGGGTGCGTTCCCGGGAACATCTCCGCGATGGAGACGTCGGCGGTTCCCGCTAGAGCCCCCCGCCGGATCGCCGGCACCACACCGGCGCGGATCAACGACGACTTCCCACAGCCGCTCGGCCCGACGACGGCCAGGAATCGCGACGACGGGCCCCCGCCGTTGAGCTCGGTGACGATGCGCTGGACGAGCGCCGTCCGGCCGAAGAAGTCTCGAGCGTCGGCCTCCCTGAACGCGCGCAGCCCCTTGTAGGGATTCCGCTCCTCCCCCGCCCTCGAAGCCCGCGCGTCGCCGGCTCCGCGCACGGCCGCGAGGATCGTCCCCGCGTCGAAGGCATACGGGTCGGTCGCCGCGCGCTCGATCGACTCGGTGACGGTCTCCGATCTCTCGCCGCTCAGGAGCCGACGAGCGAGGCGGGCGAGCGCCCGCACGTCGTCCTGCGGTTCGGCGGCCGGGCCGGTCCCGATCCGGAAGTCGCTCAGGTACGCGTTCCCCTCCGCATCGAACAGGACGTTGGAGGGGCAAACGCTTCCGTGCGCGACGCCCTGGCGGTGGGCGAATGCCAGGGCCGATGCGACCTGCTCGACGACGCGAGCGGCCCGATCGCGATCGAGTGCCTCGCCTCGATCCTCGAGGGCACGCAGGCTCCCTCCGCGCAGGTACCGCGTGACGACGTAGGCGCGGCCCGGCTCCCGCCAGTCGTCGTACATCGGGGCGATGTGGGGATGTTCAAGCGCGGCGGCCAACCGGGCCTCCGGCTCGAATCGCCGCACGAACGCCGGGTCGGCTGCGATGCGCTCGTGGAAGACCTTGACCGCGACGTCCCGGTCGACGTGCGGCTGGATCGCGCGGAAGACGACGCCGGTCGGTCCCTCGCCGATCTTCTCGAGCAGCCGGTACCCACGAAGCGGCTCTCCTCGCAGCTCGAGGCCGGCATCCTGCTTGAGGACGCGTTGGTGGAGTCGAGTGAGGTCGGGTGACGGGTCGATCCCGAGCTCGTCGGCCAGGATCTCTCGCGCGCGCTGAAAGGCGCCGAGCGCCTCGGCCTGCCGCCCCTCCCGGTACAGAGCCAGCATCAGCTGACCCCACAGCCGCTCGCGCAGGGGGTTGCGCGCGAGCAGCGTCTCCAGCTCGCCGATCGCCCCCACATGGCTTCCGCTCGCGAGCAGGCCCTCGATCCGGTCTTCCTGCGCCTCGTTCCTCAGCTCGTCCAGCCGGGCGGCGTCCGCGAGGAGCGACTGCTGGTCCGACAGGTCGGCGAGCGCCGGTCCCCGCCACATCGCAAGGGCGTCGTCGAGCGTGGCGACGGCGACGTCCGGATCGACCGGGAGGGCCCGCTTCGCGTCGCGCACCAGCGCGTCGAACCGGGCGGCGTCGAGCTCGGACGGCCCGACGAGGAGCACGTAGCCGGGCGACCGACCCTCGAGGCGGCCGTCGCCGATGGACCTCCGCAGGTTCGACACGTAGGTCTGCAGCGTGTTTCGGGCCTTCTCCGGAGGCTCGTCGCCCCAGACCTCGTGGATCAGCGCGTCGGCCGGGACGACCTGGTTGGCGCGGATCAGGAGGTTGGCGAGCACGGCCCGCTGCTTCGGCCCGCCGAGGGGGATCGGGCCGTCCCCCGCGTCGACCTCGAGAGGTCCGAGGACGCGGAACTGCACCGGCCGACGGTACCCAGGGGCAGAGCTCATGCGCAAGCAGACTGCGGCACGGTCCTCAAGAACGGCGCAAACAGCGGGACTTGACCGGCTCTTGCTCAAGCCCCACTCGGACTCCGAGGGCGACCCACGACGCTGGCACCTCGATCCGAGGCGTTGGGCCCGGAGGCGAGAAGGGAGGGACCGCGATGGTGAGGAAGCTGAGCGTCGGGCTGCTCGCAGCGGCGATGCTGATGTCGGGTGCGCTGGTCGGCGTCTCGTACGGGGGAGGGGGCGGGATCACCGAGCCCCAGACGATCGAGCTGACCGTCGACCCCTGCTCGGTTCGGTGTCGGTACTACCCCCTGCGTGAGGCCGACGGCCTTCGAACGGGGCAGGTCACCTTGACCAAGAACCCGCTGTTCGATGCGGACGGCAACCGGGCGGGCAACCTGAACATTTCCTGCACCGTCTCCGACGGGCCGGGAGGGCCGACCGACTGGGTCTGCACCTACATCCACACGCTCAAGGCCGGCCCCCACACCGAGCAGGGAACGGTCGTGGCCCACGGCATCTACACCGGCGACGACGGCGACGTGTTCGCTGTCACCGGCGGCACCGGGGCCTACGAGAACGTTCGCGGGCACGCCACGATGAACTACGGGGCCTCGCCGGAGCTGAACTACACCCTCACGCTGATCCCGTGACGGGTGATCTCGGCGGCCGTTCGCCGGATCGGAGGGCTCGCTTCCGCCGGGCGCTCACCGTCTCGGCCCTGGTCACCACGGCCGTCCTGATCGGCATCGGTGTCGTTCGAGTCTGGCGGGGCTGGTGAACACCACCACCCCGCCGAGAGAAGGGAGGTTCGGATGAGCACATCCGCACTGAGACGAGGAACGCTCCTCGGTCTCGTGTTCGCGCTGGCGGCGGCGGCCGTGGTCGCGCCGGCTACGGCGCCGGCGGACGAGCCTGTCGAGTCGGCCGACGTGGTGATCGAGTGGAACGCCAACGCGCAGGCGGCCATCATCGCCACCGCCGGGCAGGGTCCGACCGTCGCCTATCTGCACTTCGCGATGGTGCAGGGCGCGGTGTACGACGCGGTGAACGCGATTGAGGGCGGCTACGAGCCCTACCTGGAGGCGCCGGCGATGGCCGATCCGGGGGATTCGTCGCCGGCGGCGGCCGCGACCGCGGCCCATCACGTGCTCGTCGGATTGTTCCCGACGCAGCAGGCGAACCTGGACGCCCTCTACGCGCAGTCGCTCTCCGAGATCCCGGATGGATCTGCCGAGACGGGCGGGATCGAGGTCGGGGCGGCGGCGGCCGCGGCGATGCTGGCCGCCAGGACGGACGACGGGCGCTTCACTCCCTTCACGGTGATCCAGGGCGACGAGCCCGGGGAGTGGCGGTCGACGGCGTTCGTGAACGGCGTCCCGGTCACTGAGCCGGCCCCGTGGGTCGGCAACGTGCGGCCGTTCATCGTCTCGAGCGCCGCCGCGCTGCGCTCAGCCGGACCCAACTCACTCACCAGCTCCCGGTACACGAGGGACTTCAAAGAGGTCAAGCTGCTGGGCTCGCTCACGAGCACGGTTCGGACCGCGGATCAGACCGACGCGGCGCGGTTCTGGCAGGCCAACGGCGCCGGCCTGTTCAACTCCATCTTCCGACAGCTCGCGGAAACGCAGGGCCTCGACCTCGCCGAGGCGGCCCGCCTATTCGCGATGGCGGACCTGGCGGGGGCCGACGGCGCGATCGGCTGCTGGAACGACAAGTACTACTGGAACTTCTGGCGGCCGATCACGGCGATCCGCGAGGCCGACACCGACGGGAACCCGGCGACGGTGGCCGACCCCAGCTGGACGCCGCTGTTCACCACACCGCCGTTCCCCGAACACCCGTCGGGGCACACGTGCATCAGCGGCGCGGTCGTGGAGACGCTGAAGAACTTCTTCCGCACGGACCACATGGCGTTCAGCACGTTCAGCAGCTTCTCCGGCACGACGAGGAGCTTCGAGAGGTTCTCCGAGGCGATCAACGAGATCATCGACGCGCGGGTGTGGGCGGGCATCCACTTCCGCACCGCCGACGTGCAGGGATACTTCCTGGGCAAGAAGGTCGCCCACACGTTGGTGCAGAGCTACTTCCGGCCCGTGCATTGACGGAGGCCCGGCAGGGCGGGCCGATCGCTGCGGCCCGCCCGTAGGCTAGAAGGGTTCGAAGCCGGCGCGGACGAGCATGGCGCGGATCTCGCGCTCCTCGAGTCCGCGCTGGAGCAGCTCTCGGTACAGGCGGACGGCGCCGAGCGAGCGGCCGCACTTCGGGCAGAACTGGAAGTGGTGCTCCGTGGGCGTCTCGCACCACGGGCACCGGTTGAGCTCGATGCGGTTGTCGGGCTCGAGCCCGGTGTCGGCGAGGGCGTCGATGTATCCCTTGCCGTAATCCCACTGGATGTACTCGTCCTCGCGGACCTCGAACGCCGGCTCGTGCATCCGCGGTTCGCCGGTCCGGAGCATGTGCTCGAGGTTCTCCTTCAGGAGATCCCATTCGTAGAAGTGGTTCTCGCCGCAGTCCGGGCAGGCGATCACGACCCCTTTGACGCCCTGGGGGTTGAAGACCTGGAGCATGCCGGACAGATCGGCGAGGTCGGCGCGGACGTTCTCCTCCTCGTCGCGCTCCAGGCCGGTGCCCTGCGGCTCCTCGTCGCCCTGCGGCTCTTCCATCAGTCCTCCGTGAAGGAGAACGCGCGGAACCCCTCCGCGTACTCCGTTCCCGACTGCTCCCCGAGCTCGCGGGCCCGCTCGCGGACCCACTCCTCGGCGTCGCCGGTGCCCTGCGATTCGTGGCGCCGGAGCGATTCCACCTTCAGGTCGATCGTCTTGGTGATGTCCACGTAGGTATCGGGCTCCTCGGCAGAAAGCCAAAGGTTCGGGACCTCGAAGGGCTCGAACCCCTCGTCGAGCAGCCTCGGGAACTGCGGGCGGCTCGGAGCGTCGGGCATCACCGCGCAGAGCGCCAGCGTGCCGGCCTGCTTGTGGTCCCAGTGGTTGATGTACCCGGTGCCCGACCAGAGCCTGGAGGGATCCGGCGCCACGATCACCTCGGGGCGCACGCGGCGAACGACCCTCGTCACCGCCTCACGCGTCTCGAGATTCACCTCGAGCTCGCCGTCGCGGAACCCGAGGAAGTGAAGGCTCGTGACCCCGAGGACCTCGGCCGCGGCGCGCTGCTCGCGCTCGCGGATCGGGATCAGATCCTCGCGGGTGACCCCGGGCTCGTTCGAGCCGGCCGAGCCGTCGGTGACCACGCAATAGTGGACCTCGGTCCCCTCCGCCGCCCACGCCGCCGCCGTGCCTCCGCACATGAACTCGCCGTCGTCGGGATGAGCGAAGATGATGAGCGCGCTCGCGAACCCCATGTCGCGAAGGGTACCGGACGGACCGGACGGAGACGAAGGGTTACGAGGAGGACGATGCCCGATGGTGCTCGAGCATCATCGGGATCCCATCGCGTGGTCGCAGCGTGACGACGGCTTGCGGCTCGACCACGTGCCCCGGGACCAAGCGAAGACGCCACCGGCTCGCGATCGTCGCGAGCAGCAGCGTCCCTTCCATCCAGGCGAACGCCTCGCCGATGCAGACGCGCGGGCCGCCGCCGAAGGGCGCGAACGCGAACCGGGGGCGATCGTGCGGTTCCAGCCATCGCTCCGGCCGGAAGTCGTCGGAACCGCTCCACCATCGCGGGTCGTGATGCAGCAACCAGGGCGAGACCACCACGACCGAGCCCGGGGGGATCGCGACCTCACCGGCGAGGTGCTCGCGCACGACGCGCCGGCCGATCGCCCACGCCGGCGGCCGCAGGCGGATCGATTCGGACAGGACCGCCCGGGCGTACCCGAGGCGCGGCAGGTCCGCTACCGTCGGCAGGCCGCCGTCGAGGGCCGAGTCCAGCTCCGCATGGAGGCGCGACTCGGCGCCCGGATGCTGTGCGAGCAGCCACCACGTCCACGCGAGCGCGTTGGCGGTCGTCTCGTGGCCGGCGAGGAACAGCGTCAGCGCCTCGTCCCGCACCTGGCGATCCGTCATCCCCCTGCCGTCCTCGGTCGCACGAAGGAGCAGGGACAGCACGTCGTCGCCATCCCCGCCGACCGATCCGGATGCGCGGCGCTCTCGGATCATCGTCTCGATCACGTCGTCGAGCTCGGCTTCGATCCGCCTGTACCGCCGCATCGTCGGGGTGGGCAGATGCACGAGCAGTCGGAAGACGGGTGAGTACACGCGGTCGAACATCGAGAGCGTCTGCGTCAGGGCGCGGTTGACGGTTGCGCTCCGACGGTCGTCCACGTCGGTCCCGAACAGCGTCTCCCCGACGATCGCGAGGGTGAGCGACGCCATCTCGGCCCGAACGTCGATCTCGGCTCCGGCGCGCCACCCGCCGGCAACCCGCTCCGCGTGCCGGACCATCGCCTCCCCGTAGGTGGCGATGCGCTCATGGTGGAACATCGGCTGGATCAGGCGGCGCTGCCGCAGGTGATGCTCGCCCTCGCTCGTGAGAAGGCTCTCCCCGAGCAGCATCTTCGAGGCTTCGATCGTGGGGCCCTTGCGGAACGCCCTGTGGTCGGTGATCAGGACGTCGTGAACGAGGTCCGGGTGGTTCAGCAGGTAGGCGTCGCCTCGAGGGATCCGGATCCGAACCACGTCGCCGAGCTCGGCCACGCGCTCGAGCAGTCCGATCGGGTCTCGCCGGAACGCGCGGAGCGCGGCGAACGGGGACAGGTCCGCGGTCGGCACCGTCCCCCTCGTCATCTCACGGCTCCTTGTAGATCGCCCAGAACTTCTTCACGGGGGTGAGCGCCTTCCAGGTCGCCTTCGATCCCTTGGGCGTCACGATCACGTCGCCCGGACCCGCGCGATGCACGGTCCCGTCCTCCTCGTGGAGCTCGACCTCACCCTCGATGAGCACCGCGACCTCGTGGTAGGTCGGCTCCATCGGACCGGTCTCGGGGACCCGGCGCCAGATCCCGAACGAGAACATCCCGTCGCCGGCGCGGAACGACACGACCTCCTCGCCCGGCGGGTTCGGATCGCCGTCCTCGACCGGGATCTCCTCCCAGGCCAGCGCGTCCTGCTCGGCCGCCTTGATGACGCGGATGCTCGGGTCGTAGGACATCGGGCTCCTTTCGTCGCCTTCGTCGGCGTGCGGAGGCTATCGGAGCGCGACGGACGGGGTCGCTCAGCTTCGTGCCGCGAGGAGCCGTTCGAGCGCGTCGGCTTGCTGGATGACGCTCTGCGGCGAGGGCCCACCGGGGATCGCGCGGGCCCGGACGGAACGGTCTGCGTCGAGCAGCACCGCGCCGTCCGGGAGACCGAGGTCGGTCCAGTCGTCCGGAGAGAGGGCGTTGAACGTGATGCCCTCGGTCTCGAGCCGCCGAAGCAGCTCACCCACACGTCGGTGCGCCTCGCGGAACGGGACGCCTTCCTTCACCAGCGCCTCCGCGAGGTCGGTCGTGTACAGCCCCTCGGCGAGCGTCGCGTTCCTCATCGCCTCGGGGTCGAAGGTCAAGGTCTCGACGCAGCCGGCGAGCGCGGCGAGCGTCACCTCGAGCGTGTCGGCGGCGTCGAACGCGGCCTCCTTGTCCTCCTGGAGGTCGCGGTGGTAGCCGAGCGGCAGGCCGTGAAGGACGGTCGAGAGCGCCACGAAGTCGCCGAGCACACGCCCCGCCTTCGCTCGCGCGAGCTCGGCGACATCGGGGTTCCGCTTGTGCGGCATCATGCTCGAGCCCGTCGAGTACGCCTCGTCCAGGACGGCCCATCCGAGCGCCTCGTCCGAGAACCGCGCCACGTCGGCGGCCAGCGCGCGACAGATGCGTCGCGCAGATCGTCGCGTCGGCCAGGAACTCCTGCACGACGTCGCGGTCGCCGACGGCGTCGATCGAGTTGGCGAACCGGTCCTCGAACCCGAGCCGTTCGGCCGTTCGGGATGGGTCCAGGTTCAGCGTCGACGTCGCGAGCGCGCCCGCACCGAGCGGCGAGACGCTCGCGCGCCCGCGCCAGCCGTGGAGCCGGTCGAGGTCGCGCGCGAGCGCCCACGCGTGCGCGAGCAGGTGATGGCCGAGCGTGACGGGCTGCGCGAGGCGTCCATGCGTCGTCCCCGGCATCACGGTCTCGTGATGCGTCCTCGCGTGCTCGATCAGCGCGTGAAGGAGCCGCACCAGACCGTCCTCGATCCGGCGGTGCGCTGCCAGCAGCCACAGTCTCAGGTCGGTCATCACGAGGTCGTTCCGTGAACGCCCGGCGTGGAGCTTCGCCCCCACGTCCCCGAGCCGGTCCGTGACCGCGCGCTCGATCGCCGAGTGCACGTCCTCGTCGGCAGGATGGAACTCGAAGGTCCCGGCGGCGATCTCGTCGCCCACCTCGCGCAGGGTCTTCTCCAGCCGAGCTGCATCGTCGGCCGTCAGCAGACCCGCATCCTCGAGCGAACGAGCGTGCGCGATGGAGACCTCGACGTCCTGCGGCGCGAGGCAGACGTCGAACGCGAGGCTCCGGCCCAGCGCCGCGGCCTCCGGCGCCGGCGGCGTCGAGAAGCGCCCGGACCAGAGCGGCGCGTCGCGATCGGTCACGACTCGGGGCCTCCCTGCTTCGCCGACCACACCTTGAGCGGCAGGCCCCACAGCTTCACGAACCCCTCGGCGTGTCGCTGGTCGAACGCGTCCTCGCTGCCGTACGTCGCGAGCGACAGGTCGTAGAGCGATGCGTCCGAGCGTCGGCCCACCACCGTGCACGCGCCGGGCGAGAACGCCAGCCGCACCTCGCCGGTCACGTGGCGCTGGGTGGACCCCACGAACGCGTCGAGCGCCGAGCGAAGCGGGCTGAACCAGAGCCCGTCGTACACGAGGTCGGCCCACCGCTGCTCGATCCCGGGCTTGAAGTGCGCCAGCTCGCGCTCGAGCGTGAGGTCCTCGAGCGCCCGATGTGCCGCGATGATCGCGAGCGCGCCCGGCACCTCGTACAGCTCGCGCGACTTGATGCCGACGCGGCGGTTCTCGACCATGTCGACGCGTCCGAACCCGTAGCGCCCACCGAGCGCGTCGACCGAACGGATCAGCTCGGGCAACGCCGTCGGTGCGCCGTCCAGGGAAACCGGCAGACCACGCTCGAACCCGATCGCGATCTCGGCGGGCTCGCTCGGACGCTCGTCGGCCGCAGCCGTTCGCTCGAACGCGTCCTCGGGCGGCGCCGCCCACGGATCCTCGAGCGCACCGCACTCGACGGTGCGACCCCAGAGGTTCTCGTCGACGGAGTAGGCGGTCGCGACGTTCGCGAGCGGGATCCCCCACTCACCCGCGAGCGCCACCGCCTTCTCGCGCGGGATCCCCGGGTCGCGGATGGGAGCGAGGACCTTGAGATCGGGAGCGAGCACGCCGAACGAGACCTCGAAACGAACCTGGTCGTTCCCCTTGCCGGTGCACCCGTGCGCGACGACCTGCGCGTCCACCTCGCGGGCGACCCGCACGATCTCGTCCGCGATCAAGGGGCGCGCGATTCCGCTCACCATCGGGTACTTGCCCTCGTAGAGTCCGTTCGCCGCGATCGCCCGCGCGAGGAACTCGTTCGCGAAGCGGTCGACCGCGTCGACCACTCGGACCTGCGTCGCGCCCGCCAGCTCGCCGCGGCGCTTGATCTCACCCACGTCTTCGTGCTGCCCGACGTCGACCGCGACCGCGTGCACCTCGTACCCGTGGTCGGCCAGCCACCGGATCGCGACCGAGGTGTCCAGGCCGCCCGAGTACGCGAGTACGGCACGCTCCATGTCCTACTCCCCTCCCCCATCGGAACGACCGCCCTCGGCGATCGCGTTGAGCGCGCGCTCGACGGCGCGCGCCGAGGTCCCCTTCGGCGGCACCACGAGGATCGTGTCGTCGCCCGCGATCGTTCCCGCGACCTCGGCGAGCGCCGCACGATCCATCGCCTCGGCGAGCGCGTTCGCCGCTCCCGGTGGTGTCCGGATCACGACCAGATCCCCGGCACCCTCGGTCACCGAGAGCGCGAACTCGTGGAGCGCGTGTCGCAACGTCGAGGCCGGCGGCGAGACGTCGCCACGGCCCGGCACGACATACCGGAGACCACGCGCATCGTGCACGCGCGCGAGGCCGAGCTCCTCGACGTCGCGGCTGATCGTGGACTGGGTCGCCTCGAGACCGAGCCCGCGCAACTGCGCGCGGATCTCCTCCTGGCTCGCCAGTCGCTCCCGGGAGACGAGCGAGAGGATCGCCTGCTGTCGCTTGGACTTCGTCATCCCGCCGTTGCGGTTCACGACGCGTCCTCGGGCGTGGCGGTGATCATCGTTCCGATCCCCTCGGGCGTGAACAGCTCCAGGACGAGCGCGTGCTCAACGCGGCCGTCGAGCAGGTGCGCGCGCGGGACGCCGGCTTTCAACGCCCGGACCGCGCTCTCCAGCTTCGGGATCATCCCGCCGTCGACGACGTCGGCTCGCGCCAGGAGGTCGAGCGTCTCCTCCACGCCGAGCTCGGACAGGAGGTCGCCACCCGGGCCGATCACGCCCGGCACGTCGTTCAGGTAGACGAGCTTCTGGGCCTCGAGCCCGATCGCGAGCTCGGCGGCCATCACGTCGGCGTTCACGTTGAACGGATGGCCGCCGTCGTCCGCGGCGATCGATGCCACCACCGGGACGAACCCGTTGCCCATCAACGTCCGCAGGACCTGGGTGTTCACGCGCACGACCTCGCCGACGTAGCCGAGATCGGGTTCGGCCTGCTTGCGGGCAAGGGCGAGGCCACCGTCGACCCCCGACAGCCCGACCGCGGGAACATCGCCGGCGACGAGCGATGCCACCAGCTCGGTGTTGACCTTTCCGGCGAGCACCATCGTCGCGACGTCGAGCGTGTCGCGATCGGTCACGCGGACCCCGTCGACGAACGACGACGCCAGGCCGAGCCGCTCGGAGAGCTCGGTCATCTGCGGTCCCCCGCCGTGGACCACGACCGGGTTGATCCCCGCGTGCTGCAGGAGGGAGATGTCTCCCGCGAACGAGCGGGAGAGATCGGCGCTGTTCATCACGGCGCCGCCGACCTTGATGACGATGACCTTGCCCCGGTGGTCCTGCATGAACGGAAGCGCCTCGATGAGGGTCCGTGCCTTCGCGACGGTCCGCTCGCGCACCTGAGGAGCAAGGGAGCGCGTCACGTCGTGTACTCCGAGTTGATCTTCACGTACTCGTGTGAGAGGTCTACGCCGAGCGCGCGACTCTCGCCCGGCCCGCCGCCGACCGAGACCGACAGGACGACGTCATGCTCGCGGAGGACCGCCTTTGCGGCCTCGGCTCCGCCTTCGTCGAAGTACGAGGTCAGGATCTCCCCGCCGAGGATCACCCGCACGTTCCCGATCGAGACCTCGACGAGCTGAGGAAGGAACTGCACGCCCGAGGACCCGATCGCCTGGAGGATCCGGCCGGGATTGGGATCCCCGCCGAACACGGCCGTCTTCACGAGGAGCGAATCGGCGATCGCCTTGGCGATGACCCGGGCGTCGCCCTCCCGTTCGGCTCCGGTCACCTCGACGAGGATCACGTGCGTCGCGCCTTCGGCGTCGGCCGCGAGCTGCAGCAGCAGCGAAGCGGCCACCTCGTCGAGCGCCTCCGCCACCTGCCCCCACCCCGGCGTGCCCGGCAGCACGAGCTCTCCGCCGGCGGCCGCGCTCGACATCAGCAGAACGGTGTCGTTGGTGCTCGTGCACCCGTCGACGGTGAGGGACTCGAAGCGCGGCTCGAGCACCTCGGTCGCGAGACGCCCGATGTCGGCCGGTGGGATCGGCGCATCCGTCGTGACGAACGCGAGCATCGTCGCGAGCTTGAGATCGGGGTCGATCATCCCGACGCCCTTGGCGCATCCGCCCACGCGGTACGGCCCCCGCTCGGCGCTCGCCTGCTTGCTCACCGTGTCCGTCGTCATGATCGCCTCGGCGAAGGCGTCGCCTCCGTCCTCGGAGAGCCCGCCGACGAGTTCGGGCAGCGCGGCGAGGTACTCGGCCAGATGGAGCGGCTCACCGATGACGCCGGTCGAGCACATGAGGACGACCGACGGGTCCAGCCCGAGCGCGTCCGCGACCGCGGCCGACGACGCCTCGGCGTCCCGGTCGCCTTGGATGCCCGTTCCGGCGTTCGCTTGGCCGCTGTTCACCACGACCGCCTGCGCGAGGTTCCGGCCGAGGCGGCGGCGGGACAGCTTCACGGGTGCGGCCGCGAAGAGGTTCGTCGTGAACAACCCGGCGGCGCTGCGAGGTTCGTCTCCGAGGAGCAAGCCCAGGTCGGGCCGGCCCGAGGGCTTCATCCCCGCCGTCACGCCGGCGGCCCGGAACCCGTGCGGGAACGTCACGCTCATGGGTACACCCCGATGCTCGACAACGCCGTCGTCTCGTCGAACCCGGCCATCAGGTTCAGGTTCTGGATCGCCTGTCCGGCGGCACCCTTGACGAGGTTGTCGAGCGCGCCGATCACGGCGGCCGTTCCCGATCGCGGGTCGACCGACGCCTGCAGCTCGACGACGTTCGAGCCGCGCACGCGCTTCGTGTCCACCATCGCGCCGGGCGGCAGCACGCGGACGAACGGCTCGCCCTCGTACGCCTCGGCCAGCGCCGACACGAGCGCGTCGGTCGTCGTGCCCTCCGACGCCTTCACGTAGGACGTCGTCAGGACCCCGCGCACCGCCGGCACGAGATGCGGCGCGAAAGTGACGCGAACGTCGATGCCGGTCGCGAGCGCGAGCGCGCTGCTCCATCTCGGGCGTGTGCTGGTGCGATGGGAACCGGTACGGGCGGATGCTCTCCTCCGTCACCACGTGGCTCGCCGCATCGCCCGCCGTCCGCCCGGCGCCGGACAGTCCTGTCTTGCCGTCGACGACGACGGGGCCCTCGACGAGTCCGCGCTCGAGCAGCGGCGCGAGCCCGAGGACGACGGGGGTCGGGAAGCATCCGGGGTTCGCCACCAGCTGCGCGCCGCGGAGCTGATCGCGGAAGCGCTCGGGAAGGCCGTACACCGCCTTCTCAAGCCACGCCGCGGCCGGATGCTCGAAGCCGTACCACTCCGGATACGCGGATGCGGGCAACCGGAAGTCCCCCGCGAGATCGAGCACCCGGACCGACGCCTCGAGCAGCGCGGGCGCGAGCGCCGAGCTCTCGCCGTGCGGCAGCGCGAGGAACGCGAGGTCGATGTCCCGCGCCTCCTCCACCGGTTGGATCCTCAGAGAAGCCGCGGGTGAGCCCGCCAGGTGCGGGTGCACCTCCTCGAGGGTCCGCCCTGCGCTGTCGCGTCCTCCGAGGAAGGCGAGCTCCACCTCGGGGTGCCCGAGTGCGAGTCGCACGAACTCGCCACCCGTGTACCCGGACGCACCCAGCACCCCCACCCGCAGACCGGCCATGTGAGTATTTATGCAGTCGATGCATGGAACTGTCAACCCGCAGGCGGCCGGTCAGCAACTCCGAGGCTTAGGCTGTCCGTTCGATGGAATTCGACGAGGCCCTCGCACGGTCGGGATTCACCCGGAGCTCGGACCGAGCTCCGCATGGGGTCAGGGTGTTCGAGGCCCACCCCAACCGCTACCTCACCTACACCGTTCAGGCGTTCAAGGACGGGTCCGCGCTCCTCTCGTGGGAGTTCGCCGTCGGTGAGTACCTCGCAACGAAGGGGATCCAGTTCGGATCGGACGAGACGCTCAACCAGTTCGCCTACCCGCGTGAGGACACCGCGGCGCCCAGGACGGCGCATGGCTCGCCGGGGCGATCGAGCGGGCCGAGGCGCTCCTGGCCGACATCCGATTCGATCGTCCCGACTGACGTCAGAGATCCATGTCATCGGGACCGATATCGGCGCCGTGAGCGATCAGAAACACGATCAGCCACGCCACGGCGATGGCAAGCAGCAGCAGGCCGAACCAGATCAGGAACCCCTTCAGGGTGACCCCGATCAGGCCCTCGATGCTCACACCGGTTACCTCGAGGTACCTCGCACGTCCATGTACAGAGCGTAGGCCTCGCGCATCTGCCCCGCTGAGCGACCGTGCGATCCGCTAGGGAACCGCCTTCAGGATCCCCTCCTCGATCGGCAGATCGGCGACCGCGGCGACCGCACGGCCGCGAGCGACGGACCCACGCGCCTTGCCCAGGCCCGAACGCAGCTCGTCGGCGCCGTTCGCGACCATCGTGGCGGCGCGCGCGATCTTGTTCTCGATCACCGACTCCATCCCGTCGAGGAGCGCCGCGACCTGCTCGAGCGCGGCGCGCGAGTCGTCGGCATCGCCGAACCGGTGCACGAGGCTGTAGAGGAACAACAGGACCGGCAGCGCCATCGAGTAGGGAACGATGACGACCCCGCGCGAGAACGCGTCGGCGTGCGCGCGCTTGAGCACCATGTACGCGGCATCGGGAACCGCCGCGACGGCGACCGGCGCCGTCAGCGCGGGGTCGAGGTACTGCGCGACCTCGCGCACGCGGCTCGTCACCTGACGCTCGACGTCGCGCGCCCGGAGCTCGCGTTCGGCGGCGTCCTCGCACGCCTCGAGCGCCTCGAGCTCGGCCACCGCGGTCCACTTCGAGTCGACGGGGAGCCGTCGACCGTCCGGCAGGGACAGCCCGAACTCCACGACCTTCCCGTTCACGCGGAAATCGGTCACGAGCATCCCCGGCGGAAGCTGAGCGAGGTGGTCGCGCAGGACGTTCTCGCCCGCGCGTCCCTTCGAGGCGCCCCCGGCGAGGACGGTCGAGAGCCGGCGCACGACCTCCCACGACTCGCGCTCGCGATCGCGACGCTCCTCCTCGCTCTCGGCGAGGCGCTCGAGCGCGCCGCGGGCGGCGGCGACCTCCCGGCGAACCTCGTCGGCTCCCCCGCCCTGGGCGGCCGACCCGTCGGCGAGCCTGCGGAGCTCGGCCGCCTGAACCTCCAGGCGGGCCTCGATCCGGGCGGTCGCGGGGGCGGGACCGCTCGACCGGCGTTGGGCGAGCGTGAGGCCGGTGCCGATCGCGGCCCCGGCGGCGAGCGCGAGCACGATGAACCAGACGGTCTCCATGGCTCGACCGTAGACACCCGGTCTGACACGCCCCCCAGAGACCCCGATACGACCCCCAGGACTCGGCTCCGGCGCCCGGTGCGACGGGTAGCATCTCGCCTGGTGAGCGCTCCACCGCAGCTTCAGGTCCTCCGGGTCGGCGGGACACACCGCGAGACCGGTGCCCAGCTCGGCCGCGCGTGCTCCGAGACGATCCGCCACGCGGCGTCCTTCGAAGGCCAAACGATCCCCGAGGGCCGGACCCGGACCGAGCAGCTCGAACTCGCCGATCGCTATCGCGAGGTCACGTTCGCCGCGTACCCCTGGTACGAGGACGAGATCGAGGGCGCCGCGGAGGCAGCGGATGTCGATCCTCGCGCGCTGTTCGCCTGCGTGGTCGAGGAGATCTGGTACGTGCCCTACGCCCGGCAGATCGAGGGCCGGTGCACGGACCTGGTCGCGGTCCCACCGGCGACCCGCGAGGACCATGTGCTCGTCGCGCACAACAACGACATGCCGAGGAGCTACCAGGACGAGCTCGTCGCGATCGAGTACGCCGTCGAGGGAGAGCCGACCGTCTTCGCGATCGGCAACGGCGTGTGGATCAGCTGCGGCTGGAACGACGCGGGCATCTCGATGTCGGGCAACGAGCTCGCGCCGCTCGACGAGCGGATCGGCGTCCCTCGCGAGGTCCAGTACCGATCGATGCTCCGCCAGCCGACGCTCGAGCGCGCGCTCGGCGAAGCGCTGCGGCACGATCGCGCCTCGAGCTACAACCAGGTGCTGGTGACGGCGGGAGCGGAGGTCGTGAACGTGGAGGGCTCGGCGACCGATGCCGAGCTGACGACCTCGGACGATCGAGGCCACCTCGTGCACACGAACCACTACGTCTGCCCGCGGATGGTTCGGTATGAGGGAGACCCGAGCTACGTCGCGCACTCGAGCGCGCGCTACGCGCGCGGCGCCGAGCTCCTGGCTTCGACCGAGCCGGGGTCGGTCACGGTCGAGATGCTTCGCGGCTTCCTCGCGGATCACGAGGGCGAGCCGGACTGCCTGTGCCGGCATCCCGAGCGGAACCCGGGACCGAGTCGCTCGGGAACGAGCTTCTGGTGGGTCGCGGACCTGACCGACATGCGACTGCAGTTCGGCCGGGGCAATCCCTGCGACTCCGTCGCGCAGGAGTACCGCTTCCCCGCGGCACGCGCGTCCGCGGCCTGAGCCCTCCGGGGTAGTCTGTCCCGCGCCCGGCCCGGTCGGACCTCGACCGAGCCAACTTCGGAGAGAGGGCAGGATGCTCGACGTCGCCAAACAGGCGGTCGAGGCGGCACGCGCCGCCGGCGCCGACTACGCCGACGCCCGGGTCGTCACGGACGAATCCGAGTCGATCACCGTCCGGAACCAGGAGATGGAGGGGATCGACCGGTCACGGTCCGAGGGCATCGGGATCCGCGTCCTCGTCAATGGGTACTGGGGGTTCGCCGCGACGGCGCGGCTCGAGCCCGCCGAGCTCGACCGCACGGCCAAGCTCGCCGTCGAGATCGCGAAGGCGGCCTCGCGGCTGCCGATGGAGCGCGTACGACTGACCGAGGTCGAGCCGGCGACCGGCACGTGGCATTCCCCGATGCGCGAGGACCCGTTCCACGTATCGCTCGAGGAGAAGGTCGCGCTCTTGATGGAGGCGACGCGGCGCATGCAGACCGTGGACGGGGTCTCGTTCGCCGAGGGCGGGATCGACCTGTTCCGGCGACACACGCGGCTCGCGACGAGCGAGGGCACGGCGATCGACCAGACCACCGTGCATTCGGGGGCCGGGATCGAGGCGACCGCGATCGGCGAGGGCGAACTCCAACATCGCTCGTTCCCCAACTCCTTCCGCGGCCACATCGCGGCGGGTGGCTGGGAGCACGTGCAGAAGATCGGCCTGATCGAGGAGGCCGAGCGCACCGGGCGAGAGGCGGTCGAGCTCCTCTCGGCGCCGGAGTGCCCGAGCGAGGTCACGACGCTCGTCCTGGATTCGGGGCAGGTCGAGCTCCAGATCCACGAGTCCATCGGCCACCCCGTCGAGCTCGACCGCGTCCTGGGGATGGAGGAGGCGTTCGCCGGATCGTCCTTCTTGAAACCCGACGATCGCGGCTCGCTCCGGTACGCGAGCGATCTCGTCTCGATCACCGCGGACGCGACGCTCGCGGGTGGCCTCGGCTCGTTCGGGTGGGACGACGAGGGCGTGCCGGCGCAGCGCGTCCCGATCATCGTCGACGGCATCTTCCAGAACTTCATCTCGAGCCGGGAGACCGCGAGCGTCATCGGCATCCCGAGCTCGGGCGCGATGCGAGCGGACGGGTGGCAGCACCTGCCGCTGATCCGCATGACCAACATCTCGATCGAGCCCCGCGAGGGCACGCTGGCCGACATCATCGGCGACACGAAGGACGGCCTGTTCATGTCGACGAACTCGTCGTGGTCGATCGACGACAAGCGGGTGAACTTCCAGTTCGGGTGCGAGATCGCCTGGCGGATCAAGGACGGCCGGCTGACCGAGATGATCCGGAACCCCAACTACACCGGGATCACGACCGAGTTCTGGGGTGGATGCGACGCCGTCGGGGGCCGGGAGGACTGGACGCTCTGGGGCACGCCGAACTGCGGCAAGGGCCAGCCGGGCCAGGTCGCGCGCGTCGGGCACGGCGCGGCTCCCGCCCGGTTCCGGAACGTCCAGGTCGGGGTACGCGGATGACGGATCCGCGCCGAGGAACCGTGGCCTGATGGCCGGGATCATCGGGCCCGACGAGATCCGGCGGGTGTCTCAGGCCGCCCTGGAGCTGCCGGGCGCGGACGCCGTCGAGGTCCTGTTCATGCACGAATGGGGCGGCCTCACGCGCTTCGCCAAGAGCTCGATCCACCAGAGCACGTGGCGCGAGGACACCGGCATCCGCGTGCGCGTCGTCCTCGAGGGCCGGGTGGGCATCGCCGGGACGAACGACCTCTCGCCAGCGGGGGTGGTCGCGGCGGCCGAGAGCGCCCGGGAGATGGCCGGCGTCGTGGCGCCCGATCCGCTGTTCCCCGGTCTCGCGCCGCCGAGCCCGGTGCAGGACGACTCGGGCTTCGACGAGGCGACCGCGAACACGACACCGGAGCATCGCGCCGAAGGCGTTGCCGAGCTCGTCGCCGCGTGCGCGAACGGGTTCGGCGCCGCCGGTGCGTTCGAGACGATGGCGAGCGAGGTCGCCGTCGCGAACACGGAGGGTCAGTTCTGCTGGGCTCCGACGACCCAGGCGTCGCTCACGACCGTGGTCACCGGAGGCGACGGCGGGAACGGGTTCGCCGAGACGTTCTCGAGGGCGGTCGGCGAGGTCGATCCCGCGACGATCGGTCGGCGTGCCGCCGACAAGGCGGTCGCGTCGCAGGCGCCGCGCGACCTCGACCCCGGCCGCTACACCGTCGTGCTCGAGCCCGCCGCCGTGTCGACGCTGGTCGGGTTCCTGTCGTGGATCGGCTTGGGCGGCCGACTTCTGGTCGAGGAGCGCTCGTGCCTCTCGGGCCGCGAAGGCCAACAGGTGGCCGCCGACGCCCTCACGCTCTACGACGACGCCCGCGAGGCCGGCACGATCGGACTTCCCTTCGACTTCGAGGGCGTCCCGCGCTCGCGCGTCATGTTGATCGACAAGGGCGTGTTCCGCGACGGCGTCTACGACCTGCGAACCGCGAAGCAGGCCGGCAAGCAGAGCACGGGCCACGCTCTCCCGCCACCGAACTCGGAAGGTCCGCTCCCCCTCAACGTGTTCATGGAGCCGGGCGAGGCCTCGCTCGAGGAGATGATCGCCTCGACCGAACGAGGCTTGCTGGTGACCCGGTTCCACTACACGAACATCGTCCACCCACTCGAGTCGACGATCACCGGGATGACCAGGGACGGGACCTTCCTGATCGAACACGGCGAGATCGCTCATCCCGTCAAGAACTTCCGGTTCACGCAGTCCATCTTGGAAGCGCTCGCCCAGACGAGCATGGTCGGGCGCGAGACCGAGCTCGCAAGCGAGTTCTTCTTCAGCGCCTCACGAGTACCCGGGCTGAAGGTCGAGTCGTTCAACTTCAGCGGGCGCTCGGACCACTGACCCCGATAGACTGGGCTCGCTCGGCGGATGGGAGGCCCAACGATGCAGGTCAAGGACATCATGCACCCCGACGTGAAGACGGCGTCCCCGACCGACACCTACGCGGACGTCGCCGCCTCGCTCCACGCGAACGGCATCTCATCCGTCGTCGTGATGGACGGCGACCGCCTGGCCGGCATCGTCACCGAGCGCGACCTGGTCAACCTCGTCGCCGAAGGTGGGGATCCGAAGACGACGAAGGTCACGGACCGGATGACCACCTCGGTGGACACGGTGGACCCCAAGACGGACATCGCGGAGGCCGCCGAGCACATGGCTCGGCTCCGCATCCGGCACCTGCCCGTCGTCGAGGGCCAGGGGCTCGTGGGGATCATCTCGATCCGGGACCTGACGAACTGGGCCGTGCACGAGCTGACGGCCGGGCACGAGCTGCCGGACATGGAGCGGAGCAACGCCACGCTGTCCGCGGCGGCTCAGATCAACGAGCGCAAGTAACGCCGCTCAGTCGTTCGCCGCACGTTCGAACGGCTCCCGTGGGTGCTCCAGGGACCCGAGCTGCGCGAGATCGCGCGGGAACAGCAGCGCGACGGTCCAATCCGCGGCGATCTTCGCCTTCCGCGTGAGCGTGGGCATCGCGTACAGGTGATAGCTCCGGTGCGCGAACCACGCGGGGAACCCCTTCAGCTTCACGCCCCAGATCACGGCGATCCCCTTGTACCGGCCGAGTGAGCAGACGGCGCCGATGTTGCGGTGCACGAACGGTTCGAGGCGCCCGCCTTCGATCCACGCGGTGAGGTTCTTGGCCAGCCGTCGTCCCTGTCGCATCCCGTGCTGCGCCGTCGGCGGCATGATCCCGCCGGTGGTGCGGTCCGGGACCGCCGCCGCGTCGCCCGCGGCCCACACGTCCTCGGCGCCCTCGACGCGCAGGTGCTCGTCGACGCGAACGCGGCCGGCGTCGTCGACGGGAAGACCCGCGTTGCGAGCGAGCGACGAAGGGCGCACCCCCGCCGTCCACACGAGCGTGTCGGCGGCGAAGGTCCGTCCGCCGGACAGACGCACGATCCGGTCCTCGTACGACTCGAGCCGCGTTTCGACGAGCACCTCGATGCCGCGTTCGGCGAGCCGCTCGACGGCATAGGCGGCGAGCTCCGGTCCCAGCTCGGGAAGGATCTTCGGCGCGAGGTCGACGAGGAGCCAGCGCATCTCCTCGGCACGGAGGCCCGGGTAGGTCGCGATCGCGTCGCGCGCGAGGTCCTCGAGCTCGCCGAGCGCTTCGACCCCGGCGTATCCGCCACCCACGAACACGAACGTGAGCGCCGCGCGCCGGCGCTCCTCATCCTCGGTCTCCGCGGCGACGTCCAGGCGCGACAGCACGCGGTTCCGCAGGTAGATCGCCTCCTGCACGGTCTTGAATCCGATCCCGTGCTCGGCGAGTCCCGGGATCGGCAGCACGCGCGAGGTCGAGCCCGGTGTCAGGACGAGGACGTCGTACGCCGTCACACGCTCGGACCCATCGGCGAGGCGGATCGTCGCTTGCCGGGCTCCGTGGTCGAGCCGTTCGATCTCGCCGATCACGATCTCGCAGTGGCGCAGCGTCGTCCGAAGCGGGACCGCAACGGCGCGAGGGTCGATCGTCCCGGAGGCGACCTCGGGAAGGAACGGCTGGTACTGCATGAAGTTCTGAGGGTTGACCACCGTGATCCGGTGTCCCGCCCGCGCGAGCGCGCGCATGCCCATCGCCGCATACAGGCCGGCGAACCCGGCACCGACGACGAGGATGCGCTCGCCTGCCACGCCCCGATGCTACGCGGGCGCTCAGCCGGGGTTCAGCGCCGGGCGAGCGCGCGAAGGGCCGCGAAGGACGCCGGATCGCAGAGCGCGCTCCCCAGCCGGATCGGGTCGTACCGAGTGCCGTGGCAATCCGAGCCGCCGGTGGTGATCAGGCCCAGACGCTCGGCGAGCTTCCGCCAGTGCTCGCGCTCCACCGGGTCGTGATCGGTGTGGTCGACCTCGAGCCCGGCCATGCCCGCCCCCGCCATCGCCTCGATGAGTACCTCGGGCACCGAGCTCTCCTCTCCCCACATCCCCGGGTGCGCGAGGACGCAGAGCCCATCCGCGGCCTTGATCAGGGCGAGGGCGTCGAGCGGATCGAGCGCGTGCTTCGGCACGTGGGCGGGCCTCCCGTCCCCGATCCACTCGTCGAACGCCTCTTTCTCCGTCTCGACGTGGCCGGCCTCGACCATCGCCTGCGCGATGTGTGGGCGGACGATGTTCCCGCCCTTCGCGATCTCGTGGACCCGCTGGAACTCGATCGGCAGGCCGAGCTCGCGAAGCTTCTCGACCATCCGCTCCCCCCGGCGGAACCGCTCGTCGCGGAGACGGCTCAGCTCCTCTTGCAGCGAGGCGTTCGCGACGTCCATCCAGTAACAGAGGACGTGGATGCTCGTGCCTTCGTACTCGGCCGAAAGCTCGACGCCCGGGACGACCTCCACCCCGAGCTCGGAACCGGCCGAGAGCGCCTCGTCGAGCCCCTCGGTCGTGTCGTGATCGGTCACCGCGACGACGTCGAGCCCTCGCTCGGCGGCAAGACGGACCAGCTCGGCGGGCGCGAAGGTCCCATCCGAGCGATCCGTATGCGTGTGCAGGTCGATCCCAGGCACGGGTGGATGCTCCCAGACGTCCGCGACAACGACCGGGGATCACCGTGCCCAGCATCGCCCGTGTAGGCAAGGGATCGGCAGGCGCCGCGACAGGCACGAGTGTCCCCCAGCCGGCCCCTGTCCGGAAGCGAACGAACGTCCCCCGGGCGGCGCGATGCGATGGGGGTCGAAATCCCCTGGGCGCCTCTCGGAGGAGGTGGTACCAAAGACGTAGCGCGGCGGGGCACAGGGCTCCGGGTGACAGGAGGACCCGATCATGACGAGATCGACCACCTCGGCAACGAGGCGACTACTCCTCGCGGTCATCCTCGGACTGTCCATGACGATGTGGCTCCTGCCGCTGCCGGCATCGGCTGCGACGCACTGGGTTGTCGACGCCGACGGATTCGGCACGGACGCCAGCTGTGACGACGACACCGTCCCTGCCGATTCCTCCACGATCGGCGGCGCCGTGGGACTCGCCACTCGCGGGCGACACGATCGAGGTCTGTGCCGCCACCTATCCCGAGCTCGTCGTGGTGAACAAGTCCCTGACCATCCTGGGCGTCCAGGCGGGCATCAACGCCAGCACCAGGAGTGGTCCCGAATCGATCGTGCAGGGGAACGCGGGAAGCACCTCGTTCCTCGTCACCGCGGACGACGTGACGATCGACGGGTTCACCGTGCGGAACCAGACCAACGCGAACCAGTTCGGGGCCGGCATCGTGCTCGGCGCCGGGACGTCGCACACCTCGATCCTGAACAACATCGTCACCAACAACGTCGCCGGCTTGTTCCTCGCGAACGACAGCGCCACCGGCCAAACGGAGATCCGACGCAACTATTTCTTCGACAACGACAACCCCGGCCCGGCCAGCGGTCACGGTATCTACACCGACCAGTTCGTTGCCGGCGGCACCCTCCAGAACGTGCTCATCGAGCGGAACCTCTTCCAAGGCCACGCCGGACAGGCGCTCGGCTTCTCCTCCACGAGCTCGGCCGCTCCCGCGACGGGCATCACCATCCAGCAGAACACGTTCGCCGACAACGGGCGCGGTCTCTACGCGTTCAACCTCACGAGCTCGGCCATCACCCGGAACTTGTTCAACGATTCGACCGCCGCATCCGCGGACATCCGCATCTTCGAGGGCAGCAGCGACCTGGCGATCGACCACAACCTCCTGATGGACGGCGACGGGCGCGCCTATCGGGCCAACAACATCGGAACGGGATCGGGCGATCCCTTCGACATCCACCTGAACCGGAACTCGATCACCGGCTACGCCGGACCCGACGGGGTCGTGCAGAACGATGTGGGACTTCCGACCCTCGATGCGGAGTGCAACTGGTGGGGCTCCGCAGCCGGTCCCGGCCCGGCCGACACCGAAGGTGACGTCGACTTCGTCCCCTGGCTCAGCGATACGGACCTCGATGGGCCTTGTGTCGTGGATGACTCCGAGGGACCCGAGATCACGATCACCACGCCGGCGGATGGAGCGACGTACGAGCGCGGCTCGACCGTGATCGCCGATTACGAGTGCACGGATCCCTCCGGCACGCCCGTGTGTTCAGGGCCGGTTGCCGATGGCGACGAGATCGACACCGACGTCGTGGGCCACTTCTCGTTCACGGTGAACGCGGAGGATGGGCTCGGCAACACGTCGTCGGAAACGAACGAGTACGACGTCACGATCGACGGGTGCTCGATCGACGAGGATCCGGCGACGAAGACCATGACGTTCCTCGAGGACTGCACGGTCGACCACTCGTTCCTCGTGCCCGACGGCTACACCGTCGACGGCGACGGATTCACGCTGTTCGGCGTGGATCCGCCCGGTGGCCATTTCCTCGGCGCGGTGATCCGGAACCAGGAAGGCTCGTCCTGGATCGCGATCCGGAACCTTACGGTCGACGCGGACACCCTGGCGGACGAGTGCGATCCCGCGGTTCCTGACACTCGGCTTCGGGGGATCCTCCTGCAGGGGACGGGCGGCGAGGTCACGGACAACGTCGTCGACATCGGCCAGGGACCCGAGGGCAAGAGCGGATGCCAGGAAGGCAACGCGATCGAGGCACGGAACGCACCCTTCGACGCCACGGGCACCGACGTCGAGGTCCTCATCACCGGCAACACCGTCATCGGGTACATCAAGGGCGGGATCGTGGCCAATGGCTCCGTCGCGGCGAAGATCGCCGGCAACACGGTCACGGGTTGGGGCCCCGTCGGAGTTCCGTTCTCGGCCCAGAACGGGATCCAGATCGGATCCGGTGCGACCGCCATCATCAAGAACAACGTGGTGAGCGGCAACGACTACACGCCGCCAACCTTCGTGGCATGCGGCATCCTGTACTTCGACGCCGATGGCGTCCGGGCGAACCACAACACCCTGTTCGCCAACGAGAAGGACACATGCAACTTCGGCCGCGGCGGAGGGCAGTACAACCCGGACTTCTGATCGACGGGGATCTGTGAAAGAGCCGGCCTTCGGGCCGCTCTTTCATGCTTCGGTCACGAACGCTCTCGTGATCTCACCGACGGTCTTCACCCCAGCGAGGGTCATCGCGTTCTCGAACTCGGCGCGGAGGATGCCGAGCACCTGGACCACGCCCTCCTCTCCATCGACGGCAAGACCCCAGCACACCGGCCGCGCCGTCATGACGGCGGCAGCGCCGAGGGCGAGCGCCTTGAAGATGTCCGTCCCACGCCGGACGCCGCCGTCGACGATCACCGGGATGCGCCCCCCGACGGCCTGGACGACCTCGGGCAACGCCGTGATCCCGGCAGCGACCCCGTCGAGCTGACGACCGCCGTGGTTGGACACGACGATGCCATCGGCGCCGTGCTTCATGGCGAGCACCGCATCCTCGGCGGTCAAGATCCCCTTCACCAACAGCGGGAGCGGCGCGCGTTCGCGGATCCAGGCGAGGTCGTCCCACGTGATGGCGTGGTCGTACACCTGGTCGTCGTCCGGCAAGCCCTGCGGCATGTCGAACCCGCTCCGCGTGTCGCGGTGCCGCAGCCCACCGACCGGGAAGTCCACGGTGAAGCACAGGGCTCCGTACCCGGCGGCATGAACCCGGTGGAGCACCTCCTCCGTGAGGCCACGGTCGGTGAAGACGTAGAGCTGCCACCACTTGGTGAACTCGGACGCGGCCGCGATCTCCTCGAGCAGGTCCATCGCGGTCGTCGAGACCGCCATGATCGTTCCCGCCCGGGCCGCGGCGCGCGCCGTGGCGGGCTCGCCGTCGGGGTGCGCCTTGCGTTGATAGGCCCACGGCGCGACGAGCAGCGGGAAGGCGACGCGCGTGCCGAGGATCTCGGTCGAGGGATCCGGCGGGAACGCGCCGGTCAGCATCCGAGGGCGGATCACCCATCGGTCGAACGCCCTCCGGTTCTCCGCGAGCGTCCACTCGTCCCCGGCACCGCCGGCGAAGTAGCCGTAGACGTCGGGAGGAAGGAGCTCACGCGCAACCGGCTCGTAGTCGTCGACGGTCACGAACCGGCGCTCACCAACCATCCGCGCAGTATCGCTTAGACCTGCGAGGCCGGGACGGCGTTCGGCAGCACCGTCTCGGTCGCGATCACGCGGAAGAAGCCCTGCTCGAACGCGATCGTCCGGCGCAGGAACGACGGCGGACAGCAGGCGGGCTCGTCGTTCGGGTACTGGGCCGCGTACTCGAGGATCTGGCCCCCCGCCACCACCACCGAGCCGCGGGCGGCGTCGTTCGGGTGCGCGATGACCTGCGGGATGCCGTTCTGGTCGTACCCGACGATGTCGTACTCGAGCGTGAGTCGCTCGTCGACCACGCGGAACCCGACCAGGAGTTCGGGCACGCCGTCCCCGGTGAGGTCGGCCGGCAGCACGTTCACGTCGCTCCAGCGCTCGCCGGCGGGATCGCTCGCCTGCAGCCACTCCACCCATCCCCCGGCGTCCGGGACGAACGTGAACACGCGAGCCGTGAAGGCGCTGGAACCGTCCGCCGTCGTGTCGCGCTGGACCACCCAGACGACCCTGGTCCCCGAGACCGGCACCTCGCCGCACTCCCCGAGCAGCCCGGGGCTCACGAGGGACTCGCACGGCGCCGTGGCCGCGACGGCGACGACCGGGCGGTCACCCTCGAGGAGCACCTGGCCCTCGGTGGTGATCGCCGGCTCCTGTCCCGGCGATGGCGTGACCACTTCGGGCGAGGTGGTGATGGTCGGCTCGGGCGACGTCGTCGCGCTGGGCCGGGGTGAGGGCTCGGTCACCACCTCGTCGTCGCCGGATCGGCCGATCAGGAACCCGACGAGGAGTCCGAGCGCGAACAGCGCGATCCCTCCCACGACGACCGCCCGGCGGGCATCCCCGAACACGCGCCGACGTTACGGCGCGGCGGGTGCTCCCACAAGGACCCGAACTCGCGACGCGCGAGACGGCCGAACGGTTCACCGATGGTTGGCGAAGCGGCGGACGCCGCCGAGGTCTCGCGAGAGGCCGCGTGCGACCTCCTTCACGGCAGCCAGCACGTCCTCGCGAACCTTCCCATCGGGAAGGAGGCGCTCGACGGGACCGACGACGCCGATCGCTCCGACCGCATGGCCGTCGTGATCGATGACCGGCGCGGCGAGCTCGGCCTCGCCGATCACGGCCTCCTGGTCCTCGACGGCGTAGCCCTCGGTGCGGATCGACTCGAGCGCCCGCCGAAGGTCCTCCGGCTCGACGATCGTCTGGCCGGTCAATCTCGGAAGCGGGCCGTCGAGCAACTCGCCGATCGCCACATCGTCGCGGTACGCCGCGGTCGCCTTGCCGAGCGCGGACGCGTGCCACGGGATGGCGGCCCCGACCTCGAGGATCTGCACCGAGTTGTCCGGCCGGAACACGTGATGGACGATCAGGATGTTCCACCGGTTCGGCACACCCACGCGAACGGCTTCCGAGGTCCGCGTCGCGAGCGAGTCCGCCCACAGCAGCGACCGCGCGCGCAGCTCGTGACCGTCCAGGAACGCGTTCCCGAGCTGCAGCAGGGCCGGTCCCAGCCGGTACTTGCCCGTTTCCGCGTCTCGTTCGACGAGCTCGTCCGCCTCGAGCGCGCGGATGAGCCCGTACACCGTGGCCTTCGCGAGCCCGAGCCGGTCCGCGAGCTCGGTGATGCCGAGCCGGGGCTGTCCGGAGCCGAGCTCGCGAAGGATCGACGCCGCACGCCGCACGGACTGGATCACGGCCCCGCCTCCCACGCCGCGGTCCGCTCGAGGGCGGCGAAGAACATGGTCATCGACGTTGCCCCCGGGTCCTGATGGCCGACGCTTCGAGGCCCGAGGTACGAAGCCCGCCCCTTCCTCGCCTGGAGCGGGATGGTCGCGCGCATCCCCTCTTCGGCTGCGGCGTGTGCCCGGCTCGCCGCGCCGACGAGGTCGTCCCCCGACCGCAAGCCCCGTTCGTACGCGTCGATCGCCGGCGAGAACGCGTCGACGATCGTCTTGTCGCCTACCTGCGCTGCGCCGAGACGCTGGACCTCCTCCAGGCCGGCGCGGAGCAGAAGGAACAGCGCCTCCGCGTCGAACGTCTTCGAGCCGTCGAGCGCCCGGCCCATCTGTCGGATCGCCGACCCGTAGAGCGGGCCGGCGGCGCCTCCCACCGAGAGCACGAGCGTCGTCCCGACGGTCTCGAGAAGGTCCCCCGGCGGACCGTCGGGCTCGGCCTCGAGCTTCGCGAGCGCCGCAGCGAAGCCGCGGTCCATGTTGATCCCGTGGTCGGCGTCGCCGATGGCGGCATCGAGCTGGGTGAGGAAGTCGCGCTGGTCGTGGATGTCCCCGGCCATCTCCCGGATCCAGCGAAGGACGAACCCCCCGTCGAGCTGGTTCAGATCGCCCACGCGCCCCCTCGATGCCCACCGGAACGCCGAAGTGTTCGACGATACCGAACGAAGCGCGGAGATTCCATCCCCATCACGGTCATCCTCTGATTTGACGACCTCCGGCGAACGGGAGTCTCCTTGTTCGGGCGTGCCCGAGCGGGCGCGGAGGGGAGGTGTCCGAGAGATGTTCCTCGGTGAGGTTGTCGGGACGGCCGTGCTGATCCTGCTCGGCGACGGGGTGGTCGCCGGAGTGCTGCTGAACCGGTCGAAGGCGCAGAACGCGGGCTGGGTCGTCATCACCTTCGCGTGGGGCTTCGCGGTGTTCGCCGGCGTGCTCACGAGTCTCGCCGTTACCGACGGGGTCGCGCATCTGAACCCGGCGGTGACGATCGGGCTGTGGGCGATCGACGCGGTGGAGGCGGGCGACGTCCCGCAGCTCATCGCCGGCCAGTTCATCGGCGCGGCGATCGGAGCGACGCTCGTCTGGCTCGCGTACCTGCCGCACTGGGAGCAGACGGACGATCCCGGTCTGAAGCTCGCCGTCTTCTCGACGGGTCCGGCGATCCGCAACACGGTCGCGAACCTGATCACCGAGATCATCGGCACCTTCATGCTGGTGTTCGGCGTCCTGGCGCTGGGTCACGAATCGGTCGCGGCGCTCGGACCGCTCGGCGTCGCGCTGATCGTCGTGGTGATCGGCATGTCGCTCGGCGGGCCTACGGGCTACGCGATCAACCCCGCGCGGGACCTCGGTCCGCGGATCATGCACTTCATCCTGCCGATCGCGGGCAAGGGCGACTCGGACTGGGCGTACTCGTGGGTTCCGGTGGTCGGTCCGATCATCGGCGGCATCATCGGCGCGCTCGCCGGAGACGCGCTGTTCTTCCAGTAAGCCGACGGAAGGAGTCCTGGAGCGTTCGACCAGCACCCGAGTGAGAGGAGGCCCGAGTGAAGAAACTCATCAACAAACCGGAGGACGTCGTCCGGGAAGCGCTGCAAGGGATGGAGCAGGCCCACGCGGATCTGATCAAGGTCTTCTACGACCCGTACTACATCGTCCGTTCGGATGCTCCGGTCCAGGGGAAAGTCTCGCTGGTCTCGGGCGGCGGCTCGGGGCACGAGCCGATGCACGGCGGGTTCGTCGGGGCGGGGATGCTCGACGCGGCGTGTCCCGGCGAGGTGTTCACGTCGCCGACGCCCGACCAGATGGAGGCGGCGACCAAGGCTGTGAACGGCGGCGCGGGCGTCATCCACATCGTCAAGAACTACACGGGCGACGTGATGAACTTCGAGATGGCGGCCGAGCTCTGCCGTTCGGAGGGCATCGACGTCGAGTCCGTCCTGGTCGACGACGACGTGGCGGTGCAGGACTCGCTCTACACGGCCGGACGACGCGGTGTCGGTGCGACGGTCCTTCTCGAGAAGATCGCCGGGGCGGCTGCCGAGGAGGGCAGGCCGCTCAAGGAAGTCGCCGACATCTGCCGCGAGGTCAACGCGAATGCCCGCAGCATGGGCATGGCGCTGACGTCGTGCACGGTCCCGGCCGCCGGCAAGCCGACGTTCGAGCTCGGCGAGGACGAGATCGAGATCGGCATCGGGATCCACGGCGAGCCCGGGCGCGAGCGCACGAAGCTCAAGCCCGTCTCGGAGATCGTGGAGCAGATGGCCACTGCGATCGTCGACGACCTGCCGTACAAGAAGGGCGACAGTGTCCTGGCGTTCGTCAACGGGATGGGCGGGACACCGCTGATCGAGCTCTACGTGGTGTTCAACGAGCTCGCGAAGTTCCTGAAGGGCCGCGGGGTCACCGTCGGCCGGAACCTGATCGGCTCCTACATCACCTCGCTCGAGATGGCGGGGTGCTCGATCACGCTGCTCAAGCTGTCGGACGAGTTCACGCGGCTGTGGGACGCGCCGGTCAAGACACCGGGTCTGCGCTGGGGCGTCTGAGGGTGACGGGCGACGAGGTGCGGGCCGTTCGCGGTCCGCACCTCGGCCCCGGAGGAGGTGAAGGTTGAGCGTCGGCTACGACGACGTCGTTCGCATGATCCGTGCGTTCGCCGCGACGGTCGCCGAGCAGAAGGGAGTACCTGACGGAGCTGGACTCGGCGATCGGAGACGCCGATCACGGCATCAACATGGACCGCGGCATGAAGGCCGTCGTCGCCAAGATCGACGGGCAGCCGCCGACGGACGTCGGGGCGCTCCTGAAGACCGTCGGCATGACGCTGGTCTCGACCGTCGGGGGCGCCGGCGGCCCGCTCTACGGCACGCTGTTCCTCCAGCTCGGAACGGCGACGGCCGGCAAGGAAACGCTCGAAGCGAAGGACTGGGCCGCGGCGCTGGATGCCGCGGTCACGGGCGTCCAGGCACGCGGCAAGGCGGAGCTCGAGGACAAGACGATGATCGACGCCCTGATCCCCGCGCGCGACGCGTACCACCAGGCGCTCGAGGAGGGCGCGACGTTCACGGACGCGCTGCGGCGTTCGGCTGCAGCGGCCGAGGACGGCGTTAAGGCAACGGTTCCGCTCGTGGCCCGCAAAGGGCGGGCGAGCTATCTGGGTGAGCGCAGCGCCGGGCACCAGGATCCCGGGGCCACGTCATCGTGGCTGCTGCTGAAGACGATCGCCGACACCTGGGCCGGCAGCGACTGAACGGGAGGAGGTGGCTTCCCCGATGGCGGACTACGTGGGCGCGGTCGACCAAGGGACGACCAGCACCCGCTTCATGATCTTCGACCACGAAGGCAAGGTGGTCGGGGTCGACCAGAAGGAGCACGAGCAGATCTATCCGAAGCCCGGATGGGTCGAGCACGACCCGGCCGAGATCATGACGCGAACGGGCGAGGTGATCGACGGAGGTCTGAAGGCGGCGGGGATCAAGGCGAGCGATCTCGCGGCCGTCGGCATCACGAACCAGCGTGAGACGACGGTGATCTGGGATCGCAAGACCGGAGAGCCCATCCACAACGCCCTCGTCTGGCAGGACACCCGGTCGCAGGGGGTGGTCGACGAGCTCTCGGCCGACGGCGGTCAGGATCGGTTCCGGGAGAAGGTCGGGCTCCCGCTGGCGACGTACTTCTCCGGGACCAAGGTGAAGTGGCTCCTCGAGAACGTCGAGGGAGCCAAGGCCAGGGCCGAGGCCGGAGACCTCATGTTCGGCAACATCGACACCTGGGTGATCTGGAATCTGACGGGCGGGACGAACGGCGGCGTGCATGTCACCGACGTCTCGAACGCGAGCCGGACGATGCTGATGAACCTGGAGACCCTGGACTGGGACCAGGACCAGCTCGACGCCTTCGGCGTACCGCGCTCGATGCTCCCCGACATCAAGCCGTCCTCGGCGGTATACGGGAATGCCACGGGCACCCTGGCCGGCATCCCCGTCTCCGGCGACCTCGGCGACCAGCAGGCGGCGACGTTCGGCCAGGCGGCCTTCGACGTCGGCGATGCGAAGAACACGTACGGCACCGGCAACTTCATGCTGCTGAACACCGGGACCGACATCGTGCAGAGCAAGAGCGGGCTGCTCACGACCGTCGGGTGGAAGCTGGGCGACGAGCCGGCCGTCTACTGCCTCGAGGGCGCCATCGCGATCACCGGCGCGCTCGTGCAGTGGCTGCGCGACAACCTCGGCCTGATCAAGACCTCGCCCGAGGTCGAGGATCTCGCCAAGACGGTCGAGGACAACGGCGGCGTCTACTTCGTGCCGGCGTTCTCGGGTCTCTTCGCGCCCTACTGGCGAGGCGACGCACGAGGCGTCATCGTCGGGCTCACCCGCTACGTCAACAAGGGCCACATCGCCCGGGCATCGCTCGAGGCGACGGCGTGGCAGACGCGCGAGGTGCTCGACGCGATGGAGGCCGACTCCGGCGTCAAGCTGAAGGAGCTCAAGGTCGACGGCGGCATGGTCTACAACGACCTGCTCATGCAGTTCCAGGCCGACGTCCTGCGGGTTCCCGTGATCCGGCCGAAGGTCGCGGAGACGACGGCGCTCGGCGCCGCCTACGCCGCCGGCCTCGCGGTCGGATTCTGGAACTCCTACGAAGACCTTCGTCAGAACTGGGGCAAGGACAAGGACTGGAGCCCCCAGATGGACGAGGGCGAGATCGACCGCGAGTACAAGCTCTGGAAGAAGGCCGTCACGCGGACCTTCGACTGGGTGGAGTAGGAGTGACATGACCGAAGGCGACAAGGGCCACAAGGACCACGAGGAGCACGGCGACTTCGCCAAGGGGCAGGAGAAGGAGCACAAGCATCACGAAGGCGACTTCGCCGAAGGTCAGGAGAAGAAGGACGAGCACGGCGGCGCCCACGGCGGCGACTTCGCCGAGGGGCAGGAGGCGCCCGAGGAGCACGAGCACCACGAGGGCTCCTTCGCCGAGGGTCAGGAGAAGGAAGACCACCACAACAAAGACTGACCCGCGACGGGCGGGGCGCGCGATGCGAGACTGAGTCCGATGTCGGCCAGCGGATCGCGCACCCCGCCCGCCCACGTCCTGATCGTGGGCGGGGGCGGTACCGGGGGTGCCCTGGCGCACGACCTCACGCTCCGTGGTCTCAAGGTCACCCTCGTCGAGCGTGGCGAGTTCACCTCGGGTACGACCGGACGGCACCACGGCCTCCTGCACTCGGGAGCCCGCTACGCCGTCAACGACCGAGAGTCGGCCTTGGAGTGCATCGAGGAGAACACGATCCTTCGACGGATCTGCCCGGGAACGTTCGAGGAGAACGACGGCCTGTTCGTCGCGGTCACCGACGAGGACATGGAGTACCACGACGATTTCGTGAAGGGATGCGCCGAGAGCGGCATCCCGGCGCAGGAGCTCACGAGACAAGAGGCGCTCGCGCTCGAGCCGAACCTGAACCCGGCCCTGAAGGCCGCCGTCCGGGTCCCCGACGCGACGATGGACGCGATGCGCATGCCGCTCCGCTTCTTCGCCACCGCGCAGAAGAACGGGGCCGACCTGCGCAACTACATGGAGGTGCTCGAGGTCGTGGCGAACCAGCGAGTCGTGAGTGGCGCGCTCGTTCGCGACCAGGTGACGGGCAAGGTCGGCGAGATCCGCGCGGACCTCGTCGTCAACGCCACGGGTCCCTGGAGCGAGAAGGTCGCGGCGATGGCGGGCGTCGACGTGCCGATCTCGCCCTCGCCGGGCGTGATGCTCGCGCTGCGGGGAAGGCTCTGCAACATGGTGGTGAACCGACTCCATCGCTCGGGCGACGGCGACATCATCGTGCCGCAGCGAGCGCTGTCGATCGTCGGGACCAGCTCGTGGACCGTCGAAGACCCCGAGGAGCTCGACGTTCCCGAGGACCACGTCCGGCGGATGTACGAGGAGGGCGTGAAGCTGATCCCGGCCGTCGCGCAGGCGGAGTTCCGCGCGGCATGGTCCGCCGCCCGGCCGCTGATCGGCTCGCGCGGCGCGGCGGACACGGGTCGCGAGCTCTCGCGCACGTTCAAGACCTACGACCACGCCGAGACGGACGGGGTCGAGGGCTTCCTCACGATCACCGGCGGCAAGGCGACGACGCTGCGCGGCATGGCCGAGCTCTGCGCGGACGCCATCTGCCGCAAGCTCGGGGTCGAGGCCGAGTGCCGGACCCGCGAGACCGTCCTCCTCCCCCACACCGAGCTTTTCGCCGCGTGACATGAGCGCGCAGCCGCAGACCTCGCCGCACGCCGGAAGCGCCGCCGAGCCGTTGGACGCGTCGGAGTCGCGCCGGCTCCGCGTGTTCCGGTTCAAGCGCGGCGACGAACGTCCTCACTACGAGACGTTCGACGTGCCGACGATCGCGCGCACCACCGTCCTGGACGCGCTCCGCTGGATCCAGAATCATCGCGATCGCACGCTCGCGCTCCGCCACTCGTGCCTGCACGCATCGTGCGGGACATGCGGGATCCGGGTGAACGGCCGGGAGGCGCTCGCGTGCGTCACGATGGTTCGCGACCTCGGCCGCGAGATCACCGTCGAGCCGATCGCGAACCTCTCGGTATTGACCGACCTCGTGGTCGACATGCGCGAGTTCGTCAACCGCTTCCCCGAACCACACCCGCTCGTCCGCGAGAGCGAGTTCCTTCCCGAAGCGGAAACGCCCGAGGGCATCGAGGCCTACGAGCGCTACGAGGATTGCATCGAGTGCGGCCTGTGCCTCTCGGCGTGTCCGGTCGTGGTGACCGCCGAGCGCTACGTCGGGCCGGCCGCGCTCGCGTGGGCCGAGCGCGTGGTCGAAGACCCGCGCGGGGGCGAGGTCGCCAACCTGCTCGCGTGGGGGGACGACCCCGACGGCGTGTGGCGCTGCCACGCGATCTTCGAGTGCACCGCGGCGTGTCCGTCCAACGTGAACCCGGCCGCGCGGATCATGTCGCTGCGCGGGACCCTGCTCGGCCGCAAGCTGCGAGCGCACCGGCGCGAGGACCACGCCACGTGAGCCAGACCGGCCTCCCGGGCGCCGAAGAGCGCCGGGCGCGAGGACCGGTGCTCCGCAAGGGTCTCGGACCTCGCCCGATCGGGTGGCTCGACCCTCGAGGCCGCACGCTCGGTCACGTCGCGTTCGTCGGCAACCGCATCACCGGGCTGGGCCTGGTCTTCTACCTATACCTGCACCTCGGCGTCCTCTCGATGCTGCTGCGGGGCGAGAGCGCCTGGAACGACTTCCTCGGCCTCGCGACGACTACGGTGTTCCTGCTGCTCGACATCCTGTTGCTGTTCGGCCTGCTGTATCACGGGCTGAACGGGCTCCGCGTCGCGCTCGTCGGCATGGGCTACGCCCCGAACCTCCAACGGGCGTTCTGGTGGGCCGGCGCCGTGATCGGGACGATCGCGCTCCTTGCGGCGGCCATCCACATCCTGGGAGACCTGTGATGGCGGTCCGCACCGAGCGGCCGAGGACGTCACGGAGCCAAACGGTCGTGTGGCGCGCGACGGCGTTCACCGGGATCGCGCTCCTCGCGCTGGTCACCGTGCACATGGTGGCGCACCACTTCGTCGTCGAGAGCGTCGGCGGGCTCCGGACGTACGACCAGGTCCTGGACTACATCGCGAACCCGTTGATCTTCGCGATCGAGTGCCTGTTCCTCGTCGTCGTGACGGTGCACGCGATGCTCGGCCTGCGGAGCGTCCTGTTCGACGTCGCCACCGGCGAGCGGACACGCGCATGGATCTCGCGCGGCCTCGTTACGCTCGGCGCGCTCACCATCGCCTACGGGCTCGTCCTCATCGGCGTCCTCGCGGCGAGGGCCTGAGGCGGAGGCGGCATCGTGGTCGGCATCGTCCTCGTCTCGCACAGCCACGCGATCGCGGAAGGCGCGGCCGAGCTCGCGCGGCAGATGGGCGGCGAGGACGTCCGGATCGAGACGGCCGGAGGGCTGGACACGCCGGACCACCAGATCGGGACCGACGCCGTCCTCGTGGAGCAGGCGATCGAGCGGGCGTGGTCCGAGGACGGCGTGCTCGTCCTCATGGACCTCGGCAGCGCGGTGCTCTCGGCCGAGATGGCGCTGGACCTGCTTCCAGAACACATGCGCGAGAAGGTCGTCCTCACCGAGGCGCCGTTCGTCGAGGGCGCGGTCGCCGCGGCCGTGACGTCGCGGATCGGCTCCTCGCTCGAGCGCGTGGCCGAGGAAGCGCGGGGCGGGCTCGCCCCGAAGGCCGCGCATCTCGGGGTCGAGATCGCTCCGGAGGTCTCTGCCCCGGCGACGGGAACCGACGCGGGAGGGTCCGCCTCTGCCGAGCTCGTCGTCGAGACCGCGCACGGCTTGCACGCGCGTCCGGCCGCGCAGCTCGTCCGCACCGCGGCCTCGTTCGACGCGGACGTCCGGGTCACGAACCTCTCCGCCGGGCGGGGTCCGGTGTCGGCCCGCAGCCTGAACTCGGTCGCGACCCTCGGCGTCGGTCACGGCGACCGGATCGAGGTGATGGCGACAGGCCAACAGGCCCGCGAGGCGATCGAGGCGCTGGTGGCGCTCGCCGCGCGGAACTTCGACGAGGTGGCCGAAGCGGGCGAAGCGGTTCGGCCTTCGACCGTCCCCACCGATGCCGTCGACGGAGGGCTGGCCGGGCTCCCCGCATCACCGGGGGTCGCCGTCGGACCCGCGCGGCGGTTCCACACGCCGCGCGCTCGAGGTCGGCGACGTCGCGGGTCGCGGGACCGAGGAGGAACTTCGCGCACTCGACTCGGCGATCGCGGCCACGCGGGAGGCGATCGAGGCCCAACGCCGGGCGGTAGCGGGACGAGCAGGGGCGTACCAGGCCACCATCTTCGAGGCGCATCTGTTGTTCCTCGACGACGAGGTCCTCCTGGACCCCACCCGAGCGGCGATCGAGAAGAGCGTGCCGGCCGCGCGAGCCTGGAACGACACGATCGTGGACGTCGCGTCCGTCTTGGGAGACGATCGACGACCCGTATCAGCGCGCTCGCGCGGCGGACCTGCGGAGCGTCGGCACGCAGGTGCTCGCGCGGCTGCTGGGCATCGAGCCGCCGACGCCTCGGCTCGACGAGCCCGGGATCCTCGTCACGGCGGACCTGGCACCGGCCGATGCGGCGGCGCTCGACCCCGCCACGGCCCTCGGCGTCGCGACGGCGGCCGGCGGACCGACGTCGCACGCGGCCGTGCTCGCGCGCTCGCTCGGGATCCCCGCCGTCGTCGGGCTCGGCGACGCGGTCCTCGACGTGCGGGAGGGAGCAGTCGTCGCGCTCGACGGAGATGCCGGCGTTCTACTTGTTGACCCTTCCCAGGAGATCGTGGAGCGGTTCGAAGCCAGACGTCGCGGATCGGAGGTGGCCGACCGGATCGCGCGCGCGGAAGCGGAAGCCCCGGCGTTCACGCTCGATGGATTGCCGATCGAGGTCGCCGCGAACGTCGGCTCGCCCAGCGATGTCGCCGCGGCCGTCGAGGCCGGGGCCGATGGGGTCGGCCTGTTCCGCACCGAGTTCCTCTTCATGTCTCGAGACGCGATGCCCTCGGAGGACGAGCAGGAGGCCGCGTACCGCGCAGCGGCTGAGGCGCTCGGAGGACGGCCGATGATCGTGCGGACGCTCGACGCAGGCGCAGACAAACCGATCCCCTACCTCGCGCAGCCGGCCGAGGCGAACCCATTCCTCGGGGTCCGCGGCCTGCGCCTCGGGCTCGAGCGACCTGATCTTCTCGACGCGCAGCTCCGCGCGATCCTTCGCGTCGCCGCCGACCATCCCGTCCGCGTGATGTTCCCCATGGTGGCGACGCTCGAGGAGTTCCGGGCCGGCCGCGCCGCCGTCGATCAGGCCCGGGCGGCACTCGTCGACGCGGGGAGCCCGGCTCCCGATCGGATCGACGTGGGCGTGATGATCGAGGTCCCCTCAGCCGCCCTCGCGGCGGAACGGCTTGCCGAGGAGGCGGACTTCTTCTCGATCGGGACGAACGACCTCGCGCAGTACACACTCGCGGCCGAGCGCGGGAACGAGCGCGTTGCGGCGCTCGCCGACGCCCTCCACCCCGCGGTGCTCGAGCTCATCCGGCTCGCCGCAACGGCTGCCGCGGGCAAGGCTCGTTGGACGGGCGTGTGCGGAGAGCTCGCGGGCGATCCGCTGGCGGCGCCCCTGCTCATCGGACTCGGCGTGACCGAGCTCTCCATGAGCGCACCCGCGATCCCGCACGTGAAACAGGTCGTGCGTCGGACCGACCTCGTGTCCGCGAGGGCCCTCGCCGAGAAGGCGCTCCGGCTGTCGTCGGCCGCCGAGGTGCGGGAACTGCTTCGCGCGCACGCGCAAACCGGCTAGGAGCGGGTCGGAACGATACGATTCGCCGCAGAGCCCGTGAAGACCTCCGCCGATGTGCGCGCCGCGAAGTTCCTCCTGGCCGTGACGTGGCTGCGCGTCTTCCTGGTGCCCGTGATCGTGGCCCTCGTCCTGGAGGGACCCGAACGCCGATACGCGTTCGTCGCGGCCGGGATCCTGTTCGCGGTGGCGGCGACGACGGACTTCGTCGACGGCTTCCTGGCGAGGCGCTGGTCCCAGACCTCGACCTTCGGCAACCTCCTCGACACGACCGCGGACAAGCTGCTCGTCTCGGGCGCTTTGCTCGCCCTCGTCGCCGTGAACCGCGTCTCGCCGTGGATCGCGCTGATCATCATCGGCCGGGAGCTGGCGATCATGGGTCTGCGGGGCGCCGTGGCCGCCGGTGGCGACCTCGTGCAACCGTCGATCTGGGGGAAGGCGAAGGCGAACGTGCAGTTCCTCGCGATCTTCCTCGCGATCGTCCGGCGGCCCGAAGAGATCGGCCCGCTGTTCCTCGACGAGTACGTGATGATCGCCGCGGCCGCGATCACGGTGATCTCGGCGATCGAGTACATCCTGCGCTTCCGCGGCGCCATCACCGCCGAGCGGTAGCCGTGCCGTCCGATCCGGTTCTCGTCACGGGGGGGACCGGCGTCGTCGGCCGCCCACTCGTCGAACGGCTCGTCGCCGACGGCCGCGACGTCCGCGCGCTCGCTCGAACGCAGGCTGCGTCCGACGCGCTTGAAGCGCTCGGCGCGAAACCGGTCCACGGAGACGTGCTCGACGCGGCGTCGCTGAAGGAAGCCCTCCGTGGATGCGGGACCGTCTTCCACGTCGCCGGGATGAACGCGATGTGCCTCCGCGTTCGGAAACCGATGTACCGGACGAACGTCGAGGGCTCGGAGAACGTCGTCCGCGCCGCTGCGGCCGAAGGCGTCGGCCGCGTCGTGTACACGTCATCGGCCTCGGCTATCGGAGAGGAACACGGCACGATCGGGAACGAGGACTCCACACACCGCGGCCGGTACCTCTCCCACTACGAGCGTTCCAAGCACCAGGCGGAGCGCCGCGTGCTCGCGCTCGCTACCGACCTCGGCCTCGACCTCGTCTGCGTCAACCCATCGTCGGTGCAGGGACCCGGGCGGTCAACGGGCTCGGCCCGGCTCCTCGTGGACGTCGTCAGGGGCCAGCTCCCGTTCCTCGTCGCGACGACGATCTCCCTCGTCGACATCCGCGATTGCACCGAGGGACACGTGCTCGCCGAGTCGCGCGGGATCCGGCTCGAGCGATACGTGTTGAGCGGCGCCACGATCTCGACTCGCGAGGCCGTCGAGCACCTCCGCCGGATCTGGGGGCGGCCGAAACGGATCTGGTGGATCCCGCCCTCCGTCGCCTTCGCCGGCGGGACGGCGGTCGAGCTGGCCGGCACAGCCCTTCGTCGAGACGTCCCCGTCTGCCGCGAGGCCGTCCGAACCCTGCTCCACGGCCATCGGTACGACGGATCCAAAGCCGAGCGCGAGCTCGGCGTCCGGTACACCCCGCTCGAAGAGACGCTCGAGCGCACGTTGACCTGGCTCGCCGAGCGCGGGCTGGTGCCTCCGAGAGCCACGCCTGAGCGAGAAGCCGGAACGTAGGATTGCCCGCACAGGAATGCGCCCGGAACCATCGACCGATTCCCGCGAACGATCAGGAGGATCCATGACCGCCGACCGGCCCGATCGAAACCTCGCCCTCGAGCTCGTCCGGGTCACGGAGGCCGCAGCGCTCGGCGCGGGCCGCTGGGTCGGACGCGGCGACAAGATCGCCGCGGATCAGGCGGCGGTCGACGCGATGCGCATCATGATCGACAGCGTCTCGATGGACGGCGTCGTGGTGATCGGCGAGGGCGAGAAGGACGAGGCGCCCATGCTCTACAACGGCGAGCCGGTCGGGAACGGGCAGGGCCCCGCGTGCGACGTCGCGGTGGACCCGATCGACGGGACGCGCCTCACCGCCACCGGCCAGCCGAACGCGCTCGCGGTGATCGCGCTCGCCGCCCGAGGCTCGATGTTCTTCCCAGGCGCGGCCGTCTACATGGAGAAGGTCGCGACCGGTCCCGAGGCCGCCGACGTGATCGACGTCACCGCTCCTCCCGAGGAGAACGTGCGCCTGGTCGCCAAGGCGAAGGGCGTGCGTCCCGAGGAGATCGGCGTCGTGATCTTGGACCGCGACCGGCACGCGGAGATGATCCAGCGCGTGCGCGAGGTCGGCGCGCGCGTGTACCTGATCACGGACGGAGACGTGGCCGGCGCGATCTCGGCGGCGACGAGCAAGCGGTCGGGCATCGACCTGCTGCTCGGGATCGGTGGCACGCCCGAGGGCGTCGTGGCCGCCGCCGCGCTGAAGTGCCTCGGCGGGGCCATCCAGGGCCGCCTGTTCCCGCGCAACGACGAGGAGCGGCAGAAGTTGCTCGACACGGGCTACGACCCCGAGCGCATCCTCTCGACCGACGACCTCGTGGCAGGCAGCGACGTGTTCTTCGCGGCGACGGGCGTCACCGACGGCTCGCTGTTACGGGGGGTCCGCTACGAGGAGGACGGCGCCACCACGTACTCGATGGTGATGCGCGCGCGTTCGGGGACGGTCCGCTACGTCGAAGCGGAGCACCGCTTCGCGAAGCTCGAGGCCTTCACGGGTCGTGAGTACCGCCGTTAGAGGCTATTCCGTGTCATGCAGAATTCGCTCATAACCTGACACCGCGGTTGCGGCGAGACCAGCGAATGGCAGTAGGTCGAGCCTCAAGAGCAAACCTACGCCAGTAAGCACAGTTGAAAGCACCCATCCAACGTTGCGGCCGATTGTTCGACCTGGGCTCAAGGGCTTCGTGATGGCGTCAGTTGCGAATGCCCACAGCACGGCAACCAGAAGTCCGACAGCCACCCAGTATGCCCACGAATCGGACGTCGTCCATATCAAGAGGCCGACGGCCGCGACGGTGAGCCCAAGACGGGATGAGACCCGCCAGCCCTGGATCTGACGCCCATTTTCACCGCGGTTCCCTTTGTTCTTAGCCGGCAAGCTCGTACACGCCCGATCGACACCTTCACGAGGACGCTGCTCCGAACACCTTCGGCAAGCGCTGCGAGCAGCTGCTTCCGCACGTCGGGCGTTTCGAACGGGTCGACGTAGCCGCGCCGGAGCGCGAGGTCCTGGATCTTCGTCCAGTGCAGCGGCTCGCCTTCCTCTCGCAGGACCGTGATCGCAGCCTCGAGGAGCTCCATCAGAGGTCGCGCAGCGACGGGATCACCCGCTCGGCGAACAGGTCGACCATCGAGCGGATCCGGCATCGCGAACCAGACGGGCGCCGGGCACACGATCAGCTCGGACACGCCGAGCGCTGCGAACGCCGCCATGCGTTCGACCACCTCATCCGGCGTTCCTGCCAGACACTCCGTCCGCAATTTGTCGAGGCCGATGGCTTCTCGCCGGCGCCGGCAGGGAGCCGTTCCCCCATCAGCTCGAACCGGTGGCGCAGATCGGCCTCGTCCTCCCCCACCACGGTGAACAGCCCGAGCGAGAGCCGGAACGTCGCGGGATCGCGTCCCGCACGCTCGCACGCCTGTCGAGCCGACGCGGCTCGTTCCGCGTACGCCTCTGGCGTCCAACGCCATGCAGCGTTCCAACCGTCCGCGTACTGTGCCGCGATCCGGAGCAGGCGCGGTCCGCCCTTCCCGCCGACCAGCAGCGGCGGGCGCGGCTCCTGGACCGGGCGCGGATGGTTGTACGCCTCGCGCAGGTGGAACCGCTTCCCCTCGAACGACGCGGGCTCGCCGTCGAACAGCGCCCCGACGTACGCGAGCGTCTCCTCGAGCAGGTCGAACCGCTCCGCCACCGAGCCGAAGGGGTACCCGAACGCCTCGAACTCCTCCTCGTACCAGCCGGCGCCGAGGCCGAGCTCGAGCCGTCCGCCGGAGAGGCGGTCGACGGCGGTCGCCGACTTCGCGAGCACGCCCGGATGCCGGAACGCGGCCGACAGCACGAGCGTTCCGAGCCTGACGCGTTCCGTCCTCGCAGCGAGTCCACCCAGCGTCGTGAGCGGCTCGAGCGTCCCGTACAACGTGTCGCCGCCGCCGTAGCGGTCGAGCGATGCGAAGAAGTGATCGGAGACCCACACCGAGTCGAACCCGAGCTGCTCGGCGCGGACCGCCTGCTCGGCGACCGCCTCGAACGTGATCGGCGAGACCTCCGGAAGCGAGAAGTCGTAGTGCGGCAGGGTGAGGCCGACGCGCATCGAGGCGAGGCTACAGGTAGCGCAGCACGTCGGCGGGGCCCGTGACCTCGGTGCCCGCGGGGATCCTGATCCCGGAGGGGAGCTTCAGCCTCGGGTACACCGAGATCTCGTCCGCGAGGTGCACGCCGGGGTAGACCGTGACCTCGTCGCCGAGGGCGACGAAGTGCTCGATCCTCGTCGGGTGGAACGGCTCGGAGCGGACCTCCGACATCGACCCGACGACCGCTTCGGACAGGTGGGCTCCGGCACCGATGATCGCCCCGTCGCGGATCTGCGAGCGCTCGATGAGCGAGTCGCGGTGCACCTCGATGTCGTCGTCCAGGTTCGACTCGCTGATGCGCACGCCGGGATGGATCTCGCAGAACCGTCCGATCCGGACGGCCGGGCCGATCTCGACCAGGCCCTCGGTGATCTTCTCCGCCAGCGTCTTGCCGCTCGTCGAGTCGCGCATCGAAAGCGACTCGGGAGCGATCCACACGTGCTGCTCGGCGTCGAACGGCGGACCGAGCAGGCGGTCGACCGACTCGAACCGTCCCGCCAGCACGTCGACCATCGTCTCGATGTAGTCCTGCACGTTGCCGAGGTCGCCGATCCTCCGCACCGGGAACGCGTGCACCGGATAGTCGTTGCCGACCAGCCAGGGCAACAGGTCCTTGCCGAAGTCGAGCCGGCGTTCGCGCAGCCGCTGGATGTCGTGATGGCCGGCGAGCTCGCGCAGGCGGGTGGCGTCGACGAGGTAGAAGCCCGCGTTCGTCATCAGCGGGAGGCTCTTGAACTCCTCGTCGGTCTCGGCGTGGAAGTGCTCGCGCAGGTCGTCGAGCGTCGGCTTCTCGACGAACTCGGTGATCCGTCGATCCTCGTCGGTCAGCATCACGCCGTACTTCTCGGCGACCTCGTCGGGCTCACGGGTCATCGCCGAGATCGTCGCGATCGCCCCGCTCTTCTCGTGCGCCTCGAGCATCGGCGCGAGGTCGAAGTCGATGATCGAGTCCGTCGGGAACACCAGCGCCGAGCCGTTGACGTCCCAGTAGTCCATCATCCGCAGCGTCGAGTCGGCGCTGCCGGTCGAGAGCACGTCGTACTTGACCGGCGAGTACTTCACGTCGACGCCGAACCCCTCGCCGTACCCGATCATGACCTTGATCTGGTAGCGGTTCTCCTTGCCGTGGGCGATGACGTAGTAGTCCTTGATCCCCTCGCTCGTGAGGATCTGGATCACCCAGCGGATCAGGCGCCGGCCGAGGAACGACATCGCCGCCTTGGAACGCAGGTAGCCGGGCGCCTTGAGGGTGAGCGGCCGGGCGCGGACCCCCTGCCCGCCCGCCAGGCCGATGCCGACGACCTCCGTCACCTCAGGCATTGGCCTGCATGATATCGGGGTCACTTGCGGACCGATAGACGAGGAGGCCACGCATGGAGCCATGGAGCCGTGAGTTCGCCGGGCGGATGGAAACGCTCGAGATCGACAGCGAGGCGTTGAAAGGGAATCGGCTGGGCGACCCGCACGTCCGTCCACTGTGGGTGTACACGCCGCCGGGCTACGACGACGAACCGGATCGCCGCTACGCGTGCGTCTACGTGATCCAGGGGCTGACGGGACAGCTCGACATGTGGCGGAACCGCGAGGCGTTCCGCCCGACCTACCCGGAGATGGCCGACGAGCTGTTCGCCGCGGGCGATGCGCCGCCGGTCCTGATGGCATACGTCGATTGCTGGACCTCGCTCGGCGGGAGCCAGTTCCTGAACTCGCCGGCGACGGGCCGCTACCACGACTTCCTGTGCGACGAGGTCGTGTCGTTCGTCGACGAGCGCTTCCGCACGATGGCCGATCGCGACCATCGCGGGATCCAGGGCAAGTCGAGCGGCGGCTACGGCGCGCTCGTCACGCCGATGCTGCGTCCGGATCTGTTCTCGGGGCTCGCGTCGCACGCCGGCGATGCGCTGTTCGAGGCGTGCTACCTGCCCGAGTTCCGCGAGTGCGCCCGGGTGCTCCGCGACGAGTACGGCGGCTCGTACGAACGCTTCTGGGAGGACGCGCGTTCGCGTCCGTTCGGCACCAAGCAGCACGACGGCGTGCTCTTGAACAGCTGGTGCATGGCCGCCTGCTACTCCGCGGAGCCCGACGGATCGGTCCTGCTCCCCTTCGAGACCGACACGGGGCGGCTGATCGACGCCGTGTGGCAGCGCTGGCTCGAGCGGGATCCCGGTGCGGATGGTGCCGCGGCACGCCGACGGGCTTCGATCGATGCGGGCGATCTGGGTCGACGCCGGGAAGAAGGACGAGTTCTTCCTAGACGACGGGGCGGTCGCGGTCTCCAAGGAACTGTCGGCCATCGGCGCGGAGCACACGCTCGAGCTGTTCGACGCCGGGCACATGTCGATCGGCTACCGCTACCCGCGGGCGCTCGGGTTCCTTGCGGAGGCGCTGGCGGCTTGAGCCGGGGCGCTTCGCTGCCGATGTGCGAGAGTGGAACGCCGGTCCCCCCCGGCGCCAAGGAGCCGTCATGAGCGACCAGTCGACCTACCTCCTCCCACCACCCCCGGCCCCATCTGCGCCGACCGGGCACCGGTCCCGGCTTGTGGCCGTGCTCGCGGGGACGCTCGCCGTGGTCCTCGTCGTGACCGGCGTCGTCCTGTTCCGTGGAGGAGGACGGGCCGAGGCCGTGCCGCTGGCCCTGGCCTTCACCGAGGGCGACTCCGAGACCTACCGGATCGCGCAATCGATCGACGGCGACCTTGCCCTGAGTGGGTTCGGGGGCGAGATCCCCGAGGGCTTCGCGGGGATGCACCTCGTGCTGGACATGTCGCAGACCGTCACGTGGGACGTGCTCGCGGTGGACCAGGACGGAGTGGCCACGATCTCGGTCACCACCACGGACGCCAGTGCCTCGTTCAACGGCATCGAGGCCCCCTCATCGGAGCTGGTGAGTCCTCCGGTCGAGATGCGCGTGGCGCCGGACGGGCGCATCCTGTCGATCGACGACGTGTCGTTCGCCGGTTTCGAGGGCGGTGGACTCCCCGGCGAGGGCAGCCTGCCCGGGATGAGCCAGATCACGCCGCTCCTACCCGAGGACGGCGCTCCCGTCGCGCCGGGCGACACGTGGGATGCCTCCTACTCGCAGGACCTCCCGTTCGCCGAGGGGTCGATCGACTACGACGTGCACAGCACCTACCTGCGGAACGAGGAGGTCGGCGGCGTCGACGCGGCGGTGATCTCGATCCACGATGACCGTTCCGTTCGACCTCAGCTTCCGGATGAAGGACCTCGCGGCGGTCTTCGAGGAGCAGGGGGGCGGCCTCTCGGAGCGGGAGCTGGCCGAGCTTCGTCACGCCACCATGGCGATCGACGGGGGCCTCGAGTTCGACATGACGAGCTTCGTCGACTTCGCGGACCAGAAGCTCCTGGGTTCGGAGAGCGCGGGAACGTTCGACTTCACGTTGGAGTTCGCCGGCTTCCCGGACTTCGAGGGCACGATGAGCTTCGGCGGGACCTTCACGCAGGAGATGACGATCCCCTAGGGCCCGGACGGGTTCCCCTCGATGCCGCCGGTGAGCACGACGACGCCGTCGGCGTCGAGGACCCGCACGGTCGAGTAGCCGCTCAGGTCCTTGTTCGCGAACTGGTGGAAGACCTCGGCTCCCCCGTCCGCGTCGAGCTCGGTGATGCGCCCGGCGCGGAGCACCTGCCCGGCCACGTTCAGCAGCTGGACCCGGTAGGGAAGCTTGTTCGTCGCCTGGGGATCGAGGCCGTTCACGATCACCATCGAGAAGTCCAGGAAGTTCGGGGACACGAGCTGCAGGACGGCTCCTCCGCCCTGTCCTTCGGCGGTGGGCACCATCGGGCCGAGATGGAACTGCTCTTCCGGAAGGTCCTGTCCGGGAGGAACCAGATTCTGGATCTGCGTCACGAATCGCTCGAGCGCTTCCGCGGTCTCTCGCTCGGCTCGGTTGGCCCGGTCCTCGAAGCGGTCGGCCCGGCCGGCCATCGCGGCTCCCCATCCCAGGCTCGCCACCGCCACCATCGCGGCGACGATCGATGCCGCCGAGGTTCGGGCGCGGCGCGGCGTCCCGGGCCGGCCGGCGACGTGCCGGACGCGCTCGACGATCTGCTCGCCGAGACCGTGGGGTACCGGAACCGGCGCGAGCGCGAACGCGAACGTCGCCGCAGCCTGCCCGAGCTCCGAGGCCTCCTTGCGGCATCCGGCGCACCAGCGCAGGTGTCGCTCGACCTCGTCGCGCTCGGCGGGAGAGAGCACGCCGATCGCGAGCTCGGGGAGGAGCTCCCGGACGCCGAGGCAGGTCACGGCCATTCCTTGTCCTGGTTCGCGCGGCGGACCTTGATGAGCGCCGTTCGCAGGCGCGTCTTGACCGTGCCGAGCGGGATCCCGTCGTCCTGCGCGATCTCTCGCGCGGTGAGACCGCCGAAGTAGGCCCGCGCGAGGAGGCGCTTCTCGGCGTCCGAGAGCGACTCGAGCGCGCGGATCGCCGCGTCGCGCTCCATCAGCGGCTCGTCCTCGTCCGCACTCAGCGTCTCGGGGACCTCGTCGACGAGGACCAGGTGCGGCTTCGTCACGCCGGTCTCACGGCGGAGCCGGTCGACGGCGAGGTTGTGCGCGATCGTCATCAGCCAGGTCGACAGGCGGCCGCGGGCGGGGTCGAAGCGGGCGGCCTTGCGCCACGCGGCGAGGAAGACGTCCTGGGTCAACTCTTCCGCCGCCTCGGCGCTCCCGAGCAGGCGCAGGCCGAGCGTGAAGATCGGCCGCGCGTATCGCGCGTAGAGCTGTCGAACCGCGTCTTCGTTCCCGGCAAGGAGCCCCTCCACCAGCTGCTGCTCCTCGCGAGCGAGGAGCGGTCCTTCTGGTCGACCGGCCACTCGGTCTCCTCCGGGTATACGGGCTCGCGGTCGGCACGAGCTTGCCGATCCCGAGGGGTCCATGATGCCACGTCCGCCTGGTTCACCGACGAGTCCGAGGGTGCCCACCGCTCGTTCCCCAATCGCCCGACCAGCGGGGCGCGGGCCCGGGTGGGATGATGCGGGCGTGCGGGCGGTTCGACGTCTCCTCGCCGTCGCGTGCCTCACGTTCGGAGGCGCGCTCATGGCCGTGCCCGCCGAGGCCCAGGAGCTGTCCGATTCCATCCTCGAGGTGCGGATCGAGGGCGTCGTCGACCCGTTCGTCGCGGACTACATCGAGAACGCGATCGCCGACGCCGAGGACGAGGGCGCCGCCGCCGTCCTGCTGACGATCGACACGCCGGGCGGGCTCATCTCCTCGATGCGGCAGATCACCCAGGCGATCTTGAACGCCCGCGTTCCCGTCATCGGGTACGTGTCGCCCGAGGGCGCGCGCGCCGCCTCGGCCGGCACCTTCATCCTGCTCGCCTGCCCGGTCGCCGCGATGGCGCCCGCGACGAACGTCGGCGCCGCGCAGCCCGTCGGTCTCTCCGGGGCGATCGCGTCGGAGAAGGCGGTGAACGACGCCGCCGAGTCCATCGTCGCCATCGCCGAGCGCCAGGGCCGCAACGCCGAGTGGGCGGAGAGCGCCGTTCGCGACGCGATCAGCGCGTCGGCGGAGGAAGCCCTGCGGCTCGACGTGATCGACCTGATCGCTCCCGACGTGCCGACGCTGCTCGCCGAGGTCGACGGCACGACGGTCACCGTCGAGGGCGGCGAGGAGGTCACGCTCGACGTCGCCGGCGCCACGATCCGCGAACGGGGTCTCGGGGCGTTCGTGGGCTTCCTGCACGCGCTCCTGGATCCGAACCTCGCGTTCCTGTTCTTCTGGCTCGGACTCGCGCTGATCTCGATCGAGTTCTTCATCCCCGGCGGGATCGCCGGCACCACCGGCGGGATCATGCTCGTCGCATCGCTCGTCGCGCTCGGGATGCTCCCGGTGCAGCTGATCGGCGTGGCGTTGCTGCTTGCCTCCATCGGGTTCTTCATCCTCGAGATCCTGCATCCGGGGGTCGGGGCCCCGGCCATCGCCGGGGTGATCACGCTCATGCTCGGCGGGTGGTACCTGTTCGACTCCTCGGTGCCGAACGTGCGGGTCTCACCGCTCGTGATCCTCCCGGTCGCGGCGTTCGCCGCCTTCTTCTTCCTCATCGTGGTCCGCTCGGCGCTGCAACTTCGGCGCAGGAAGGTGGTCTCGCGAGAGGAGACCCTCGTGGGCAGCGACGGGATCGTGGTGCGCGACCTCGATCCGGTCGGCGTCGTCAAGGTGGCGTCCGAGGAGTGGACGGCCGAGGCCGTCCGTGGAACGCCCGTGCGCGGCGAACGCGTTCGGGTCGTCGCGATGGAAGGACTCAGGCTGAAGGTCGAGCCCGCGGAGGAGCCGGCGCCCCAGCCGGCCGGACCCGCGGAAGGGAGGACGTCGTGATCCCGCTAGCGATCGGTGTCGGTGTCGTCGTCTTGCTGCTGGTGGTCCTGCTGCCGCAGGCGTTGCGGATCGTCCGCGAGTACCAGCGCCTCATGGTGTTCCGGCTCGGCCGGGCGATCGGCGCGAAGGGCCCCGGGCTGGTCCTGCTGATCCCCTTCATCGACAAGGGGGTCCTCGTCGACCTCCGCGAGCTGTACCTAGAGATCCCCCACCAGACCGCGATCACCGAGGACAACGCGTCGATCTCGATCGATTTCATCGTGTTCTACCGGGTGATCGACGCCGTCATGTCGATCATCGAGGTCGGCAACTTCGCCGGCGCCGCCCAGAACATCGCAGCGACCACGCTCCGCTCGGTCGTCGGCGACATGTCGCTCGACGACGTCCTGGCCAAGCGCGAGCAGATGAACGAGATCCTCCGCGTGAAGCTCGACGAGGTCACCGAGCGATGGGGTGTGAAGGTCACGAACGTCGAGATCCGCGAGATCATCCCGCCCCCGACGGTGCTCGAGGCCATGACCCGGCAGATGTCGGCCGAGCGCACCCGTCGAGCCGTCGTCACCGAGGCCGACGGGGCGAAGCAGGCGGCGATCACCGTCGCCGAGGGCAACAAGCAGTCCGCGATCTTGAACGCCGAGGGCGACCGGCAGGCCGCCATCCTTCGCGCCGAGGGCTTCTCGCTGGCGCTCACGAAGATCTACGAGGCCGCCAAGGACCTGGACGCGAACACGATGAGCCTGCAGTACCTGGACGCGCTCAAGCAGATCGGCGCGTCGCCCTCGACGAAGTTCGTGATCCCGGTGGAGCTGTCGAGCCTGCTGTCCGGGATCGCCGGGCTCGCGGGCCGCTCGTTCGGAGACGGGGACGGCAGCCGGCGCGAGGGCGCCTCCTCGTCCTAGGCCGCGCGAGGGGAACCGCGTCCGCCCCGACGGTGTAGCTCCCGTGGAGAACGGTGAAGTGGAGGGCCGTCCACTGGAGGACGCCGAGCTCGTCGAGCTCGCGAAGGGTGGAGACGTCCGTGCGTACGGCGAGCTGGTCGACCGCTACCGGGAGATCTCGTTCCGGACGGCCTACCTGATCGCGCGCAACGGCGCGGACGCCGAGGACGCGACACAGGATGCATTCGTGAAGGCGTACTACGCGCTCGACCGCTTCCGATCGGCCGAACCGTTCCGGCCGTGGATCCTCCGCATCGTCTCGAACGAGGCCCGCAACCGCCGGCGTTCCGCGGGGCGGCGCGAGCGACTGGCGCTCCGAGTCGTCGAGCGTCGCGGCCCGGGGGATGCGGCTCCATCCCCCGACGCCGCGGCGATCGCGCAGGAGACCCGCCGGACACTGCTCGCGGCGCTCGAGACGCTCCCCGAGCGCGACCGAGAAGTGATCGCCTGCCGCTACCTGCTCGAGCTCTCCGAGGCCGAGACCGCGACGACGCTCGGCATCCGTCCGGGAACGGTGAAGTCCCGGCTCTCGCGCGGGCTGGCGCGGCTGCGCCGGGAACTGCCCGAGGGGTTCGCGCCGAGCGAGGAGCGCGATGGCTGAGATGCGTACGCCCGAGGACACGCTCGCCCTGCGCGCTCCGGCAGGCCGGCCGGGAGCTCGCGTACCCGCCGACGCCGCCGATCTCGCAGGGCGTCATGGCACGCCTGGAAACCGAGCGCGAGCGTCAGACCCGGCCCCGGTTCCCCACGGTCGCGCTGTGGAGCCGGCGGCGCTTGCTCGCGGTCGTCGCCGTCGGGGTGATCGGCCTCCTCGCGCTCGCGTTCGCGGCCCGTCTCGTGATCGGGGCGGCCGAGATCCGGGTGCAGCCCGGCGTCACTCCGAGCGGACCCCCGCTGGGTCCGGACGCGCTGGGCGACCCTTTCCCCATCGATCGCGTCGAGCGCGAGGTCGGATTCGCCGTCCGCGTGCCGGCCGGGCCGCTCCCCGACGAGGCCTACGTGTTCGTCGCCGCCGGAGGCGATGGCGCGCTCCTCGCGTGGGACGCGAGCGACCGCTATCCGTCGCTGCCGGGGACGCCGTGGGGCCTGGTCCTCGTCGAGCTCCGCACGGACGAGGGGACCCTCGTGAAGGACGTGGGCGGCTTCGACGACATCCAGCAGGCGCGGGTAGACGGCCGCACCGCGTTCTGGCTCGAGGCTCCACACCAGTTGCACGTGCTCACCGACGAGGGCTCCGAGACGTACCGGGTCGACGGCAACGTCCTGATCTGGACGCGTGGAGACGTCACGTACCGCCTGGAGACCTCGCTCGGGCTCCCCGAGGCGATCGCCCTCGCCGAGTCGGTCCGGTGAGACCGGGAACCGGTCGGTCGCCGGCCGGTGTAGACGGGTCGAGCACGCACGAAGGGAGGCCACCCATGGCCCGTCGAACGCTGTTCGTCCTCGCAGCAACGTTCCTTGCCGCACTCGCGCTGCCGACCGTCGCGATCGCCGGTGGCGGCTGCCACGACGGCGCCACCACGGGCGAAGGCGACACCGTCGAGATGAAGGACGCCTGTTTCCGCCCCTCGACGCTGCAGATCGATCCCGGCGACACCGTCACGTTCGTCAACCGCGACGCGATGACCCACAACGTCACGGCGATGGGTTGGGGTCAGTTCGAGGACATGAACCAGGGCGACGCGTTCCGCGCGACGTTCGAGGAGTCGGGCGTGTACCCGTACGCCTGCCAGTACCACCCGGGGATGACCGGCGCGATCCTGGTCGGCGACGGCACCGGCGCGGGGGGCGGCGAGGCGGTCATCAGCGGCGGGGTCGCTCAATACCAGCCACCCGCGGATCAGGACGCACAGGTCCTGGCTTCGCAGCCGGTGTCGAACGAAGCCTCCACGAGCGCGGTCGGCTGGATCGCGGGCGCGGCCATCGGCCTCGCGGTCGGGCTCGGGGGCGGGCTGCTCGTGCGACGCCGCGGCGGTGCGAGCGCGTAGCGACTGAAGCCGAAAGGTCAGTCGGGGACGACGATGCTCGCCTGGCGGAGCTGCAACGTGAGGTCGTGGGTGTCGGTCGAGGCCGCGAGCGCCGCCTCGACCGAGACCTTCCCGTCCTTGACGAGCTGCAGCAGGCTCTTGTCGAACGTGACCATGCCGTAGTACTCGCCGTCCGCGATGACCTCGTGGATCTCGGACGTGCGGTCCGGATCGGCGATGCGCTCGGCGATCCGCCCGGTGTTGATCAAGATCTCGTGGCACGGGACGAGCCCGCCGCCGATCGACGGGACGAGCCGCTGGCACACGATCCCGCGCAGCGCGCCGGCGAGCGTCAACCGGATCTGTCCCTGCTGGTACGGCGGGAAGAAGTCCAGGATGCGGTTGACCGTCTCCGTCGCGTCGATGGTGTGCAGCGTCGAGAGCACGAGGTGACCGGTCTCGGCGGCCTGCAGCGCCGCTCGCACGGTCTCGGTGTCGCGCATCTCGCCGATCAAGATCACGTCGGGGTCCTGACGGAGGGCGGCACGCATCGCCGAGGGGAAGTCCTCGGTGTCGTTGCCGATCTCGCGCTGGTTGATGGACGCCTGGTCGTCGTGGAAGAGCACCTCGATCGGGTCCTCGATCGTCACGATGTGGCACTGCCGCTGGTGGTTCACGTGCTCGATCATCGCGGCGAGGGTCGTCGTCTTGCCCGAGCCCGTCGGTCCGGTCACCAGGATGAGCCCACGCTGCTCGCCGGCGAGCGAGCGGATCGATCCGGGCAGTCCCATCTCCTCGAACGACGGACCGCCGAAGCGGAGCTTCCGCAGCACGGCGGAGGCCGAACCTCGCTGGCGGAACACGTTCACGCGGAACCGACCGAAGCCCGGGAGCGAGTACGCGAAGTCGACCTCACCGGCCGTGCGGAAACGCTCGCGACGGTTCTCCGGCACGATCGCCTCCGCGATCGCCTCGGTCTCGGCGTTCGTGAGCGGCGCGCGGTCGAGCGCAACCAGCTCGCCCGAGACCCGGATCTTCGGGGCCGTCGCCACCTTCAGGTGCAGGTCGGATCCGTCCCCTGCGAGCAATTCCTCGAGCCAGCCGTGGAACTCGCCGAGGATCCCGGTCGCCGCCGGTTGCGGCGTGCCCTTGTCGCCTCCGCTCGTCGACGCCGTGTCTGGCGCGACGGCGCCCGCGATGGCACCGTTCTCGGACGCCTCGATGCTCTCGGTCTCGATCAGAGCCTCCCGTGGAACGGTCGATCGCCACCGGACGGTGGCGGCGGCGGGTCTTCTCCCCTATCGGCCGCCGGGCCGGGATGCCTGAGTTCGGGTCGCCGGGCTCGCCCTCAGGCGTCGGCGCCTCGGGCCTCGAGCCGGCAGATGGTCCGCTCGGCCAGTGGCTCGAAGGAAACGAGGTCGAGCGGGGGCTTGAGCGCCCCGAGCATCCCCTCGATCAGGCCCCGGTGGATCGAGCAGACGAGCTCGCGATGGTCGTCGAGCAGGTCCCGGAACGGGCAGTCGCGGAGCGAGACCTCGACCGTGCCCTTCCCCCCTCGGCGGAACCGCGGATCGAACCCGGCCTGTGCCATCGCCTCCTGCAGGACGGCGAGGTTCCTGCCGGCGGGCAGGCGCGTGCCCGGCTTGGGGCCGCCCTGGACCGTGAGGTACTGGCCCCATTCCCGGGCGAGCACGGTGGCGCGTTCCCGCCCCTTGGTGCCGGTGACCAGCCCCGAGAGGATCTCGGCGAGCAGGCGGTAGTCGCGCCCGGCGTGGCCGTCCTGGTCGATCGCGACGTACAGCGTTTGCGGCCGGCCGACGGTCGCGGCGGTCCCGGACCCCCTGCGGGCCTCCTGCCGGACGAGACCCGCCTCCTCGAGCCGGCGCAGGTGCGGGCCGCAGCGTGTTGGGGTGCAGCGAGAGCCGGGTCGAGAGCTCGCGGACGGAGACGGCGCGGCCCGACAGCCCGAGGTAGCGATAGAGCCGGAACCGGGTGTCGTCGGCAAGGGCCTTGTGGACCCGGATCGGCGAGGGCTCAAGCGGCGGCATCGACGTCTCCTCGCGCCGGCCGTACCATGGGAGTAAGCACGATTCGCACGGTCGGAATCAGGATAATCCCGCCGACGCAACGGGGAGGTCGCGCTGGTCACCGAGGCCGAGGTTCGCGAAGCGCTCCGAGGGGTCAACGATCCGGAGATCGGCAAGCCGATCGAGGATCTCGGCATGCTCGCCGGGATCCAGGTCGAAGGAGACGCCGTGCGTGTGGACGTGCTCCTGACGATCGCGGGATGCCCGCTCCAGGAGCGCATCACCAGCGACGTCACGGCGGCGCTGCAGCCGCTCGGCGTCTCGAGCGTCGACGTCCGGATGAGCCCGATGAGCGAGGAGCAGCGCGCCGGGCTCGTCGGGATGCTCCGAGGCGGAGCCCAGGAGCAACGGACCTTCTTCACGCAGGGCGATACCACCGTGATCGCCGTCGCGTCGGGCAAGGGCGGCGTCGGCAAGTCGAGCGTCACGGTGAACCTCGCGTGCGCGCTCGCCGCCGACGGCTACCGGGTCGGCGTGCTCGACGCGGACGTCTGGGGTTTCAGCATCCCGCGGATGATGGGGGTGTCGGGCCAGCCGGTCGGGTTCAACGACATGATCCTGCCGCTCGAGGCCCACGGCGTGAAGATCATCTCGATGGGCTTCTTCGTCCCCGAGGAGACCCCCGTGATCTGGCGGGGCCCCATGCTCCACAAGGCGATCGAGCAGTTCCTCGGCGACGTGTACTGGGGCGACCTCGACTTCCTGCTGTGCGACCTTCCGCCGGGCACCGGCGACGTGTCGATCAGCCTGGCGTCGTTCCTTCCGGGCGCCTCGATGCTCGTGGTCACCACGCCGCAGGAGGCCGCGCGCAAGGTGGCCGAGCGCGCCGGCAAGATGGCCGAACGAACGAACCTGCGTCCGATCGGCGTGATCGAGAACATGTCGTGGTTCGTGTGCCCGCACTGCGGCGAGCGCGAGCCGATCTTCGGCCAGGGCGGTGGGCGCGAGGCGGCCGAGACCCTCGGCGTCCCGCTCTTCTCGCAGATCCCGCTCATGGCGGCCCTCCGCGAGGGCGGCGACCTCGGGATGCCGATCGTCCTCACGGACCCGGACTCCCCTGCCGGTGAGGCCCTCCGCGAAGCCGCGCGTGAGATGGCGCGGGCCACCCGTTCGAAGGTGGGCAAGCCACTGCCGCTGATGGCACGACCGGGTGCGGTCGCCGCCGGCGGCCACGCGGGTCACGCGCACTGAGGCCAGATCGAGCGCTAGGCGTCGAGGAGCTCTTCGCCCTCTGGCACGTTCGGCTTCGGCGAGGCTCGATCGCGAGGCCACATCGCCCAGACGATCAAGGTCACCGCCGAGATCACCGCGACGGTGAGCCCCGTCCACTGACTTCCCGTCATCCCGAAGATCCGCTTGTCGACGCGCAGGAAGTCTTCGATCACGCGGCTCGTCCCGTACCACACGCCGAGCGTGAGCGTGAGGACACCGAGCCGCCGCGGCTGCCGGGAAAGGACGTATAGGAGTAGGAACAGCAGCGTGGCGCTGATCATGTCGTACAGCGCCGTCTGGTGGACCCCGACCCCCGACCCGAGGAGCTCCCCCGTCGCCGACGTGAGCGTCGCGCCCTGACGCGTGATCTCGAGGAGCTGACCGCCCTCCAGCGTCGCGCGGCAGGTCTCGGCGACGCATCCGAACCCCGGGAGGTCGCCGCCCTGGTACTGCCACGCGAGGAGCCAGCTCGTGGGCTTGCCGAGGTGGTCGCCGATGATCAGGTCGCCGATGCGGCCGAACGCGATTCCGAACGCCAGACCGATGACGGCCCCGTCCATCACCTGGAAGAAGGAGTAGCCGTACTTGCGGAAGAGAGGGATGTTGACGAGCACCCCGCCGGCGATGCCGCCGAGGAGCGTCAGGCCTCCGTTCCACAGGGCGAGCATCTCCCCGATCGAGTCGAACTCGGAGAAGTGCCCGATCACGTAGAACAGCCGCGCGCCGACGATCGTGCCGATCAACGACCAGAACACCATCGAGTTGATGTGCTCGACCGAGACGCCGCGCTTGGGTCCCTCGCGCGACAGGATCCACGCGCCGAACAGGTACCCCACCGCGATCCCGATCCCGTGCGGACTGATCGCGAGGTCGCCCAACAGGTGGAACCGGTCGATCACGGGCCAGCCGATCGAGGCGACGAGCGATGTCACGCGGCGAGTCTAGCGGCGGGGTCGGGAACGGCCACGATGACGGCTCAGCCCGCGTCGTCTGAGATGGCGGTGGCGACGGCGCGCCCGAGCAGGAGGCCGCCCACGACGTCGGCGGGATAGTGCACGCCGACGTAGACGCGCGACGCGCCGACGAGCACGCCCAGTCCGTCCAGCCCACATCGGGCGAGCGAGCCAGCCCCGAGCTCGCGCCCGGCGGCGGTCGTGAACGCGAGCAGGACCGCCGGATGGCTGCTCGGCCACGAGGTCGCGCGCGGCTCGCCGATCATGAGGCGGGTTCCCTCGCGGTCGGCGAGGTACGGGCGAGGGCGTTCGAACACCTTCTTCAATCCCTGACCGGCCAGCCACGCCAGTCCCGCCGCCGCGAGACCGCGCGCCGCGGCGCGCCGGCGCCCGGCTAGGGCAAGCACCCCGGCGGCGCCCACCGAGGCCCAGATCGAACCGAGCTCGGTGACCCCGTGGAACAGGGCATCGGCGGAAGGACCGCGGTCCCTGTTGAGCGCGCGGAACGCGGCATCGTCGAGCTCGCGCCCGCGGCCCGACGAGGTCCACACGCCCACGGCGACCGCCGCCCCGGCGAGCCCCGCGGCGCGGACCAGGTTGCGCATCTTCACGGTGGGCGATGATATGCGACCATCGATCGCCGGCCGCCCGGCGGACCGGAAGGGAGAACAGGATGCGACGCGAGGACGACCTCGGACCGGAGGATCCGGAGCGGGATCCGGAACGCGATCGGGAACCCCGGAAGCCGCCGCCTCCTCCACGCTCGGGGGTCTCGCCACGACAGGTGATCATCGTGCTGTTCGCGATCGTCCTGATCGCCTTCGCGATCGCGAACTTCGATCCCGTCGATGTGAGCTTCCTGCTGTTCGAGTCCCGGGCGCGCCTGGTCACGGTCATCGTCGTGGCGGCGGCACTGGGCTTCGTGATCGGTTACTTCGTCGGGCGCCCCCCCAGGGAGCTGCGCAAGAGGCTCCGCAAGTGGCGGGACGACGACCGGGAACGGGACCGCGACCGCGACCGCGACTAGCCGCGCGAACGCCGCTCGATCTCGCGCTTCTGCGCGAGGGTCCCGTGCCGAAGCGCGTACTGCGCGCCACCGACCATCCGAAGGCTTCGGGCTGCGAGCGCGCCGAGCGGCCCGCCCTTGAAGCGGTAGTCGACGACGTGCTCGAGCCGGCTGCGGTCGGGCCCGAGCGGCTCCACGGTCGACGTCACTGCTCCCTGGAGCACCCCGCGGAGCTGGAACTTCGCGCGGCGCGGCGGATCCCACTCGAGCACCTGCACCCGGATCTTGGCTCGCACGCCCATGAACTTCATCTCGGTGACGTAGCGCGCGCCCTCGCGCAGCCCGCTCGCCGGCACGCCCTCCACGCGGGCGATGTGGCGATCCCAGTGCGGGAGGTTCTTGGGGTCCGAGATCGCCTCCCATACGCGCTCAGCCGGCGCGTCGACCTCCACCGAGACCGTGACGACGCTCATCCGGCCTCCTCGGTCCCGCTCGTCCACCCTCGCCACCAGACGTACCGGCGCGGTCGCAGGCGGACCAGCGCGGCGCGGGAGTCGTCGAGGCCGGCCTTGCGCGCGATCTCCGTCGCGGAGCGCTCCCCCGAGGTCAGGGCGCCGGTCTCGTAGGTCTCGGCGTCACCGCGGGCCATCGCTCCGACCATGTGCCGCGCTCGCCACGAGGAGGGGTGGTCGACACCGAGGGCGGCGGGAAGCTTCGGGGTCCTCACGCCGGCGAGCGCGAACGATGTCGGCGGACAGGACCGCGTACAGCGCGGCGCCGTCCACCAGCCACGACACGGGGAGCGCAACGGGGCCATCGCTCCCTTCGACCGCGAGCACGCCGGCACCCGCCTCGCCGAGCGCCTCGCGAACATCGGAGGGCAGCGGCGCGAGCGGCGGCGTTCCCGTGCGGACGGCTCGGAACCGGTCGAGGCTCGCTGCCCCGACGGGCCAGTCGCCCCACGTCCGTAGCCCCGAGGTCTCGTCGAGGAGCGCCGTGCGGTCGATCGTCAGCTCGACGAACACGCGTCCGGGAGGTGTCCATGCGAACGGAACCCGGGACGCGTCGACCGCGTAGCCGGCGAAGAACCGCGTGTTCTTCCGCGTGAACCGCACCGCGGCGAGCGCGAGCAGCGGGCCGTTCCGTAGGGACCGCGCCCACGAGTCCGGATCGAGGGCGTCGTGCATCGTCGCGGTTCCCGTGAACATCACGGCCTCGCGGCCGTCGCGAACCATGCCCGCCACCCGGGGGTCGGAGCGCCAGGCGCGCGCCTTCACCGATCCACGCGAGGTGGTCACCCACACCCGCCCTCCGGCCTCGGCGAACACCATCGGTGTAACGTGCGGACCGTCCGGCGTCACGGCCGCGACGTGACAGAACGCCCCGCGCTCGAGCAGACGGCGGACCGGCGTCGGCAGCTCGGTCACGCGCGGACCTTGCTCGACCGAACCACGGGGAACGAGATCATCAGCGCCGTCCACGTGAGATGGGAGACGAGCGGCGCGAGGGGTCCGCCGCTCCACCACCCGAGCCCGCTCCACGCGGCGCCCCCGACGACCGCGCCGGCAACGATCGCGAGGTTGCGGCTCGGCAGGTTCGCCGCCACGTACGCCGTCCACGCGATCAGCGCGCCGAGCGCCGAGGCGTCGAACGCGTCGGCGAGCTCGGGCTGGAACAGACCGCGCCAGAAGAGCTCCTCCCCCGGAACGCTCAACACGAGCGAGAGGGCGAGCGCCGCGGCGAGCGGGACTCCTTCCTGTTGCGCGTACATCGCGATGGAGTGCCGGCGGAACGTCTCCCACGGCCGGATCACCGCGACGAACACCCGCGTGCCCGCGTAGAGCGCGAGCCCGGCGGCGATCCCGACGCCCGCTGCCGCCAAGGCGTCCACCCGCGGCGTCCACGCCGGAGGGTGGACGAGGAGCGCCGCGAGACCCATCGCCGCAAGGACCGGCGTCATCACGCGCCACACGTCTCGCCGGCGGGACGAGACGAACCACCACGCCATGGCCTGCGCGGCGAACCCGGCCACCATGACCGCGACCCTCATCGGCTCGGGCATCGGCTCAGGGCAGGAACCGGACCTTCGCCGCGAACTCCGCCGTCATCGCGGTGATCACCGCGAGGTAGAAGAACCCGGTCGCCGCCTGCACCGCCGAGGAGCGAGCTCCGCGAAGCGTCAGCCGGATCATCACCGCGATCAGCGCCGTCGCTCCGACCATCCCGAGCGCGATCCACGACGCGAGGCCGGCCGAGGTGAGGAGCGGGTTGAAGTCCGAGCTCACACCGCCCGGGCCGAACCCGCCGAGGATCAGCGCCGCAGCCTCGAGGACGACGCCGACGAGCAACAGGTTCGTCGTGCGGTCGATCGGCTTCCGCGAGAGACCGCGATCGGTGAGGTACCAGTGTCCGAGCAGCAGCCCGTCGATCACAGCGCCGAGGAACGAGGCACCGGCGAGCAGCTGGAGGAGCGCGACGAGCCACGTTTCGCCCGCGGTCCCGGCCATCACCACCAGGAGCGCGAGCGACAACGGCGCCGCCGCGATCCCGAGCACGCGTGCAGCCGTTTGGCGCCTTGCCAGAAGCAGCACAACGCAGACGAGGAGCACGATCGTGAGCGCCATCGAGAGCCGGAGCGACCAGAGACCGGACTCGCTCCCCTCAACGCGCCCGGCGGCGACCGAGGCCCACGTGGCGCCCGACAGGACGAGCAACACCGAGCCCGTGAGCGTGAAGAACCCGCGCTTCACCTCGTTCCACAGAGGGCTGAGGAAGAGCAAGAGGAGCCCGCCCGCGACCGTCTCGGCGAGGACGAGCGCCGACACCCCCGCCGGACCGGTCAGACGACCTCACCCATGCGCGAGAGCCTACCCTCGCACCGCGGCCCGTCCGTCGTATCCGCGGTCTGCCGGTACGCTGCCGACGTGAACCGATGGCGCTCCTACGACGACGTCGCCGAGACGTACGAGCGGATCCATGCACCCCGGCTCGCCGAGCCGGCACGCGACCTCGTCGAGATCGCCCAGATCGCCGACGGCAAGCGCGTCCTCGACGTCGGCACCGGCACCGGCGTCGCCGCCGAGATCGCCGCGGCGGCGGGAGCCGAGGTCATCGGCATCGACGGGTCCCTCGGCATGCTTCGCGTCGGCCGGGCCGCCCGGCCGGCCGTGCGCACGGTCGCGGCCACCGCGGTCGACCTCCCGTTCCGAGACGCTTCGTTCGACTCGGTCATCGCCAACTTCGTGATCGCGCACTTCACCAAGTACCAGACGGCCCTGTTCGACATGGTGCGCGTGCTGCGCCCCGGGGGGCGGATGTCACTCACCGCGTGGGCCGACATCGACGACGATCTCACCCGCACCTGGCTCGAGCTCGTCGAGGGCGTCGTCCCACGCCAGGTCCTCAATGCCGCGATGGCGGAGGCGCTGCCGTGGAGGGAACGGTTCCGGAACCGCGAGGCCGTTCAGGAGGCGTTGATGGACGCGGGCCTTCGGACCGTCAGGACCGAGGTGCGACGATATCGCTTCCGCTACGACCTGGAGGAGTATGTCGAGGGTCTCGGAACGTGGGCGACGGGCCGGTTCGTCCGCTCGATGCTCGGCCCCGCCGCGTTCGAGTCGTTCCACGAGCGCGCGAAGAAGGTGTTCGCCGAGCGATTCGCCGATCCCGTGAACGACTTCCGCGAGGTGGTCTTCGCCACCGGCGTCAAGCCGTAGACGCGCTCCCGGTCATCTCCTGCGCGAGCCGGCCTCGTTGAGGACGTAGCGAACGAGCGTGCGGACCGGGATCCCGGTGGCGCCCTTCGGCCAGTAATCGCCCACCCGCTCCGAGAAGGCGGGCCCGGCGATGTCCAGATGGACCCACGGGATGTCGCCGACGAACTCGCGCAGGAACATCGCGGCCGTGATCGCACCGCCGTAGCGCTTCCCGATGTTCTTGATGTCCGCGACGTCCGAATCGATCAGCTTGCGGTACGGCTCGTACATCGGGAGCTCCCAGCCGGGCTCGCCCGCGGCGTCGCCGGCGGCCAGGATGTCGCGGATCAACCCACGGTCGTTCCCCATCGCTCCCCAGACCTCATCACCGAGCGCGACCATGCACGCGCCGGTCAGCGTGGCCGTGTCGATGATCACGCGCGGCTTCTTCTCGGCCAGGTACGCGAGCGAGTCCGCGAGCACGAGCCGACCCTCCGCGTCGGTGTTCAGGACCTCCGAGGTCTTGCCGCCTCGATGCTTCAGCACGTCGCCGGGGCGGATCGCCGAGCCGCTCGGCATGTTCTCCGAGGACGGGATCGCCGCGATGACGTTCACGCGCGGCTTCAACAGGGCGATCGCGCGCATCGTGGCGAGGATCGACGCGGCGCCGCCCATGTCCATCTTCATGTGCTCCATGCCCTCGGCCGGCTTGATCGAGAGACCGCCGGAGTCGAAGGCGATTCCCTTGCCGGTGAGCGCGATCGGCGCGCCCTTCCCGCCCCCGTCGTAGCTGAGCTCGATGAGGCGTGGCGGCCGTGAGCTTCCCTGACCGACGCCGAGGATCCCGCCGAAGCCACCCTTCTTGAGCTCGGCCTCCGTCCAGACCTTCGACTTCAGGCCCATGCGCTTGGCCATCGCCTGCGCCTCGCGCGCGAGCTCCGCGGGCGGAAGGTCCAGCGCCGGGGTGTTCACCAGGTCGCGCGCCCACGACTGGGACTCCGCGATCACCTGCCCGCGCTCCAGCGCGGCCTTCGCGGCCCGGGCGTCCGAGCGCGCGCCGCCGAGCAGCACGACCTCTTTCAGGGCCGGGCGGTCGCCGTCGGACTTCGATTTGTACCGGTCGAACCGGTAGGAGCCGAGGAGGATCCCCTCGGTCGTCGCCTGCACCGCCTCGTCGAACGCGCGCGGCGCGATCTGCGGCATCGTCGTGGCCACCCGAGCCCGCCTCGAGACCTGGCGGGCGACCCGTCCGATCGCCCTCCGGCACGCGTCCGGGCTCGCCTCGCCGCGCTTGCCGACCCCGGCCAGCACCACCGCGGAGGCGGTGAGCCCGTCGATGCCCGTGTTCGGCACCAGCAGGGTCTCGCCCCGCTTGCCCTTGTACCCGGCGGCGCGATAGAGAGCGATGAGGTCGAGCCCCTTCACGTCGCGCACTCCAGGACCCGGCTCCGGTCCTTCGTAGACGGGAAGAACGACGACATCGGCTTTCACCGATGCCGGTGACTGCGTCGAGAACGTGAACGTGGGCACCGCGACTCCTCTGAGGATGGACGAAGAGCGTCAGTCTACCCATCGAACGGAAGCCGGTAGGCTTCGCCGCATGGAGGCCCGGGACCTGCGCGACCTCGTGCAGTTCGATGAGGAGGGGCCGGCGCACCAGACGCTCTTCGAGAGCGATCGCCTGTGGTCCGAGGTGGTCTGCCTGGACCTCAATCAGACGCTCGGACCGGTCTCCGACTTCGACTCGGACGCGCTCCTCCTGGTCGTGACCGGCAAGGTCGTCGTCCAGGTGGACCGCTCGCGCAAGCGCCAGGAGCAGTGGGAGACGTCGCTGGTGCCGGCCGGGTCCGAGCTGACGATCACGAATGCGTCGGAAGACCCGGCGGTGATCCTGCTCGTCGTCGCTCCCCCGCCGCCCCGGCGCGCGGTCACCGAGTAGCGCGGCCGTTCGGGGACGACCCGAGCGGCAACACGAGCGCGAGCGCGAACGCGACGACGAAGCTCGGGACGCTCGCCCCCAGCCGCGAGCCGAACAGCGGGAACGGGAGCGAGAGCCAGTCCACGAACACCATCCGCACGGCGTCGACCCATCCCTGCGGGCCGGTCGGGACGCTCCAATGGAACAGCAGGAACCCGACGAGCCATGGGACGAACGCCCACCAGCGGACGCCGGGCGAGCCGAACAGCGCGTCTTCGCCGTACCGGCCGCGCCGTCGCACGAAGTAATCCGCGGCGAAGACCCCGAACAGCGGAACGAACACCGAACCGATGAGCAGCAGGAAGAACTCGTAGCGCTCCATCGTGAAGACGAGTGCGAGGAGGAATCCCAGCGCCCCGACGGCGAGGATCAGCCGTCGCTGCGGAACGTCTGGCGCCGCGTTCTGCACGGAGACCGCCGCCGAGTAGATGTCGGCGAACGCGTTGTCGCTCTCGCCGACGAGCAGTGCGAGGAGCACGACGCCGCCACCCGCAAGGGCGACGACCGCCGTCCCGATCCCGATCGCGTCCGCGGTGGCGCCCGCGGCGAGCGCGAGCAGGACGCCGAGCGCGTAGAACCAGGCGTTGCCGACGAGGTAGCCCGCGTACGTTCCGGCCGCCGCCCTCGATCCCGGTCGCGCGAACCGCGAGTAGTCGGCAGCGAGCGGCAACCACGACACGGGCATGACGATCACCAGGTCGACCGCGAGCCAGAACGGGAGTCCCCCGTCACCTTCGGTACGCCAGAGCGCGCCGAGGTCACCCGCGCGCAGGACCTCGGCCGTGATCCATGCGGCCGAGCCGATCAGGACGTAGATCCCGAACCGCTCCAACCACCGCCGCACGACGAGGATCGGCCCGCCGAGCGCGAGGACCGTGCAGACGACCGCGACGACGGCCAGCCACAGGTTCCGCGCGTCCAGACCAAAGAGCTTCGTGGATGCGACGTTCGCGACCTCGCCCATCACCCAGAACTCGACAGCCGTCCAGCCGACGAGCTGGACGACGTTCAACGCCGTAGGCACGAACGAACCGCGCGCGCCGAGGACGGGACGGAACAGCACCATCGTCGGGACGCGCTCGCGCTGACCGGCGAGCGCCACGAGCGCGAGCGGGGCGCACCCGAGGACGCTTCCGACGACGATGGCGAGCAGCGCCTGCGTCAGCCCGAGCGCCGGCACGAGCAGCGCGCCGGTCACCATCACGAGGAGCCCGACCGAGAGGTCGCCCCACAGAACGGCCAGATCGAACCCCGACAGCGTTCGCCGCTCCGGCGGGACCACATCGATGCCCCAGGTCGGAGCCTCGCGCTCCAGGATCCTTCCGAGCCGTTCGGCGACGCTCGCCAACTCGCTCCCTCCGCCGGCGTTACCCGGATCAGGTTCCAAGGGTCGCCGGCCGCCAGCCGGCCTCTCAACCCGGTCGTCCGGGCTCCCCTGGCGTCTGGACGATGCTAACGCGCGCTACGCGGAGCGCAGGTGCGCGGCCAGGTCGCGAAGCGCCGCGCCCATCAGCCGCCGCAGGAACGGCCGATAGACGAGGAGCGCGAGCTCACCGAGGACCGGGATCGGGAGCGCGAGCTCCTCGGACCACCGGATCCTCACGCCGGTCCCCTCGGGCTCGAGCGCCCAGGTACCGATGCCCCGGATGAAGCTCCGGTGCGTCATCTCCAAGACGTCTGGCGGCTCCCAGCGCGTCACCTCGAGCTCTTCGGTGAATAGCGGGACGTTGAAGACCCGGCTCTTCACCGCGATCCGCACGCCGAGCCCCTCTCGGTGCGGGCTCAAGACGCGCACCGAGTCCGCGTCGCGGATCCACCGTGCCTGGTCCTCCCATCGCAGGAGGGCCCGCCAGGCGTCATCCGGCGGAACGGCGAGGTGGTGCGATGCCTCGACGCGCACGGAGCTTCCTCCTAGAGGCCCGAACCCTCGCGCTTCGGCAGCGTGGACATCGTCTCGCGGATCGACAGCACGAGCGCCAGCGCGATCAGCGAGGGAACCGCGTTGACCGCGAAGGACGCGGCGAAACCGTATCCGTTCGCCACCCATCCCGCGACGAGTGGGCCTAGGACGAAACCGAGGTCGCCGACGAAGCGGAAGGCGGCTACGGCCGTGCCCTTCAACTCCTCCGGCGTGACGTCGGAGAGCATCGGCGCCGGCGGAACACCCGCGTACCCGCTCGCGACGCCGAGCAGACCGAGCGCGACGAAGAACATGGCCGGGGTCGTCGCTACCCCAAGGATCGCCGTCATCACCGCGAGGGCTGCAAGGGATGGCGCGAGCACCGCGCGGCGCCCCCGACGGTCAGTGGCCTTGCCCGCCGGAAACAGCGAGACGAGCTCGGTGCCGGTCGCGATCGCCAGGCCGATCCCCACGCCGCCCAGCGTGAGACCCACCTCGTCGACCCCGAACAGCGGGACGAGCGTCGTGAACACCGCGGCGATCATCCACGCGTATGCGCCGTTCGTCACGAGCACGGTCACGAACGGCCGGCTCCACGGCAACCGTCGGAAGCCGCCGCGACGCACTTCCTCAGCGGTCCGGATCGGGTCGTGGATCGTCCTCCAGAAAAGCCACGCCGAGACGAAGCACGCGATCCCGTAGACGTGCAGAGGGCTCGCGAGCCCGAACCAGTGGGCAACGAGCCCGCCGAGCGGTCCGCCGGCGATGAAGCCGACATTGAACGAGCCGTAGTACACGCTCATCACGCGTCCCGAGCGTTCGGGTGGGATCGTCCGGAGCAGGAAGGAAAGGAGCGCGGCGAAGAACAGCGCGGACCCGACCCCTCCAACCGAACGGAACAGGACGAGCAGGGGGAAGTTCGGTGCGAGGCCCGCCGCGATTGAGGAGATGCCGACCGCGACGGCGCCCAGCGTCGTCATCGCGCGCTCGCCGTGCCGATCGATGAATCGTCCGACGAAGGGATCCGAGAGCAGGCGCGCGAACGAGAATGCCGAGATCAGCAGACCGACCGCGTCGTAGCCCACCCCGAACGAGCGCGCGTAGCTTGGCAGGACCGGCGAGAGGATGCCGAAGCCGAGCATGATCACGAAGGTGCCGGCCATCGCGGCCCGGACCTCGGGCATCCGGAGGACGTCGCGGAACCCCGGCTCCCCCTCGTTCATGCCGGTCAGTGTACGGACGCGTGCTCGCCGTCCCGGAGACGCTTGCGCGCCAGCCTCCGGGACGGTTCGATGGCGCGATGCCCGACCCCTCGCGCGGCGCCGTCGCTGCATCGAACCTCGCCACGGCCGGCGGAGACTTCGACACGGCCGATGGTCTCGAGCCGATCCTGCTCGTCCGCGGCGAGGACGCCGGGGTCGGCACGAGACCCACGAGCCGACCGCGGTCGCGTGGGAGAACGGCGTCATCACCTACGTCGGCCCCGCAGACGGCCTCGCCAGGAGCGACCCGGAGTGGTACGAGGGCTGCACGATCGCGCCCGGCTTCGTCGACTGCCACACGCATCTCCCCTTCGTCGGCTGGCGATCGGACGAGTTCGAGGCGCGCCTGTCGGGGATCTCGTACCGCGATCTCCACGGTGAGGGCGGCATCTATCGGAGCGCCCGGTTGTTCGCCGAGGCCTCCGACGACGAGGTGCTCGCGTTCTGCCGGCCACTCGTGCAGGAGATGGCCGACCACGGAACGACGGCGCTCGAGCTGAAGACCGGCTACGGCCTCTCGATCGAGGCCGAGCTGCGGCAGGCGCGACATCGCCCGTCGTCTTGCCGAGGAGGCGCCGCAGACGTGCACCGTGACGCTGCTCGCGTGCCACGCCGTTCCCGAGGGGATGGCGCGCGAGGACTGGGTCCGCATCGCCTGCGAGGAGCTGATCCCCGCGGCCGCCGCGGAGGGGCTCGCGGACGCCGTCGACGTGTACGTCGAGGACATCGCCTTCACGCGTCGACGACCTGCGCGCCGTGGCCGAGGCCGCGAACGCGCACGGGCTGCCGCTGCGCTGCCACGCCGACCAGCTCGGCCCGTCGGGTGCCGCCGAGGCCGCCGTCGAGCTCGGCGCGCGAAGCGCGGACCACCTGAACCACGTGTCGCCGCTCGGCATCGCCGCGCTCGGCGACGAGCCGGCGACGGCCGCCGTGCTCCTTCCGACGTCGACGCTGTTCCTGCGCGCGTCGCCGCCGGACGTGCGCGAGCTCCTCCGCTCCGGGGCGGCCGTGGCCATCGCGACCGACTGCAACCCGGGGACCTCGCCGGTCGTGTCGATGCCCGAGGCGATCGCCACCGCGTGCTCGCTCTATGGGATGAGGCCGCTCGAGGCGCTCGCGGCGGCGACGAACGTTCCGGCGTGGGTGCTCGGTCTGAGCGACGCGCACGGTACGCTTTCGCCCGGCAGGCGGGCCGACCTCGTGATCCTCGACGGGGACGCCTTCCGGCAGGTCCCGTATCGCCCGGGCCACAACCCGGTGCACCACACGTATGTCGGCGGAAAGAGGGTCGGAGGACGATGAGGAAGCTGCCCGCGCTGCTCGCGATCATCTGCGTGGCGGTTATCGTGCCGGCCGCGGCCTCCGCGCAGACCGAGCCCGAGACCGTCACCCTCGAAGCCTCCGCCGGCACGATCACGATCGGCCACGACGTGCGCCTCTCCGGCGAGATCGCTCCGGCGATCGGCGGGCAGACGGTCGAGATCCGCGACGAAGCGGACGAGGTCGTGGCCTCGGTGACGACCGGCGCGGGCGGCGGCTACTCGGTCACGATCACGCCGGAGGGATCGCGGACGTATCGCGCGTTCTGGAGCGCGGCCGTGAGCGAACCCGTGACCGTCAGGGTTCGAGCGATCGTGACCGTGCGGATGTCCGGGGTCCGCCTGTTCGACGAGGTCGTCGTCCGCGGAACGGTACAGCCCGCCCGGCCGGGACGCCGGGTCGAGGTCGCACTCATCGTGGGCGGCCGCGCCGTGCAGACGCAACGCGTCGAGATGGGCTCGGCCGGTGGCTTCACGGCGACGTTCCGCGCGATGCACGTGGGGACGTACCGGGCTCGCGCGTCGTTCTCGAGCCCGGACCTCCTGCGGGATTCCGCCGTGAGCGAATCGAGTACCCCGCCCCTTCCGGCCCTGCGCTCGGGCTCGAACGGTCCCTTCGTCCAACTGCTCGAGCGCCGGCTCGTCGAGCTCCACTACCGGCTCGCCGGAGCCAAGGACGGGAAGTTCGACTTCCGAACGGCCGACGCCGTCGTCGCCTTCCACAAGGTGCAGCGGATGGCCCGGGTGTTCTCGGTGAGCACGGCGACGTGGCGCGCGCTGGCGGATCCCCTCGTCGCGCGGGCACGCCACGACTGGCGCGGGTTCCACTTCGAGGTCGACCAGACGCGGCAGGTCCTCATGACGGTCGAGGACGGAGCGGTCACGAACATCCTGCACGTGTCGACCGGCGCCGGCGGGGCGACGCGCGACGGTTCGTTCCGCGTCTTCCGCAAGATCGCCGGGTACAGCGGTCACCGCCTCTACTACCCGAGCTACTTCGACGGCCTCCGCGCACTCCACGGATGGCCCGAGGTCCCCACGTACAACGCGAGCCACGGATGCGTCCGCATCCCGTTCTGGAACGCGACCTGGGTGTACGGGCTCGCCGACTTCGGCACCCGCGTCGTCATCTATCACTGAGCCACCGGACCAAGGGGGATCCGCCGACCCCGTCAGTCCAGCGCGCCGACGACGCCTTCCGCCGTTTCGACCAGAGCTCCCTCCCGAACGAGCGCGGTGACCGTCTCGATGTCGGGGCCGAGCTCGCGGTCGGCGTCGAGGAACGAGACGCGTTCGCGGATCGCGTCGCGCGCGGCGCGCGTTCCGGTGGCGGGCTCGAGCGGCGCGCGCAGATCCAAGGCCTGGGCCGCGACGAGCGCCTCGATCGCGACGACGACCTCGGCGTTCGCCACGATGTCGCGGGCGTGCCGCGCGGAGGTCATCCCCATGCTCACGTGGTCCTCCTGCCCCGCGGAGGACTCGATCGAGTCGACCGACGCCGGATGCGCGAGGGTCTTGCACTCGGACACGAGTGATGCCGCGGTGTACTGGGCGAGCATGAAGCCCGAGTTCAGACCGACCTCCTGAACCAGGAACGCCGGCAGGCCGTTGTTGCGGGCCGGATCGAGCAGCCGGTAGAGGCGGCGCTCGGAGATGCTCGCGAGCGAGACCACCGCGAGCGCGAGCGCATCGAGCGCGACCGCGACGGGTTGCCCGTGGAAGTTGCCGCCCGACAGGATCTCGCCGTCGTCGGCCAGCACGATCGGGTTGTCCGACACCGAGTTCGTTTCGACCTCGAGCACCGAGGTCGCGAACCGCAGTGCCTCGCGCGTCGCGCCGTTCACCTGCGGGGCGCATCGGAACGAGTACGCGTCCTGCACCAGGTGCGCGCTCTCGCGATGGGACGCCACGATGGCGCTTCCCTCCAGCAGCCGTCGCAGGTTCGAGGCCGACGCCACGACGCCGGCGTGCGGTCGTAACGCGGTCAGGCGCTCGTCGAACACGCGGTCCGAGCCGAGCGCACCCTCGATGCTCATCGCCGCGACAAGATCGGACGTGCGTGCCAGCCGCGCCACCCGATCGGCGGCGAGCGTGCCGATCGCGAGCATGCCCTGCGTGCCGTTCACCAGCGCGAGTCCCTCTTTCGCCTTCAGCTCGAGCGGCTCGAGTCCCGCGCTCGCCAGGACCTCCCCTGCCGGAACGGATCCCCCGTCGACGAGGAGGTGCCCGCGGCCGAGGAGCGGCAGCGCGAGGTTCGCGAGCGGCGCCAGGTCGCCCGACGCGCCGAGCGATCCCTGTTCGGGCACCACCGGAACGAGATCGCGATTCAGCATCTCGACCATCCGCTCGACGATCTCGACGCGGACGCCCGAGTGCCCGAGCGCGAGCACGTGCGCGCGCAGGAGCAGCATCGCGCGGACCTCCTCGCGACCGAGCGGACGCCCGACCGCGGTGGCGTGGGATCGGACGATCCGGTGTTGGAGCGCGTCGGCCTGCGCCGGATCGATCCGCACGTCGGCCAGGCTGCCGAACCCGGTCGTCACCCCGTAGACGGTGTCACCGGATGCGACCGCGGCATCGACGACCTCGCGCGCCGCCCGCATCCGAGCGGCCGCAGCCGCGGGGAGCTCCACCTCCGCACCCCTCGCGACCGCGACGACGTCCTCGAGCGAGAGCGGCTCCCCCACGGCGACGGGCACGGCGGCAAGGCTACGGGCGGTGCCGAACGCGAGCAACCGGGTCTACGCTGACCTCGGGATGCCCGGCCCCTTCGACGACCTCGAACCCGACGACCGCCCCACGCCGGATGACGAGCCGATCGCACCGACACCGGCGAGTCCCGGGGTCGCGCCGGGACCCGTGGACCGCAGGCCTCGGAGGGACCGCTCGCCGGATGCCCGTCGGTCGGACGAACCGGGAGCGATCAAGGCCTTCATGCGAGGCGCGACGCGTCGCTGCCCCCGATGTGGCGGCGGGAGCCTGTTCGAGAGCTGGTTCAAGATCCGCGATCGTTGTCCGCGGTGCGGCCTGCGGCTCGAGCGCGAGGAGGGCGGCTTCCTCGGCGCGATGACGATCAACTACGTGGTGACGGCCGTCGTGTTCCTGATCGTGATGATCGTGTGGTTGGTCCTGGACCTTCCGGACGTGCAGGTGTTGCGGCTCACCGTCGCGGCGATCGGCGTGACGCTCGTCTTCCCGCTGCTCTTCTGGTCCTTCTCCAAAACCATCTGGGCGGCGGTCGATTTCCTCGTGTACCGATCCGATCCCGAGTACGCCTCGATCGACGCCGCGGACCGCGCGAGCGGCAACGGCGGCCGCCCCTAGGACGGTGTGCCGAACCAGCCGGAGAGCGCTTCTCCCAGCGCGAGCGCGGCGGTCTCGGCGGGTTCGTCGATGGTTGCGGCCCAGGCGATGTGGGCGTCGGGTCGGATCAGGAGGGCGTCGGCCGGTCGGTCATCGGTCGCGGCGGTGGTGACGTCGACGCGATGCTGCCAGTCCCGGGCGATCACGTGGAGGTCTGCGCGGTCGGCGAGGTCGAGGAGGATGGGCCTTGCCGTGTGCATGAGCTCCGCGACGCTCGTCGGGCCCTGGTCGGTGCGCAATGCGAGGTCGGGTGCGAAGGTCCCGATCAATGCGTGGTGGTCGTGGCCGGGGAACGGGTAGCGAACCTCGGACCCCGCCATGAGACCGCCGAGGCGGCGCAGTGGCTGCTCGTCGACGAGCAGTTCCTGGAAGAGCTCCCGGAGCGCGACGGCGGCCGGGTCGTGACCGCGCCGGATCGCCACCTGAGCTTGCGCGTGCAGCATGTTGCGTGCGCAGGCGAGCCGGCGTTCGTCGTGATAGGTGTCCAGCAGGCCGGCCGGCGCCCAGCCCTGGATGCCGGCGGCCAGCTTCCAGCCGAGGTTGACGCTGTCGAGGAGACCGGCGCCGAGCGCGACGCCCGGTGAGGGGAACAGGTGGGCGGCGTCGCCGGCCATCAGGATCCGCCCGTCGCGGTACCGCTCGACCTCCCGCGCGTGAAAGGTGAAGCGCGTCAGCCGGGTCGGTTCCCCCAGGGGCAGATCCACGCCGAGGACGCGGCGGATGCTGTCCCCGAGCTCGGTCACGGTCATCGGCTCGTCGTCGTCGTACTCGGTGGACTCCTCCTCGCTGGTGAAGAGACCCATGAGCCCCGGGGTGGTCGATCCGAGGGCGAACTCACCGCGTTCGGTTCGTGTGAACCCGAAGCTGATCCTGCCCACACCGGCGACGTCGATGTCGCCGTTCTCGAGCAGGGTCACCGACTCGGGCACGGTGACCAGGGCGAGCCGCTGGACCTCCGAGTACGTGATGCCGGGGAACGGGATGCCGGCCAGGTCTCGCACCCGGCTGCTCGCGCCGTCGCAGCCGACCAGGTATCGGGCGGTCACCCGGTCCTGCCCGTCCGGGCCGCGCACGTCCGCGGTCACCGTGGCGTCGTCCTGGCTCAGCCCGACCACCTCATGGCCACGGCGGATCTCGGCGCCGAGCTCGCGGGCGAAGTCGTCGAGGACGCGCTCGAGTTGCGGTTGCGGGAGCGGCAGCACCGCCATCGGGGGATCCGCGAGCGGGCTGAAGTCCACGTGCATCCCGCCCCACGGGAGCCGGGGGGCGGGTATGGCAGCCGTGCCGGCTGCTTCGAATCGCTCGAGCTCGCCCCGGTAACGCAACAGCTCCAGGATCTGCCCGCTGAGACCGCCGGCCTTCGGGATGTCTCGGATCTGCGGATGCCGCTCGAGCACGAGCGGTCGCACCCCAGCCCGGCCAAGTTCAGCGGCGAGCATCAGGCCGGTCGGGCCGGCGCCCACGATGATCACGTCGGCGTCCATCACTCGCGACTCTCCCAGGGTCACTCGCGCCAGGGGAGCCGCACGCCGCGGTCCGCGGCGACGGCCAGCGCCTCGTCGTAGCCCGCGTCCGCGTGGCGGACGACGCCCATCCCGGGGTCGGTCGTGAGCACGCGCTCGAGTCGCTCCGCGGCCTCGTCGGTGCCGTCGGCGACGACGACCATGCCGGCGTGGATCGAGTACCCGATGCCGACGCCACCGCCGTGATGCACGCTCACCCAGTGGGCGCCGGCCGCGGTGTTCACGAGGGCGTTCAGGATCGGCCAGTCGGCGATCGCGTCGGACCCGTCCTTCATCGCCTCGGTCTCGCGGTACGGGCTCGCGACGCTCCCCGCGTCGAGGTGGTCCCGCCCGATCACGATCGGCGCGCCGACCTCTCCTCGCGCCACCATCTCGTTGAACCGCAGGCCCGCTCGCGAGCGCTCGCCGTAGCCGAGCCAGCAGATCCGCGCCGGGAGCCCTTGGAACGCCACACGCTCCTGCGCCATCGAGAGCCAGCGCAGCAGGCGTTCGTTCTCGGGGAACAGCTCGGCCACCGCGCGGTCGGTCTTCACGATGTCCTCGGGGTCACCCGACAGCGCGGCCCATCGGAACGGGCCCTTTCCCTCGCAGAACATCGGGCGGATGAACGCCGGCACGAAGCCCGGGTACGCGTACGCCCGGTCGAACCCGCCGGTCTCGGCGCCGGAACGAAGGTTGTTCCCGTAGTCGAACACGACCGCGCCGGCGTCCAGGAACGCCACCATCGCCTCGACGTGTCGCGCCATCGAGTCGTACGAGCGGCGCTGGTACTCCGCGGCGTCGGCCGTCCGGAGCGCATCGGCCTCGTCGATCGAGAGCCCGCCCGGCACGTAGCCGCCGAGCGGATCGTGCGCGCTCGTCTGGTCGGTGACCAGATCGGGGCGGAAGCCGCGATCGAGGAGCTCGGGGAGCACGTCCGCGCAATTGCCGAGCAGACCGATCGACACGGCTTCTCCCGCGGCCTTCGCGTCCTCAGCCCACCGAACGGCCTCGTCGAGATCGTCCGTCTCGCGGTCGAGATATCGCGTCTTGATCCGGCGCTCGAGGCGCGAGGGGTCGACCTCGACACAGAGCGCCACGCCTTCGTTCATCGTGACGGCGAGGGGCTGCGCGCCGCCCATCCCGCCGAGCCCGCCGGTGAGCGTGATCGTTCCGCGCAGCGTGCCGTCGAATCGCTGCTTCGCGGCCTCGGCGAACGTCTCGAACGTCCCCTGCAGGATGCCCTGGGTCCCGATGTAGATCCACGAGCCGGCCGTCATCTGGCCGTACATCGTGAGACCCGCCTGCTCCAGCTCGCGGAAGGTGTCCCAATCGGCCCACTTCGGCACCAGCATCGAGTTCGAGATCAGGACGCGCGGCGCCAGCGAGTGGGTCTTGAACACGGCGACCGGCTTGCCCGACTGGACGAGCATGGTCTCGTCGCTCTCCAGGGTCCGAAGGGTCCGCACGATGGCGTCGTACGCCTCCCACGAGCGCGCCGCCTTCCCGGTTCCCCCGTAGACCACGAGGTCCTCGGGACGCTCGGCCACGTCGGGATCGAGGTTGTTCATGAGCATCCGCAGGGCGGCCTCCTGTGGCCAGGCCTTGCAGGTCATCTCGGTTCCGCGTGGGGCGCGGATCTCGCGGGCGCTCACGATGTCCAGATGATAGGTCCAACCCCTCACGCCACCGCTCCGTTGCCAGGGACCGAACCGGCGGCTACCGTCCTTCCGTGGAGGGGCCACCCATCCGCGTGCTGATCGCGGACGACGAGGCTGTCCTGCGAGCGGCCTTGGCCGACCTCGTGCAGTCCGATGACACGTTCGAGCTCGTCGGCTCGGCTCGCGACGCGGACGAGGCGATCGCGATGGCCGAAGCCATGAAGCCGGATGTCGCGCTCGTCGACGTCCGGATGCCGGCGGGCGGAGGGCTCCGCGTCGCGGAGAAGCTCCGGCACCTCTTGCCGCAGACGCGCGTGCTCGCTCACAGCGCCGTGGACGACCGGGCTTCGGTCGTGCGGATGCTCGAGGGCGGCGCCGTCGGCTACCTCGTGAAGGGGACCGCTCCTGCCGAGATCCTCGGCGCGATCGTGCGCGCCGCCCGCGGGCAGCTGAGCGTCTCTCCGGAGGTGATGACCGGCCTCGTGAGGGATCTGTCGGAGCAGCTCCAGCGACAGGAGATCGAGACGAGCGAGCGGCTCGCCAAGGTCGACCGCATCAACCGCGTGCTGGAGGGGAAAGGACGCTCGATGGTGTATCAGCCCATCGTCGAGCTCGACGGACATCGGGTGATCGGGATGGAAGCGCTCGCGAGGTTCAGCGACGGCGGGGCTCCATGGCCCATCCCCCAGTGGTTCGCCGAGGCCGACACGGTCGGGATGGGCACCGAGCTGGAGCTCGCGTGCAATCGCGCCGCGCTCGCCGACCTGGCGGCCATCCCTGCAGACCGATATGTGTCGATCAACGCGTCGTATCGGACGGCGGAGTCCGACGGCATGCTCGAGCTCCTCGACGCCGTCGATGCCTCGAGGGTGGTCATCGAGATCACCGAGCACGAGGCGGTGGAGGAGTACGACCGCCTCACCCAGGCGCTCCAACGCGTCCGCGAACGCGGCGCACGCGTGGCGATCGACGACGCGGGAGCGGGCTTCGCCAGTCTTCGCCACATCCTGCTGATCGACCCGGAGATCATCAAGCTCGACGTCAGCCTGACGAGCGGTATCGACTCCGACGCGCGGCGGCGGGCGCTCGCGACCGCGCTCATCAGCGTTCGCCGAAGAGATGGACATCGCGGTCGTGGCCGAGGGCATCGAGAACGACCTCGAGCACGCCGCACTGCAGGCGCTGGGGGTTCGGTTCGGCCAGGGATACTTCCTCGGCCGGCCGGAGCCGCTGTCCGACTAGCGAGGCGAGCGCTTCAGCTGGTCCGGCGATCGACGGCCCACGAGGAGCCATCCTTGGACTTGGTGAACGCCTTCATCTCCGTGGCGATCGCGACCGCCTCGGCGAAGTGCTGGAACGTGCGACGTGCCGTGGTCGCGATCCCGACCGAGATCGACAGGAACGGGAAGTCCTGGACCTCGCCCCGGCGGTTCGTCACCACGATGTGCCCTCGCGCTCGATCTTCGGGCTCGTACAACCCCGGGACGGCTTCGTCGAAACGCCGCACGAGGAGCTCGGCGACGGTTTCGGCCTCGTCCGCACCGCACAAGATCACGAAGTCGTCTCCTCCGACGTGACCGACGAACGCGCTCGCGCCACCGGCTTCGTGCGCCAGCTCCAGGATCAGGCCGGCGGTGAACTGGATGACCTCGTCACCGCGCATGAACCCGTAGTGGTCGTTGAAGGCCTTGAAGTGGTCCAGGTCGGCGTACAAGATCGCGAACGGGACGCCCGAGCGCACGCGCTCCTCGATCTCGTCCTCGATCCGGATGTTGCCGGGAAGGCCGGTGAGCGGGGATTGCTGCCGCATCTCCTTGGTGCGCCGAAGGACCCCTCGGATCCTCGCGAGGAGCTCGGGGGTGTCGAACGGCTTGACGATGTAGTCGTCGGCGCCGACGGCGAAGCCCTCGAGCTTGTCGGCCGAGAGCCCTCGCGCGGTGAGCATGATGACGCTGACCGATGCGGTCCGGCTGTCCTGCCGCAGCTGGCGGGTCATCTCGAACCCGTCCATGTTCGGCATCATCACGTCGGCGAGCACGAGCTCGGGGCAGTCCTCGCGCGCCAGCTCCAGCGCCTGCTGGCCGTCGTTGGCGACGCGGACGTCGTAGCCGGCGGCACGGAGCTCGATCTCGAGGAGGCGCGCGATGAAGGGGTCGTCGTCGACGACGAGGATCGAGCCTCCGCCGGGCGCGCCGGCTTTGTCGCTCATTTCCTCGGACGACATCTCACCGACTCCCTGCTTCGATCGGGGGCCGACGCTCGCCCGGCTCGTTGCTCGACCCCCCGCGCACACCGGGGATGATTCGGCAGGATACCCCGGCAGGTGAAGCGGGCCCAGCATCAGGGGCGAAGGAGCCGGTTCCACCCGCCGCCCGGCGCGCCCTGCCATCGCGCGTTCGTGGGACGATAGGCCGGCCGAAGCCGGAGAGAGGGCGCGCATGGAGGTGCTGGACTCGTTCCTGGACGCGGTGGGCGACACGCCGCTCGTCCGGCTGAACAAGGTGGCCCGCGGCGTCCCGCCGGCCGTGCTCGCCAAGCTCGAGATGCTGAACCCGGGCGGAAGCGTGAAGGACCGGATCGGCCTTCGGATGATCGAGGCGGCCGAGGTCGCCGGCGTCCTGAAGCCCGGCGGCACGATCGTCGAGCCGACGTCGGGGAACACCGGGCATGGGCTGGCGATCGCCGCGGCGATCCGCGGCTACAAGTGCATCTTCGTGATGCCCGACAAGATGAGCCAGGAGAAGATCTCGCTGCTGCGGGCGTACGGAGCGGAGGTGGTGATCACCCCGACCGCCGTTCCTCCCGAATCACCCGAGTCCTACTACCGCGTGGCCGATCGCCTCACCGAGGAGATCCCGGGAGCGTTCCAGCCCAACCAGTACTTCAACGAGGAGAACCCCGCCGCCCACGAGGCGACGACGGGACCGGAGATCTGGCGGCAGACGGACGGAACGATCACCGCGTTCGTGACCGGCGTCGGAACCGGCGGCACCATCACGGGCGCGGCGAGGTACCTCAAGTCGCAGAACCCGGACGTGCTCGTCGTCGGGGCCGATCCGGAGGGCTCGATCTTCTCCGGCGACGTCCACACGTATCTCACCGAGGGGATCGGCGAGGACTTCTGGCCGAAGACCTTCGACCCCTCGCTCGTCGACCGGTACGTGCGCGTTTCCGATCGCGACGCGTTCCGCATGGCGCGGCGGATCACGCGAGAGGAGGGCATCCTCGTCGGCGGCTCGTCGGGAACCGCCGTCGTCGCGGCGCTCGAGGTCGCGCGCGAGCTCGGACCGGACGACGTCGTCGTCGTGATCCTGCCCGACACCGGACGCAACTACCTGTCGAAGCTCTACTCGGACACGTGGCTCCTCCAGTACGGGCTCACCGACCGGCCCGAGATCGTCCGGGTCGAAGAGGTGCTCGAGGCCAAGCACGGTGAGCTCCCGCCGGTGGTCACCGTGAACGCGCACGACCGGGTGCGGCAGGCCATCGACGCCCTGCAGCGCTACTCCATCTCGCAGGCACCGGTCGTCCGCGAGACCTCGATGGACGTGGCGCAGTTCGTCGGCTCGATCCGCGAGCGCGAGCTGCTCGACCGCATCTTCCGAGACCCCGACGCGTTGCAGGCAGGCGTCGCCGAGGTCATGGGACCGCCGATCGCGATGGTGGAGTTCGACGAGCCGGTCGACCTCGCCTTCGAGGCGCTCCAGCAAGGGACCGCGGTGCTCGTGGTGAAGGCCGGACAGGTCCTCGGCGTCCTCACGCGGGCCGACCTGCTCGAGTTCCTGGCCCACCGCCGGCGCGCGTAGAGGACGTGCGCGCGCTCGGGATCGACGTCGGGGTTCGCAAGGGTCTCGACCTCGTCCTGCTCGACGAAGACCGCTCGGTGCTCGACACGGCACGCCGCGTGACGCCGGCCGAGCTCGCGCGGGTGGTCGGCGACCTCGGTCCCGACGTCGTGGCGATCGACGCGCCGCCGGCCTGGGCGAGCACGGGCCGGTCACGCCTCACCGAACGCGAGCTTCGGTTGTTCGGGATCCAGTCCTTCAACACACCCTCGGATCCCCGGATGGCGGAGCATCCGTTCTACGAGTGGATGACCGTGGGGTTCGAGGTCTTCCGCGCGATCGAGGTCTCGTTCCCCCGGTACCGGGCGGGCTCGGTCAAGGGAACGGCGATCGAGGTCTTCCCGCACGCGACGGCCGTCGTCCTCGCGGGGTGCCTTCCGCCCAAGGGCGTGACGGCGCACGGGTGGCGTCGAGGGGTGCTCGGCACCCACGGTGTGGACGCCCGAGCGCTCCGCTCGGCGGACCAGGTCGACGCCGCCCTGGCCGCGCTGACGGGCCAGTACGCGCTGCAGCGACGGTTCACCGCGCCGGGCGATCCCCGGGAGGGTCAGATCGTCCTTCCCTCCGCGACGCTGCCGGCCCACCCGTTCCGCCGAGCGGTCCTGCCGAGCCGCGGCGACGGCCAGCCGGCGCTCCCCGGCATGACCGCGTGCGGGTGCGGCGATCCCTCGTGCTCCGCGCTCACCGCTCGAGAGTTCGCGCCGGGACACGACGCGAAGCGCAAGTCGGCGCTGTGGGCCCTCGCCCGCTCGGGAGAGGCGGCGGTCGACGAGCTGAAGAGGAGACGATGGACCCTTCCGCCGGAGATGCGATGAGCACCGAGGACGACCGCGCCGACGAGCTGGCCTCAAGTAGCGAAGCGGTAGGCCACAACGGAGGGGCCTTCGAGACGCGCGCGATCCACGTCGGGCAGGAGCCCGATGCGGAGTTCGGATCCGTGAACGTCCCGATCTACCAGACCTCGACGTACGCCCAGCCCGCGGTCGGCAAGCCGAAGGCCTACGACTACGCGAGGAGCGGCAACCCGACACGCGAGGCGCTCCAGCGCGTCCTGGCTTCCCTGGAGGGCGGCACGCGCGGCCTGTCCTTCTCGAGCGGCCTCGGGGCGAGCACCACCCTGCTGCTCACGCTGAAGCCCGGCGATCACGTCGTCCTCGGCGACGACGTGTACGGGGGGACGTACCGACTGCTCGCCCGCGTGCTGCAGCAGTGGGGCATCGCGTTCGACACGATCGATCTCGCCGACGAGGCCGCGCTCGGCAACGCCCTGCGCGAGGAGACCCGGATCGTCTGGCTCGAGACGCCGACGAACCCGTACCTCAAGGTGATCGACATCGCGCGGGTCTCGGAGATGGCCCACGCGGCCGGTGCCCGGTGCGTCGTCGACAACACCTTCGCCACGCCGTATCTGCAGCGGCCGCTCGGGCTCGGCGCCGACGCGGTGGTGCACTCGGTCACGAAGTACCTCGGCGGGCACTCCGACCTGATCGGCGGCGCGATCGTGACCAGCGACGACGAGCTGATCGAGCGGCTCACCTTCTTGCAGAACTCCGTCGGCGCCGTCCCGGGACCGATGGATTGCTATCTGGCGCTCCGAGGAGTGAAGACGCTCGCCGTCCGCATGGAGGCGCACTGCGCCGGCGCCGAGCGCGTCGCCGCGTTCCTGGCCGAGCACCCGAAGGTGACGAAGGTCCACTATCCCGGCCTGCCCGCCAACCCGAACCGGGAGCTCGCCGAGCGCCAGATGCGCCGCTTCGGCGGGATGGTGAGCTTCGAGATGCGGACCCCCGACGAGGCCTTGGCGGTCGCGGAACGGACGAAGATCTTCTTCCTCGCGGAATCGCTCGGCGGTGTCGAGTCGCTGATCGAGGTGCCGGGTCCGATGACCCACGCGAGCGTGGCCGGGTCGCCGCTCGAGGTTCCCGACACGCTGGTCCGGCTGTCGGTCGGGATCGAACATCCCGACGACCTCGTCGCCGACCTGGACCAGGCGCTGGCCTAGCGGATCTCCACGTCGCCGTCGGCGGTCGCGAGCGCGACCGACCGGACGCCTGCCGACCCCGGCGTCGCGCGGATGGGAAGGTCTTCGCCGCCGAGCCAGCGCGAGAACGGCATCGCCCCCCACCGATCACCGCGACCCGTTCACGCGAAGTCCGTGGCCGCGCGGGAGCGTCCCGGATGGAGAGCGCGGCACGTCCGGGATCGGCGTCGCGCGGATGGGAAGGTCTTCGCCGCCGAGCCAATCGCGAAGCAGATCGGCACCGCCCCCCACCTCGATCCCCGCGATCCTTTCGACTCGGAGTCCGTGGCCGGCGCGCGCGCGTCCCGGATGGAGATCGGCCGGCACGTCCCACGCGATGAAGAAGGGAAGCCCCGGCGCTGGCTCGGGTCCTCGAGTCCCGCGCTCCTCCACCGAAGGACCTGACCGTCGGGACGCTCGCGCGGCGAGGCGTGGACGGAGAGGAGGCTGGCGGCCCTCGACGATCTCGAGGTCGAGCCGCGCGGCGACCGCGTCCAGGTCGTCGGTCACGACGGCGATCGCCAGCCAGCCCTCGCCCGCCGCGGCTCGCTCCATCGTCGCGCGGCCGAAGTCCGAGGCCGCCGCGCGATCCGCGTCGACGACCGCGATGAGCTCGAGGTAGTCCTCGCCGAACGGCACGATCCGATTGGCGGTCCCCCATCGTCCGTGATGCCCGCCCTCCGCCGAGTCCAGACCGAGCTCGCGACGGAACCGTTCGGCCGTCGCGTCGAGATCGCGAACGGCGTACACGACGTGGTGGATACGGAGCGACCGATCGGAGGTCACCGACGACACGATAGACGCCTCTGCCCGTCGACCGAGCTCGGAGGAACCGTCGGCCGTCGCGTCGAGATCGCGAACGGCGTACACGACGTGGTCGATCCGGAGCACGCGGCGGAGCCTACCGCAGCTCTCGAACCTGCCCCTAGACTCGTCGAGTGCTCCGTGGGATCGTGCCACCGCTGCTGACGCTCGTCGCCGTCGCTGCTTCCCAGACGAGCGACGCGGCGACCGCTTCGCCTTCGCCGTCTCCTGTTCCGGGAGCGGGCGGTGCGCTCGGAACGGGTGTCGGGATCCTCATCGCCGTCGCGCTTCTGGGCCTGTTGCTGTGGTCCCGCAGACGATTGGATCGGCCCTGAGGACTACCCCTTCGGACGCTTCAGGTACGCGACGAGCGACTGGCCGCCCATCGGGTTCGTGATCTGGGCCACGGCGACGAGGTCCCACCCGTCCTCGCCGAACGTGTTGAGGATCTCCCCAGGATTGTGCTCGAGCAGTGGCGCGACGAAGTACTCCCACTTCTGCATGCCGTCCCCCTATCGCGTTGCCTCCAGACGTCCGATCGTGGTCCTGATGCAGACGCCCATGATGACGGTCAATCCGGCCTCGTCCGCGATGCGCCGCGCTTCCTCGTTCACGATCCCCTGCTGCAACCACAGGACCTTCGCGCCGCGCCCCACCGCCTGTTCCGCCACCGATGGCGTTTCCTCCGCACGACGGAACACGTCGACGATCTCGATCGGGATCTCCGCCGGCACGTCGAGGAGCGAGGGATAGGCGCGCTCATCGAGCACCTCCGTCTCGTTCGGGTTGACCGGCACGATGCGGTAGCCCCGCTCCTGCAGGAACGCGGCCACCTCGTGCGAGGGCCGATCGGGCTTCGACGAGAGCCCGACGACGGCGATGGTGCGCGCGCCGAGGAGGATCGAGCGGAGTTGGTCGTCCGACGGCAGGAAGGGCTCGGGCTCGGTCACACGCGCTCGGGTCCGAGGATCACGAGCAGGCTGTGCAGGATGTGGGCCGTCGCCCCCCAGATCGTGTGGTCGCCCATCTCGTAGGCGTGCCCCCGGTAGACGCCCACCGTGAGCTCCCACTCCACCTTCTTCTCGGCGGCGGCGAGCTCGTCGAGCGGGAAGATGAGCACCTCGGCGATCTCGCCCGGGTTCGGTCGCAGGATCGGCGGCTCCCCGAACAGGCCCACGAACGGGACGATGAGGATGCTCGAGACGAAGGTGTGGATGGGAGGCAGCGCGCCGAGGACCTCGACCGCGGCGGGATCGATCCCGAGCTCTTCCTGCGTCTCGCGGAGGGCCGTGTCCACCGCCGCCGCGTCCTCCTCCTGCCGGATGCCTCCGGGGAACGAGATCTCGCCGGGATGCCGCGAGAGGTCCTCGGTCCGCTTCGTGAACAGGATGGAACCGGGGTCCAGGATCGGCACGAGCACCGCGGCGAGACGTTCACCCGGCGGCGGCTCGTGGCTCGGCTCGAGGTCGAGCGCCCCGTCGAGCCGGACGCGAAGGTCGGTCGAGTACATTGCCCGGCCATGGTAGAGGAGCCCCTCACCGACCTCGCGGGCAGTGCCGCCCGAGCGGTGGATCCGGACGAGGTGCTTCGCTACGCGCGCGCGCTCATCGCCGCGGCGAGCGAGAATCCCGGAGGGTCCGAGGACGACGCCGCCGAGGTATCCGGCACGATCCTCGCCGAGCTCGGAGCCACGTGCACGACGATCCGCTCCGAGACGGGCCGCCCGAGCATCGTGGCGACGTTCGGCGATGGCGCACGTCCGACGCTGGCCTGGAACGGCCATCTGGACACCGTGCCCATCGGCGACCCCTCGTCGTGGGACGTGGAGCCGCTCGAGGGCGTCGTTCGAGACGGACGCCTGATCGGGCGCGGCGCGGTCGACATGAAGGGGGCCGTCGCCGGGGCGCTCGCCGCGGCCTCGGCGATCCGGCGCACTGGCATCGCCCTCGGTGGCACCCTTCAGTTCCATCTGGTCGCCGACGAGGAGCACCTCGGCAGCCACGGTACGAAGGTCCTCCACGAGAAGGGCATGCTGGACCAGGATGCATGCATCGTCGGCGAGGCGACGGACCTGCACCTCGGGCTCGCCGAACGCGGCGGCGCCTGGGTCACCGCGATCGCGCGCGGTACCGCCGCCCACGGTTCGCAGCCGCACCTCGGCGTGAACGCGATCACGTCGATGGCCCGGTTCGTCTTGCGCCTGCCCGAAGTGCTTCCCGATCTCGAGCACCCGCTCACGGGCCGGCCAAGCGTGAACGCGGCGCTGATCTCCGGTGGGAACGCGCCGAACGTGGTCCCGGACCGGTGCGAGCTCGACATCGACCGCCGCATCGTGCCGGGCGAGACCTCGCCCGAGGAGGTCCTCGCTCCGTTCGAACGCCTCGGAGCGGATCTCCGTCGGGAGCACCCCGAGACCGACCTCTCGTTCCGGATCCGCGAGTGGACCGACGCGGCCGAGGGCGACCCCATGTCCGCGATCGCGGTCGCCTGCCGCCGGGCGGTCGAGGAAGAGACGGGCGAGGTCCCGCGCGACGTCGGGTTCACCGGCATCACCGACGCCCGGTTCTACCTGAACGACGCCCGGATCCCGACCGTGATCCTCGGGCCTGGCTCGCTCGCCGTCGCCCACACCGCGAACGAATGGGTGGAGGTCGACGCGCTCGTGGCCGCCGCCCGTGTCTACGCCCGGATCTTCGTGGGGTTCCTGGGCGCCTGAGTCGGCCCCGGCGGCGCTATCCTTAGGGGCGATGGAGACGACCACCGTCATCACGGTCACCGACAAGGCAGCGGGCAAGATCCGCCAGCTCGCCGAGCGGGAGGGCGCCGAGCCCGTCCTGCGCGTCCGCGTCGTGGCCGGAGGGTGCTCGGGGTTCTCCTACGAGCTCGGCTTCGACGCCCGGACCCAGGACGACGAGGTCGTCCCCGCGGCCGAAGGCGTTCAGGTGCTCGTCGACCCGAAGAGCGCCCCGATCCTGGAGGGCTCGACGCTCGAGTTCAACGACGCGCTGCTCGGCGGCGGCCTCAAGATGATGAATCCGCGGGCCACGCACGAGTGCGCTTGCGGCGACTCGTTCTCCATCTGATCGGCCGCTCCCGCGGCCGGATCGGCTAGGCGACCTCGACGGTTCCCGTCATCGATGGGTGGATGGCGCAATGGAACCCGGTCGTCTCCGAGACGTCGACCGTCGCCGTGCCGGTCTCCCCCGCACCGAGCGCCAGGTCGGCGCTGCCGTCGTCGAGCGTGAACGTGTGCGGCGCCGTGTCGTTGTTCGTCACCGTGACCTCGGTCGGGCCCGACACCGTGATCGTCGACGGGTTGAAGGCAAAGCCCTCGATGACGATCTCGGTGCCGCCGCCACCGCCGCCACCGCCGCCACCGCCGCCACCGCCGCCGTTGGTCTCGCCGGTCGCCGCCGTGGGCCCCGTCGCCGCCGTCGGCCCGGTGGTGTCACCCCACCGTCGTCGTCTCCGCCGCACGCGGCCAGGACCAGGGCCATCGCGAAGATCCCCGCGATCAGCGCTATCCAGCGTGTTCCGCGCATCTTCCCCTCCTTGCGTTCGAGATCCGAAGGCTGCAGCCTAGCCCACAAGGCTCCCGAAGTGCGACCAACCCCCGGCTGGCTCGCCCCGACCGCGGGAGCGACGCGGACCGGAGACCGCGCGACCGGGTACCCCACTTATACTGCGCCGGATGGCCTCCACCGCCGACAAGACGCAGTGGCACGACCTGTATCACGAGGTGGTGTTGACCGGATTGTGCACGGGCTGTACCGCGTGCATCGTCGCCTGCCCCTTCCACGTCCTCGGTTACGCCGATGACGAGCCGGTCCAACTGCAGGAGGACGGACCCGACGCGTGCGCGCACGGCGAGCGCGGCTGCGACATCTGCACACGGGCGTGTCCTCGGTTCCGTGAATGGGAGGGCGAGATCGACCTCACCCTGTTCGGGCAGACGCGCAAGCCCGAGGAGGTCATCGGCCAGTACCAGGACATCGTGCTGGCGCGCGCCACCTCGCCGGAGGCGCTCATGCAAGGTCAGGACGGCGGGGTCGTCTCCGCATTGCTCATCTGGGGGCTGCGGGGCGGCGAGATCGACGGCGCCCTCACGTCGAAACTCTCGGACGACCGGCCTTGGGACGCGGAGCCGACCGTGGTCACGGACGAGCGAGGCGTGCTCGACACCGCCGGCTCCCGGTACACGTACTCGGCGAACCCGCTCGCGCTGACGAAGGCCGCCGAGATGGGACTGTCGAAGCTCGCGCTCGTCGGCATGTCCTGTCAGGCAAGCGTGACGGGATCGCTCGCGGCTCGCCGGGTGAACAAGTGGGCGCGCAAGATCGCCTGGACCTTCGGCCTGCTGTGCTCCAAGAGCTTCACGTACGACGGACTGATGGTCGAGATCGCGCAGAACCGGCTCGGCCTGGATCTCGAGGACCTCGCGCGGGTGAACGTGAAGGGCAAGCTCCTCTTCTATACGAAAGACGGCGAGGAGGTCACCTACTCACTCAAGCAGGCGCACGAGTTCACACGTCCCGGGTGCCTCCGCTGTCCCGACTTCGCAGCGGAACACGCCGACATCTCGTTCGGAGGACTCGGACAGAGCGAGGGATGGACCCTCACGATCATCCGGACCGACAAGGGGCGCGACCTGTGGGACCGCGCCACGGCCGACGGGGTCATCGAGTGGCGACCCGGCGCGGAGGATCCCGCCGCGATCTCGCTCATGAGCAAGCTGGCGGCGAAGTCTCGCCAGCGGTGGCCGGAGGGGACGCCGTTCGAGGGTCCTGGTCTGATGCCGGCGACCGAGGAGCCTGCTCCGGCCGGCTGATCCGCCTCGCCGGGTTCAGCCGATGGCGGGCCAGGCGGCCACGACCGCATGATCCGCGGTGACGGGGCCCACCTGCGCGGCGCCGCCGGGGGAACCGATCCCGCTCACGTCCTCGTTGAAGAACTCGGCGTTGATGGGCGTGAACTGCTTCCACTCGGCGGGGACGTCGTCCTCGTAGAAGATCGCGGTGACGGGGCAGACGGGCTCGCAGGCGCCGCAGTCGACGCACTCGTCGGGGTGGATGTAGAGCATGCGGCCGCCCTCGTAGATGCAGTCGACGGGGCACTCGTCCACGCACGCCCGGTCCTTCACGTCGATGCACGGCTCGGCGATCGTGTAGGTCATCCGCCTTCCCCTTCTCCTCGGTCGACCGGTCGGGTGCGGCCCTTTGCCCCCGTTGCCCTTTTCCCTGTTTCCACGGTGGGAACCTTGCAAATCGAGTCTACGACGCTCCGGCTCAAGGTGCCAGGGCGAGGAGGGTGGCCTCGATCGAGGCGGCGGGCTCGCCGACGGGGATCGGGTAGACGACGACCAGGTCGGCGCCGGCCTCCCGGAACTCCGCGATGCGCGCGGGTGCCCGGTCACCGAAGGCGGAAACGGCGCGCACCAGCACCTCCGGAACGTCCTGGGGACGCCCCGCCCGATGCGCAGCCGCCGCGGCGGCGGCCTCGGTTCCCAGGCCGAGCTGCTCGAACTGCCGTGCATACGCCGGGTACGAGGCGTACTCGCCGGCCGCCGAACGCAGGACGGTCATCGCCGCATCCGCGTCGTGCCCGACCCAGGAGCGCACGTACACGCCGAGGGCGATCGCCGCCGGATCGCGGCCGGCCGTCTCCGCTCCTTCCGCGATCTTTGCCTTCGCGAACGCGACGCGCTCGGGCGAGCACCAGTTCAGGAGCGCGCCGTCGGCGATCTCACCGGCGAGGCGCATCGCCTTCGGACCCATGGCGGAGATCCAGATGGGGAGGTCGGCACTCGGACGCAGCGCCAGGCCGACCGGGCGCCCGCGGCGTTCGATCGTCTCGCCCGCGAAGAGCGACCGGAGCGTTCGGATGAGCTCGGCGAGCTCGTCCAGAGCGCCGCGCACGACCGACCCCGGGCCGAGACCCAGGAGGAGACGCCCGCCGGAGCGCTCATCCACCGTCGCCGCGCCCATCGCGGTGAGCAGGGGCGTCCGTGAACGCATCGGAAGCACGCCGGTGCCGAGCAGGAGATCGCGAGTGTCTCCCGCGAGCGCCCCGAGGGTGACCAGCGCATCGCGTCCGGTGATCTCGGGCAGGAAGAGCGCGCGGTATCCGGCGTTCTCCGCGGCTCGCACGATGCCCACGAGGTCGTTCCATGCAAGTGGATCGCGGATGGCGAAGGCCATGCCGGAGGGTTGTCGCTGTCCGGGCACCGGCGTCATCCTCGCACGCGTGGAACCCGTCCGGTTCGCCACGGAAGACGGGGTGTCGCTCGAGGGCGAGCTCCGGCGCCCGCAGGGAGCGACGCTCGGATCGGCCGTCATCTGTCACGCGCACCCGCGTCACGGGGGCAGCAAGGACCACCCGATCCTGTGGGCCGTTCGCAACGAGCTGGCGCTGCGAGGGTTCCTGGTCCTGGCCTTCAACTTCCGCGGGACGATGCGGAGCGCCGGCACGTACGGCGGCGGACGGGCCGAGGTGAACGACGTGAGGGCGGCGATCTCGCGCGTCCTCGAGGAGACCGACGGCCCGACGGTCGTGTGCGGCTGGTCGTTCGGTGCGAACGTCGCCGTTCGGGAGGCGCTGGACGACGACCGGGTCGCCGCGCTCGCGCTGATCGGCCTCCCGCTCGAGCACGAGCTCGACATCCCACCCATGCCGTCGGCGTCCGAGCTTCGGACCCTCGATCGCCCGGTGCTCCTGCTCTCGGGCGAGAACGACGAGTACTCGCCCGCCGACCGGCTCGCGGAGCTGCAGAAGGCGCTCCCCCAAGCCGAGCTCGCGATCGTGGCCGGGACCGACCACTACCTCTGGCGCCACGAGAAAGCGGCGGCTGCGACGGTCGGCGAGTTCGCGGCTCGCGCGGTTACAGGGGGACGTGCGACAGGACCATGATGCGCGGCTCGGTCATCTCTTCCATCGCGAACCGCAGTCCTTCACGTCCGAAGCCCGAGTCCTTCGACCCGCCGTACGGCATCTGATCGGCGCGGAACGCCGACACGTCGTTCACGATCACGCCGCCGACATCGATCGAGCGATGCGCCTCGAACGCCCGGTTGATGTCGTTGGTGAACACCCCCGCCTGCAGTCCGAAGCGGGAGTCGTTCACGAGCGCGATGGCCTCCTCGAACGTCTGGTACGGGCTGATCGTGACGACCGGGCCGAAGATCTCCTCGCGGCAGACCTTCATCTCCGGGCGCACGTCGGCGATCAGGGTCGGCGCGTAGAAGGGCGGGTTGCCCTCGCCGCCGGTCAGCACCGTCGCGCCCTGCGACACCGCCTCCTGGACCCACTCGTCGATGCGGTCGACCTCTTTGCGCTGGATCACCGGACCGACGTCCACCGTCGGGTCCATCGGGTCGCCCACTTTGAGGCTCTCGACCTGCTTCACGAGCCGGTCCGCGAAGTCCTCGTACACCTCGGACTGCACCAGCACCCGCTGGACGCTGATGCAGCTCTGCCCGGCCTGGTAATAGCCGCCGAACGCGACCCGCTGGGCGGCGAGATCGAGGTCGGCGTCCGAGTGCACGATGACCCCGGCGTTGCCTCCGAGCTCGAGCGTCACGCGCTTCTTCGGATCGAGCCCTTTCAGGTACCACCCGATCTCGACGGAACCGGTGAACGAGATCTTGCGGAAGCGCTCGTCCCGGGCCATCACATCGGCCACCTTCGAGCTCACCGGCAGGACCTGGTACATGCCCTTGGGCAGGTCGGTCTCGGCGAAGAACTCGGCGAGGCGCAGCGATCCGATCGGCGTGGCCGATGCCGGCTTCACGACGATGGGCGCCCCGACCGCGAGCGCCGGCGCCACCTTGTGGGCGACGAGGTTCAGCGGGAAGTTGAACGGCGTGATGCCCAGGACGGGGCCGAACGGGAACCGTCGCAGGAGCCCGACGCGCGAGCCGAGCGAGGCCTCGGTGTCCAGGCGCATGAACTCCTCGTCGCCCCGTCGCAGGACCTCGGAGGCCCAGCGGAACGTCGACACGGCCCGCGTCGCCTCGACCCTCGCCCACTTGAGCGGCTTCCCGCCCTCGCGCGCGATCAACTCCGCGTTCTCCTCGATCGTCTCCTTCAACCGAGCCGAGATGTGGTCGAGCGCGTCCGCGCGCGCGTGGACCGGCAGGCGGCGCGCCTCCTCGAACGTCGCGGCCGCGGTGGCCGTTGCCTCCTCGACGTCGGCCTCGGTCGGCACGCCGACCTCGGCGACCACGGCGTCGTCGTAGGGGCTCCGCACCTCGAAGGAGCCCTCGCCGGTCCGCCACTCCCCGTTGACCAGGAACGGACGCACGGTCATCGACGCCTCACCTCTTCCTTCGGTCTCACGTTGGATGGTCCGGTCACGCGACGCCTTGCGCTAGTCGAGCGACGCCATGACGTGCTTGATGTTCGTGTACTCCTCGATCGAGTAGATCGACATGTCCTTGCCGTGACCGCTCTGCTTGTAGCCGCCGTGCGGCATCTCGGGGGTGAGCGGGATGTGGGTGTTGATCCAGACGGTGCCGTACTGGAGCTTGCGCGCCATCCGCAGGGCACGACCGACGTCGCGGGTCCAGACGGAAGCCGCGAGCCCGTAGTCGACGCCGTTCGCCCATTCCAGTGCCTGGTCCTCGTCGTCGATCCGCTGCACCGTGACGACGGGGCCGAACACCTCGTTCTGCACGATCTCGGCGTCCTGCCCGACGTCGGCGACGACCGTCGGCTTGTAGTAGTACCGTCCCTCGCCGAGGTCGAGCGGCTCGCCGCCGGTCAGCACCTTCGCGCCGCCCTCGCGGGCTCGGTCGACGAACCCGACGATGCGGTCGAACTGGTCCTTCGACACGACCGATCCCATCTCGGTGTCGTCGGCCCAGATGTCGCCGATCTTCATCTGCTCCACCGCCGGGACGAGCTCGCCGAGGAGGCTCTCGTAGACCGCGCCCCCGGCCAGGACACGCGTGGCGGCGGTGCAATCCTGGCCGGAGTTGAAGTAGCCCGCGATCTTGATCCACTCGGCGGCCGTGGAGACGTCGGCGTCGTCGAAGACGATCACCGGCGCCTTGCCGCCGAGCTCCAGGTGCGTGCGCTTCAACGAGTCGGCCGCGAGCCGGGAGATGAGGCGTCCCGTCGACGTCTCGCCCGTGAGCGAGACGATCCCGACATCGGGGTGCGTGACGATCCGCTCTCCGACCGGGACTCCGTCGCCGGTCACGACGTTGAACACGCCGGGCGGGAAGACCTCGGCCTCGGCGATCAGCTCGGCGAAGCGAAGGAGCGTGAGCGGGGTCAGCTCGGACGGCTTGATGACGACGCAGTTGCCGGCCGCGAGCGCGGGACCCATCTTCCAGGCCGCCATGTACAGCGGGTAGTTCCACGGCGCGATGAGTCCCGCGATCCCGATCGGCTCGCGCCGAAGCATGCTGGTGAACCCCTTCATGTACTCGCCGGTCGCCCGCCCCTCGAGGAACCGGGCACCTCCGGCGAAGAAGCGGAACTGGTCGGCGATCACCGGGATCTCCTCGGACATCGTCACGCTGAAGGGCTTGCCGACGTTGTGCGACTCGAGGCGGCCGAACTCATCCGCGTTCTCCTCGACGAGGTCCGCCATCTTCAGGAGCGTGGCCTGACGCTCGCCCGGCGTCGCGTCGTACCAGGTCTCGAAGGCCGTCTTGGCCGCCGCCACCGCGTTGTCGACGTCCTCGGCGCTCCCCTCGGCGACCTCGCCGAGCACCTCGCCGGTCGCCGGGCTGACGATCGCGCGGACGCTGCCGCTCGCGGAGTCGACCCACTTCCCGTTCACGAACATCTTGTAGGTCTTCACGTCGGTCGCCATCGTGATCTCCTCCTCGATCGAGGAACCCGCGCAGGGTTCAACGCCCCTGGCCGGCCCAAGTATGCCCAGTTCGGCCGCGAGCGAGCCAGTCGCCGTTCCGGACGACCGCCGGGTCGGCGGTGGACGGACGGGACAACCCGCCGCCAACGACCTCGGACCCTCACGTCCCGGACTCCTGCGCTGCGAGGAGCTCGCGTGCCCGAAGGGCCAGCCAGAACTCCATCCGGTCGAAGCTCGAGGTCAGATCGCGGCCCGTCAGCTGTTCCACTTTCCGCATCCGGTACCGCAGCGTGTGGCGGTGCACGAACAGCTCGCCCGCCGCGGTCTCCCATCGGGCGTTGTGCTGCAGGAAGGCTCGGAGCGACGCCCGGAGCTCGCCACCATGCTCGCCGTCGTACTCGTCGAGCGGCGCGAGCAGGGAGTCGGAGAACGCGCGGAGGGCGTCCGGCTCGGCCATGGAGAGCAGCAGGCGGTACGTGCCCAGGTCCTCGAACCCCGCCGCGTCCCAGCCCTCGAGGCGGCAGACCTGGAGGGCGTACCGCGCCTCGCGGAGGCTGCGTCCCGTCTCGGCCGGCGCCGCCGAACGGCCGGCGCCGACTCGGACGTCCTCGCTCTCGAAACGCTCCACGACCGCCTTGCGGAGCTCTCGGACGTCGAGGTCGTCGGCGGCGGGGAGCAGGACGAGGACCTCGGAACCGCCCGGAGAGAACAGGTACGGGCCGATCGACCGGGACAGGTGATCCTCGATCGCGTAGGCGAGCCCCTCCCCGTCGACGCTGCCTTCGAACGCCAGCACCTGCACCTCCGAGTCCTTTACGAAGCCGAACCGCGCGAGCCCGCGGCCGACCTCCTGGGAAGCAAGCGTTCCGGCGGCGAGCGCTCCGAAGAAATCGCCCTGGAGCCGGCGCTCGGCGTCCGCGACGGCCCGCGCCTTCGCGAGCTCGATCGCGAAGAGCGACAGCGCGTGCCCGGCGACGATCCGGTCGACCTGGGACAGCGGCTCGGAGGACCCGACGGCGAGGAACGCCTCGACGCGGCCCTGCGCGCCGACCGGCTGGATCCACACGTTCTGGCCGGCGTCGACGAGCGAGAGGCTGAACCCGGTGCCCTCCGGTCGCGAGCCGCGGAGCTCCTGCCAGATCCTCGGGGCGCGCTGGCGGGCCGTCGCCGCGGTGGCGGCGAGCGGCATCCCGTGCAGATCCAAGAGGAGCGCCCACCCGCCGGTGACGCGCGCGAGCGATGCGGCGATGCCCTCGACCCCGCCGCCGTCCATCACGGCACGGGTGAGCTCGTGCTCGGCATCGACGGCCCGCTGAAGCACCTCGTACTGCTCGGAGAGCAGCCGGGTGAACACCGCCTCGGTGATCGCGATGAAGGGGACCGGGTAGGGCACCTCGAACATCGGGAACCCCTCGCGTTCGGCCGCCGTGACGAGCGCACGGGGCACCTTCTCGTGACCGAACCCGAGCCCGAACCCCAGGCCCGCGAGCCCCGCGTCGTGGAGCCGGGCAATGTAGGCCCGCTGCTTCGCCGGGGTCGTCCCGACGCCGGTGCCCGTGGTCAGCAGGAGCTCTCCCCCCTTCAACCAGGGCGTCGGATCTTCGAGCTCGGAGATGTGAACCCAGCGGATCGGCCGGTCCGCGCTCCTCTCGCCCGCCACGAAGCGGAGGGCGAGACCCGGCACGCTCAGGATGTCGCGAACGGTGATCGGCACGATCGGATTGTACGAACGGTACAGAAACCCGCACGCCGGCCTCATGCCGGAGCTCCGAGCTGGACGGGGCGTACAAACACCCAACGGGGCCTTGGTCGCGCGACCACCTGACAGCCGCCGCCTCGGGCGTCGAGACTCGCTGAGTGAACCAAGGCCTCAAGTAGCGAAGCGGTAGGCCCCGCCCGAGGCGACGCGTCGCGTCGTGTCGGGCGGCAGAAAAGGAGGTTCGGACGTGGACATCCCGCAGGAGCGCAAGGTCCTCACCGACATCCCCGGACCCAAGTCGCGGGAGTGGTTCGAACGGCGCGCGGCCGCGATCCCGCAGGGCGTCGCGAACATCCACCGGATCGTCACGGCGCGGGCGTCCGGCGCGATCATCGAGGACGTCGACGGCAACCGACTGATCGACTTCGCGACCGGGATCGCCGTCCTGAACCTCGGCCACACGTCGCCCGAGGTCGTCCGAGCGGCCCAGGAGCAACTGGAGCGCGACACGCACACGTGCTTCCACGTCACGGCGAACGAGCCGTACATCGAGCTCGCCGAGCGGATGAACGCGATCGTGCCCGGCGACTTCGAGAAGAAGACGATGTTCGCGAACTCCGGCGCCGAAGCGGTGGAGAACGCCGTGAAGATCGCCCGGAAGTTCACCGGGCGCGACGCGATCGTGACGTTCGACCACGCGTTCCACGGGCGGACGCTCCTCGCCATGACGCTCACGGCGAAGGTGATGCCGTACAAGCAAGGGATGGGGCCGTTCGCGCCGGAGGTCTACCGGCTGCCGTTCCCGTACCCCTACCGCTGGCCGACCGGACCGGAGAACGCGGCGCGCGAGGCGCTCGCCTACGCCACCGACGAGATGCACAAGCACATCGGCGAGGAGAACATCGCCGCCGTCATCCTCGAGCCGATCCAGGGCGAAGGTGGGTTCATCATCCCGGCGCCGGGGTTCCTGAAGGGCCTCGCCGAGTTCTGTGCGGAGCACGGGATCCTGTTCATCGCCGACGAGATCCAGAGCGGGATGGGACGAGCCGGCCGCTGGTTCGCGATCGAGGACGAGGACGTCGTCCCCGACCTCGTCGCGAGCGCGAAGTCGCTCGGCGGCGGCCTGCCGATCAGCGCCGTGACCGGGCGCGCCGAGATCATGGACAGCGTGCACGTCGGCGGGCTGGGCGGAACGTACGGCGGGAACCCCGTCGCGGCGGCGGCGGCACTCGCCGTCTTGGACCTGATCGAGCGCGAGGGGCTCCTCGAGCGTTCGCGGACCGTCGGTGAACGCATCCTGCAACGGCTGCGAGAGATGCAGTCCAAGCACGACGTGGTCGGAGACGTGCGCGGGCGAGGGATGATGACGGCGATCGAGCTCGTCGCCGACCGCGCCACGAAGGAACCGCTCGACGGACCTACCGGCACGAAGATCCTGGAGCGCTGTCTCGAGAACGGCGTCGTGATCTTGAAGGCGGGGACGTACGACAACGTGATCCGCCTGCTTCCGCCGATCACGATCGAGGAGAGCCTGCTCGAGGAGGGCCTCGGCATCCTCGACGAGGCGATCGGCGCCGTCGCCGGGTAGCGCTTCAGCGACTGCTACCGTCGGCTCGTGACGGAACCGGGTGAGCGCCGCCGTATCCGCGGTGCGGTCCGCAACGTGGCGATCGACCTTTCGCCGCTGCGCGTCTCGCGCGACTTCCGCCGGCTCTTCCTCGGCCTCGCCGTCTCCGAGCTCGGCTACCAGTTCACGCTGGTCGCGACGTTCATCCAGGTCTTCGAGCTCACCGGCTCGCCGGCCGCAGTGGGCTTGATCGGACTCGTCGGACTCGTCGCGCTGGTGGTGGGGACCCTCGTCGGTGGGGCCTTCGTCGACGTCGTCGACCGCCGCACCCTGCTCATCGTCGCGCAGATCGGATTCATGACGGCGTCGGGGATCCTGCTGGCCGGTGCCGTCCACGGCGACCCACCGCTCTGGGTCGTGTACGCCGCGGTCGCGCTCATCGCGGGGCTGTCCGCGATCGACTCCCCGACCCGCTCGGCGATCACGCCGCGGCTCGTCGGGCGCGAGCTGTTGCCATCGGCACTCACCCTCAACCAGGTGGTGTGGAACGCGACCGCGCTGGCCGGACCGGCCCTGGCGGGGATCGTCATCACGGAGTTCGGGCTGGAGTGGGCGTACGCGATCGATCTCATCACCTACGTGGCGATGCTGGCGGCGGCGATCGCGATCGCACCGGTCCCGCCCGAGCGGGCCGAGGGGTCCCCGACGGGCTGGCGCGCCGTCCGGGAGGGGTTCGCGTTCGTGCGAGGGCGCGCCGTGCTGAAGGCGTCGTTCGGCATCGACGTGATCGCGATGGTCTTCGGGATGCCCCGCGCGCTGTTCCCGATCCTGGCCGTGACCCAGTTCCGTCGCGGCCCGGCCGTGGTCGGGCTGCTGTTCGCGGCGCCGGCCGTCGGCGCGGTGCTCGGAGCGCTGACGGCGGGATGGGTCAACCGGGTGCGGCACCAGGGGATGGCGGTCGTGTGGGCCGTGGTGGTGTGGGGCGCCGGGATCGCGGCGTTCGGCCTCGTCTCCGATCTGTGGCTCGGCCTGCTGCTCCTCGCGATCGCCGGCGCCGCCGACGTCATCTCTGCGGTCTTCCGCTCCACGATCCTGCAGCTCTCGGTGCCCGACGCGCTGCGCGGCAGGCTGTCGCAGATCCACATCCTGGTCGTCAGCGGCGGACCCCGGCTCGGTGACCTCGAGGCGGGCCTGGTCGCGTCCGCGTTCTCGCCGGCCGTCTCGGTCGTCTCCGGCGGGCTGCTCTGCATCGCCGGCGCGGGGCTGCTCGCGTGGCTCGTCCCCTCGTTCCGCCGCTACCACGCGGGAGAGAACGCCTGACGCTCGTGAGAAGGCTTCGTCCCGGCGGCGGGGCGAGCCGAGTCCTATGCTCCGCGCGTGGCGACGCCGCGTGCGGAGCTCGTGGAACTTCGGTTGCTCGACGGGCCGAACGTGTACTTCCCGCGGCCCGCGGTGAAGGTCGGGCTCCGCGTCGCCCCGTGGCTCGCGATGCCGGAAGAACGGCTCGGGCGCGTCCTGGAGCGGGCAGGCTCGACCTCGAGGCCCGGTCGTCCCGGGACCGAGCAGCGAAGGCGTGCGGTCACTCGGCTCGCGACGCATCTCGCGCGGGCGCTCGCGGCCGCGACCGACGTCCGGTTGGCCGTCCGCAGTCGCTCCGGACCCGAGCCGGACGAGATCGTCGTCGCGTTCCCCTGGCGCCATCGCGGCACGGGGACCGCGGCCGGCAACGAAGTCGCGAGATTGATGGCCGAGGCCGGAGGACGCCGGTCCCTCGAGCGGCTCGTCGCCGAGGCCGCCGAGCGCATCCTTGCGGCCGAGCCCGGCGAGGAACCCTCCGTCACCGATCCCGCGATCCCGATCGTCTCGATCACCGGGACGAACGGGAAGACGACCACGGTCCGCCTGCTGGCACACCTCGTGCGGACCGCGGGCAAGACCGTCGCGTACTCCTCGACCGACGGCGTCTACCGCGGCGACGGCGAGATGGTCGAGGAGGGCGACTACTCCGGGTTCGCCGGTGCCGCGAAGGCCCTCGAACAGCAGCCGGACGTCGCCGTGCTCGAGACCGCGCGCGGAGGGATCCTCCTCCGCGGCGTCGGCGTGGCGCACAACGACGTCTCGGTCGTCACCAACGTGTCGGCGGATCACCTCGGTCTCCTCGGGATCCAGACGCTGGATCAGCTCGCCGAGGTGAAGGCGACGATCACCAAGATCACCCGTCCGGAGGGCTGGGTCATCCTGAACGCCGACGACCCCCGCGCCCTTTCGATGCGGCGGGGCGCCAGCGGCCGGCCGTGGCTGTGCACGCTCGACCCCGATCACCCGGCCGTGCGCGAGACGCTCGCCGAAGGAGGTCGCGCGACCGTGCCGCTCGACGGGTCGATCACGGTGCTCGAGCGGTCTGTCTCGCGCGCGCTCGTGCCGCTCGCCGACGTCCCGGTGACGATCGCCGGCATCTCGAGCTCGAACACGATGAACGCCATGCAGGCCGCCTCGGCCGCCCTGGGCATCGGCCTCGGTGAACGGGCCGTGGTGCGGGGCTTGAAGAGCTTCGTCATGGATGCCGAACGCAATCCGGGACGAGCGAACCTGTTCACGATCGACGGCCGGGTCGTGGTGATCGACTACGCGCACAACGAGGCCGGGATGATGGGCCTCACGGAGCTGGCCGACGGTCTTCGAAAGGCAGGACGCGAGATCTGGCTCGCCATCTGCGCGGCCGGCGACCGGACGGAACAGATCCTGCACGACTTCGGGTATCGCGCGGCGCGCGGGACCGACCACGTCGTGGTCGCCGAGCTCCTTCGGTACCTGCGGGGTCGCGACCGGGACGAGGTGATCGAAGGGCTCCGCGCCGGCGCGCTCGACGGCGGGGCCGAGGATGTGGACGTCTACGCCGACGAGCTGTCGGCCCTTCGAGCCATGCTGACGCGATCGAAACGCGGCGACGTCATCGCGGTGACGGCGCTCGGCATGCGGCCCGAGATCTTCCGCTGGCTCGAGGAGAACGGGGCGCGGCGTCCCACGCCCGCCGACGTGAGGCGACTCGTCGCGGCGGCGCGCGACTCGCGCGGAGAGACGGAACGCCGGCGGGCGGCTCGCGCGGAACGATCGAAGCGGGCGGGAACGCCGTCGAAACGCCCGGCCCGACGGTAGCCTCGGCCGGTAGCATCGGACGCAGACGCCGAACAGACCGACCGAGAGGACACCGATCCGATGGCCACCACATCCGCGATGACCGAGCTCGGCAGCCGGGTGCCGGACTTCTCGCTCCCCGACGTCACGACGGGTCGAACCGTGCGGCTCGAAGACCTCGAGGGAACCGAAGCATTGCTCGTGATGTTCCTGTGCCGTCACTGCCCGTACGTGGCGCACGTGCGTGAGGCTGTGTCGCGCATGGCGGACGATTACAAGGACGCGGACCTGTCGATCGTCGCGATCAGCGCGAACGATCCCGAGGCGTATCCGGAGGACGCGCCGGAGAGCCTCGCGGAAGAGGCGCGAGAGGCCGGCTACTCCTTCCCGTACCTGTTCGACGAGCCCCAGCAGGTGGCGAAGGCGTTCGGCGCCGCCTGCACGCCCGACTTCTTCCTCTACGACCGCGAGCGCCGGCTCGTCTACCGCGGGCAGTTCGACTCGAGCCGGCCGCGCAACGGGCTCCCCGTGACCGGCGAGGACCTCCGTTCGGCGATCGACGCCGTGCTCGCGGGCACGCCCGTGTCCACGGATCAGCGGGCGAGCGTGGGGTGCGGTATCAAGTGGCGTTCGGAGAACGAGTCTCGCTGAGCCGCCATCGCCTGCCGGACGCGGCCGGCGAGCCTCACCGCGCGGAGGCGTCGAGGACGCACAGCGTTGCCCACGGGATCGCCTCGAGCCGCTCGTCGCCGATCGGCTCGCCGCACACGTCGCACGTCCCGTAGGTTCCGTCGTCCAGCTTCGCGAGCGCGCGCTCGACGTCGTTGAGCTTCGCGTCCAGGCTCTTGGCCGCCGAGACCTGCGCGATCCGCTCCACCGCCTGCGACGTCCCCTCGCCGACCCGCTTGCCGAACGACACGGGTGCCATCGGGTCGCGCGGCGCAGCCTTCATCTCGCCGAGCTGGGCGCGCAGTTCGTCACGTTCGGCCTGAAGGGCACGGCGGATCGTGGGTGCGTCCACCGCGACCTATCCGGGTTCGGAGGCTCGGCGCGAGGCCTTGGACCTGGCGGCCAGACGCTCCGCCCGGCGAGCCGCGCGGACCCGCTCCCGCGCGGACTCCGCCCGCTCGAATTCGTTCAACGTCTCCGGACGGAGCAGGAGGACCACGATCGCGATATCGATCCCCGCGATCAGCAGGCCGAGTCCCGCGGTCGGCTCCGGGGCTTGCGAGAAGATCTCGGCGATCGAGAGCGGGAGGGTGACGGCCGCGAACACGATGAACGTGCCGATCGCCCCGTGGCGAACGCTCGCGCGCCGTCCCAGCACGCCGATCACCAGCACGAGGCTCAAGATGGACAGTCCGAGGACGAGGATCGCCGAGATCGCGATGAGGTTCCGCGTCTCGACCGAGTTCAGACCGAAGCCGACGGCCGAGAAGTACGTGTCGCGATCGATCCTGTCCGGGTCGAGCGCGTTCCGCGCGAGGCCGACGCCCATCACGGTGAACGGCACGGTGAGGGCGAGCATCAACGCTGCGGCGGCGATCGTCGTCTTGGCTCTCGGATGGGATCGAGACATGCGAACTCCGGTTTCAGGCGTTCGGGGGGACTCCGTCGTTCGGGGCTCGGGTCACTCTAGCCGGAGCCGCTACAGACCGACCTCGTCCGCGATCTCGATCAGGTCGGGGTCGCCGCCTTCCCAGCCGTGCTGGCCGTCGCCGACCCGCATGACCGAGGGAGCCGCGAGGGAGCGCCGGAGCTCGAGCTCCTTGTAGACCTCGGTGGCGTAGTCGACGCAGAGCACGACGAGGTCGCCCGGCCTCGAGCGGTCGATCGCCCTCCTCGTCGCTTCCATCTCGTCCAGGACCACCTCGACGTTTCCCGCTCGGGCGCCTTGGGAGATCGCCTCGCGCACGCCCTCCTCGATCAGCTCCGCGGTCTGGCCCGGTGGTCGCCCACGCGCGTGACGGTCCTCCCGGATGATCACGTCGTCGAAGTAGCGCGCGGCGACGCGCCCGAGCTGGCGCATGTCGTCGTCGCGACGATCCCCCGCCGTCGCCACGACGGCGACGCGCAGGTTCGCCCTACCCGAGGACCGGAGCGGATGTCCGCCCGACGGTGCGTCGTGGGTGAGTTTCTCGATGAACTCGCCGAGCGTCTCGAGCCCGGCCGGGTTGTGGGCGTAGTCGATCACGACCTTCACCCCGTCCAGGTCGAACACGTTCAGGCGGCCGGGCGCCTGGTAGATCGAGGTCGTGAAGGACCGGAGCCCCTGACGGATGTCGTGCAGGTGCGCTCCCGCGGCGTGCGCGGCGGCGGCGGCGGCCATCGCGTTCTGGACCATCATGCGAGCGCGCCCCTCGAACGTCGCGGGCAGCGTGTGGATCCACGCGATCGGCATCGTCCGGCGGCCGTCCCGGATCACCATCTTCTCGCCGAGCGCGCTCTTCTCGAGGACGACCGCCTTGCGCCCGCGGCGGACCCACCGCTCGATGAGCTCGTTCTTCTCCTGCATCGAGAACAGGATGACGCTGCCGCTGCACGCCCTGCGCATCTCCACGACGAGCGGATCGTCCGCGTTCAACACGGCCCAACCCGTCTTCGGCACGGCCTCGACGATGACCTGCTTGACCGCCGCGAGCTGCTCGAGCGTATCGATCCCCTTCAAGCCGAGGTGATCGCCGGTGACGTTCAGCACGACGGCCACGTCGTTCTTCCCGTAGCCGAGACCCTCTCGAAGGATGCCGCCACGCGCCGTCTCGAACACGGCGAGATCGACCCGGGGGTTCTGGAGCACCATCTGCGCGGACTTCGGGCCGCTGGCGTCGGCCCGCTTCACGAGCCGTTCGTCGATGTAGATGCCGTCCGTGGTCGTGAACCCGATCGAGCGACCCATCCCCTTGAAGATGTGGGCGATCATCCGGACCGTCGTGGTCTTCCCGTTCGATCCGGTGACGGCGATGATCGGGATCCTCGCCGGCGTTCCGGGCGGGAACAGCAGGTCCACGACGTCCTTGGCGACGTACTGCGGCTCTCCCTCCGTCGGATGCGTGTGCATACGGAACCCCGGCGCCGCGTTCACCTCGACGATCGCGCCGCCCGTCTCCCGGACGGGTTTCGCGATGTCGGGCGCGAGGAAGTCGATCCCGGCCACGTCGAGGCCGACCACGCGCGCGGCCTCCTCGGCGATCTCGACGTTCTCCTCGTGCGCCTCCCACGTCCGGTCGATCGAGATCCCGCCGGTCGACATGTTGCCGGTTGACACGAGCTTGACGAACGTGCCCTCCGGCGGAACGTCGTCCATCGCGAACCCCTGTTTCTTCACGAGCGCCACCGCGGCCTCGTCGACCTTGATCTTCGTAAGGACCTTCTCGTGCCCGATCCCCCGCCGCGGATCCTCGTTCGTGATCTGGGCGAGCTCGGCGACCGTGTGCTGGCCGTCCCCGATCACGTGGGCGGGCACACGCTCGGCGACGGCGACCATCTTCCCGCCGACGACGAGCACCCGGTAATCGCTCCCGGTCACGAAGCTCTCCACGACGGCCAACCCGCCGCGCGACTCCTTCAGCGCGCGTTTGAACCCCTGCCGCACGTCGCGGTCGTTCCGCAGATCGAGGGCGACGCCCCGCCCGTGGTTGCCGTCCAGGGGCTTGGTCACCACGGGGAACCCGATGCGCTTGGCGGCGTTGACCGCCTCGTCGTCGGTCCGGACGATCTCCCCACGAGGCACCGGCAGACCGGCCGCGGCGAGAAGACGCCGCGTCATGTCCTTGTCGCCGGCGATGTCGACCGCGAGCGACGACGTCTTGGAGGTCATCGTGGCGCGGACCCGCTGCTGATACTTCCCCCACCCGAGCTGGACGAGGGACTGCTCGTTCAGGCGGATGAACGGGATGTCCCGGCTGGCGGCCTCGTCCAAGATCGCCTGCGTCGACGGGCCGAACGCGCGCCGCTCGGCCAGCAGGATCAGCCGCTCCAGCCCCGCGAGGAAATCGAAGTCCTTCTCCGGAGCGACGAGGTGGTTGACGAGCCGGACGGCGAGCTTGCCCGCCTCGAGGCCGACCCGCTCTTCCCAGTAGCCGAAGATCACGTTGTACCGGCCGGGCTCGCCGGCGCCGCGGGTCTTGCCGCGGTACACCTGCGCCCCGGACTCGCGCTGGAGCTCGATCGCGACGTGCTCGGCAACGTGCCCGAGCCACGTTCCCTCCTGAAGGCGTTCGCGGAACCCGCCGCGCTTGCCGAGCGAGCAGGAGTGCTCCCCCACCCCCGGCAGCATCGAGAGCAACCCCTCGACGAATCCGGGGATGGTGTTCGACGGCCACTCCTCGAGCGCTCCGAGGTCGACGAGCAGCCGAACGCACGGGTCGTAGCTCCAATAGTTCGGACCGCGGAAGATCTGCGTCTCGACGATCTTCAGGTCGGGCTTCAGCGGGGGCTTCTTGGAAACCGGCTCCCGCTTGGAGCGGGTCCGGTCCGCGCGCGTCCGGGTCCCGCCTTCGGTCACTCCGACGCCTCCCGCTCCTGACCGGGCTCGTCCGCGACGAGCCGTCGCGCCCGCAGGTCGAACCACGTACCGGATGGAAGCGAGTGCACCACGGCGTCGGAGACCATCATCGGCCGGTGGCCCTTCGCCTGATGGGCATCGGTCACGACGTGCGACCCGTCGATCACCGTGACCGCCCCGCGGCCGATGACCTCCATCGTGCGGTCGGAGTGGACGATCGCGCAGGTGTCCTCGTCCAGGCCGAGGCCGACGAGAGAGGGCGACTGCGCGACGACGGCCAGCAGCCGCCCGAAGCGGCCCCGCTGCTGGAAGTGCTGGTCGATCACGATCCCCTGGACGAGACCGAGGCCCGCGGCGAGCTGCGCCATGCGGCTCTTCGGCGTCTCGCCCGAGCGGCCGTACGCCATCATGTGGGAGGCCATCGCGCTCGCGCCGGCGGAGGTCCCGGCGAGCACCGCCCCGCGGTCGTGCGCCCGATGGATCGCGTCGGAGAGGCGCGTGCCGGCCACCACCGAGGACAGGCGAAGCTGGTTCCCGCCGGTGAGGAAGACCGCGGTGGCTCCGTCCAGGGACGCGGCGACCTCCGGATCGTCCGCGACGGAGCGCTGCTCCGGTCTCAGACCGGTGACCCGGCCGATGCCGAGCCCGCCGAGGAGCTCGCGGTAGCGCTCGGTGGCCAGGTCTCCGAGCGACGAGGCGGTCGAGATGACCACCACGTGCGCGTCCTCACCACCGGCCGCCTCGGCGAACCGGGAGAGGATCACCTTGTCCCGGACCTTGTCCTCGGCGCCGCCGATCAGCATCACCGAGCCCGACGAACCGACGGGCCGGACCGCTCGGGAAGGCATTCCGGTCGTGCTCACGATGAAGGAAGTGTAGCCCGGCGAACCGAACGCTCCGGTCGCTGCGGCGGTTATCACCCCGTTGCGATCTCGGCTTGTCGCTGGGTGGTCACCCGGTTGGTCGACGGCTGTCGCCCGATCGTCGCTTCGGATGTGGGTCGGATGTCGATGAAGGGTCAGTGGGACTTGACGCTCCGGGCGGGGTCGCCCGGCGGGCGAAGGATGAGCCGGTCGTGGGGCTCGACGACGTCGACGGTCCCCTCCAGGCCGGGCTCGACCCAGAGCTCGAACCCCCGGTCGGCGACGAGCGCGTCGCCCTCGTGGCGCTCGTCCGTGAGCGAGAACTCGACCCCGTCCCCCTTCCGTTGGAGCCGAACGGTGGCGTCGGGATTCAAACGGCGCGCCGCGGTATGGGTCCGTTGCAGGATCTCGGTCGCCCAGTCGGTGAAATCGAGGGTCACGACCACCATCGTACGGAGCGGACGGGCGGACCGGTCAGCTGCCGATCCGGTGGCGTCGTTCGTCTCCCTCCCTCGGCCCGGTCCAGTCCCGGCCGTCGCGCGAGTCCGTTCCGACGGCCGCGGCGGCGACCCACAACAGAACGATCAGCGAAACCATGAGCACCGATCCGATGTCCATCGACTTCTCCTTTCCGACCCCAGGGCCCCGACCCGAGGCCGGTCTCGAAAGCATGTAACCTCTTATAAAGGATACGTAAGTTACCTGTAACCCGTCAAACCTGTTCGACGGTGTAGCATCCGAGGCGAGATGTTCGACATCCGCGCGCACGACAAGACGGCCCCGGCCCCGGGCGATCTCGAGCTGGTCCAGCGCTTCATGAACCTGCACGAGCACGGTCCCGGCGCGGTGGGAGATCTGCCGCCATCCCGCGAGCTGCTCGAAGACTTCCTCCGCCGACGCGGCCTGCTGGACGACGACGCGCCATTCACGGACGCGGACGGCGAGGCCGCGCTCGAGCTCCACCGGGCGCTCCACGCGAAGGTGCGGACGCCGGACGGAGCGGGGCTCGCCGACCGGGATGTCGCCGCGATCGATCAGGCCGTCCGGCGTGCCGGACTCCGTCCGCAGTTCGGCCGCGGAGGGCCGGCCCTGCTCCCGACCGAGGGAGGGGTCGCCGGCGCCCTCGGGCGGATCGTCGCCGTGGCGTTCCTCGCCGATCTCCAGGGGACGTGGGACGGGCTGAAGGGGTGCGCGGGAGACGACTGCAACGCCGTCTTCTTCGACCGCTCCAAGAATCACTCCGGTCGCTGGTGCTCGATGTCGACGTGCGGGAACCGGGCGAAGGTGCGCGCCTGGCGCGAGCGGCGACGCGCGGATGACTCGGCCTGAATCCCGGCTCGCGCGGGCGCGGGCTCGATCGATGCGGCTCACGGGGGGCGGCGGCGAGCCGGTCGACCTCGTGCGCACGTTGAACTCGCACGGCTTCGTCGACCTTCCTCCGATGAAACCGGATCCCGACCACCGAGCGGTCGAGCTCACGCTCCCGACGAAGCGCGGCCGCCCCCGGCGCGTTCGGATCGAGCCCGGCCGCCGGGCCGGCGCGCGGGTCACCGTCCTCGGCCCCGCGGTCTCGGAGCCGGTCGTCGCCGAGCTGCTCGAGGCCGTGCGCCACATGCTCCGGCTCGACGCGGACCTCTCCTCCTTCTACGCCGTCGCGGCGGAGGACCCGGAGCTCGCGTGGGCGACGGCGGGCGCCGGCCGGATGGTGCGAAGCCCGACCGTGTTCGAGGACGTCGTGAAGACGATCTGCACGACGAACTGCACCTGGTCGGCGACGGTCCGGATGGTCCACGCGATCGTCCTTCACCTCGGCGAGCCCGCAGCCGCCGCGGCGGACGGGGACCCGTGGGGGCGGGCGTTCCCGACGCCGTCGGCGATGGCCGAGGCCGGCGAGACCTTCTTCCGCGACGTCGCCCGGGCGGGATACCGCGGCGCGTACCTCCTGCAGCTCGCCCGTTCGGTCGCCGACGGCGACCTCGATCTGGAATGGTTCGGCCGCGCGAGTGCCGACGAATTTCCCGATGCCGAGCTCGAGGCACGCCTGCTCGCGCTTCCCGGTGTGGGACCGTATGCGGCGGCGCACGTGATGATGACGCTCGGTCGCTACCACCGCCTGATCCTGGACTCGTGGACACGACCCACCTACGCGAGGCTCACCGGGCGCAGATCCGTGACCGACCGAGCCATCGAGCGCCGGTTCCGCCGCTACGGGCCCTATGCCGGCCTCGCGTTCTGGCTCTTCCTCACCCGTGATTGGGTCCAGGAGTCGGTTGTCTCGCAATGACCGCGGGGCCATACTGCCTCCGGCCCAGCCGTACGCCGGGGAGACCGACTCGATGAGCGAACCGTTATGGCCATCCGCCCTCGCGCACGCTCCTTGTGGGCGACCCTGCGAGCCGAGCGTCGAACGCTCCGGCAGGGCCTGGTCGCGCTCGTCCTTTCCACGGCCGCATCGTTCGTCGCCGGCCTGACGCTCGGCTCGATCACCGGCACGCTCGACCTGCTCCCCGGCCTGCTCGTCCTGATCCCCGCGTCGGTCGGGATGCGCGGCACGATCTTCGGTGCGATCGGCGCGCGGCTCGGCACGGGGATCCACGCGGGGCTGTTCGAGCCCACCCTGCGGCCGGGTTCGATCCTGCGGACCAACGTCGAGGTCGGACTCCTGACGAGCGTCCTGTCGTCGTTCTATCTCGCGGCGCTCGCCAAGCTCGTGGCCGCTGCCTTCGGCGAGCGCACGATCTCGTTCTGGGACCTCGTCACGATCTCGGTGTTCGGCGGCGTTCTCGCCTCGGCGGTGATCCTGATCGTCACGGTCGCGATCTCGATCCAGTCCTTCCGCCGAGGATGGGACCTCGACGCCGTGTCCACCCCGATGGTGACGGCGATCGGCGACATGGTCACCCTGCCGACGCTCTTCCTCGCCGCGTTCATCCCCAGGAACGATGTTGCGAACGCGACCGTCGCGGCGATCTGCACGGTCCTCGCCGGCGCCGCGCTCGTCACGAGCATGAGGACCAAACGGGAGGTCCGGCGGATCCTGGTCGAGATGCTGGGCGTGATCGCGCTGGTGCCGCTGCTCGACGTGTTCGCCGGAGCGCTGCTCGAGGCGCGCCGCGAATCCCTCGAGCTCGTGCCCGCCGTGCTGATCCTGATCCCCCCGTTCGTCTCCCAGGCGGGCGCGCTCGGCGGGATCTTGTCGTCGCGACTCACGTCCAAGCTGCAGCTGGGCGTGATCACGCCGCGGGGTCGCCCGGAACCACCGGCGGTGGTCGACGGCACGATCGTCGTCGTCTTCGGCCTGTTGGTGTTCACGGCCATCGGTGCCCTCGCCGCGGCGCTGGAACAACTGACCGGCCTCGCCGACCGTGCGGGGCTCCTGCATCCGGGCGTGGGAGCGATCGTGGCGGGGACGCTGCTCGCCGGCGTCATCGTCCTTCCGATCATCCTGCTGGCCGGCTACTACACGGCCGTCGTGACCACGAGGTTCGGGTTGGACCCCGATAACCAGGCGGTGCCGCTGATCACGAGCCTGATGGACCTGGTGGGCGTCGCCGCCGTCCTGTTCGCTATGGGAGTATCCGGAGCGATCCTTCATGGATAACCAGCATGGATAACGAACGTGGATAACGAACCGAAGAGCGTCAAGGACCTCCTCATCGAGGCGAAGGACGCCTCCGAGCTGATGGTCGACCTGGCCTACGCGGCCGTCTTCTTCAACGAGGAGAAGCTCGCGCGTGAGGTCGAGGACCTCGAGGAGCGGATGGCTGGCCACCTTCGCCGGCTCCGCATGACGGCGATGCTCGCCGCCCGGAGCCCTGAGGATGCCGAGGGGATGGCCGGTGTGCTCTCGATCGCCGACGCGATCGAGCAGATCGGAGATGCCGCGTCGGACATCGCGCGCGTCGTCGAGGCGAAGCTCGGGATCCCGGACAACCTGCGTCGCGACCTTCGGCACGCGGACGAGATGACGGCGCGGATCCGCGTCCGCGAGGGCTCCGCCATGATCGGCCGGTCTCTGCGGGACATCTCGCTGCCGACCGAGACCGGGATGTGGGTCATGGCGATCCGCAGCGGGATCGACTGGCAGTTCGACCCGGGCCCCGACGACGTGATCTCCGAGGCCGACGTCATGCTCGTCCGGGGCCCCGGTGAGGGCGTGAACCTCGCGCGCGAGCTCGCCGGGGCGCCGTCGCTCCCCGAGCCCGCCGACGCCGACGCGCCGCCGCTGTCCGAGCTCGACCGTGCGGTGGACATCCTCATCGAGCTGAAGGATCTGTCGGAGGCGGCCGTCGGGCTCGCGTACTCCTCGTTGCTGTTCAACGACCGCTCGCTCGCGGCCGAGGTCGGAGCGCTCGAGGCCCGGAGCGACATCCTGCACGACGAGCTCGAGTCCTGGGTCCTTCGCTCGGCGCCGGAGGCGAGGGATCCCGACGAGCTCCGCGGTCTCCTTCGCCTGGGGAGCGCGAGCGAGTCGATGTGCGACGCCGCACGGGACCTGACCTGGTACGTCGAGCACGGCGAGCCGCTGCACCCGGTGGTGCAGATGGCGCTGGAGGAGACCGAAGAGACGAGCGCCGAAGCGATCGTCGAGGCCGGCTCGTCGGCCGACGGGCGAACGCTGAAGGACCTCGGCGTGGAGACCGAGACCGGCATGTTTGTCCTTGCCGTGCAGCGCGGACCCCGATGGATCTACCGCCCTCGCGGACGCTTCCAGCTCCAGGCCGGCGACCGGCTCATCGCGGTCGGGCCGGAGGACGGGGCCGAGGAGCTCGACCGGCTCTGCCGCGGAGCCCAACCGGTTCCCGAAGCCTGAACCCGGTCGCGCTCGGGCGAGGGGTCCTTGCACCAACCGCGAGCCGGACCTAGCGTGGCCGCGTGGATGCCTTCGTCTTCCTTCGGGTGAAGCCGGGCAAGGTCGAGGAGGTCCTGATGCAGCTCGAGTCCGCCCGGGGCGTGCACCACTCGATGCTCGTGGTGGGCGACTGGGACATCCTGGCCGCGACGCACGGACCGGACCTCACCTCGATCGCGGCGGACGTCCTTCGTTCGATCCAACGCATCGACGGCATCGAGCGCAGCCTGACGACGGCGGTCGTGCCCGGCCACGTGGTGGGGCTCGCCGGCGGGGGACTGGGCTCCACGATGCCGATGCAGCGGACGGGTCCCGCGTGCTTCGTGCGGATCCAGACGACTCCGGAGACGACGACGCAGATCTTCGAGTCGCTCACGGAGATGGACGAGGTCGCCGGCGTGGCGCTGATCGCTGGCGAGGACGACATCCTCGCGGAGATCCCGTTCGACTGGGAGGAGGCGTCGAGGGTCGTCCTCGAACGGATCCAGGCGCTTCCGGGCGTCCGATCGACGAACACCCTCGTCGCGATCGAACAGCTCCCCGCCGAGGACGAGGATCGCGACCAGTTCTCCGCCTGGAGCTGAGCGCCGGACCGATCGAACGACCCTGCGATCGGCGGCCCGGGCGGTGGCTTACATCCGGACGTCGGAGAAGCGCAGGTGTTCCTCGGTGAGCCGGATCTCCTCGACCTCGACCGCACCGCGCGCTGCGAACCAGGCCAGCATCCGGTCGACGAGCCAGTCGGGCGCGCTCGCCCCGGAGGTCAAGCCGACGATCTCGGCGCCGTCCAGCCACGCCGGGTCGACCTCGCGCTCGTCGTCCACGAGGTACGCCGGCGTTCCGAGCTCCCGCGCGACCTCCGCGAGCCGCTTCGAGTTCGAGGAGTTGTCCGAGCCGATCACCAGGACCACGTCCGCCCGCCGCGCGATCTCCTTCACCGCGTCCTGGCGGTTCTGGGTCGCGTAGCAGATGTCCTCGCGGGGCGGCCCCTGGATCGAGGGGAACCGCTCGCGCAGGACCGCGATGATCTGGTTGGTCTCGTCAACCGACAGGGTCGTCTGAGTCAAGTACGAGAGGTTCTCGGCGTCTCCGACCTGCAGGGTCCGCGCGTCGTCCACGCTCTGGACCAGGAGCGTTCGGTCCGGCGCCTGGCCGGTGGTGCCCACCACCTCCTCGTGGCCGGCGTGACCGATCAGCACGATCGTGCGGTCGTCGGTGGCGAAGCGGCGGGCCTCCAGGTGCACCTTCGTGACCAGCGGGCAGGTCGCGTCCAGCACGGTGAGCGCCCGCTCCCGAGCCCGGTCGTAGACCTCGGGGGCGACGCCGTGCGCGGACAGCACCAGGACCGAACCGTTGGGAGCATCCGTCTCGTCCTCGACGAACACCGCCCCCTTCGCCTCGAGGTCGCGCACGACGTGGGCGTTGTGCACGATCTGCTTGCGGACGTAGACCGGCGCCCCGTGGCTGATCAGCGCGCGCTCGACCGCCTCGACGGCGCGCTCGACGCCGGCGCAGTACCCCCGCGGTGCCGCGAGCAGGATCTTCATGGCCGTACCGCCATGGTACCGGTGCCTGAGCGAGGCACGACCCGGTCTTGGCAGCACCTGACCCTCGGTCAGTTCCAGTGCTGTAGGTCATTGTTCGTACAGGCGGTGGCTGGGTAAGGTCGAAAGGACGCGTTCCAGAAGGACGATCGGGCCGAACGATCCAAGGGTTGGCCCGATCCCCTACGGCCCTCACGCGAACCCCCCACCACGTCCAGTGACGGAGGGTGGCGCGCCCGCGGGCCGGGGAAGCACTCCGGACGGACCGTCGCGAGGTCGAACGGATAGCCGACGACGACGACGGAGGTGATCGAGCACCCACGACCTACCACGGGCCGCCCGGGCTCCCTGCCCGGCGCGACATGAACCCGGCCTCCAGCCGGCGTTCACCGCGGGGGTGAAAACCACGATGATCCGACGAACCATCGCACGCCGCGCCCTCGGCGCGGCACTCATGACGGCGGCGCTCGCGATGGCCGGTCCGGCCACCTCGGCGAACGCCGCGAACGAGGTTCCTCGCCGTATCTGCGACTACGACTGGCGCGAGGGAACCTGGCACATCAAACAACTCATCAAGTGCGCGGCGAGGCATTGGGACAGTCCGGGCACCCCGCTCAAGGCGATCCAGGTCGCGCATTGCGAGTCCGAGCTCCGGCCCGAGGCATACAACCCGAACGGCTACGCCGGCCTCTTCCAACAGGCAACCCGGTACTGGCCCGATCGCGCCGACCACTTCGGCCAGCCCAACCGCTCGGTGTTCAACGGCCGCGCCAACGTCATCGTCTCGATCCGGATGGCCGCGTCCACGAACTCGTGGAGCGCGTGGGCCGGGTGCGCCTGACCGACAGCTCCGCCGAAGACGACGCGACTAACGAACTGGCCCGGGCCGGGGTCGTCCCAACACGGCCGAACGGACCTCTTCGAGCGACCCCACGACGGCCCCGGCACCGGGCACGTCCCTGTCCGTTACGACGCGGAGCGCCGGGTAGGCCTCGATGGCTTGCGCGAGGAATCCCTCGAACGCCCCGAACGCGACGACCACGTGCGGCCGCTCCTCGTGGAGCCGGCGGATCGCCTCCTCCGGACCGGTCGCGCCCGGCGAGAGCTCCCACTCCGCCGACACCGCCGCCCGCTTGAGCGCGGCAAGCGCGTCGGGATCTTCGGCGACGCACAACACCTTCAGCGCGCGGCACATGCCTGCGACCGATCCGAGCCCATCGCTACAACCAGCCCCGTCGCCGGAACACCCGATAGAGCGTGAAGGCCGAAGCGCCCATGATGCCGAGCGCGAAGGGGTATCCGAGCTTCCAGTCGAGCTCGGGCATGTGACGGAAGTTCATCCCGTAGATGCCGGCGATCAAGGTCGGGATCAGGATGATGGCGGCCCACGCGGACAGCTGCTTCATCACGATGTTGAGCCGGTTGGACGCCTGGGCCATCCGGACATCGAGCGCGCCGGTGAGCAGCTCGCGGATGTTGTCGATCATCTCCTGGCTCCTGATCACGTGGTCCAGCACGTCCCGGTAGTACGGGACGAGCGGCGGCGTCACGAGGTCGCCGTGCTCGTCGAGCAGGTCGATGACCTCTCGGAGCGGCGCGACCGCGCGCCGGAACACGACGACCTTGCGTTTCGTCCGGAAGATCCGCTCCTGCAGGCCCTCGACCTCCTCCCCTTCGGAGAAGACCTCCTCCTCGACCTCGTCGGCCTGGTCCTCCAGGCGCTCCACGACGTCGAGGTACCCGTCGACGATCTCGTCGAGCAGCAGGTAGAGCGGGAAGCCGATCCCCTCGGAGGAGAGGTGGGAGATCCGGCCGGTGCGCTCCACGGTCTTGTGGAACTCGAGCAGCGGCGCCCGTCGGATCGTGAGCAGGTAGAACTGCTCCCCGGCGAACGCGTGCAGCTCGGAGTCGACGAGCTCACCGCCCTCATCGAGGCGGATCCCGTGAACCACCAGGAAGACGTACTTGGGGTAGAACTCGACCTTCGATCGCTGGCCCCAGCGGCGGCTGTCCTCGACGGAGAGCTCGTGCAGCCCGAGCGTCCGCTGGAGCTGCGAGAGCTCGTCGTCGGTGGGATCCACGACGTCGATCCAGATCATCCGCTGGTCGCCCGCGGCACGACAGGCCTCGACGTCGCTGGGATCGAAGGACGCCTCTTCCTTCAGCTCCCCGTCGCGGTAGATCCGGCTCGTGATCACGACGGCCGAGCGTAGCGCAGCGGCGGACGCGGGGGCCCTGAGACGATACGCGGGTGGACCGCCCCGATCTCGAACCGTTGCTCCGGTACTGGCGGGCGCAGGACGCGCTGTTCGACCGCGTCGAACCCGCATGGTGGGGGGCGGTCGTCTCGGACCCGCGGTATCCGCGCGTCCAGGAGCCCAACTACGCCCGGGTCGAGACGGAGCAGCCCGTCCGGCTGGCCGAGGTCGAGGAGGCGCTGCTACCGGCCATGGCACGGTGTGGCGTCCGGCGAGCGCACGTCGTGGTGTTCCGGCCGGAGGACCAGACGGAACTCCTCGTAGACGCGAGCACGCGCGGCGATCCGATCCTGTGGGACGTCGTCATGGAGCACTCGGGAGACACCGCGTCGGACCGGCGGCGCCCGCGTCGAGGAGGTGCGAGGCGTTCGACGACGCGTTCTGGCGCGCCCATCGTGAGTCTCTCGCATGGTTCGACGTGAAGGACGCCGGCGTCGTGGAGGAGATCGAGTCGATCGAGCGCGACGTACTCGTCCCGGCCGGGCGGCGATGGTTCACGGTCCGGCAGGATGGAGCATCCGTCGCGTTCGCCGCGCTGCTGGTACTCGAAGGCGTCGGGTACGTCGATCACGTCGTGACGTTCCCGCGGGCACGCCGACGAGGGTTCGCGAGCGCCCTCGCGCGCCACGCCGCCTCGGAGTCGGCGACCGCCGGCGCCGAACGCACCTACCTGCTCGCCGAGCGCGACGGACCCGCGACCGCGCTCTACGAACGGATCGGGTTCCGACCCGTCACCACCATCGCAAGCTGGATCTCGGCGACCGACGACGAGCGCGTCGACGGGTAGGGGCCAGCCGGGCCTGCCGGACGGGTGGGGTTGGTTCAGCCACCCACCACGAGAGGGAGGAGCTTCCCCAAGACGAACCCGAGGACCAAGCACGTCGGCCACGTCAGGATCCACGCGGCGACCACCTGTCTCGCGACTCCCCACCGAACCGCCGAGAACCGCTTCGTCGCTCCGACGCCCATGATCGCGGAGCCGATCGCGTGCGTCGTCGAGACCGGGATCCCCAGGTGCGCCGCGACCGTGATGACCGTCGCGGCCCCCGTCTCGGCGGCGAATCCCTGTACGGGCTCGAGCTTGGTGAGGCGGAGTCCGAGTGTGCGGACGACCCGCCATCCACCGACCATCGTCCCGACGCCCATCACGAACCCGGCGGTCACGATGACCCAGGTCGGGATGTCGAACTCCGCGGGCACCGTTCCACCCGGTCCCGCTTCGTTGATCAAGATGGCCAGCGTGATGATGCCCATCGTCTTCTGCGCGTCGTTCGTCCCGTGGCTGAACGCCATGAACGCGGCCGACAGGATCTGGGCTCTGCCGAAGACTCGCGCCACGACCGCCCTGCGCACGCGCGCGAACACGTTGTAGATCAGCACCATCAGCAGGAAACCGACCAGGAATCCGCCAAGCGGGGAGCTCACGAGGCCGATCAGCGATTTCTCGGTTCCGGACCATTCCAGCGCTTCGAATCCACCGGCCGCGAACCCGGCGCCGAGCAGGCCCGCGACCAGCGCGTGCGACTCGCTGGAAGGGAGTCCGAAGTACTGCGCCCCCAGCGCCCAGAGCGACGCGGCGAGCAGCGCGGCCGCGATCGTGGTGAGGTCGACGAAGTTGGGCTCGACGATCCCGGCGGCGATGGTCTTGGCGACGGCCGTACCCGTGAGCGCGCCGACGAGGTTCAAGAACCCCGCCATGATCACGGCCTGATAGGGACGGAGCACCCGGGTGGAAACGACCGTCGCGATCGAGTTCGGCGCGTCCGTCCAGCCGTTGGCGAACTCGAAGAGATAGGCGAGGACGAGGACGATCCAGAGCGGCATCAGGCGTGTTTCAGCGAGATGCCCTCGAGGACATCCGAGACGTCTTCGAGGCGATCGATGGCCGCCTCCATCTCGTCGATGATGTCCCGCCACTTGAGGACGTCCATGGCACGATGATCCCCGCCGAACAGGTCCGCGATGGCCTGGCGGTAGACCCGGTCGCCCTCGTTCTCGAGCCGGTTGACCTCGATCGCGTAGGGACTGAGGAGCTTGTACTTGGGGAGTGTCTCGAGCGCCTCGCGGATCGTTCGCGACGCCCGAACCAGCACGTCGGCCTGGGCCCTCATCCCCGGCAAGGGCGCCTCGATCTTGTAGAGGATGAACAGGTCGGCCGCGGCCTCCATGTGGTCGATCACATCGTCCAGCGTCGTCGTGAGCTCATGGATGTCCTCGTGGTCGAACGGCGTGACGAAGACCGTGTTCAGCCGGCGCATGATCTCGTGGGTCATCTCGTCGCCCTCGTGCTCCAGGTCTCGCATCCGCGCGGCCTTCGCGGACGCATCGTCGAACCTGTCGATCAGCTCGAAGAGCACTCCCGCCGCCGTCTCGATGTTCTTCGCCTGGTTGACGAACAGTTGGAAGAACGTCTCGTTGCGGGGGATCAGTCGCATGGCTTCGGCACACCAGCCCTCCATCGGTTGCGGCCGAGTTGATTACCACGCCCGGGCCAGGGACCACAAACGGACGCGCTAGCCGCGAGCGTCGACCTCGACGGTCCTCCCGAGCGCCCGCTCGAGAAGCCCCACGTTCTGCCGCGCCTCCAGGACCGCCGATTGCGGATCTGCGGCTCCCGAGACCCCGATCCGCAACATGCCGTCGTCGACCTCGGCGGAGACGTCGAGCGCTTCGCCTTCGAGGCCGCGAGCGATCGGATGGGCGAGGCGGAGGAGCGCGACGAGGACGACGCACGCGTACTGCGCGCGCTCGTTCAGTCCGGCGAACGGTGGGTAGACGGCGCGAGGATCCTTGCCCCGCTGGAACCGGACGATGGTCGCGATCGACGCGATCTCCTCGGGAGAGAAACCGCGGATCCCGCTGTGCTCCACCAGGTAGGCGCCGTGCTTGTGGAACTTCGCGGGCGAGATGGCGGTGCCGATCTCGTGGAGCCGCGCCGCGTGCTCCAGCCACTCCGCCTCGAGGATCCCGAGACCGTGCAGGTCCGCCGTCTCGTCGAAGAGCCGGCCGGCGACCCGCGCGACGATGTCGACGTGTGCCGGATCCTCGCCCCACACGCGGACGAGGCGCTGCACGGAGCGCGCCCGCAGGTCCTCCGGCGAAGGGGGTGGCGATCCGGCGAGACCCAGCGCGTCGAGCACGACGCCCTCGCGGAGCCCCCACTCCGAGTGGATCAGCGACTCGGCGCCGAACAAGCTCGCGGCGGTCGAGAGGATCCATCCCCCGGCGGGAAGGATCTCCGCCCTGCGCTCGTCGATGCCTCGGAGCTTCAGCCGTTCCTTCAGCGTCAGCGCCGAGAGCTTCCGAGTCACGGCTTGGAGGTCTTCGACCGAGATCTCCAGCTGGTTCAGGCTCTCGGGCGGCACCTCCCAGCGTTCGGCGGCGATGAGCCGCCCGAGCGCGCCGACGGTTCCGCCGCTTCCCACGAAGCGTTCCGGCTGCGCTTCCTTCACCCGCGACACGAGCGGCTCGAGCGCCTCCTCCACCTCCGAACGCACCTGCTTGCGTTCCGCCCGTGTGGGTGGGTCGCCCTCGATCAACAGGCCGGTGAGTCGACCTGCCCCGACGGGAACGCTCGCACCCCACCGGAGCCCGCGCTCGTCCGCGAGGGCGACCTCGAGGCTGCCGCCCCCGAGGTCGAGCTGCAGCGTCGGCCCGGATCCGAGCGCCACGCTCGCGGCCACGCCGGCGAACGTGAGCCGGGCCTCCTCCGGTCCGTCGATGAAACGAACCGGCCCACCCACCGCATCCGTCAGGAGATCGGCGAGCTCCTGCCGATTCGGACTGTCGCGCAACGCGCTGGTCGCGATCGCCACCACTTCCGCCGCCCCCGCACGGATGCCGATGTCTCGGAGTCGTCCCGCCGTGTCGGCGGCTCGAGCGGCGACGTCCTCGGGGATCCGTCCCTCCTCCCCAAGGACCTGGCCGAGATTGAGGACCTCTCGGTCCCGCAGCACGGGCGTCACCGTGCCATCCGGCTCACCGTCGGCGACGAGCAGCTGGAACGTCGTGCTGCCGAGGTCGAGCACCGCGTACCGCGTGGGACCCGCGCTCATCCTGCTGGCGCGGGCAGGTACCGGGCCGAGACGACACTCCCGTCCTCGCGCTCGAGCACCCAGACCGAGCCTTTCGCCAGCCCACGGGAGCCCTCCACCTTCGCGCCTTCGTCCTCGAACGCCCGGACGACCGCGTCGATCTCGCCTCCGTGGCCGCACAGGACCGTCGGCACGGGCTCGAGGCGGCGGATGAACTCGATGGTTCGCTCCGGATCCGCCCCCTCGGCGAGCTCGTCGGCGGTCTCCACCTCGAGGCCCGCGAGCGCGGGCGAGCGGCTCGACGGTCTGGAGGCATCGCGAGAACGGACTGGAGACGATGCGCTCGATCTCCAAACCCTCGAGGCGCTCGACGAGCCGGTCCGCCTGACGACGTCCTCGCCGGGTGAGCGGGCGTTCCTCATCGGGGCCTTCCCACAGCTCCCGCACCCCGGCCTTCGCGTGCCGGACGAGGTAGACGGGCGAACGCGTTCGCTCGGCGAGCACGGACCGGAGCAGATCGCGGTCGTGCCCGTACGTGAGGAGCGCCATCGCCTCGTCGGGTCCGACCCAGCGGAGCTCGTCGACCTCGTCGTTCGGCCGGAACTCGCCGCCGTCCGGCGTCATCCTCCAGTACCGCACCACCTTCGGTCTTCCCGATCGGTCCGTGTACGTGACGGAGTCGACCGGGTTGCCGAGCCGACACCGGAGTCCGGTCTCCTCCTCGACCTCTCGCAGCGCCGCCTGATCATCGGGCTCGCCGTCGAGGAGCTTCCCCTTGGGGAAGGTCCAGTCGTCGTACTTGGGCCGGTGGACGAGCGCGATGCGCGGCTCCTCACCGTCGGGGAGCATCACGATGCCCCCCGCGGCGCGAACGACCTCCCCGGCGCTCACGACCAGAAGCGCAACTTCTTGCGCGAAAGCGTGTTCCAAGCGTCGGGCCAGCGTCGCCGGGCTTCCTGCGCGGCAAGCACCTCGAAGGCGTCGAGCTGTCCGGCCACGAATGCGAGGTCCGGCTCGGCGGCGGCCGTCTCGCGCAGCCAGGCACCGGCGACCACGGCGTCCTGATGCTCGCCGAGGACGTCCTGAAGGGTCGCCGCAGCCTCCGCGAACGCACGCGCCTTCTTGCCGAACACGGGAGCGGCCGCCTCCGAGCCGTATCGCGCCCGCTTCGTGTGGATCCGGGCCGTGTGCAGGGCCTCGTCGCCGTCGTCCTCGGCGAGACGGTCGACGGCGGTGACCAGCTCCTTCCACGGCGAGTCGAGCATCGAGGGCAGCACGGTCGCGGCCGGCGCGGTCGCGATGCCGTCGAGGACCCGTGGGTCGTGGGATGCCTCCACGAGGGCATCGAGCACCGCGACGTACCGATCCGAGCGGAGCGCGTCGAGCAACACCGTGCGGGCATCGTCGCGGCGCTGCTCGACGACGTGCAGCAACCGATCGACCGCCCCGCGATCCTGCGGCCGGAGCCGCGCCCCCGCTGAACGGATGCGCTCGCGGAGAACGTCCGCGTCCCGGGCCTCCGCGAGCGCGAGGCCGAGCCACTTCAACTCGTCGCGCAGCGGATCGGACCACGACGGCTCGAGCGCGTCGCGGAACGTCCGAAGGTCCGAACGGAGGCGGCGCGCGGCCACCCGCGCCTGGTGGACGGCCTCCGGGTCCTCGCCGAGCCGCACGCCCGCGTCGTTCCGGACGAGCCGCACGAACGACGCCGACACCGCGGCGCGGACGATGTCTCGGACGTCGGCGGCTCGGTCCAACGTGGGGACCACCACGTCCGGAGGAGCCTCGGCGCGAGATCCGAGCGCGCGGTGGAGCTTCGGCACGTTGTCGACCTGTCCCGCCCCGGCGGCCTGCAGCGTCCGCACGATCGCTTCGCCCGTCTCCTTGGGAACGCCGTCGTCGAGCTCGACCTCGATCTCGCGGAAGCGGGCAGCCACACGGCGGCCCTGCATCGTCGAGACCTCGTCGTCGGTGACCACCGCGAGCCGGCGACCGAGCTCGTCGTTCAGCTCGACGGGGCGCCGGACCGTCCGGAACAGCAGGACCGGCGCGAGCGCTGCGCCGCGAACGTACGCCCGCACGACATCGGCCGCCGCGACGGGCAGCTTCCGTGGGTCGTCGCCTTCGAACACGAGCTCGTCGCGGGTCAGCAGGTCTCCGCCACTGCCGGCGGGAAGCTTGACCGTCCACCCCTGTCCCTGACGATGGCGCAAGGAGCTCCCCCAGCGCGCGAGCCGCAGGTCATCGGTGTCGACGTAGGTCGTCGCGAAACGTTGCGCCTCCCCCTCGACCGCAACGATGCCGTCGCCACCCAGATCGGGTAGGCGGAACCCAGGCGGAACCTGCAGCTTCGTCTCGCGCTCCAGGGTCATCGATCGGCTCGAGCTCGCTCGACCGCGATCTCCTGCAAGCGCTCCTGGGCGTTGACGCCTCGCTCGGTCGGCACCTTCGTCCACTCGCCGTCGCGACCGAGCGTCCAGGCGAGCGTGTCGTCGGCGAGCAGGACGTCCAACACCTCGTCCAGCCGAGCGGTCAGCGCGGGATCGGTCACCGGGACGAGCGCCTCCACGCGCCGGTCGAGGTTCCGCTGCATGAGGTCGGCCGAGCCGATGGAGAACCGGGCCTCGTCGCCCTGGCCGAAACGGAAGATCCGCGAGTGCTCCAGGTACCGCCCGACGATGGAGCGGACGCGGATCCGCTCGGACATCCCGGGGACCCCGGGCCGGAGGCAGCAGATCCCGCGAACGACGAGATCGATCTCGGCGCCGGCCACCGACGCCTCATAGAGGGACTCGATGATCGGCGGGTCGACGAGCGCGTTCATCTTCAGCACGATGCGGCCGCCATCGTGCGCCTGCTGGCGGATCAGCTCGATCATCCGAGGACGCAGGTCGTTGGGCGCGACGACGATCGCTCGATACTCGCGCTGGCGGCTGTACCCGGTCAGCAGGTTGAACAGATCGGTCAGGTCCGCCCCGATCTCCGGATCGGCCGTCAAGAGGCCGACATCCTCGTACATCGTCGCCGTCACGGCGTTGTAGTTCCCGGTCCCGATATGCGCGTACCTTCGGACGCCGCCCTGCTCGCGTCGGACGACGAGCGAGATCTTCGCGTGCGTCTTGAGGCCGACGACGCCGTAGACGACGTGCACGCCCGCCTGCTCGAGCGCACGGGCGTACCCGATGTTCGCCTCCTCGTCGAACCGCGCCCGCAGCTCGACGAGCGCGACCACCTGCTTCCCGAGCTCCGCCGCCCGGATCAGGGCGCGGATGATCGGGCTCTCCTGCGTCGACGTGCGGTAGAGCGCCTGCTTGATCGCGAGCACCGCGGGGTCGAGCGCCGCCTGTTGGACGAACGCTTCCACGGACGAGGAGAACGAGTCGTATGGATGATGAACGAGCACGTCCCCGGCTCGCAGCGTGCCGAACAGGTCCGGCGGGCCGTCCCCGTCCACGAGTCGTGGCTGGGTCGCCGGGATCCAGACCTCGTGCTTCAGCTCGGGGCGGTCGAGGCCGTACAACGACCACAGCGATCCGAGATCGAGGAGCCCGGGGGTCACGACGACCTCGGAGGCGTCGAGGTCGAGCTCGCGCAGCAACAGCTCGAGCACCTCCTCGCTCATGCTCTCGTCGACCTCGAGCCGGACGGTGCTCGCTCCTCGCCGCCGACGTCGCAGGACGGTCTGGATCGCTTCCAGCAGGTCGCCGGCCTCGTCTTCCTCGACCTCGACGTCGGCGTCCCGGGTCACCCGGAAGGCGTGGTGCGACACGATCTCCATGCCGGGGAAGAGCCACTCGAGGTTGGCCGCGATCACCACCTCGAGCGGGACGAACCGCTCTCCGTCGGGCAGCGGCACGAAGCGGTCGAGCAGCGGTGGCACCTTCACCCGGGCGAACCGGCGGACGCCCGTCACCGGGTCGCGCACGATCGCCGCCAGGTTGAGCGACAGGCTCGAGATGTACGGGAACGGGTGGGCGGGGTCGACGGAGAGCGGGGTGAGCACGGGGAAGATCCGCTCGTTGAACTCCCGATCCAGGACCTCCGCGTCCTGCGGGTCGAGGACGTCGAACGAGCGGACGATCTTGATCCGCTCCTTCTCCAGCGCCGGCAGGATCTCGGACGCGAGCACCGCGGCCGCCCGGCCGCAGAGCTCCTTCGTCCGTTCCGTGATCTCCGCCAGTTGCTCGGCCGGGGAGCGATCGTCGGGCCCGCGCTTGCTGATCCCGGCCTCGACCTGCTCCTGGAGGCCGGCGACGCGGATCTGGAAGAACTCGTCGAGGTTCCTCCCGAAGATGGCGAGGAACTTCACCCGCTCGAGCAGCGGAAGCGCCGCGTCCTCGGCGAGGGCCAGGACCCGTTCGTTGAAGTCGAGCCAGGCGAGCTCGCGGTTGAGGTACCGGCTCTCGGGTTCCGCGTGAAGAGGTGAGGAGTCGTCCATGGGGAATGGACTCTCAGGCTAGCGGAAAAGGCTCAGCCGACGAACTTGTACCCGAGCCCACGCACGGTCAGGAGGTGGTCGGGATGGTGGGGGTCGGCCTCGATCTTGCGGCGCAGGCGCTTGACGTGCACGTCGAGGGTCCTCGTGTCCCCGAAATAGTCCGGTCCCCACACCTCCTCGATCAGGAAGTCGCGCGTGAGCAACCGTCCCTTCCGCCGAAGGAAGGCCTCGAGAAGCTCGAACTCCTTGGGCGGCAGGAGCACCGAGGCCCCTCCGACCGACACCTCGTGCCGGCCGACGTCCATGCGCACGGGCCCTACGGCCAGCACCTCGTCGGTACCGTCGGGCGCGACGGACGGACGCGTACGCCGCAGGTTGGCCCGAACGCGAGAGACGAGCTCGCGCATCGAGAAGGGCTTGGTGACGTAGTCGTCGGCACCGAGCTCGAGTCCCGCCACCTTGTCCGCTTCCGCGTCCTTCGCCGTCACCATGATGATTGGGACGTCCGACTCGGCGCGCATCGTCCGGCATAGGTCCAATCCGGAGATCTCGGGAAGCATCAGGTCGAGGATCACCAACGACGGTTCATCTGCGCGGAAGCGTTCGAGCGCCTGACGGCCATCGCTCGCGACGCTCACGCCGTACCCCTCGCGCTCGAGGTTGTAGCGGACGGACTCGGCGAGCGACTCCTCGTCCTCGACCACGAGGATCCTCGGTGGGTCAGTCGGCATCTGCGACGACGCCGCCGGGATGGGACGCGTCGCTGAACTCACGGAACTCCCCCGTGATCAGGAACGCGACCTGTTCGCCGATGTCGACGGCATTATCTCCAACGCGTTCCAACGCCCGCGCGGCGATGTTCATGTGGAGCCCCCAGTCGAGCGCTCCCGGGTCGTCGGCGAGCTTGGCGACCTCGAAATGCATGTTGCGGTTCAGCCGGTCGACGGGATCGTCCATCTTCGGGAGGGTCAAACAGAGCTCCACGTCCCGGCGGCGAAGCGCGTCCATCGCAGTCCGGACCATCTCGACGACGATGTCACCCATCTCGCCCAGCTGTTGGAGGATCGTGGCGTTCCCGGGGTGCTGGCTCGTGACCTTGTAGATCTTCGCGATGTTCACCGCCTGATCCCCGATCCGCTCCAGGTGCAAGCTGCAGTGCATGATCACCGAGACCAAGCGGAGGTCTGCGGCGACCGGAGCCTGGAGCGCGAGCAATGCCAGCATGCCCTGGTCGAGGCTCTGATACAGCTCGTCGATCTCGTCGTCGCCGGCGACGACGGCATCGGCAAGGTCGTCGTCGTGGCGGTGTAAGGCGTCGACCGACCTCCGCACCGCGGTGCCCGCGAGCTCGCCGAGCGTGAGGAGCTGGACCTCCATGTTCTCCAACTCGTCGTGGAAATGCGGACGGGTCATCAGCCGAACCTCCCGGTGACGTAGTCCTCGGTCCGTTTGTCCGCGGGCTTCGTGAAGATCGTCTCGGTACGGTCGTACTCCACGATCGTGCCGGTCCGTTGCCCCGTCCGCTCATCTACCTCGACGGTGAAGAACGCGGTGCGATCGGAGACGCGCGCCGCCTGCTGCATGTTGTGGGTCACGATCACGATCGTGTAGTCGGAGACGAGCTCGTGCATCAGGTCCTCGATCCGCTGCGTCGCGATCGGGTCCAGCGAGGAACAGGGCTCGTCCATCAAGATGACGTCGGGCTTCGTCGCGATCGCCCGGGCGATGCACAGGCGCTGCTGCTGGCCCCCCGACAGAGCCAGCGCCGACTGCTTCAGCTTGTCCTTCACCTCGTCCCACAGAGCCGCCCGCCGGAGCGACTCCTCCACCAGCTGTTCCATGTCGCCCTTGAACCCGGCGATGCGGGGACCGAACGCCACGTTGTCGTAGACCGATTTCGGGAAGGGGTTCGGCTTCTGGAACACCATCCCGATCCGCCGGCGGACCTCGACGGGGTCGACCTTGGGATCGTAGAGGTCAACGCCGTGGTACAGGACAGCCCCCTCGATGCGTGCGCCAGGGATCAGGTCGTTCATCCGGTTCAGGCACCGGATGAAGGTGGTCTTGCCGCATCCCGAGGGTCCGATCAGGGCCGTGATCTCGTTGTCCAGGATCGGAAGCGTGATGTTGCGGACGGCGCGGAAGTCCCCGTAGTAGGCCGATACGTCGAGGACGTCGAACACCACGTCGCGCTCGGATGCCTCGCGCTCGGATATCTCGAGGCTCGAGCCGCGCCCGACGACCGGCACGACGGTGACCGAGCCGACCTCTGGCCGCTCGACATCGGCCGACTCGACCTTGGAGCCCTCCGTCACTTCCATCGCGTCACCACGTTCGCTCATACCGGTTCCTCAAGACGATCGCCACCGCGTTGACCACCAGGATAGCGACGAGGAGGACGACGATCGCCGCGGCAGCGTTCGCCTGCCACTCCTCGCCCGGCAGCCGTGTCCAGGCGAAGACGAGCGTGGGCAGGGAGGTATAGGGACCCCGAAGGGTCTCCAGGAAGCTCGCGTTCCCGGTGCTGAGGAACCCGGTCGTCGCGCCGACGAGCAGAAGCGGGGCCGTCTCGCCGAACGCGCGGGCGAGCGAGAGGATCGCGCCGGTGAAGATGCCCGGTGCGGCGTAGGGCACCACGTGGCTGCGCACGACTTCCCACCGGGTCGCCCCGACGCCGTATGCCGCCTCCCGGATCGAGTTCGGGACGGCCCGCAGCGCTTCCATCGCGACGATGACGACGAACGGCATCGCCAAGATCGCGAGCGTGAGCCCGCCCGATACGTGGCTACGCCCGAAGATCTCGGGACCCGTGATGCCGCGCATGATCTTCACGAAGACCACGAGGCCGAGGATCCCGTACACGATCGACGGCACGCCCGCCAGGTTCCGGATGTTCGTGATCAGCAGCCGGTTGAGCCGGGTATCCGCCGCGTACTCCTCGATGTAGATCGCGGCAGCCACGCCGAGCGGAAGCGCCACGACGGCGACGAACCCGATCAGGATGAACGAACCGAGCAGTCCCTGCCGGACACCTGCACGGCTGTCGATGCTCGACGTGTTCGAACGCAGGAAATCCAGGCTGCGCTCGCCGAGGACCGGCCAGGCATCGGAGACGACCCGCACCAGGAGCGCGACGAGGACGGCGACCGACAACAGCAGCATGAGGAGAAGGCCGGCTTGAAACAGGCGGCCGCGAACGTCCGCCCCTCGCCCCTGAAGCGCGAGCCGGACCGTGCTCCGCGTCGCAGCCGTCGACACGGCGGACATCAGTACCGCCTCCGCACCTTGCGTACATACCGCTGCGAGACGACGTTCAGTCCGAACGTGAACAGGAACAGCATGATCCCCACGAAGTACAGGCTGTTGAACGCCTGATCGGCTCCTCGGACCTGATCGGATCCGATCGCCAGCGACGAGATGGCCCCCGTCATCGTCTGGCCGGGTGCGAAGGGATCGAAGTTCCGCGGCGATCCACCGGTCGCGCCGGCGGCGAGCGCGACGACCATCGTCTCCCCGATCGCGCGCGAGATCCCAAGGATCAGGGCAGCCACGACGCCCGAGATGGCGGCAGGGACGACGACCTTCGTCGTCACGGTGCTTCTCCTCGCGCCGATCCCGTACGCGGCTTCGCGAAGATCGCGCGGGACCGCGTGCATCGCGTCCTCGGCGACCGAGGCGACCAACGGGACCGTGAGGATCCCCACGCCGATCCCCGCGGCGGCGAGCGTGAACGTGCTCGTCGTGTCGAACAACGTCTGAACGATCGCGGGGTTGATCACGGTCAGCGCGAAGAAGCCCATCGCGACGCTGGGGATGCTGGCGAGCACCTCGACCACGGGCTTCAGCACTCGACGGGTTCGTGGTCGCGCGTACTCGGACAGGTAGATCGCCGCTCCGAGGCCGAGCGGCGTCGCAACCATCATCGCGAAGGCGACGATGGAGAGCGTCCCGACGAAGATCGTGAGGAGATCGAACAGGTTCCGACGCGGGAACCAGCCACGATCGGTCCACAACCAGCCCAGGTCGATGTTGGTCAGGAAACGGAACGCCTCGCTGGCGAGGGCGAGGACGATCGCGACGGAGATCGCCGCCGTCAGGCCGGCCGAAAGCAGGAGCACGGAGCGAACGAGCCGTTCCTTACCGCGACGGCGTGCGCTCCCCCGAAGCGTGTCGAGGGTCAGGCCGCGCGTTCCGGTCGTCGTCGTCGCCATCTCGTGTGTGCTCCCTCGGCCCCGGTCGAGGCGACTCGGCTCCGGTGGGAGCTTAGTCGGGACCGGAATGGCGGCGAGTGGGCGGGCGGCGGAGGCCCGCCCACGCACCAGGAGGCTAGACGCCCGCCGACTCCCACGTCGAGCGGGTGCCGTCGATCCGTTCCTGCGGGAGCTCCACGTAGCCCGCCTCGGTCACGGCGAGCGTGAGGCCGTCGTCGGAGACGTAGAAGTCGACGAAGGCCTTGAGCGCGGGGCTCTCCGCCGCCTTGGCCTTGTTCACGTAGATGTACAGCGAACGCGACAGCGGGTAACTGCCGTCGGCGATCGTCTCGCGGCTGGGGGCGATGCACCCGTCACCCGCGTCGACCGCGACCTCCTTGACGGTGTCCCCGCCTTCCTCCGCGTACGCGAAGCCCACGTAACCGAGCGCACTGGGCGTGCCTTCGATCGCCTGCAGGATGACGTTGTCGTTCGCCGAGGACTGGTAGTCGGGACGCATGACGGCTGCCGCGTCTTCGGACAGGCCGTGCGAAACCCCGAAGTCCTCGAAGCCGGCGAGCTCCAGGAACGCGTCGTACGTGCCCGACTCCTCACCCGGCGCGGTGATCTCCAGGGGCGAGTCGGGGAAGCTGTCGGTTCCGCCGAGCTCCGTCGCGAGCGCGTTCGCGTCGCTCCAGCTCTCGAAACCCTCGGACTCGGGACCCATGAGCGCGTACAGATCGGCGGTCGATAGGCACTCGATCGTGTTCGCGGGGTTGGTCATCACGGTGATGCCGTCGAACGCCACCTCGAGCTCGGTGTACTCGACGCCGTTGGCCTGGCACGCGGCGATCTCTTCATCGGAGATGGCGCGCGAGGCGTCCTGCACGTCGGTCTCGCCGTCGCAGAACAGCACGAAGCCGTCGCTGGTGCCGGGCCCGTCGACGCTGATCTGCACGTCGGGCGCTTGCTCGATGAAGAGCTCGGCCACCAGATCGGTGATCGGCTGCACCGTAGACGACCCGGACACGAGGATCGAGCCGGTGAGCCCGTCACCCGTCCCGCCGTTGCCGCCGCCGCACGCCGCCACGACGAGCGCGAGCAGCGAGATCGCCGCCGCGACGCCCCACATCCGCTTCTTCCCCAAGACCATCCGGACCTCCTCGATCGTGTGGTGGTCTCCCCGCAGGCACGCTAGACACCACGGGTGAACGGACCTCGGCACCCGGATGAACATGGGGTGAACGAAGTGAGGCCATGGTCAGGATGGCCTCGGGATGGCCATCGGATGGCCGCCCCTAGACTGACGCGATGGTCGAGGTCGTCCTGCTCATCGCGGTGGCACTCACACTCGCGTTCGCGCTGGGAGCGCTCATCGCGCTGGCCCGCACGCGCTCGCGCAGCCGTGCCACCGAAACCGGTCGATCGCGCGAGACGGATGCGCTGAGGAAGCGCTTGGAGACGGCCGAGGCTGACCGGAGAAGAACGGACCTCGTGCTCTCCTCGATGCCCGAAGGTGTCCTTCTGTTCGGCAGCGATGGCGACACGGTGTACGCCAACCCCGGGGCGGAGCGACACCTCGGCGTCGTGCCGCAGTCGATCTCGGCCGTGTTGCCGCTCGCGATCCGGGAGGCGGCCCTCGGCGCACAGCAGATGCGCGACCCGGCCGAGGCCGAGGCCGAGACCGGTGGAAATCGATGGGTCCGTGGTTCAGCGATCCCCGTCGGCGCCGGGGATGTCCTCCTGGTCGTTCGCGACGTCACCGAAGCGCGGCGCCTGGACGAGATCCGACGTGACTTCGTGGCGAACGCGTCGCACGAGCTGAAGACCCCGGCGGCGTCGATCCAGGCCGCGGCCGAGACCATCCGCGGTGCCGTTCTCGACGACCCCGGCGTCCTCCCCGGGTTCGCCGGGCAGCTCGAGCGAGAGGCCGAGCGGCTGTCGCGCATCATCTCCGACCTCCTCGACCTTTCCAGGCTCGAATCAGGAAGCGATCTTTCGGAGGCCGTCGCCCTGGACGCGATCGTTCGCGAGGAGGCCGCGCGCTTCGAGGAGACCGCTGGCGAGGCCGGCGTCGAGCTTTCAGTCGATGTCGGCTCCGCACCGCCCGTGCGCGGGTCCGCGCGCGATCTCTCGCTGCTCGTTCGAAACCTCATCGACAACGCGATCCGCTACACGCGCCGTGACGGCCGTGTCGACGTCGGCCTTACGACCGGCGGGCACGACGCCGTGCTGACGGTGAGCGACACCGGGGTCGGGATCCCGACGCGCGATCTCCCCCGCATCTTCGAGCGCTTCTACCGCGTGGACCGGGCTCGCGCTCGCGGAACGGGCGGCACCGGGCTCGGTCTCGCGATCGTACGGCACGTCGTGGAGAACCACGGCGGTCACGTCTCTGTCGACAGCGAGCTGGGCCGCGGCTCGCGCTTCGAGGTCCGGCTCCCGGCCTCCGACTGAGAAGGCAAAGCGGGTACGCTCGCCGCTCGATGACGGTCCTGCTCCTCATCCGGCACGCCCACACCGATGCGGCGGGCAAGCGGCTCACCGGGTGGTTGCGAGGCGTCCACCTGAATGCGCGGGGCCAGCAGGAGGCCGAAGCCCTGGCCGATCGCCTCGAGGGGATCCCGGTCGACGCGATCTACTCGAGCCCGCTCGAACGCTGCCGCGAAACCGTCGCGCCCCTCGCCCGTCGCCGTGGGTCTTTCGATCGCCGCGCGCAAAGGGCTCATCGAGATCGACTACGGCGACTGGACCGGCAAGACGATCTCGCAGCTCCGACGGACCAGGCTGTGGCGTTCGGTACAGCACGTCCCGTCCACGGTGCGGTTCCCGGCCGGCGAGAGCTTCCTCGAGGTCCAGGCCCGCGCCGTCGCCGAGCTCGGCCGGATCGCCGTCGCACATCCTTCGGGTACGGTGGCAGTGGTCACGCACGCCGACGTCGTTCGGCTGCTCATCGCGCACCATGCCGGGATGCACCCGGACCACCTCCAGCGTCTGGTGGTCGACCCCGCGTCGGTCACGGTGGTCGCGGTCTCGGAGGGATCGACGAGGCTCCTCAAGGTGAACGACACGGGCGGCCTCGAGAGCCTTCGTCCACGACGGCGTTCGCGCGCCAGGCGATAGCCTGCCGAGAGGATCGCAAGGAGATTCGATGGAGCTCGAGCCCGTCGACAGGATCACGACCGGTGCCGTCGGCGAACCCGGCGAGCGCACCTTCTTCATCCAGGCGCGGATCGGAGAACGGCTCGTAACGATCACGGTCGAGAAGGAGCAGGTCGAGCTCCTCGCCTCCTCGATCCTGGAGATCCTCGCCACCGTCGACGAGGAGACGGGCGAGGGCCCCGGCGAGGACGAGCTCGAGCTGGAAGCCCCGGTCGACGCGCTCTGGCGCGCCGGGAGGCTCGCCGTCGGCTTCAGCGAGGAGCGCGGCCTGATGATGCTCGAGCTCGAAGAGGCGGTCCCCGAGCCAGAGAGTGAGGAAGAGGAGACGCCCGAGCCCGCCACCCTCCGCCTGTGGGCGACCCGCGAGCAGATGCTCGCGCTGTCGCGCCAGGGCGCGGCGGTCACCGCCCGTGGCCGTCCCCGCTGCCAGTTCTGCGGCAACCCGATGGACCCCGAGGGTCACATGTGTCCCGCCATGAACGGCCATCGGGGACAGCCGGGCGGATGACCATGCGAGACGATCACGCGGCCGAGGCGGCCGCTTCCGTGACGCCCCCGCTCGGCGACGCCGGCGCGCTGGTGGTACTCGAGCGAGGCGAGCTGTCGCCGCTCGGCGTCCTGCCGCGCTCGTCGAACTTCACGTTCCTCTCGCGCGTCCGGCAGGGCGACGACGAGTTGCTCGCCGTCTACAAGCCCCGGGCCGGCGAGACCCCGCTGTGGGACTTCCCGGAGGGAACGCTCTGCCGGCGAGAGGTCGCCGCGTACGTCCTCGCCGAGGCCCTCGGATGGCCGCGGGTGCCGCCCACCATCCTGCGCGACGGGCCGCAGGGGCCCGGCTCGGTGCAGCGGTTCGTCACGTTCGACCCGCAGCACCACTACTTCACGATGCGCGAGGAGCGGCCCGACGACTTCCGCCGGATCGCCCTGTTCGACGTGATCGCGAACAACGCCGATCGCAAGTCCGGCCACTGCCTGCTCGCCGAAGACGGCGAGATCTTCGTCGTCGACCACGGCGTCTGCTTCTCGACGGAGCCGAAGCTCCGCACCGTGATCTGGGACTTCGTCGACGAGCCGATCCCGCCCGGGATGCTCGAGGACCTTCGAGCGCTGAAGGGGCGCCTCGCGGCCGGAGCGGTGCGCGAGCGGCTCCTCGAGCTGCTCTCCCCCGCCGAGGTGGCGGAGACCGAGCGCCGCCTGGCCGACCTGCTCGAGCTCGGCCGGTTCCCCGAACCCGGACCGGGCCGTCCCTACCCCTGGCCGATCGTGTGAAGGGTCCCTCCGGATGGGCGATCGCGTGAACGGTCCGGTCTCACGTTCCGCTCCGCTCCCGCGTTCTTCGGTCCGGATGGAGCTTCCACCGTTCCAACGACTGCTCGAGGAGCACCGCGTGGACGTCTATCGGTTCCTGGTCGCCGCGGTCGGTCCGCAAGAGGCCGAAGACTGCTTCCAGGAGACGTTCCTGTCCGCGTTACGCGCCTACGCCAACCTCCGGGACGCATCCAACCTGCGCGGCTGGCTCTTCACGATCGCGACGCGCAAGGCGATGGACCACTGGCGCGCGAGCGCCCGTCGTCCACTCCCGGTCGAGACGGTGCCCGAACGCGTCGCGCCGCAGACCGGCCAGATGGAGCCCGAGCTCTGGCAGGCGGTCGGCGAGCTGCCGCCGATGCAGCGCGCGGCGGTGATCCATCGGTATGTCCTGGATCGCCCGTACGCCGAGGTCGCACAGGCGCTCGGTTGCTCCGAGGAGGCGGCGCGGGCGAACGCGTACGAGGGACGACGGAAGCTGCGCGGGATGCAGGGAGCGTTCGCATGAGCCATTCGATGCCGGACCGGGTCCAAGCGCTCGACGCCGCATCGCGGGGGGCGGCCGACGAGTTCATCCGGCGGGCGCGCCGCGCCGGGCTCGTCGACATCGGGTACGCAAGCGTCGAGACGCCGCTCGGCCGCTTGCTCGTCGCGTCGACGCGTGAGGGCCTCGTGCGCGTCGCGTTCCCCGAGGAGCGGCAGGACGACGTGCTCGACGAGCTCTCGGCGGCGCTCTCGCCTCGCGTGCTCGAGTCCGCGTCGATGACCGATGCCGTGCGGCGGCAGCTCGACGCCTACTTCGAGGGCCGGCTCCGGGGATTCCGCACCAAGGTCGACTGGGCGCTGACGCCGCCCGGCTTCTTCCGCCGAGTGCTGGAGGCCACGGCCCGGATCCCGTTCGGCTCGGTGTCGACCTACGGCACGGTCGCGAAGGTCGCGGGGAGCCCGAGGGCGGCTCGAGCCGCCGGGAACGCGCTCCACGACAACCCGATCCCGGTCATCGTGCCGTGCCACCGGGTGGTTCCCTCCGTCGGAGGCATCGGCAAGTACGGAGGACAGGAGTGGCGCAAGCAGTTCCTCCTCCAGCTCGAGGGGGCGGTCGCGCCGGCCGACTGAGGACCGGCGATCGGAGGGGCGATGGGAAGATGGTCCCGTGCCCCGGCTCCTCGCTTCCACTGTGTTCGCCTTCGCGCTGGTCGCGGCGGCATGCGGTTCGGACGGCGGAGGGAACGATGACCCGTCGGTCCTCCCGTCTGGCGCCCTCGGGCCGGTCACGGCCGAGGCGGCCACCGGGGCCGTCCGCGGCCTGTGCGACCTTCGGACCGCGACCGACCAGGCCGAGGCCGAGGCGACCTTCCTGGACCGGTCCCACGAGACCCTTCACGTGATCGCCGCGGCGACCGAGGTCCGGGACCGAGCAGCGGCCGCCGGCCTCCTCGAAACCAAGCAGCGCGTCGAGGCCGACCTCGCCGAGACCGAGTTGCCGCCGGACTTCGCCGCGGACGTCGGAGCGTTGATCGAGGCGACGCGCGCGGCACTCGGAGCGATCGGGCTGGAGGCCCCCGCTTGCCCGGCCTGACGAACCGGGGCCGGCGCGGGAAGATGGACGCCGTGCCCCGATCCCGTCCCGTGGTCCTTCTGGTCGTCCTCACCGCCCTCGCGGCGGCGTGCACGTCCGGCGGCGACCCCGACCCGAGCCCGACCGGACCGACGGGCGACGTCGTCAGCGCGGCGATGGCCTCCTCCGACCACTACGTGGGGGCGCCGCAGCGGGTCGCCATCGGGCTGCCGCTGAGCGACGGGCGGCTCGTGACCTTCGGCTCGGTCGACGTCTCCTTCTCGTACCTCGGGACCGCGGAAGCCCCGGTCGACCCCCCGGAACGGGGGCCTGCGACGGTGGCGGTCTACCTGCCGACGCCCGGCACCGCGGACCAAGCGAGCGGGCCGACCATCAGCCTTCCGTCCGAGGCCAGGGGCGTGTACGAGGCCGAGGACGTGACGTTCGACCGTGCCGGGTTCTGGCAGGCCGACGTGACCGCCGACGTCGAGGGGCTCGGCGCGCAGCGGATGAGCACGACGTTGGAGGTCCTGGACGATCCGGAGTACCCCGCACCCGGTGAGGAGGCGATCGCGACCGAGAACCTGACGCTCGACTCGAGGGACGCCCCGCCGGAGGCGATCGACTCGCGCGCGGCGAACGAGGGCGAGGTGCCCGACCCCGAGCTCCACGAGTGGACGATCGCCCGGGCGCTCCAGGAGGGACGTCCCGCGCTGGTGGTGTTCTCGACCCCGGTGTACTGCATCAGCAAGTTCTGCGGTCCCGTGACCGAGGTCGTCCAGGATCTCGCGACCCGCTACGAGGATCGCGCCGTCTTCATCCACGTTGAGATCTGGCGGGACTTCCAGGCGAGTCCCCAAGTCATGAACGAGGGGGCGGCCGACTGGCTCCTTCGGAACGGTGGGTTCACGGAGCCGTGGCTGTTCCTCATCGGCGCTGACGGCACCATCGTGGACCGCTGGGCGAACCTCTGGCGTGAGGACGAGGTCGTCGCGGCTCTCGAAGCGCTTCCGCGGATGAAGGCGTAGCGAGAACCCGAGCGAGGCGGTCCCGAGCATTCGGGCCAACCGTCCGTAGGATGAGCCCGATGTCCGAAGAGCCGCTGCCGCAGACACCCGCACCGACGGTCGAGTTCTGCTACCGGCACCCCACCCGCGAGACCGGCGTCCACTGCACCCGTTGTGGCCGCCCGATCTGCCCGGACTGCATGGTCCCGGCACCCGTCGGCTTCCAGTGCCCCGACTGCGTCGAGGAGGCACGCCGGGACTTCCGGCGCGGCCCGGGGCGCGCCATGCGGAGTGGCGTCGTCGCCACGAAGGCGCTGCTGTTCGCGATCGCCGCCGTCTTCGTCGTCGAGGTCATCGTGGGCGGCCCGCAGGCCCTGTTCAACGGCCCGAGCTTCCGCCGGCTGATCGATCTGGGCGGTCTCCAGCCCTTCCTGATCGCCGACGGCCAGTTCTGGAGGCTCTTCTCCGCGATGTTCCTCCACGGGGGCCTGCTGCACATCGGGTTCAACGCGTACGCGCTGTGGTTGTTCGGCTCGAGCATCGAGTCCACGTACGGCCGGACGCGGTTCATCCTCATCTACTTCGTTTCCGGGTTCCTGGCGAGCGCGGCGTCGTACGCCTTCGGGCCGGTCGATGCGCTCGGCGTGGGCGCCTCGGGCGCCATCTTCGGCGTGTTCGGCGCCTTCATCGCCTACAACTACCGCCGCCGTCACCTCGCCCTCGCCGCGGCGAACCTGCGCTGGGCGATGACCATGATCCTGCTGAACGTGCTCCTCGCGTTCGGGTTCCGCGGCATCGACTGGCGAGCCCATCTCGGCGGGGTCATCGCCGGCGTCGTCGCCGGCACGATCGCGGAGGGTGCAGGGGGGAACGCGACGCAACGTCGCATGGTGCAGATCGCCGGATTCACGGCGTTGATCGTGGCCGGGATCGCCCTGGTGGTCTGGCGGACCGTCGAGATCCGCCAACTCCCCTTCTTCGACGAGGGCGTGGCCTTCTTCGGTCGTTAGCGTTCGCGACCGCGTCGCTCGCGCTCAGCGCCGATCGGCGATCCCGTAGACCCCGCCGCCCCGAGTCCCGACCCAGATCATGCCCTCGAGCACCGACGGCGTGGACTCGATGCAGCTTCCGAGGGAGAGCGCCCAGAGCTCGGGCGGCTCGCGCCGCGGGTTCGAGATGTCGAACGCATGCAGCGTTCCGCCGCAATCGCCTTGCAACAACACGTCGTCGATCGGGCACCGGAGAGGACCACGTCGGCCCGGCCAGGTGGATGCGCCAACGCTCCCGGCCGGTCTCCCGTTCGATCCCGATCAGGTCGCCGTAGTTCGTCGCGATGTAGACCATGTCGCCGTGGATCGCCGGGGTCGCCCACGCTCCGCCGGCGCCCTCGGCGCCGCGCTCGGTGATCGCGAAGGACCACACGAGCGGGTCGTCCGGACGGGACGGATCGAGCTTCATCAGCTGTCCGACCTCCTGCGCCCTCGCGCTGAACCGCTCGAGCTCGCTCGCTACGTACAGGAACCCCTCCTCGTCGATGACGACCGTGGCGTCGGTGTCCTCGCCGGTCCAGAACCGGAAGACGCGCTTGGCGCGCTTGCCGCCCTCCAGCACGCGCGAGATGTCCCAGCCCTGGATCAGTCCGCCGGAGTTCCCGAAGTACACGACGCCGTCGTCGAACGCGACCGAGCTCTCGATCGACACGTTCGAGTCCGGAAGCGCGGCGAGCAGCTCGTCGTCGAACCCCGGAACGGTGAGGACGACCTCGGGATCCACGGTCACCTTGCCGTTCCGGTCGTAGTCGCGGTTCAGCCGGATGACGTGCAACCATGAGTTCTCCCCGCCCTCGAGGAGGTAGTCGCCGATCACGAGCGGTGCCCCGTCCCAGTCGTTGTTCCAGACGGGGTTCGGCACGCTGGTCGAGGCGTTCAGCGACCAGAGGACGGTCGGCTCTGCGCGGTCGAGGGCGATCACCCGCAGGAAGTTGTCCCGCGAACCCGCGTAGTAGAGGGGGTAGCCGTCGGGATCGCTCGACGCCGAGCCCTTCGCGAGGTCGCCGGTCTGCAACTCGGGCCGCACGGGCTGACCGGTCAGGCCGTCGATGAAGTGGTAGGCGCCGTCGTACGCGTTGATCCGGACCTCGATCCCGCCGTCGTCGTCCACGATCACGTTCGGTTGGCCCGTCCACCCCGTGCCACACCAAAGACGCACGCCGTGCTGGTCCGAGGACTCCGAGCACAGGCTCCCGGTCTCCGGGTACCGCCAGAGGACCCGTGGGTCCTCGGGGACGGGTCCCTCGCCGTACCAACTCCGCGTGGCGTTGCCGCGGAAGGTCGTCATGCCGGCGAACGTGGTGTTGATCGGCCCGGGTGTCGGGGTCGGGGTCGGCGTCGGGCTCGGCGTGGCGCTCGGGCTCAGGCTCGGCGCCGGCGACCCGCTGGGCGATGGGGACTCCTTCCCCTCCGACGCCGTGGCGCCTTGATCTCCATCCGGGTCGAAAAGGTCGAGCCGCCACACGAGGAGGCCGGCGAACAGGACCACGAGACCCGCCACGACGACGGCGAACGGGACACGGGATCGGGAGGCGTGGTGCGCCCGGGAGCGCGGCGGCATCGGCCGCATCATCCCATGGGCGACACGGAAGACCTTAGACGGGACCCTTCGACGACGGATACGAGCCCAGGACCTTGAGCATCGACGTGTGGAGCCGGACCTCGTCCAGCGCCTCGGCCACGTTCGCGTCGTCGGCCGAACCGTCGAGGTCGATGTAGAAGACGTATTCGAACGGCGCACCGCGTCGCGGACGCGACTCGAGCTTCGTGAGGTTGATCCCGCGATCCGCGAACGGCTTCAGCGCGCGGAAGAGCGATCCGGGGCGATCGTCACCCGCCATGACGAGCGACGTCTTGTTCGCCTCGCCCAGATCCGCGTCCCGCGTTCCGATCACGACGAACTTGGTGAAGTTGTCGGGGTACGTCTGGATGTGCTCGGCGAGCACCGTGAGCCCGAGCCGGGTTCCGGCCTCGACGCTCGCGATCGCCGCCTCGTCCAGGCGGCCCCGCTCCGCGACCATCCGAGCGCCGCCGGCCGTGTCGTGGACGGGTACCGGGTCGATCCGGTGCGACGTGAGGAACTCCTCGCACTGCGCCAGCGCCTGCCAGTGGGAGTAGGCCCGCTCGATCCCCTCGAGTCGGGCTCCCACGGGAGCCAGCAGGGCGTGATCGACGCGCAGCACGACTTCGCCGACGACCTTCACGAGGGTCGAGCGAAGCAACAGGTCATAGCTCTCGTTCACCGAGCCCGCCTGGGAGTTCTCGACCGGGACGACGCCGAAGTCCGCCTCACCGCTGGTCACGCGCGAGAACGTGAGCCGGATCGTGTCGCAGGCAAGCGGCTCGCCGCCGGGGAACATCGCGAGCACCGCTCGTTCGCTGAACGCGCCGGGCTCGCCCTGGTAGGCGACCTTCATCGACTCGCCGTCGGGATCCCTGTTGCCCTGCATGGCCGAAGGCTAGCAGCGTGCTGCGGGCGAACCGCGCAGCGGCCACTCGGACGAACCGAGGGCGTCCCGCGGAGGTCTACCCGGCGAACTGCTGGTAGATCTTGATGGCGCCGGGACCCAGCACGACGATGAACAGCGCCGGCAGCACCAAGAAGATCATCGGGAACAGGAGCTTCACCGGGATCTTCTGCGCGGTTTCCTCTGCGCGCTGGCGACGCTTGTGCCGCAACTCCTGCGACTGCGAACGGAGCACGTTGGCGATCGAGACGCCGAACAGATCCGCCTGGATCATCGAGAGCACGAAGCCCTGGAGCTCGGGAACGTTGGTGCGGTCGGCGAGGTGGCGGAACGCATCGGGGCGCGAGACGCCGATCTGCGACTCCTGGAGCAGGCGCCCGATCTCCTCGGCGAGTGGTCCAGGAACGTTCTTCGTGACCTGGGCCAGCGCGGCGTCGAACCCGAGTCCGGCCTCGACGCTGATCGTGAGCAGGTCCATCACGTCGGAGAGCTGCTTGCGGATCGTCCGTTGGCGCTTGGCGGCCATCGTCTTGATCTGGGCGCTGGGAAGCGTGTAGCCGACGGCGGCGACGAGCGCGATGAAGACGATCTCGAGGACCGGACGGAGCGGCACGATCGCCATCAGCATCGTGGCTCCGATGCCACCGCCGATCGCACCGACGACCTTCAACGCCACGACCCGTTCCGCATCCCAGGCCGGCGGATTGCCGGCGAAGACGAGCTGTTCGGCGACCTTGCGGTCCAGGTCGAACGGCGTGAGCCGCACGAGACTGCGGCCGATGCGCTTGGCACCGGGCAGGAGGATGCGTTCCAGCGCCGATCCCTGGAGCTGCTGCTGCCGCAGGTCGACCGGTCCGCTGACCGTCCCGAGCTGAGACTGCAGGAGCGCCATCGGACGGTTGCGTTCCCGCATCGCGATGTCGACGACCACCCCGATCAGGAAGATCGCCAGGAACGTTCCGACGAGTGAGAGTGCGAGCCAGAGGCTAGACATCGATCTTCACGATCCTCGTCATGACCCAGATCCCCAATCCCATCAACGTGCCACCGGCGGCCAGCAGGATGAGCCCCACGGTCGTGGTGAACAACGGTTCGATGTACCCAGGGTTCACGATGGACAGGTAGAGCAAGATCAGGAACGGCAGCGCGGAAAGGATGACGACCGAGAACTTGCCCTCGGCCGACAGCACGTTGACCTGCCGGCGCAGATAGGCGCGCTCGCGCACCGTCTTGGCGACGATATCGAGCACCTCGGCCAGGTTGCCGCCGACCTGCCGTTGGACGTTGATCGCGATGACGGCCCACCGCAGGTCCTGGCTGTCCACGCGTTCGGCCATCGCCAGGAGCGCGTCGTCGATCGGGCGTCCCAGACGGATCTCGGCCACGACGCGCTGGAACTCGCCCGCCGAGGGCTCGCTGATCTCCTTCGACACGGTGTCGAGGGCCTGCAGGAACGAGTAGCCGGCCCGCAGCGAGCTCGCCAGGATGGCGAGCGTGTCGGCGAGCTGGTCGATCATCAGTCCCTGCCGCTTGCGGAGCGCCCGCAGCAACCAGCCGTACGGGATCAACGAGAAGACGCCGGCCGACAGAAGGACGAAGATCACGTTCTGGAAGAAGATCGCGGCGATGATCCCGCCGCCGAGCGCCGCGAAGGTCGTCAGCGCGACGAACTCCCCTGCCAGGACCGGCAGACCGGCCTGCTCGAGGCGCTCGTCGAGCTTGCCGCTGAAGCCCGAGGCGCTCGCCAGGCGCTGCCCCATCTGGGCGAACGACCCCGGAACCCACTGCGTGAGGATCTGCGCCGGGTCCTCGCCGGCCGCCGGCTTGCGACCGAGCCGCCGTGCCAGGCTCCGGTCCCGCCGGGCGCGCGCACGCGTCCCCGCCAGGAAGGTCATCACCAGGAAGACCGCGCCGAAGCACGCGGACAGGACGACGATCAGGCCGACGTCCGAACCCCAGAAGGAATCGACGGCGATCACGCCGCTCGACCTCCCGGGGTCGGTGCGAAGACCTCGGGGGGAACCGTGACGCCGTGCTCCTGCAAGCGGTCCATGAACCGCGGGCGCAGGCCTGTGGACTTGAGGCCGCCGAGGAACTTGCCGTTGTCGTCGATCCCGGCCGCGTAGTCGAACAGGAACAGGTCCTGAAGGGTGATCACGTCGCCCTCCATGCCCACGATCTCGGTGATGTGTGTGATGCGCCGGGATCCGTCCTTCATGCGGGCCTGGTGGACGATGACGTTCAGGGCCGAGGAGATCTGCTCGCGGATCGCGCGCACACCCAGGTCCATCCCGGACATCAGGATCATCGTCTCCAGGCGGGCCAGGGCGTCTCTCGGCGAGTTGCAGTGGATCGTGGTGATCGAGCCGTCGTGGCCCGTGTTCATGGCCTGCATCATGTCGAGTGCCTCGCCGCCGCGGACCTCACCGACGACGATGCGGTCCGGGCGCATGCGAAGGGCGTTGCGGACGAGGTCGCGGATCGTGACCTCTCCCTTGCCCTCGATGTTCGGCGGACGGTACTCGAGGCGCACGATGTGGGGCTGCTGGAGCCGGAGCTCGGCCGCGTCCTCGATCGTGATGATGCGCTCGTCATCGGGCAGGAACGACGACAGGACGTTCAGGGTCGTCGTCTTGCCGGCACCGGTTCCACCCGACACCAACAGGTTCAAGCGGCCCTTCACGCAAGCGTCGAGGACCTCGACGGTCTGGCGGGTCATGGTTCCGAAGTTGACCAGGTCCTCGGCGTGGTACGGGTCGGCCGCGAACTTGCGGATCGTGAGGGTCGGCCCGTCCACCGCGAGAGGCGGGATGATCGCGTTGACACGGGAACCGTCGGGCAGGCGAGCGTCACAGTACGGAGACGACTCGTCGATCCGGCGGCCGACCTTGCCCACGATCTTGTCGATCGTGCGGCGGAGCTGGCCCTCGTCGTGGAACTTCGCGCCGGTCCAGTAGAGCTTGCCGGCACGCTCGACGTAGATCGCGTCCCAGCCGTTGACCATGATCTCGGTAACGTCCGAGTCGCGGACGAAAGGCTCGAGCGGACCCAGACCCAGGACGCTGTCGCCGATCTGCCGGACGACCAGGAGCTTCTCCTGGGCGGAGAGACCGGGCTCCTCCTCGTCGAGCAGCTCGCGAAGGCGAGTGTGCACCAGACCTTCGAGCTCGGTGTCCGACATGGAGGCGTCGTACAGGCTCGGGCCGAGCACCTCGACGAGGCGCTCCTGGACGTGCGTCCGGATATCGGCGATCCGGTCCCTCTGTGAAGACTTGGCGAGTCGGTCTGCGAGCGACATCGTTTCCTCCTATGAACGCCGGAACAGGCCGCGACGCTGCTTTCCGTTCTGGGTCTGCTCTTCAGGAAGTGGCTCGGTTGGCGCGCGCTTGGCTCCCGTGAACTTCTGCGCGAGCTGTCGGATGCTGTCCGCCACCTCGGAGCCCGGCTCTTCCAGATAGACGGGACGTCCCTTGTTCAACGAGGTGGGGACCAATCGGCTCGAAGGCACCATCGTGTCCACCCGGATCTTCATGACGCGCTCGACGTCGCCGGCATCCAGGCCGACCTTGCTGTCGGCGCGGTTCAAGACGATGCGGAACCGGTCCCGCGGGAGCCCGATCGACAGGAGCGTCTCGAGCGCCTTCGACAGGTGCTTGACGCCGACCACGTCCAGGCCGGTCACGAGGCAGATGGCATCCGAGAGGTCGAAGCACGCGAGCGCCAGGTCCGTGTAGTCCGCGGACGCGTCGACCACGACGTAGGAGAAGTTGCTGCGAAGCACGCGAAGGTACTTGCCGACCGCCTCGCCCCCGGGCGGCTGCATCGCCGGGTCCGGGACCGCACCGAAGCCGAACAGGTGGTCGGCCAGGGGGGTCGAGGCGGCGATGACCGTATCCCGGTCGGCCCCCTCGCCCAGGGCGATCAGGTCGAGGATCTGCTTGTTCGGCTCGAGGCCGAAGTAGCTGAAGACGTCGCCCATGTCGACGTCCAGGTCCACGACCGCGGTGTCCTCGCCCGAGATCTCCGCGATCGCCGTGGCGAGGTTCGTCGTGAGGAACGTCTTCCCGGTCCCGCCCTTGGAGGAGAAGACCGAGATGATCATCCCGCGCTTCGTCGGCTTGGATCCGTTCTGACCGCTATGACGCAGGCTGTCCGCCCACGTGATGGCGCGCTCGACCGCGTCCCGGAGTTCCTCGCTCCCCTGCGTGTTGTCCACGACGTCGCGGATGCCCGCGCGCATGGCGGCCGGAAGGAGGCCGTTCCAGGCCTTGTCCCGGACCATGACGATCGCCGTCGTCGGCGCCGTGCGCCCGACGAACTCGGCCAGGCCGAGCGCGTCGGGCTCCTTGACGTCGGGAGAGAGCACCAGCACGTCGATCGGTGAATCGGCCTCGACGAGGAGCTCCTCGGCGGCCACGACGGACTGCGCCCACCCGACGTCCTCGGGCTCGACCTCCAGCGCCCGGGCCAGCGTGGCCCGGAACGACTGGGGTGTCCCGACGGCGATGACGGACTGCTGCAAGGGTCGGCTCTACCTCTCCGGGAACAGGATCTGAGCGACGGTGATCGGGCCGAGGTCGGTGCCCTCTTCATCCGGCGGGATCAGGGACAGGTAGACCTGTCCGAGCTCGAGCGCGAAGACGAACTGCTGGGCCTCTTCCGGCTCGAACGCGAGCGTCACCATCAGGTTGGCGTTCGCGTCCGCATCGGCCTCCTGCTCTCCATCGATCCCCTGTACGGTCGGACGGGTCACACGAAGGACCTCGACCTGGGGCGAGAGCACGGTGGTGGTGTCGAACTTCGGGATGTCGAGCGACCCGTTGCTTGCCTGGGCCGCCTGCGCTGCCCTGATGGCCGCCTGCACGGACTTCAGGAAGCTGGTTCCCGCCCCGGTGCCGGCGCCTTCGATCAACGTGATCTCGACGTCGTTGAACGTCGCGTAGATCGCCACGTTGTCGCCTCCGGCGAGGGCGCCCGAGATGGCCCTTGGGGCCTCGAGCGCAACCGTCATCGCCTGGTGGCCCTCGGGGATGCTGAGGAGACCGCCGGGCACCTCTCCGCCCTGGACGCGAGCCAGCGGGATCTGCTCGCCGGCGAAGATGTACACGCTGTTGCGCAGGTTCCGCAGCTGCGAGACCTGCGTGATCGGGTCGTCGATCAGTGCATCCTTCGGGACGTCGGTGGTCGTGAACATCTCGTCCCGGATCAGGTCGTTCAGATCCGTGTTCGCAGAGATGTCGACCTTGGAGACGACGACGGTGGCGAGATCGCCACCCTGGCGGGCGTCTTCCTTGACGCCGCGCGAGTACAGGAACACCCCTGCGGTCGCGAGCGTGGCCAGCACCAGCGCCAGCATCACGACAAGTCCACGAGACCTCATGTGTATCCCCCCTGTTCCGTTTGCCGAGCCTGAGTTCCGTTCTCGGAACGCGGCCGGTACTCCTTTAGCCCTAGTGCTGATTCGTTCGAAGATCTCTTTCGCTAGTCCACGAGGCGGACGGCGCGGACCCCGAAGTCGATGGTCCCGCCGGGGAGACCGCCGCTCGTGGTGAGCGAGGTCGCGCTCTCGACCGTGACGTCAGCGCCGTGCTTGCCGACGTCGTTCACGTGCAGGACGATCCAGCCGACGACGTTCACGGTGTCGATCTGGCAGTCCTTCCCCGCGGCCTTGAGGGCCGGGATGTCGGCGCCCGTGCACGGAAGGCTGCTGCCGGGCTTCACGGTCCCGGTCGACGTATCGAGGTCGATGATGGGGAAGATCAGCGTTCGTCCCTCCATCTCGGACCAGACCGAGAAGGACAGACCGTTGTCGACGCACGTCATCGTCGGCTCGCTTCCGGGCGGGTCGCCGTTGAGCTCGACACCCTGCTCGTAGCCGCCGTTCTGGATCATGCCCGTGATCGTGGACGCGCTGACGTGACACGGGGCCGCGTTGGGATCACCCCAGTGGTCGAAGTCCAGGACACCCCAACGCGGCTCCTGGAGGCCATCCTTCGGATACTCCAGCTCGCACTCGATCGGGTTGTCGGGGTCCGGCGGGTCGCCCGGGATGATCCCGCAGTCGAGGAGCTGCTGCAGGTCGACCGTGATCGGGACCGGGTTGGCCGAGGCCGCGACGCCCCAGATCGCGACGGCATGCGTGGCGATGTCCCCGTCGGCGACGCCGAAGATCGGCGCGAAGAAGTATTGGATATCCGCGTTGGTCGTCACCGTGACGGTCTTGAGCTCGGTGCCCTCCGGCGAGTCGCACTCCGGCATCTCGATGCCGGTGACCGTCACCGGGAGCTGGACGTTCTGGGCCAGGACCGTGTTGGCCGCGTTCTGCGCGGCCACGGAGCCGTTCCCCAGGGCACACTGCTGCGCGGCAGCCAGCGCCGCCGCGTCCGTGCCGTTGACGACCTGGCGCTTGAAGGCAACGCCACGTCCGATGTCCACGGTCAGGACGAGCATCCCCAGGAACACGATCAGGGAGAGCCCCACGATCATCATGACCGCGCCGCGCTCCTCGTCCCGGAGCCGCGCGAAACGCGCTCGAACCGCCTGGGTCACTCGCATCGGAACGTCGCCTCGATCGTTCGCGTGATGGTGACGTCGCCCCAGAACGGGATGCCGACGTCGAAGTTCTGCGGCCACGAGACCCGCACCGGATCACCGATGGTGGTGTCGTTGCACGCGAGGGAAACGGTCGCGTTGGCATCCGGATCGTAGGGACTCGCCGCGTCGTCGATCTCGTCCTGGACGACGCAGTCCCTGAACGGCGTGGACTGCACCGCGGCGCAGCGCGCGCCCTCACGGGCGGCGCCGCTGAAGACCTGGAGCTGGCTGTAGACCCGGCCGAACTCGATCGTCCCGACGATGATCATGAGCAGGACGGGGAGCAGCAATGCGAGTTCGACGGCCACCGCTCCCTTCTCGGAGCGCATCCGTCCGCGGATCCCAAGCATGTCGTGTCGTCACCCCCGACGTCTCGCCGACGAGCGATTCGTCGGCCCCTCACTCCCGCCCGCCGGTGCCGGAGGGAGTGAGCGGCCGACGATCGGCCGCTCTTGTGCTGTGCCTTACGTGGCGCTGCCGAGCTCGGAATCAGCGTCGTTGAAAACGCCGAGAAGCGTCAGCCCGAGGGCCGTAGCCCCAGCTGCGATCACGAGAGCGATCAGCACGAGCAGAAGGCCGTACTCCGTGGCCACTGCCCCGTCCTCACGCGGGAAACGGTGACGAAGGTACGTCACGCCCGCCGAGATGATCGAGAACATTCGATACACCTCCTTCCGTTCAGTCCGTCGCTGCCTTGTCTGTTATGGCTGGTGTTCCGATCGTTACGGTAGAGATACCTAGCCTGACTTGGTATTCCGCGTTCCACGGATGCCGTGTACGTGGTTCGACGTACGGATCACAGGACGTGGGCAGTGGCATGGCTAGTCCTGCGCCCCGACGGAGACGAGACCCGACATCGCTGCCGCGCGGATCGCAGCGACGCGAGATCCGACACCGAGCTTGCCGTAGATCCGGCCGAGGTGCGTCGTCACGGTCCGCTCGCGGACGCCGAGGCGCGCGGCGATCTCTCGGGCCGTCAGACCTTCCGCGGCGACGTTGAGGACCTCGCGTTCGCGTTCGGTAAGCCGCGTGTCGCCTTCGCTCCTGCGGTCGAGGCCTTCGGCGATCGCGCCCACCCAGTCGCTCGGTGGCCCCGCGAGGACCATCTCGCCGTCGGCGGCGCGGCGCAGCGCCTGGAGGAACTCGGACGGGTCGATGTTCTTGTCCACGAAGCCATCGGCACCGACGAACAGCGCTCGGGAGATCGCGAGCGCATCCGAGCGCGCGCCGCATCCGAGCACGGTCATCGCCGGGAACTGCTCCCGGATCGTCCGGATCAGCCAGAACGAATCGTGGCTCCCGTCCAGGTTCATGCCCACCAGGACGATGACCTTGCCCCGGCGCACGCGAGCGACCGCTGCGAGCGCCTCTTCGGCCGTCCCCGCTTCCGCGACGACCTCCAGATCGGGCCGGTCCTGGATCAACAGCCCGAGACCGGCGCGGACGACCGGCAGCGGATCGACGAGGATCACGCCGAGGCGCCCCGAGGGCCTGGGGGCTGCCGTCCGCTGGGTTCCTGGTCTGGTCGCCATGGGAGTCCTAGGTTCTGCGTACGGGAAGTTGCGTATCGATCACCACCTGTCCTGTATCGGTCGATGGAGACCGATTCCTGAACGAGCCTTTAGGGGAAGGTTCCCGGCGAGACCGGGCTACGGCGAATGCGGAGTCCCGAGCACGGGATCGGGGGCGCCCGGTGAAACTGGGGCGTGGGGTCCGATCTCGACCAGGCCCAGGGACGCGGCCCGCGAGAGTGCCTGGACGCGGTTCCGGACGCCGAGCTTGCGGTAGAGCTTGGCGAGGTGGGCCTCGACCGTCCGGGGCGACAGCCCCAGCCGGGTGGCGACCTGCTTCACGGTCAGCCCGACCCCGACGATCTGCAGGATCTCGATCTCGCGGCTCGTGAGGACCGCCCGCATGCCCGACGCATCTCGGGAATGGCGTGCCAGGCGCCCCAGCTCGGCGAGCGCCGCGCGCTCCTGCTCGCCCGTGAACACCCGCTCGCCGCCGGCAACCCGCGCGAGCGCGTCGGCGATGAACCGGACCCCCGAGGTCTTCTCGAGGTAGCCGTCCACGCCGGCCCGGATGCTCTCGAACAGCGTCTGGTCGTCGGTGCGTCCGGTGAGGACCAGGATCTTGATCGGAAGACCTTCCTCTCGGATCCGGCGGGCGACGTCCAGCCCCTGGGTCTCCCCGGGGAGAGCCAGGTCGAGCACCAGGACGTCGGGCTTGAGGGTGCGGCAGAGCTCCAGGGCGGCATCGCCGTCGATCACCTCGCCCACGACCTCGAGCCCTTGCGTCTGGTCGCAGGCCACGCGGATGACGCCGCGGATCAGCGGATGGTCCTCGACCACGAGGACCCGCGCCGCCGGCGCTTCGGCGGGAAGGGGGCGTCCCATCCGGCTATCGCTTGCTTCCGCCGCGGCGGGCAGGGGCGAGCCCGTGCCGCCAGGCGAGCGTGACCGCCTCGATCTTGGAGTGAACCCCGAGCTTGGCGAGGATGCTCTTCACATGGCTCTGCACCGTGAGGGCGCTGATCCCGAGTTGCTCGGCAACCTGCGACGTGGTCTCCCCCGCCGCGAGGGTTCGCAGGATCTCGCTCTCGCGTGGAGTGAGCCGCCTGAGCATCCGTTCCCCTTGCGGTGCACGGCCGTTCCGCAGCTGCTCGATCACCGGAGCGAGGTCTCGCTCCGGCATCACGAGCTCGCCGGCGGCCGCGCGACGCACGATGTCCATCAGCTCATCGACCGCCCGGGTCTTCGGGACGTAGCCACAGGCACCGGCCGCGAGGGCGTCGGCGATGATCTCGGGGTCTTGCATCGCGGTCAGCACGACGACTTTGGCGTCGGGCGACATCTCGCGGATGCGACGGGTCGCCTGGATCCCGTCGATCCCGGGCAGGTCCAGGTCCATCAGCACGACGTCGGGCTCGATCTCCTCGACGTCGATGAGCCGGATGGCCTCCTCGGCATCGCGGGCCGAGCCCACCAGGACGACGTCGGGCTGGCGCGTCAGCAGCATCGCGAGCGCCTCGGAGAACATCTCGTGGTCATCGACCACGAGCACGCGTGTCTTTCCCGACTTGGTGTCCATACGCCGTCGCAGCTTGCATCGGCGTCCCGCTCGGCAAACATGAGCCCCCGTAGACTGGGTGGCATGAACCGGCTCGCCGGCGAGACGAGCCCCTACCTGCTCCAGCACGCGGACAACCCGGTCGACTGGCATCCCTGGGGGTCCGAGGCGCTGGAGCTCGCCGAACGGCAGGACAAGCCGATCCTGCTGTCGATCGGGTACGCGGCGTGTCACTGGTGCCACGTCATGGAGCGCGAGTCCTTCGAGGACGCCGGGACCGCCGCGCTGATGAACCAGCACTTCGTCTCGATCAAGGTCGACCGCGAGGAACGGCCCGACATCGACTCCATCTACATGGATGCGGTGCAAGCGATGACGGGGCACGGCGGCTGGCCGCTGACGGCGTTCCTGACCCCCGAGGGCAAGCCCTTCTACGCGGGAACGTACTTCCCCAACGAGGATCGCCACGGGATCCCCTCCTTCCGAAAGGTCCTCACGGCGATCGCGGACACCTGGAAGAACCGCCGGGCCGAGGTCGAGCAGCAGAGCGGCCGCATCGTCGAGGCGATCGGCCGGGCGGCCGGTCTGGCCGAGTCGACCGAGGCCCTCACCGAGGATCTGCTGAGCCGGGCCTCGAGGGGCCTGCGTGCCGCGTTCGATGCCACGTGGGGTGGGTTCGGGAGCGCGCCGAAGTTCCCGCAGTCGATGAGCCTGGAGTTCCTCCTGCGCCGGCATCTTCGGGGCGATCCCGACGCGCTCGACATGGTGCGGGTGACCCTGGATCGCATGGCCGCGGGAGGGATGTACGACCAGCTCGGGGGCGGCTTCCATCGCTACTCGACGGACGAGCGCTGGCAGGTCCCCCACTTCGAGAAGATGCTCTACGACAACGCCTTGCTCCTGCGGCTGTACACGCATGCGTGGCTCGTGACGCGCGAGGAGCGTTACCGGCGCGTCGTGGTCGAGACGGCCGACTACCTGCTCCGCGAGATGCAGCATCCGCAGGGTGGCTTCTTCTCCTCGCAGGACGCCGACAGCGAAGGCGTCGAGGGGCGGTTCTTCGTCTGGACTTGGGACGAGCTCGTCGCGGCCGCGGGCGAGGCCGTCGTCGGTGGGTCCGATGCCGTCGCGGGCCTCGGCGAGGCCGTCGCCACCGCGATGGGTGCCACCCCGCAGGGCAACTGGGAGGGAACGAACGTGCTGTGGTTCCCGGTCCCGGTCACCGCGGTCGCGCAGGAGCTCGAGCTCGATCCGGCGGAGCTCGAACGCGAGGTCGAGGCGGCGCGCGCGCAGCTCTTCTCGATCCGGGAGGGACGCGTCCGCCCGGCGACCGACGACAAGGTGCTCGCGGCATGGAACGGGCTGGCCATCACCGCGCTCGCCGAGGCCGGCCGCGCCTTCGATCGGCCGGAGTACGTCGAGGCCGCGGTGCGTGCGGCCGAGTTCGTGCTCACGAACCTGCGGCGCGAGGACGGGCGGTTGTTGCGTTCGTGGCGCGAGGGCCGGCCGGGCCGGCCCGGCTTCGCCGACGACCACGCCCTGGTGGCAGAGGGCTTGCTGACGTTGTACGAGACGACGTTCGAGCTCCGCTGGTTCGTCGAGGCTCGCGCGCTCGCGGACGAGCTGATCCGGCTGTTCCACGACCCCGAGCGGGGCGGCTTCTTCCAGACCGGCGCGGACGCGGAGGCGCTCGTCCTTCGGCCGAAGGAGCTGTACGACAACGCCGTGCCGAGCGGGAACTCGGCGGCCGCCGACGTCCTGCAGCGGCTCGCCCACCTGACCGGGGAGCCCGACTACGAACGCGCGGGCGTCTCGGCGCTTCGGCTCGTGCGGGACGGGATGGCGGGCGCGCCGGGCGGGTTCGGCCACGCGCTCTCGGCGCTCGACCTGTATCTCGACCGGGTGCGCGAGGTCGCGATCGTCGGAGATCCCGCCTCGGCCGAGACGCGAGCGCTCGCCGAGGAGGTGACCACGAGACGGTTCCTGCCGAACCACGTCCTCGCGGTCGCCGACGCCGGCGACGAACGCTCGCGCGAGGAGGTGGCCCTCCTCCTGGAGCGGCCGAACGATCGACGGCAGGCCGACCGCCTACGTCTGCGAGCGCTTCGCGTGCAAGCTCCCGGTGACCGAGCCGGCGGCGCTCGCCGAGCAGCTGGTGGGGTGACCTCAGCCCGATCCGTTTGACAGGCCAGTCCGTAAGTTGTACCTTACGGTAAGTCATGGCCTACCAAGTGCATGAGGCTCGGGTCCTGGACGCGCTCGGGGATCCCACGAGACGAGCGGTCCTCGAGGTGCTCCGCGGCGGCGCCCAGCCGGTGGGCCGGATCGCCGAGCGCCTGCCGGTCAGCCGGCCGGCGGTCTCACAGCACCTGCGGGTTCTGAAGGAGGCGGGTCTCGTGCGGGACCGCAAGGACGGGACGAGACGGCTCTATAGCGTCGACCCCGCGGGGCTCGCGGAGCTCCGCGCCTACCTGGAGCGGTACTGGGACACGGCGCTCGCCGCGTTCAAGGAGGCGGCCGACGCGGCCGCCGGAGAAGGGGGCACCCGATGAGCACCATCGAGCCGATCCGCGCGTCGACCTCGGTCCGTCTGGACCCCGCGCAAGCCTTCGCGCTGTTCACCGCGCGCATCGACACGTGGTGGCCGCTCGAGACGCACTCTTGGGCAGCGGGCGGCGTCGAAGGAGAGGGCCTCAAGGTCGAGCGCGTCGACTTCCAACCATTCGTCGGGGGGAAGGTTCTCGAGCACCTGTCGAACGGGCAGGCCCTCCCGTGGGGTGAGGTTCTCGTGTGGGAGCCACCGACGCTGTTCGTGCTGGCATGGAAGCCGAACTCGAACGCGAACCCGCCGACGGAGCTCGAGGTTCGTTTCACACCGCAGGCGGACAGCACGTTGGTCGAGCTGGAGCATCGCGGCTGGGAGCGGCTCGGCAAGATCGCGCTCGAGGCGCGCGGAAGCTACGGCGAGGGATGGAGTATCAGCCTCGGCCGGTTCCGAGAGGCCGCAAACCGAGAGGTGGCGTGATGGACGACCGCATCCACTGGGAGCTCTACCGGCACCGCATCGCCGAGGCCGAGCGGCGCGCAGCCCGTGAGCGGCACCTCGGCCGGGCGCGCCGGCACAGCACCCGGCTGCCCCACAAGCCTCGCGACGAAGAGTAAGGGACCCCGCTCCTCCATCGGCGGTAGGCTCGCGCCGACGTGATCGCGTTGCGGGTTCTGTTGTTCCTCGCCGGGATGGCCGTCGTGCTGTTCGCCGTCTGGTCCGTCATCCGGACGTTCATCGTCCCGCGGGCGCTCCGGAACACCCTGACCCGCGTGGTCTTCGTCGCCGTTCGGAAAGTCTTCGATCTCCGCGCGAGCGAACGCCACGATTATCCGACGCGGGACCGCGTGATGGCGTACTACGCGCCGGTCGCACTCCTCACGATGCTCGTGGTGTGGGTCGGGATCCTGCTCATCGGCTTCACCACGATGTTCTACGCGCTCGGCGGCCTCAGTGTTCTGCAGGCGTTCACGTTCGCGGGATCCGCCATGTTCACCTTGGGGTTCGCGAGCCGCGCCGACGCGCCGACGGTGCTCCTGGACTTCGTCGCCGCCGGGACGGGACTGGTCTTCCTCGCGCTCTTCATCACCTATCTCCCCAGTCTCTACGCGAGCTTCCAGCGGCGGGAGCGCGGGGTCGCCAAGCTCGAGGTCCGTGCCGGGCAGCCACCGACGGGCATCTACCTGATCGAGCTGGCGTGGGTGGTCGGGCGGCTCGAGAACCTCGATGAACTGTGGGCCGAGTGGGAAGACTGGTTCACCGATGTCGACGAGAGCCACAGCTCGCTCCCGGTCCTCGCGTTCTTCCGGTCGACCCACCCGGATCAATCCTGGGTGACCTCGGCCGGCGCGATCTTGGACGGCGCCTCGCTGTTCGACTCGACGGTCGACATGCCGAGGATCCCGGAACCGCAGTACATGATCCGCTCGGGGTACCTGTGCCTGCGGCATCTCGCGGACTATTTCCGGATCCCCGTCGACCACGACCCCAAACCCGACGATCCGATCTCGATCGGCCGGGAGGAGTTCGATGCGGTCTACGAGCGGCTCGCCGGCACCGGCGTCCCCGTCCGCGCGGACCGGGACCAGTGCTGGCGCGACTTCGCCGGCTGGCGAGTGAACTACGACGCCGCGCTCCTCGGGTTGGCGAAGCTCACGATGGCGGCGGATGCCCCGTGGTCCTCGGCCCCGCGCGTCGTCGCCCCGGCTTTCCAGAACCCGCCGCCCGACGGCGAACGCTAGACTGCGGCTCCCTCGACCGGAAAGGCCCGCGCCATGACCACCGCAACCTTCGTGACGAACAAGGGCTCATTCACCGTTCGCCTCATGCCCGAGCACGCGCCGAAGACCGTCGCGAACTTCGTCGGGCTCGCGACCGGCGCCAAGGAGTGGACGGATCCGCGCAGTCGCGATCGCAAGAGCGGACCCCTCTACGACGGAACGGTCTTCCACCGGGTGATCCCGAACTTCATGATCCAAGGCGGCGACCCCTTGGGAACCGGGACCGGGGGGCCCGGCTACCAGTTCGAGGACGAGGTTCCCTCGAACGGGCCGAGGTTCGACCGCCCCGGGTTGCTCGCGATGGCGAACGCCGGCCCGAACACCAACGGATCCCAGTTCTTCGTGACCGTCACCGCCACCGACTGGTTGACGGGCAAGCACACGATCTTCGGCGAGGTCACCGAGGGCTACGACGTGGTCGAGGCGATCTCCAAGCTTCCGACCGGTTCGCAGGACCGACCCGTGAGCGAGGTCGTCCTCGAGCGGATCGAGATCGCGGAGGCCTGACCGAAAGGACGTCGGTCCGGGCCCGAGCGATCGACCTCTGGAGGCCCGAAGCCGCGGCCCCGTGCGTGCTCGAGTCGTTCGGGGTAGCGTTCCGGTGCCCGATCCACCGCACGCTCGTCCGGAGCCGGGCACGATCGGACGTTCCGACCACGCAGGAGGGGATGCACGATGCAGCACCCGAGGCAGGCTCGGCCCCCGCTCAGCCGGCGCGAGTTCCTCCGGCGCGCCGGGGCGACCGGGATCGCCGTCCCGAGCCTCGCCGCGATCCTGGCGGCGTGCGCCGACGACGGCGGAACCGGCGGGACCGGCGGGACCGGCGGTGAGCCGGAGCTCCAGCTGGCGCGTCCGGACAGCCCGGTCGAGCTCCCGCTCCTGGGTTCCAACCCGCCGATCGAGGACGGGCTGTCCCCCGAGGCGGGACCGCTCCGGATCTTCGGGTACAACGACTACATCTGGAAGAAGGTCCGGAACCAGTTCGCCGCGGAGTACGGAGTGGAGATCGAGTACACGGTCTTCGACACCCCCGAGGAGATGGTGGCCAAGATCCAGTCCAGCGGTTCGGACTTCGACATCATCGTCAGCGTCACGCCCGAGAACGTGGGCAAGCTCGCGTTCGGCGAGCTGATCCAACCTCTGAACAAGACCTACATCCCGAACTTCTCGCACGCATGGGCCGTCTTCAACGAGCCCTTCTACGACGTCGGCGCGCGCTACACGGCGCCCTACACGGTGTACACGACGGGGATCGCCTACCGGAACGACATCGTGACGGACGACATCGCCGCCATGGACAACCCGTACGACATCCTGTGGGATGCCTCGTACGCGAGCGAGGGCGTGCATCTGCTGAACGGCGCCCGCGACACGCTGTCTGCGGCGCTGCTGCGGAGCGGTGCCGACATCAACACGGACGACCCCGCCGTCCTCGAGAGCGCCAAGCAGATGCTGCTCGAGGGCGTCGACACGATGAACTGGAAGTTCGACCACGTGGACTACAACGAGCTGGGGACCTTCGCGATCCACCAGACCTGGTCGGGGCAGGTCGTGTACTACCAGTACTACCTGCCGGACGGCCTGAGCATCGAACAGTACTCCTTCGTGTGGCCACCGAAGGACGCGGCCGGGGGCGACGGCATCATCACGAACGACATGTTCGCGATCCCCAAGGGCGCACCCAGCCCGGTGCTCGCGCACCTGCTGATCGACTGGATGCTGGACCCCGCGAACGCCGCGTCGAACTACAGCTACGAGGGCTTCCAGCCACCGATCAACGAGATCACGCCGGACTCGATCCTGGCCGACGAGCTCGTCCCGCCGAACGTGGCGAACATCCTCATCACCGAGGAGGACTTCCCCCTCGGGATCCCACAGGTGGAGCTCGCACCGGCGACCAACCAGCTCTGGCAGCAGATCTACACGGAGGTGACGGGCGGGGCCTAGGGGCCCGTCCGCACGCGTCCGATGCCCGAGGGAGCCGACTCCGGCACGCGCGGAGCGTGGTTCCCGCGCTGGTTCTGGCCCTCGTTCGCCGCCCCGGCGGCGCTGTGGCTGATCGGGCTGTTCGTCGTCCCGTTCTACGTGATCGTCTCGATCGCGTTCGGCGACCTCGACCCGATCTTCCTCACCCCGGTGCCCGTGTACAACCCGGCACGATGGGATCCCGCCGCGTTCGGGAACCTGCTCGGCGACATCGTGACGAGCGGCTCGATCTACCGGGCCGCGTTCGGCCGCACGCTCCTGTACGTCCTGTCCGCGACCGTCCTGTGCCTCGCGATCGGGTATCCGGTCGCGTACTTCATCGCGCGGCATGCGGGCCGGTGGAAGACGTTGTTCCTCGTCCTGTTCGTCGCCCCGTTCTGGATCAGCTACATGATGCGGATGCTCGCGTGGATCAACCTGCTGCGGCCGGAAGGTCTCGTCAACCGCACCTTGGAAGCGATCGGGATCATCGACGGGCCGGTGAGCTGGTTGAACGGGCGTCCGATGACGGTGATCCTCGGCCTGACGTACGGCTACATCCCGTACATGATCCTGCCGCTGTTCGGAACCCTCGACCGGATCGCCGGCCCGACGCTCGAGGCCTCGCGCGACCTCGGAGCCGGGCAGGTCGCCACGTTCCTGCGGGTGACGCTGCCGCTGTCCCGACAGGCGATCCTCGCCGGCTGCGTGATCGTGACGCTGCCGATGTTCGGCGACTACTTCACGACGTCGTTGCTCGCGGCGACGAGGGACACCTCGATGATCGGGAACCTCATCGTGTCCTCGGTCCAGAGCTCCCTCGTCCAGACCGGTGCGTCGCTCGTCCTCATCCTGATCGCGCTGTTGATCGTTCCGATGCTCTACTACCTGCGCTCCACAGCGCGGGCTCTGGAGATGGAACGATGAGCTGGCTGCGCAACCCGTGGGCCAAGGCGCGCTTCCTGTGGGCGATCGCGATCGCGTACATCCTGTGGACCCTCCTGCCGGTCGTGATCGCCGTGTTGTTCTCGTTCAACGGCGGCCGCTCACTGACCGCGTGGCAAGGGTTCTCGACGCAGTGGTACGCGGGGAACGTCGGCTCCGTCTTCGACGATCCCGACCTCCGTTCGGCGCTCGGTCAGAGCTTCAAGCTGGCCGGCCTGACCGTGCTGTTCGCCGTGCCGCTCGGCGTCGGGTTCGCCCTCGCGCTCGACCGCTGGCACGGTCGGGGCTCGGGGGCGGGGAACTTCGTCATGCTCTTCTCGTTCATCACCCCGGAGATCGCGATCGGCGTGGCGCTGTTCCTGTTCTTCACGCAGCTCGCCACGGGGATCGGGACCGGGTTCCTCGCGCAGGTGCTCGCGCTCTCGATGTTCATGATGGCCTACCCGGTCATCGTCGTTCGCGCGCGGCTGCTCTCGATCGGCAAGGAGTTCGAGGAGGCGGCGATGGATCTGGGCGCCTCGCCCGTGGGAGCGATCGGCCGGGTGCTGTTGCCGCTCCTGTCGCCGGCGATCCTCGCGAGCGTCGCGATCGTGTTCGCGGCGGCCATCGACAACTTCGTCATCAGCCAGCAGCTGTCCTCTGGCGCCGGCACGCAGACGATCCCGATCCTGATCTACAGCGCCGCCCGGCGCGGCCCGCTCCCCTCGGTGAACGCCCTCGCGAGCATCACCTTGTTCGCGTCCACGTTCGTGATCGCGATCGCGGTGCTCTTCTATCGTCGCCGGACGGCGGGCGAGCGCGGCGACCACCTCGCGGCGCTCCGACTCTGAGTCAGAGCTCACACGCGCGCGTGAACGCTCCCTGCGCGCCACGGACGCACGTGTCGATCCCCGAGCCGCCGTCGAGCAGGTCGTACTCGGGACCTCCGTTCAGGAGGTCGTCGCCCTGGTCCCCGTGGATCACGTCGATCCCGAACTGCCCCTCGACGGTGTCGTTCCCCCGTCCCCCGAAGACGAGGTCGTTTCCGAGCCCGGCACTCACGACGTCGTCGCCCCCGTGCGCGCAGATCACGTCGTTCGCGTCGGTGCCTCGGAGATCCGGGTCGCTCACGCCCGCCCCCTCGATCGTGCAGATCGGGAGCGGCTGCCAGTCCGGAGACAGGTCGGGAGCCGGGTCCTGCGTCAGTCTCGTGAGGAACGTGCCGTCCGGATGGATCGACCAGATGTCGATGTTGCCCTCGCCGATCTGGAACGAGACGAACGCGATGGTCGTTCCGTCCGGCGACCACGAGGGATCGAAGTCCATGAAGGACGCGCTCGACGTCAGATTGGTCTCGATGCCGGTGAACACGTCGATCGTGATGATGTCCGACGTTCCCTTCGAACAGCAGCGCTCGACCGCGATCCGGGTGCCGTCCGGCGACCACGAAGGGTTGGCGTCGATGTCGGAGTTCACCGTGAGGGCGTGCTCTCCGGTCCCGTCCGCGTTCATCACGTAGATCTCGGGGAACCCCCCGTCGCGGTTCGACGTGAACGCGATCCTCGTGCCGTCCGGCGACCACGCGGGCGAACGATCGGCCGAACCCGAGGGCTGGGTGGTGAGCTGAGCGCGGGCGGTCCCGTCGGCCTTGACGACGAAGATCCGGAACGGGCCGCTCCCCCTGGTCCGCGCCGCGTAGACGATCTTCGTGCCGTCGGGCGACCACGACGGGTCTCGCTCCGGGAACGGCGTTCTCGTGATCCGCACACGCGCCTTCCCGTCGGACGTGGCGGTCCACAGGTCCGATCTGCCGCTCTGCGGCAGTGTTCGGACGAACGCGATCCGCCGGCCGTCCGGCGACCATGCCGGCTGCGAATCGGCGATCCCGTCGTTCTCGGTCAGCGGCGCCGGGTTCTCTCCCGTTGCGTCGAGGGTGAACAACTCGGCATCGCCGTCACGATCGGAGCGGAACGCGAGCATCCGTTGGAAGACGGCCACAGTGCACTCTGCGCGCTCGCCGGCGGCATCGTGGCGACCGTCAGGGCGCAGATCAGCAGCAGCATGAGACCGGTGGCTCGACGCATGGAGTCCTTTAGGATGTGTCGCCGTGAAACCTACCACCCGTCGTTCGGCGTTCCTGGCCGCCGCACTCGCGTGCTCTGGTGGCGTTGGCCGCAACCGCGCTCGCAGAGGCGCGCGATCCGAACGAGGAGCCGCGTCCGCTCCGCCCGATCGTGAAGACGCGGAAGATCGCTCCGGGCCTGCTGTTCACCCGGATCATCGAGAGACGACCGCCGCGGCGTACCTTCGTCCTGAAAGCCGATCTCTCCCGGCCACTCACGGTGGACATGACCTTGGCCGGTCCGGCGATGCCGAGCTCGCGCACGACGAGCGACATCGCGAAGTCCCACGATGCCCTCGCCGCCACCAACGGCGACTTCAGCGTGCCGGGCGTTCGCCCCGTCCACCTGTTCGCGCAGGACGGCGACATCCTGCACACGGCCGCGCAGGGCCCGATGTTCGCCCTGCGACGCGACGAAACGGGCGCGTACGTCGGCACGCCCGAACTCGAGATCGCGGTCACCGATCTGGACAGCGGACAGACGTTCGATCTGGACCGTTGGAACCGCGGTTCGCCTACCCCGGGAGAGATCGCGGGTTTCTCCCCCGTCGGCGGCACGCTCGAGCTCACTCCGCCGTTCGCCTGCTCGGTCCGGCTGCTGCCCGACGGCCCTCTTTCGTTCGACGCCGGCGGGACGGGCGTAGTCCGCGCGTTCCACGTCGACGTCGCCGAGTGCTCCTCCGAACCGATGCCCCGCAAGGGCGGTGTGGTCCTGTCGGCGCCCCCCGCGACGGACGAGGCGACCCAGCTCCTCGCCATGACGCCGGGAACGCCGATGCGACTCCGATGGTCCCTCGGCTGGGAGAACGTGTACGACGCGATCGGCGGCATGCCCATCCTCGTCGAGGACGGCCGGGTCGTCGCGGAGGGCTGTTCGAGCGCGTTCTGCCGACGCAACCCGCGGACCGCGATCGGCTGGACGGCGAGCGGGCGCGTTCTGTTGGTCGTTATCGACGGGCGCCAGCCCCGCTGGTCGGTCGGCTCCGCGCTCGGCGAGCTCGCCAAACTGATGGTCGACCTCGGTGCGGTGTACGCCCTGAACCTGGACGGAGGCGGAACCAGCGCGATGTGGGTCGACGGCGAGCTCGTGAACCGGCCCTCGGACGGGCAGCAGCGGGTCACGACCACTTCGGTGCTGGTCCTGCCCGGCAACGATCCCGGAGAGGTGTGAATCCCTCCGAGGCCCTCACCTCTGCCTTCCCGATCAAGCGTTGAACGCCACAGGAGACCTGGCGCGGGGGCACACGTCACTGCCCAAGACCAGCTTGCGAGCGACCGAGCGGTACGCGCCGCCTCGGTCGGGGATCCGCTCCCGATAGAGACCGGCGGCGTCCGTCGTCGCCAGCTCGACCGTCCGCCAGTCGCCGGAGACACGCCGCTGGATCCGGACGGTGACGTTCCGGAAGCAGCTGGCGAATCCGTCCGAAGCAGAGACCATTCCGCGCGCCACGAGGTGACGGCTGAGGGCAAGCGTGATGGATCGAGCGTGCACCGTGGCCGTGACGGTGAAGTCCGTCGCGCTCGTGCCGGTCCCGCTCGCGTTCGTCACGGTGATCCGGCCGGTCGTCGCTCCGACCGGCACGACGGCGGTGATCCTCGTGGACGAGACGACGTTGAAGCTGCTCGCCGCGGTTCCGTTGAACCTCACCGAGGTCGTCCCCGTGAAGTTCGTCCCATCGATCGCGACGGTCGTCCCGCTGGGACCGCTGGTGGGCGAGAACGACGTGATCGTCGGCGACCCGGTCGGCGTCACCGTGAAGTTGCCCGTGCTCGTCGTCGGTCCCGCCGGGCGTGGTCACGCTGATCCGGCCAGTCATGGCACCGGATGGCACCACGGCGGTGATCTGCGTCGGGGAGTTGACCGTGAAGTTGGTCGCGCTGGTGTTCTTGAACTTCACCTCCGTTGCGCCGGTGAAGTTCGTCCCCGTGATGACCACCGAGGTGCCCACAGGGCCGGAGGTCGGAACGAACGAGGTGATCGTCGGCGCCGCCGCCGCGCCGGTCACCGTGAAGTCCTGGTTGCTGGTCGCCGTCCCGCCCGGCGTGGTCACGCTGATCCGACCCGTCGTCGCGCTGTTCGGCACGGTGGCGGTGAGCTGGGTGCCGGAGGGATTCCACGAGAACGTCGTCGCGTTCGTGAGGTTGAACTTGACCGCCGTCGTTCCCACGAGGTTCGAGCCGTTGATCGTGACGGAGGTCCCGACGGCTCCACTTGTTGGGGAGAAGTTCGTGATGCTCGGAGCGCACGACGAGGAGACCGTGAAGTTGTCGGTGCTCTCGCCCGAGCCGTCCGGCGTCGTGACCAAGATCCTCCCGCTCGTGGCGCCGGCGGGCACGACGGCGGTGATCGAGTTGGGCGAGCCCGTGAAGGTCGTCTGATCGACGCCGTTGAACTCAACCAGGGTGGCACCCTGGAAGTGGCTGCCGGAGATCGTGATCGAGGTGCCGACCGGGCCACACGCGGGCGTGAACGCACCGACCGTGGGCGCCGGGGCCGCTTCGGCAACAGGCGCAACGGAAAGGCTCAGCACGACGACCGCCAGCGACACCGAACCGATGAGGCGGCGGGGCAGCGAGCGACTCGAAGGACTCATTTCGCCTCCCAAGTGAGGCGATAAAGCCTAGCCGCTCTCCTCCGAGGCACACAAGACGAAACCCACTTTCGCCCACCGCACGGTGAGCGCGGCTTACGCGGCCGCAGAGAGCGTCACGTAGTTCGCCCGCGCGCTCTCTGTGTAGAGGGCGTACGCCTCGTCGGACTGGAGGTATGCCGGGACGTATCCGAGGATCCGCTCGTACCTGGCAGCCTCGAACTCCCGCGCGGACGCGAGGCTCCACCCCGCGTTGTTCCGTAGCTCTTCGAGGAGGTCCGTGCCGATCACCTCGGTGCTCCCGAACATGGCGGACCCGATCTCGTGACCTAGGACGACACCGGTCGCGAGGTCGACGACCGCATCCCCGTTCCGGATCACCGCGACGCGCAAGGGATCGAAGAACGAGTTCCTCGTGATGCCGAAGCGGTCAGCTGCCGCCTGTGCCAGAACGAGCTGTCTTGGAGAGCCGAGGCCGGCCGCACGAGACAGGACCGCATCCCCGCGCGCCGATACGAACAGGCCCACCGTCGTCAGTTGCCGAACGAATGCGGGAGTGAGCTGCGACGCTGCTTGCCCGTGCCCGGACATCGCCTCGCTTGGGCTCCGGTTCCGAGAGTCCCGCCTGCGCCGAGGGCTGCGCCTCGGCCGGAACCACCTCCTGGCTGGAGCCGCCGACAGGAAACGAGAGGTCCTCGAAGGGGACCGGCACCGAAAACGTCGGGGCGGTCCCTCCATCCGGAATCGCCCGCGCCATCAACGGTACCGTCATCAACAGGCCGAGCAACAGGATCATGGTTGGGCTGACCGACGTACGCGACCGAAGTTCCATGGACGGATCCCTCCTCCAACGCGCAAGACCGTTCAGTGTCCCGCCTTCGCTCGAATCGTGCAAGGGACCTCGTCTGCCGGTCGATTCGGCTCTCGATCTCAACCAGGCGCGTGCGGGAATACCGACCGACCCCCGGCACAGGCCGGGGGTCGGTCGAAACGTACCGACGGTCAGTTCTCGCAGCCCGCGATCGAGTCGCTGCCCGGGCCTCCGTTGCAGGTGTCGTTGCCCGGACCGCCGTTGATCGCATCGTTCCCTCCGCCGCCGCGGATGTTGTCATTCCCGGCGCCACCGCGGAGGCCGTCGTTACCAGAGCCACCCTTCAACGCGTCGTCGCCGCCGCCGCCGAGAACGGTGTCGTTGCCCGCCCCCGCTCTGACGGTATCGCGGCCGCCACCGCCTCGTGCCGTGTCGTCACCAGCGCCGCCGCGCAGAGTGTCGTCGCCATCTCCACCGGACAGCGTGTCGTTACCGGCTCCCCCGGCGAGCGTGTTGGCGGAGCCGTTCCCGACGAGCGTGTCAGCGAACGCCGAGCCCGTCACGTTCTCCACGGTGGTGAGGACGAGGGTGTCTGTCCCCTGGCCGGTCGCGACGCCCGTCGCGAGATTCACGTTGACGGCAGCAGCAGCAGCACCGTAGTGCGCGACATCCGTGCCGTTGCCGCCGTTCATGATGTCGTTCCCGTTGCCTCCGACCAGCCGGTCGTTGCCGTCGTCGCCGTTCAGGGTGTCGTCCCCGTCGCCCCCGTCGATCGTGTCGTCGCCGACACCCCCCGAGATCACGTTGTTGCCCGTGCTGCCGGTGAGGAGGTCGGCGCCGGAGCCACCGGTCAGGTTCTCCGTGGTCGTGATGGTGTCGGTCCCCGCGCCGACCGTGTTCTGGGCGGCCACGACCGCAAGGCTCACCGTAACGGCCGCGGCCGACGTGGAGTAGCTGGCCGTGTCCGTTCCGATGCCGCCGTTGATCCCGTCGTTGCCGAGATCACCGATCAGCGTGTCGTTGCCATCGTCGCCGTTCAGGGTGTCGTCGCCTGCTCCACCGTTGATCACGTCGTCGCCGGCGGCACCCGAGATGACGTTGTTGACGGTGCTGCCTGTCAGGATGTCTGCTGCCGAGCCACCCGTCAGGTTCTCGACGTTCGTGATCGTATCGCTCCCCGCGCCTCCGGTGTTCTGCGCCGTTGTCGTCGCGAGGTTCACGGTCAGGGCGGCAGCGATCCCAGTGTACGTCAGCGTATCGGTCCCGGCGCCCCCGTTGAGCGTGTCCGCGTCCGTTCCGGTACCGCCGTTCAAGGTGTCGTTGCCGTTACCGCCCGTGAGGCTGTCGGCCCCGGCTTCGCCGTTGATCGTGATCGCGGTCGCGAACGTGGCACCGTTCACGCTGTCGTTACCACCGCCGGTGTTGACGGTGAAGTTCTCGATGCCCGCTTGGGTGATATCGGACCCGTTCACCTCGAACGGAACGAACGTGATGGTGTCGACTCCTCCCGAGCCCGTGATCGTCAACGAGTCGGTCCCGCCGAGCAGGTCGATGTTGAAGTCGTCGTCGTCGTCGAACGAGCCGCCCGCACCACCGTCATTGATGGTGACGCTCTCGTTCCCGGCGGCGCCGTCCACATCGATCGTGCCGATGTCGGCGGAATCGTTGTTGTCGCAGTCCCCGTCCGCCTGGGGCGCGATGACGATGTCGCCGTTGGCGGCGAGCGAGAAGGTGACGGAATCGCCCGACGCCAGGTCGACATTGAGGACTTGATTCGGTGACACGCCCGTGGCTGCTTCGCAGGTCACCGCGGCCATGGCGGGGATCGCCGTTAGGCCGACGACGAAGGTCGCCGTGAGTACGGAGAACAAGAGCGCGCCGAGCCGCCTCGCAACCTTGCGCGGCCGAGTCGCACGGGCAGTAGCGTGAGCCAACATGTGGTCCTCCCTTAGTCCAAGACGCTGCGGGGGAAGCGCCCCCCGCCAGACCCCCAACCCTATGCATCGTTGCTTCCAGAATCAAGGCATGCCGAAGGGAACCTGAGACCGACCCAGAGCGTCTACACCCGTTTACGCATTTCCGGCACCCGAAACTACCCGGCTCCTGCCAGACCATCCGGGCGGAAGCGGATCGCACAGCGACTGCGCCGTGGCGGGACGTCTCTCGACGACCCTACTGAACCGTTGGCGCGTGATCAGGTTCTGCAGCTCATACGGATCCTCGTCGTATCGGTAACTCCTCCTCTCCCGTCGTGAGCCGTGTATAGAGGTCGTTCGCCGTGCGGAACGAGCAAAACGGCGGCGCCCTCCCCTCGAGGCCTCGCCGAACAGTCCCGTCCGATAACCGACCTCGTTCAGCCACGTCGCGAGCGTCGAGGAGTCGTCGAAGGCCGCGAAGCCGCCGCTCGGGCCGTCGTTCCCGTACACCCCATTGGGAGTGCAGGAACACGATCCCGCGCTTCATCCGCACTCCCGACGAGACGAGGGCCTTAGACAAGGAATCGGCCCCCTTTCGGGGGCCGATTCCTTTGCGTTCTGCGGTGCTACGCGTTTGGTCCTTAGACCAGACGAGCCGCCTGCGGAGCCCGAGGGTTCCCTCGTGTCCCGCAGCTCCGCCGGATCTCGACCTGGCTGCAAGTGTCGTTGCCCTTGCCGCCGTTGCCGACGTCCGTGCCGGAGCCACCGAACAGCCGGTCGTTGCCGGCAGCACCACGGAGGGTGTCGTCGCCATTGACGCCGCGAAGCACGTCGTTGCCCTTGCCACCCTTCAGTGTGTCGTTCCCGCTGAAGCCGGTCAGCGTGTCGTTACCGCCGCGGCCGTTGAACAGGAAGTTGACCGTGCCGCCGCCCGCGAACGGGCCGCCGGTGATCTGGTCGTTGAACTGGGAGCCTACGACGATCTCGACGATGTCGCCGAAACCATCATCGCCTTCGCCGCTGGCGAACCCGAGGCTCAGGTCGACGTTGACACCGTTGGCCGAGTTGATGAAGCTCACTCGGTCGGCGCCGGTTCCACCGGTGAAGGTGTCGTTGCCCTCACGGCCGACCAGCGTGTCGTTGCCCGCGAAACCACTCAGGATGTCGTCGCCGACACCACCATCGAGGAGGTTGCGCACGTCGTTACCGAGGAGCGTGTCGTTCGACGAGCCACCGATCGCATGGTCCAGGCTGTCAGCCGTGAACGGTCCGAGCGGAGCGACGCCGTTGTCCAGCGCATCCAGGTCGATCAACTGGCCCGAGGTCTTCGCGGACGCGTCGACCAGGTCGATCCCAGCCCCACCGACGAACGTGTTGGTGGTCGGGTCGTCCCAGATCAGGACGTTGCCGGCCGCTGCCCCGACGAAGTTGGTCGGGCCGTCGAACGTGTCGGCACCCTGACCCGTGGCGGTACCGAGCGCCGGGGTGATCGTCATCGCGGCCGACGAGGTCGACCAGTCGATCGTGTCACCAGCGTCGCCGGTGACATCGTCGTCGCCGTCACCCGGAGTGTAGGCCGAATCCCCACATCCACCATCGTCCAGCGTGTCGGCCCCAGTACCGGTGATGACGATCTCGAAGCAGTCGATGGAGTCGACCTCTTCTCCCGCGTCATCGTTGTCACCGTCGGCGTTGGCATCACGGCCCGCGTCGCTCCCGTTCAGGACGAACGTGGAGGTCGTGCGGGTCGCGTAGCTGAGCGTGTCCACGCCGCTGCCGCCGCTGACGTCGCCGTCATCGGCCGTGCCCGGAGACAGGACGTCGTCGCCGTCGTGGCCGTGCAGACGGTCAACCACGAAGGTCAATGCGCTCGCGTCCCACACGTCGTCTCCGTCGCAGCCCTCAGCGTCGTATTGCTCGACCCCGAGGACCTCACCGAGGCCGCCGTTCAGGTTGAACGTCGTGTTCGTCAGGACGACCGTGTTGTCCTGGTCGCAGTTGACGAAGATCCCCAGCAGGTCGGTCGTGAGCGCCGGGTTCGCTCCGAGGTCGATGTGCCACGCGATCGCGGTACTGAACGTTCCGCCGCTGGCCTCATCGATGTCGAATTCCTCGGCGTCGCTCGGCGCGCCGAGAACGACGATGGAGACGGTGTTCGAGTTCGACGCGCTACCACAGGCGACGAAGCCGGTGACTCCGTCGTCGAACAGGATCGCCCCCGCCGGCGCCGCCGGATCGAGGTCGTCCGCAGTCGTCTCCACAGCCACGGCCGCAGTGGCGCCCGGGTCGATCGTGATGTTGATCGTGTCGGTGGCGGGGTTGTACGTGCAGGCTGTTACGGCCGACGCTACCCCGGCTCCGACGATCGCCAGGGCCTGGAAGCCGACGAGAGCGAAGGTGGTTACCAGCGCTCTCGAGGCCATGCCCCGGCGAGATTTCCCTTTACGGAGGAAGCTCATAAATGGGCTCCTTTCTCTCCTCCGTCCAAAACGAACAAGTTCCGCGCAGGGACGCAAAGACCCTGCAGGGGGAAGTCCGGGCGGATGCTATGCCCGTGAACCTGGCGAGTCAAATACGCCAACCTCCCCTTGCCACACCCAGCTTCCGGTGCTGGGGCGCCGCGTCCCCCCTTTCGGGCGTCCATACGCGGGAGCGGCCTTCGCCGCTTCCGGTCTAGATAACGGCGCTCGTATCGAAAGGTTGCTGGGGGCCAAGGTTTTAGGCAGCCGCGTCGCTCAGGCTCATCGACCCGCCGTACATCGTGCCATCCACCCAGACCCTCAGCGTGGCTGAGACGAAGCCTCGGCTGGGGAGGCCCGCGACGGGGGTCTCTGGGTTCAACAGGTCGAAGGTTCCCTCGAAGCGATACACCGTGGAGCCGTCAGCATTCGGTGCCGTGTCGGCCAGGGTGGCAACGCCACCGTAGAGATGGATCCCCGCGGCCGACGTGAGCCCGACTCGGAATTCGATCTGTCCGCCCGTGGGGTCAACCCCGCCCCATTGCTGGAGAGAGAACGGCCACGTGAGATCTCCTACCGAGTCCCGGGCGCCTCCCTTGACGACCTGGGAGAACTGGAATCCTCCATCGGTCCGCTCAACCTGCGACGATGCTCGCGAAGACCCATCACACGTGCAAACTTCAACGGATTCGGTTGAAGTGCCGAAGTCGAAGGACCAGGCCGGCGCGGGTGGCACGGTCGGCTCGGGCGAGGGCTCCGGCTCGGGCGACGGCTCGGGGGATGGGGCCGGAGCCGGGGGTACCGTCGGCTCCGGGGAAGGAATCACGACGGGAGTCGGCTCCACCGGATCGGGATCGACGCGGTCGCGGTCTCTCGGCACTCGCTCCCGCACCGGCGGAGACAGGACCTCCGCCTTCGGCTCGAGCGGTGGCGCGTCGATGACCTCTGGGGCGGCGATGGGGGCTTCCGCCCGGTCGACCCGCTCGCCGCGGTCCTTCACGATCGTGGCCGCGCCGACGGTGACGCCGCCGGCCACCAACAGAGTCATCCCGGCGGCAAGGACCCGCTCGCCGAATCCGGCCCCGCTCGCGACGACCGCGGGACTGGACGCGACGCTCGACACGACCTCGGGGGTGGCCACCTGGGCGACCTGTCCGACGTGGGCAACCCGATCGACGACGCGCTTGGCGAGGTGCGTGGCCTGGAGCAGCCAGAGGAGCGGAAGCACCGCGATGGCGGCCAGTCCGCCCTTCTCGGTCACGGCGAGGAGCCAGCGGCGCCGGAAGCTGCCTTTGGCCCGATGGATCAGGGCCTTGGCCTGCGCGGGCGACATCTCCATGACCTCGCCGATCTCCCGGTGCGAGCGCCCCTCAAGCTCGCGAAGGACGAGCGCGGTCCGGTGGCTCTCGGGAAGGCCAGACAGGACCGAGAGCACCAGGTCCCGTTCGATGAGCCGTTCGACGGCATCTTCCGGGCCCTGGGCGGGATCGACCCGCTCGAACTGCTCAAGCGGCTCGTCGTCTACCAAAGGACGGCGCGTGCGCGTTCGGATCGCGTCCAACGACACGTTCGTCGCGATCCGTCCGATCCACGGCTGGAGCGCATACCTGCCGTTGAATCGGTAGAGGCCCTGGAAGACCCGGATCATGGTCTCCTGCAGGGCCTCGTCGGCGTCGTGCGCATTGGGTAGGAATCGCTGGCACACGTGCCTGGCGAGCCCGGAGTACCGACGGTGGATCTCGACGAAGGCCTCGGGGTGCCCGGCCTGGAAGTCGAGAACGAGCATGCGGTCATCCAGGGCTTTGTAATCGCCCTGTCCGTTGCGTAGGTCGGTAACCCTGATGACCACAGTTCTCCCTTTAACGGAACGCCGGGTGATCGTCAAAGGTTGCACGCAGAACGGCTATTCTCGCCCGCCCTCGGTCCCAACCAGCGTAACAGGAGCCCAGAGCCACCGGCCTCGGCTGACCTGGGGACGCTCATCGGAGGCAGGGAGCCGGCGGAGCCGGCCTAGGGGGTCGGGTCCAGGATCAGCGGGTCCCGCGGTTGCTGCCGGAAGTTGAAAGCGCCGGTGAGATCGCCGAGAACCTCGACCTCCTCGCGCACCGTCGGGCGTGAGTCCGGGCGGTCGAGCGTCGCCGGATCCAAGCGCTCCCCATCGAGGAACCGATCCTCGATCAGCTTCAGGTAGGCGTCGAAGCTCAGCATCTGGTGGTCGATGTAGCCCTGCCTGGCGAACGGACTGATGACCAGCGAGGGAACGCGCAGGCCGTAGCCGGCATCGTCGACCCTGGGCGGCAGCACGTGGTCGTAGAAACCGCCCCAGTCGTCCCAGGTGAGGAAGATCGCGCTCGACTCCCAGGCATCGCTGTTGCCGACCGCGTTGATCAATCGCGTCACGTACGCCTGGCCCGCGTCGATCCCGCGCCCCGAGGACGGGTGGTCGCTCGCGCTTCCCGGGATGACCCAACTCACCGAGGGAAGGCTCCCGTCTCGAACCTGAGCAAGGAAGTCGTCGTGGGTCAGGATGCGGTCGAGCTGGTCGGTCTCGTGCAGCGTCGTGAAGCCCGGCAGCGGGTTGCGGGTGGACGGCGTGTTCTCGCCGCGAAGGTCGTCGCACGGCGGGAACACACAGGTCCCGTCGGCCACGTAGTACCCCCACGACACGTCCTCTCGGTCCAGAAGCCACGTGATGTCGGTCCAGGCGTAGATCGGCCGCTCGCCGTACTCCCACCGCTGTTCGGGAGTCTTCAGGTCCACGTTCGAGATGCACGACATCGGGTCCCGCGGGTCGGAGCAGACGGCCGACCATCCGGACACGAGGAACAGGTGGGCCGGCAACGTCCAGCCGTCGGTGGGGCCGAACATCCGGTCGTGGAGAACGAACTCGTCCGCGTAGCGCCAATAGTTGGGGATGTTCCGCCGGTCCAGGTAGCTCATGACGTCGGGCTGCAGATCGGGACCGACGAAGGGACGGCACTTCGCCGAGCGCCGCGCGACGCACCACTTCTCCGCTTCCGGGAGCGCCGCGATGTGGCCCTGCATCGATCCGCCGTCGATCGAGCGGACGGACGCCTTCTGGTTGTGCGGGCCTCCTTTGTATTCCTGCGCGCGCGAGTGATACGGGCAGGAGGGGTGCCCCAGGATGGGATCGGGGATGCAGTTCACCGGCTCGCCGTCGACGATCGTGAAACCGTCGGCTCCCGGATAGGTCCCGAAGTAGTGATCGAAGGACCGGTTCTCCTGCACGATGAAGATCAGGTGATCGAGCTTGCGGAGGCCGGAGCCGGGCCCGACGACCTCGCCACTCGCGTTCCGGATCGCCGCGTCGACGGCTGAGCCCGAGGACGCGAGGATCGCGCTCGGCAGCACGACGGCCAGCGCAACGAGCGCGCCGATGATCGGCGCACGCAAGCTCTCGATCCGCGAGGGCACGCGGAGCCGATCGATCCTCATCGAGGCCTCGACTCTAAGCGCACGCACGTTCGGGCGGGTGTGGGGCGACCTGGTGACTTGGCCACTTCGAGCGTATCGGCCGCCTGGCGCCGGAACCGTAGGCGGCGGTGTGGGCCGAGGGGGCAACCACGGCCGGCCGCAGCCTAGGACGTTGCGCGGTAGAGGGGTGCCGGATGCCGCCGTACGGTCAGTTCGATGCACCTCGTCCCCACCACCCGACGTTTGGTGGCGGTCGCCCTCGCGGCGGCCCTGGTCGTTGGCGTCGCGCCGGGTGTGGTTGCCGGTGCGGACGACGAGGTGGATCAGGTCCTCAAGGAGCTCCACAAGACCAAGGATCGGATCCGGGCCCGCTCCCACAAGCTCCGCCTGCTCCAGCGAGACCTCAACCGGCTCGCGACCTCCATCTCGCAGAACGAGGCACAGATCCACGAGGCCGACGAGCGGATGGGGGTGCTCGAGGGCGAGATCGACGTGCTGGAGGACGAGAACCTCGTGCTCGAGGGCCGGCTCGGGGACCGCAACCGCGAGGCCTACATCCTGGGACCGGGCGCGCCATTCCTCTACTTGCTGACCGCGACCTCGGCCGAGGACGCGGCGGCGCGGATGTCGATCCTCACCGAGATGAACCGCCGGGACGCCGAGCTCGCGGTCGCGGTTCACCAGAACACGCAACGGCTCGGACGCGCGCGGGTCGAGCTGGTCCGGCTCCAAAGGACCCGGCAGCTCTCGATCCAGCAGCTCGAGCTCGACAAGGCCGAACTCCGGGAGCGACTCGCCGACGTCCGGAAGCTCTACGCGAGCCTCCAGATCATCAAGGAAGAGATCCTGTACCGGCTCTCCCGGATCCGGCCCTTCGCCGTGTGTCCGATCCAGGGTCCGCACGCGATCGCGAACGACTTCGGCATCTGGGTCCATCGCTCGAAGGAGCGGGGCGGAGACCACGTCCACCAGGGCAACGACATGATGTCCCCGATGGGAACCCCGGTCGTCGCGCCGTTCGATGGCGTCGCGGTCGCCGCCCCGAACAAGCTGGGCGGCCTGGCGGTCAAGGTGTTCGGCGACTACGGATACGTGTACATGGCCCACTCGTCCAGCTACGGCCAGCTCGGAGCGGTCGAGACCGGCGATGTGGTCGCGTACGTCGGAGCCACCGGAAACACGGGCGCGCCACACGTTCACTTCGAGTGGCATCCGGGCAACGGCGCGGCGGTCGACCCCTACCCGTTCCTGATGAAGGTCTGCTAGGCGCTCCGGGCGAGTCGGCCGCTCCTCGTTCAGCGACTCTTCTGAAGGGCGATCAGCTCCGAGATCTGTCCGCGCATCTCCTGGAGGCTTCGCGAGATCCCCGACAGTTGTTCCTGCACCCGGTCCGAGCGCAGACCGAGGGCCTGGAAACGCTCCTCGGTGAGCTCGAGCATCCCTCGGATCGACCGGGCCTGCTGCGATCCGGGCGCCGTCGCTCGGCCGGCCGGGACCGCCGCGATCTGCGCGGCTTGTGAGCGCAGGATCGTCTCGGCCATCGCGAAGACGCGCTTCTGCGCCGCGCGGGCGAGGGCCTCCTGCCGCCACCAGTGACGGAAGTTCCTCACCATCCCCTTCCGGCCGTGGCGCGGGCCGGGGGTTGAAGGCGCCGGCGGGATGAACGCGATCGGGGACCGTTCGAGCTCGACCACGGGACCGCCCATCGAATCCATCAAGGCCTCGACCAGCGAGAGGCGAACCCCCGGCTCCTCCTCCATGGGAGCCCACGGGTCCGCGGTGGTCGCTCGCGGGCCGGGGACGGCGTCCGACCTCCGTGCGATCGTGAACAGCGGCTCCGATGCGGGGCGTGCCGTTCGATCCTCCAGCGTCATCTCCGTTCGCCTCCTCGGGGGGGAAGAACCCGCGGATCGGCGCGAGCGTCACCGCCGGTCCGGGGTGGAGAACCGTAGAGCCGGGCGAGGGGCCTTTCAACGACCCGGGCCTGTCTCACTCTTCGGCCCGTTGTTCGGCCTCGTTGGATCGCTGCCGTTCCCGGTAGGGTCGATGCAGACACGACCGAGGAGGCCGAGATGCCGGTTCGCACCGCCGATGCCGAGTGGACGGGGACCCTTCAGGAGGGCACGGGGCGCATGCGTTTCGGAGGGGGCGCGTTCGAGGGCCAGTACTCGTTCGGCTCGCGCTTCGAGGAGGGCGAGGGAACGAACCCCGAGGAGCTCATCGCGGCGGCGCACGCCGGGTGTTACTCGATGGCGTTCTCGGGCAACCTCGTCAAGGCGGGATTCGCGCCCGAGCACATCTCGACGACGGCGGTGGTTCATCTCGACAAGGGCGAGTCCGGCTTCTCGATCTCGGGGATCGAGTTGAAAACCGAAGCGAAGGTGGGCGGCGACATCGACGATGCACGCTTCCAGGAGATCGCGGCGCAGACCAAGGACGGATGTCCCGTGTCCCGAGCGCTCGCCGCGATCGGAGACATCAGCGTGACGGCCAAGCTGCTCTGAGAACGGGCGGTCGGCGGCGGGGCGACATCCGGACGCCGCCCCGCCTCGTACCATCCATGGTTCCCCGACGTTCCGAGAGACCGGGAGGTGGCACACCTATGAAGAGGTCACATGCCCGTATCGCCGTGGTCGCGGCAACCGCGATCGCGCTGGTGGTCCCCGCCATCGCGGCCGAGGCGCAGCGTCAGCCGGCGCGGCCTGGGCCCGCTCGGCACCGCCGCGAGGGTCAGGATGGTGGACGGCAATCGTTTCCGGCCGGCCACCTTGACCGTCGCCCGCGGCACGAGGGTGCGATGGGTGAACAGCGACAACGTCTCGCACACCACCACGTCGAACACGGGGGTCTGGGCGGCGACGCTTTCCCCTGGTGAGCGCTTCGCGCGCCGGTTCCGCCGCGCGGGCGAGTTCAACTATCGGTGCACGATCCACACGGGGATGATCGGGAGGATCGTCGTCAACTAGCAGCGCCTCTCTATCATCCGGTCAGGCGAGACGGGATGGGAGCGGCGATGGCCGAGCTCGGCGCTGGGGTCTACGTCACCAGGATCGATACCGACGACTGGGAGCCCGACGAGGAAGTTGGTGGCTCCGCCCACATGCTGTTCGACGAGGCAGACGATTCCAAGGTCGGTCTGTGGAAGGCTGAGCGGGCCCGGTGAACCCGACCGAGGTGGAGCTCCCGGCCAGGGAGACGATCATCGTCCTCGAGGGCAAGGTGCGCATCGAGATCGAAGGGAGCCCGACGCTCGAGCTGGGATCGGGCGACCTGGTCTCGATCCCGAGGGCCGCCCGGATCACGTGGGCTCCCGATCCCGATTGCCGGGTGGTCTGGGTCTACTCGTGAGCTCGGCCGGGTGATCGTCGGTCGACGAACGCCGGCTAGGAGGCCGCTCGCTCGAGGGCTCGCCTCGCCGCCTGGCCGTTCAGCCGGACCGCGATCAAGATGGTCGTGAAGCTCACGGCCAGGAGCAGGGTCGCGATCGCGTTGATCACCGGCGTCAGACCGAATCGGATCCTCGAGTAGACGCGGATCGGGAACGTGACCGAGGTAGGCCCGGACGTGAAGAACGCGATGATGAACTCGTCGAAGGAGAGCGTGAAGGCGATGAGTGCGCCCGCTGCGATGCCGGGGACGATCAGGGGCAGCGTCACTCGGAGGAAGGTCGCGGCGTTGCTCGCACCGAGATCGTGCGCCGCCTCTTCGATCGACCGATCGAAGTACGCGAGGCGCGTCCGGACGATCGCCGACACGAAGATCATGTCGAACACGACGTGAGCGGCGATGACCGTGTGCAGCCCGAGGGCGACTCCCGCCAGGGTGAAGAACGACAGGAGGCCGATCGCCAAGCACGATGTCGGGAACGACGGCCGGGAGGAAGAGGAGGCTGTCGAGCACCCGGCTCCGAACGGTCCGCTCGAGCCCGAGCGCAAGCAAGGTGCCGAGCACGGTCGAGATGACCGTCACGGCGAGGGCGACGAACACCGTGTTCTTGAGGGCATCGATCAGATCCTGGCTCCTCAGGAGCTCGCCGTACCACTCGGTCGAGAACCCGCTCCAGCGCGTGGGCTGACCGCCTCGATTGAAGGACAGCACCACGATCACGAGGATCGGCAGGTACAGGAACCCGTAGACGAAGACGCTGCTCGCGGTCAGCAACGCGATCGCGCGTGCGCCCGGCCTACGTGACATGGGGCGCATGCCGTTTCTCTCGGTTGAGGATCCAGGATTGAACCAGCAGCAGGAGCAGCGTGATCATCATCACGAACAGGGCGAACGTCGCTCCGAACGGCCAATCTCGCGCCTGGAAGAACTGGCTCTGGATCAGGTTGCCGACCATGATCTCCTTCCCGCCCCCCAAGCAGATCGGGCACGATGAAGTTCCCGAGGCTCGGCACGAAGACGAAGATGCAACCGGCCATCACCCGGGAAGCGTGAGCGGGAGCGTGACCCGGAAGAACGCCCGCACCGGGCCCGCGCCGAGGTCGGAGGCCGCTTCCCGCGGCGGCCGGCCGAGGCGCTCGATCGACGCGTAGAGCGGCAGGATCATCAGCGGCAGGTACGCGTAGAGCAGGCCGACGACGATCGCGAACTCGTTGTTGAGGAGCGGGAGGGAGCCCTCGACGAGCCCGGCGCCGCGCAACGACCGGTTGATCAAGCCCTCGTTGCCCAGGAGCACGATCCACGCGTACGTCCGGATCAGCAGGTTCGTCCAGAACGGAAGGACGACCAGGACCAGCAGGCCGAGCCGGTATCGCGCGGGCCGAGTGGCGATGAAGTACGCAACCGCGTAGCCGAGGAAGAGGGCGATCGCCGTGGTGAGCAGCGCGGTTCGCAGCGAGAACAGCAGGACGTCGACGAAGAGCGGGTCCAACGCGCGCCCGTAGTTGTCGAACGTGAACGTGTAGTCGATGCCCCCGGTGGGACTTCTGCGGAAGAAGCTGTACGCGAGGACCAGCCCAGCGGGGACCAGGAACAGCACGCGACCAGTAGGCCAGACCCGGCCCGATCAAGAGCGCGCGCCGAGCCCACGGGCCGCTCTGGCCGGCCGCTCCAGGCGATCGCTTCTTCGTGCTCGCCGGGACCCCGCTCGGCGGTACGGCTACGCCGCCTTGATCTCTGCCACCGCCTGCGTCCACGCCGCCTGAGCATCGGCGCCGAGCGGGAGGTCCTCCTCGTAGCCGAGGAGCTCGTCCGGCGAGATCCCCATGTTCGGGTAGGCCTCGACGATGGCGGGATCGAGCAGGTCCATCGCGGCGCCGCTCGGGACCTTGTAGAGCACCAGCTCGGCGACCTTCACGTGGTTCGCGGGGTCGAGCACGAAGTTGATGAAGGCGTGCGCCCCTTCCTTGTTCTCCGAGGACTCGAGGATGATCATCGTGTCGGCGAACAGGTCGCTGCCCTCGCTCGGCACGACGAACTCGACGTTCTCGTTCGTCGCGTAGTTGCACCAGCCGTCCCACGCGTGGACGAGGCCGGCACTCCCGTCGTCGAGCCGGGCATAGAAGTCGGTGTCGTTGAACTGAAGCAGGCTGTCCTTCGCGGCGAGCGTGAGCTGCTTCGCCTCCTCGATCTGGGCAAGGTCCTCCGTGTTGATCGAATACCCCAGGCTGAGCAGCGCGGGCTGCAGCATCCACCGCTCCGTGGTGAGGATCGTGACCTTGCCTTCGAGCTCGGGTGCCGGCTCGAGGAGGTCCTGCCAGCTATCGATCTCGGTGTCGACGAGGTCGGTGCGGTAGCACAGACCGGTCGTCCCCCACGTGTAGGGAACGGAGTACACGTTGCCCGGGTCGAAGGCGAGCTCGGTCGCCTCGGGGTAGAGGTTCGAGATGTTCGGGAGCTGCGAATGATCGAGCTCGGCCAGCCACCCGTTGTCGACGAGCGTCTGGATGTAGTTGCCAGTGACCATGACCACGTCGAAGCCCGCTCCCCCGGCGGCCTGGACCTTCCCGAGCATGTCCTCGTTGTTCACGAACTCCGAGAGCGTGACCTCGACGCCGGTCTGGGCGGTGAAGTCCTCGAGGAAACCCTCGGGCGTGTACGCGCCGAAGTTCCCGAAGACGATCTCCTGGTCCTCGAGCGGGACGGCGGGATCGTCGGGGCTTGACGGACCCGGGTCATCCGAACCGCAAGCCGCGGCAACCAGCAACGTTGCGAGGACGAGCGGAAGGAAACGAACGACGCGAGATCGGTACACGAATGCCCCCCTGACCACCCGATTCGGCTCGGACTATATGCGGGCGCCGCGAAGACCGGTCAACGCACGCTTCCCGGACGTGCTTCGGAGACGGCGTGCTCCGGAGACGGCGTGCTTCGTACTAGGCTCCCTCGATCACGGCACGCGGTGCGCTGCCGACAGGCGAGATTCCAGGAGGTCGGAACGGCGATGTCGGACGACCGGCTGACGATCGTCTTCATGCCCGAGAGCGCGTACGGGCCGACGAACAACTGCGTGGGCATCGGCAAGATCCTCGAGCGGCGAGGCCACCGCGTCGTCTTCGCGGCGGAGGCGTCGTGGAAGGGACGGCTCGAGCCGCTCGGGTTCGAGGAGGATCTGGTCGATCTCGCCCCGCCACCCGAGGCCGAGGGCGACCAGGATGCCGGCCAGTTCTGGACGGACTTCATCACCGAGACGGCGCCCGAGTTCCGCAAGCCGACGATCGAGCAGCTCGACACCTTCATCGAGCCGGTGTTCCGTTCCCTCGTCGACGGCGCCAAGTACTGCGAGCCGCAGCTGAAGGAGATCCTGGAGCGGGCGGATCCCGACGTGATCGTCGAGGACAACGTGAGCGTGTTCCCGGCGCTGCTCACCCACGGCGCGCCGTTCGTCCGGATCATGTCGTGCAACCCGCTGGAGATGAAGGATCCGGACCTCGCGCCGACCTTCAGCGGCTACGCGGCCGAGGACCGGAAGGGCTGGGACGAGTTCCGAGCGGAGTACGAGCGGACCCATCGCGCGCTGTGGAACGAGACGAACGAGTGGGTGCGCGAGCAGGGCGCTCCCCCGCTCCCGGACCTCGAGTTCATCCACGAGTCCCCGGACCTGAACCTGTACGTGTATCCCGAGATCGCCGACTACTCACGCGCTCGTCCGCTCGGGAGCACGTGGCACCGGTTGGATTCGAGCGTTCGCGGAACCGAGGACGACTTCGAGGTTCCTGACGCGCTGGCTGGCGGCGAGGGATCGCTGATCTACCTGTCGCTCGGCTCGCTCGGCTCGGCCGACGTCGAGCTGATGCGGCGTCTCGTCGACGTGCTAAGCCGGACGCCGCATCGCTACATCGTTTCCAAAGGGCCGCGCGCGGGCGACTTCGACCTGCCCGGCACCATGTGGGGAGAAGCACGCGTGCCGCAGACCTCGATCATCCCGCTCGCCGACCTCGTGATCACTCACGGCGGCAACAACACGACGACGGAGGCGTTCCACTTCGGCAAGCCGATGATCGTGCTGCCGTTGTTCTGGGATCAGTACGACAACGCCCAGCGCGTCCAGGAGCTCGGGTTCGGCGCCCGGCTCGACACGTACGCGTTCGAGGAGCGCGAGATGCACGACGCGATCGAGCGCCTCCTCGGCGACACCGCGCTGCGCGAACGGATGGCCAAGGAAGGCGAGGAGATCCGCCGCCGCGACGGAACGGCCAAGGCCGCGGACCTCATCGAGGATCTCGGCCGGCGCGGTTCGCGACGCTAGGCCGAGACGTCCGCGGCCGGGAGCTCAAGCCGCCGCGCGATGCTCCTCGGTCGGCTCGTCGGACGCGGTCGAGGGCGCGGCGGTCGAGCGCATCGTGACCTCCACCGCGACGCCGGCGAGCAGGCCGACGGAGAGGGCGAGCACGCCCCAGAGCTTGCCGTCCAACCCGAGAGCCAGCGCGCGGTCGATCGCATACCGGCCGGGATCGAACGCGATCGCCGTCGCCGCCGCGATCATCACGAGCGGGAACTCGATGCCTCCGTTGGAGTTCCACAGTCCCTTGTCGAGGTGGACGGACAAGATCGCGCTCACCATCATCCCGATGAGCAACGCCGAGCCGAGCGGCGTGAGCAGGCCGAGGAGCACGAGCACGCCGCCCACCGTCTCGGTCAGACCGCCGACGAGCGCCATCGTCCGGGGCGATCGGTAGCCGATGGAACCGAAGAACCCCGAGGTCCCTTCCGGCCCTCCTCCACCGAACCAACCGAACAGCTTCTGCGTGCCGTGGCCGATGAACAGCAACCCGACCACGACGCGAAGGATGAGCATCCCGACGGACACGCAGACCACCTCCTCGTGCACGCCCCGTACCCAGCCGGGAGCGATCTAAGCCTGGGACGGCGAAGATGGCGGGCCGATCTGGGGACCTCGTGCCCGGGGTGGGATTCGAACCCACACGCCCTTTCGGACCGGTGCTTTTAAGGCACCTCCGTCTGCCGTTCCGGCACCCGGGCGAACTTCAGGATAGCGAGGGCGGAGACCGACCTACTGCTCCCCCGAGACCTCGATCGTGACCTTCTCGATGTAGACGGCCTGGGCCGGCTGCTGCCCGGAGATGTCGCCGGCCGCGGCCGCGTCGGGATCCTGGATCGGGAGGGCCTGGATCTCGCGGGCCACCGTGAGCCCATCGATCACGGTCCCGAAGATCGTGTACGCCGGGTTGGCATCCAACCGGTGGCCGTTGTTCCCCGTGATGAGGAAGAACTGACTCCCTCCGCTGTTCGGAGCGCCGCTGTTCGCCATCGCGAACACGCCCGGGCCGTACGTCTCTCCGCCCTCAAGCTCGTCGGGGATCGTGTAGCCCGGTCCGCTCGTGCCTTCCCCGACCGGGTCTCCGCCCTGGATCACGTCGAGCGAGGTGTCGAGGCGATGGATCCGGGTGCCGTCGAAGTAGCCCTCCTGCGCGAGGAACACGAAGCTGTTCACGGTCTCGGGCGCGGTGTCGGCGAGCAGCTCGATGACGATGTCGCCGCATGAGGTCTCGAAGGTTGCCGTATAGACCGAACCGACCTCGATCACCTGCGCCGGCGCGTTGAACTGCGGCTTGGGACGGAGCGCGCCCTGGGGAACCTCCGCACCGCAGGCCACCTCATCGGGGCCGGGCTCGGGCCGAACGGTGCCGGTCTTCGTGCCCAGGTCTCCACTGGGGCTCGCACTCGGACTCGCGCTCGGGTCGGGCGTCGGCGTGGCGGAGGGGTCCCCGTCGCCGCCGCCGATGAACGTGGTGAAGAGCAGGACACCGCCGACGAGGGCGATGACGAGGGCGACGGCGATCGTCCCCATCTGGCGCTTGCGCTGCTGCTGACGCTTCTGTGCTCTCCGCAGCGCCGCCTGGCGAGCGAGCTGCCGGTTCCGCGTTTGTTTGGGCACGGCGACGAGGGTACACAACGGCTGCGGTTCCGCTGTCAGGGCTCGGCCAGCATCTCCAACGCGAGGCCGTCGAGGATGTCGGTCTCCGAGACCAACGCGTCTTCGAACGCGAACCGCCCCATGACCTCGACGAGGATCACCGTGCCGGCCACGATCACGTCGGCGCGCCCCGGGGCCATCACCGGCAGCGCGGCGCGCTCGGCCGTCGTCATCCCGGCGAGCCGGAGCAGGACGTCTTCGGCGGCACTCCGGGCGAGTTTCGTTCGGTGGATGGCTTCGGGGTCGTCGTGCGGCAGACCGAGGGCGATGGCCTGCACCGTCGTGGACGTGCCGGCCACGGCGACGAGCGTCCGGGCATCGCCGACCGGAACGGCGCGTGCCACCTCGTCGAGCCGCTCCCGGACGAACGATCGCATCGCATCGACCTCGCCGCCGGTGGGCGGATCGTGAGGATCGAACCGCTCCGTCAGCCGCACGCTTCCCATCTGCACGGAGATCGCCGCATGCGGCGCGTCCGTCCCGACGACGAACTCGGTCGACCCGCCACCGATGTCGAGGACCAGGAACGGGCCGGGAGCGTCGAGTCCTCGCGTCCCGCCGAGGAAGGACATCGCCGCCTCCTCCTCGCCGCTGAGGACCTCGAGCTCGGAACCGGCGTGCTCGAGCACGGCCCGCGCGAGGTCGTCGCGGTTCGAGGCGTCCCGCACCGCGGCCGTCGCCGCGACGCGGATGCGTTCGGCGTGGAGGGCTCGGGCGCGCCGGCAGTATCGCGCGAGAACGCCGACCGTCCGTTCGAGCGCCTCGGGCGCGATCGTCCCGGTTCGATCGACCCCCTCGCCCAGCCGCGTGATGACCATGTCGCGCGCGAGCTCTCGGAACCCGCCGTCGTCCTCGGGCTCGGCGACGAGCAGGCGGATCGAGTTCGTCCCCTGATCGATCGCGGCCACGCGGCCGGCGCGTTCGTCGTGGACCGGCTCGATCCGCTCGGCGGTCCATCTCCCCACCGGGTCGTCGCCGCCGGCGACGTGATTCGCGTAGTGCGCGTGCAGACATTTCACGCCGGTCCGCGTCCCGCCGACCCCACCGAAAGCCTCCGCCCCCGGGTGGCGTCGTGCGCGCTCGTTCGCGTACTCGTCATGCGCGCGCTCGATCGCGGCGGAGAGCTCGGGCTCCTCGGTGAGCCGTTCGTTGAGGCGCGCGATCCATCCCTCGGACTCCAGACGCGAGACGGCTTTCGATGCGGCCGGACAGGTCAGCCAGAAGAGCGTCGGGAAGGGCTTCCCGTCGGCGCCGTAGGGCTCGTTGCGGATCACGAGCGGATGGCCGTCGGGACAGCGCGCGACGACGGTGAACGGCGTGGTGGGCTCGCGGCCGAGCTGGTCCGCAACGGTGGTGAGGTCGCTGCCCCGGAGCTCGCCCACGGGGGGCGTTACTTGCGCTTGTGCTCGACGGAGCGCTTGAAGTCCACCTGGCGCTCCTCGCTCTGGCGCATGAACTTCTTCAGGCGCGCCTCGAAGTCGGGGTCGCTGCCGCGCCGAGCGCGAGGAGGCGCGGGGTCCTGCAGGGCCTTGATCGAGAGGTCGATCTTGCCGTCCTCTTTGATGGCGATGACCTTCGCCTGGACGACGTCGGTCTCCCGCAGGTGCTCGTGGACGTCCTTGACGTAGTTCCGATCGATCTCGGAGATGTGGACGAGCCCCATCTTTCCACCCTCCAGGGTCAGGAAGGCCCCGTAGGGAGTGATGCGCGAGACGGTCCCGTCGACGACCGCCCCGACCTCGAGCTCTGCCAGCGTCTCCTCCTCACGTGGTTCGCGGTTCCGCCCCGGCGCATCGCCGGGGTCGCCACTATCCCATCGGCCCTTTTTCGGCGTCAACAAAACGGGCGGGCCCGGTCCAGTCGAGGGGGCGCGCTCGGCTCGATCGAGGGAGCCGAGCTCAGCAGTCGGAGCCCGCAGGCCCGGAACCGGGCAGGACCAGGGCCGTCTCGCCCGGGCCCACCATCCCCAGGCAGGCACGGGCCAGGCGTTCGATCTCGGCCGGGTCGTGCAGGCGCGAGATCTCCAGACGGAGCTCGTCGTTCTGGGCCTCGAGCTCGACCGCGTTGCGCTCCAGCTCGGCGATCTGCCCCCGTTGGTCGAGGAACGCCCGCGCGGGCACGAGGGAGAGCATCCCGAGCAGCGTGACGACGACCAGCAGCGCGGCCGCGCGGCCCGTGAGCCTCGGCCGGTCGCGCGGGATCGTCCGAGCTCTCGCAGCGGCCTGCGGCAGCTCACGCGCTCTCCCGGAGGACGACGCTCGCACCCGCGTATCGAGCCGTGTCGCCGAGCTCCTCCTCGATGCGCAGGAGGCGGTTGTACTTCGCGGTGCGCTCGCCGCGCGTCGGCGCGCCCGACTTGATCTGGCCTGCGTTGGTGGCGACCACGAGGTCGGCGATGGTGGTGTCCTCCGTCTCGCCCGAACGGTGGCTCACCATCACGCCGTAGCCGTTCTTGTCGGCGAGCTCGATCGTGTCGAGCGTCTCGGTGAGCGAGCCGATCTGGTTCACCTTGACGAGGATCGCGGTCGCGACGCCCTCGGCGATCCCTCGCGCGAGGCGCTGCGGGTTCGTCACGAACAGGTCGTCGCCGACGATCTGCACGCGCCGGCCGAGCTCCTCCGTCAGCTTCGCCCACCCCTCCCAGTCGTCCTCGGCGAGGGGGTCCTCGAGCGAGACGATCGGGAAGCCGTCGACGAGCTCCCGCCAGAACGCGATCAGGTCGGCGGAGGATCGCTCTTTGCCCTCGAGGTGGTACGCGCCGTCGCGGAAGATCTCGGAACACGCGGGGTCCATCGCGAGCGCGACCTCGCCGCCGACCTCCAGCCCGACCGTCTCGATCGCTCGCGTCATCAGCTCGAGCGCCTCGTGCGCCGTCGCGACCTCGGGCGCGAACCCGCCCTCGTCGCCGACGCCCGTCGACAGGCCTTTGTCCTTCAGGATCGTCCGCAGGGCGTGATAGATCTCGGCGCACCAGCGGACCGCTTCGCCGTACGAGGCCGCACCGACCGGCGCGAGCATGAACTCCTGCAGCTCGAGCTCGTTGTCGGCGTGCGCGCCGCCGTTGATCACGTTCATGAACGGCACCGGAAGGACGTGGGCGTTCGGCCCGCCGAGGTAGCGGTACAGCGGTAGGCCGAGCGAATCGGCCGCCGCGTGCGCGACCGCGAGCGAGACACCGAGGATGGCGTTCGCGCCGAGGTTCGACTTGTCGGGCGTGCCGTCGAGGTCGAGCAGGATGCGGTCGACGGCGCGCTGGTCGAGCGCCTCCTCTCCCACGAGCACCGGACCGATCACCTCGACGACGTTGCCGACGGCCTTGCGGACGCCCTTGCCGCCGTAGCGAGACGGCTCGCCGTCGCGGAGCTCCACCGCCTCGTGCTCACCGGTCGAGGCCCCCGAGGGGACGGCCGCGCGGCCGAAGCCGTCGTCGTCGAGCAGGACGTCGACCTCCACGGTCGGGTTGCCCCGGGAATCGAGGATCTCGCGCGCGTGAACGCCGTCGATCACGGACATGAGGGCGATTGTAGTGCCGGGTCGAGGGCCGAACGTGAATCTCGGCGAACGGTCGGCGAGTAGGCTCGCCGCGTGGACGAGGACGAGCACTGCTGCTTCGACGACTGGGTGGAACGCTGGTCCGAGGAGGCGAGGCGCCGCCCCACGGCGGCAAAGGTCACCGTCTCCCTGCTCGACGCGCTCGAGCGGGCCGGGCTCCGCGAACGCAGCGTGCTCGATCTCGGCTGCGGGATCGGGGACCTGGCGATCGAGACCGTGCGCCACGGCGCGGCGAGCGCGCGCGGTTTCGACCTGTCGCCGAAGGCGATCGAGGAGGCGCGGCGGCTGGCCGCGGAGCGCGGCGTGGGCGATCGAACGACGTTCGAGGTCGGCGACGCGGCCGAGCTCGACCTCCCGAGCGCCGACGTCGTCGTCTTGAACCGTGTCTTCTGTTGTTATCCGGACGTGAACGCGCTCCTCGAGCGATCGCTCGCGGCCGCGGGCTCGGTGTACGGATTCACGATCCCCAGATCGAATGGGCTGGTCGGCGCCTTCGGCCGCACCATGGTCGCCGTGTCGAACGCGTGGTTCCGGCTTCGGCGGACGAAGTACGCCGGATTCCGGACCTTCGTCCACGACGTCGACCGGATCGATACGCGCGTGCGTGCGGCCGGATTCGTGCCGGTCCGTCGAGAGACCAAGCGTTTCGTCTGGGACCTTGCCGTCTACGCGCGGCCGGCCGCCTAGCTCGGCGTACGCACGAACGACCAGAACCGACTCACCGGGTCGAACCCGAGTCGCGCGTAGAGATCCTTCGGCCAGTCGGCGTCGTCGGCGATGAGGAACACGACGTTGCAGCCGCGCGCTCGGGCCGCGGCGGCGGCGGCGAGGACGACGGCGCTCCCGAGTCCGCGACTTCGGAACTCCTCGATCGTGTTCACGTCCTCGACCTGTGCGACGTCACCCAGAACGTAGAGCTCGCAGACGCTCGCCGGTTGCCCGCCGACGTCGGCCACGAAGAATCGGGCCCCGGCCTCACGCTCGTACACGGCGCGGATGTCGGTGAGCTGCTTCACGGCCTCCTCGCTGTCGGCGTACGGCTGGCGTCGAAGGACCAGCTCGAGGAACGGTCGAGCCTCGGCGAAGTCCTGCTCCGAAACCAGGACCGGTGGCCGGCGCTCGGGCTCGCGGACCTGCGCCATGATCAGCAACCGCTCGGCCGACCACCCGAGGTCGAGGAACGCCGCGGCGAGGCGGCTGCCGTGCAGGTCGTCGTCGACGTAGAGCTTGCGATGCGCCAGGCCGTGCTCCCCCAACGCGCGATCCGCGTCGGCGGCGAGCGTGTCCGCATCGACCCCTCGGAGCGGCCGGTCGACCCACACGAAGTTGGAGTCGTAGCGCAGCGGGAAGTCCAGATTCAGGAAGGCGGTTCCGAACGAGGTCGGCTCGGTCACGGTCGAGCAGCGAAGCTCCAGCTCGCGCTCGAAGTCGCGGATCCGCGTCGCGAGGTCGGCCGAGCTCATCGAGCCTGACGGAACAACGCGCGGATCTCGGTCTCGGCGAGATCCTCGAGCGACTCGCCGCGTTCGCGAAGGAGTTCGTTGAACCGCTCGTAGCGCGCGGCGAACCCACGTGTCGTCCGCCGCAACGCGCTCTCTGCGTCGACGCCGAGCTTGCGCGCGACCGCGACCGTCGCGAACAGCACGTCGCCGATCTCCTCCTCCGCGTTGTCGGCGTCCGTGTGCGCCTCCAGCTCGCCGACCTCTTCCTTGAGCGCCTCGAGCGCGGAGTCCACCGAGCGCCACTCGAACCCCCAGCCGCCGGCGCGTCGTTGCACCTTCCCCGCGCGCGCGAGCGCGGGCAGCGACTCGGGGATGTCGTCCTCGAGCGGCTTCTCCCCCTTCTCGTCGGCCTTGATGCGCTCCCAGTTGACGAGCACCTCGTCCGCACCGGAGACCTCGACGTCACCGAACACGTGCGGGTGCCGGCGGATCAGCTTCCGCACGATGCCCTCGGCGACGTCGTCGACGTCCCAGGCGCCGTCGTCGGCCGCCATCTGCGCGTGGAACACGACCTGGAGCAGCACGTCGCCGAGCTCCTCGCGGAGCAGATCCCGGTCGTCGGCGTCGATCGCCTCGAGCGTCTCGTGCGTCTCTTCGAGGAGGTGCCGCGCGAGCGAACGGTGCGTCTGCTCGAGGTCCCATGGGCAGCCCCCAGGCCCGCGGAGGCGCGCCATCACGCGGACGAGATCGAGCAGCCGTTCACCCGCTCGCGAGGATGGGACGGGGCCTTCCGGAACGTGCGCGAGGACCGGGTCGACCGCTTCGTCCGTCACGGGACGGGCGAAGGCGGGATCGTCTGGGTGACGACGCCGTCCTCGGTGCTCCGCACGGCGACGACCTCGCCGGTCGCGACGTCGAGGCGGCCGTACCGCGGGTTCACCTCGACGCTCACCGTCCCGTACTGCTCGTCCAACCAGGTCTGGAACACCTGCGCGCCCTGTTGTGCCGAGATCTGCTCGCGCACGTCGTCGAACGACGCCACGTCTCGCCTCGCGAGGTAGATGACGTGGAACCCGAACGTGGTCTGCACGACGCCCGAGACGTCGCCGGGCTGCAACGCGAGCGAGGCCTCGACGAACGTGGGATCGAACTGCGTGCGGAACTGCTGCTCGGAGTAGGAGCCGAGACTCCCGCCAGAGGGAGCCGAACCGGTATCGACCGAGCGGGTGCGCGCGAGGCGCGCGAAGTTCTCCGGCGTCGCCTCGGCCGCCACGTCCTCGGCCGCCTTCTGCGTTTCGAGCAGGATGTGGGAGACCTCGACCGTCGTGAATTGCGGCTTTTCCTGCTCGTAGATCTCCATCAAGGCGGCATCGTCCAGCCGGTCGGCGACGATCGCCCCCTGGACCTCGCCGAACAAGAGGAGCCGCGCCGCCAGCAGCTGCAGGTCGTTGCGCGTGAGGCCTTCGCCGGACAGCTGAGCCTCGAGCGCATCCGCACCGCCGAGGTTGGTCTCGAGCTGCGCGATCGCGTCCGTCACGTCGGCGTCGGGAACGACGAGGTCGTTCGCCGCGGCGTACGCCTTCACGAACTCCTCCTGGATGTCGTTCGTGAGGGCGAACCGTGCGCACGCGGCATCCTGGGTCTCACCCTGAACGGGCGAGCCGCACGGCGCGCCCGAAAGGCCCGCGAGGAAGCGGAACGCCGAGACGTCGGAGGCGAGCTGCTCGTGAGTGATCTGCGCGTCCCCGACGCTCGCCGCCGGGGCACCCGATCCGGCGCACGCCGCGAGCGCCATCGGAACGACGGCGAGCACGGCGAACGTGCGCATACGCAGGCGGGAACGGATCACCCGGCCATCCTAGCAACGGCCTCTAGATCCGCTCCGCCTTCGCAAGCGAAGGCGGAGCGGGGCCTACCGCTGCGCTACTTGAGGCCGATTCCAAACCCGTCGCTCGCCGGAGCGCGTCCTCGATCCAGCCGGGGAGGTCCGCGCCCGCGATGCGACCGGGCTCGAGGTTCAGCGTCCGCGTCGTCGGGTGGTACGTCGCCTCCGGCACGCGTTCCGTCAGATCGACCTCGAGCTCGGACGGCAGCTCGACGGACCTCACGCGCACCTGTTGCTTGTACGTCGAGATCTCGTCGATCCCCAGAACCCCGGCCGTCACGCGGAGTGAGGCGACGGCGAACAGCGTTTCGACCTCGGCGGGAAGCCGGCCGTAGCGGTCCACGGTCTCCGATCTCACGCGCTCGAGCACGTCGTGCGCTCCCGCCGTCGCGATCCGTCGGTACAGGTCGAGCCGGAGCGCCTCCTGCGCCACCCAGCCCGGCGGCACGAACGCCTTCACCGGCAGGTCGATCCGGATCTCCTTCTCTTCTGGCAACGGCTCGCCCTTCATCTCGGCCACCGACTCCTGCAGGAGGCGGGCGTACGTGTCGAACCCGACCGCGGCGATGTGACCGTGCTGCTCCGCGCCAAGGACGTTGCCCGCCCCCCGGATCTCGAGGTCGCGCAGCGCGATCTGGAACCCGCTGCCGAGCGCCTGGTGGCGGCTGATCGTCGTGAGCCGTTCGTGCGCTTCCTCGCTGAGCTCGCGCTGCGGCGGGAAGAAGAAATAGGAGAACGCGCGCTCGGGGCTCCGCCCGACACGCCCGCGGAGCTGGTACATCTGCGCCAGGCCGAGCAGGTGCGACGAGTCGACGACGAGCGTGTTCGCGTTCGGCACGTCGAGACCGGACTCGATGATGACGGTGCAGACCAGCACGTCGGCGTCCCGATCCCAGAACCGCATCATCTGCTGCTCGAGCACCGACTCGTCCATCTGGCCGTGCGCGACGACGATGCGCGCCTCCGGCACCTGCTCCTGGAGCCACGCGACCTGACGGTCGATCGTCGCCACTCGGTTGTGGACCCAGAAGACCTGGCCCTCCCGCAGCAGCTCTCGCCGGACCGCGCCGAGCGCGAGGCCCTCGTCGTACTGGCCGACGTACGTGAGGACGGGCTGCCGGTCTTCCGGAGGCGTGTCGATCGTCGACATGTCGCGGATCCCGGTGAGCGCCATCTCCAACGTGCGCGGGATCGGCGTGGCGGTCATCGTCAGCACGTCCACCTGCGCCCGGAGCCTCTTCAGCCGTTCCTTGTGCGCGACGCCGAAGCGCTGCTCTTCGTCGACGACGAGAAGACCGACGTCCTTGAAGCCGATGTCCCGGCTGAGGAGGCGGTGCGTTCCGATCACCACGTCGACCGCGCCCTTCTTCAAGTCCTCGACGACGCGGTCCTGCTCTGCCTTGGAGACGAAGCGCGAGAGCATCGCGACCTTCACGGGGAAGGGCGCGAAGCGTTCGGAGAACGTGATGAAGTGCTGCTCGGCGAGCAGCGTCGTCGGCACGAGGACGGCAACCTGCTTGCCCTCCATCACGGCCTTGAACGCTGCGCGAACCGCGATCTCGGTCTTGCCGAACCCGACGTCGCCGCAGATCAACCGGTCCATCGGCTTGGGCCGCTCCATGTCGGCCTTCACCTCCTCGATCGCCGTGAGCTGATCGCCGGTCTCGGCGTGCGGGAAGGCGTCCTCGAGCTCGGCCTGCCACGGCGTGTCCGGCCCGAACGCGTGGCCTTCGACCGACATCCGGACCGAGTACAGACGCACGAGCTCGCCGGCCATGTCCTTCACCGCGCGCTTCACGCGCGTGGTCGCGCGAGCCCAGTCGCTCGTACCGAGACGCGACAGACGTGGCACGTCTCCGCCGACGTAGCGCGCGACCATCCCGACCTGGTCCGTCGGAACGCTGAGGCGATCGCCCTGCGCGTACTCGAGGACCATGTAGTCGCGTTCGGCGCCGGCGATCGCGCGGCGCTGGATCCCCATGTACCGCGCAACGCCGTGGACGCGATGGACCGCGAACTCCCCGGTCTCGAGCTCCTCAGCCAGCGTGTCCTGCTTGCGCGAGGTGAACCTCGGCGCAGAGCGAGTGTGCCGCCTCGACCCGAACAGGTCCTCCTCGGTGGCGACCGCGACCTTGCCGGCGTCGAACACGAAACCGTTCGCGAGCTCGGCCTCGACCGCCTCGTCCACCGCGGTGCCGAGTACCTCCTTCGCCCGCTCGAGCGAGCCGTGCCCGCCGGCCGTGATCACGACCCGATAGCCGCGCTCGTGCAGGCCACCCGCGCGCTTCGCGAGCTCGGCCGGGTTGCCCTGCGCGGACCCCCAGTGCGTCAGGCCGAGGTCGATCCCCTCGGTGAACTCGCTCAGGTGCAGCTGCGGGCGGTCGCCGAGCGCCTCCTCCAGCGCGACGAGGGCGGGCGGTCCGGGCCACTCGCTCGCGTCGGCGAGCGCACGCCCCTCCTCGAACGCCTGCGCGGCACGGTCGCGCGTCCTCCGCGCCTGCGCGAGGACCGCCCACGAGCCCTTCGGCATCACCTGGGCGGGCGTGGGGAGCTCGTCGAAGAGCAGCGGAGCAAGCGACTCCATGCCCTCGACGTGCAACCCGTCGGCGACCCGCTGGAGCATGTCTCGGAACCGGTCCAGGTGCTTGGGCGCGAGCGCGGCCGCGCGCGCGCGGACCTCCTCGTCGACGATCAGCTCGCGGACCGGCGGAACATCGATCCGCTTGACCGGAGCGGTCGAGAGCTGCGAGGAGGGCGAGAACTCGCGGAGCGACTCGATCTCGTCGCCCCAGTATTCGAGACGAACCGGCCGGCGCGCCGTCCCGGGGAACACGTCGAGGACCCCGCCGCGGACGGCGAACTCGCCGCGGTGCTCGATCACGTCGGTGCGGAGGTAGCCGAGGCCGACGAGGCGTTCGGCGAGGACGTCCGGCGGGAGCTCGTCGCCGGCGACGAGCTCGACGGGCGGCGCCGCGCCGAGCGTCGGCGGAAGCCCGTGCATCGCCGCGAGCCCGGTCGTGACGAGGACGAAGGGCCCCGCGGCGCCCCGGAGCCGGCGGACGGCGTCCGCCCGTCGAGCGGCGACCTCCGGCGACGGGCTGATCCCCTCGTACGGCAGGGCCTCCCACGGCGGGAGGTAGGCGACGCGGTCGGCGCCGAGCCACGCCTTCGCCCCGCGAACGAGGGTCTCCGCCTCTCGTGGACCGGCGGCGACCACCATGACCGGCGCATCGAGCGCCCGAGCGAGCGCCGACACCACGAAATCCTCGGCGGCGTCGGCCCTGGCCAGGACCGGCCGGGCGCGCTCGGTCAGCAGACGCTCGAAGGCGTCCGAGCCGATCAGCGTGTCGAGCAGCCGTTCCAGAATGTCGATCCCGTCCCGTACAGCACGAAGAGACCGGGTTCGGCGAACCAGGCCTATCCCGATTGTAGAGCGCCTCGAAGGCGCCGAATGCCCGAGGGTTCAGACGAGCGACTCGAGGGCGAGCGAAACCGCGGCGTCCGGCGTCAGCCTCCGGCCTGCATCCCATCCGAGCGCGAATGTGGAGTCGTCGAGCTCCCTGCGGACCCTTGTGAGCGTCCGCTGGATCTCTGAACTCAGCCACGGACGCACGCTCATGCCGATCTCCTCGCGCAGAGCTTCCGAGCCCCCCAGTAGCCGTACTGCCACATCCGGCTGTCCCATCAGGGCGGTGATGTCTGCGCAGCGACAGAGCTCGATCGCGATCCCGCCGAGATCACCAAGATCTCGGTACAAGCGAACCGACTCCGCCGCGAGCGAGACGGCGTCCTCGACTCGGCCTTCGTCCGCCGCGTACGACGAAAGTGCACCGAGCGTGGTCGCCATGATCGGCGCGTTGCCGAGCGCACGGGCTCGAGCGAGGTTCTCCTCGTGGGTCGCCCGGGCGCGCGTTCGATCACCCAGCGTGTCGTACATCCACGCGATCAGGCGAGTGGCCAAGAACCAGTGGTGCCGATCGCCGAGCTCGCGAAACGCGTCCGCGGCCTCTTCGAACAACCGCCTCGCCATTTCAGGTTCCTCTTGATCCGCGGCGGCGTGACCCAACAGGAGGAGCGAGTACCCGGCGCCCCACCGATCCCCGAGCGATCGATGGAGCGCAAGCGCTTCGTCGCCCCAGCGTTGCACGCTCGCGGCGTCACCGGTATCGATCGCGAGGTCCGCGGCGCCGAGGAGTGCCCTCGCTCGAGCCGCCGTCGGACGGTCATCGGCCCTGAGCGCGTCCTCGACGCGACGCCGGCCTTCGACGAGATGGAATCGCATGGACCAGAACATCGACGCCGCTCCCGCCAGGCGCAGGACGAGCTCGGTCGCTCCGGAGGACTCGAGCACGTCGAGGGCCGTCCGCAGGTTGTCGTGCTCACGCTCGAGCCGGTCCAGCCAGTCCTTGGACTCCTCGCGCAGGTGCGGCGCCGCCTCCTCGGCAAGGGACAAGAAGTGCTCGGCGTAGGAACGCCGCCACCCATCAGCTTCACCCGATGCGTCGAGCCGCTCGATCGCGTACTCGCGGATCGTCTCGAGCATCCAGAACCGGTCCTCGGTGCGACGGAGCAGGCTCTTGTCGACGAGCGACTGCAGCACGTCGAGGTCGGCGTCGACGACCTCCTCGGCCGACTCGAGCGTGCACCCGCCGGCGAATACTGCGAGGCGCGCGAACAGCCTCCGCTCCCCGTCGTCGAGCAGCTCGTGCGACCACTCGATCGCGGCTCGCAGCGTCTTCTGCCGGGGGTCGGCGTCGCGCCCTCCCTTCAACACGTCGAGGCGGCCAGAGAGCCGCTCGAGGATCTTCGCCGGCGAGAGCACTCTCGCCCTCGCGGCGGCGAGCTCGAGGGCGAGGGGAAGGTTGTCGAGGGCCTGGCAGAGCTGCGTGGACGATTTCGTTCGGCTCGGTCCGCGCACGGGCACAGAACAGTTCGACAGCCTCGGGATCGGCGAGCGGCACCACGGCGTACTCGACCTCACCTCGCACGCGAAGGAGCTCGCGGCTCGTGACGAGCACCTTCAGGTGCGGGCAGGACTCCACGAGGGACACGAGCTCGGGTGCCGAGTCGATGACCTGCTCGAGGTTGTCGAGCAGGAGGAGGAGCTCGCGCTCGCCGATGTGCTCGGCGAGGCCGTCCCTCGCGCCGAGCGTCTGCGCGACCGCGTCGACGACGAGCGCCGGATCGCGCAGAGGCGCCAGGCCGACCCAGAAGACGCCCGCCTTGAACTCGGGGACGAGCGCGGCGGCCGCCTCGATCGCGAGCCGGGTCTTGCCCGAACCTCCCGGTCCCGTGAGCGTGAGCAGGCGGGCGCCGTCCCGGAGCATCGACACGACCTCCCCAACCTCCCGGTCCCTGCCGACGAACGAGCTCGCCGGCCGTGGCAAGTTCGTGTTCGAGATGGTCTTGAGTGGCGGAAAGCGCTCGGCGCCGAGCTGGAAGATGGCTACCGGCTCGTCGAAGTCCTTCAGTCGATGTTCGCCGAGATCGGTGACCTCGCCGAGGACAAGATCGCGAGTCGCCTTCGAGAGGAGGACCTGGCCTCCGTGGCCGGCCGAGGCGATGCGCGCGCCGAGGTGAACGTCCTCGCCGACGTACCCTTCGGGCGACACGTGCGGCGTGCCCGTGTGCAGCCCCACACGGACGCGGATGGGTCCGTCGGCGAGCCCATCCAGCGCCTCGCGTGCCGCCTCGAGCGCGCCGGTCGCCGTCGCGAACGCGACGAAGAAGGCGTCGCCCTGCGTGTCGACCTCCACGCCGCCGTGACGTTCGAAGGCCGAGCGCAGGACGCGGCGGTGCTCGTTCAGGACGTCCGCGTACCGATCCGCGCCGAGCTCGTGCAGGATCTTCGTCGAGCCCTCGACGTCGGTGAAGACGAAGGTGACCGTCCCGGACGGGAGATCGCGGCGCACGGACGCCATGATGCGCCGATGGGTCGCGCTAGGCGCGCGGCCCCGAACGGTTGTATCGGTCCTGCGTCGCTGGGAGGCCGTCGCGGACGATCGACAGCGTCGCGTCGGCGCCGTCGTCGACGAGTTGCGCGACGTCGGGCTCCTCGCGCTTGGCGAAGTCCTCGAGGACCCAGTCGGCGGCGTCCTTGCGACCCGTGGGACGCCCGACACCGAGGCGCACCCGGTAGAACTCGGGCGTCCGCAGCGCGCCGGCGAGCGAGCGCAGACCGTTGTGTCCCGCCGTCGAGCCGCCGAACTTGACGCGGAGCGCGCCGAACGGGAGGTCGATCTCATCGTGCACGGCGATGAGGTGGTCGGCATCGACGTGGTGCTTGCGCGCGAGCGATGCGAACGCCGGCCCGTTCTCGTTCATGAACGCATGGGCCTTCGCGAGGACGATGCGCTCGTCCCCCTCTCGGATCTCGCACGCGTCGACGGGGACGAACCGCACCTTCTTGAAGCGCTCGCCCGAGCGCGAGCAGAGCTCGTCCACGACCATGTAGCCGAGGTTGTGGCGGTTCTTCGCGTATCGCGGACCCGGGTTGCCGAGCCCGGCGACGAGCCAGGTCATGGCCGTGAGGGCTTAGCCCTCGGACTGCTCGGCCGCGTTCTCGGCCTCCTCGCCGGTGGCGCCCTCGCCCTCTTCCTCGGCGGCCTCGCCCTCGACGCCCTCCGCCGCCTCCTCCTCGGGCTCGATCGCCATCTGTGGCTGCACCGCGGCGATGACGGATTCATCGGGGTTCGTGAGGATCGTCACGCCGTCAGGCGCCACGAGGTCGGCGACGCGCAGTGAGTCGCCGATCTCCAGTGATGAAACGTCGACCTCGATCGCCTCGGGGACGTTCGTCGGCAGACACTCGACGCGGATGTCCCAGAGGTGATGCTCGAGCACGCCCCCGGCCTTCACGCCGGGCGACTCGCCGACCACGCGGACCGGCACGTCGATCTCGATGTTCTCGTCGCGGCGGACGACGAGGAAGTCGACGTGGATGAAGCGGCCCTTGATGTGATCGCGCTGGACCTCCCGCGGCATCGCGAGGTGCTCCGTCCCGTCGACGACGAGGTCCACCAGGACGTTCGCCCCGGCGCCCGTGTGGAAGACGTGGAAGAGCTCTTTGGAGTCGACGGAGAGCGGAAGCGGCGGCATCCCGTGGCCGTAGAGGACGGCGGGCACTCGGCCGGATGCCCGAAGCTTGCGGGCGACGCCCTTGCCGGAGTCTTCCCGCTTCTCGGCGGCTAGCTTCTGTTCCATCTGGCGGTTCTCCTTCGCGGCTGCCGCTTCGGTGCTCGAGCCCTCGGCCGGGAATGGTACCAACACGCTGCAGCGATGGACTTCACCGACACCCGGCGGGTGTCTCGTTCGTCACCCTGCGGCACTGCCGGTCAGCTCTCGAACGGCGGATCGCCCGACGACGTCGGCATCAGCGGCGGAGCCCGGTGACGGACCCGCCCGGTAGCGAGCTCCGTTCGGGCGTCGCCACGTCACGCCGCCATCGCGCTCCCGTTCCACAGACCATCCGTACTCGTGGACGAGTCGGTGATGGAACGAGCAGATCAACAAGAGGTTGTCGAGATCGGTGCGACCGCCGTGCCGCCACCAGACGATGTGGTGCGCCTCGGTGAATCGCTTCGCTCCGCATCCGGGGAACCGGCACTCGCGGTCGCGGTAGCGGACCTGGCGGATCATCCACGGAGCGGGATCTCGGGACATCCGTCCGAGCCCGAGGACGCGCCCGTCGCCATCCTCCACGACGGTCTGGACCCGGCCGTTGCAGAGCAATCGTCGCACCGTCTGCGAGTGGACCACCGGACCGCCCTCGAGCTCGCAGCCGGCAAGACCCCCCTCCGTCATCCCAAGTCGGGCGTGGACGACCACGGTCGCACGATCGGGCTCGGCGTCGACCGCGATCCGGGCGGAGCAGAGCGCCACGAGGGCATCGGCTCTGCGGGCAGGGGCATCGTGATCGCGCTCCTCGTCGGGCATCGTCGGCACGGTCTCGGCCACGCGCTCGAGCGCCCGAGCTACGATCGCACCCTGCGACGCGGGGAGCTCGGCCTCCAGGCCGAACCGGCGCCCATCGTCGAAGTACCACCACGACGCCGAGCGAGCCTGCTCGGTTTCGCGGACGTCGTCGATCGAGGGCTTCGTCTCGATGTCGCCGCGATGCCGCACCGTGCCGCACGACACCGCTCGCGCCCATGGGATCAGGCGGCTTTCGGTCTCGGGCGTCGCGAATCGAGCGAGCTCCACAACCTTGTCGATGCCGAGGTGCCCGGTCTGCAGGGCTTCGGAGATCCGAGGCAGTGCCTCCAGCGCATGGGCGGCGGCGATCCATCGCCTCGCCTTCCACTGCGAGATGCCGTAGCGCATGCCGAGCCAGTGCGCGGCGTCTCGAGCTCCTGAGTTCCGCCATGTCTCGAAGCGATCGGCCGCGGCGACAAGCTGCAGAAACATCAGCTGAGCGCGACCGACGGACGCGTGGGCAGCGTCCAGCTCCATGGCAACCGCTTCGCGGTCCCGGAACGGGGCGTCGAACATGTGTTCGAGCCTACCGATTCACCGTTCTGGCGTCTGTGAACTGCATCACTTCCGGCAAGGGATCCGTACAAGCGTCGCGCCCCAACGGCGTTCGTCCGGACGCGCGACGTTCGAGCCGGACGCGTCGCATCACTCTGTCCTTCGACAACCGCCGCGAAGAAACGCCGCACCCACCGCGAGGGAACCGCTCGCTCGCGCGTCTCCTAGATAGGAGGCGAGCGGAGACCCGTATGGTGAGCGCAGCGGTGACCGAGAGCGAAGAGCGGCGTGCGGGCGGGCTCGAGGACCTGTACGAGCGGCACGCGCCGGCAGCGGTGCGGTTGGCGTTCCTGATCACCTCCGACCGGGAACTCTCACGCGACATCGCCCAGGAGGCGTTCGTCCGGGTGGCCGGCCGCTTCCGTCACCTTCGCGTCCCCGACGCGTTCGACACCTACCTGCGACGGACCGTCGTCAACCTGTGCATGTCGTACTTCCGTCGCCGTCGGCTCGAGCGAGCGCATCTCGAGCGCGAGGCGGCCTCGCCGTCGCGCGTCCAGGAGCCGCCCGAGCTCGGCGCAAGGGACGAGCTGCGGCGGGCGCTCCAACGGCTCCCCGCGCGGCAGCGAACGGCGATCGTCCTCCGCTACTACGAGGACCTTTCCGAGGAAGGCGTGGCGTCCGCGATGCGGTGCTCCGTCCCGGCGGCGCGATCGCTCGTTTCACGGGGCATGGAGACGCTTCGAACGATCGTGAGGAGTGAGGACCGATGAACGACCTCGAACGGGACATCCGCGACCTGTTGGACGAAGAGGTCCGCTCGGCGCCGGCGCCGCACGAGAGGACCGGCGCTCTCCGAAAGACCCGCCGCCGCCAGGGAGCCGTGATCCTCGGCGGCGCACTCGTCGCCGTCGCACTCGTCGCGGGATCCTTCGCCGGCCTTCGCTTCATCGACCGCGCCGACGACCCGACCTTCGGCGACCAGCCGATCGTCACGACGTCCGTCAACGGCATCACGATGTCGCATCCCGAGGGCTGGTACGTGGTCGACCCGGACGAAGCGGGGCTGAACGGATCCGAACCGTCGCCGGACCTCCCCAAGCTGATCCTCGCCGTCGCCCCGTTCGATCCCGGCGAGCTGTTCGCCTGCCCGGGGATGACGCAAGGGACGCCACACCAGTTCCTCCTGACGATCCAGGAGGCGCCGCGCGCGCTCAACGGCCCCGCGTCGGCGCCGTGGCCGGTCGAGCTCGAGCCGCTCGAGGTCGGCGCGGCCGAATCCGGCTGCTACCCGGACTGGGGATTCCTGCGTGCCGCGTGGACGGCCGCAGGCCGGACGTTCGAGGCGCGAGCGGGGTTCGCGCCCGACGTGAGCGACGCAGACCGCGACGCGCTTCTCGTTGCCTTCGCGAGCCTCACCTTCGACGCGGGAACCGGCGGCGCGACGTCGTTCGTCCTCGCCACGGGGACCACGGACGGCGAGGACTGGGAGCTCATCGCGGGTGCGGGACTCCTCCCGGCCTCTGGTGAGTCGGGCGGGCTGGAGCTGACGCTGAACGCAGAGAGCGTGAGTGCCGGGATCGGAGGGTTCCAACCATCGAACCCGACGATCTCGATGGCCCAACAACAGCTCGGGACCGGGGACCAAGCCCAGCGGGTGGTGTTCGGAGCGGTGCCGTCGGAGGCGGTTCGCCTCGGCCTCGAGGTGTCCGGTGGCGATCCTGTCGCGATCGCGGCCCCGGAGATCCTCGACGTGCCGGACGAGATGGACCGGCGGCTGAACGCCTTCGTCTTCACGCTCCGTCTCGACCAGACCGGGGTCGTGACGGCCTACGACGCATCGAACGCGGCGATCGCCACCGGCACCGTCGGATCCGACGGCGGTGGCGCGCGCCCGACGCCGGTACCGAACGAGGGCATGCTCGAGGACGGACGGCATTTCGGGTTCATCCGCGCGGTGCATCCCACCGAGCGCACGCTCGAGTTCGACCTCGCGTACTGGCTCACCGGAGATGAGGCCGATGCCGCCTACCAGGAGGCGACGGGAGACACCGGCCCGGTTCCGAACGACGTCTTCGTGGTGAACGACAACCCACGGTTGCGCGAGCTCGTGCTCTCGCCCGAGCTCCAGCTTGTGCTGCTCGACTGGAACCGGTGCTGCGACACGTTCTTCGAGGGCGACCTCGAGCTCTTCGCGCAGGCGATCGAGGAGCAAGGGGACGTCCTGGACGGCGGCGTCGTCTACCGGGGCATCAGCCAATGGTGGATCACCGTCGAGAACGGCGTCGTCACCCGGATCGAGGAGCAGTACGCGCCGTAGTCGCTACTGGTTCTCGCCGTTGAAGAGCTCGGAGACGCTCGTGTCCTCGAACACCGCACGGAGTGCGTCGGCGATCAGCGGCGCGATCGAGAGCACCGTGAGCTTCCCGAAGACCTTCTCCTCGGGGATCGGCACGGTGTTCGTCACGACCACCCCCTGGATCGGAGACTCCTCCAGCAGCTGGACAGCCTTGCCCGAGAGCACGCCGTGGGTCGCCGCGGCGTAGATCGGGCCGGCGCCGTGCTGCGCGAGGATCCCCGCGCCGGCCGCGACCGTCGAGGCGGTGTCGATCATGTCGTCGACGATGACGCACGGCCGTCCCTCGACCTCACCGACCACCGCCATCTCCTCGATCTTGTGCGCCTCGTGGCGTGACCGCCGCTTGTACAGGAACGCAAGGTCCGCGTGCATGCTCTCGCGCAGCCGCTCGGCGGTCTTGATCCGGCCGGCGTCGGGCGCGACGACGACCACGTCCTCGTCGTGCAGCCCGAGGTCGTCGTGCAGGTACTTCGTCAAGACCGGCAGCGCCGTCAGGTGGTCGAACGGGAAGTCGAAGAAGCCCTGGATCTGTCCCGCATGCAGGTCGACCGATACGACACGGTTCGATCCGGCCACCGTCAGGAGATCGGCGACGAGCTTCGCGCTGATCGGTTCCCGCGCGAGCCCTTTCTTGTCCTGCCGCGAGTAGCCGTAGTACGGCACGACGGCCGTGATGCGCTTGGCGCTCGCGCGCTTCATCGCGTCGATCATCACGATCTGCTCCATGATCGACTCGTTGATCGGGTCGGCGTGCGTCTGGATGATGAAGACGTCGGCGCCGCGGACGCTCTCCTCGGCGCGGAAGTAGATCTCGCCCGACGCGAACCGCGACATCTTCGCGTTCGCGAGCGGTACCCCGAGGTTGTCGGCGATCTCCTGGGACAGCGCGGGATGCGTCGTCCCGGAGAACAGCATCATCTTCTTCTTGGTGACGATCTCCACCTCAGTGCGCCCCCTTGCTCTTCCCCCGCGCTTCGGCCTCGTCGTCCTTACGCTTGCGATATCCCTTCACGGTGCGCTGCTCCGAGCGCTCGACGGCGAGGGCACCCGGCGGAACGTCCTTCGTGATCACCGATCCCGCCCCCGTCACCGCGCCGTCCCCCACCCGCACCGGCGCCACCAGCATCGTATCCGAACCGATCCGCACGTCGTCCCCGATGACCGTCTTGTGCTTCTCGTATCCGTCGTAGTTCACGGTCACCGTCGACGCGCCGACGTTCGTCCGCTCTCCGATCGTCGCGTCGCCGACGTAGGACAGATGCGGCACCTTCGAACCGCGCCCCACCTTCGAGGCCTTGACCTCCACGTACGTCCCGACCTTCGACCCGTCCTCGAGCACGGTCCCCGGCCGCAGCCGGGCGAACGGTCCGACGTCGACGCCCCGGCCGATCTTCGCGCCGTCGACGACCGAGAACCGAACGGTCGAACCCTCCCCGACACGAGAGTCGGCGATCTGGGTCGACGGCCCGATGACCGCTCCCGCGCCGATCCGCGTCGTGCCCTCCAGGAAGGTGTTCGGGTAGATCGTCGCGTCGGGCCCGATCGCCACGTCGGCGTCGATGAACGTCGTCGCGGGGTCGAGCAGGGTGACCCCGTTCGCCATGTGGGCCGCGTTGATCCGCTCGCGGACGATGCGCGTGGTCTGCGCCAGGTTGGCGCGTGAGTTGATGCCCATCGCGCCCCCGACGTCGACCTTGACGGCCGAGATGCGCTCGCCCTTGTCCATCAGGATCGGGAACACTTCGTTCAGGTAGTACTCCTTCTGCGAGTTGTCGCGGCCGACGAGCGGAAGGGCGCGGAACAGGTCGGCGCGCCGGAAGGCGAACAGGAGCAGCGACACCTCGTTGATCCGCTTCAGGTCCGCGGGAGCGTCGGTCCCCTCGACGATCTGCACCAAGCGCGTGCCGTCTCGAACGATCCGCGCGTAGCCGCCGGGCTCCGACACCTCCGTGGTGAGGATCGTCCCGGCGCTCTTGGTCCTGCGGTGCACGCGCAGCAACTGGCGGATGTGATCGGGTTCGACGGGATCGAAGTCACCGCCGACGACGAGGACCTCCTTGGCCCGCCCGATCGCCTGCTCGGCCGCGAGGACCGCATGCCCGGTCCCGAGCGGCTCACCCTGCTCGACGAAGACCGGCTCGGGACGGCACCCCCACGACGCCACGGCCTCGCGGACCTCGTCGGCGCCGTGGTGGACGACGATCACGATCCGGGACGGCCGCGCGGCCGCGACGTTCCGCAGCACCCACCAGAGCGCCGGCCGGCCGGCGATCGGATGCAGGACCTTCTGGGTTGCGGACTTCAGACGCTTGCCCTTCCCCGCCGCCAGCACGACCGCGGCGAGCGAGGGGGACGAAACGGTCTTCGGCACGAGGTCCTTTCCGTTCGGCGCCGCTCCTTTGTACTTGCGCGCCCGCCGGGTGGCAAGACGACCGCTCGCGCCGTCTTGCGACGGTGCCCGGGGAGTTCCGGGGGGAGGAGTCGAACCTCCATCGAAGGCTCCAAAGGCCCGCGTCTTGCCGTTAGACCACCCCGGACGGACCGATTATCCCTCGCGCGCGGGCGGGCCCGACGCCACGAGGGAGTTCGGGAACCCCGATGCGAGCTGCTCCGCGTGGTTCCGGTCGCGCGCGAGGCCGACGACCGAGGAGCCGCTCCCGCTCATGACGGCGCCGAGGGCCCCGGCCGCGAGCAGTTGCTGTTTCGCCTCGCCGACGGCCGGATGGCGCCGCGCGACGACGGCCTCCAGGTCGTTGAACAGCAGCGGGCCGAGCCTCTCGGCGTCTCCGGCCGCCGCCGCTTCCAACAGCGGATCGGGATCGGGCCCCGCGACCCCTCCGTCCTCGTCCCACCACCGGTACGCGTCGGGCGAACGGACGCCGAAGTCGAAGTGCACGACGACCCACCAGAAGGACGCGACCTCCGCCGGCGCCAGGATCTCGCCACGTCCCGACATCAGCACCGGGCCGCCGAGCAGCAACGCCGGGACGTCGGAACCGATCCGCTCGGCAACCTCGCCGAGCGTCGCAGGATCGAGGTCGCATCCCCACAACCGGTTCAAGGCGAGCAAGGTCGCCGCCGCGTCGGCGCTGCCGCCGCCGAGCCCCGCCGCGACGGGGATCCGCTTGTCGATCTCGACGAGCGCGCCCCCGGCGTCCGGGCAGGCATCCGCGAGCGCGAGCGCGGCAACCAGCGCAAGGTTCAGACCCCCCACCGGGACGTCGCCGGAGAGTGCCTGCGCGCCGCGCACCTCGACGTGGAGACGGTCGGCGGAGCGAACGGTCACCCCGTCGGCGAGCGAGACCGGCACCACCAGGCTCTCGAGGTCGTGGTAGCCGTCCTCGCGCGCGGCGAGCACCCGGAGGAAGACGTTCACCTTCGCGGGAGCCTCCAGCCGGATCGGCTTCGGCGTCACGGGCGCCACCCCTCGGCCAGAAGCTCATCCGTCACCCGGGCGAAGTCCTCGAGCCCGAGCCGCTCGCCCCGGATCGAGGGATCCACACCGCTTCGACCGAGGACCTCGTTCGCCTCCGGCAGGCCGAGGCCCAGCCGCCGGAGCGCGTTCGCCATCGTCTTCCGGCGCTCCGCGAACGACTCCTCTACCACGACGAACAAGGCGTCGGGATCGACGTCCACCGGCGGCGTGCGCCGGTCGATCCGAACGAGGACCGAGTCCACCTTGGGCCGGGGCCAGAAGACGTCGGCCGGGATGCGGCGGATGAGTTCCGTGTCGGCGCGGTACGAGACGCGCACGCTCACCGTTCCGTAGGCCTCGTCGCCCGCGTTCGCGACGAGCCGCTCGCCGACCTCGCGTTGCACCATCACGACGAAGCGATCGATCTGCGGCACGCCCTCGAGCAGGTCGACCATCAAGGGCACCGAGATGTTGTAGGGCAGGTTCGAGACCATCGTCCACCGCGCGTCGCCGAGGAGCTCGTGCCAGTCGACGCGCATCGCGTCGAGCTGTTCCACGCGGACGTTCGGGAACGCCGACACGACCTCGCGCAGGGCGGGTGTCAGACGGCGGTCGAACTCCACGGCGAGGACTTCGCATCCGGCCTCGGCGAGCGCGACCGTGATCGAGCCGAGCCCCGCGCCGACCTCCAGCACCCGATCCCCTTGGCCGACACCGGCGTCGGCGACGATCGCGCGCGCGAGGTTCGGGTCGGCGATGAAGTTCTGCCCGAGCGTCTTCGTCGGGCGGATCCCGTAGCGCTCGGCGAGGGCCCTCAGGGCGCCGAGCCCGAGGTTCGGGCTCCCCGGAGTGATGGGCGTCGCGCTACCAGGTGAGGCGGACCTGGCAGACCCCTTGGCTGAGGGGGGCGATCCGAGCGAAGGCCTGGTCGCTGAGGTCGATGATCCGGCCTCCGAAGGGTCCTCGATCGTTGATCACCACCTGGACGCGGTTGCCGTTCGCGAGGTTCGTGACGGTGACCACCGTACCGAAGGGCAACCAGGGGTGGGCCGCCGTGAGGCCGTCTCCGGGGGCGAACCCGTACCAGCTCGCCTCGCCCACCTGGGTCCCGGGCGAGGGGTTCGTGCGGCCGACGATCCGCTTGGCCGGGACCGCCTCACGGACGACCTGCCTCCCGAGGAGCGTCCGGGTCACCACGTCACCGTTCACGACCTTGACGCGGTAGCGCTCCACCATGAGGCCGTCGACGCCCGCCTGAACGAACTGCACATGACCCGGACGAAGCTCGTCCGAGTACTCCGTGTACGTGGTGTGCGGCACGGGAACCTCGAGCTCACGGATGCGGTAGTCGATCGAGACGAACCGCACCAGGAGGTCGGGTTGAAGGGGGGTCTTGAGTGACGGAAGGACACGATCGCTACGGTCGGGCTCGATCCCCATGGCCGAGAGGAGCTTGCCGACGGTGCTGGCATTGGTGAGCACCTCGTGGTCCTTCCCCATCACCACGACGCGCGCCGCCACCACCTCCGACTGCCCGACCGGCTCTCCCGTGGAGAACCAGTCCTCGGTGCTTCGAACCGCCAGCAACGCCGGCGCTCTCTGCACCCCTTCCATCACCCAGACCCCCACATCCGAGGGAGCCGGGATCACGATCCCGTTCTCGAAGTCCAAGTCGACGAGGACCCGCATCCCGTCTGCGAGTGGTGTCTGCGACGGCGGGCTGACGATGTCGTCCCATCCGAGGACGATCCCCTCGGTATGCAGCAGCTCGCCGACGTTCGCGCTCATCGTCCGGACGGCTTCGGGCTGCCCGTCCACGACCAGGGTCACGGTCTTCTGCACCACCCAGAATCCGCCGGCGATCGCGAGGCCGACCCCCACGAGGGTGACGTTCGCGACCGTCCTTCGAACCCGGAGCCGCCGGACCCGTGAGGGGCGAACCTCCATACACCTTCCTCCTGTCGGAAGAAGGCTCCGCGGGGAAGCGGCTAGGCCGGACCGAAGCCTCCACGTGCAAGGCTCGGAACCTACCAAACCCTCAACCCTCACTGCAAACTTGAAACCGAACGACCGTTCGGGACGTTTTCCGGCCTCTGGAGGCCCTATCGGAGCCGAGGGAACGCGTTCGATGCGTTGCGCGAGGTTGCGGTTCGCACGTTTTCCACAGTCTCTTCGCGTACCGACGCGATGGTCTCGATGACGTCGACGACGTTCGCGGGTGCGTTGTCGCGTCCGCGGATCCGCTGCGGCGCGAGGAACGGGCTGTCGGTCTCGACGAGGACGCGCTCGAGCGGGATCGCCGCGGCCGCATCGCGGATCTGCGCGTTCTTCGGGTACGTGATGTTCCCGGCGAAGGACAGGTGCCATCCGCGATCCACACACTCGAGCGCCGTCGCGACGTCGCCCGTGAAGCAATGGAGGACGACCTCGGCCGAACCCTCATCGAGCAGTCGAAGGATCTCGGGCCACGCGTCGCGGACGTGGACGACGAGTGGCAGTCCGGCGTCGCGGGCGATGGCGACCTGCTCGGTCAGGACGCGGACCTGGACCTCGCGAGGCGAATGCATGCGGTAGAAGTCGAGCCCGCACTCCCCCACGGCCACGACCTGCGGGTTCGCGAGCAGCGTCTCGATCTCCGAACGGGCTCGGGCGTCGAATCGGGACGCCTCGTGCGGGTGCATGCCCGCCGTCGCGAACACGTCCGGATGGGACTCGGCGAGCTGGACGGCTCGATGGCTCGACTCGGGATCGATCCCTGGGCAGACGACGGTCCCCACGCCGGCCGCCCGGGCCTCCTCGAGGACCTCGCCGACGTCGCGCTCCAGGAGGAACAGGTGGCAGTGCGTGTCCACCGCCGCGCTCTGCACCCGGAGTTCACGGTTCGGTCGCTCCACGCGGCGGTCCGCCTAGCCTTCCTCGACCTGGAGTCGAAACGCGCTCTGCCGCGCGACGCGCCTTCCCGAAGGAGAGGGGCGGCGCCATCCACCGTGAGTCGAGGGGCCGGGTCGCACGTGAAACGCGTTGGCGCGAACCTTCACTCAGGAGTCGAGGCGCGGGAACAGCGCCTCACCTTTCGTCGTCTTGGTCCCGGGCGCCAGAGCACCCCATCGAGCCGCCTCGGGGAGCCGCTGGGCGTCGAGCGGGGCGTCGATACCGAGTTGGCTCCAGAGCTCCGCGGCAGCCCTCGGCATGACCGGATGGATCAGCACGGCGAGGATCCGGAGCGTTTCGGCCGACGCGTACAGGACGGCCCCCACCTCGGCCCGGCGGGGCTCGTCCTTGATCGCCTTCCAAGGTTCCTTCTCGACCAGGTACTGGTTCGCACGGGTCACGATCTCCCACAGGGCGGCGATCGCCTGGCTCGGCGAGACCTCGAGCATGAGCTCGTCGTACCGGCGGACCGCCTCCTCGATCACCGTCGGGAGGTCCGCCTCCTCGCCCCCGCTTCCCGGGGCGGGAACCGTCCCGTCGAAGTAGGAGGCGAGCATCGCGAGGACCCGGCTCGCGAGATTCCCGAGCCCGTTCGCGAGATCGGCGTTGTGGCGCTCGACCATCGACTCCCACGAGAAGCTGCCGTCCTGGCCGAACTGGATCTCGCGCATGAAGTAGTAGCGATAGGAGTCCACCCCGAAGTGATCGAGGAGCTCGAACGGATGGATCCCCGTCGCGTTGGTCTTCGACATCTTCTTGCCGCCGACCGTCAGGAACCCGTGCGCCCACACCTGCTTCGGGAGCTCCACGTCTCCGGCCATGAGCATGGCGGGCCAATAGACCGCGTGGAACCGGAGGATGTCCTTCCCGATCAGGTGGATGTCTGCGGGCCACATCGCATCGAACCGCTCGGTGTCGCTCGCGTACCCGGCCGCGGTGAGGTAGTTCGTCAGCGCGTCGAACCACACGTAGCAGACGTGCTCGGGGTCCCAGGGGAGCGGGATCCCCCATCGGAAGTTCGTCCGGCTGACCGAGAAGTCCTGGAGCCCGCCCCGGAGCAGTGAGAGGACCTCGTTGCGGCGGGTCTCCGGCTCCACCGCCTCGGGGTGGCGCTCGTAGTGCTCCAGGAGGCGGTCGCGGTAGGCCGAGAGCCGGAAGAAGTAGTTCTCCTCGGTGACCCGCTCGACGGGGCGCTCGTGGATCGGGCACAGCCCGCCGGGCAGGAGGTCGTCCTCCGTGTAGTAGGCCTCGCAGGACACGCAGTACAGCCCCTCGTAGGTCCCGAGGTAGATGTCCTCTCGGCCGTTGTCGTACACGGCCTGGAGGAGCCGGCGCACCGCCTGCTCGTGGCGGGATTCCGTCGTACGGATGTAGTCGTCGTACGCGATCTCCAGGCGGGCCCAGACCTCCTTCCAGCGCGGCTCCATGGCGTCGACCCACTCCTGCGGGGTCATGCCCGCCTGCTCCGCCGCCCGCTGGATCTTCAGCCCGTGCTCGTCGGTGCCGGTGAGGTGGAACACCCGCTCACCGCGGAGACGGTGGTAGCGGGCGATGAAGTCGGTCGCCACGGCGTTGTACGCGTGCCCGATGTGCGGGACGTCGTTCGGGTAGTAGATCGGCGTCGTGATGTAGAAGACGTTCCGCCCCATGGTCGAGCCATCGTAGCCGAGGCATCCGTGTCCCCCAGGCCTCAACGTGTCGGGACCGGCGACTCGCGGTCCGCCCGCGGGTTACCGGGGCGAGCGGGTGAGCGCCTCGTAGATCGCGTTCGCGCTGCCGCCTCGGTCCCGAGCCACGGCCGAGGCCGCCTCGCGCTTGCGCATCCCGCCCTGGACGAGGCGCGTGGCCTCGGCGACCAGATCGTCGAGGCCGGGGACCTCCTCGTCCCGGCGACCCTCGACCACGAGGACGATCTCTCCCTTCGGGTCGGCGTCGCCGAGTCGGTCCGAGACCTCGGAGGCTCGCCCGCGCAGGACCTCTTCGTGGAGCTTCGTCAGCTCGCGCGCCACGGCGACCCGGCGGTCGCCGAGCTCGGCCGCGACCTCGCGGAGCAGCGACCGCAGACGTCGCGGCGACTCGAAGAGGACCAATGTGCGTGGGTCATCGGCCAGGGAACGCAGCCGCTCGCGACGCTCTCCCGCTTTGCGCGGCAGGAACCCTTCGAACGTGAACCGGTCCACGGGAAGGCCGGAGACGACGAGCGCGGCGGTCACCGCCGAAGGGCCGGGAACGACTCGGACCTCGATACCTTCCTCGGTGCACGCGCGAACGATCAGGAAGCCGGGATCGGAGATCGACGGCATGCCGGCATCGCTCACGAGGGCGACGTCCTTCCCCTCGCGAAGTTCCGCGACGATCGCCCCGATGCGTTCGCGCTCGTTGCCCTCGAAGAGCGACACGAGCCGGCGCTTGATCCCCATCCGCGCGAGCAACCGACCGGTGCGCCGGGTGTCTTCCGCCGCAACGAGTTCGACGGAGGCGAGTGTCTCCCGCGCGCGCTCGGTCATGTCTCCGAGATTGCCGATCGGCGTCCCGACGACGAACAGGGTTCCGCTCACGTGCCGATGCTCCCACGGTTGCGCCGCCTTCCACACGGCGCGGCGTGTCCACCCGTCGTCGCCCCGCCGATACAGTGCTCGGATGGCGGGCGGACACAAGGACTACTCGGGGACGCCGCTCCCGAAGAAGCTCGGCATCGTCGAGGGTTCGCGCGTGCTCGTCGCGGGAGCACCGACGTCCTTCTCGCTTCCGCCCCTCCCCTCCGGGGTCGAGCTCATCGAGCGAGCGCGGTCACCGCTCGACGTCGTGCTGCTGTTCGTCACCACGAGATCCGAGCTGTCGAAGCGGTTCTCGGCGCCGGCGCGGGCCCTTGCCCCGGCCGGCCGGCTGTGGGTGGCGTGGCCGAAGAAGGCCTCGGGGATCCCGACCGACCTGACCTTCGAGATGGTCCAGGGGTACGGCCTCGAGGCGGGACTGGTCGACAACAAGTCGGGCTCGATCGACGAGCGCTATCAGGGCCTTCAGTTCGTCTATCGGCTCAAGGACCGGCCCGGCCGCTCGACGTCCGGGCGCTCTGCCCGTTCACCCGGCCGTTCGGCCTCGTAGCCGGAACCCTGCCGTACCATCGGCCGGATGCTCCCGTTGCTCGCCAAGCTCAACCGGCCCATCGTGGCGATCTTGGCCGTCGGTGCGATCGCCGGCGTGCTGCGCTTCAACCATCTCGGCTATCCGGAGCGCCGGATCTTCGACGAGTACTACTACCCGAAGTCGGCGTGCATCTTCCTCGGCTACTCGAACGACCGCTGCGACATCAACAGCTCGGCCGAGCGCCTCTGGCGCGATCAGCAGAACGACACGGGCGCCTGGGTGCACCCTCCCCTCGGCAAGTGGATGATCGCGCTCGGCGAGCTCGGCTTCGGCACCGAGTCGCTCGGCTGGCGTGTCTCGTCGGCGGTGACCGGCACGGCGACCGTGATGTTGCTCGCGTTCATCGTGCACCTCCTGTTCGCGAGCGCCATCTGGACGTTCGTCGGAGGGCTGCTGCTCGCGGTCGAGAACCTCAACTTCGTGCAGTCCCGAACGGCGATGCTCGACATCTTCGTCACGTTCTGGATCGTCCTCGGCTTCGCGTTCCTGCTCATGGACCGGCGCTGGATCGAGCGCCGAACGCCCGAGCCCGGCGGCCCGCCGGGCGATCCGGCCGCCCGGTCCATCGGTGATCCGGCACCCGGCCCGCCGTTGCGGCGCCGCCTCCCGGCGCCCCTGTGGCGACCGTGGCGTTTCGCGGCCGGGGTCGCGCTGGGGGCCGGGCTCGCCACGAAATGGTCGGCGTTCACCGCCGTCGCCGTGGCGATCGCCCTCTCGATCCTCTGGGAGGTCTCTCGGCGCCGGCGCGCAGGCGTTGCGCGTCCGGTGGGCAACGCCATCCCGGCCGAGGGGTTCGGCCTCGTTCTGGCCTTCCTGATCGTCCCCTCGATCGTCTACGTGGCCTCGTACGCCGGATGGTTCGCCCACTTCGGATTCGACCTCGGCCAGTGGATGACCCTGCAGGGGTCGATGTACGACTGGCACCGCAACCTCAGCTCGATCGACCTCGCGACGGGCGAGCCGATCCATCCGTACCTCGCTCAGGCGTGGAAGTGGATCCTGTTGTGGCGTCCCGTCGTCTACTACGCCGACTTCGGGGACGGCGTTCGACAGGTGATCTACGCGAACGGGAATCCCGCGATCTTCTGGGGCAGCATCCTCGCGATCCCGTACGCGGCGTTCTCGTGGTGGAACAAGCGCGACTGGCGTGCCGGCTTCGTCGTCCTCACCGTTGCGGGGCTCTACCTGCCGTGGTTCCTCGTTGAACGACCGCAGTTCATCTTCTACGCGACGCCGATCACCCCGTTCTTCGTGCTCGCCTGCGTGTACGCCTTGAAGCAGCTCTCCGAGGTTCGCTTCGCGGCGCTCCACGCGGCGGGAAACCGGGCTCGCACGGTTCGGCCCTACCTGCCGCTCGTGGTGGCGTTCGTCGTCGTGGCGGTGGGGCTGTTCGTCTGGTTCTGGCCGACCCTGACCGGCGGCCCGCTGTCGGACGAGGGCTGGCTCGTGCGGGCGTGGTTCCCGACCTGGACGTGACCCGTTCCGGGCGTCTCGTCGCCGAGCCGAACGTGAGCGTTCCCCGCCGGTAGGATTCGCGGCCGATGGCCCGCACGCAGAACGAGTGGATCGCGATGGCGGATGGGGTGCGTCTGGCCGCCACGCTGTACCTCCCCGACGGCGAAGGTCCGTGGCCGGCGCTGCTCGAGGCCCTCCCCTACCGCAAGGACGACCTGACGGCCTCCTACCGGGAGGAGTACCACCGCTTCGCCGACGAGTTCGGCTACCTCGTGTGCCGCCTCGACGTCCGCGGCACGGGGTCCTCGGACGGCGTGCCCGTCGACGAGTACACGCGACAGGAGCACGGAGACATCAGCGAGGTCATCGCGTGGCTCGCATCGCAGGGATGGTCGAACGGCAACGTCGGGATGTACGGCACTTCGTGGTCCGGCTTCAACACCCTGCAGGTGGCGATGCTTCGTCCACCGGCGCTCAAGGCGATCTGTTCCATCTTCGCTTCCGACGATCGCTACGGCGACGACGTCCACTACTTCGGCGGCGCGCTGAAACAGCTCGACCTCGTCGACTACCCGACCTACATGGACGCGGGCAACGTGCTTCCCCCCGTGCCGAGGGTTCACGGAGCGGATTGGCGCGAGGCGTGGGAGCGGCGCGTCATGAGCTACGAGCCCTGGACCCTCACGTGGCTCGAGCACCAGACCTACGACGACTATTGGAAGCACGGCTCCCTTCGAGAGGACTACGCGTCGATCCACGCGGCGACGATGCTCGTCACCGGCTGGGCCGACGGATATACGAACATCGCGCTGCGCGGGTTCGCGGGACTGCAGTGCCCCAAACGCCTGCTCGCCGGACCCTGGGCGCACGCGTCGACCGAGACCTCGCGCCCGGGCCCGAACGTCGACCTCGTCCCGGAGATGGCGCGGTGGTGGGACCGGTGGCTGAAGGGCTCCGACAACGGGGTAGACCGGGAGCCCCCGATCGTCCTGTTCGTCCGCCGCCCGACGCCCCCGGCAGCCGACCTCGAGGCGTACCGCGGAGAGTGGCGCTTCGAACCCGGATGGCCGCTCGAGCGCAGCGTCGACGTCTCGCTCGAGCTGTCGAAGGCGGGGGCGATGGGACGGCACGAGAACGACGGACCGGACGAGCTGGACGTCCGCGGCGACGTCGGCTGGACCGCGTGGATCAGCTGCGCCGGCGGGCTTCCGTGGGGCCAGTCGATCGACCAACGTCCCGACGAGACGTTCAGCCTCGTCTACGACTGGGACCCGCTCGAGGACGACCTCGAGATCCTGGGCCATCCCCGGCTGACGGTTCCCGTGTCGAGCTCGGCGCCGGTCGCGTACCTGTCGGCCAAGCTCTGCGACGTCCATCCCGACGGCACGTCGCAGCTCGTGACGCGAGGGCTGCTGAACCTCACCCACCGCGATTCCCGGGAGCACCCCGCGCCGCTCGTTCCGGGCGAGACGTACGAGATCGCGCTCGAGCTCGAGGTCACCTCGTGGATCTTCGAACCGGGTCACCGGGTCCGGCTCGATCTCGCCGGTTCGGACTGGCCGAACGCGTGGGCGCCGCCGACGCCGTCCATGCTCTCGATCGACCGCGCCGGCGCGACGCTGGTCCTGCCGGCCCTGCGCGGTCCCTCGCCGGCCGGAGGCCGTCCGGTGCTGCCGCCTCCTCGGAAACCGCAGGCGGATCGCGAGTCGGCCCGAGGGGACGAGCTCGCCGAGCTCGTCTGGCTCATCGAGCACGACGTCCTCGGGCGCGAGACCCGCGCGATCGCTCGCTACGGCGGCCCCAGCGAGGGCAACGAGGTCGCGCCCCCGTTCGAACAGTGGTACGGAGGGACCGTCGGCGTCTCGACGGAGGATCCGGGCCGGGCGTTCGTCGACGCGGGCGCGACGTACGTCATGCGCTATCCGGAGGCGACCGTGCGGACCGAGTCGCGGACGCGGATCGACAGCGACGCCGACGCGTACCACGTGCGGATCGAGGTCGACGTGAGCGAAGGCGACGAGCCGCGATGGTCTCGGCGTTGGGAACGCCGTATCCCGCGGAACCTGCAGTAAGGCGCTACGCCTTCGGCTCTCGCACCGACATCCGCAGGGCGAGCGAGCACCGAACGCCGCGCTTCGGACCGTACACGGCGTGGTACGGGCGACCGTCCCGCGCACCGGCGAGTCCCGGTCCGCGCATGAAGGTCACGCCACCGGCCCGCGCATCCCACGCCTCGATCGGCTCGCCCTCGCGCGCGGCGCGAACCTCGAACCTCGCGGCGCCCACGAGCGTGAACACGGCGACCAGCCGCCGGTACCACCTGCCGTCCATGTGAGCCGTGACACCCACCGAGCCCGGCCGGTAGACGCCGACGCCGGCTTCGTTCGGACGCCACGTGGCGAGACCGTGGACGGCCGCGCCCTCCGAACGGATGCGCTCGGTCAGCGCTCGGGAGAGCTCGGCGACGAACGGGAACCCCTCGAACGGCGACTCGACGTCGAAGCCATCGATCTCCATCCGGACGCCGGCCGCACCGAACGTGCCGGCCATCCGTCGCATCGGTCCCGACTCGATCTCGCGCCAGAGCACCTCGCAGAAGCGCTCGGTCAGGACGCCGTCGAGATGGGCGAAGCCCTCGCTCGCCGTGCGTTGCAAGGCGTCGGAGAGTTCGACCCGGCGATCGAAGGGGCCGCCCAACCCGGGCGCCTGGCGGCTCACGAGACCCCGGGGAGGTGCTCGCGGAACGCGATGTAGCCGATGCCCGCCGCGACGTCGAGCAGGAGATGCGCGATCACGATCGGCCAGGCGCGGCGCGTCCGCAGGAACACGAGCCCGAACAGAACGCCCATCGCGAGGTTGCCGAGGAACCCTCCCCATCCCTGATACAGGTGATAGGTCCCCCGCAGGAGCGCGCTCGCGCCGACCGCCGCGAGCTGGGTCATCCCGAGCTGCCGGAGTCGCGTGACGAGGTACGCGACGACCACGACCTCCTCGAGCAGCGCGGCCTGGATCGCGTTCACGAACAGGACCGGCACGGTCCACCAGTGGCCGAGCGGCGGCACCGGCACGACGAACCGGTTCACGCCGAGCGCGACGGCGCCGAGATAGACCCCGATCCCGCCGAGGCCGACGACGACGAACAGGAGGAAGCCCCGAAGCAGATCCTCGCGCGGCCGGTCCCACGCGAGCCCGATCGACGAGAGCCCTTCGCCGTTGCGGCGCACCAGGTACACGACGAGCCACACGGGGGCGAGCGCGAACAGCGGCCCGAGGAGCTGGCGAGCGAGCTGCGCGCTCTGCGACACCGACGCCACCCGTACGCCGCGGATGGGCAGCTCGAAGAGGCTGAGGATCGCGAACGCCGCGCTCGCGAGCAACGAGAGCGACAGGACGACCAGGGTCTCCTCGGCGAGCGTCCGGCGCGGCAGTGGCGGGCTCGGCGTTCCTCGCTCGACACTCCTCATGGAAGGAGCGTACGGCGAGTGCGTACGATGCGCGCCGACATGGCCGACTCCCGGACTCGGACCAAGGATGTCGCCGACGTGGTCGTGGTCGGCGGGGGCACGATCGGTGGCTGGGCGGCGTGGTTCGCGAGACGGAACGGCGCGAAACGCGTCGTCGTCCTCGAGCGCGATCTCCTCGGTCAGGGGGCGAGCAGCCGGGCTGCCGGGGTGGTCCGGGCGCAGGGCGGCACGCCGGAGACCGTCGCTCTCGGGCGGTGGTCGATCGACTTCTACCGCCGCCAGCACGAGCTCCTCGGCACGGACTCGGGATTCCGCGAGCTCGGCTACCTGCTCCTGGCGATCACGAGCAAGGACGAGCGCGAAGGGCGGGAACGCGTGGCGATGCAGCAGGGCTTGGGCCTGGATGCACGCTGGGTGAGCCCCGACGAGGCGGCAACGCTCAACCCGACCCTCGTGAACGAGGGGTACCGCGGCGCGTCCTACGTCGCGACGGACGGATGCATCGACCCGCCCCGGAACGTCCGCGCGTACTCGCTCGCGATGCAGCGGGCGCGGGTGGACGTTCGCGAGCGCACCGCGTTCACCGGCCTGCGGCGCTCGCGCGGCCGCGTGGTCGGCGTCGAGACGGCAAACGGGTCGATCGCCACCGAACGGGTGATCCTCACGGGCGGCCCGACGCTCCGCGCCGTGGGGAGGATCGCCGGCGCCCGGATCCCCGCGGGCGCCGTCCGGCATCAGGTCGTCATCGGCGAGCCGCACGACGCGTTCGACGTTGAGCGGCTGCCGATGGTGTTCGACGTCGGCGCGGGACTGTACTGGCGCATCGAGGAGGGCGGGCTCCTCTGGGGGATGAGCAACCCGGCCGAGAAGCCGGGTCCCGCTTTGACGATCGACTGGCCATACCTTCGGAAGATGCAGCGGCGGCTCGATCGCTTCGTGCCGGCGACACGAGGCCTCGGGATCAGGAAAGCCTGGGCGGCGACGATCGACTACACGCCGGATCACTTCCCGATCCTGGGTCCCGCCCTCACGGCCGAGAGAGAGGTCTTGAAGGGCACCGTGGTCGCCGCGGCGGGTGGCCACGGGATGATGTGGGGGCCGGCCATCGCGAAGGCGGCCGCGGACCTTTCGGTCAAGGGCAGGACCAACGTGGTGGACGTGGGCGGTCTCGGGCTCGACCGTTTCGACGACCAGGGCCGCTCGAAGTCCTACGACCCGATCGCGCTCCCGTTCCCCGTCGACCTCACGGACGAGGAAGGATGAGCGGTCATCCGAGCGACACGTCGACGAGGATCAGCTCGCTCGCCGCGCTCGCGGTGATCCGGACCTGCGGCTCCTCGGTGATCTGCGCCGCGTCGCCCGTCGTCATCCGCTCGCCGTTCACCTCGACGTCGCCTTCGATCACGTAGAGATAGGCCCCGCGGCCGTCCTCGAGCGAGTGCTCGACGGTGACGCCTGGGTTCAGGCGCGAGACGAACACGTGGGCGTCCTGATGCACGAGGACGGCATCTCCGCCGTCTCCGCTGATGACTTTCAGTAGGCGGTCGGTCCGATCCTGCGCGGTCAAGACCTTCTGCTCGACGCCCGGGGTGAGCTCGCGTTCCTTGGGCATGATCCAGATCTGGATGAACCGCATCGGCTCGGTCTGGGACGCGTTCTGCTCCGAGTGCCAAGCCCCGCTCCCGAGGGTCATCCGTTGCACCGATCCCGCCGGCAGCGGTCCGGGCGCACCACCGACGTCGTCCTGGTGCCCGAAGCTCCCCTCGACGACGTACGTGAGCCCCTCGATGTCGCGATGGGGATGCAGGGGCCAGATCGCGCCCGGGATCAGCCGGTCGTCGTTGAACACGCGCATCGTGCCGAACTGCATGTACTCGGGGTCGTGGTACGTGTCGAACGAGTAGTGCCAGCGGGCGCGGAACCAATCGCCGTCCACGTCGGAGATCTCGTCGTCACGCCGGATCTTGATCACGGATGCATCTCGGCGACGGTCTCGACGGTTCGGGTTCGGGTGCGCGCCACGGCGAAAGCGTACTCGGGGATGATGCGAACCGGCCTACGCCCAGCCGCCGGTGCACTGTGCCGGGCTCTGGGCATCCGAGCGACCGAACGCCACGATCGCGCCCTGAGCCGCCGCGCACAGGTACCCGCGCTCGGTTCCGGTCACGAAGACGACCGTTTCGGGCGAGAGCCCGCGGAGGCTCACGACACCGGGGGCCGCCGGTCCGATCGTGAACGTCACGCTGGGGTCGTACTGCGCCGCGACCTGCGGCCCGAACCCGGCGAAGCTGCCGTTCTCGGCGTAGAACACCTGTGCCACCCGGATCGCGTTGTTGAGCGATGCCTGCGCCTGCGCGTCGTTCGCCCTTCCGATGGGGTCTCGCGGTGCGCCGCCCGAGCCCGGCCCGGTTGCGCCGTCCGTCAGGTCCGAGCCTCCGGTGAGGTCGCTCGCGTACTTCGTCGCCTCACGGCCGAAGAACACCGTCGGGACGGTCCAGATGAGACCGGCAACGAGTGCGGCCCCGACGATCAGGCGGAGCGACACCTCTCCGCGCTCGCGATGCCCGTCCTGCACGACGCCCGACCTCCAGGGACCCCTCGGCGGGCCCTGTCGGTGGATATATCGGATGCCGCGCGTGCGAGCTGAAGACGATCAGAACTGCAGGACCGGGCAGGTGAGCGTGCGCGTGACGCCCTCCACCGATTGGATCGGCATCACGATCGCCTTGGCGAGGTCGTCGAGATCGGCGGCCTCTCCCCGTGCGATCACGTCGTACGGTCCGGTGACGCCGTCCACCTGCTTGATGCCTCCGATGCCCGAGATCTCTCTCGTGACGTGACTGGCCCTGCCGACCTCGGTCTGGATCAGGATGTAGGCGCTGACCACCGACAAACCCCCTCGTCGTCGCGTTGGGCTCGGTGGCTATCGTAGCGAACGGCTCCACCCCGCGCGAACCGGGCTCACGGCACCGTCCCTACGTCCGGCACGGGACCGATGTCCGGCCCCGGATCCGTGCTCCGCTCGGGGTCCACCGGCGCGGGGCGGGACATCTCCGGGGAGGACAACGCCACCCAGGCGGCGGCCGCACCGGCGAGCGCGAGGCACGACGCGCCGACGTAGAGCGTGACCACGCCGAACCGCTGGAACACGACACCTCCGAGGCCCGCCCCGAGGATGGGCGCGATCCCGAACCCGGCGGTGACCGCCATCGACTGGCCGGTCGAGTACAGCGTCGACGGCAGCATCCGGCCGATCACGACGACGGTCGTGGTGAAGAGCAGGGCGAACGCCATGCCCTCGAACACCGTGAGCAGCGACACGATCGTCGGGTTCTCGATCAACCCCCACAGGAGGAACCCGAGCGCGTAGATGCAGCAGCCGAGGCAGAAGACCCGGCGAAGGCCCCACGCGCGTCCGAACCGAGAGGACAACCGCATCACGGGGACCTCGACGAGACCGCCGAGCGCGGTTCCGACGCCGACGAGGAGTGGGCCGCCTCCCGCCAGCTGGATCTTCAGCGCGATGAAGTTCCACGCCGCGTTGAACCCGATCCACACGAGGAGCAGCGCGAGGAGGAACTGCCAGAACGCGGGCGCCTCCCGGAAGACCGCACCGACGGCGCCCAGGCGTCCGTGGCGCTCGCGATGACCCGGGCGGTCGGCCCTGAGCATGACGGTCCACGCGGCGACGCAGAAGATGCCGACGGCGTAGATCGGCATCGTCCAGGTCGGATCGGCCGCCTCGAGCGTCAGCCCGATGAGGAGGCACGCGACGGCGTAGCTGAGGCTCTCCCACCCGCGGATACGTCCGTAGTCGCCCATCCGCTCGTCGCCGAGGTGCTCCAGGGCGATCGCGTCGATGTTCGGCCCCACCGTCGTGCTGAAGGCGGCGAAGACGAACCCGAGCAGCACGATGGGGAGGTACCCGTCCGCGACGAACAGTCCGATCGCCGCGGCCGCCGCGCCGAGCGCCCCGATCTGCAGCGTCGTGCGCCGCCCGAGCGTCGTGTCGGCCACATGGCCCCAGATCGGATTCGCGATGATGCGCGCCACCGCCATCGCCGCGATCACGATGCCGATCTGCGACGGGGAGAGGCCTCGCGCCGACAGGAACAACGCCAGGAACGGGAAGAACGCGGCGATCGTGATGCCGAACAGGATGAAGAGCACCTGGAGGGCAACGGCCGGCCGAACCTCGGGACTCGGGCGGGTGAGCATCGGCCGAGACGGTAACAGCGCGACCCGCCGCGACCGCAAGCGCGACCGGCCGAGACCGCGAGGCGCTATCCGCCGAGGCCGCGTCGCATGACGACGACCTCGAGGGGTGACCCGTCTCGCAAGGGGTGACGCTCGCCGGTGTCCGCGAACCCCAGGCGTTCGTAGAAGACGACCGCGTCGCGGTTGATGGCGGTCGCGCCGAGCTCGATCTCGGTCGCCCCCTCGGCTTCCGCCCACGCGAGCACCGCCTCGACGAGCCGACGCCCGACCCCAGCACGTCGCGAGACCGGGTCGACCCACATCGCGTACAGGTGCGCGCGCTCGTCGTCGTCCGTGCGCGAGCCGACCGCCATCCCGACCCACGTTCCCCCGTCGATCGCGACCAGCAAGCGGTTGGCCGAGCGTTCCCAACCGGAGATCCACTGCAACCACTCGCGCTTCGCGTACGCGCGCTCACGTTCGAAGGTCGAGCCGAAGGCGTCCGGGGAATCCTCGAGTGCCCGCAGCCGAATGTCCCGGACGCTGCGCCACTCGTCCGGACTCGCCGCCCTCAACTCGATCATCACGGAACGGTCTGCCGGCTTCTCAGCTCGATGCCCTACGCTGCAACGGTCTCCGCACGCCAGTCGGATGCATCAGGAGGTGTCCCGGAGCGCCGCGAGGGCCTCGTCCATCGACGGGAGCGCGGTGGTGCCACCCAGCGCGCGCGCGGACAGCGACGCGCAGGCGACCGCGAGGGCGAGGCACCGGTCGAGCGACCATCCCTGCACGCGGCCGGAGAGGAACCCGGCCGCGAAGCTCGCACCCGAGCCGGTCGTGTCGACGACGTCGACGGGGATCGCCTCCGAACGCACGACCTCGTCGGCCCACATCGCGAGGCCTCCCCCTTGCCCGAACTTCACGGCGACAACCGAGCCTCGCTCCGCGAGCGCCTCGGCGGCGACGTCGACATCGTCGACGCCCGTGATCTCGCGCACCTCGACGGAGTTCGCGAACAGGATGTCGGTCGAGGACAGGAGGTCGAGCAGGCCGCCGTCCCAGTCGCCCGTGGGATCGCGGTTCGGGTCGACCGACGTGGATGCCCCGATCCGGTGCGCTTCGTCGAACAGATCGCGGAGCCCGGGGCGGAGCCCTTCCTGCAGATAGAAGGACGCGAGGTGCACGTGACGGGCCGCTCCGAGGAGATCGCGATCGATGTCCCCTGCGGTCAAGTGGCTCACCGTGCCGGCGGCGGTCATGACGGCCTCCTCCTCGCCCCGCTTCAGGATCACCGATACGCCGGTCGGCATCCCGGCGCGCGCGACCACGCCGGCCGTGTCGACGCCGTGAGCACCGAGCGTGTCCACGACGAAACGTCCGAACGCGTCGTCGCCCACGCTGCCGGCGAAGGCCACGCGCAGTCCGAGCGCGGACGCCCCACACGCGGCGATGCCGCCCGATCCCCCGAGGCACAGGAGCGCGCCCTCGACGAGCCGCTCACCCTTGCCGAACGCGACCTCTCCTCCCCCCGTCACGATCACGTCGGGCTTCGCGTCGCCGATCACTAGGAGGTCGTAGTCGTCGGCCATGGGAAGAGCCTAGTGCGGGGGCGGACGAGCGAGCAGGGTGACTCAGCGAGCGGTCGGACTCAGCGAGCCGCGGCGACCCGCTCGCGCCGTCGCTCGGACAGGTGGTCCGCGACGCCGATCGCGCTGAGCGGAAGCGCCGGGGCGACGATGAGCACGAGATCCCCGGCCAGCCGGACCATGAGGAACGTGTAGACCGCCGCGACGAGGACGCCGAGCGCGCGCGCCTTCCACGAATCGCTCAGGTCCGCTCGCAGCGACACGATCCCGCCGGCTCCGATCGCCGCGACGAACCCGGTGACCGCATCGGCCGCGAGCGCCGAGACGGGGATCCCCACCAGGAGCGCCAGCGCCATCGCTTTGACGACCGCCTGGGGCGCACGCGGGTGTTCGGACAGGAACGCGAGCGCGATGAACACGAACGGCACGAGGCACAGACCGAACGCGATGAACGGACCGGCGTTCGGGGCGTTCCCCGGGTCCTCGACGGCCATCGACACGAGCCCCACGAGGACCGACCAGTACGCCGGCACGAGCAGGAGCGTCGCGAGGGTGATCGCCCTCCACTTGCGGCGCGGCGAGAGCGGCGCCGCTCCGGCCAGGATCGATCGTCTCGCTCTCAGCGCGAAGCTCATCCCTTGACGGCCCCTGCCGTGAGCCCCCGAACGAAGTACCGCTGGAGCGAGAAGAACACGAGTAGCGGCAGGCCCATCGAGATGAACGCGGCCGCCGTGAGCAGATGCCAGTTCTCCCCCTGCTGCCCGACGAGGCCCGCCAGGGCGATCGTCAGCACCTTCGTCCTGGCCGTGCCGCCGAGGAAGACGTAGGCCACGAGGAGGTCGTTCCATACCCACAGGAACTGGAAGATCGCGAACGCCGCGAGCGCGGGGACCGACAGCGGCACGATGAGCCGCCGGAAGATCGTGAAGTGGTCGGCCCCGTCGATCTTGGCGGACTCGATGATCGAGGACGGGAGCGAGCCGATGTAGTTCCGGAGCAGATAGATCGCGAGCGGCAGCCCGAACGCGGTGTGGGCCAGCCAGATCCCGAGGAAGGTGCCGTTCAGGTCCAGGTCGGGGAAGATCTGCCGGTCGAAGAGCACCGCGCCCTGCGAGTACAGACGCAGGATCGGGATCAGTGCCATCTGCAGCGGCACCACGAGCAGGCCCACGACGGCCACGAACATGATGTACCGGCCCCGGAACTCCATCCACGAGAAGGCGTACGCGGCGAAGGCCGCGATGGAGATCGGGATCACGGTCGCGGGGATCGCCACCGCAAGGCTGTTCAGGAACGCGTCGGCGAAGCCGGCCGACGTCAGCGCGAGGCGATAGTTCTCCAGCGTCCACTGCGCCGCCTGGAACGGCTTCGCGAGCGCCGTCCACCACCCGGTGGAGTCAACGAGGATCTCCGGGCGGAACGAGGTGATGAGGACCCCCGCGGTCGGGATCAGCCAGAGGATCACGATGGCCAGGACCGCGATGCGGACGACCCAGCTCCCCTTCGTCGGCTCGCCGACGCTCCCGGCGCGCGCTCCGCTCTCGGCCTTCGGGAGCGCTCCGACCTCGGCGGCCTCGGCGGTGCTCATCGGGTGGCCTCCTGTTCCCGGAACCGTCGGACGTTCCAGATCATCACGGGGACGACGGCCACGAACAGCAGGACGGCGATCGCCGCACCGCGGCCGTCGTGGTTGCTGATGAAGAACCAGTCGAGCATGCGCTCGGCGATGACCTCCGTCCCGTTGGCTTCGGCGCTCCCGATCACGAAGACGATGTCGAAGACTTTCAGCGCGTTGATCACCATGTACGTGGTGACGACGACGATGGTCGGCACGATCGTGGGCACGATGATCCGGCGGAAGACCTGGAGCTCGGTGGCGCCGTCGATCCGCGCCGCCTCGATGATCTCGTCGGGGATCGACTTGATCGCCGCGGACAGGACCACCATGGCGAAGCCGGTCTGCATCCAGACCATGATCACCATGAGCAGGAGGTTGTTCCACGGTTGCTGCTGGAGCCACGGGACGGGATCCTGACCGAGCCCCAGCATGATCCCGTTCAGCAGGCCGATGTTGCTGCCGAACGCCTCCGGCCGGTACGCGTACACCAGCTGCCAGGTGACCGCCGCGCCCGCGAACGAGATCGCCATCGGCAGGAAGATCATCGACTTCGCGATCGCCTCGCCGCGACGGAGACGGTCCGCCAGCGTCGCGAAGGCCAGCCCGATGCTGACGGCCACGAGCGGCACGATGATCATCCAGCCCGCCGTGTTGCGGATCGCGCGGAGCATGCTCTCGTCGGTGAAGATGAACTTGAAGTTGTCCAGCCCGACGAAGGTCTCACCGCTGGCGTCCTTCGTGCTGACGAGGATCGTGTTGATCACCGGGTAGATCATGAAGACCGACAGCAGCACCAGCGCCGGACCGACGAAGACGTAGGGCCGGAACCCCTCGCGGATCCGTTCGGGGAGCCGGTTGACGAGCTCGTTCATGCCCCAGAACAGGACGATGATCCCGACGACGCCGACGACGATCGCCACGAGGACGACGAGGCCGCGGTTCGCGTCCTCGTCCTTGAGGAAGTCGAACACGGTCCCGAGGAAGAAGAACGCGACGACCGGGATCGCGATGAGGCCCACCAGGCGAAGGAGGGAGGGCCACACGGTTTCGCGCCGCGGCGGTGGCGGGTCGATGACGAGCGCCGGCGTCGGGGTCGGATCCGGAGGTGGCTGTTTCGTCGGCGGTTCCTGCTTCACGGTCACGGCATCTCGTCCCTCCCGCGAACCGGTGGGAGCGGCCGCCTCGCGGCCGCTCCCACCGTCATCAACCGTGGTCGATCCGACCCGCTACGCCGGCCAGCTGGCCTCGATCTCGTCGAGGACGCCTTGGAGCGAGTCCGGCCCTGACTGCATGTACTCCACCATGCCGGTCCAGAAGCTTCCCGATCCAACCTCGGGCGGCATCTGGTCGGATGCGTCGAAGCCGGCCGCGGCGCCGCCGCCAAGCGCGGTCGTGAGCACCGTCGAGGCATCGGCCAGGATCTCGTTCGCGTAGCAGTCCGCTCCGACGTTGACGTTCGGAGAGATCCGGCCGAGCGCCGGGTCGCTTCCCTGCGCGCACTGAACCTCTTCGCTCATGAACCGCGTGAGGAAGTCCACGATCTCGGGCCGGTTGTCGAACACCACCGCGAGCTCACCGGCGAACAGCGTGCCCTGCTGGTCGATGGACGGGAACGGGAACCAGTCGTAGTCCACTCCCGCCTCGGTCCCCTCAGGGAAGAAGGCGTTGATGAAGCTCGCCTGCCGGTGCATCAAGCACTTCGCCGGGTCATCGAACATCGGCAACGGAGCGTCGCCGAACGGGATCGCCGGCGTCTGGTCGGCGCCACCGAGGACATACCCGTCTCCGAACATGACCTGCCCGAAGACCTCTCCCGCGTTCACGACAGCAGGGTCGTTGAACGGGATCTCGTGGGCCACCCACTGCGTGTACACATCCTGGCCCGCGGTCGCCAGCATGATGTCTTCCATCCAGTCGGTCGCCGGCCACCCCGTGGCGGTACCGCTCTCGAAGCCGACACACCACGGCGTTCCGCCGTCGGCCACGATCTCGTCGGAGAGGGCGAGAAGCTCATCGAACGTCGTGGGAACCGTGTAGCCAGCGGCGTCGAAGTCGTCCTTCGCGTACCAGACCATGCTCTTCAGGTTGCTGTTGGTCGGGATGCCGTAGTGCTCACCCTCGAACTCGCCGAGCGAAAGGAAGTACTCACCGAAGGTCGCGGTGAGCTCGTCGATGTCGAACCCGAGGTCCTCGAGCGAGACGGCGTTCCCGGATGCCGCCTGCGCCTGCACGGCGCCCGGCTGCGGCAACAGGATGATGTCCAGGGTGCCGCCCTCGGCCCGGATCTGCAGCTGCTCCTCGAACTGGTCCGAGGCCTCGACCTCGACCTCGTACTCCACCCCGGTGATGGTGTCGTCGATAACGGCCTGAAGGGCCGCACCTTCCTCGGCGGACAAGGCGTTCAGGACATTGACCCTGCCGGTGTCCTCACTCGCGCCCCCGCCGTCCCCGTCCCCATCGCCACTGTCGGTGCTACACGCAGCAGCCACCATCAGGAGCACGAACGGCACTACCAACAACCTCAGTCGTCGCATGCGGCCTCCTCTCATCGCCCATTCCACCCTTACCTCCGTAGTACGGTCAACTCGGGCTCCCGGGTCGAGGAGCCGCTCGGGGGCTCCGGGCCGGCCCGGCGCCCGCGAGCTCGGCGTACCAGCGGGCGCTCCGCTTCGGGATCCGCTCCTGGGTCGGGAAATCGACGTAGACCAGGCCGAATCGCCGGTCGTAGCCCTCGGACCACTCGAAGTTGTCCAGCAGGGACCAGACGAAGAACCCTCCGAGCGCTACGCCGGCGCCGAGAGCCTCCCGAGCGGCCTCGACGTGCTCCTGCAGGTAGGAGATCCGAGCCGGGTCCTCGACGCCGGCCGGCCCGACCACGTCGTCGAACGCCGCGCCGTTCTCGGTGATCAGGATCCGAGCGGGCGCGTACTCGCGCTGGAGAGCCACCAGCAGCTCGGTGAGCACCTCCGGCTCGATGGGCCAGCGCATCGCGGTGACGCCGACGCCCGGCGGGACGATCGACCAGGCTCCCAGCGATCCGGGAAGCTCGTCGGCGACGCCGTCCGCGGGGCGCGACGCGGTCACGGTGTGACGCCGGTAGTAGTTCACGCCGAGGAGATCGATCGGCCGGGCGATCGTCTCGAGGTCGCCGTCGCGCACGAACGTCAGGTCGCTCACGCGGCGATAGCGGTCGAAGAGCTCGGCCGGGTAGCCCCGCCCGAAGACCGGGTCCAGATACTGCGCGTTCATGTGCAGGTCCGCGAGTCGGGCGGCCTCGAGGTCGTCCGCATCCTCGGAGGCGGGCGCGGTGGGCTGCACGTTCAGCGCGATGCCGACCTCGCCGGTCGAAAGGGCCTGCGTGGCCAGGCCGTGCGCCAGCAGGAGGTGATGCGACGCCGCGAGCGCGAGGGCATCGTCCCGCAGCCCGGGCGCGTGGACCCCCGACCCGTACCCGAGCCAGGCCGCGCACCACGGCTCGTTCAGCGTGATCCAGTACGGGACCTCGCCGGCGAACGCGCCGTGCACGATCTCGGCGTAGTCGGCGAACCGCTCTGCGGTGTCTCGGTTGGGCCACCCGCCGAGGTCCTGCAGCCTCTGCGGCAGGTCCCAGTGGAACAGCGTGAGGACGGGAACGATGCCGCGCCGGTTCAGCGCGTCGACGAGACGCCGGTAATGGTCCAGCCCGCGCTGGTTCGGCCTGCCACTCCCGCTCGGCTGGATCCTCGGCCACGCGACGGAGAATCGGTAGGCGCCGATGCCGAGCCGGGTCATCAGGTCGGCGTCCTGCTCGTACCGGTGGTACTGGTCGCAGGCGAGATCGCCGGTATCCCCGTTCCGGGTCTTGCCGGGGATCCGGCTGAAGGTGTCCCAGATCGACGGACCACGGCCGTCCTGCCCGACGGCGCCCTCGACCTGGTAGGCGGAGGTCGCGGCACCCCACAGGAACCCCTCGGGGAAGGAGCGGTCCACCGGATCCGGCCGGCTCAGCGGCCGCCTTCGTAGATCCCGAGCCCGGTGTCGGGGTCGAAGAAGTGAAGGCGGCCGACGTCGACGACGAGCTCGATCGGCTCACCCTCGCTCGCGGTCGTCCGAGGGTTCAGCCGGGCCACGAAGGTCGACTCGCCTTGCGCCGCCTCCTGCTCCACCGCATCCAGGGCCTCCTGGCCGACATCGTGGGCGAGCTCCTTCACGTCCTCGGTGACCACGATCGGCGCCTTCACCTTGAAGTGGACGACCACATCGGAGCCCAGCGCTTCGCGCAGCTCCACGGTCGCGCGGATGCGCCGGTCGGCCGGGGCGTCCGATCCGAGGGCCGCGTCCTCCATGTCCTCGGGGCGCACGCCGAGGATGATCCGCTTGCCCTCGAACGCGCGAAGCGCCGGACGGGTGGATTCGACGTCGGACGGGATCCCGAGCTTGAAGCCCCCGAACTCGAGCGTGAGGGAGTCGTTCGAGCGCGACAGCGTCGCCTCGACCATGTTCATCGCCGGCGAGCCGATGAACCCGGCCACGAAGAGGTTCACGGGGTGGTCGTAGAGGTACTGCGGCGTGTCGGCCTGCTGCAGGATGCCCTTGCGGATCACCGCGACGCGGTCGCCCATCGTCATCGCTTCGGTCTGGTCGTGCGTGACGTACAGGGTGGTGACGCCGAGCTCGTGCTGGATCCGGGCGATCTCCGAGCGCATCTGGACGCGGAGCTTCGCATCCAGGTTCGACAGGGGCTCGTCCATGAGGAACGCCTTGGGCTCGCGCACGATCGCGCGGCCCATCGCCACGCGTTGCCGCTGCCCGCCGGACAGCGCCTTGGGTTTGCGCTCGAGGAAGTCCTCGAGACCCAGGATCGAGGCCGCCTGGCGGACGCGGCGGTCGATCTCCTCCTTGGAGAGCTTGCGGAGCTTCAGCCCGAACGCCATGTTGTCGTAGACGGTCATGTGCGGATACAGCGCGTAGTTCTGGAACACCATCGCGATGTCCCGCTCCTTGGGCGGCACGGTGTTGACCACGCGCTCGCCGATGCGGATCGTCCCGTCGGTGATCGTCTCCAGACCGGCCACCATCCGCAGCGCGGTGGTCTTCCCGCATCCCGAGGGCCCGACGAGCACGATGAACTCGCCGTCCTTGATCTCCAGGTTCAGATCGGCGATGCCGACGGCCCCACCCGGGTAGATCTTGCTGACGTCCTCCAACACGATCTCGGCCACGGATCCTCCTTCGACGGCTGAGCCTGGACATTCAACCGCACCTGCGCTTCCCAGGTCGAACCGGTGGCACGCCCCGAGGCGTCCCGGGCGGCCTGCCCCCGGCGTCGGATCCGTGCCTACGATGGAGCGCATGGCTCCCAGGATCGAGCTCGTCGAGGGCGATATCACCGAGCAGGACGTCGACGCGATCGTGAACGCAGCCAACGCCTCGCTCCTCGGCGGCGGCGGCGTGGACGGCGCCATCCATCGCCGGGGCGGTCCCGAGATCCTCGCCGAGTGCCGCGAGATCCGGCGCACCCGCTACCCGGAGGGTTGCCGACGGGGCAGGCGGTCGCGACGACCGCGGGGGAAACTCCCCGCGCGGTGGGTGATCCACACTGTGGGTCCGATCTACGCGCGCTCGGACGATCCGCCGGGCGAGCTCGCGTCCTGCCACCTCGAGTCGTTGCGCGTGGCCGATGAGCTCGGCGCGACCACGATCGCGTTCCCCGCCATCTCGACCGGCGCGTACGGCTATCCGCTCGAGGAGGCCGCGTCGGTCGCGCTGCAATGCGGTGCACGGCTCGAAGACCGAGGTCGAGGAGGTCCGATTCGTGCTCTTCGGGCGCGCTGCGTTCTCTGCGTTCGAACGGGCGCTCGGGTGAGCGCCGCCGGCGAGCATCCGGGGTAGCGCTGCTAGCATGCCCGAACCGCGATGGGTGACCTTGCGACCGATCTGACGACGACCGCCGGCCTGGCCGAGCATCTCGACGAGGTGCAGATCGTCGACTGCCGCGAGCCGTACGAATGGGTGGCCGGCCGCATCGAGGGTTCGATCCACCTGCCGCTGAATACCGATCCTCGCCGGCGCGATCGGCGAGCTCGACGCGGCCAAGACCACCGTCGTCGTCTGCCGGTCCGGCAACCGCAGTGAGCTCGCGACCTTGATGCTCCAGGCGCGAGGCTTCGAGGCCTACAACCTCGCGGGCGGGCTCGAGCAGTGGCAGGCCGAGGGGCGAGCGCTCACCACCCCCGACGGGGAACCCGGCAAGGTCGTCTGAAGAACCCGCTAGCCTGAGCCCTCGATGGCCGACGTGGAGGCCGCCCGGCGCGCTCTGGTCGAGGCCCTCGGGCCGGACGAGGTCCTGTCCGATCCGCTCGCCCTCACGCTCTACGCGCGGGACGCCTCGCTCGTCGAAGGAGCCTGCGCGCTCGTCGCGTTCCCGCGTTCGGTGCCGGACATCGCGGCATGTCTGAGGATCGCCGCCGACCACGGACTGCCGGTCGTGCCTCGCGGCTCCGGCACCGGCCTGGCGGGCGGCGCGACGCCGATCGGGGACGCGCTCGTGGTCGTCACCTCGAAGATGACCCGGATCCTCGAGGTCCGGCCCGAGGATCGGCTCGCGTGGGTCGAGCCCGGCCTGCCGAACCTGGACCTCGCGAACGCGCTCCGACCGTACGGGTTCACGTACGCGCCCGACCCCTCGTCGCAGCAGACCTCCTCGATCGGCGGCAACGTGAGTACGAACGCCGGTGGCCCCCACTGTCTCGCCTACGGCGTCACGTCGAACCACGTCCTCGCGCTCGACGTCGCGCTCGCCGACGGGTCGGTCGAGCGCCTGGGCTCGGAATCGCCAGAAACCGCCGGCTACGACCTCCGCGCCGTCCTGGTCGGCAGCGAGGGAACGCTCGGGATCGTCGCCGGTGTGTGCGTTCGGCTGACGCCGCTGCCGTCCGACGTCCGGACGATGCTGCTCGACTTCGAAACCGTCGCGGACTGCGCCGCAACGGTTTCGCACGTCATCGCGAGCGGCGTCGTTCCTGCCGCGATGGAGATGATGGACCATGGCATCGTCGTCGCCGCCGAGCGCTTCGCCCATGCGGGGTACCCGACGGACGCCGCCGCGATCCTCATCGTCGAGGTCGACGGCACGCCGGGAGCGGTCGAGGCGCAGCGCCGGGTCGTCGAGACCGCCGCGAGGACGAACCGCGTTCGCACGATCCGCGTCGCCGCCGATGAAGCTGAGCGCGCCTTGATCTGGAAGGGACGCAAATCGGCGTTCGGCGCCGTCGCGCAGATCGCGCCGCACTACCACCTGCACGACTGCGTCGTGCCGCGTTCCAAGCTCGTCGAGGTCCTGGACGGCGTGTACGAGATCGCTCGGCGCCACGACCTGATCGTGACGAACGTGTTCCACGCCGGGGACGGAAACCTGCACCCGCTGTTGTCGTTCGATCGCGCCGTGCCGGGAACGCTCGAGCGCGTCCTGCGCGCGAGTGACGAGATCGTTCGTCTCTGCGTCGACGCGGGTGGCGCGCTGTCGGGAGAACACGGCATCGGACTCGAGAAGCGCGACTTCATGCCACTCGTATTCACCGCGGACGATCTCTCGGCACAGGCGTGCCTCCGTTCGGCGTTCGACCCGGACGGCCGGATGAACCCGCTGAAGGTCCTCCCAGACGGCGCGCGTTGCGGCGACTTCGCGATGGCGCGCGGCTCGATCGCGGCCGAGGCCGCCGCCGACCTTCCGGAGGGCGCATGGATCTGATCCATCCGCAGTCCAAAGCGGAGGTCGTCGATGCGGTCCGTCGCGCGAACGCCGATGGCCGAAGGCTCCTGGTCGTCGGCGGGCGGCGTCACCTCGACAAGGGGAACCCGGCGGAGCTCGATGCCGAGCTGTGGACGACGCAACTCGACCGTCTGGTCGCGTACGAGGCCGCCGAGATGATCGTCGTCGCCGAGGCCGGGATGCGCGTGGGCGAGCTCGGGCGGATCCTCGCGGCCGGCGGGCAGGAGTGGCCGGCCGATGCGCCGGAAGATGCCACGATCGGCGGGGTCCTCGCGGCCGGCGCCTCGAGTGCCCGGCGGCTGAAGGTCGGCGCCCTTCGCGACACGGTGCTCGAGGCCGAGATCGTCACGGGCGACGGCCGCTTCGTCCGGAGCGGCGCGCGCACCGTGAAGAACGTGACCGGATACGACCTGCACAAGCTCGTGGTGGGCTCGCTCGGAACGCTTGGGGTGATCGTCCAGGTCGCGCTGAAGGTTCGCCCACTGCCGGAGACGCGACGGACCCTTCGCTTCGCGAGCGCTCCCGGGATCGCGGAAGCCGTCCTCGCGTCGGTCCCGGCGGCCGCCGCCGTGCTCGCGACTCGAGACGGCATCGAGCTGCGGCTCGAGGGGTGGTCCGCGGAGGTCGGAGAGCAAGCTCGCTCGGTTTCCGAGATCGCAGCGCCGATCGACACGGTCGTCGAGGGTGCCTTCCCGGGGTCGCGGCCGTGGGACGAGCGGCCGGTGGTGGCCGAGGTGGCGGTGCCGCCGTCGCGTCTCGCCGAGGTCGTTCCGCGAGATGGATGGGGAGGACTGGCAGGCGTTGGCATCGCGTGGTGCGGCCTCGACTCGGCCGACGGCGAGCTCATGGCCCTCCGGGAGCGAGCTCATGCGGTGGGCGGCATCGCGCCGGTGGTCCGCGGTCCTGGCGGGCTCGGCGACCCGCCGCTTCCCGCGTCCGAGGTCCAGCACCGTGTGAAGGCCGCGTTCGATCCGAACGGGGTGCTCGCGCCCGGCCGAGGCTGGGGCGGGGCGTGAGAGCATCGCGGACGTGCTGACCGACCGGCCCGCCGGCGACCCCGATGCTCCGCTCGGCGCCGCGCTGCCCGACGGCACCCGATTCACCGGCGCGCTGCCGGGCGCCGAGCCGAACTGGCCCTTCCCGGACGCCGCGCCGACCGCGGAGGACATCTCGACCTGCGTCGCGTGCGGCCTGTGCCTCCCGCATTGCCCGACCTATCGCCTCACCGGCGAGGAGTCCGCGTCACCCCGAGGACGGATCGCGGCGATGCGGGCGGTGGACGAGGGAACCGCCGACGTCGATCGAACGTTCTCGCGTTTCATGGACCTTTGCCTCGCGTGTCGCGCGTGCGAGGACGTCTGTCCCTCCCACGCACCGTTCGGCCGGATGATGGAGCACGCGCGGGTGCAGATCGAGCCGCTGCGTTCGCGACGAGCGCGGTTCCTGCGATGGCTCGGACTCGACGTCGTGCTTCCGCGCAAGAAGCTGCTGTGGCTCGCGGCCGCACTCCAGCCGCTCGGTCTCGCGTTCATGCCGAAGCGCGTTCGCGCGCTGGTGCCGCAACGGTCGGAGCTGTTCCGCCGGCTGCCGCGTTCGACCGCGGCTCGGGGCGAGAACAAGGGCACGGCCGCGCTGCTCTCCGGCTGCGTGCAGGACCGATGGTTCCGCGGCGTCAACCGGGCGACGATCCGCGTCCTCGCGCGGAACGGCTGGCGCGTCGCCGTCCCGCGGCAGCAGGTGTGCTGCGGCGCGCTCGCGGCGCACTACGGGCACCTCGACGCCGCGCGTCGGCTCGCGGAACGGAACCTCCGGGCGTTCGCCGACGCCGACCTCGTGGTCGTGAACGCCGCCGGATGCGGAGCGCACCTGATGGAGATCGGCGATCTGCTCGGCGCCGAGGAGGCGCACGCGTTCTCCGCGAAGGTTCGCGACGTGATGTCGCTCCTCCACGAGCAGGGTGTCGAGGCCCCAACGCACGGCGCCGGGCTCGAGCAGGTCGCGTACCACGACGCCTGTCACGCGCTTCGGGTACAGAAGATCAGGGAACAGCCGCGCGAGGTCCTTCGGACGATCCCGGGCGTCGAGGTCGTCGACCCGCCGAGCGGGGACGTCTGCTGCGGCGCCGCGGGCCTCTACAACGTGCTCGAGCCGGCGATGTCGTCCGAGCTCCGCCGTCGCAAGGCCGAGGCGCTCGCGTCGACCGGAGCGCGAGTAGTCGCGAGCGCCAATCCCGGTTGCACGATGCAGATCGCCGCCGGGCTCCTCGAGCTCGGCACCGAGGCCGAAGTCGTCCACCCGGTCGAGCTGCTCGACCGGGCCTACCGCTCCGAACGTGCGGCAGCGGACCCCGAGCGCTAGACCCCGAGCGCCGAGCGCAGCGCGGCTGAGTCCTCGGCGACGAAGACGATCCGCGAGCCTGATGCGACGTAGCACGCCGCGAGGTTCACGCCCGCGTCGGCGACCTTGCCGGCCATCTCACCGAGCTTCCCGGGCTTGTCATCGCCTGACAGGTCGACGACGACGGCATCGCGCTGCGACTCGACCGAGTACCCCGCGCCCTCGAGCGCGGAGCGCGCGGCTCCGGCGTCGTCGACGAGGACGTGGATGTGACCGGTCCCTCCGCCGCCCAGTCCCGCGAGCCCCTCGATGTTCACGCCCGCACCGCCGAGCGCCTTCGCCGCGCCCGCGAGCCCGCCCGGCTCGTCGCTGACCGAGATCGAAAGATCGGTCGCCATGGTCTGTCTCCCTTCGGTCACCGGCCGTCGACGGCCGTCGTAGCGCCGTCCTATCCCGGCGAGGCTCGAGGCGTCAAGCCGATAGCATCCGGCCGTGCGCGTGGCGGAACGCTGGTTCGAACACGAGGTCATCGACGACGGCCTCGTCCGGATCACCGAACCGCACGTCGACCCCTTCCTGCGCGCGAACCTGTTCCTCGTCCGCGGGCGCGAACGGGACGCGCTGATCGACTCCGGACTCGGCATCGTCCCCCTCCGCGAGGAGCTCACCGAGCTCTTCGAGCGGCCGGTCGTCGCGGTCGCGACGCACCGCCATTTCGATCACACCGGCGGGCTGTACGAGTTCGAGGAGGTGGCGGTCCATCGCGCGGACGCCGAGGCCGTCGCGAACGCCGAGGGATTCGCGAGCCTGCGGACCGAGGACTACGAAGGGCACGAGGTCTCCGGCTACGACCTCCCAACCTCGTCTTCGCTCCTGTCGGCGTTGCCCCGCGAGGGCTTCGACGTCGCCGAGTACGAGGTCCGGCCGGCCCCGCCGACGCGGATCCTCGAGGAGGGCGACGTGATCGACCTCGGCGACCGGCGGCTTGCGGTGCTCCACCTGCCCGGTCACTCGCCCGGTGAGATCGGGCTGTGGGAGGAAGAGACGGGGACGCTGTTCTCCGGCGACTGCGTCTACGAGAGCGGCATCCTGCTCGACGAGCTCGAAGGCTCGAACATCGAGGACTACATCGTCAGCATGCGCCGGCTGCGCGACGTGCCGGCGCGGATCGTGCACGGCGGCCACGACGACTCGTTCGGACGCGAGCGCCTGCTCGAGCTGATCGACGAGTACCTCGCGAAGCGCGCGCCCTAGCCCTAGAGGTGCGAGCGCAGTCCCCAGAGCTCGGGGAAGAACCGCTTGTCGAGCGTGGAGCGCAGATACTCGACACCGGACGAACCGCCGGTCCCCGTCTTCGCGCCGATCTCGCGCTCGACCATCAGGACGTGGTGGTAGCGCCACTGGGCGATGGCCTCGTCGTGGTCCAGGAGCCCTTCCGCGATCGCGAACAGCGCCGCGTGCTTCGGGTCCCGCGCCATGCTCAGGAGGCTCTGCGTTCGGGCGTCCTCGTCGTCCTCGGGCATCGGCAAGCCGTTGGCCTCGAGCAGCGCGACGAACCCGTCCCAGACCGTCGGCTCCTCGAGGCGGCGCGCGAGACGCGCGAGCTCCTCCGGCGTCGCGGCGAGCTCGCGCAAGTACCGACGTTCCTTCAGCCCGGTGAGGAACTCGAGCTCGCGGAACTGCGCGGACTGGAACCCGGACGCCGGGGACAACAGCGAGCGGAACTCGAGGAAGTCCTGCGGCGACATCGTCTGGAGCACCTCGATGTGCTCGATCAGCACGCGTTCGATCGCGTGGACACGAGTCAGGTAATGGCGCGCGCGTACCGCGTCGCCCTCGATCATGCGATCGCGGATCGTCTCGAGCTCGAAGATCACCTGCTTGAACCAGAGCTCGTACGCCTGGTGGACGGTGATGAACAGGAGCTCGTCGTGGACCGCGGGATCGGAGCGGAGGCGCTGGAGCTCGAGGAGTTCGGGAACCGCGAGATATCCGCCGTAGGTGAGGAGCACTTCGTCGGCCGGCTCGGTGAGCCGACCCATCCGCCGGACCTGTCCGTGCGGTTCCTCCGGCTCACCCACGCGCGGCATCCTAGTCGGCGAGCACGCGCGACAGTTCTTCGAGGCTCTCGAGGTTGTGACCGGGCAGGAACACGTCGATCGACGGGAGCGCGGCGGCCATCCCGCGCGCGAGGGGCTCGTACCGAGGGCTCCCCTTGAGCGGGTTCACCCACACCAACCGGTGCACGAGCCGGCGCAGTCTCGCCATCTGGTCGCGCAGTAGGTCCGGATCGCCGCGCTCGAGCCCGTCGGAACACAGGACCGCGACCGAACCTCGGAGGGCCGTGCGCTGGCTCCACTCGTCGAGCAGGGACTTCAGCGATGCGCCGATCCGCGTCCCGCCCTCCCAATCCTCGACCAGCTTCCCGACCTCGTGCATCGCGCGGTCGGGGTCCTTCGTGCGGAGCGTGCGCGTCACGCGCGTGAGCCGCGTCCCGAAGCAGAAAACCTCCACCCGCCGGCCGGCCGCCATCGCGGCGAACGCGAACTGCATGAGTGCCCGCGCGTACGGCGTCATCGAGCCGCTCACGTCCAGGATCAGCACGAGCGGGCGAGCGCGTGTCCTCCGGTCGCGCCAGGCGCGGTGGAACGGCTCGCCCTGCGTTCGGAGCGAGCGGCGGAGCGTGCGCTTCACGTCGAAACGCGAGCCGGTCGCGGCGGGTCGGAAGCGGCGCGTTCGGCGCGTCGGCACGCGAACGGCGAGCCGGCGGATCATGATGGCGACGCGACGCCGTTCCTCGTCGGTCAGCTCGGCGAACGACTTCTCGCGCAGCACCTCGACCGCACTCGCGACGATGCGGATCGCGGCTTCGCCTTCAGCCTCCTCGCCCTCGTCGAGCCGGTACCACTCCTTCGCGACGATGCGGTCCTCCTCGACGACGAGGCCCTCGACCTCCTCGCCGGTGCGGGCCTCGACCTCCGAGGGCGTCACCACCAGATCGAGCTCGACGCGGATCCCCTCGCGGAACCACTCGTCGAACGCGGCGTCGAACGCCTCGACGTCGTCGGGGCGGGAGATCAGCGAGGAGCGCGCCGCCCAGTAGAGGTCGGTCCGATCGAGCGCGCCGAGCGCGGCGGCGCCCCGGCAGAACGTGACGATGCGTCCGGTTCCGACCGGGAGGCCGCGTCTGCGGAGCTCGCGGCCGAACCCGATCAGGCGCTCGAGCGCTTCGGCCTCGGGCGCCGCGGCCATCGACCGCGGCTCACGCGTCGTCGGCATCGCCGACGACCTCGGCCATGTGCGCGACGACGAGCTGCTGGTCGTCGTGATCCTTCAGCACGGCGCCGAGCGTCGCCGACGCGGTCTCCTCGTCCAGTTTCTCGACGCCGAGGAACGCGACCGCGTTCGCCCAGTCGATCGTCTCGGCGACGCCGGGACGCTTCGCGATGTCGAACCCGCGCAGGCGGTTGACCGCCGTGGCGACGTCGCGCGCGAGAGCCTCGGGCACCTCGGGTGCGCGTGTGCGGATGATCTCGATCTCGCGGTCGAGCGCCGGGTGGTCGATCCAGTGGTACAGGCACCGCCGCTTGAGCGCATCGTGCAGCTCGCGCGTGCGGTTCGAGGTCACGACGACGGCCGGCGGCTCCTCGGCGGCGATCCCGCCGATCTCGGGGATCGTCACGGCGAACTCGGAGAGGATCTCGAGGAGGAACGCCTCGAACTCGTCATCGGCGCGGTCGAGCTCGTCGACGAGGAGCACCGCCTTCGATCCCGCGCGGATCGCGGCGAGGAGCGGGCGCTCGACGAGGAACTCGGGACCGAACAGGTCCTGGACGTGCGTCTCGGCCGTCGCGTCCTGCATGGCGCGGACGGCGATCAGCTGCTTCGAGTAGTTCCATTCGTACAGCGCCTGCGAGGCGTCGATGCCCTCGTAGCACTGCAGGCGGATCAGGTCCCGGCCGAGGAGCGAGGCGAGCACTTTCGCGACCTCGGTCTTGCCGACGCCGGCCTCACCCTCCAGGAGCAACGGCTTGTCGAGCGAGACCGCGAGGTAGATCGCCGTCGCGAGCCCCCGGTCCGCGAGGTAGCGCTCGCCGGCGAGACCGCGCTCGAGGTCCTCGACCGAGTCGAAGGGGAGCTTGCTCATCGTGCAGGTCAGGGTACCCGGCGCGGCGTCAGGGCGGGTCGGAACCGGGAGCGACGGTCGGCGGCATCGGCGTGCGGATGCCCTCGGCGTCGAGCCGTCGCGAGATGCGCTCGCGCAGCAGCCGCTCCACGTCCAGCCGTTTGGAGGGACGGGTGTCCGCGACCACCCGAACGATCACCGCGTAGTCGGACATGCGCTCGACGCCAAGGACGCTCGGGCCTTCCCGGATCCAGTCCTGCATCGAGGGATCCAGGCGGAGCTCCTCGAACAGCTCCTCCAGGATCCCGCGGACCCGGTCCACGTCCTCGCCGTATGCGAGCCGCACGTCGACGATCGCCCGCGCCCAGCCTCGCGACCGGTTGCTGACGAGCTGGATGTTCCCGTTCGGCACGAGGTGCAGGGATCCGTCGAAGTCCCGGAGGGTCGTCACCCGGAGGGTGAGCGATTCGACCTTCCCGGTGACCGGCGTCGCCGTCGTATGGAGCTGGACGACGTCCCCCACGCCGAACTGGTTCTCGAGCAGGATGAAGAACCCGGACAGCGTGTCCCGGACGATCGACTGCGCCCCGAACCCCAGCGCCACCCCCGCGATCCCCGCGCTCGCGAAGAACGGCCCCAGCGGCACGTCGAGCTTCCCCAGCACCAGCAACAGGCTCACCACCCAGATGACGACCAGCCCGGCCGCGGATAGCGCCCCCGTCAGCGTCGCGATCCGCTGAAGGTTCAGCTCCTGAGTAAGACTCGGGCTCCCCTCGAGCTTGCGCCGGAACCGTCGCACGAACAGCTCCAGCACAACCGTGAGCAGCACCGCGACACCCAGCGTGACGATGACCGCAAGCCCCCACTCCTCGAACCAGTTCTCGAAGAACCCCTGAGCCAGCACGGGGCCCATCTAGGCAGACGAGAGCAGAAGCGTCAAAGACGCCGTCTCGCGGGTGTGCGGAAAGGGGACCGGGGCCCCGCGAAGCGCCGTCATCTCTGATGCAAGCGGCGCGGGGTCCCGGGCCCCTCTCGCGTCAGCGGCTCATCGCCTCTTCGAGCGCTCTGCGCACGAGGACCTTGACGAGCTCTTGGCGGTATTCGGCGCTCGCGAACGCATCCGAGGGAGGGCGGGTGCCTTCGGCGGCGCGCTGCGGCGGCGGCCGTGGGATCCGCGCCGGCGGCCAGCTCCTCCTCGACGCCGGTGGCCCGGATCGGGCGGTCGGACATGTTCGTGAGGGCGACCGCCGGTCCAGTTCCGTTCGCGGCGAGGGCGGCGACGCCGACGAGCGCCCAATCCTGGGCGCGGCGATGGAACTTCACGTAGCTCCAACCCCGGCCGGCGGTCTTCGGGACGCGGATCTCGGTCAGGACCTCGTTCGGCCGCAGGTCGGGCTCGAACAGTCCTCGGAAGAAGTCGGCCGCGCCGACCACACGCGTCTCGCCGTTCGGACCGCGAACGACGAGCTCCGCGCCGAGAGCGAGCAGGACGGTCGGGATGTCGCCGGCCGGGTCCGCGTGCGCGACCGAACCGCCGATCGTCCCGACGTGGCGAACCTGGGGGTCACCGATCTTGCTCGCGGTGAACGGAAGGATCGGGCACAGCTGCTGCAGCGCCTCGCTGGTCGCGACGTCGTGGTGCCGCGTCAGCGCTCCGATCGCCAGGTGACCGTCCTCCTCCTTGATGGAGTTCAGGCCTTGGATCCGGGTGATGTCGACGAGCATCGCGGGGCGCGCGAGCCGCAGGCGCATCAGCGGAAGCAGCGAGTGACCGCCCGCGAGGATCTTCGCGTCCGGGTTGTCCGTCAGGACCTTGATCGCGTCGTCGACAGACTCAGCCCGCTGGTACTCGAAGGGTGCCGGGATCATGCCGCACCTCCGTTCGTGCCGTGCAGGGCTCTCCAGACGCGTTCGGGCGTCGCCGGCTTCTCGAGGTGCGTGACGCCGAGATGCGCGATCGCGTCGATGACGGCGTTCACCACGGCGGGCGGAGAGGCGATCGTCCCGGCTTCCCCGATCCCCTTCACGCCGAGCGGGTTCGTGGTCGACGGCGTCTCGGTCCGGTCGACGACGAACGAGGGCATCTCGGTCGCCGACGGCACGAGGTACTGCGTCATCGAGCTCGTCATGAGGTTGCCCTGGTCGTCGTAGATCGCCTCCTCATACAGCGCTTCGGCGATGCCCTGCGCCACCCCGCCGTGCACCTGGCCCTCGACGATCATCGGGTTGATGACGGTGCCGCAGTCATCGACGGCGACGTACTTCAGGATGTCCGTCTTGCCCGTCTCGGTGTCGACCTCGACGACGCACAGGTGCGTGCCGCCGGGCCAGGTGAAGTTCGGCGGGTCCCAGACGGCCGTCGCCTCGAGGTTCGGCTCCATCCCCGGCGGCAGGCTGTGCGCGTGCCACGCCGAGACCGCGAGGTCCGCGATCGTCCGCGCCTTGTCCGGCGCCCCCTTCACGCTGAAGGTCCCGCCGTCGAACTCGAGGTCGTCCTCGCTCGCCTCGAGCTCGTGCGCGGCGAGCGTCCGGGCCTTGTCCTTGATCTTCTCGAGCGCGAAGTGCAAGCGCCGTCGCGCCGACCGACACGCTCCGGCTCCCGTACGTGTCCATGCCGAGCGGCGCCACGGACGTGTCGCCGTGGAGCACCTCGATGTCGTCTGGCGTGATGCCGAGGGTGTCGGCGGCGAGCTGCGCCCACGTGGTCACGTGGCTCTGCCCGTGCGGCGAGGTGCCGATCTTCAGGACCGCCTTGCCGTCGGGAAGGCACTGCACCGTGCAGGCGTCCCATCCACCGGCGGCGTACCGCAGCGCCCCGAGGATGTTCGACGGCGCGAGGCCACACATCTCGATGTAGCTCGACAGGCCGATCCCGAGCTGTTTCAGGTCGCCCTGCTCGCGCCGGCGCTGCTGCTCCTTGCGCAGGTCGTGGTAGCCCGCGAGATCGAGCGCCTTGTCGAACGTCTCCTCGTACGCGCCCGAGTCGACGTTCAAGCCGCTGATCGCCGTCCGGGCCTCGAGGAACTTCGGCACGAACGAGATGCGGCGCACCTCGGCGGGATCCTTTCCGACCTTGCGGGCGAGCGCATCGACGGCGCGCTCGAGCACGTACGTCGCCTCGGGCCGGCCGGCGCCGCGATAGGCATCCGTCGGCGTCGCGTTCGTGACGATGCCGGTGAACTCGTACCAGTAGGCCTGCATGTCGTACGGGCCCATGTAGACCCAGCCCCCGAGCTCGGGGATCCCCGGCGTGAGCAGCTGGTAGTACGCGCCCATGTCGGCGAGCTCCTTCACGCGGATCCCGATGATCTTCCCCTCGTTCGTCGCGGCGAGCTCGACGTCGTGGATCACGCCGCGCCCGTGGATCGTGGCGAGGTAGTTCTCCGAGCGCGTCTCGACCCACTTCACCGCGCGCTTCAGCCGGCGGGCGAGCACGAGCACGAGCGCCTCTTCCGCGTAGATGTTCAGCTTCGAGCCGAATCCACCGCCGACGTCCGGCGCGATCACGCGCAGCTTGGACTCGGGGATGTTGCACGTTCCGCCGAGCGTCACGCGCGCGATGTGCGGGATCTGCGTCGCGCTGATCAGCGTGAACTCACCCATCGCCGGGACCGGCTGCGCGAGGCAGGCACGCGTCTCGATCGCGTTCGGGATGAGCCGAGGGCCGACGTAGCGCTCCTTCACGACGACGTCGGCGGTGTCGAACACCGACTGGTCGCCGCCACCGCCGTGGCTCCAGTGGACGACGACGTTCGTGCCGAGGTCCTCGTGGATCACGACGCCGTCCTTCGCCGCTTCCTCGAGATCGGTCACGGCGTCGAGCGGTGACCAATCGACCTCGACGAGCTCGGCGGCGTCCTCGGCCTGCGCGCGGGTCTCGGCCAACACGACGGCGACGCCGTCGCCCTGGAACCGCGCCTTGTCCTTCGTGAGCGGCCAGTGGACCGGGACCTTGATGTCCTCGGTGATGGGCCACACGAACGGCAGCGGTCCTCCCCACTCGTCCTCGAGGTCGGCCGCCGTGAAGACGGCGACGACGCCGGGCATCGCGGCCGCTTTCGACGTGTCGATCCCGTCGATCTTCGCGTGGGCGAACGGGCTCCGAACGACCGCCATCCACACCATGCCGGGCGCGGTCAGGTTCTCCGTGTAGCGCGCCTGCCCGGTCAGGAGCTCGGGATCTTCCTTGCGGAGGATCGACCGTCCGACGTACTTCTCCGTGATCGCCATGGCGCGCCCCTCAGACCTTCGCGCCGCTCGAGGCGGCGTCGAGGATGGACTTCACGATGTTGTGGTAGCCCGTGCAGCGGCAGAGGTTGCCCTCGAGCGCCTCGCGGACCTGCTCCTCGGTCGGCGCCGGGTTCTCCTCGAGGTAGCTGGCCGCGGCCATGATCATCCCGGGCGTGCAGAACCCGCACTGCAATCCGTGGTTGCGATGGAACGCCTCCTGGATCGGATGCAGCTGGCCGTCGGTCGCCAGCCCTTCGATCGTCGTGACCTCGCGGCCGTCGGCTTGCGCCGCGAGCATCGTGCACGACTTCACCGACTCGCCGTCGACGAGCACGGTGCACGCCCCGCACGAGGAGGTGTCACACCCGACGTTGGTCCCGGTGAGCCCGAGGGTCTCCCGGAGGAAGTAGACGAGGAGCGTGCGCGGCTCGACCTCCGCTTCGCGCGCGACCCCGTTGACGGTAACCGAGACGTTGGTCACGGGTTCCCCTTTCCGTCACGGAACGGTGAGGCGCCGATGGTAGTCCGGCGCGTTTCGGCGCGCGAATCCGTCGGGACGGCGGCTAGGGTTCGGGCCAGGAGCCGGGCGCGGCCCGGCCGGCTTCTTCGGCCGAGCAGTCCGTGCCCGTCCCGTACTCGAGGGCGCCCGAGGGGTTCACCCGGAGCCAGAAGCACTGGCCCGTGTCGGCACGTGCCGCCCCGGTCCACACCTCCGCGCTCGCTGCCACGCTCACGATCTCGGAGTCGTTCGAGCTCTGGTCGGGATCGATGAACAGGAGATCGTCCACGCCGGGTTCGACGCGAAGGCGGAGCGGCGTCGCGGCCGCGAGCGAGCCCTCGTCCCGCCCGACCCGGGTCGCCGCGTCCGCGGCGGCGCGCAGGTTGGATTGGGTATAGGCCACCGCGCCCGAGCGGGCGACCGGCCGGAAGACGAACACGAGCACGACCAGCGCGATCCCGCCGGCGCCCATCGCGAGGACGACCTTCCAGAACCCACGGTTCGACGCCTCGGTCGGCACGGGGAGATCGGCCATCGGCCGGACGATACCCGCTCGCCGGAGCGGTGCCCCGGCCGTACCATCCACGACATGGGCGAGCTCACCGACGTCCTCCAAGCGATCGAGTCGCTCTCCGCCCGAGGAGAGAAACTCGCGCTCGCGACCATCGTCGCCGTCCGCGGTTCCACCTACCGCCGGCCGGGCGCGCGGCTGCTCGTGCCCGAGGAGGGCGAGCTCGTCGGCAACATCTCCGGTGGGTGCCTGGAGAACGACGTCGCGGACGTCGCGAAGATCGTGATGCGCGAGGGGATGGCGCGGATCGTCTCGTTCGACCTCACGGCCGACGACGACGAGGTGTGGGGCTGGGGGCTCGGGTGCAACGGCGCGTTCGAGCTCTTCGTCGAGCCGGCCGACAAGGCCGCCGAAGTCGCGGGGGCGCTCCGCATCGCCCTCGAGGAGGAACGCCCGATCTGCATGGTCACGGTCCTCGACTCCACCGTACCCGGCGTGGAGCAGGGCGATCGGATCCTCGTGCGGCCCGGCGGCGCTGCGGAGCGGTCATTCGGCGATGCCACGCTGGATGTGGCGGCGCGCGAGGCGGCGCTCGAGCACCTCGGCGCCGAACAGAGCGGGATCCGAACGCTGGCCGGCACGTCCGGCGAGACTCGGGCCTTCGTGGAGGTCCTCGAGCCGCCGCTCCGGCTCGTGGTGTGCGGGGCCGGCCACGACGCCGTGCCGCTCGTCCGCCAGGCGGCGAGCCTGGGCTGGTCGCCCGTGGTCGTCGACGACCGCCCGGAGTTCCTGAACCGCGAGCGCTTCCGCGACGCCGCCGGATTCGTCCTCGTCGAGCGGCCGGACAAGGTCGCCGAGGTCGCCCCGGTGGATGAGCGCGCGTTCGTCGTCGTGATGACGCATAACTTCCTGCGGGACAAGGAGTACGTGCGGTCGCTGCTCACCTCGCCCGCTCGGTTCATCGCGATGCTCGGGCCCGCGGTTCGCACCGAACGCCTCCTGACCGAGCTCGGCAACGAGGGCGTCGAGATCGGCGAGGACGCGCGCGCGCGGCTGCGTGGACCCGCCGGGCTCGACCTCGGCGCCGAAGGACCCGAGGAGATCGCCGCTGCGATCTGCGCCGAGATCGTCGCCGTGAAGCGCGGACGCGGCGCGGGATTCCTCAAGGACCGTCCGGGTCCGATCCACGAGCGTCACGTCCCGGCGCCGTAGCGCTCAGAACCAGTCCGACGGCGGGCCCTTGTACTCCTGGATCGTGTTGCCGCCGTCGACGACAAGCGTCTGGCCGGTCACGTAGCTCGCGCCGTCCGAGGCGAGGAACGCGATCGCCTCGGCGACCTCTTCGGGGGCTCCGCTGCGCCCAGCCGGCGTGTGACGCCCGGCGAGCGCTTCCTCCTCGAGCTGGGACCCCGTCTCGATCCATCCGGGCTGGACCGAGTTGCACGTCACCCCGGCACGCGCCGACTCGATCGCGATCGCCCGCATGAGTCCGTCCATCCCGGCCTTGGCCGCGCCGTATCCGGCGCTCTCCGGAGTCACCACAACCGGCCCGGTGACGGAGCTCACCATCACGATCCGGCCGTACCGGCGTTCGAGCATCGCGGGCAGGACGGCTCTCGTGACGTGGAAGGCCGTCCACAGGTTCAGCGCCAGATCTCGCTCGAACGCTCCCGGCTCCGTGTCGACGAAGCGGCGACCCTCGTCGTCGACGCCGGTCTGCACCATCCCGGCGTTGTTCACGAGCACGTCGATCGCGCCGAACCTGGCGGTGACGGCTTCGACGAGGACGTTCGCCTGGGATTCGTCGGTGAGGTCGGCGACGAACGCCGCCGCCTCGACCCCGTCGGTCTCCAGCCTCGAAGCACGGCCGTGGATCCGGTCCGTCGTCGAGGTGATCGCGACCTTGGCGCCCTCGCGACCAAGCAGCCGGGCCACGGCGAACCCGATCCCGGTGGGACTCCCGGCGCCAGTGACGAGCGCCACGCGGCCGTCGAACCGTCCCATCGCGCGGCGGACGGTAGCAGCGACCGGTCGGCCATGCACGCGGTACGCTCCCGACCCACCGCCAAGGGAGCTCGCGATGCAGATCGAGAACGAGTTCACCGTTCCGGCCCCCGCTGACCGCCTCTGGTCCTACCTGCTGGATGTCGAGCGCATCGCACCGTGCATGCCGGGAGCCGAGTTGACGGAGACGGTCGACGAGCGGACGTGGAAGGGGAAGGTGAACATGAAGCTCGGTCCCGTCTCGCTGAGCTTCTCGGGCACGGTGGCGATCGAAGAGCGCGACGACGCCGCACACCGGGTCGTCCTGCGCGCGAAGGGGATGGAGTCCAAAGGCAAGGGTGCGGCCAACGCCGCGGTCACGAGCTGGCTCGAGCCGGGCGAAGGGACGACGACCACGGTGAAGATGATCGCCGACATCCAGCTCACGGGAGCCGTCGCGCAGCTCTCGCGCGGCCTGCTTCCCGAGGTGAGTCGCAAGCTCACCCAGCAGTTCGCCGACTGCCTTCAGGAGAACATGCTCGGCGCCGAGGCGTCGCCCGCGGTGGGCGCATCCGGATCGGCCGCATCCGGATCGGCCGCATCCGGATCGGCCACATCCGAACCAGGCGCCTCCACCGCGAACTCCCCGTCCACTCCACCCCGAGCGGCCGCACCCGTGAAGGCCAAGCCGATCGGCGGCCTCAGCCTCGGCCTCGCAGCGCTCTGGGCGGCGATCGCGAACTTGTTCCGCCGCCTCTTCGGCTCGCGACCGTCGTGATCTCGGCGATCGTCCTCGCCGCGGGGTCCGGCACCCGATTCGGGGGCCTGAAGCAGATCGCCGAGGTCCGCGGCAAGCCACTCGCGCAACACGCGATCGACGCCGCGACCGAAGCCGGGGTCGATGAGATCGTCGTCGTCCTCGGGCACGAGGTCACGCGCGTGCGTGACGCGCTCAAGCTGCCCGCATCGGCGAGGGCGGTGGTGAACCCCGCGTACTCCTCCGGGATGGCCGGATCCCTCGCCGTAGGACTGCGCTCCGTCGACCCCGCGAGCGAGGCAGCCGTCGTGCTCCTCGCCGACCAGCCCGGGGTCACCGCCCAGCACGTCCGCGCACTCATCGAGGCGTTCACGTCACGACACGCCACGATGGTGCGACTGCGCTTCCGCGCGGGACCGGGCCCGGGTCTGCTGGCGCGAACCATCTGGCGAGAGGCAAGCGCGCTCGAGGGCGACGTCGGGGCGCGGGCGCTGATGGACATGTACCCGGAGTTGGTCGAGGAGGTCGACATCAGCGGCGAGGCGCCGCACGACGTCGACCGGCCCGAGGACCTCGAAGGCGCGTGAGGCCGGCTAGCCGTAGAAGATGGTCGTCACCCAGAAGCTTCCGCCGGCCTTGACGACCCCGACCGCTGCGTGATCAAAGCCGCGGCGTAGGATGTTCTTGCGGTGTGGCGCCGAGTCCATGAAGCCGCCCATCACCGCGCGCAGGGACGAGGCGTACCCGACGTTCTCGCCGCCGATCGACCAGTTGCGGCCGTCGAGCTTGCTCGCGAGGTCGGGCGTGTGGAACAGATATCCGGCGTCAGCCATCAGCCGTGAGTGCTTGATCGCGTAGCGGGAGAGCTTCCGGTCCACCCGCAAGAGGCGCCGATCGTTTCGGTCCCGGACGTCGTTGACGAGCTGGAGCATCTTGGTGCGATACCCGTCACTCCCACCGGCACGTGCTTCGGTCCGCGGCCCCAAGAGGAGCGGCAGCAACAGGAGAAGAACGAGCGCGATCCGCGTGCGGTTCCGGAAGGTCATCGTCCTCAAGAGGAACCTCCGTCCTGTGCGTTCCCTGGGGGCCCGGACTCTCGTGAAGACCCGGCCCTTCGGCAGTCGGTGAATCGCTGGACGGAGCGGTGGCCCTCGAGACTTGCGTCCCGGCGGCGTCGGCGGCATGCGGTGCCGGGACCGAACCTTCGGTCCCGGCATCGGGACCGGATGCGGGCGAGCAAGAATCGTCATAAGGAAAACCGCCCGGTACTCCGAGCGGCTGCCCGAGAGGGTACTCGTGAGATCCCTGCCGTCAAGTAGCCAAGGTGGCTACGACGAGTGAGCTGGGCACGCACCGTGCACACCCGAGCCACCCTTCCCCCCGCCTGAGCGGCGCAAACGTCCCCGGCCTGGATAGCGAGGCGCCCCGGCCCTTCGGCCGGGGCGCCTCTGATCTACAGCTAGGTCGGGAGGGGCTAGCCGTAGAAGATGACCGTCACCCAGAGGTTCCCGTCTGACTCGACGACCCCGATCGCCGTGTGGTCGAAGCCGGTCCGCAGGATGTTCTTGCGATGTGGCGTCGACCCCATGAAGGCGGCCTGCACGTCGGTGAGGGACGAGGCGTAGCCGATGTTCTCGCCCCACATCGACCAGTCGCGCTGGCCCAGCTTGCCCGCGACGTCCTTCGTGTGGAACAGCTGACCCGCCTCGGCCATCGCGCGTGAGTGCCGGATGGCGTACCGGGACAGCCTCGCGTCCAGCGCCAGCGCGTCGCGATCCTTGTGATCGCGCGCTTCGTTGGTGAGCTGGAGCAGTTCCGCACGGCGCTCCGCGGTCTCGCCGGCTCGGGCTTGGTCGGTCGCCGTCCCCGAGAGCCAGAGGCAGGAACACAGGAGGAGCACGGCCGCGATCCGCGTCCGGCTCCGAGTCGCCTGTGCCATCCCAGCCCTCCGACAGTCTGGGTCCCAGCAGGCCGGGGCTCCGGGTGGAAGCCCGGTCCTTCGGCAGCTCGGCCGCCCTGGCTCGTTGAGCCGTGGGGCCCGTGGCTTTGCGCCCCGCCGTTCCCGACGGTTTGCCGTTTCGGGACCAACCCTCTTCGGTGTCGTTATCGACCGTGGATGGGCCGGAACTGAACCCGGAGCGACGAAAGACCGACCCCGTCTAGTCCGAAAGGCTCATGCACCGCCGACCGGGCGACACTCGCGGCACGCGAGGCCGCGGCGGTTCAGCGGGGATCGTTCAAACGCCGGTGCCGGAGCGAGGGAAGGACCTCTCGGACCCGTGCGATCTCGCCCAGGTCGAGGTCGGCGAACGTGATCCCAACCCCGTCGGGCGCGCGAGCGATCACGCGACCCCAGGGATCGGCGACCAGGCTGTTGCCGAAGTTGCGCCGCTGCCGATCCTTTGCGCCCCAGGTCCCCCACTGGGCGGCAGCGATCACGAACGACTGATCCTCGATCGCGCGGGCGCGAAGGAGCACGTCCCAGTGGTCCTTGCCGGTCTCGTGCCGGAAGGCCGCCGGGACGAACATCGTCGTCGCCCCTTCCACAGCCATCTGCCGGTAGAGCTCCGGGAAGCGCACGTCGTAGCAGATCGACATCCCGACCCGGCCGAACTCGGTCTCGGCCGTTACGACCCCGTCGCCGGGCGAGTACAGGAAGGACTCGCGACTGGGAAGGCCGCCGGGCGGGTCGGCGTCGAACAGGTGGATCTTGCGGTACGTCGCGACGACGTTCCCGTCCCGGTCGAGCAGCACGCTCGTGTTGAACACGCGGTCGCCTTCGCGCTCGAGCACGCTCCCGCCGTGGATCCACATCCCATGCCGGCGCGCGATCTCGGCCAGGCGCTGCACCCGCTGCCCGTCGATCGGCTCGGCCGACGCACGCACGAGCGGAGCCGAACCCTGGCAGGGCCAGACCTCCGGGAGCGCTGCGAGATCGACGCCGGCCGCGCCGGCATCCTCGAGCAGACCGAAAACCTGGGCCTCGTTCGCGGCGACGTCCTCGCCGCAGTTCGTCTGACACAGGGCCACACGCACTCGCCAGATGCTACGCGGCGCAAGGTATTGACGGTTCGCTGCGCGGACACGCGACCAAGGCCCGACGGTCGTTAGCATCCCGCGCGTGCCGCAGGGTCGCTACGTGGTGATGGACGGCGACGGCAATGCCGTCGGGACCGAGGACTTCCGATGCGCGCCCGGACCCGCGGGCTGGCGGTCCTTCTCGGAGATCTCGACGCGGGAGCCGACGCCGCACCGCGAGATCGTTGATCTCGTCGTGGACCGGTTGTGGAACCCAGTCCGAGTCAAGATCGCGACCGGCTCCCACGATCTCGTGCTCACCGCGGAGGGCGATGCACTGCGCGGATCGCTCGACGGCGACGTCGTGACCGCGCCGTGGGGACCGGCATGGCACGTCGACTACCTTTCGCCGGCGTTCAACGCGGTCACGGCGAACCGTCTCGATGGAACGACGGAGATCGACGTGATCTACCTCGAGCCGGTCATGTGCACGCCGACCGAGGAGCGGCAGCGGTACGAGCTGATCGGCGACGAGGAAGTGACGACGCCGGTCGGGCGATTCGCGGCGCGGCGGTGGCGCTACACGGCGCTATCCACGGGATGGAGCCGCGAGCTATGGGTGGCCGGCGACGTGGTCGTGCGCTACGAGGGCCTGTTCGAGCTCGAGGAGTACGAGGCGGGCGCCAGTGGTCCGCGCCCGATCGCGTGAGGCCAAGCCCAGCGCCCGAAACAGCGTGAAGCCCGCGCCCTCCACATCGAGAGCGCGGGCCTCGCCGAACGTCTTACTGCTGGAGGTTGAGCTCCGTGTCGATCTCGAGCTTGACCCTCTTGCCGACGAGGAAGCCACCGGTTTCGACGGCCATGTTCCACGTCAGGTCCCAGTCCTCGCGGTCGACCTCGGTGCTCGCCGAGAACGCGGCAAGGGACGGATAGTCGGCCGCGGCGCCCGGACCCCACCCGAGGAACTCGGCGTCCAGGACAACCTCGCGGGTGATGTCCTTGATGGTCAGGTCACCGACGAGCTGGAACGTGTTGCCGCCGGTCGGACGGACCGCGCGGCTGCGGAACGTGATCTTGGGGAACCGCTCGACGTCGAAGAAGTCACCGCTGCGCAGGTGGTCGTCCCGCATGTCGGTCTTCGTCTCGACGCTCGCGGCGTCGATCTCGATCTCCACCGAGGAATCGTCGAACCCGTCTCCGATGACGACCTTGCCATCGAATTCGTTGAACCGGCCCCGGACCTTGGAAAGCATGTGCCGGGCCACGAACCCGACGGTCGTGTGGGCTTTGTCGAACACCCACGTCCCGGCGGGCGGCAATTCCACGCCCTCGACCACGCGTACGGCCTCTGTCTGAGCCATGGTTCCCTCCTTCTCCCGCCCCCGGCTCCAGACCGGAGGTCAACTCCCCTTACGGGAGTAACGAACGATTCCGGAGCGTTGCCTATTCCGGAAGGGCGAACGAGGGATCAAGGGGTTGGGAGAGATGGCCACACGTGGAGGGGTAGCATCCGAGCCCGTGAGGGAGGGTGAGGGCCCCGTCTGCGAGCACTTCCAGCGTGCGGCCGAGATGGTCGCCCGGCGCTGGACGCCGCAGATCGTGCGCGTGCTCCTCGTGGGCCCGGCCCGGTACCGGGATCTCCGCGCGGCGATCCCCGCGATCTCGGACAACCTGCTCTCCGAACGTTTGAAGGAGCTCGAGGCGGCCGGGCTCGTGATCCGCACCGTCGGCGCCGAAGGCCCCGTGAAGGTCGAGTACGCCCTGTCCGAGTCGGGAGCCGCGCTCTCCGACGTGATGGATGCGCTCGGCGAATGGGCCGAACACTGGGCTCAGCCCTCGCCGGCCTCCCCGGCTTCGCGCCGCTCCGCCGCCGGCGGGCGCTCGAGGTAGCGCTCCTCCGCCGGTCCGAACCCGAACTTCTCGTACAGCCCATGGGCGTCCTGCGTGTGGAGCATCCACCGCGCGTGCGAGAACGGACTCTCGTCCACGGCCGCGCGGACGAGCTCGACGCCGAGACCGCGTCCACGATGGTCTTTCAGCACATAGACGTCCGCGAGGTACGCCACCCGGCCGTCGGTGAGCGTGCGCGCGAACCCCACCTGCCGGTCGCCGTAGTACAGCCCCACCACCCGCGAGGATCCGAGGACCTGGCGTTCCACCTCGTCGCGCGAGCGGTCGCGCCCCCAGTACGCCTCGGTCGACAGGAATGCCCAGACGGCATCGAGGTCCACCCGCGAGGGGTCGTCGTCGACCTCGTACCCGCCGGCGAGCTCGCGACGCATGGGTCCCTAGGTGACGGCAGCGTCGGCGACGGTCAGCGCCTCGTCGATGATCGCGAAGCCCTCGCCGAGCTGTTCCTCCGTGATGCACAGGGGCGGGTTCGTCATGATCCCGTTCCACCGGATCATCGTGAACAGGCCGCGCTCGTCCAAGGCCTTGCCGACCGCCTTCATCTCGTCGCTCGTCCCGTTGAAGGGCGCCATCGGCTCCATCGTCTCGCGGCTCCGCACAAGCTCCAGGATCCCGAACAGCCCGATGTTGCGGACCAACCCGACGCTCGGGTGTTTGTCGTGCAGCTCGCGATGATGCCGCGCCATCACCTCACCCATCTTCTTGCTGTGCTCGATCAGCCCGTCCTCCTCGTACACGCGGATCGTGGCGAGCGCGGCGGCGAGCGCGAGCGGGTGCGAGTTGTACGTGAGGCCGCCCCAGAAGACGTGATCGTCGAAGTAGGAGCTGACCGACGGCCGCAGGCCCACCGCCCCGAGCGGGACCGCGCTCGAGGTCAGACCCTTGGCCATCGTGACGATGTCCGGCACGACGCCCCAGTGGTTGATGGCGAACCACTCGCCGGTGCGGCCGAAGCCCGACATGATCTCGTCCGCGATCATCAAGATGCCGTGCCGATCGCAGAGCTCGCGAACGCCCTGGAGATAGCCGTCGGGCGGGATCAAGATCCCGTTCGTTCCCGTCACCGGCTCCAGGATGAACGCGGCGATCGTCGCGGGACCCTCGAGCATGATCGTCTCCTCGAGGTACGCGAGCGCGGTCTCCGCGTCGTCGGTTCCCCGCTGCGTGCCGTGGTAGGGGTCGAGGACGTGGACGACGCCGGGCATCCCGGGCTCGTTCCCCCATCGCCGTGGGTCGCCGGTGAGGGTGATCGTCGCGTAGGTGGCGCCGTGGTAGCTCCGGTAACGGGCGAGGATCTTGTGGCGGCCCGTCACGGCCTTGGCGATCCGGATCGCGTTCTCGTTCGCCTCGGCCCCGCCGAGCGTGAAGAACACCTTGTCGATGTCGCCCGGCAGGAGCTCGGCGAGCTTCTTGCCCAAGAGCGCCCGGACCTCGGTGGCCATGAAGGGGCTGATGTACGGGAGGACCTTCGCCTGCTCCGCGATCGCATCGGCGACCCGTGGGTCCGAGTGCCCGATGTTCACGCCCATCAGCTGGCTGTTGAAGTCCAGGTACCGCTTCCCGTCGACCGTGAAGAACTCGGCGCCGCGCGCCGAGGCGACGGCGATCGGCTTCGTCGAGCCCTGTTGCTGCCAGTCGTAGAGCGTGTGCTTGAGACTCAGTTCGACGATCTCGTCGGAGGTCAGCTCGCTCATCGGTCCCCTTCCGAGCCGGAGGTGGGCAGTGTAGCGAGGCAGAGGGCGGGCCGGAGCTTGCCCGTCGACCGGCGCGCTACCATCGGCGGGAACGCCTCCTCCGAAGGGACCTGATCATGGAGCGGATCGGACACTGGATCGGCGGCAAGCTCGTCCCCGGAGAGTCCGGCCGAACCGGACCGGTCTTCGACCCCGCGACCGGCGAGCAGACCCACGAAGTCGACTTCGCGGACCGCGCCGAGCTCGACCGGGCGGTCGAGGTGGCCAAGGAAGCCTTCCCGGCCTGGCGGGCAACGTCGCTCTCCAAGCGTGCGGACATCATGTTCCGCCTCCGCGAGCTGCTCGACGCGCGGAAGGCCGACATCGCCAAGATCCTCACCTCCCAGCACGGCAAGGTGCTCTCCGACGCGATGGGCGAGGTCCAGCGCGGCCTGGAGAACGTCGAGTACGCGACGGGGATCCCCAGCCTGCTCAAGGGAGAGTTCTCCGAACAGGTCTCGACGGGCGTCGACGTCTACTCGATCCGGCAGCCGCTCGGCGTCGTCGCCGGCATCACGCCCTTCAACTTCCCGGCCATGGTTCCGATCTGGATGTGCGCGAACGCCATCGCGTGCGGCAACACCTTCGTGCTCAAGCCCTCCGAGAAGGACCCCGGCGCCTCGCTCGCGCTCGCCGAGCTCTTCGCCGACGCCGGACTGCCCGACGGCGTGTTCAACGTCGTCCAGGGAGACAAGGTCGCCGTCGACGCGATCCTCGAGCACCCGGACATCCGCGCCGTCAGCTTCGTCGGGTCGACGCCGATCGCGAAGTACATCTACGCGACCGGGACCGCGAACGGGAAGCGCGTGCAGGCGCTCGGCGGAGCGAAGAACCACATGATCGTGCTGCCGGACGCCGACGTGGACATGGTGGCCGACGCGGCCATCTCGGCCGGCTACGGCTCGGCCGGCGAACGCTGCATGGCCATCTCGGTCGTGACCTCGGTGGGCAAGGTCTCCGACAAGGTCGTGGACGCGATCGCCGACCGCCTGCCGAAGATCAAGGTCGGTCCCGGCATGGATCCGGAGTCCGAGATGGGACCGCTCGATCACCCGTGAGCATCGGGACAAGGTGGCCTCGTACCTCGACGCGGGGAAGGCGCAGGGAGCCAAGGTGGTCACCGACGGCCGCGAGCACGCCCTCTACAAGGACAGCCCCGGCTTCTTCCTCGGCGTGTCGCTGCTCGACGACGTCACGCCCACGATGGACGCGTACCGGGACGAGATCTTCGGACCCGTGCTCTCGGTGGTGCGGGCGGAGACGTACGACCAGGCCGTCGACCTCGTGAACCGGAACCCGTACGGGAACGGCGTGGCGCTGTTCACGCGGGACGGCGGCGCGGCTCGCCAATTCGTGTTCGAGGTCGACGCGGGGATGGTGGGCATCAACGTGCCGATCCCGGTCCCGGTCGCGTACTACTCGTTCGGCGGCTGGAAGAACTCGCTGTTCGGCGACTCGCACATGTACGGGCCCGAGGGCGTGCGCTTCTACACCGGGGGCAAGGTCGTCACGCAGCGCTGGCCCGATCCCGCGAAGAGCACGATCGACCTCGGATTCCCCCGCACGCGCTAGCCCAACCGCTCGGCGAACGCGACCGATCCTGCGGGCGGACGCAGGCAGTGGTCGATGTGCATCGAGCGGTTGTAGGTGCCGACCCCGAGGAGCGCGAGGATGTCGCCTTCCTGCAGCTCGGGCAGGGGAACCCCTTCGCCCCACAGGTCGTCGCCCTCGTTGATGTTGCCGCTCACGGTGTAGGTGCGCGCGGGCTCTGCGTCCGCGGCGCGGCACAGGACGATCGGGACGAGTGACCCGTAGATGAAGCGCTCGGGCGCCACGTTGTAGCCGGCGTCGAGACCGGCGAAGGTCACGCCGTCGCGTTCGTCGAGCGACACCACCTCGGCGAGCAGGATCCCCGACTCCTTGCAGAGGTAGTCGCCCGGCTCGCAGCCGATGGCCACGCCGAGCGAGCCGAGGTGCCGGACGAGGACCGCGGCGTACCCGTCGGGGTCGAGCGGTTCGTCCTCCTCGCGCTGCGGCACGCCGAGACCGCCGCCGGCATTCACCTCGACGACCTCGTGCCCGGCGTCGAGGAGACGGCGGGTCATCGCCGCGACGCGCTCCGCCGCCGCCTCGAACCGCGGCAGGCCATCGGTGAGAAAGCCGTCGCCGACGTGGAAGTGGACGGTGTCGAGACGCAGATCGTGCTTGGCCGCGATCTCGAGCGCGTCGTCGAGCTGCTCGTCGAGGATTCCGAACTTCGTCGGCTTCGCGCCGGCGTACAGCGACTCGTGCGACGCCGAGTGCGATGCGCCGCTCCACGTCGCGCCTGCGCGAGGGTTCACGCGGATGCCGAGCGTGGAGCCCGGAGCGCGCCTGCCCCACCGATCGAGCTGTGAGAGCAGGTCGACGTTCACGTGCACGTCCGTCTCGAGCAGTGCGTCGAGGTCGCGCTCGGACAGGTTCGTCCCGGTGTAGCTGATCTCGCCGGCGCTCCAGCCGTGCTCGAGCGCGTGTCGAACCTCGCCGGGCGAGCAGGCGTCGATCCCGACGAATCCGAGTTTCCGCACGGACGCGAGGACCTCCGGATCTCGCTGCGCTTTGAGGGCGAGGCGGAGGCGGAACGGGACGCCCGCTCGCTCGAACACGCGCGCGAGCGCGAGCGCCTGTTCCTCGATCCGCACGAGGTCGTACGCGAAGAGCGGCGTGCCGCGCTCGCGCGCCGCGGCTTCGGCATCGCGTCCGGCGACGAACAACCGTCCACCGCGCACGTCGAGGCCCGGTCGCGCCCACCACGGTCGCACGGCGCACAGGCTACCGGGCGGGAGCGTCTCCTCGGTAGCATCCGCAGATGCCGAAGGCGATCACGCGTTGCGAGTGGGCCCCCGTCGACCAGCCGAGATACCTCGCGTATCACGACGAGGAGTGGGGCGTCCCTTCGCACGACGACCGCCACCTGTTCGAGATGCTCGTGCTCGAAGGTGCGCAGGCGGGCCTGTCGTGGTCGACGATCCTGAACAAGCGCGACGGGTACCGGACGGCGTTCGCGAACTTCGACGCCGGCGAAGGTGGCGCGCTTCACGCCGGCCCGGATCGAGCGGCTGATGGGCGATCCCGCGATCGTGCGCAACCGGTTGAAGATCGAGTCGACGGTGAACAACGCCAGAGCGAGTCCTCGAGATACAACGAGAGCTCGGGTCGCTCGACGCATACCTCTGGTCGTTCGTCGACGGTGAGCCGATCGTCGGCCGGTGGAAGCGACTTTCCGACCTGCCGGCGGAAACCGCCGAATCACGCGCGATGAGCAAGGACATGAAACGGCGCGGGTTCCGCTTCGTCGGACCGACCGTATGCTACGCGTTCATGCAGGCCACGGGGATGGTCAACGACCACGTCGTGTCGTGCTTCCGCTACCGCGAGGTGATGAGGTGAACGCGTTCGACGTCGCGGTGATCGGCGCCGGGATCCATGGCGCGAGCGCGGCGTTCCACCTCGCGAGCCGCGGCGTCTCGACCGTCGTGATCGAACGCACGTCGCCGGCGGGCGGCCCCACGGGACGGTCGAGCGCGATCTGCCGCGCCTACTACACGAACGCGTTCCTCGCGTCGGTGGCCCGGGACTCGATCGCGATGTTCCGCGACTTCGAGAAGCACACCGGCCACGACGCCGGCTTCCGCGAAACCGGCCTCCTGGTGCTCCACCCGCCCGAAGACGAGTCCACCGTGCGCGAGGTCGTCCCCCGGCTGAACGAACAGGGCATCTCCACCGAGCTGCTGACCCCGGACGAGGTGCGAGCCGCGTGGCCCGCGTTCGACCTCGAGGGGATCGCGGTCGCGGCGTTCGAGCGCGACGCCGGCCACGCCGACCCGGTCCTGTCCACGCAGGGACTGCTCGAGCGGGCTCGCGAGCTCGGCGCCGAGAGCCGGATGCAGACGCGGGTCATCGGGATCGGCCGGGACGGCGGTGCGTGGCGCGTGTCGAACGACGACGGCTCGTTCGTGACGGCGGACGCGGTATTGATCGCCGCCGGCCCGTGGACGAAACCGCTTGCCGCGCAGGTCGGTGCGGACCTGCCGCTCACGGTCGAGCGACACATCGTGGCGACGTTCGCATGGAGCGGCGGACCGCAGATGCCCGCGCACGGCGACCTGCCGAACGGCTACTACTTCCGTCCCGAGGGCGAGGAGCTGTTCCTCGTCGGGCCGCTCCACCCCGAGCCGACCGTGGATCCCGACGCGTTCAGCGAGCGCGTCCGCTCGGACGAAACCTCGGAGCTCGGGAGCCGTGTCGTCCGTCGCGTTCCGGGTCTCCAGCAGGCCACGTCGCGCGGCGGGTGGGCGAGCCTGTACGACGTCTCGCCGGACTGGCAGCCGGTGATCGGCGAGATCGCCGAGGGGGTGTTCGTCGACGCGGGGACGAGCGGGCATGGCTTCAAGCTCGCGCCGGCGCTCGGGAGGCATCTCGCGGACCTGGTGACCGGCGCCGAGGTCGACCCGGGGCTCGAGCAGTTCCATCCGCGGCGGTTCTCCGAGAAGGTGGCGTTGCGGTCCGGCTACGGAGACGCGCGGATCCTCGGCTAGCGCGTCGACACGCACGGTCACGACGAACCGCGGAGCCTCAGCCGCGTGCGACGAGGTTCCGGAGCGCGAGCAGGATGTTCTTCGTCGGGTTCTCGGCGATCCGACGCATGAACCACGGGTACCAGTACGTGCCGTACGCGATCAGCGAGCGTGCCTTGTATCCCGCGGCGGCCATCCGGAGCAGGTCGTTCTGCCGGATGCCGTAGAGCATGTGCACCTCGAAGCCCTCGTGGCCGCCGAGGTCGGCCTCGATCGTGCGGATGAGCTCGACGTCGTGCGTACCGAGCGCCAGCCGGCCGGCCGGACCTTTCCTCGTGAGGATCAAGAGCGCGAGTCGCCGGTACGCCTCGGAGATCGCCGCGCGGGAGCGGAACACGATCTCGTCCGGCTCGCGGTAGGCGCCCTTCACGAGCCGGATCGTCGGGTCGAGCGGCATCAGGTCGTCGAGATCGCGCGCCGTGCGTTTCAGGTACGCCTGCAGGCAGACCCCGACGTTCGTGTTCCCGGTTCGCAGCTTCCGGTAAAGCTCGAGGGTCCCGTCGACGTACGGCGCGGACTCCATGTCGAGCCAGAGCCAGTTGTCGTGTTCGGCGGCCTTGGCGGCCAGCTCCTCGAGGTTGGCGAGCGTCGTTTCAGGATCGAGATCGAGCCCGAGATGCGTCGGCTTGACCGAGACCTCGGTGTCGAGCCCCGCCGCGGCGATGCGGTCGAATACCGCGAGGTAGTGCTCCATCACCGCCCGCGCTTCGGACCGATCGTTCACGTTCTCTCCGAGGGCGGTGAACATCGTGGGAAGGCTCCGCTCCCCCAGACGCCGGGCCGCATCGAGCGCGTCGTCGAGGGTCTCCCCCGGCATGAACCGGGCGACGCTGCGGCGAACGAACCGGTATCGCGGCAGGTGCTCGCGCAGCCACCGGTTGTCCGCCGCCCAGAGGATCGCGGTGCGAGTGACCGTCATCGTCCGTGCGAGTGAACACCATCCGGGCCTGCGCGGGCCACTCGGCCGCCGAGCGGTCTTACCGGGAAGGGTTGATCACCTCTTCCTTCCTCGCAACGATGGCGGCGAGGACTTCCTGCTTCTCGCGCTCCGGCACCTTGAAGTGGTCGAGTGCGGCGGCGATCTCGGCTCCGACCTCGTCGAACTCGTCCGAGGTGATGTGGAGATCCTCGTGTGCCTCGCCCATGTCCTTGCCCGTGTACTGGAAGGGTCCACCGGCCGTCTGGCAGAGCCAGAGCGTCCGCATGAACTTGAGTCCCGGCAGTTGGCCCGTTCCGTTCCACTCCTTCAGAGCCGGATTCACATTGAGCTTGGGGTTCTTGACGATCTCGTCGCTGAAACGGTCGACGACCATCGCGATCGCGTTGACCCCCCCGATCCGCTCGTACAGGCTCTGCTCCGCCATCGCTCCCCTTCCCGAGCGGCATCCCAACGGGATCCACCCCCGCAGACGTCGCACTCCTTCGCGAGGTCTACGGACGGGCTCCCCTGTGAGATGGTTCCGCGGTGGCGGAGAAGGCGACGTCGGCCGAGGACGTGATGCGCGGCGTGGCAGGTGGCGCCATCCTCGGGGTTCCCCTGCTCTACACGCAGGAAACGTGGTTGCACGGGCGGAGCGTGACTCCTCTGTTGATCCTTGCAGGGCTGACCGCCGCGTTCGGCGTGAACATCGCGCTCTCGCACTTCGTGGGGTTCCGGCCGGGTCGGACCCAGCGTCCGACGGAGGACGCCGTCGTCGGGATGGGCCTTTCCCTGCTGGTCGCCGTCGTCCTGCTCGTGCTGCTCGACCGGGTGGGGCGTGGGACCTCGCTGGAGAACGTCGTGGGCGTGACCGCCCTGAGCGCGATCCCCGTGAGCCTGGGCTTCGCCGTCGGGGCAGCCCTCGCGCCGAAGAGCGGCGGCGAGAAGTCCGAGGAGATCCCGGGCGGCGGCGGCGACCTGCTGGTGGCGGCGGCCGGCGCGCTCGTGTTCGCCCTGAACATCGCCCCGACCGAGGAGCCGATCCTGCTGGCGGCCGAGCTGGACGGCGTGCGCCTGGGTCTGCTCGTCGTCGCGTCGTTGGTGCTTCCCTACCTCATGGTCTTCTACGCGGAGTTCGGAGGAAGGGAGAAGCGCGTCGCGAGCGACGGCGCGACCCAAGGCCCGCTCACCGAGACGCTTCTTGCGTACGTGGTGGCGTTCATCGTGTCCGCGGCGATGCTCGCGCTGTTCGGCCGCGTCGACGCCGTGGATGGCGCCGAGATGGCGAAGGTGGTCACGCTCGCGTTCCCGGCCTCGATCGGGGCTGCGCTCGGGCGGTTGCTCATATGACCGCGAAGCGTGCCTCCGGAAGCCGCGGCATCATGCGGGAGCGGACCCCGCTCGAGTGGACGCTCTTGGCGGTCTCGCTCGCCGCAACCCTTGCCGTGGTCGCGGTGCTGGTGATGAGCGGGCTCACGGGACCACGTGGCCCGGCGGACCTTCGCGTGACCGTCGCCGACGATCGGCGAGCCCGCCAGCGGGGGACGTCCCCTCGAGGTCACCGTCACGAACGTCGGCGGGACCAGCGCAGGCAACGTCATCGTCGAGGTGACCGTCGGCGACGTCACGCGTGAGCTGAACGTCGACCTGGTGGCGAAAGGCGACACGGAATCCGCGACGGTCGTCTTCCCTGCCGGCGCGACCGACGAGCCCCACGCCGAAGTCGTGAGCTACACGAACCCCTGAGTTCTCGCGGCGACGGTCAGCGGGGCGAGCGGGAGTTACGGATCCGTCGCGACACCGGGAGCGCGTACCAGAACCACCCATACGTGAGGACGAGGGATCCGCCGACGATCGTCGCGGTGACCGTCCCGAACAGGACGTCGAACACCATGAAGACCGAGCCGGTCATGGCGAGCGCGAGGAACAGGATGCCGCCGGCGGCCAGATGATCCTGGGTGATGATCATCTCCTTCTTGTCGGACGCCGTCTCCTCTTCCAGTCTCCGGAATCGATGTCGATGGTAGGCCGCCGGCCCGATCAGCAGCGCCGACGCCACGGCTGCGCAACCGAGTGAGACCGCGTACACGGCCCGTCCGAGATCGTCGGCCTCCACGAACCCGCTGTTGAAGGGGAGGATCAACAGGAACGCGAACAGCACCTGCACGCCGGGGATGGCGATGCGCAGCTCGTTCAGGAGCTCGATCAGCTTGCGATTGAGCCGCTCTTTCTCTTGCTCCTCGTCGCCCATCACGGGGACCCTACCCAGGCGAAGCGCTCGCACACCAGACCGGAGCGCCACGGTCAGGCATCCACACGGCTTGGGCTACGGAGTGCGAGCCACTTTCGGCTGGGGCTTGCTCTCGGGAACGCGAACGAGGCCCTCCGATCGCGACTCCCCGATCGCCAGTTCGACCGTAACGGCGAGCCCAAGGTGCAGGGCCAGCGACGAGAGGGAGGACCACAAGAGGAGCGCGATGACCGAGAGCAACGGCCCGTAGGCGGCGTTGCTGCTCAGCGAGAAGTACAGACCGAGTGCGAGGCTGAACAGGAACCAGAGCGCGACCGCCGCCGCCGTACCGGTAGCGAGCGCCCCAGGAGAGCCGACGCGTTCTCGCGGCGCCGTTCGGAACAAGAGGTAGATGCCGACGGCCGCCACCGCAACCCCCAGGGGCCAGCGCGCTACGGTCCAGACCGTGAGCGCCGCACCCTCCCAGCCGATGCCCTCGGAGATCGCTCGGCCGCCGGCGAGCGCGAGCCCCCCAGCCCCCAGGAGCACCCCCGCGGACAGCGCGAGCACGAACGCGACGCCGTAGCGCTTCGCGAAGGGTCGATCGTCGGACCGGCCAGCGAGCCTGTCGGCGGATCGCTCGACCTGCGCCATCGCCAACGTGCCCGCTAACAGCGCGGCCAGCAGCCCAACGACCATCGCCGTCGTCCCTCCGTTGGCGCCCTGACGTGCCGCCTCTTTCAGCAGCTGGCCGGACGGCCCAGGAGAAAGCGTGTCGGCCATCTGCCCGACGATGCCTCGTACCCGCGGCAGGTCGAACGCGCTGGCCAGGCCCACCAGCCCGATGAAGCCGGAGATCAGCACGAACATCGACTGGTAGGCGAGCGCCCGGACGTGACTCGCGCCGTCGGCCTCCCGGAGCCGCATCACGGAGGCTCTCGCGAGCTCACCCGGGCCACGGCGGCGGATCGCTCGCCACGCCGCGCCGAAGCCCCGCTCCTTCTTCGTCACGTCCATGCTCTGAGAACTCCGCGGCGGGTCAGGCCGCCTCTCTGCTCGAGCCGTCCTGAGCTAGTTGAAGATGCTGACGCCACCCGGTCCCACGAGGAGTCCGAGAACGATGAGGACGACTCCGGCGACGACCGATCCCCTGACGAGTGCCACGATGCCGGCGATCACGAGGATGGCCGCCAGGATCCACAGGATGTTGTCCGCGCCGCCCTTGGCGGCGAGCATCCCGAGCGCTCCGAGCATGTTGCCTCCCTTCATCCCTTCGGAAACGATATAGATGTGCCGACTGTCGGTGTACCTTGGTACCGATGGGCGACACCGACTCGACGACCTGCCCGATCTGCGGCAAGGGAACGCTGCGTACGGTCGAGTTCGGAGACCAGCAGCCCGACAGCCGTCAGATGCAGACCTTCACATGCGGCCACGAGGTCGAAGGCGGCCGGCTCGAGAGCGCCGATGCCGAAGGGATGGACGTCGAGCGCCGCACGTCGGAAGAGACGGTCACGCCCGTCGACGACGAGAACTAAGTGCCTCAGCTTCCGTAGTTGGCTTCGTTCAGGCGCGCCTCATGAAGTAGAAGATCGCGAACACGATCAGAACAACGACGAGGATGCCGACGATGCCGAGCCCTCCGACGGCCGCAAGCATGCTTTTCCTCCCTTCCACGCCCAACGCAGGGCATCCGCCTTCAGGCTAGTCGTGCTTGTGCCATGATCGGTTGTCCGCCCCGGCCCGGTTAGGGCGTGCCCGAGTCCCGGTGCTCCTGGACGCGCTCTTGTCCCGTCGGCGTGTTCTGGATGCTGTCGACGGTCGTCGAGCTCCTCCGGCTACCCATCGCGAAGATGGCGATCCCGATCAACAGGACGATGATCCCCACGACGAGAAGGATCGTGCCCGCGGTGTTGATGTTGAACCCGCTCGTTTCGACGGTGACCGCGAACGACAGGATCGCGCCGATCACACCCAGCACGATGCCGAACGCGATGAGTCCGGTTCCTGTGCCTCTGTTCATGGTCTTGAGAGTATTCCCCGAACGCGGTGCATTCAATCGCGCGATCCGTGCGAACACCGGGTCAACCCACGACTTCTGTGCGTGGAGGTGAGGGGATTTGAACCCCTGACCCCTGCCGTGCGAAGGCAGTGCTCTACCGGACTGAGCTACACCCCCGGAGCGAGGCGCCAGCGTACCAGCGCGATCTGGCTAGATCGGCGGCGGAGGCGGCGCGGGAGATGGCGGTGCGGGAGGTGGAGGTGAGGGCGCGGGTGGCGCCGAAGGCGTTGCGCCGCTCAACGCTTGGGTCATCTGGGCGAAGTCCTCGCGCCACGGCCGCGCGAAGTTCATCCGGATCGGCTTGGCGTCCCCCGGCCGTTGGTACTTGAACCAGCTCCAGGTCGCCGCGGGCGTGGCCTCCGAGATCGAGACCGAGGAGCGAGGATCGGACCACGCCACCTTGCCCGTCGGGCGGGAGCTCATCATCGACAGTCCCATGAAGATCACCCGCCGGTCGGTCACCCACACGAAGTAGTAGCGGACGCCCGCGACGAGCATCCCGATCAGCCCGAACAACCCGGACAGCCAGAGCGGGTTCGGTCCGCTCGCACCGGATGCACCCGCGACGAGCTGCTCGCCCGGCTCGAGATGCTGCTGCACGGCGTCCTCGAACTGCTTGCGCACCGTCTCCCGTCGAACCGCCATCGCTACTCCTCCTTGTTCAATACCTCGCGCGCGTGCCGCTCGAGGGCATCGTGCAGGTCCTGCGAGACCCGCGCAACCGAGAGGTCCCCGCGGGTCTTCTCGATCAGGCTCCGGGCGATGTCCGTCGTCCTTCGCAGGTTCCCGGTGATCGCGTCCGGATAGTCCATCGTGACGAGCACGGCGTACAGGTCGTCCATCGCGGAAAGGACCGCCTCGCCGTCGGCGACCTTCCCGTGCCGCAGGAGGTCGAGGATGTGCCGGCGTGCCTCGCCGATCGCTTCGGCCATCCCGTTCAGGTAGGGAGCGTCCTCGACGCCGATCTCCTCGGGGGTCGGGATCCGATCGGAGCGGGTGACGACGGCCTCGGTGATCTTCGCTTCCGCGTATTCCTTCTGTGCGTCCTGGAGGTAGCCGGCGAACCGGATCTCCGGGTGCTCTCCGACGGCTTCGAGGCCGGCGTCGAGCGAGGCCTTGGCGTCCTCCATCAGCTTGTGCGCCAGGTCGAGCTCGCCGCGGTGGATCGCGCGGATCGCGTTCGCGCACGAGCGGATCGCGGCGCGGGAGGCGGGAAGCGCGCGTTCGCGCGCCTGCATCGTCGTATCGAAACGGCGACGGATCTGCTCCGGGAGATCGCCGAGGTTCACGAGCGGCAGACTAGACGCCGGCGACGCCGACCCGCCGACCGCCGCGCGTGACGACGATGTTCGCCAGGTCGTCGTCGAGCTCGACGAATCCCGCCGCGGCCGATCGCACGGCACGGCTCGCGCCGTGCACCGCGTGACGGCGGGCGACCGGCGCCGGTGCCTCGGGCTCCGAGGCCGCCGGCGGGATCCTCACGATGCTCGCGCTCTTCGCCCGGTTCGACAGCAGGAGCCAGACGTACACGCCGAGCAGGACCAAGAGCGTGGCGGTCGCGTACCACATGGCCCGCAGGGGCGGGACCAGACCGATCATGAAGGTGAGCCCGATGAGCTCGAGCATGAAGACGAACACGCGGCGGCGGCGCGCACGAGCCCGCTCCTTCGCCCGCTCGCGTGGGCCGACGAACGCCATGCCCTTGCGGGGCGTGACGATCCAGCGTCCCTGCGACCCTCCGTCCGTGTCTGCCAACAGCTCCATGTTCCGCTCGAAGTCCTCCACGCTCTTGTTCGGTGAGCTCCTCCAAACGGGGAGGAGGAAGGCGGCCCATATGATGCTCAAGGCCGCGAGCAACAGCCAACCCATGCGCCAGCCCCCCGTGTTCCGGAACCCCGGTCCGCCACAACATGTGGGCTGGGACTGGAACCTAGCAGTCAAGATGTGGCGGTACAAATACCAACGGAGAAGTTCCCCGGGAGGTGGCGCCGCAGGTCAGAGGCCGGAAGGGCTCCTCGGGCGTTGCCTATGCGACGGTCAGTCGCCGCCGACGAGGTAGTGGCCCGACTTGCCCCCGCGCTTCTCCAGGAGGCGCAACCCGTCGATACGCGCGGCCCGGTCGTAGGCCTTCCCCGTGTCGTACAGGCACAGGGCGGCCACCGCGGCCGCGGTCAACGCCTCCATCTCGACGCCGGTCCGATCCCGGGCCCGGACGGTCGTCCGCACGTGGATCCGTCCCTGATCCGGTTCGGGGGTGACGAGCACCTCGGCCCCGGTGACGGCGATGGGATGGCAGAACGGCAACAGGTCCGGGGTCCGCTTCACGGCCATCACGCCGGCGATCCGCGCGGCCTCGATCGGGTTGCCCTTGGGGGTCCCGGCGACGAGGTGCGCGATCGCCTCGGTGGACATCGTCACCGTGCACTCGGCGACGGCCTCGCGGTCGGTGACCTCCTTGCCGCCGACCTCGACGATGCGCGCGACGTCCGTTCGATCGCTCGCCTCCGTCGAAGGGTGGCCGCTCGTCTCCGGGTCGCTCGCCACTAGTCCTCCATCGAGCGGAAGAGCATCACGCGGACCTCCGAGCCGGCCTCGGCCGTCTCGGTCCCCGACGGGATGACGGCGAGCCCGTTCGCCCGCGCGACCGTCGCGATGAGGTTGGACCCGCGGCCGCCGGTCGGCGTGGCCGCCCAGCCGTCGCGGGTCCGCTTCACGCGGACCCTCGCGAACTGCGTCTTGCCCTTCGGACCGGTCACGGCGGCGCTCAGACGTGCCGAGATCTCCGGCCGGTAGAGGTTCCGCCGGCCCGTCATCCGCATGAGCGCAGGACGGATGAAGATCTCGAAGCTCACGAACACGCTCACCGGATTGCCTGGAAGGCCGAAGTAGGGCTTGCCCTCGATGTGACCGAAGCCCTGGGGCATCCCGGGCTGCATCGCGACCCGGAAGAAGTCGATCTCGCCCTCAGAGTCGAACGCGGCCTTGACGACGTCGCGCTCCCCGACCGAGACGCCGCCGGAGGAGACGAACGCGTCGGCCTGGGTGAGGTGCGCGAGCACCGCGTCCTTCAGCGCATCGGGATCGTCTCGGATGATCCCGGCCAGCGTCGGGACCGCGCCGGCCTCGCGCAGCGCCGCGAACAGCAGGTACGCGTTCGCATCGCGCACCTGTCCGAACTCGGGCGTCTGCGACGGCGGAACGAGCTCATCCCCCGTCGAGAGGACGACGACGCGCGGCCGGGGATGCACCAGCGGGTGCGCGGCCCCGGCGGTGGCGAGCAGCGCGAGCTCGGGCGCCTGGAGCCGTCGCCCCGCGGGCACCAGCGGCTCACCGGCTTTCACGTCCTCCCCGGACGGGCGGATGTGCTTGCCCTCGGACGTTCCCGACAGCACCCGGACGACGTCGCCGTCGACCTCGCAAGCCTCGATCGGGACGATGGTGTCGGCGCCTGCGGGGATCGGCGCACCGGTCGCGATCCGCATGGCCTCGCCGCCTCCGACGGTGCCCTCCGGCCGCTGGCCGATCAACGCTCGTCCCACCACCCGGAGCTCGACCGGCGATGCCGGGGTCGCAGGCGCGACCTCGGAGGAGCGCACGGCGAACCCGTCCATCGCGGAGCTCGCGAAGTCGGGGATGTCGCGCTGGGCCACGATGTCCTGCGCGAGGACGCACCCGTATGCCTCGCTGAGCGGAAGCTCGAGCGGCTGGAGCGGCGCGATCTTCGAGAGCACCCGCTCACGCGCCTCCTCGACCGAGAGCAGCCCTTCGCCGCTGTCGTGATCGTGGACGTGGTGGGCGGAGGCCATGGCGGCCAGTGTAACGACGCCCGGGACGATCTCTCAGGCTGCGGCCGTCGCTACATCAGCTTCTTGCGCTCGACGAGGTCCGCGAGCCAGCGCTTCAGGTCCTTGCCGAGGTCCTCCCGGTCGATCGCGATCTCGATCGTGGCCTTCACGTAGTCGAGCTTGTTCCCGATGTCGAAGCGTCCGCCCTCGAACACGTGCGCATAGACGGCCTGCTCCTGCGCCAGGGCGTTGATGGCGTCGGTGAGCTGGACCTCGCCGCCGACGCCGGGCTCGAGGTGCCGCAGCGCCTCGAAGACCTCCGGCGTGAGGACGTAGCGGCCGATCGCCGCGAGGTTCGAGGGTGCGTTCTCCGGCGTGGGCTTCTCGACGATGGAGATGACCCGGGCGAGCCGCTCCTCGACGAACTCGGGCTCGATGCACCCGTAGAGGCTGACGTCGTCGCGGGAGACCTCCATCGCCGCCAGGACGCTCCGGCCGTAGCGGTCGTGAACGCGCAGCATCTCGGCGAGGAGCGGATTGGACTCGGTCATGATGTCGTCGCCGAGCAGGACCGCGAACGGCTCGTCCCCGACGTGCTCCTCCGCGACCGCCACGGCATGCCCGAGGCCCAGCGGATCGCGCTGGCGGATGTAGTGGATCGACGCCATGTCGGTGATCTCGCGGACCTGCTTCAGCTCGTCGAACTTGCCACGCGACTCCAGGAAGTGCTCGAGCTCGATCGAGCGGTCGAAGTGATCCTCGATCGAGCGCTTGCCCCGCCCCGTGATGATCAAGATGTCGGTGATGCCGGCGCGGACGGCCTCCTCGATGACGTACTGGATCGCCGGCTTGTCCAGGAGCGGAAGCATCTCCTTGGGCTGGGCCTTGGTGGCGGGCAGGAACCTGGTCCCGAGCCCGGCGGCGGGGATGACGGCCTTTCGGACCTTCGTCATTGGGGGCTGGAGCATACCCCCGAGCCATCGGGCCTATACATCGGCCGGAGGTCGATATCTGCTCGGCTAGACTGCCTGCGATGCCCACGTACGAGTACGAGTGCACCTCGTGCGGTCAGCACATCGAGGTCTTCCAGCGGTTCACCGAGGACCCGCTCAAGATCTGCGGCGTGTGCGGCGGACCGCTCCGCAAGGTCTTTCACCCCGCCGGGATCGTGTTCAAGGGCTCGGGGTTCTACTCCACGGACAGCCGAGCCAAGTCCGGCTCGTCGTCGAAGAAGGACGGTGGCTCGACTTCGGACTCGTCGTCCTCATCGTCGGGCTCATCCTCGAAGGGCTCCTCGGACTCGTCGTCGGGCTCGTCCTCGTCGGACTCAGGCTCGTCCTCGTCTTCCTCGGCCGACTCCTCGTCCTCATCCTCCGACGGCGCGAAGAAGAAGGCCTCGCCGTCGAAGGAGAGCTCATGAGCGTCGCGCAGGTCGGGGTGTTCGGCGGGTCGGGCTTCTATTCGTTCCTGGAGGACGCGGAGACGGTCGCCGTCGAGACGCCCTTCGGGGAACCTTCTGCGCCGCCGGTCGTCGGTGGGATCGGTCCGTACCGGGTCGCGTTCATCCCTCGGCACGGGGCCAAGCACGAGCTCCCCCCGCACCGGATCAACTACCGGGCGAACGTGTGGGCGATGCGGGAGCTCGGGGTCCAGCGGATCCTCGGGCCCTGCGCGGCAGGGTCGCTCCGCAAGGACGTCGAGCTCGGCGACTTCGTGGTCTGCGACCAGATCGTCGACCGGACACGCTCGCGGCCCCACACGCTTTACGACGGCCCGGTGACCACGCACATCTCCTTCGCGGACCCCTACTGCCCGACCGTGCGAGACGTCCTCGTGAGCAAGGGGCGCGAGCTCGGCATCTCGACCCACGAGACCGGAACGATGGTGGTGATCGAGGGTCCGAGGTTCTCGACCCGCGCCGAGTCCACGTGGTTCGCTTCCGAGGGCTGGGACACGATCAACATGACGGGCTATCCCGAGGCGCTCCTGGCCCGCGAGCTCGAGATCTGCTACGCGAACGTCTCGCTGATCACCGACTACGACGTCGGCGTCGAGGACGTGCCACCCGTCACGCATGAAGACGTGATCCGCGTGTTCGACCGCAATATCGAGAACCTCCGCCGGCTGCTGTTCGAGGTGATCCCCGCCTTGCCCGCCGAGCGCGACTGCGTCTGCGCGACCGCCCTCGAGCACGCCCGATTCGAGGTGCCGTGATGGGCGAGAAGGTCCTCGTCACGGTCGAGCTGCGCTTCACGACCGAGGACGACCCGAAGCAGCTCGGCGAGCGCGTTCGCGAGGCGGTTTCGATGGTCGTGGGACGAGAGCATCTCGAGGAGTTCCGCGTCCGCGTCATGCCCCTCGCTCCGCCGAAGAAGCCCCGCGCCGTGTGACGTCGCGCGAGATCGCGCGCGGTGTGACGTCGCGCGAGATCGCGCGCGGTGTGACGTGGTTCACGGCGCGCCCGAGCGCGCGCCGCTAGCGTCTCCCCATGCCGTTCCTGCGGCGCTGGTCGCGCCGGTCCAAGGTGTTCGCGATCCTCGCGATCGCTTCGGGGAGCCTGGCGTTCGCGCTCGTCGACGGGTACGCCGATCGTCTGGCGGCCCTCCGGCCGGTGACGGGCGACCCGGTGCCGGTCGTCGTCGCCGCGCGCCCGCTCGTTCGCGGCGAGACGCTGAGCGAGGATGCCGTGGCGGTACTCGAGATGCCCGCCGCGTTCGCGCCACCGGGCCGCATCGCCGCGGCGAGCGCGGTCGCCGGCCGAACGCTCGTCTCGGATGTCGCGGAAGGCGAACCGATCACCCGCACGAGGCTCGGCGTCGCCGGTGGGACGATCGCGTCGCTCGTGCCCTCGGGCCTGCGCGCCTTCCCGGTCACCGCGAGCGTGGCGCCGGATGCGATCCGCGCCGGCGACCGTGTCGACGTCATCGCGACGTTCGGTGGGCCCCGCCCCTACACCGACACGGTCGCCTCTGAGCTCGAGGTCCTCGCGATCCTCGAACCGGACGACGGGGCGTTCGCGGCCGGCGGCGGCGGAGGTCCCTCGCTCGTGCTGCTCGTCAGCCCGCAGGTCGCCGAGGAGCTCGCGTACGCGTCGGCGTTCGCCGAGATCGCGGTGACCGTCGCGCCGCCCGCCGCCTGAGCGGGACCCGGACCGCCGGTACGATGTCCCGCGCCCCTGTCCGGGAAAGGAGTTCTCCTGAGCATCCTGCAGGCGATCGTGCTCGGCCTCACGCAGGGCGTGACCGAGTTCGCGCCGATCTCGAGCTCGGGCCACCTGATCCTGGTCCCGTGGCTGTTCGACTGGCCGATCCTCTCCGACACCGACCTCAACAAGACCTTCGACGTCGCGCTGCACATCGGGACGCTCGCCGGCGCGCTCGTCTACTTCCGTCGTGACGTCGCGCGGTACCTGTCCGCGTGGATCCGCTCGATCCGCCGGCGCGAGATCGAAGGGACGGACGAGCGACTCGCGTGGGCGCTCGTCGTCGGGACGATCCCGGGAGTGATCGCGGGGGTGGCGCTCGAAGGCGTCATCCAGGACAACCTCGGGCAGCCCTGGCTGATCGCCGTGATGCTCGCGACGTTCGGCGTCGTCTTGTACGTCGTCGACCGCAGGGCGGCGGAGCGACGCCACGTCGACGATCTCGGCGTCCGTGACGGGCTGTGGCTGGGGGTCGCGCAGGCGCTCGCGCTGCAGCCGGGCGTGTCGCGTTCGGGCGTCACCATCACGGTTGGACGCGCGATGGGGTTCGATCGGACCACTGCCGCGCGGTTCTCGTTCCTGTTGTCGATGCCGATCATCGCCGGCGCCGGCGTCTACAAGGGGATCGACCTCGCGCGCGACGGCATCCCCGCCGGGATGGGCGGCGCGTTCGCGGCGGGCGTGATCGCGTCGGCGATCAGCGGGTTCCTGGTGATCGCGTTCCTGCTCTCGTACCTGCGCCGGCACGACTTCGGGGTGTTCCTCTGGTACCGGCTCGCCGCGGCCGCGATCTGCTTCGGGCGTGATCGCAACGGGGATCCGCTCGGCGACGATCTGAGCGGCGTCAGCCGGGCGGCGACTCGAGCGGAGCAACGCCGAATCCGACGCTGAAGCGCCGGCACCAGATCACCGCGGTCTCGAAACCGGAAAGGTCGACGTCGTCCGGGATCGCGTAGTTCGAGCTTCCGACGTTCCCCCTGAGCGCGCCCAGGTCCAGGTACTCGCCGTCGTCCCAGACGTGCCAATCCTCCGATACCGGCTGGTCGGTCAGGATCACGCGGAGGTCGGGACCGTTCGACGTTTCGATGCCCTCGAGCCGCAGGAAGCGCGACCCATCCTCGATCGCCAAGATCACGGCAGCGCCGGTCGTTCCGTGCTCGAGGCTGCGGAACTCACCGGATGCGAGCGTATCGGGCTCGGATCTCTCGGGTTCCTCGTCGGGGTCCGCGCCTCCCACCGGCATCCCTGAACCGTCGTCCGTCGTCGCCGCGTCGTCCGCGACGGTGGGTGGTGCAACCGGGATCGCCTCGTCCACTCGCCGGTCCACGATGAGGTTCCAGGGGGCGAACCAGTACAGGACGAAGGCGACCAGGCCACCGGCCGCGACGGCGATGGCTCCCCAGCGTGCAGGGTGCTGCCGAACCGAGCCCCTGAGCGTCGTTACCACCTGCAGGCCGTCTCAACCTCCGGTTGCGCCGGCCTCTGGATGTCTCGCGCGGCCGACCCACGCTCACCTCATCCGACCGGTCACCCAACGGCATCCTAGGAGGCGAGCTCATTACGGAAACCTTTCGAGCGGCGAAGCGGGTGCTGAATCGTGCTCGCAGCCCGTCCATCCGAGGACCGGACGAGGTCCGGTAAGGAATCCGCAACATCGGAGGTGCATCATCCCTATCGATGGGCGGAGCCAGGGTCCTCGTGGTCGACGACGAGCCGATGGTTCGCGAGGTCCTCGCGCGCTACCTCGCGCAGGAGGGCTTCACGGTCGACGTCGCCGAGGACGGCGAGCAGGCGCTCGCGGCGTACGAGGCGGCGACACCCGATCTCGTGTTGCTCGACCTGATGCTGCCCCGCATCGACGGGCTCGAGGTCTTCCGGCGCATGCGCGAGCGACAGCCGGTCGCGGTGATCATGCTCACGGCGAGGGGCGAGGAGACCGACCGCGTCGTCGGGCTGGAGCTTGGCGCCGACGACTACGTGACGAAGCCGTTCAGCCCACGCGAGGTCGTCGCGCGGGTCAAAGCCGTCCTCCGGCGTTCGAACCCGCCGCCCCCCGAGGTCGTGACGCATGGCGACCTCGAGCTGGACGGGCCCAGGCGCGAGGTCCGCCGGCGAGGCGAACCCGTGCGACTCACGAGGCGCGAGTTCGACGTCCTGTTCCTTCTGGCGTCGAACCCCGGGCGGACGTTCACCAGGGCGGAGCTCCTCGAGGAAGCCTGGGACTTCGCCTGGGACGGAGACACCGCGACCCTCACCGTCCATGTCCGCAGACTCAGGGAAAAGCTCGAAGACGACCCGTCGAACCCGACACGGCTCATCACGGTGTGGGGCGTCGGATATCGGTTCGAGCCGTGACGGTCTTCGGTGACGGATGGCGCGTGATGAGCGGGGGCGGGTGATGGGCCTGCGAGCGCTCGCCCTCGCGGCACTGGTTGCCCTCGTCGGGGCGGCCGGGTCGCTGGTTGCGGGCGCGGTGGTGGGGATGCACGCGCGGCGAGCTCGCCCACCTCGCTGCGCTGATCGCCCCGGCACTGGCGGTCACGCTCGTGGCGATCGCTTCGGCTCGAGTGCTGCTTACCGGCGCCTCGATGCGCCAGAGCATGGCGGGAGTCGCGGTCGTCGGGGCCGTCGCCGCGATCGCCAACCTCGTCGTGCTGGCGCGGCAGATGACCGTGGACCCGCACGACGCAACCACCGTGAGCGTCTTGTTCCTGTACGCGGCTGGCGCGGGCGTCGGCGCGGCTCTTGCGTTGGCGCGCTCGCGCACCAAAGCCGTGGATCGCTTGGCGAACGACGCCCGTCGGCTCGGCGAGGGGAACCTCGACGCGCGCGTCGGCGAGCTCCGCGCCGGGCCCGAGCTCGACGCGCTCGGCAACACGCTCGATGAGATGGCCGAGCGGCTCGGGAAGGCACACGAGCGTGAGCGGCTGGCGGAGGCGACGCGCCGAGACCTGGTCACGGCCGTCTCGCACGACCTCCGGACGCCGCTCACGAGCCTGCGCGCGATGGTCGAGGCCATCGACGAGGGCGTGGTCGACGACCCGGAGAGCATGCGCCGCTACGCGCGCGAGATGCAACGCTCGATCGTTCAGCTCGTGGCGATGGTCGACGACCTTTTCGAGCTGGCGCAGCTCGACGCCGGTGCCATCGAAGCCGAGTCGCGACGGGCGCGTCTGGACGAGATCGTGCGATCCGCGGTCGCCGCCGTGGAGCTCCAAGCCGATGAGAAAGGCTTGTCGCTCGTCGCGGATCTGAGCGGGGCCGAGGACGTCTCCTGCTCGCCGCGGCTCGTCCGCGTGATCCAGAACCTGCTCGTCAACGCGGTGCGACACACGCCGGAGGACGGCACTGTGCGCGTGGAGGCGCGGAGCTCGCCCGATGGCCTCGAGGTTGCGGTCGTCGACACGGGCGAGGGCATCGCGCCGGAGGACCTACCGCGCGTCTTCGATCCATTCTTCCGAGCTGATCCGGCTCGCCACGGTGCGGGGGCAGGGCTCGGCTTGGCGCTCGCCAAGCGCATCGTCGAAGGGCTCGGGGGAGAGATCACCGCAGAGAGTGCGCCGTCGCGAGGCGCACGGTTCGCGGTCACGCTCCCCGTGGAGTGATCGCTTCGCCACCGCACCTTATCCCGCTGACTGCGATCTGGGTTCCGATCGAAGTTCACCTCAGCGCAATCGGCCCGTAAGGAAGCAGTAAGGGTCCTTCGGGCAGCATCGAAGCGTGACGGGGCGAGCGAACAACCGGCACGCCGGGACCGGGCCTGCCGGACCTGCTGCTCTGAGTGCCCTCGGTCCCCCCATCGACGGACGGGGCCGCGCCTCGAAGGGCGTCGGCGTCGCGACCGGACTGATCGTCGCGGGCGTCGCGATCGGTGCGGCGCACCTCGTCGCCGGCATCGTGAACCCGCAGGCGTCGCCCATCGTCACGGTCGGCCAGACCGCGATCGACGGCACGCCGGAATGGCTGAAGAGCTTCGCGATCCGGACGTTCGGCGAACGAGACAAGGACGTCCTTCTCGCCGGGATCGGCCTCGTGCTCGTCGCGGCCGCGATCGCACTTGGGATCGCCTCGGTCCGACGCCCGTGGACGGCGTTCGCCGGCCTCTTCGCGTTCGGCGCGATCGGCGCCGCCGCCGCGCTCACGAGGCCCACCGCCCGACCCGCCGACGCCCTGCCCGCCGTCGCCGGCGCCGCCGTGGGTGCGATCGCTCTGCTCGCGCTCGCACGCGCGGGCCCGCAACGGCAGGAGGAAGCGAGAGCTGAAGGACATCGAGCGGACGGCCGGGAGTTCGACCGGCGGCGATTCCTCCTCACGGGGGCCGCCGGGGTCGCTGTGGCGTTCGTCGCCGGAGGAGCCGGGAACCTCCTCGCGCGCAGGTTCCGCGCGGATGCCTCACGAGCCGCGGTGCGTATCCCAACGCCGGCGAGCCGCGCGTCCCCTCCGACGAGCGCCGAGCTCCGGGTGCCCGGACTCGGTCCCTTCTTCACGCCGAACGAACGCTTCTACCGGGTGGACACCGCCCTGTTGGTGCCGGCCGTGATGACCGAGGATTGGCGGCTGCGCGTCCACGGCATGGTCGACCACGAGATCACGCTCGACTACGAGCAGCTCTTGTCGAGACCGCTGATCGAGCGGGACATCACGCTGACGTGCGTCTCCAATCCGGTCGGGGGCCGGTACGCCGGCAACGCCCGCTGGATCGGGGCGCCGCTGAGGGATCTGCTGCTGGAGGCCGGCCCGGATCCGGACGCCGACCAGATCCTCTCCCGCTCGGTCGACGGGTTCACGCTCGGCACGCCCACCGCGGTCGCGATGGACGGCCGGGACGCTCTGCTGGCCGTCGCGATGAACGGCGAACCGCTGCCGCTCGAGCACGGTTTCCCGGTCCGGATGGTGGTGCCCGGCCTGTACGGATACGTGTCCGCGACCAAGTGGGTCGTCGACATCGAGCTCTCCACGTTCGACGCCTTCGACCCCTATTGGATCCAACGTGGATGGGCCGAGCGGGCGCCGATCAAGACGATGTCTCGGATCGACACGCCGACGCCGTTCACGGAGCTGCGCGTGGGCGAGGTGGCGATCGCCGGCGTGGCGTGGGCGCAACACGTCGGCATCGAGCGGGTGGAGGTGAGCGTGGACGGTGGTCCATGGGCGACCGCGGAACTCGCGGCGGAGACCACCGTCGATACGTGGCGGCAATGGATCTACCGCTGGGGCGCAAGGCCCGGCGATCACCGGCTCCGCGTGCGGGCGACGGACGCGACCGGCGTCACGCAGACCGCCGAACGGACCGAGCCATTCCCCAACGGAGCGACCGGCCACCACGAGATCGTCGTCCGGGTCAGCTGATCATGGGCGGAGCGGAGAGGAAGGGGGAACGGATGAGCAGACCGATGGAGCGCTTGGCGATCGTTCCGGCGTTCGTGGCGCTGATGCTGGTGGCGGTCGCGTGCGGCGGCAACTCGACCGACGAGAACGCAGGAGGCGGCGCCGAGGCGGCCGGGCCGTTCGGCTCGGCGTGCTGCGGCCGTCCCGGCCAGCGGCGCCGGGAGCTTCGAGGGCATGATGACCGAGCCGGTCGTGACGGCAGCCTCCGCCAACCCGCTGCTGTCGTCGCTCGTGACCGATATCGAGCTCGCCGGTTTGACGGACACGCTGGATACGGCGGAGAACCTCACGGTGTTCGCGCCATCCAACGCGGCGTTCGAGGCGGCCGCCGCAGCCGACCCCGAGGGGATGGACGCGATGATGGCCGACCCGACCGGCGACCTCGCCGATCTGCTCGCATATCACGTGGTCGAGGGCCAACTCTCTCCCGACGAGCTCGCGGGCGAGCACTCGACGCTGCAGGGATCGTCCCTTTCCGTCGAGGGCGGGGGCGAGGAGTTCACGGTGAACGGCAGCGCCGGGGTCGTCTGCGGTGACATCCACACCGACAACGCCACCGTCTACATCATCGACGAGGTTTTGCACCCGGAGATGTAGCTCATCGACGAATGCCGGCTGCATCCTCGACGCCGGAGGGCGGGGACATGTGATCTCGCCCTCCGTCGTCGTGGTCGCCGCTCAGACCCCGGCGATCGTCATCTCTCCGATGAGGATCGAGGGCGAGCCCACCGAGGAGAGGAAGCGGAGGTCCGAGCCCACCGCGCGGATCGAGCGCAGCATCTCGGGGATCGTGCTCGCGATCGTCATCTCCCGGACCGGCTCGCCGAGCGACCCACCGGAGATCCGAAGGCCGGTGGCCCCGACCGAGAACTCCCCGCTGATCGGGTTCGCTCCCGAATGCACCCCGGAGACGTCCTGGATCAACACACCGCCCTCGGCGGCCTCGAGCAACCGCTCGAACGGCTGGGTACCGGGCTCGACGTAGAAGTTCGACGTGCCCACGCCCGGCGTCGAACGGTATCCCGCTCGGCTCGCGTTGCCCGTCGACGTCGCGTCGCCGCGCCGAGCCGTGTACGTGTTGTGCAGGAACCCGTTCAGCACGCCGCTCGTGATGAGCTCGGTGCGGCCGGTCGGCACCCCTTCGTCGTCGAACGGAGCGGCCGCCGGGCCCTCGCGAAGCCGCCCGTCGTCCACGAGGGTGAACACCTCGGCGCCGACCTGCTCGCCGACCAGGTCGGCGAAGAGCGAACGCCCCTTCTGCACGGCCTCGGCCGACAGTCCGCCGGCCAAGACGCCGAGGAACGAGGACGCCGCGAACGCATCGAACAGGATGGGCACCCGCTTCGTCGGCGGCTTCACGGCTCCGAGCATCCGCGCCGCGCGCTCGACGGCCTCGCGGGCGACGGCGTCCGGATCGAGGTCGGAAACGCGGTGCGCGACCTGGAACGAGAACCCCGTCTGCGTGTCCCCGTTCTGCTCGGCGAGGGTGCCCACGACGCACCAGCATCCGGTGCGGCGGAACTCGGCGCTGACGCCGGCGGTCGACCCCATCGCGACGCGCCCGATGGCGTCGCCGAACGAACAGCTCTCGACCTTCGTGACGCGCGGGTCCGTCGAGACGGCGACCCGCTCGAGGTCCAGCGCGAGCGCCACCTTGTCCTCGGGCGGCATCGAGGCCTGCTCGTCGAAGAACAAGCCGTCGATCGGCTCCCACGGCTGCGCGTCCGGCAGCGCGTTGAACTCGTCCTCGGTCGCGACCGCGGCGTTCTCCCTGGCCCGCGCCACCGCCTCACGCGCCTCTTCGAGCGAGGGATCGGCCACGTACGCGAAACCGAGCCGTCCCTCCGCGATCACCCGCACGCCGAGGCCGCGGCTCTCGGCCGAGGTGAGGCCCTCGATCTCGCCCTTGCGCGCGTCGATCTCGGTCCGTCGCGACTCCTCCGCGTACGCCTCGACCGACTCGCCGTCCCGTGCCGCTGCGAGCGCGCCGTCGACGATCTCCCGCAGATCAATCACCGATACCGCCCACGGTGATCTTGGAGATGCGGAGCGTGGGGGATCCGCTTCCGACGGGCACGCTCTGTCCGTCCTTGCCGCAGACGCCGGGCCAGATGTCGAAGTCCTGCGCGATGCCGTCGACGTGCGACATCACCTCGATGGCGCGGCCGATCAGGTTCGCGCCGCGAACGGGCGCCGTCGTCGCACCGTCCTCGATCAGGTACGCCTCGGCGCACCCGAACACGAAGTCCCCGGTCGCGGGGTTCGTCTGGCCGCCGGCGAGCGCGGTGACGAAAACGCCCCTCGGGGTCGAGGAGACCAGCTCCTCCGGCGTGGCCGTGCCGTTCAGGATGTAGGTGTTCGACATGCGCGGGATCGGTGGGTGCGCGTACGACTGGCGTCGGCCGTTCCCGCTCGACGCCACTCCGTCCTTCTCCGCACGGAGCCGGTCGTAGAGCAGGCCCTGCAGGACGCCGGCTTCGAAGAGCTCGGTTCGCTGGGCGGGCGCGCCCTCGTCGTCGAAGGAGAACGAGCCCCACGCGTTCGGCACGGTGGCGTCGTCGACGCCGCTGAGGACCTCCGAGGCAAGCCGTTCGCCGACCCGCCCGCGATAGACGCTCGCCTCCTTGTCGACGATGTCCGCCTCGAGCGGGTGGCCGACGGCCTCGTGGAACAACACGCCGCCCATGCCGGGCGCCAACACCACGGGCATCTCTCCGGCCGGTGCCGGACGAGCGTCGAGCATCGTGACCGCGCGCTTGGCCGCGACGAGCGCCGTCTCGGCGGGTGGATTCTCGTCGATGAACTCGAGCCCCGCGAGACCCGCGGGCCCGTGGAACCCGGTCTGGATGGTGCCGTCGCGCGCCGCGACGACGCTCACGATCAGCCGGACGCGCGGGCGCACCTCCTCGACCCAGCGGCCGTCGGAGGCCGCGATGAGGACGCGCTGAACGGAGTCGCCGTAGAGCGCCGTGACCTGCCGGACCTCGGGGGCGAAGGCGCGGGCGGTTTCGTCGGCCTCGCGGACCCACGCGACCTTGTCGGCCGAGCTCGCAGAGGCCGCATCTCGGACGGCGGGGTGCACGACCGGCGGTTCGAGCTCGCGCAGGTCGACGACGTCGCCGGGGCCTTCCTCGGTCACCGATGCGGCGGCCGCGGCAGCGGCCTCGAGCAGCGAATCGCGATCCAGGCGGTTGGAGTACGCGTAACCGAACGAGGTCCCCTGTCCGACTCGGACACCCGCTCCTCGGTCCATTCCCGTCGTAACCTCCTCGATCCGGCCGTCGTCCAGCCGGACCGAAACCCCGAAACGGTCCTCGACGAACAGCTCGGAGAACGCGCCACCGCGCGCGCGGGCGGCGCGAAGGACCTCCTGCACCAGATCGCGATCGAGCACGCGGCGATGCTAACAGCGCGTGTTGTCTCGACCGGTGGGATCCGGCGGATGACGAGAGAGCCCGTGGTAGGTTCGCGCGCGCAGCGGAGGTCGCCCACGATGAGGACGGTTCGGTTCCAGCCATCCCGAACTCAGCCCGCCCGAACTCGGCCGGCCCGTATCGATCTCTTGATCGTCGGCGGACTATCCGTCGCGCTCCTCGCGTGGTTCCTCTGGCCGTTCCTCGCGCACGGCGAGCGATTCCCGCTCGGCCCCGACGCGCCCGTGTACCTGTGGTGGACGCGCCTCGCCGGCGAGGAGGGACTGTCCGCCGTCGGCCATCGCGCCGGCGTGCCGGCGCTGTCGCTCGTTCTCCAAGGAACGCTCGGCCGCTCGGTGGTGGAGGTGATGGCCGCGCTCGAGGTCGCGCTCGGCGCCGCGGTGGGTCTCGCCGTCGCGGCGTTGCTGCGCGGCCGGACCACGCGCGCCGGGTGGATCCTCGCGGGAGCGCTGGCGGGCACGTTCGCGGTCCATCTCGCCGCGGGATACCTCGCGAACCTCGCGAACGCCGCCGCGTTCCTCGCGGCTGCGGTCGCGCTCGCGGAGGGCACGCGCCGGAGCCCGTGGATCGCCGCCGGCGCGCTCGCAGCGGCCGGCCTCGCGCACCCGCTCTTCTTCTTCCTCGGCGCTTCGGTGCTGCTCCTCGCCGCCGCCCTCGCGTGGCGAGCCGATCGCGCGGAGGCGCTCCGCGTCGGCAGTGCGGTGCTCGGAGGAGGCGCGCTCCTGGGCGCCTGGCTCCTCGCACTCCTCGCCGGTCCCGGGCCGCCCGAGGTCGACACGTCGCGCGATGCGTTCCTGCGCCGCGCCGGGCTCGGCGGCGAACTGCGGAGCGCGTACCTCGACCGGCTGGTGCAGCGCTGGACGCGCTACGTGCAGTGGGCGTCGCTGCCGCTGGCAGCCCTCGGGCTCTCCTCGGCCCGGGGTTTCGTCGGCCGGCTGCTCCGGGCCTGGATCGTCGCGCTGGTCGCCGGTGTGGTCGTGGCGGTGATCACCGGGTGGTTCCCGCCGGATCGGTTCGTCACGTTCGGCTTCGCGGTGCCGATCCTCGCGGCGCTGGGGCTCGTGCGTCTCGTCGGTTGGTCCGGAGATCGGCGGGCCCTCGGCATCGCCGTGGCGAGCGCCCTCACGCTCGCGATGCTCGCCGGCGCGTTCATCGCGTGGAACCGGCAGGAGCCGTTCCTGTCCGAAGAGGAGGTGGGAAGCGCGACCGCCGCCAACGCGCTCGCCGCGGCTGAGCGCGGGCCGCTCGTCTTCCTCGTGAACGAGCGGGACGAGGCCGTGACCTTCTTCGCCACCCGCGCCGGCAACGTGATCCGGGCGGCGATGCCGCCGGATCGGATCCGCGACGTCGTGATCGTCGTCCCGCCGCTCCAGGATGCGAACAGAGGGCCGGAACGCAGGGCGTTGGAGCGTCTGACGGCCCAAGATCTGCAGCGGGCTTCCCTCCAGGCCGAAGACCGACCGGCGACCTTCGTGCTCCGGCCGTTCGATCGGATCGACGAAGCGAGCGCCGGGATCGTGATCGAGGGCGCGTCGTCCGAAGGCGCGACGGGAGCGGTCGATCCACTGCTGCCCGCCTCGCCGAACGCGATCGCGCTGACGAGCGTGCTCGTGCTCACCTTCACGTGGCTCTCCGGCTTCGGCTGGGCGCGGGTAGCGATCGCCGATGCAACGAGCGCCGCCGCCGCGGCCCCGGCGTTCGGGGCCGGCGCGCTCGTGCTGTTCGCGATCGCGCTCGAACGCATCGGCCTGCCGATCGAGTCGGCGGCCGGCGCGTGGTTCGCCTCAGCGATCGCCGGCGGGTGCGGGTACCTCGCGTGGCTCGTCCTCGAGCGGCGCTCCCGACCGCGTCCGGCGGAGGAGGTCTCGCAGCACGAAGACGAGTAGCGCGATCACGAACGGCGTCACGACGTAGTGGCCGAACCAGATGTTCGCTCGGTACGCGCCCGAGAAGTTCGCCGGCTCCGTGGTCCACTGCGAGACCGTCAGCGCCAGGCTCGTGGCGATCAGGACCAGCCGGGGCGTTCGCGGCAGCAACCAGGCGAGCGGCAGCGCCCACGTGACGTACCACGGCAGCAGGATGGGTCCGAGCAGCATCAGACACACCAGTCCCCACCCCATCGCGCTCGCCCGCAGCGGTGCCGACGCCGGAGCGCGGCGCACCAGCTCGCGCGCGATCAGGAACACCGCCCCCACGAGCACGAGCGGGAACACGATCCGCGGGACGAACCCGAGCGTGTCGCCGGAGATCGCGTCGAACAGGCGGCGGAAGAACCTCGAGGGCGCGAGCCAGCCCTCGTGTCCGGCCAGCTCGAGCATCCCGAGCGACGGATCCCTCGCGTTCAGGAACGGGATCGCGGCGGCGAGCCAGAGCCCACCGGCGATCGCGACATGCTCGGCGAAGACTCGCGCTCGTTCGCCACGAGGACGCGCGGCCGTAGCGGCGACCACCAAGAGAAGGAGTGGAACGGCGGCCGTCGCCTTCACGAGGGTCCCGAGCGCGAGCGCGGCCGTGGCCGACCGATCCCGGCCGGCGAACACGAGCGCCGCGGCCGACGCCACCGAGAACGCGACCAGCAGGTCGTTATGCCCGCTGGCGACGCTCTGAAAGAGGACGACCGGGTTCAGCCCCAGGACGGCGATCGCGAACGCCTCCCGCTCGGGCCGGACGCGACGGACCATCCCGGCGACGACCGCGACCGTCGCGAGGCTCGCGGCGATCGCGATCGCCCGGAACACGACGATGAAGCCCGCGACGTCGTCGACCGCGCGCGCGACGAGTGCCGAGACCTGCGTCCACAGCGGCCCGTACACCGCCGGCGTGTCGAACCACTTCGGTCCGACGAACGCCGCGAGCGCGTCGTGCGGATAGTCGGCGGGCGTCGCGACGTACGGGTTCGCGTGGTACCCAGCGGCGATCTTGCCGTAGTAGGCGTACGAGTAGACGTCGCGGGAGAAGAGCAGCGGCAGGAACAGCAGCGCCACGTGATAGCCGACGGCGAGCCAGAGCACCGTTCGCGCCGGGATCTCGCCCTTCCAACTCCGCCACAGCGCGAACGCGAACGCGGCGGCGGCCGAGGCGACCGCGACGACGCCGATCGCGACGAGCGCCGACCCGTGAACGCCGCCCAAGCCGACCAGCTCCGCGAGCCAACGGAACGGACCGCCCGGCTCCGCGCCGGCGGGCAGCACGGGCGTGAACGGCGATCCCGGTGTCGCCGAGACCGTGGCGACGAAGAGGAAGGAAAGGGCCGACGCGCCGAGCGCGATCGGACGGGTGCGAGACGGAGCGGTCACGCCGCGACGTTACCGGAGGGACGCGGTGCCGCGGAGCGCGCTCGCGGTGCCGCGGAGAAGCGCTACAGGCCCGGGCCGGACAGGCGGACGTCGCCGTCGACCGTGCGGACGTAGACCTGCCAGTTGTAATAGGCGTAGTACGCCTCGGGGAACCGCATCATCGTCTTCGCGTACCACCACACCGCGTTCACGTACGCGTCGACCGGGTTGTAGTGGTGGAGCGCTTCCCGGTAGTTCTCCGGCGCGCCCGAGGCGCGAAGGTAGTTCGCGGCGCCCATCACGGCGTCGTGCGGATCGCGGATGTTCCCTCCCAGGCCGTACGCCTCCCACGTGGCCGGCAGGAACTGCATCGGGCCCTGGGCGCCGGCCGAGCTCCGAGAGCGGATCCGGCCCATCCGCGTCTCGATGAGCATGACCGCGGCGAGCACCTCCCACTCCACGTCGAAGCGGCGCTCGGCCTCTTGGAAGTACCCGAGCAGCACGTCCGCCCCCTCGGGCTTTCGGATCCGGAAGTTCGGGAGCTCGGAAACCGGCGCGAAGTGCTCGAACAGCACGTGGCTCGCTCGAACGTTGGCCCCCACCTCGACCCAGGTGGGGCGTTCGAGTCGGTCGAGCACGCGGCCCGCCAGCGTCGGCTTCGACGCGAGGTGCCGGTAGATCCGCTGCTCGTACAGCGTGAGCAGGACCACGTCGCGCGGCGGGGGCCAGACGGAGGGGTCGCCGCGCATCGACCACTCGGCGATCGCGTCCCGGTTCGCGTCGAACGTGCGCTCGAGGGCGCGCGCGAGCGCGCCGCTCCCAGCCGGGATCGTTTCGTCGGGCCTCGGGATCCCGTCCGGCTGCGGCGTCGGGCTCGGGGTCGGCGTCGGGGTCGGACCCGTAGGCCCCGTCGACGCCGTGGTCCCCGCCGGTCCGGGCGCCTCGACGGCGACCGGCGGTCCCACCGAAGGCTGCCTCGTGACGGCCTCGGAGGCGACGCACCCGGCGAGGATGCAGGCCAGCAGCGCGAACGCGACGAGCCGTCTCATCCGACCGAGGCCTCCTCGTACGGCGACTCCAGCAGCTCCGTGACCGATCCGTCGCCGTCGAAGAACAGGAACCGGTCCATGCCCCGCATGAACCACCGATCGTGGGTGACCGCGATCACGGTGCCCTCGTAGCGCTCGACGGCCTCCTGCAACGCGTCGGCCGAGGCGACGTCGAGATTGTCCGTCGGCTCGTCGAGCAGCAGCATCGTCGGCGAGTCGACCTCCATCAGCAGGAGCTGGAACCGCGCCTGCTGCCCTCCCGACAGGAGCGTGAACGGGTTCCGGCCCGCCACGTCGAGCTCGTAGCGCCGGAGCGCGGCCATCGACTCGGTCATCGTGAGGCCGCGCTTGCGAAGGACCTCCACGATCGGGAGCTCGGCGATGTCGGGGCGCTCGTGCAGCTGCGCGAAGAGCGCGGGCTCGACGCGCGCACCGAGCTTCCACTCCCCCGCGTGCGCGACATCCTCTCCGGCGAGGAGCCGCAGGAAATGCGTCTTCCCGCTCCCGTTCGGACCGATCACGCCCACGCGCTCGCCGAACCAGATCTCGGCGTCGAACGGCCGCACGATGTCGGAGATCGCGAGCCCGTGGATCCGGAGCGCGACCTTGCCCGTGCGGCCGCCGCCGATCCGCATCCGTACGTCCTGCACCTCGGGTTTGGCCGGTGGCGCGTTGCGTTCCTCGAACCGCTCGAGCCGGTGCTCCGCGTTGCGCGCCTTCGACGCCCAGCCTTCGTTGTACGCGGCCTTCCGCTTCATCTCCTTCACCATCTCCGCGAGCCGGCGACGTTCCTCGTCGAAGCGGCGGTGGTCCTCGTCGAGGCGGTCGATCCGTCCGTCGCGCGCCTCGGCGTACGTCGAGAACCGGCCGGGATGCACCCACGCGGCCTTGCCCTCGAGCGTGACGATGCGCGACGCCGTGCGGTCGAGCACGGTGCGATCGTGCGACGCCATCAGGATCGTCTTCGGCGATGCGACCACGGTGTCCTCGAGCCAGCGCTTGCCCTCGATGTCCAGCATGTTGTCGGGCTCGTCGAGCAAGATCACGTCGAACGGCGAGCCGAAGACGACCTCCAGGGCCAGCCGCTTGCGCTCGCCGCCCGAGAGCGTCTCGATGCGACGCTCGGCGGACTCCGGATACCCCTGTCCGAACGCCGCGTGTGTGCAGCGATCGAAGACGACCTCGGCCTCGTATCCTCCGGCCTCGCCCCAGCGCGCGAGCGCGTCGGCGTACCGGAGCTGGGAATCCTCGCCGGGGTGATCGCGCATCCAGCGTTCGGCCTTCGCGACGCCGTCGGCGGCTGCGGCGACCCGCGGCTCGGCGAACGCGAGGAGGAACTCGCGCACCTTCGTCGGCTTGGAGTCCGAGCCGATGAACTGACGCATGAGGCCGACGCGTCCGTCCGCACGCACGACGCCGGAGGTCGCCTGCTCGAGCCCGGCGATGATGCGAAGGAGCGTGGACTTGCCGATGCCGTTCGCGCCGACGAGCGCCGCATGCTGACCTTCGGGCACGCGGAAGCTGACCCCTTCGAACAGCGTCCAGCCGCCGGGGAGCGCGTAGGAAACGTCGTTCAGCTCGAGGAATCCCATCGGGAGCAACACCGTAGCAGGGCGCCCGGCGCGCTTCGCCGAAGCGCAACCGAAGCCAACGGGCGCCGAGGAACGCTTACCAGTAGCGGGCGGTCGCCATCATCACCGCGGCCAGGGCCACGAAGGTCAGGTTCGTCTTCGCGAGCGTCCGCGCCCGGGCCTGCGTGCGTTGTAGCTCCTGCAGCAGGTCCGCGGGGGGAGCGTCTCCGGCGGCCGCCACCTGCCCGCCGAGCGCGAGCATCCGGTCGACCGTCGGTTTGGTCCCGAGCAGGCCAACGAGGAACGCCACGATCGCCGCGACCGATCCGATCGTGAGCGCGAGGCCGAACCCGGTGCCCACGAAGTCGCCGAGGCTCCCGAACAGCTGCCAGTCGTGCCAATAGAGGAACGCCCCGCCGACGATGGTCGAGCCGGCGATCCACAGGATCACCGTGCCGAGCTTCCGCTTGCCGAGCAGCTCCCCCATGAACGGCCCTGCGGCGGGCCCGACCGCCTTCGCCGTCGGCTGCAGGAAGACGACCAGCAGGAAGATGGCGCCGCCCCACGCGATCGCCCCGACGATGTGAACGGTCCGGAACACGAGCAGATAGATGCTGGTCGCCACCACCGGCGATCCCCCTTTCGATCGACGGCATCCTGCGGCCGCGCGCGAGGCCGGTCAAGCGCTCCGGAACGACGGCGAGCATCCAGCGCGTAGGCTCTCGCCATGACCGCCGGGCCCTTCAACGGGATCCTCGCGCGACACGGCAACGTCGTGCTCGACGGCGGGCTCGGCACCGAGCTCGACCGGCGAGGCGCCGATCTCCGCGACCGCCTGTGGTCCGCGAGGACGCTCCTGGAGTCGCCGGACCTCGTGCGCGACGTGCACGCCGCCTACTTCGCCGCCGGTGCGGACGTCGCGATCGGCGCGAGCTATCAGGCGAGCTTCGAGGGCCTCGCAGCTCGAGGGATCGAAGGCGATGCCGCGGCTGCGCTGTTCCGCCGAAGCGTCGAGCTCGCTCGGGAAGCGGCCGAGGCGGCGGAGGGCGAACGGCTCGTGGCGGCGTCGGTCGGGCCGTACGGGGCGTTCCTCGGCAACGGCGCGGAGTACACCGGCGATTACGACCGCGACGAGGACGCCTTGGTCGAGTTCCATCTCCCGAGGATGGAGGCGCTGGCGTCGGCCTCGCCCGACCTGCTCGCGATCGAGACGATCCCCTCGATCGTCGAAGCCGGCGCGCTCGTCCGGGCGCTCGAGCGGGTCCCGAACGTTCCCGCATGGATGAGCTTCAGCGCTCGCGACGGCGTGCACCTGTGCGACGGAACGCCGTTCGAGCAAGCGGTCGACGTCGCGACCTCCTCGAAGAGCGTGGTCGCCGTGGGCGTGAACTGCACGTCGCCGCTCCACGTCATCGCGCTCGTCGAGATCGCCGCGGCCCGCACGCCGCTTCCCGTCGTCTGCTACCCGAACCGCGGCGCGTTCTGGGACCCGGTCCGCAAGGTGTGGGTCGATCCGCCCCGGCAGGACGCGCGTCCTTCGCTCCGCCCCCTCGAGTGGCAGAAAGCCGGCGCGCGAGTGATCGGCGGCTGCTGCGGCACGACGCCCGAGGACATCGCGGCGATCGCCGGCGCGCTTCGCGCCGCCTGAGACCGAGTGCCGATGCAAATGAGAAGGCCCGGCTCGATCGAGCCGGGCCTTCTGCTTGCTTCGGCTTGCGTCAGGACACGCGGTGGACGCGGGTGGTCTCGTCCACGTCCTCGTCCACTTCGTCGTCGTCGTCGAGCACGACGGTCCGATCGCGATCGGACCGCTCGATGACTTCGGTGTCCTCGACGTCGTCGACGAGGTGCGCGTTCGCCGGGCTGGTGAGCGCGCCCCCGATCATCCCTCCGAGCCCGCATGCGACGAGCCCGCCCACGATGGACAGGAAGGTCGCCCATAGGACGTCCTCACCGCTCGCGAGCAGGCCGCCCGTGACTTCGATCTGGGCGACGCGCCCGAGGTTGAGCACGTTGAGGATCGCGGGGATCCCGACCGACAGGACGACGATCAGGATCAGCGCCCAGATCGTCAGCCCGTTGAAGAAGCCGGAACCGGCGCCCTTCACGCCCGAGAGCCAGCCGGCGAGCAAGCCCGCGATGAACAAGCAGGCGATCGCGGAGCCTCCGATGTACCACTCGAGGTTCCCCCGGATCTGGTCCATGCCCGATCCGAAGGCGAGCGCGAACCAGAGCGTGGTCAGCAGCGCGAGCAGCGCGATGCCGATCACCGCTCCGCCGAATACCGCACCCCAGCGGATCCGCTGAGGACTCGGCGAGCCGACCGAGGCCACCGGCCACGGGCCGACCGTCGTCGTCGTGTTGCGTGTGCGCATGTCGACCTCCTTCCAAGGTCTTCGGGGAGGCCGTACCCATCCGGATCCGGATCTACGCACGCGTGGAGATCGCGCCAGACGCCAGAATGACCGGGTGACGACGACCGATCTGCCGGGCCGAGTCCTCGACCGCCTGGACCGGCTCCAGCGCGGGCACGCGTTCCTCGCGGTCCCGATCGCCGTGCTGAAGAAGTTCGGCGACGACCGCGGCGGGCAGTGGGCCGCCCTCGTCGCGTACTACGGGTTCTTCTCGTTGTTCCCGCTCCTCCTCGTGTTCGCGACCCTGCTGAGCTTCGCGGTGCAAGACGACCCGGAGCTCCGGCTGAGGATCCTGGACTCGGCTCTGTCGCAGTTCCCGATCATCGGCGACGAGATCGAGCGCAACCTCGGCCATCTCGAGGGATCCGTCGCGGCCCTCGTGATCGGGATCGTCGCCTCGCTGTGGGCCGGCATGGGCGTCGTCATCACCATCCAGGGTGCGTTGAACGACCTGTGGGACGTTCCACGACGTGCCCGTCCGAACTTCCTGTGGAGCCGGCTGCGGGCCCTCCTCGCTCTCATCGCGTTCGGCGTCGCCGCGCTGGCCGCGAGCGTCCTCGCCGGGATCGGGACGACGAGCGGCGGCGTCGCCCTCCGCGCGCTCGCGTTCGCCGGGACCTTCCTTCTGAACGCGTTCGTGTTCGCGGCGGCCTTCCGCTACCTGACGGTCGCCCGAGTGCGATGGCGCCAGATCCTTCCGGGAGCGCTCGTGGCCGCCGCGGCGTGGATGGCGCTGCTGGTGCTGGGCTCTTGGCTCGTCGACCGGCAGCTCCGGCACGCCACCCAGCTCTACGGGGTCTTCGCGTTGGTCCTCGGCCTCCTGTCGTGGATCTACCTCGGCGCCCAGGTGATGCTGCTCTCCGCGGAGATGAACGTGATCCTCGCGCGTCGCCTGTGGCCGCGTGGCTTGCGCCAGCCGATGACCGATGTCGATCGGCTCGTCCTGTCCGCTCAGGCGGAGGAGGCGGTCGCCCTGGCCGCGGAGGACGTCCACGTCCACTTCCACGACCTGGATCCGCTCCACGAGGAGGATCCGCTCGGTGAGGGACACCCCAAGCCCGATCCACCCGACACCGGCGGCGCGGCTCGCCGCCTCTGACCCGAGCCGGCCCCCGATCCACGACCGAGGTTCGGGTCCCCGGCGGGTGGGTATGGGTCATTGTGGCTGCGGATCCCGGCGCCGAGCGTTGCGGGTCGCGCCAGAACCAAGCGAACAAGTGCAGACGAGGGAAGGAGATCGACATGGAGCCGTGGGTGTGGGTGGTCATCGCGATCGCCGCGGTGCTGTTCCTGATGCTGCTGTTCCGGAGCCGGGGCCGCACCGGCGGACGCCGCGTGATCGTGAAACGCGGGTGGCGTCGCTGAGTTTGATCTGAATCGCTCCATCGAGGGCGGGGACGTAGGCCGAACGGGCGACGTCTCCGTCCTCGTTTCAACTCCCGACTCGGAACGGTCGCGCCGCCTTCCATGGCTGGACGCTTCGCAGCGGTTGGGCACCCGTAGGCTTGGGTACAAAGCGCGCCACTCGAACGACGGAGACAACAGGGGAGGCGGCGATGATGACCTCGCTCGGCGAAGAGGAAGTACGGGTCCTCCTTCAAGAGGAGCAGGCCCGTCTGCAGCAGATCCGAGCATCGCTCCAAGCCGAGCCACTCGACGGCTCAGAGGAACGAACGATCGTCGAGCTGTCGCTCGTCGACCAACATCCGGCCGATATCGCGACCGATACGTTCGAGAAGGAGAAGGACCTCTCGATCCTGGAGCACGTCGACGCACAACTCGTCGACGTCGAACGCGCGCTCGGCCGTCTCGAGCAGGGTACCTACGGCACGTGCGAGGCCTGCGGCCGGCGGATCGACGACGACCGGCTGCGGGCGCGCCCCGCGGCGCGGTTCTGCATCGACGACCAGGAGATGGCGGAGCGAGGCGTCGGATGAACGAACGCGAGGATCCGCTCACGCCGCCCGAGGCCGATGCCCTCGAGGGAGAGCTCGTCGACGACGGCGACCCGGACACCGAGGCGAGGCTGGTCGGTTCCCTGGCGCCGGTCGACGACGACGAGGCGGACGAGGAAACGATGCTCGACGTGCTGGATCCCGAGATCCCCCCGGCCGAGGAGGCCGCGGTCCACGTCCGCGACCGCGCGCCGGGAGCCACGGACGACCAGTCCGACGGCTACGGGGACGACGCGCCGGCCCCGGACTGATCTGCCGGATTGACCGGCGACGAGGTCACGCGGCGAGCGGTCAGCCAGTCGATCTCGACGCGGCCGTGGAGGCCATCCGTCCTCCGGCACCGGCTTGGGCATCGAATTCGTACACGGCGTACGCCTGACGGATCACCGTCTGCGCGACGTTGCGGACGTTGATGCCCCCTGGGGTGACGCCGTGCTCCCGTCCGCGGTGCGCGTGCCCGTGGACCACGAGGTCGGCGCCCGCGCGGTCGACCGCCTCGGCCAGCAGGTAGCTGCCGAGGAACGGGAAGATCTCGGGCGGCTCACCCTGCAGCGTGTCGCGGACCGGCGAGTAGTGCATCAGCGCGATCCGAACGTCGGCATCGAGCGACGTGAGCGCCTGTTCGAGCGCATCCGCGCGATCCTTCGTGTGCCGGATGAACGCCTTCATCTCCGACTCGCCGAACTCGGAGCCGCTCGCGCCCGCGAACCCGCCGCCGAAACCCTTGATGCCCGCAACGCCGACCGCACCTGCCGGGGTCGGCACCACGACGCCCTCGCCCTCCAGAACGGTTACGCCGGCGCCGCGCACGATCCGCGCGACATCGTCCTCTCGGTCGGAGTGGTGATCGTGATTGCCCAGCACCGCGACGACCGGGAGACCCAGACCGGCGAGCTCGCCCGCGAGCGCCGTCGCCTCCTCCGGAGCGCCGGACTTCGTCAGGTCTCCCGCGATCAGCAGCAGATCCGCGCGCCTCCCGACCGAGGAGAGCTGTTCGCGGAGCACGCCGGCCGAGTCCGGACCGACGTGCACGTCGCCGACGGCGGCGACCCGGATCATCCGACGCGCTCCGGTTCGCCGGCTTCGGGGTAGCGGGCGACGGTCGTCTGGTTCTCCACGTCGAAGTCGGGAGAGACGTCTCGCACGACGGCCTCGATCGCATCTCGGCGCTCGTTCGTGGGGACCACACCGGTCACGAAGACGCGGCGGTTCACGACCTGGACCTCGAGCTCGGGCTCGTTGACCCGGGGGTCGCGCGCGAGCGCCTCCTGCACGTGCGCGGCGATGTAGTCGTCCGTGCGCTCGGCCATCAGGCGGACCTCCGGGAGCCGATCGCCTCGTAGAGCGCCTCGATCGGCTCCGGCGGCACGACCAGATCGACAGAGTCGGCGAACAACAGGAGGCTGAGCATCCGGCGCGCGCCTCGCTGTCGCGCCCGCGAGACCAGGTAGTCCCAGTCGAGCTCGGTCTGGCCGATGATCGCGATGGCGTCGTACCAGTAGCGGGGCGTGTCCTCACTCGCCGCCACCGCCTTCATCACGACCAGGTCCTCCGGCGGCGCGACCGGGACCTCGCGCCCGCGGAACGTCACGATGCGAGCGCGATCGAGCATCTCCTGATCCAACAGGATGTCGCGCGAGGACCGGAAGATCACGTCCACCAGCACGTCGTCCTTCCAGGCCTTGTAGAGCCAGTGCTCGTACTCCTTCTTCGTGCGGAAGCCCCGGTCCGCGAGTGCCGAAAGGGCGTGCTCGGCGCTCTCGGGTCGCAGGAACACGTCGATGTCGCGCGTGCCGCGGTCGCGGCCGAACACGCACGACCCCACGCCACCGATCAGCAGGAACTGGATCTCGGCCGCGCGTAGCGCCGCCATCGTCTCGTCGAGCACGACGGGCAGGCGGTCGTCCCCGTGGTCTACAGGCGCGTTCTTCGACGCGGTCTCGGGTGCCAGCATCGGACTCCCCCCGAAGTCAGGGATTCACGTGTACCCGCACGCCCAGGCAGGCAAACGACTCAGGCAGCGCGCGTGGCGGGCGCGGGGTCCTCCTGCAGCAGGTCCAGGACGGCCGCCTCCACGACCCTCGCGGAAGATGGCATCGGTGGGCTCATCGGCCGGGAGCCGATCCAGCGTGGCGGCGATCGTGACCCCTTCCTCGAAGCGGTCCACGACCCGCGGGTCGACGTAGGAAGCGCGCGCCACGGCCGGGGTGTTGCCCAGGTACCCGGCGACCTCGCGGATGGACGCGGAGACGATCCGCTTGCGCGAGGTGGCACCGTTCGCGTCCTTGTCACCGGTCGCGAGGAACACCGCGGCGAGCACGGTGCCGTGCCAGGTCCGGAAGTCCTTCGTCGTGAACTCGCCGCCGGCCGCATCGCGGACGTACTCGTTGATGTCGCTCGAGCGCACGTCGCGCCAGCGCGCGACCTTGCCGGTAGGCGAGGAGCTCGCGGCCGCCGCTCCGCCGCAGCTTCATCGTGCGGACCAGCGGAGCCACCGAGGGATCGTGCACGGTCTGGATGCGCCGCACACCGCTCTTGGCCCTGAAGTCGAAGACGATCCGATCCTTCTGCACCTTCACGTGCTCCTTGCGGAGCGTGGCGAGCCCGAACGATCCGTTCTGCTTCGCGTACGACTCGGAGCCCACGCGGAAGAACCCTTGATCGAGGAGACGGACCGCGCAGGCGAGAGCCTTGTCCTTGGGCATGCCGCGCAGCGAGAGGTCGAGCGCGACCCGCTCGCGCAGCCGTGGCAGCGCCTGCGCGAACGCGAGCATCCGGTCGAACTTCTCCGCGTCGCGGCGAACACGCCAATCCGCGTGGTACAGGTACTGCCGCCGCCCCGCGGCGTCGGTCCCGGCGGCCTGGATGTGACCGACGGGGTCCGCGCAGATCCAGACCTCCTCCCACGCGGGCGGGATGACCAGAGCGCGGATGCGCTCGAGCGTTTCCTCATCGCGCACCCGGTTGCCGGCGGCGTCCTCGTACGAGAACCCCTTGCCGCGCCGACGCCGGGTGATCCCCGGCGTTTCGACCGAGCTCCTTTGCAAGCGCATCGATCACTCCTCGGGCGCGAGCGTTCCCGGCAGCGCCTTCGCACAAACGCGGGCGACGCCCATGCGTAAGCCCACACACGGGTGGGTACGTCTGCCGTGCGGCCCCGATGGGCCGTGCACGCAGACGGCAAGCCAGGCGAGAAGGAGGACCGATGGACGCGATCGCGCTACTGAAGGATGACCACGCGAAGGTGAAGAAGATGCTCACCGCGCTCGAAGAAACGACCGAGCGTGCCACGAAGACGCGACAGGAGGGGCTCGCCGAGCTGAAGCGCGAGCTGCAGGTCCACGAGGCGATCGAGGAGGAGATCTTCTACCCGGCGTTGAAGCAACACGCCGAGGCGAAGGAGATCGTGCTCGAGGCCTACGAGGAGCACAACGTGGTCGACACGATCATGGGCGAGATCGAGCGAACGCCCGTCGAGGACGAGCGATGGGCGGCGAAGTTCACGGTCATGAAGGAGAACCTCGAGCATCACATCGAGGAGGAAGAGGGCGAGATGTTCGAGCACGCCCGCGACGTCTTCGATCGGGAAACGCTCGAGGAGCTCGGCCGGCAGATGAAGGAGCGCAAGGACGCCGAGCTCGCTGCGTGAGCCGTCGTGAGCCCGTCGGAAGGAGGCGGAGATGTTCATCGGTGAGATCCAGGAGGTCGGGATCATCGAGCCGCTCGTCGTCCCCGAGCCGGTTCCTGTCGAACCACAGACCGAGCAGCCGATCCCGCGTCGGATCGAGGAGCCGGTCCCGTCCTGATGAGCAACCTCATCGAGGACGTCATCGGGAGGGCTCCCGATGGCTTCGTTCCGCTGGTCGGCTACCGCGAGTGGGCCCTGTGGCGCGAGGGCGAGGGCCCTCCGCGCCTCCGCTCGCTCTTCCACCCCACCGTCTGGCCGCACGATCGCCCGCTCGGCGCCCTGTGCCTCCGGCCACTCATCTGGCACGGTCGCACGGGACCGGGGCACCACGGCGTCCCCGACGCGCTGTGCGAATGCGGGATCTACGCCTTCCGAGAGCCCGAGTTCGACACGCTCCGAGGAGCCAAGGGACCCAAGGCCAGAGGCATCGTCCGGGGGTGGGGACGCTACGTCCTGGGGACCTCGGGCTGGCGATGTGAGTTCGCCCGGGTTGCCGCGGTGCTCGAGGACGAGGACGACCCCCGGTTGAGCCGCGGCATCGCCGAGCGCTACCGCGTCCCGGTCGTCCCCTTGCTCGACCGCGCGGCGCTCGCTTCCTGAGGGCTTCCCGAGCGCGCGCTTCAGTTCGCGTCGAGCGTGGGGCCGTGCCCTTCGTGCTCGTGGTCGACGTCCTCGATTCCTGCGAGGAACGCGGCGAACGCATCGATCGTCGACCGCGCCTCCGGCCGGCGCTTGACGAAGTCCTCGAAGTGATCCGCGACGTCGTCGAACGTGACCTGCTCGTGTCCGCGCTGGTCGCGCAGGCGTTCCACCCCGTCCATGCTCACGTCCGCCACCGTTCGCGGTCGATCACCGGATGGCTTCTCCGTCCGCACCGTCGATCTCCTCGAGCAGCTCGGGATCGGCGACCGGCGCGCCGGGGTTCACCGCTTCACGCAGCTCGCGGAGTGTCTGCGACAAGATGCGACTGACGTGCATCTGCGAGACACCGACCTCGCGAGCGATCTCCGATTGCGTGAGGCCTCGGAAGAACCGGAGGTACAGCACGGTGCGTTCGCGCTGCGGCAGGTCGCGAACCGCCGGCGCGACGCTCGACCATTCCTCCAGCAGTTCCAGCGAGGGATCATCGCCTCCCAGGACCTCGATGGGCGCCGCGCCGTCCTCGCCGGCCGGGGCGTCGAGGGAGCTGGTCGCGTAGGCCTGGCTCGCCTCCATCGCCTCGAGGATCTCTTCGGCGTTCGCGTCGCACCGGGCCGCGATCTCGTCGATCGTCGGTGACCGGCCGAGCTGCTGGGAGAGCTCGGGCAAGACCGCATTGATCCGCAACCCGATCTCCTGCAAGCGGCGAGGAACCCGAACCGCCCACCCCTTGTCGCGAAAATGCCGCTTCAACTCGCCCACGATGGTGATGGCCGCGTACGTCGAGAACTGGACGTCGCGGCTCAGATCGAACCGGTCGATGGCGTTCAGCAGCCCGAGGCTGGCGACCTGGAAGAGATCGTCCTGTGACTCCCCGCGACCCGAGAAACGCCGCGCGAGGTACTCGGCGAGCGGCAGGAAGCGGCGCGTGAGCTCCTCGCGAGCTGCGGTGTCCTGGGGGAGCATGCCGAACAGCTCGCGCTCGTCGAGCGCTTGGAGGTCGACGCGCGCGCGGGCGGTCACCGGCCGTTCCTGGAGATGGTCCGCTTCACGATCCGGATCGCGGGCGCGCCGTTCCACAGTTCGAACCGGACGCTCTCCGCGAGCGCCGAGAGCACGCGCCACGCGAGGGTGTCCTCGAACCCGATCGGAGGCCAGGTCTGGGTCGGCGTGTCCACCGCCGCAACCACCTCGAGGCGGTCGGGCAGCGACCGAAGGTCGAGACGGAAGGTGGCGGGGTTACCCGGAAGGGCCAGGAGTCTCGCGCAGGCTTCGTCGACCGCCAGCCGCAGGTCGTCGACGTCATCGAGCGACAACGGGAGTCTGCCGGCGACGGCGGCGGTGACCGAACGAAGCACATGGATGTACTCGCTGCGAGCGGGGATCGAAAGACGAACGGAATCCGTGCCGAGATTGGTGAAGACGCCGACCACCTATACTGTCCCCCTCGGTCCGGCGGGTGCGAACAGCGTTCCCGGCGTGAACGCCATCATGCGGAGGGAGGGGCGGATGGAACTCGCACTCGAGAACGGGGCGCAAGGGGCGTGGACCGTCGTTCGCGTGAGCGGCGAGCTCGATCTGCACACGTCCCCCCAACTGCGCGAGCACGTCCTCGGCCTCGTCGGAGAGCCTCCGGTTCGCATCGCGCTCGATCTCACCGATGTCGGGTTCATGGACTCGAGCAGTCTCGGCACGCTCGTCACGTGTCTCAAGCGCGTCCGCGAGCGCGACGGACAACTCGTCCTGGTCGGCGTGACGGGATCGCCGATGAAGGTCTTCACCCTGACCGGACTCGACCGCGTCTTCGACATCGTGCCCTCCCGCGACCGGCTTCCTGCCGGCTGAGCGTCCTCGCCTTGCCCCTGACCCAACCGGCGTTCGCCGACACCTCGACCGAAGTCGACGCGGTGATGCGCGCGACTACGTCGCACGCTACCCCCGCATTGGCCGGCTAAACGCCCCTCCAGTCGATACCGGCAACGAACTCAGTCGTCGTGGCCGTTCGCGTTGCCGTTCCCGTTCCCGTGTTCCTCGTTGCCGTGCCCGTGGTCTTCTTCGGGATCGGGAGGCGGCGGCGGAGGTGGAGGCGGGGCCAGGAGCGTGTATCCGCCGAGGTCTGGGCTGGGGAAACCGAGGACCGTCATCCGGGACGTGGCGACGGTCATGAAATCGTGCCAGATCGCCGCGGGGATGGAGCCCCCCGTGACACCGGAGAGCCCGTGCACGCCCTCCATGGGGATGTTCCCCTCCGGGTAGCCGACCCACACGCAGGTGGCGAGCTGCGGAACGAAGCCGCAGAACCACGCATTCGTGTACTCCTGCGAGGTTCCGGTCTTGCCGGCCACCGGCCGGCCGGGCAGCATCGCGGCCGTTCCCGTGCCGTGGTCGACGACGCCTTGGAGGGCCCAGGTGAGGGTCGCGGCGTCATTGCGGGACAGCACACGGGTTCCGTCCACGTCGATCGGACGATCGAGGACCTCGTCGCTGCCACGGACGAGGCGAACCGGCGTGGGATCTCGCCGGACGCCGTTCGCGGCCATCGTCGCGAACGCGGAGGTCATGTCGAGCGGCGTCACCTCCTCGACGCCGAGTGCGATCGAGCACACCGGGGAGAGCGGGGCATCGATCCCGAGACGGGCGGCGGTGCGTACCACGTTCTCGGGATCGACCTTGAGCGCCAGCTGCGCGAAGATCGTGTTCACCGAGCTCGCGATACCGTCGGCGATCGTCATCGTTCCGTAGGAAGCGTCGGCGTAGTTCCCCACCTGCCAGGGCTCGCCCTTGGTCTCGCATCTCGGGTCGTCGATCGTCATCGAGGAAGGTCCCGACATCACGGACAGCGGCGAGATGCCTTCGCGCAGGGCCGCGGCCAGCACGAACGGCTTGAACGCACTCCCCGTCTGCCGGGCGGCTTGAGTCGCCAGGTTGAACTTCGTAGTCTCGAAGTCGACACCCCCGACCATGGCGCGGATCTCGCCGGTGCGCGGATCGATCGCCACGAGCGCCGCGGAGGGGTCGCCGGGGAACGAGAGATTCTCCGCCACCGCGCGCTCGGCCGCCCGCTGCCATCCGAGGTCGAGCGTGGTCTCGACGCGAAGGCCACCGCGGAGCGTCCCGTGTTTCCCGTACCGGTCGAACAGGAACCGTCGCACGACCTCGGTGAAGTACGGCGCCTCTGATGACCGGTTCGAGGAAAGGTCCAGCCGGAGCGGCCGTTCGGCCAGCCGAGCCGCCCGATGCGCGGAGAGGGAGCCCATGTCCACCATCTCGCTCAGGACGTAGTCCCGGCGATGCTCAGCCCGCCGGGGATGACGGACCGGGTCGAAGCGCGCCGGGCCCGCGATCAGGCCCGCGAGCGTCGCGGACTGCAGGAGCCTGAGGTCTCGCGCGGGAACGTCGAAGTACGTCTGAGCCGCGGCCTGCACGCCGTAGGCGCCGTGTCCGAAGTAGATCGTGTTGAGATAGCGCTCGAGGATCTGGTCCTTCGAGAAGCGGCGTTCGAGCTCGATCGCCAGCGCGGCCTCCTCGAACTTCCGGGCGAGCGTGCGGTCTCCACCCGTGAAGACGTTCTTCACGTACTGCTGCGTGATGGTGGACCCGCCCTCGACGAAGGACCCCTCCTTCAGGTCGGTAATCGCCGCACGAAGGATCGCCTGTGCGTCGATGCCGCCGTGCGCGTAGAACCCCTTGTCCTCCGCGGCGAGGACGGCGGCGCGAAGGTGGAGCGGCATCGCGTCCAGGGGGATGACCGTTCGGTCCACGGGTCCGTGCAGACCCGCGATGCGCTCGCCCCCGCGGTCGAAGAGGAACGTGGTTTCTGCAAGCCGGGCGGGCGAGGGGACGTCGACCGTCGTGGACAGGAAACCCAGGTAGGTCACGGCGGCCAGGACGATGCAGGCCGCGGTGCCCGCGACGAGCACGGTTGCCAGGATCGTCAGCTGGAACAGGCGGATCGGCGCCGGCAGAAGGGGTCGGGTACTCGGCACCCTGACCGGGAGCGCCGTGCGGGTGCCGACCCGGACTGCGTGATGCTCCTTCGGATGACCGGGCCTAACCGGGCGCGCCGACCGATTGCCGGTCGTGCCCGGACGCGGGCGCAACGGGTCGTGCGGTCTGGTCCGGATCGCCATCGTTTGGGAGCTTCCCCTGCTTCCGCTGCTGCCCCGGAGCTCTCGTGCCGAACGCCGGTGGACTACCCGAGCACGCACGGGGTAAACGGCGGCCATGGGTTCAGATGGCGGAACCCCGAGTGGCCTACTTGCGGATCGGCACCCACCCACCCCTATGCTGGACCGACCGGCGGATCACGCCGGATCTCGAAGGGCAGGGGATGGCGGAGAAGCTCGAACCCGAACGCGACCCTTCCGCGGAAGGGGCCGAGGAGCTCCTCGGCTTCCTGCGCGAGCAGGACATGCGCGAGCGCGTGTTCGAGGCGTACCCCGATGCCATCCTGATCCTTGACCAGGACGACACGGTGCTCGACATGAACCGGGCGGCGGCCGAGCTCCTCGGCCGCACACGCGACGAGCGCGTGGAGCTCGATGAGGTCCTGGTCGACGAGGGCGCGGAAGGACGCAAGGGCGCATCCGGCGGCGAGTGGCAACGGCGGGTCGAGGTGCGCCGCGCAGACGGTTCGACCGCAAGCGTCGAGGCGCGCTCGATCGTGGTTCCCGGCGAGAGCGAGGCGCTCCGACTCCTGGTGCTCTCGCGGGCCGGCGAGGCCGAACAGCGCGGATGGGAGCAGACCCGCCGCGTCGAAGAGCGGATCGCCCATCTGCAAGCCATCACCGACGCGGCCCTCGTGCACCTGTCGCTGGACCAGCTCTTCGAGGAGCTCCTCGGGCGTCTGCGGGACCTCCTGCACGCCGACTCGGTCACCGTCCTGCTGCTCGACCCGGTCGCGCAGGTCCTACGCATCCGGGCGACGAGCGGCCTCGAGCGCCCCGCCGAGGAGCGCGTGGACGTTCCGCTCGGCGTGGGCGTCGCGGGACGCATCGCGTCGCAGAAACGCCCTGCGGTGATCGGAGACCTCGGACGGGCCGGTGCGGTCAGTCCCTTCCTCGGGCGACGGCTCCGCTCGCTGGTCGGCGTGCCGATCCTCCGCGCGGGCGAGGTCCGCGGGGTCCTGCACGCCGGCAGCCTCCGGCCGCGCCGCTTCACGCAGGAAGACGTCTCGATGCTCGAGCTCGTCGCCGCCCGACTCGAACCGGCGATCGAGAACGCCAACCTGCACGAGACCGAGCGTGCAGCGCGAGAAGCGGCGGAAAAGGATGCCGCTCGCCTTCGCTTGGTGCAGTCCGTCGGCGGTGCCCTGGGAGCGGTCCTGCCCGTCGACGCGATCGGACGCATCGTCCTCGATCACATGGTGCCGGCGCTGGGAGCCAGCGCAGGAGGCGTGGGGGTCGTGGACGAGGAGGGTCACACCGTACGGATCGCCGCCTCGGTCGGATACGACGCCGAGACCATGGAGCGTCTCGGGTCCTTCCCCATCGACGGCGACCTGCCGGCGGCGGCCGCGATCCGGGATGGGCGCCTGGTCCTGATCGCGTCGCCCGAGGAACGCGACCGGTCCTACCCCTCGCTCGCCGGGCATCGCTCGGTCGGGAAGTCGTGGGCGGCGCTCCCCCTCCTGGTGGGCTCGCGACGAGTGGGCGTGATCACCCTGTCGTTCCCGGATCGGAGGACGTTCGGCGAGGAGGACGTCGAGGTTATGAGCGCACTCGCCCACCAGTGCGCGCAGGCCCTCGATCGATCCCGGCTGTACGAGACCGAGCGCGCGATCCGCACCCGGTCCGAGGCCACGAACCGCCGGCTCGGCTTGCTGCAGTCGCTGACCGCGAAGTACTCGCGCGCGCTGACCTCGAGCGAGGTCGCCGAGCTCTCCGTGTCGGAGGCGACGGCGTCACTCGGCGCCAACTCCGGCGTGGTGCTGCTGCTCGATGAGGACGGCATGCTGCAGATGGGCGCATCACGGGGCTACAGCGAGCGAGCGCTGGAGGGGTGGCACAGCTTCCCGGCGGACCTGCCGACGCCCGCGGGTGAGGCGATCCGCACCGGGCAGATCGTCGTCGTCGAGTCTCCGGCCGATCTGGCGCAACGCTTCCCTCTCGTCGCGCCGTCGTTCACGGGGCGACCCATCGGACCCACCGTCGCCCTGCCGATCCTGGTCGATGAACGACCGATCGGAGCGCTCGCATTCACGTTCGACGTTGGCCACCGCCTGGGCGAGGACGACCCGGTCCTGTTCCAGGCACTCGGACGTCAATGCGGTCAGGCGCTCGAGCGGGCGCGCCTGTACGAGACCGAGCGGCGCGCCCGTCGCGAGGCGGAGCTCGCGCGCGAACGCACCGAACGGCTGCAGACCGTCGCGAACGCGATCGCGTCCGCGGAGACGCAGCAGGACGTGGCCGAGGTGCTCGCCGAGCAGAGCATCGTCGCGCTCGGCGGCGTCGCCTCCGTCGTCGTCCGGGTCCGCCCCGAAGGCGCACTCGAGGTCGCCGCGGCGCGCGGCTACCCGGCGGAGGTGATCGAGTCCTGGCATCCGCTGGACCTGCAGACGCCCTCGCCGCTCGCCGAGGCCATCCGATCGGGCGTCGGCATCTGGATGCGATCGGGGGCGGAGCTCGCGGCCGCCTTCCCGGCGATCGTCGAGACCCAGGAACGCCTCGGGTTCGGTGGCGCCTTCGCCGCGATCCCGCTCGCCGCCGCGGACCAGGTCGTCGGCTCGGTGGGCGTCCGGTTCGCCGACCAGCGGGATTGGCCGGAAACCGACCGCGAGTTCCTGCGGGCGATCGCCCGGCAGTGCACGCAGGCGATGCTCCAGGCGGACCTGCGAGAGGTGGAGCTCGCGACGAGGCGGGAGCTGGAGCTGAGCGAGCGCCGATATCGATCGCTGGTACAGACGACCTCGACGATCGACTGGACCGTCGATCCGGCGGGGGCCTTCGTCGAGCCCCAGTCCTCGTGGACGGCCTACACGGGTCAGGATTGGGAGGAGCATCGGGGCCTCGGCTGGCTCGACGCGATCCATCCAGACGACCGCGAGGACGTGTTGGAGAAGTGGTTCCATGCCCGCGACACCGGTGAGCTCTACTCGGTGCGAGCGCGCGCGTGGCACGAGCCTTCAGGTGAGCATCGTCACGTCGTCATCCATGCCGCGCCGGTCCGCGACGCCTCGAGCCGTATCACCGAATGGGTCGGCACCGCCACCGACGTCCACGAGCAACGGCTTGCCACCATCGAGGCGAATCGACGCGAGTCGGCGGCGCGCGCGGAGCTCGAGACCGTCGGAGAGCGACTCGCGTATCTGGCCGCGGCGAGCAACGTCCTCGCGTCGTCCCTGGAGGAGTCAGAGACACTCCAGCGGCTGGCCGACCTGGCCGTCCCCCGCCTCGCGGACTGGTGCACGATCGACCTCCTCGGAACGGACGGCTCGATCGAGCTCGTCGCGATCGCGCACGTCGACCCGGCGAAGGTGGAACTCGCGCGCGACATCCGCCGCCGATACCCACCCGATCCCGACTCGGAGGTCGGAACGCCGCAGGTCCTTCGCACGGGCCGGCCCTTCCTCATGGAGGAGATCCCGAAGGAGCTGATCGAAGAGGCGAAGCAGAGGATGCCGGAGCTCGAGGAGCTGCTCGACGAGCTGCAGCTGCGCTCGATGTTGGTCGTGCCGCTCTCGGTCGGCGACCGCGTGCTCGGCGTCATGACCTTCGTCTGGGCGGAATCCGGGTACCGATACGATCGGGACGACCTCGCCCTGGCCGAGGACCTCGCCCATCGCGCGGCCATCGCGATCGAGAACGCTCGGCTGTATCAAGCCGAGCGGGACGCCCGCCGCGAGGAGTCGCGAGCGAGCGAACGGCTCCAGATCCTCTCCGAGGCCGGCGCCGGCATGGCCGAGACACTCGACGCGCGGCGGATGCTCGGCGCGCTCGTCCGGACGACCTCGCGCGGGTTCTCCGACTACAGCACCGTCTACCGGCTGGACCGTACCGGGAGCGTCATGGACGTCGTCACGGCGCATCGGGACCTGGCCCTCGACGGCGTCCTTCGCCGCGCCGCGACGATGCGCCTCCCCGAGCCGGACGACGAGGGCAGCGTGGTCGCGCGGGTGCTGCGAACGGGAGCGGCCGCCTGGGAGCCCGATCTCCCTACGACGTTCATGGACGAGGTCACGGCGACCGACGAGCAGCGCAAGCTCGGTCGCCGGCTCCGAGCCAGGTCCGCGATCGCCGTTCCGCTCGTCGGGCGCGGCCAGCTGCTGGGGATCTTGGGCCTGGTTCGGATCGAGGGGTCGCCGCCGTTCGTTCGCGAGGATCTCGACCTCGCGATCGAGCTCGGACGCCGAGCCGGCACACTCCTGGACAACGCCCGCCTGTACGCCGAGCGCGAGCTCATCGCGGACACCCTGCAGCGAAGCCTCGTTCCCCCCGAACTGCCCGACGTCCCCGGCCTCGAGGTCGGCGCGCGGTACCGCTCCGCAGCGCCCGGAACCACGGTGGGCGGCGACTTCTACGACGTGTTCGAGGTCGACCTCGACAACTGGGGCGCGTTGATCGGCGACGTCGTCGGCAAGGGCCCGCAGGCGGCCGCGATGATGGGACTCGCTCGATACACGATCCGCACCGCGGCGATGTCCGAGACCCGGCCGAGCGCGCTGCTCGAGACGCTGAACGAAGCGATCCTTCGGCAGGTGCGAGACAACATGTTCTGCACCGCGTGCTTCGCGCGGGTTCGGCGCGACGGCGCGAACGCGCGCGTGACGATCGCTTCGGGCGGCCATCCCCTTCCCCTCCTGCTGCATCCGGACGGACGCGTCGAGACCGTCGGCGAGCCCGGCACGCTCATCGGCGTCTTCGAAGACCCGACGATCGTGGACCGCGTGCTCGACCTCGGGCCGGGCGACGCGCTCGTCATGTACACGGACGGCGTCGTGGACGAGCGCCGCGGCGACGAGGAGTTCGGAGAGGAACGGCTCATCGAGCTGTTGGCCACCCTCGGAGGGGCGAACGCGCAGGAGATCGCCGACACGATCGACGGCGCGGTCCTGGACTTCAGGGACGGAGACCAGAAGGACGATGTCGCCGTGCTCGTGCTGAAGGTGCCCTCGTGAATCCGATCGTGCTCGACGCGACGTTCGACGACGACACCGTGCGCGTCCGCTTCGAGGGCGAGCTCGACCTGACGACGGTCCCCAACGCCGAGGAGTTCGTGTCCAACATCGAACGGGAGCACGCGCCCGACACGCTGGTGCTCGACCTCCGCGATCTGCGGTTCCTTGACTCGAGTGGTCTTCGGTTCATCCTGGCGGTGGACGCTCGCACGCGCAAAGAAGGAAGGCGCCTGCGGATCGTCTCGGGACCGGAGGCGGTGCATCGCGTCTTCCGGATCGCGCTCCTGGAGAAGAGGCTCGAGTTCGTGGAGGAGAAGGACGTGAACGGTGCCTGAGATCGCCGTGGCCCTTCCCGCCGTCCCCGAGTCGATCCCGCGATCCCGCGAGGTCCTCGAAAGCCTTCGCGGCGAGCTCGACGAGTCGCTGCTCGACGATCTTCGCCTCATCGTCAGCGAGCTCGTCACGAACAGCATCCGCCACGCCGGCCTCCGGTCCAGCGACCCGATCGATCTCGAGATCTCCGTGACGGATGAGACGATCCGTTTGGAGCTGCGCGATCGTGGGCGCGGGTTCGCGCCTCCCCCATCCCCCAACAACCCGTTCCAGGAATCCGGTTGGGGTCTCTTCCTCGTGTCGCAGCTGACCGACCGGTGGGGCGTCTCGACCGAGGACGGCTTGACCACGGTGTGGATCGAGATCCACCGCAAGCCTTCCGAGTAGACAGCCCGAGCCCATTGTGGGAGTGTCCTCATCAAGGCTGCCCTGCAAAGCGGGGCGCCAAGGGGGCGGGATGAACCGGGGATCCAAGCCGACGGACGACACGCCGGCCGAGCGGGCGCTGTCCGTGACCTTCCCCGAGCTCCCCATCGCGTCGTACCTGCGCTTCCTCGAGTGGAGCGAGCTCACGGCGGCGGCGATCCTCGCCGATCCCGCGCTCGAGTCGGTGGCGCGGGCGAACGGGGTGCGGGTCCTGGACCGGGCGATCCAGCTCCTCGGCTACCGAACCAGGGCGGCGTTCGACGAGGCCGCCGTGGAGGCGATCCGGAAAGGGTCCAGGACGCTGGCGTTCAACGTATCCGCGCCGATCCGCCTGTGGTCCGAAGGCATCACGAACAGCCTGCGGTTCAACGAATGGGTGGGTGCGTCCCGAGGTTCGATCGCCGCCAGCCTGCCGAAGCCGAGCCGAGACGTGGACGCGACGTTCCGCAAGATCCTCGGGACCGCCCGCGAGGCTTACGCTTCGGCATCCTGACGCCGCACCCTTTTCGCTCCTTCGTTCCTTCACGGTTCCGAGGCCGAGTTTCGCTGACGGCCGGTCGCGGTAGGACTGGTCCATGAGCGCCGATCCGCATCGATCGGACCACGTGGGCCGCCGCGCCGGGACCCGGATCGCAGTCGGCATGCTCGTCGGCCCGCTGGTCGGCGTCGCGCTCGGGTTGCTGATCGGCTCGATCGTCTTCGACCCGTGGTCCCCCGGCATGTGGGCCGCCCTGGTGGCGGGCACGGCGTTCGGCGCACTCGGCGGGTTCTTCGCTGGGATGTCGGCGCTCGGCCCCCCGGCGCCCGACGACGACCCTCTCCTCCGCGACCCGTCGGCCGAGACCCCGCTCACCGAGGAATCTCAGCCGGAGCGCGCCGACCCCACGCGCTGACCGCCGGAGCTCTCTCGCATCCGACGGGATGTGGGACCATGCAACACCATGAGCATCGCGCGCGCCATCTTCTTCCCTCGCCCACTCCGGCGCTTCCTCAAAGCGGTGCCCGAGCTGCATCCGATCACGCTGCGCTTCGTCGACCAGCGGCTCGGCGACTCGTACCAGCGCGACTACTTCCGCGACAACCTGCCGTACATCCGACTCGCGCACGTGCTCGGCATCTTCATGTGGGCCGTCTTCGGCATCCTCGCCCGGTATCTGGTTCCTAACGACGCCGGCGGAACCGCGGACCTCGTGCTTCGGTTCGCGGTCGCGATCCCGATCGTCCTCGTCAGCTTCGCGCTGACGTACGCGAGCTGGTACCCGAGGCGGTGGCAGCCGATCCTGGCCTTCGTCCTGCTCGCGAACGGCATCCTCTGGTCGACGCATCGTGTCTTCGTCGAGGGGGCGACCGCGGAGTGGGCGTTCGCCGGGATGATCCTGGTGCTCGCGTTCAACTACGTGCTCAGCCGCGTCCAGTTCATCTACACGGCCGTGATCGGCATCGTGCTGATCGCGTACCACAACGTCGTGTCCGTCGTCGTCGGTGAGACGGCGCGAGATGTGATCTTCGTCGACTTCTTCCTGATCGGGTTCGCGTCGATCGGGATGGCCGGCGCCTACGTCCTCGAACGCTTCATGCGCCTTCTTTACCTGCGCGAGCGCGAGCTGGATCTGGAGCGGCGCCGGTCCGAGGACCTGCTCGAGAACACGCTGCCGCACGCCATCGTGGAACGCCTCAAGGACCGCGGGGCGGAGCCCGATGCGGCGTCGATCGCCGACGCGCTGCCCGAGGTGAGCGTCCTGTTCGCCGACATCGAGGGCTTCACGCCGCGCGGCGCGTCGATCCCGCCGGACGAGCTCGTTTCGGTGCTCGACGGCATCTTCACCCGGTTCGACACCCTGGTGGACCGGTTCGGGCTGGAGAAGATCAAGACCGTGGGCGACGCGTACATGGCCGTCGCCGGCGCGCCCGAGCCCCACCCCGAGCACGCCCGGGCGGCGGCCGAGATGGCGCTCGGGATCCAGGAGACGATGGCTGAGATCCGCTGGCCGAGCAGCGATCCGATGCGCGTCCGAGTCGGCGTCGCGTCCGGTCCAGCGGTCGCCGGCGTGATCGGACACCGCAAGTTCGCGTACGACCTGTGGGGCGACACGGTGAACCTGGCCAGCCGTCTCGAGTCGCACGGGACGCCGGGACGCATCCTCGTCTCGGAGGCGACGGCCGCGCTCCTCGGCGACGACTACCGGTTGAGCGAGACACAGGTGATCGACCTCAAGGGCCGGGGCCCGACCCCCGCGCGCTTCCTCCTCGGCCGTGCCCGGGAAACCTCTCCCGCGGTCGAGGACCTTCGAGACCGCGTGAGCGAACCCGCCGAACCGTAGGCGCCCGCCCGCTCAGCCGCTGCGGTGGAGCTGCTCCATCATCGTCACGAACGGACGCGTGTTCTGCATGACGTAGAAGTGGACCGACGGGACGCCGCGGTCCAGCAGCTCGCGCGTCTGTTCCAGCGCCCACCGCACGCCGACGTCCGTGGCCCGCTCGGGTGAGCCGGCTTCGATCATCTCGCCGACCAGCCGCTCCGGGATGCTCGCGCCGAAGTGCTTGGGCACCAGCCGGACCTGTTCCTGCCGCGTGAGGATCTTCAAGCCCGGGATGATCGGGATCGTCACGCCGCGATCGCGGGCGGCCTTGAGGAACCGGAAGAACACCTCGTTCTCGTAGAAGATCTGGGTGACGGCGTAGTGCGCCCCGGCTTTCTGCTTGTCGAGCAGGACCGAGATGTCCCATTCGAGGTTCGGCGCCTCGACGTGCTTCTCCGGGTACGCGGCGACACCGATGCAGAAGTCGCTCGGCGTGGCCTCGACCAGCTGCTCGAGATACACGCCGCGGTTCATCTCGGCCACCTGCCGCACGAGGTCCAGGCCGCTCTCGTTGATCGACCGGCCCTCCACCGCCTCCCGCGGCGCGCCGTCCCCCCGGATCACGAGCACGTTCTCGATCCCGAGGTAGTTGAGCTCGATCAGCGCGTCCTCGGTCTCCTCGCGCGTGAACCCGTTCGCCAGCACGTGCGGAACGGGATCGACGTTGAACCGATGCTTGATCGCCGCGCACAGACCGAAGGTCCCCGGCGCCTTTCGCGTGACGCGTCGCCGCCACGTCCCGTCGGGCAGCTCGTCCCAGACGGCCTCGGCCGAGTGGCTCGTGATGTCGATGAACGGCGGGTCGAACGGCATGATCGACGAGACGGCCTCGTAGATCCGCTGCACGTCTCCCCCGCGACGGGGCGGGATGATCTCCACGCTCACGAGAGGACGCGTCGCGTTCGCGAGGTGCTCGACGACCTTCACGGAAAGGCTCCTTCGTTCGGCTTCGGACCGGTGCGGGGCGGTTGATAGCATCGCACGTCTTCAGGAGACCACCCGTGAGCCATCGACCTTCGGGACCCACCACGCAGCCGTCTGCGACGCAGCCGCTCGCCGCGCGGCCGTGGCCGGCCTCGGCGCGGATCGACGTCGACGGTCTCGAGATCGGCGGGATCTCGGCCGACGAGCTTGCCCGCACGTTCGGCACGCCGGTCATGGTCATCGACGAGGACGAGATCCGCGACCGGGCGCGCGAGTTCCGCGATGCGTTCGGCACGGCGCTCTACGCGGTCAAGGCCCTCACGGCGAGACGCGCGATCCGACTCGTCGCCGAGGAGGGTCTCGGCGCGCTGGCCGCATCCGGGGGCGAGCTCCGCGCGGCGCTCGAGGCCGGCGTCCCGCCCGAGCGGATCGCGCTGCACGGCAACAACAAGTCCGACGACGAGCTCCGGCTGGCGATCGCCGAGCGGATCGGCCTCGTGATCGTCGACAACCCCGCCGAGCTCGAACGGCTGGCGCCGATCGCCAACGACGCCGGCGCATCCCAGCCGATCATGCTCCGCGTGATCCCCTCGGTGACCGCGGGCGGCCACCCGTCGATCGAGACCGGCGGCGAGGACTCGAAGTTCGGCATGACCCCCGAGGAAGCGATCGCGGCGATCAGCCGGGCGATCGAGCTTCCCGGCGTCGAGCCGGTCGGGCTGCACACGCACGTCGGCTCGCAGATCGAGGGCATCGCGCCGTTCCTCTCGGCGACCGACGTGCTGGTCGAGGTCGCCGCGCGGGCCTCGAAGGAGAGCGGAGCCGTCCTGTCGCGGTTCGACGTCGGCGGAGGCTTCCCCGCGACCTACGTCGACGAGGCGCGCACGGACCCGGCCGCGATCGCGCGCCAGGTGAAGGAACGCTTTCGGACCGGCCTGGAACGCCACGGCCTTCCGCCCGGCGAGCTCATCGCCGAGCCCGGCCGCGCGATCGTCGCGAACGCCGGCATCACGCTGTACCGGATCGGCGCGGTGAAGGACCGGGCCGGCCGGGTCCTCGCCGCGGTCGACGGCGGGATGTCGGACAACATCCGCCCCGCGCTCTACGGCGCGCGCCATGCGGTCGCGCTCGCCTCGCCGGCGCCGGACCGGCCGCTCCGAACGGTGGACGTGGTCGGCAAGCACTGCGAGTCGGGCGACGTCGTCGCCCGCGGCTGCGAGCTCCCCGAGCCGCGCCCGGGCGACCTCCTCGCCGTGGCCGCGACGGGCGGGTACTGCTACTCGCTGGCGAGCAACTACAACCGGCTCGGCCGGCCGCCGCTGGTCGCCGTGCGGAACGCAACGGCGACGCCGTGGCTGCGGCGCGAGACGTTCGACGACCTCCGCGCCCTCGAGGTCGGCGGAGCCGACTCCGGCTAGCTCGTCGCCGGCTCGAACCCGATCAGGCTGATCCGGAAGGTCGCTCCCCGGCCTTCCTCGCTCTCGACCGCGATCGATCCACCGTGCGCCTCGACGATCGCCTTCGCGATCGAGAGCCCGAGCCCGGTCCCGCCGTTCGTCCTCGAGCGATCCGGCTCGAGCTTGGAGAACCGTTCGAAGATCCGCGGCAGCGCCTCGGCGCCGATGCCAGCACCGTCGTCGGCGACCTCGAGCACGAGGCGCCCGTCCTCGGACCGGCATCCCACGGCGATCGAGCCGCCCTCGGCGGTGGCTTTCACGGCGTTCTCCAGCAGCGCGTCGAGCGCGGTCTCGAGCCGCTCGCGATCGGCGGGAACCGTCCCCTCGGCGGCGACCTGCACGCGCCACGCACGCCGCGCGGTCGGGCTCCACCGGCGCATCAGGCCGACGACGAGCGGCTCGACCTCGACGACCTCGGTCGACAGGAAGCCGGGGTGATCGGCCGCCGTCAGGATGAGGAGCCGGTCCGCGAGCCGCGACAGGCGCCCGAGCTCGTCCAGGACGACGTCGGCGTCCTTGGCAACCTGACCGTCCACGCCGGAGTCGCGGATCAGCTCGGCGTGCCCGCGAGCGACGGTGATCGGCGTCCGGAGCTCGTGCGAGGCGTCGCGAACGAACTCGCGCTGCCCTTCGAGGAGCCGGTGCTCGCTCTCGGCGAGCCGTCGCGCCTCCTCCGTCGCGAGCTGCCTCCGATGCGCGTGCCACACCATCGCGAGGAACATCGCCGCCATGAGCGGGACCTCCGTCAACTCGTCGGGTCCCTCGCCGCCGCGAGAGACCGTCCACGCGAGGGCCGCGCCCGTCACGACGAACACGACGAGCAGGACGATCATCGTCGTCCGCAGACGCCACACCCGGAAGCCGTAGACGAGGGTGAGGCTCACCCAGACGAAATGGAACGGGATCGTCTCCCAGTCGGTGAGCGTGAGGATGACGGCGACGTTCACGGCCGCGAAGGCGCCCCACGCGACCTCGACCCAATGCCTACGAAGCGTCGAAGCGATATCCGACATTGCGCACCGTCTCGATCACGTCGGCGCCGAGCTTCGCGCGGAGCCGCCCGACGCACACATCCACCACGTTGCTCCCCGGGTCGAACGAATATCCCCACACATCCTGGAGGAGCCGCTGCCGAGTGCACACGTCGCCTTCTCGGCGCATCAGGTACTCGAGCAGGAGGAACTCCCGCTCGCTGAGCGACACCGGCCCCTCACCCACATCCGCCACTCGGCGCGTGAGGTCGAGCGTGACGCCGCGGACCTGCAGCGACCGCTTCTCCGGTCCGGACGCCGGCTGACGAAGGCGCGCGCGGATCCGGGCGACGAGCTCGGCGAGCGAGAACGGCTTCGACAGGTAGTCCGACGCGCCGAACTCGAGGCACCGCACCTTCGTCTCGACGTCGGACACCGCCGAAAGGACGAGCACGCGCTGGGCGGGGCGCGCCTCCATCAGCTCTTGGAGCAGCGACACCCCGTCGAGGCTCGGCAACAGCAGGTCGAGTACCACGAGCTCGTATCCGCCGGTCCTCGCGAGGTCCAGACCGCGGGCCCCGTCCATCGCGCCGTCCACCTGGAACCCCTCGGCCGACAGCGCGCGAGAGACGAAGCTGACGATCCTCGGCTCGTCGTCGACCACCAGCACGCGCGGCACAAGCCGGATGCTAGGCCGCGAAGGGGTCGCGGAGCCACTCGGGGTGACGAGACCGTCATGTTCAGGAGCCGGGAGCTCGCATGACCGAACGGTGACGGTTCGATGACACGACCGTCACGGAGCCGGAGCTCGCGGAAGGCATGCGTAGAGTCACCCGCGGTACGGGCACGACCCTTCGCGAACGCGTGCCCACCGAAAGGAGGCGCTCGTGAACCTGCGCGGACGATGGTGGCTGGCGGTATCGATGGTCGTGGGACTCGCGCTCGTCGCGGCGAGCTGCGGCGGGGACGACGATGGGGGCGACGGGGGCGACGGTGCGGCGACGGACGGTACGGTCGCGGCGACGCTCGCCGACTACTCCGTCACCCTGGACCAGAGCAGCGCGCCGGCAGGCGATGTGACGTTCGACGTCTCGAACGAAGCCGGGCAGGTGCACGAGTTCGTCGTGCTGCAGACCGACCTCGCGGAGGACGCGCTCCCGACCGATGAGAACGGCGACGTCGACGAGGCCGGCGATCCGGGCATCACGCTCGTCGACGAGATCGAGGACATCGAGGGCGGAGCGACCGCCTCGCTGGACGTTTCCCTCGATGCCGGGAGCTACGTGATCATCTGCAACCTGCCCGGGCACTACTCGCAGGGGATGCACACGGCCTTCACCGTCGAGTAGCGCCACAAAGAAGGACTCCCCGGTCGGGAGGGAACCCGCGCTCCCCTTCCTCGGTCGTTCCAGGTAGACCGAGTGAGAGGGGCTCTTCATGCGTGCGTGGCGGATCCGACGGGTGTCGATGGTAGGGGCGGGGCTGGCGCTCGTGGCGCTCGCGCTCGTGCCCGGCGTGGCCGGAGCGAGCGGGGGCGGAGGTTGCGGCGGCCCGGTCACCGACGGAGCCGGGGCGACCGTCGAGATCGAGGACTTCTGCTTCGGTCCGACCATCCTCCGCGTGGCTCCGGGCGAGTCCGTGACGTTCGTGAACCTGGACCGGAGCCCGCACACCGTGCTCGGCGCCAACGCGACGTGGGGCGGGTACGACGCGCTGAAGAAGGGACGCGAGGCGACGTACGAGTTCGCCGAAGCCGGCGTCTTCCCCTACGTGTGCACCTGGCACCCGGGGATGGTCGGGGCGATCGTCGTCGGCGACGGAGCCGGTGGCGCGATCGGCACGAACACGGCCGACGGTCCCGTCACGCGGACCGCGTTGACGGACCTGGAGCTCGCCGGAGGGAGGCCGACCGCAACCGAGATGAAGCTCTCGTGCCGGGCTTCATCGTCGTGTTCGCGCTGCTCGCGGTCATCGCGGGCACGGTCTTCCTGCAGCGCCGGACGCCGGAGCCCGTAGCAGCCGAGCAACGCGTTTCCGGAGCTGGCCGATAGCCTGAGGGTGTGCGGCGCCCTCGACTCGCATCGCTCGTCCTGATCGCGGCCCTCCTCGCGGCCGCATGCGACTCGGGCAACGGCTCCGACGGCGGTCCGTCCGTCGAGCCGACCGCGACCGAAGCTCCGTCCGGGTCCCCCGGCGCCCCGGCATCTCCCGAGCCGAGCGGGATCCCGCGCGTCGAGCTCGAGCAAGTGGTGAACCTCGATCAGCCGGTCGCGATGGCCGTTCGAAGGGGCGACCCCTCGCTCTACTTCGCGGAGAAGGTCGGGCGCGTCGTCGCGCTGCGGGAGGGCTCCGAGGAGCCGGAGGTCATCCTGGACCTCACGAGCGAGGTCTCGACCGGGAGCGAGCAGGGACTGCTCGGCCTCGCCTTCTCCCCCGACGGCGAGTTCCTCTACGTGAACTTCACCGACATGGCCGGCGACACGCGGGTCGTGGAGTTCGCGTCCGACGATCGACGGCGTCGACGCTGTCGAGCCGGCGAGAGGTGCTGTTCGTCGACCAGCCGTACTCGAACCACAACGGCGGCAACCTCGCGTTCGGCCCCGACGGATACCTCTATATAGGACTCGGCGACGGCGGCAGCGCCGGTGACCCCGAGGGCAGGGCGCAGACGCTCTCGACGCTGCTCGGCAAGATGCTGCGGATCGACCCGAGGCCGGACGGCGGTGAGCCGTACGGAGTGCCCCGGGACAACCCGTTCGTCGGCCGCGAGGACGCGATGCCCGAGATCTGGGCGTACGGCCTCCGCAACCCGTGGCGCTACTCGTTCGACCGCGAGACCGGCGACCTGTGGATCGGCGACGTCGGCCAGGGCACGCGGGAGGAGATCGACTTCGCGCGCGGCGAGCTCGCGCGGCGGGGAGAACTACGCGTGGGACCTGCTCGAGGGGACGATCCGGTTCGAGGGCGACGCGCCCCCCGACGACGTTCCGCCCGTCTTCGAGTACCCGACCGCCGACGGCTGCGCGGTGACGGGCGGCTACGTCTACCGAGGGCGCGACATCCCGGCGCTGGTCGGCGCGTACGTGTTCGCCGACTTCTGCCAGGGCCGCCTCGAGGCGTTCCGGCTCGAGGACGGGCAGGCTCGCGGCTTCGACGAGCTCGGCCCCGAGGTGGCGAACGTGGCGTCTTTCGGCGAGGACGCGGACGGCGAGCTGTACGTGCTGTCGCTTTCCGGCCCGGTGTTCCGGTTGGTGCCGGCCTAGGATCGAGCGCCCGAGGGGCGGGCCGAGGGATCAACGGCGCAGGCCTTCGCACCGACGAGCCGGCCGAGCGCCGAACGGTTCCGCGCGACGAACCGGTAGAGGCGGTCGACGGTGCGGGGGAACCGAGCCGCCACCGACGCAGGGCCCTTCCCGCCGGGCAGGAGTCGCAGGATCACCGGGACCGCTTCCCCGCCCGACCAGATCCGTCCGCCGGGTGAACGGACGTGCCACGACTCGAGTCGCTCGTCCCGGGGTCATCGACGAGAGGAGTTCAGCGCCCTCGGCGCGCTGGATCGGAACGGCCTCCAGCTCGTGCCGGCGGTCGAGGCGGAGCAGGCGATCGACGCCCCACCGGCAGAACCCGCAGTCCTCGTCGTACAGCACGATCCATCCCACGACCCAGGCTAGCGGCCGGACGCACATCGGAGGAATGACGACACTCCGCGGCCTCATCGGTCGCTACACTTCCCGAGACCAGAAGCCCTCGGCCCTCGTCGCCTTCGGCCCTCGTAGCTCAGTGGATAGAGCAGTGGTTTCCTAAACCGCGTGCGGAGGTTCGATTCCTCCCGGGGGCACTTCACCAGCGGCTTTGTGGATGCGCGAGAATCGACCCCGGAAAGCAGGCACAAAACCGCTGGCCCGCGAACTTCTTCGAGAGACCGGACGTGACTCCCCGACTGCAGGGCGTGGCCCGCTGAGAAGGCACTCTAAGGATGGCTGCCCTTCCCTGACCTAACCTTCGCCCCCTATGACGAATCAGATGCCACCCGGTCAGGATCACGCTGTGCCCATCCCAGTCGTCTACTCCTGGAGCGCAGGGAAAGACTCGGCCTTCGGCCTCTGGACACTCCTCCGTGACCCCGCTTACGAAGTCCAGGCGCTCCTGACCACGCTCACTGAGACCTATGACCGCGTCAGTATCTCCGGCGTCCGCGAGGAGCTCCTCGACCGCCAGGCAGAGATGCTCAGCCTGCCAATCATCAAGGTCCGGATTCCGCCCGCCTGCCCTATCGAGACATACGAGCAACGGATGGCTTCCACCCTCGCTGGCAAGCGCCTTCGGCGGATAGATCATGTGGCGTTCTCCGACCTCTTCCTTCAGGACGTCCGCGACTATCGCGAAGAGCGTCTCGCCCGCTCTGGCAAGCACGGCGTCTTTCCGTTGTGGGGCTACGACACCGCGCAGCTGGGTCGGAACATGATCACGGAAGGGTTCCAGTCCATCGTCGTCTGTATCGATCCCAAGTTTATCGATCCATCGTTCGCCGGCAGGGCATTCGATCGCGCCTTCCTCGCCGACCTGCCAGACGGCGTTGACCCGTGCGGAGAGAACGGCGAGTTTCACACCTTCGTCTGGGGCGCTCCGATGTACAGGGGTCCCATCCGCTGCCGGACCGGCGAAGTCGTTACCCGCGACGGCTTCGTTTACTGCGACGTCCTTCCGTTTTGATCTTCCGCTTTCGGTGGGCGACCGGGCCTTCGCTGGTCGAACCGGGAACGCGAGCGCAAAGCCGTCCTGACTCAGCCCCAGGCGACCTCACGCAAGGGGGTCCCTGCGGCCCCAAGCAACACAGGCCTCAGTTCTGTTCGCCGAAGCCAACGACCCTGTCCGAACGTCGTGCAGCCCGAGCCGTTCGGTTAGCTGAGCAGGCAATCTAGAAGTCGGAAGCGACGACGTCGAACTCCTCTACGGGAGGAACGTTCCCACCCATTGCTGTGATGGTTGCTGCTCGCGCCTGATCTACGACCCTGCCGCCCTGCTGCCGGGCTTCGTCGCTCTCCCACAGGGTGATGCCAATGCCCTTGCCACTTTTGCGATCCGCGAGAAGGAACGCGGCCTTGTAGCCGGCGACAGCCTTCACCGTCGGCAATACCTCTCTGTTGAAAGTCTCGATCCCTTGCTCGATCTTGTCCGGCGATCCCTGCACTACCGTTACCCTCGCGTACATGGAGCCTCCTCAACAGACTCGCCAGCGACCCTCGAATCCAATGCCTGGAACGCAATCTATCCCATGCAGCCCGACGGCAGCGCGGCGCTAGGCTCGCGGGCTGCGCAAGAGGAGGGCGCAGCATCAGCCGCTCTCCTGCGGTCCGCCCAGCGTCATCCTTCGGGTGGTTCGGGGAGCTGCTCCTTGAGCTCCCGCACAAGTTCATCCGGAGCGACGTACTGATTCCGCCGTTTTCGAGCGCGCCGTAGTTGGTCGAGGGATACCTCAACTCGTTGGTGAGCAGGTCGCGAGACTCTTGATATCGACAGGCTGGAGAGCGGGCTTTCTGAGGCAACGTCCCTGGCGTTCGCCCTATGGCCCTCTCCTGCCGTACTGTCCGAAGTTCTCGGTGGCAGGCTCGGAGGGCCGTGGCGTGCGTGAGTGCGAGGAGGGTACGGAGTACAGGTGTCCGTGATTCCCAACACGCCATCGGGTCCACCCGTTGACCGCCGCGTCGATCGCCTCGCCGCCTACAGCTGGCGGCTCCTGGTCATCGGTGCCGCCGCACTGGCCGCGGTATGGCTGGCGCGGTTGCTGTCCCCGGTCCTCATCCCGGCCGTCGTCGCGCTCTTCCTGACGCGACTCCTGACGCCGATCTCCGACCGGATCCGCCGACGCGTCCGACCGGGTCTTGCGGCATTGGCCGCGATGCTCGCGTTCCTCGGCATGCTCGTCGGCATCTCGGTCCTGATCGTGCCTCCGATCGCGGACGAGGTCGCGTCGCTAGAGGAAACCGTGACGGTGGCCCTCGACGACATCGAGGACTGGCTGGTCTCGGACTCGCCGTTCGAAATCTCGAGGGAGTCGATCGACCAGCTGCGCGTGCAGGCGGCGGAGCGATTCGACGACTTCGTCCTCACCTCACGTGGGCAGGTGGTCGACGGCGTGACGCTCGTCGCGGAGGCGCTCGCCGGCCTGTTCCTCGCCATCCTGTTCACGTTCTTCCTGCTTCGCGACGGACCCAGATTCGCGACGTGGCTGCACGAGCGCCTGGCGCCGACCCAACGCGAACCCGCACGCAGAGCAGCGACGCGGGGCTGGTTCATCCTCGGCCGCTATATGCGCGGGGCCGCGATCCTCGGCATCGTCGAGTCCGTTGCGATCGGTGTCACGCTCTTCGCCTCGGGAGGGGGGCTCGTCGCGCCCGTCATGATCTTGACGTTCCTGGCCGCCTTCGTTCCGATCCTCGGTGCTGTGGTCGCGGGCGTGACCGCGGTCCTCGTCGGTCTGGTCACCGGGGGCGTCGCGACGGCGGTGATCGTGGGGGTCGTCGCGCTCGCCGTCCAGCAACTGGACAACGACGTCCTCGCGCCATGGATCTACGGTCGCGCGCTCGCCCTGCATCCGGTGGTGATCCTCGTCAGCGTGGTGGCGGGCGGTGCCCTCTTCGGCATCTACGGCACGCTGCTGGCGGTCCCTGTGGTGGCGGTGGCCGTCAACGTCGCGAACGAGCTCCGGAAACCGCGACCCGCGGAATCTGCGATCGAGCCCGCACCGCAGGGCGGCTGAACCGCCATCTTTACTAGCACGATGGAGCCGCGGTATCTTCGGGACTGGCGTGTCCCACGCCCAACCTCGGCTCCGGCGCTCACGCCGCCGGCATCAGCGAGGCAAAGGGAGCCCAGCCCTCGGGAAGCTTGGCGGCACCCCTTCGGGTCGCGCCCGGGGAGCGTGAGTCCGCGGCCGCGGCGTGACGAAGGAGCGTGCGATGACCAAGGAGAAGTCGTTCAAGCGCCACGTTCGCGAGCGCATGTCCAAGACCGGAGAGCGCTACACGGCTGCGCGGGGCCCCGCGTCTCAGAAGCGCGACCGCGTCAAGGCTGCCCGTACCAGGCTTGGGGCGGCCGCCGATCGCCCGTCCGACGAGAAGGTCAAGGATGCAACCGGCAAGAAGTGGGGCGCATGGTTCTCGATCCTCGACCGGTGGGGCGCTCGGGAGCGCAAGCACGGGGAGACGGTCGGTTTCCTCATGGACGAGCACCAGGTCTCGGGGTGGTGGGCCCAATCGATCACGGTCGGCTACGAGCGGGCTCGTGGGATGCGACTCAAGCACCAGCAGGCGGACGGGTTCACGATCTACGCGTCGAAGACGATCGCCGTTCCGGTCGACGTTCTCTTCGACGCATTCGTCAACCCACGATCGCGAAGGAAGTGGCTCGCCGGCGGGACGATGTCGCTGCGGACCTCACAGCCGCCGAACACCGCACGCTTCAACTGGGCCGACGGCTCGACCCGCGTGATGGCCTCCTTCGTCGACAAGGGTCCGTCGAGATCGGCGGTTTCGGTGGCGCACGAACGGCTCCCGGATGCCGACGAGGCCGAGACGACGAAGCTCGCTTGGAGGGAGCGGCTGTCCGACCTCAAGACGCTTCTGGAGTCGTGAGCGCGTCGGCGGCCTCGCTGGATGCCCGCCGCTGCGCCGACACGTCGACCATGACGCCCTGCCAGCAGAGCGGCTGGCCGTTCGAGCCACGGACCAGCACGGCTTCGTCATGGATCCAGACGGTCCGGCCGTCCCGAGCGATCACACGATAATCCTCGCTCCACGTCGCGCGGTCCTCGTTCGCCTGGGCGCATGACGCGATGACCCGTTCCCTGTCGTCGGGATGAAGGCAGTTCTCCCACCGAGCGGCTTCACCGAGCCACTCCTCCGGCGTGAAGCCGAGGATCGGCTCGATCTGAGGGCTGATCGAGAACGTGCGACGCGAGTCCAGGGCCTCGCAGTACGTGATCGCCGGCATGAGCTCGACGAGGGAGCGGTACATCGCCTCGGCCTCGTCGGCGCGCGCGACGAGGACGTCCGGAGCGGGGCCCTCGACGGTCGGATCGCGCATGCTGGGAAAACCTCCTCGCGGGGAATATCGGCACGCACGGCGGGCCGATTGAGGTCGAGGACAGGCTTGCACGTCAGAATGGACAACCGTTGCCAGAGGATGCCATGAGCAAGATGCACGAGGACGAGGTCGATACCGACATCCAGCTGGTGTCGCGGTTGCTTGCTACTCAATTCCCGCAGTGGGCGGATCTCCCCCTCCGTCCCGTGGACCCGGCCGGCACCGACAACGCGATCTATCGGCTCGGAGAGTCGATGTCGATCCGGCTGCCGCGGATCGATTGGGCGGTCGAACAACCGATGAAGGAGCACGCCTGGCTGCCTCGCTTGGCGCCGCATCTGTCGCTGGCGATCCCGGAGCCGCTCGCCCTCGGCGAGCCCGGAGAGGGCTATCCATGGCACTGGTCGATCTGCACGTGGCTTCCCGGGGAGAACGCATCGCCCGACCACCTCGACGATCCCGTTGCGACGGCCATGGATCTCGCCCGATTCGTGCACGAGCTGGAGGCGATCGACGGGACGGATGGACCACCGGCGGCTGGTCGCGGAGAACCGCTCGATACGCGCGACGACGCCTGCCGTGCTTCCATCGCGGAACTCCATGGGCTGATCGATCGATCCTGGGCCGAAGCGGAATGGGAGGACGCGATCGCTGCGCCCGCATGGTCCGCGGCCCCGGTGTGGATCCACGGCGACCTCGACGCCCGGAACCTGCTCGCGACGAGCGGCCGGCTGAGCGGAGTGCTGGACTGGGGCTCGCTCGCCGTCGGCGACCCCGCGGCCGACATCATGGTCGCGTGGAAGATGTTCGATGCCGACGTCCGTAGGGAGTTCCGGGCCGAGATCCAGGTGGACGATGCGACGTGGTCGCGTGCGCGAGGCTGGGTGCTGTCGCAGGCCGTGATGATCCTGTCGTACTACACGCTCGAGACGAACGCGGTCCTCGTCAACGAGGCCGAGCGCTGGCTTTCGGAGCTCCTGGCCGACCCCGTCTAGACGTCTGCATCTCGGTTAGGTGCGGTCGAACGCGAGGCGCAGCCCGAGAGCAACGAGAGCAGCGCCCGTGACACGCTCGATCGCCGTTCGGATCGATCCGCGACGGAGGTACCGTCCGACGGAATGAAGCGCGAACGTGTAGGCGGTCAGCCACACCAGTCCCATCGCGATGAACAGCCCGGCGAGCAGCAGGAGCCGCCAGACGAAGCCCTCCCCCGCCTGCACGAACTGCGGGAGGAGCGAGACGAAGAACAGCGCGACCTTCGGATTGAGGACGTTCGTCATCACCCCTTGCCGGAACGCAGCCCACGGGCGCACCGAGACGACGGCGTCTCCCCCCTGTTCCTTCCGCCCGGCGCGGAGGAAGGTGCGGAGCCCGAGGAACACCAGGTAACCGGCACCGACGAGCTTCACCACGGTGAACGCCCTGGAGGATGCAAGCAACAGCGCCGAAAGACCCAGGGCGGCCGCGGATGCATGGATCACCAGGCCGGAACACGTTCCTGCGGATGTCGCGAGCCCGGCGATGCGGCCGCCCGCAAGCGTGTTCCGCAAGACGAGCGCCATATCCGGCCCGGGCGTCACGACGACGACGAGGGCGACGGCGAGGAATCCCGCGAGGTCCATCAGCAGGCGATCGTAACCCCGAGGACCCCGAGGACCTCGACACCCCTATCCTCGCGATCATGCCGAGAAGACCGGTCCGGCTCACGGTCCCGAGCGACGAGCTGCGCTCGGTGTTCGCCGAGCTCCGCGCCGAGCTGGAGATCCCCGAGTCGTTCCCGCCGGACGTGCTCGAGGAGGCCGCCGCGTCGGCCGCCGATCCACGTCTGCCCGATTCGGATCTCACGGACGTGCCGTTCGTGACGATCGACCCGGCGGGCTCGATGGACCTCGACCAGGCGCTGCACCTCGAGTCCCGTCCCGGCGGCGGGTTCCGGCTCCGGTACGCGATCGCCGACGTCGCCGCGTTCGTCCGGCCCGGCGGGGCGGTCGACGCCGAGGCGCATCGCCGCGTCGAGACCGTCTACAGCCCGGACATGCGGTCGCCGCTGCACCCGCCGGTGCTGTCCGAATCCGCCGCGTCGCTCCTGCCGGACGGTCCGCGTCCGGCGATCGTGTGGGACATCGACGTCGACGCGGACGGCGAACCGGTCCGGGTCGAGGTCTCGCGGGCGCTCGTCGCCAGCCGTGCGAAGCTCGACTACCCCGAGCGTCCAGGCGGCGCTCGACGCCGGCACCGCCGACCCGATGCTCGCGATCCTGCCTCGGATCGGTCGCGTCCTCCAGGAAGCAGAGCGCGCCCGCGGCGGCTCGAGCCTGAACGTTCCGCGTCAGGAGGTCGTGTCGACCGACTCCGGCTACGGGCTTCGGTTCGAGGCACCGCTGCCGGCGGAGGGCTGGAACGCGCAGCTGTCGCTGCTAACCGGTCGTGCCGCGGCCGAGCTGATGATGCGCGGCGGCGTCGGCGTGCTGCGCACGATGCCGGCTCCCTACGCTCCCCACGTCGAGCGCCTGCGCCGCGTCGCCGCCGGCCTCGGCATCGCGTGGGCGGCCGAGGAGTCGTACGCGCAGCTTCTGCAGAGGCTCGACGCCGGGCGATCGACCGCAGAGGCGGTGTTCCTTCAGGAGGCGGCCGTGCTGTTCCAAGGCGCTTCGTACGAGGCGTTCGACGGGAAGCCGCCGAAGGCGCCGTTGCACGCCGCGGTGGCCGCACCGTACGCGCACGCGACCGCGCCGCTGCGCCGGCTCGTCGATCGGTACGCGCTGGAGGTATGTCTTTCGATCGTGTCCGGCGAGGAGGTGCCGGCGTGGGTCCGCGACGCCCTCCCTCGGCTCCCCGACGAGATGCGCGAGGGCGCAGATCGCGGCCATCGGCTCGAGCGGGCGGTCGTCGACGCCGTCGAGGCGGCGGTTCTTGCGCCGATGATCGGTCGCGAGTTCGACGCGCTCGTCGTCGATCTCTGGAAGGGCCGCCGAGGAGAGGTCGCGATCCGCAGTCCCGCGGTCATCGGTCCGTGTGACGGAGCGACCGTCCTCGGCGCGAGCGTCCGGGTCCGCCTGGAGGAAGCCGACATCGCGAAGCGGACGATCCGCTTCACGCAGATGGAGCGATGAGACGTCGACCTACTCGGGGCTGCGCCGATCGGCCTCACGGCCCACCACGAACCAGATCGCGTGAACGGGCACGTCTCCCCCGTTGAAGAACCGATGCGGCGTGGTCGAATCGAAGGCGATGGAGTCGCCGGGGGCCAGCTCGTACTTCTGGAACCCGATCTGGATGCTCAGCGTTCCGCTCATGACGTAGCCGTACTCCCGGCCGTGGTGGCGCATGAGCGACTCGTCGGGCGTGGACGCGCCGCCCACCTCGTAGATGGCCTCGAGGAAGTCGATACCGTCCTCCTGGTCGGCGGCAAGCTCCTCCCACCGGACACCGGAGTCCAGGTCGATCGTCGCCCGCTCCCCCGGGTGCACCACCGGAGCGCGATCGGCGCGGCCGTCCCCGTCCGAACCGGCGGTCTCCGCGAAGTCCGCGCCCCGGATCACCCGGTCGAGCGAGACGCCGAGCTCGGTGACGATCGAGTAGAGCGTGCCGACCGAGGGCCGCGACTGCCCGCTCTCCAGCTGCGAGATGAGGCTTGCCGAGAGGCCGAGCCTCCGGGCGAGCTCGCGCTGGCTGATCCCCGCCCGGACCCGCTCCTCGCGGAGGCGGTGACCGATCCCGTCGAGCAGCTTCGGGTCACCCTTGGCGTCCTGCATCACATCAACATCCAGCCGCCGTCCACGTGCAGGTTCTCGCCGTTCATCGCCGGGTTCTCGAGGAGGAAGACGGTGGCGTCGACCACATCCGCCATGGTCGCGAGTCGCTTGGTCGGCGTGCGCGCCACCACGTGATCGAGCGGCTTGCCCTCCCAGAACGGCGTGTCGCCGGTGATGCCGGGATGGATCGCGTTGAACCTGATCGGGGCGAGCTCGGTCGCCAGCGTGTTGATGAGGCTGCTGATGCCGCCGTTCACCGCGGTCACCGTCGTGGACCCGGGATACGGACGATCCTTCGCCCGGCCGCCGAACAGGACGACCGACGAGTCGTCGGAGAGCCGGTCCAGCAACGTGTGGATCGTCTCCGTGTAGCCGACGAGCTTCATCGTCACGAGCTCGATCGCCTCGGCGATCTTGTACTCGCGCACCGGGTTGTTGTCGCGGGCGATCGCGGCCAGCACGAGACGGGAGACGGGCCCGACGTCTGCCAGCGCCGCGGCGATGGTGTCCGGCTTGCTGAGGTCGAAACCGAGGCCGGTGACGCCTTCGCCGATCTCGGCGGCGACGGCGCTCGCTCGATCGGCATCGCGGCCGGTGACGATCACCGGCAGGCCCCGCTCGCGGTAGTGCGCGGCGAGCTCGCGACCCAGGCCCGCGGTGCCACCCACGATCAGCACCGAACCGTCGGCCATCTCGTTCCCACTCCTCGCTCGGACAGCAGCAGCGACACTACTAGATGCAGGGCCGCCGATGTGCAGGGTGGCTGAGCAGTGCACGGCGCGCCCGCGCGGCATTGGCTGGCGGAGTTGCCGGGACCTGTGTAGTGTCGCTGAACGGTGGAGGGGCCAAGGCTGTCGACCGTGGCAGTGATCGGCACCGGCCGGATGGGGGGCGCGATGGCGGCCACCATCAGCCGTGCCGGCTTCGACACCGTCCTGTGGAACCGCGACGCCTCGAAGTCCGAGCACCTGGGCGAGGCGCTTGGGGTGCCCGTCGCGGCCTCGGCGGCCGAGGCCGCCTCCAAGGCGGACGTCGTGCTCACGAGCCTCGGCGACGACGCGGCAGTCGAGCGCGTCTACCTCGGACCGGAGGGGATCGTGCAGGGCATCGATGCCGGAGCGGTCGCGATCGACGCCAGTACGGTCGACCCCCGCACGGCCGAAAAGGTAGGCCAAAAGGTCGACGAGGCCGGCGCGGGATTCCTCGACTGTCCGGTCTCGGGCAGCGTGAGCGCGGTCGAGTCCGGCACCCTCACGATCATGGCCGGGGGCGATGCGCAGCTGCTCGAGCGCGTCATGCCGGTGCTCGACGCCCTGGCCTCGCGCGTCGTGCACGTCGGTGGCCGCGGCGCGGGTTCGGCCACCAAGCTCGCGGTCAACAACCTGGTCCTCGGGTTGAACGTCGCGCTGTCCGAGGCACTCGTCCTCGCGGAGCGAGCGGGGGTCGACCGGTCGACCGCGTACGAGGTCTTCGCGAGCGGCGCCGGCGGGGCGCCGTTCGTGCACTACAAGCGCCCGGCCTACGAGGACCCGGACGGCACGCCGGTGGCGTTCAGCCTCGACCTCGTCGCCAAGGACCTGGAGCTGATCACCGGCCTCGGCGAGCGCGTGGGCGCACCGATGCGCCAGGCGACGACCACGCTCGACATCGTCCACAGCGCGATCGCGAACGGCTTCGGCGAGCGGGACCTCAGCGCGATCGCCGTCTTCCTCCGCGGAGGCGCCTGATGGGCCACATCGTCAAGCACGCCGCCGACCTCGACCACCGGACGCCGGTCGAGTTCGAGGGCAGGAGCAAGGGCTACGCCGGCGACTCCGTCGTCGACGAACGCGGTCGGGTCGGTGCAGATGGGGTTCCGCGTCGCGCGGCTCGACGCCGACGGACACGTCGACGCGCACGTGCATTCGTTCGAGGAGTCCATCTACGTCATCGAGGGCTCGCTCACCGTCGACACCTCCGAGGGAAGCCACGAGCTGTCCGCCGGCGACTACGGGCTCATCCCGGTCGGCACGACCCACGCGTTCCGCAACACGTCCGGCGGCGTCGTGGACTTCGCGGAGATGAAGGCGCCGTTGCCCCGGGAGCGGTTCGGGTTCGACACTCAGTTCACCGCGGCGCTCGACACGACGCCGGCGCAGCCGATCGACGTCCGCGACCCGCGCAACCGCACCTTCGGCCACATCGACGCCGAGTCCATGGATCCGGCCTTGCAGACGCAGGACCGGCTTGCGCAGAGCGCGAGCATGCGGACCGCCCTGCTGGTCTACAGCGGCATCACCGTGAAGATGATGGTCGACTCCGACCTCGGCGCCGACCTCTCGACGATGTTCATGGTCCAGTACGAGCCGAACGGGTCCGCCGGCGCGCACGACCATCCGCTGGAGGAGACCTATCTGATCCTCGACGGCGCGGTGGATGCCGTCTTCGACGGCAGCGCGTACCGGCTCGAACCCGGAGACGTGGCCTGGGCGGGCGTCGGGTGCGTGCACGAGTTCCGAAACGCCGGCGAGGGACGGGTCCGGTGGCTGGAGACACAGGCGCCGCAGCCTCCGCCTCGCCACTCCTACCGCTTCGCGCGCGACTGGAAGTACCTCGAAGGAGCACTGGTCGAGGAGACCCGAACCGGCGCGCCCCAGACGAGCGAGGAGCAGGCATGAGCGAGTTCCCCGTAGCGACCAGCCCCTCACCGGGGATCATGGGCGTCGACTGGGAGAACCGAGTCGACTTCGAGCGCCTGCGGCAGCACCGGCTCGCCCGTGTCCGCGCGATGCTCGAGGAGTTCGATCTCGGCGCCGTGCTCCTGTTCGAGACGTCGAACATCCGCTACGCGACCGCGACGCAGATCGGGTACTGGGCGTTCAACAAGGGAGAGCGCTGGGCGCTGGTGACGCGCGCAGGGCGGCCCCGCATCTGGGACTTCGGCTCGGCGGCGAAGGCGCACCGACTGCAGCTCCCCCACATGTACGACACCGAGAACTCGGTCGGAGGGAACACCGGGCTGCAGGGCGCCATCGGGCCGGAGACGGGTCTTCACGCGCGCGCGGTGCGCGAGATCAAGGCCGCGCTCGAGGAGGACGGCGCCGCCGGGGAGCGGCTCGGCGTCGATCTCGCCGAAACCGCGGTGTTCCTCGCGCTTCAGGAAGCGGGACTGCCCATCGTCGACGGCCAGCAGGCGATGATGCGCGCCCGCGAGATCAAGAGCCCCGACGAGATCGTCCTGCTGACGCAAGCGTGCGCGATGGTCGACGGCGTCTACCACGACATCTTCGAGATGCTGAAGCCGGGGGTTCGCGAGTCGGACGTCGTGGGGATGGCGCACGCGCGACTGTTCGGGATGGGCTCGGAGTTCGTCGAGGCGATCAACTCCATCGCCGGGGAACGCTGCAGCCCGCATCCGCACGTCTTCAGCGACCGGATCATCCGGCCGGGAGACCAGGCGTACTTCGACATCATCCACGTGTTCAACGGCTACCGAACGTGCTACTACCGCACCTTCGTCGTCGGCCGCGCGACCCAGGCTCAGCGTGACGCCTTCAAGCAGTCCCGCGAGTGGATGGACGCCGCCATCGACGTCGTGCGGCCTGGAGCGACGACGGACCAGATCGCCAAGGTGTGGCCGCGGGCCGAGGAGTTCGGGTTCGCCGACGAGATGGACGCGTTCGGGCTCCAGTTCGGCCACGGGGTCGGCGTCGGTCTCCACGAGCGCCCGATCATCAGCCGGTTGAACTCGCTCGAGACGCCGGTGGAGATCGAGGAGGGCATGCTGTTCGCCCTCGAGACCTACGCCCCCGCCGCCGACGGCCGTTCCGCCGCGCGGATCGAGGAAGAGGTCGTGGTCACGGCCGACGGATGCAAGGTCATCACGTTGTTCCCATGCGAGGAGCTGATGGTCGCCAATGCGTACTGATCCCGGACGCGAAACGGTGTCCACGTCGGCCGAGTCCCGGAGCGGCCCGTGACGGCGAGGATCCTGCTTCGCGGTGGATGTGTCCTCACCCTGGGGGTGAAGACCCAGAACTTCGCCCAGGCCGACGTCCTCATCGACGACGGAAGGGTGGCCGAGGTGGGCCCCGGACTGCGGGCCCGTGACGCCGAGCTCGTGGACGCCACGGACACCATCGTCATGCCCGGCTTCGTCGACACCCATCGTCACGCGTGGAAGTCGTTGTTCAGGAATCTCGGTGAAAGCGCCTCGGCGGGTGCGGCCTCCGCAGACCTTGGCGAGCACTACCGGCCCGAGGACCTCTACGCCGCCACCCTGATCGGCCTGCTGGGCGCGGTGGAGGCCGGGATCACCACGGTCGTCGACTGGTCGGACATCCCGCGCGACGACGCATCGACGGACGCAGCGCTGGAGGCCCACGCCGATGCCGGGCTGCGCACGGTGTTCGTGCACGCGCCTCGCCGCGCGGCCGCGGACCGAGACGATCACGCCAACCGCCAGCTCCTCTTGCGTCTCGCCGGGGCGGCTGGGCTCTCGACCACCGTCGCCCCCGGGTCCGAGCTCGGACGAACCGATCCCGGTTCGCTCGCCGGCGACCGGGCTCTGGCCCGAGAGCTCGGCTCCCGCCTGCACGTGCACGCCGGCTCGCAACCCTCGGGCTCGATCGCCCGACTGGCCGAGCAAGGGATCTTGGACGCCGACGTCACCCTCGTCCACTGCACCGAGCTCGACGAGGCAGACCTCGACGCGCTCGCGGCGTCGGGTGCCTCCGTCTCGCTCGCGCCGTCGAGCGAGATGACGAGCGGTCTCGGATCGCCTCCGATCCAGCAGCTGCTCGATCGGGACATCAGGCCGGGCCTGGCGGTCGACGACGAGCAGATGTCTCCGGGTGACCTGTTCGCACAGATGCGGGCGTTGAACTCGTTGCAGCACGCGACGGTCTTCGATCGCAAGCTGGCGGGGAAGGCGGGCATCCCCCGGCTGCTGAGCACGCGGGACGTGATCCGCTCCGCGACCGCCGAGGGAGCTCGCGTGGCGGGCTTGGCCGGGGTGACCGGTTCGATCGAGCCGGGCAAGGAAGCCGACATCATCATGCTCCGGACCGATCGCCCGAACATCTTCCCGATCAACGACCCGATCGGCGCGATCGTGTGGGGGATGGACACGTCGAACGTCGACTGGGTCTTCGTCGCCGGCAGACCCCTGATGCGCGGAGGTGCCCTCGAAGCAAACGTGGAGCAGGCTCGCAACCTGGCGACGACGGCCCAACACCGTGTCGCCACCGCTGCCGGGCTCGCCGTCGGCACCGCACCGGGGGGTGAGTGGTGACGAGGACGAAGGCCCCATCGGCCGCACTGACGTGGCTCGTCGTTGGCTCTCGGTACATGCCGGTGTACATCGCGCTCGTACTCCTCGTCATCGTCGCCGCCGTCTGGGCACCGGCGGCGCTCGGGAGCGTGCCGTTGCGCGCCATCGCCCCCTACGGAGCTGTGTTGGCGATCACCGCGCTGGGCCAGGTGCTGGTGATCATGACCGGTGGCATCGACCTCAGCGTCCCCGGAACCATGAGTTTGGCGGCGGTGATCATGATCGGGATCGGAGCCGGGTCGGACGAGAACATCGTGACGGCCATCGGCGTTGCGCTCGTTGCAGCGGCGGTCGTGGGATTGTTCAACGGGATCCTGATCGGCGGTCTCAAGCTGAACCCGCTCATCGTCACGCTGGCGGTGGGTCTGATCGTGATCGGCGTGGTGAATCGCTACGGGCGCACGTTCCCCGTCCAGAACCCGGTTCCTGAGGGTTGGTCGAACTGGGTGGCGACCCGCATCCTCGGGGTGAGTGCCATCTTCTGGGTCGGTCTCGGCCTCACCATCGTCGTCAGCGTCGTGCTGCGCTACACCGCGGTCGGTCGCCGGTTCCAGTTGGTGGGCGCAAACCCGGTTGCGTCCGGCGTCGTGGGTGTCCGGGTGAACCTGAACCAGATCTTGGTCTACGTGGTGGCCGCGGTCTTGTATGCGATCGCCGGCCTGGCGCTGGCTGGGCTCATCCGCAGGCCGGGGGTCTACGCCGGTTCCGAATACCTCCTGGCGCCGATCGCGGCGGTGGTGATCGGCGGCGCCTCTCTGACAGGAGGCCTCGCCAGCCCGTTCTCCACGTTCGCGGCGGCGTTCTTCCTCACAGGCCTCAACCAGCTGATGCTCACCATCGGGCTGCCCACGTCGCTCCAGTTCGTGGTGTTCGGGCTCGTCATCATCGGCGGCATGTTGGTTTCGGGCGATCGGATCATCCGCGTCGTTGAACGCGTGCTTCGGGAGCGGAGACGTCCGGATCGCTCGCAGAAGCAGACCGTCCCCGGTTCCGGGTCGCGGTCACACTGAAGGGGGAGGCGCCTATGTGATGGAGCTCCGCCGATCCGGGATAGCTGGTTCCTGAACATTCGGGAGGAGGAACATGCAACGGATCATGAAGATCGCCGCCCTCGTCGCTGTGCTCGCGCTGGTGGCTGCGGCATGCGGCGGTGACGACGGTGACGAGCCGACCCCAACTGGCACCACCGATGGCGGTGCGGCGACCGGAGCTACTGGGTCGCTGTCCGAGTTCGGGGAGAGCACCGATGCCGACCAGGCATTGGTCGACAAGGCCCTAGGCCCCGTGACGCCGTCAGATGAGGCGAGCTGGAACATCATCCTGGCTTCCATCGCCCGGGCCGATCAAGAGCTCGATCAGGCCACCATCGACAAGGCCATGGAGTGCTTCAACAACCAGGAGTGCGACACAGGCACAGGTGGCGAGATCGTGATGGGCTACGCGGACGGCGGCGGAGACACGGTCAACGTGTGGCGTGCGGTGAGTCACATGGAGGCCATACTCCAAGCGCTCACCTACGAAGAGATCGGAACGATCGTCTCCACCGAAGCCAACTTCGGCGGACCGAACTTCGATCCAACCATCGCCGAGAACGACATCTTGTTCCTCATCAACCGGGGGGTCGACTTCATCGTCGGCTACCCCGACATCGGGGTTGGGCTCAAAGAGGAAGTCCTCGAGGCCGAGGCGGAGGGCATCCCGTATATCCCGTTCTCGGCGGGCTATGTCGGTCTTCCCGGTACGGAAGGGGCCCTCATCCCTGGCGATGACTACCTGACCGTGGTCGGCGAGAACCTCTGTGATCTCGGCGAGAGCTTCGCCGACATCCTCAACACCGGTGTCGGGACCGGGGAGGTGGCGATCCTCGGCGGGACGCCGAACAACGCCCTCTCCCTCGGTTGGCAGCAGTGCGCGATCCCGGCGCTGGCGGATGGGGTCGAGTTGGTGAATCCGCCGCCGAATGAGAACACCACGACCGGTGACACCTTCTGGTCGGACGGCGCCATCCCCGGTGTGTTCCAAGCCCTGCTGACCACCAACCCCGGCATCAAGGGATATGCGTACGAGTACTCCGACGGGATGAACACCGGCCTCAAGGAATACGAGGGGCTCGGCATCCCGGTGGAGAACCTCACGCTGGCGTTGCGCACCGACGAGCAGACCCTGTTCTGCGACTGGGTCGATCGCGCCGAGCCGACGTACAACATCTTCTACTCGGCCGGGGGCAACTTCCAGTCACGGGTCGGCGTGACCGCGGCGATGATGAACATCGCCGGGGCACCGATCCCGGCCGAGATCGTCGTGCCGCATGTGATGCGGCAGGTCACGGCTGCGGACTGCAACCCGAACCGGGTGAATCCGTACGTATCGGGTACCTCGCTGGTGCCCGACTCGGTTCTGTCGCTGATGTTCGCGAGCTGATGAGCGACGATCCCGCAGGAGGGTCGACCGATGGGAGCCTGGTCCTCGAGCTGAGCGGTGTCTCCCGGCAGTTCGGGGCGGTCCGAGCGCTGACCGATGTCAGCTTCGACTGCCGGGCCGGCGAGGTCCACGCCGTCGTGGGCGAGAACGGGTCAGGCAAATCGACGCTCCTCGGGATCGCCAGTGGGTTCGTCGACCCCGATCTGGGCACGGTCCAGATCGGGGGCGAACCCCTTCGCCGGGATTCCCCGGCACTGGCCAGGAACCTGGGGCTGGCGATGGCCTACCAGGACACCTCGCTGATCCTGCCCGAACCCGTGAAGAACAATCTCTACCTCGCGGCGCCCGAGGATCAGCGGCCGCCGTTCTGGCGGAGGAAGAAGTGGGCGAGGAAGCTGCTGGCCGAGTTCGATCTCGACCTCGAGTTGTTCCCAGACGCCCCGGCGGGCTTCCTCAGTCTGGCAGACCGCCAACTCTTCGAGGTGGCCAAGGCGCTCGTCACCGACCCGAAGGTGCTGCTGCTCGATGAGCCAACCACGGCCCTGGGACCGGACGAGGTGGAAGCACTGCACCGGACCGTCGCCGCTTGCAAGCGTCGCGGTGTCGGTGTCGTGTATGTGAGTCATCGTTTGCCGGAGGTCCTCGAGATCGCCGACCGCATCACGGTCCTTCGCGACGGCAGGAACCAGGGCACGTTCGACGCGAAGGCCACGACCGAGGCGGAGCTCGTCGAGTTGATCGTCGGCCGCCCCTTCGAGGCCGCCTTTCCGCCCCCCGCTCCCGAGGGGGGTGAGCCCCGCGAGGTGCTCGTGGTCGACGGCCTCCAAGGGCAGTCGTTCGGGCCGGTCAGCTTCACGCTGGGAAGCGGCGAGATCGTGGGGATCGCCGGCGCCGAAGGCAACGGCCAGCCTCAGCTCTTCGACTGCCTGGCGGGCCGGCAGCCGCCGAAGGCGGGACGGGTCGTCTGCGACGGCAAGGAGCTTTACCTGATCTCGACCCGTGAGGCGGTCGGAGCGGGGGTCATGCTGCTGCCCGGCGATCGCAAGCATGAGGCGCTGATGCCGGTGCTCGGCGTCAAGGTGAACACCACGATCCAGTCGTTGCGCCGGTTCTCCGTGCTCGGGCTCCTGAGGAGGCGGGCGGAGCGGCGCGCCGTCGCCGACCTCGTCGAACGGCTGGAGATCCGGACGCCGTCCCTCGAGCAACCGGTCGAGTTCCTCTCGGGGGGCAACCAGCAGAAGGTCTCGGTGTCCCGCACCTTCCTCAAGGAGCCGTCGGTGATCCTCGCCTACGAGCCGACGCAGGGCGTCGACGTCGGCTCCCGCTTCGACATCTACAAAGCCCTGCGCACCCGCACCGACAGCGGGACGGCGATGCTCGTCAAGTCGAGCGACCCCATCGAGCTCGCCGGGCTGTGCGATCGGGTGCTCGTCATGTCGCGGGGCCAGATCATCGAGGAGATCCCCGGCGACGAGCTCGACGAGTTGCGCATCGTCGAGGCGATGGTGCGAGGGCCCGGTCTGTCCAAGGCGGGGCGGTCGCCGCTCGGGATCGCGATGCCGAAGGTGCCCTCGTCGAACGGGGGGCGATGAGCGAGCGCGTCGACGCCGCGCGGCGCGCCGTCCGGAAGCTCATCCGCGACGCTCGCGACAAGAACAAGTGGCGGAAGATCGTCCGGTTCCGCCTGTGGATGCCGGTGGCGCTGCAGATCCTGCTGGTCGCCATGTTGCTGTGGTACACGAACTCTCGGTTCCCCGGGTTCGTCAATGCCAGGAACGTTTCGCAGATCCTCTTCCTGGCCCTCCCCCTGATCCTCGCCGCGATGGCGCAGACCCATGCTCTCCTCGTCGGGTATCTCGATCTCTCGGTCGGTGGGATGATCGCCCTCGGGGTCGTCATCGCCTCCTTCCTGATCGGCGCCGAGGCCTCCGTCTCCCAGATCCTGATCGGGATCGTCGTCATCCTCCTCTGCGGCGCCGCGGTGGGTCTCCTCAACGCGGGCCTGATCCGAGGACTCAAGATCCCGTCGATCATCGCCACCCTGGCCACGTTGAGCATCCTGGACGGGATCTCGCTCACCATGCGACCGACGGCCCAGGGGGTCATCAGCCCCGACCTGGTGTCGGTGCTCACCACGAGTATCGGACCGATCCCCGTGGCATTCATCGTCATCGTCGTCGGGGCGGGTCTGGCAGATGTATGGCTCCATGCCTCCGGGTCAGGTCTCGAGCTGAGGGCAGTGGGTTTCGACGAGCGGTCGGCGAAACGCGGCGGGGTCAGCACCAACTGGGTCCGGGTCCGGGCCCTCCTCCTGGCGGCCGTGCTGGCGGCGGTGGCCTCGTTCTTCGTCATGGCCCGATCCCCGATCGGCAACGCGACGATCGGCTCCACCTTCGCGCTCAACAGCATCACCGCCGCCGTCCTGGGAGGCGCGTCGCTCGCCGGTGGCCGGGCCACGTTCATCGGGAGCACGGTGGCAGCGATCCTGCTCGCGCTCATCATCACCGTCCTGCCCTACCTCGGTCTGTCACCCGACGATGGACCGATGATCATCGGTTCCCTGATCCTGATCGGGATCGTCCTGTTCCAGCTTGGCGATATCAAGGAGCTCGTGAAGAGGAACTACAAGCGAGCGAGGCGTTTGATGATCGGGAGCCGCCCGCCGAAGGCAACCGAACTTCCCGCCTTCTACCCAGCCGGAACGGACTTCCGCGTTGTTTCGACGGACAGGACGCTGATCCGGGGCGGGACCGTGCTCAGCCTCGACCCGAACGTGGGTGATTTCACGAACGCCGACGTCCTCATCGAAGGGGGCGAGATCGTTGAGGTCGGCCCCGGTCTGGCGGCTGCGGACGCCGAGGTGATCGACGCGTCGGGGATGATCGTCATGCCGGGGTTCGTCGACAGCCACCGGCACATCTGGGAGGGCCTCCTGCGCAACATCGGAACCGACGTTCCGCTGGAGGGGAGGTCCAGCTACATCTCGTTCGTGCTGCACAAGCTGGCACCCGCGTTCCGAGCGGAGGACGCGTACATCGGCGACCTGATCTCGGCCCTCGGCGCGATCGACGCGGGGATCACCACCCTCCTGGACTGGTCGCACATCCAAGGCTCACCGGCACACACCGATGCGGTGGTGCAGGCGCTCCGCGACTCCGGTCTTCGCGCGGTGTTCGCCTACGGGTTCCCGTGGTGGGGCAAGTGGGAGGAGCGTCAGCCGAGCTGGTTCGTGCGGGCGGCGAGCGAGCACTTCTCTACGAAGGATCAGATGCTCACGCTCGCTCTCGCCGCGCCGGGCCCCGAATTCACCGACTTCGAGGTGACGCGCGACCACTGGAAGCTCGCCCGGGAGACCGGAGCGCGGATCACCACCCACGTGGGCGTGGGATCGTACGGTCAGGACGGGAAGGTCCAGGAGATGGGCGAGGCGGGGCTCCTGGGTCCGGACACCACCTACATCCACTGCACCACGCTGAACGACACCGAGATCCAGATGATCGTCGACACGGGAGGCACCGTCTCGCTGGCGTCGCCCGTGGAGATGATGATGGGCCACGGGATGCCACCGATCCAGAAGTTCCTCGACCGAGGTCTTCGCCCGAGCCTGAGCGTCGACGTCGAGACCAACGTGCCGAGCGACATGTTCAACCAGATGCGCTCGGTGCTGGCGCTGCAGCGGGCATCGGCAACCGCCCACGGCAAGACGCCGCTCCCCACGACGGAGGTCCTGGCCTGCGCCACGATCGAGGGCGCCAGGGCGAACGGGCTCGACTCGAAGGTGGGAACGCTGACGCCCGGCAAACGGGCGGATCTCATCATGCTGCGCACCGACCGGATCAACGTCACGCCGCTCAACCACCCGGCAACCGCGGTGGTGGCGGGGATGGATACGGGCAACGTCGACACGGTCCTGATCGACGGCCGGGTGATGAAACGACACGGCGAGCTGTTGCACGTCGACTGGCCGGCGGTGAAGCGGATGGCGGCCGAGTCCCGCGACTACGTCATCGCCAAGTCGGGCTTCAAGGTCCCTGGCATCTGATCGCAGAGCGTTTCAGCTTCGGTCCTAATCCACGAAGGGCCCGTTGAACACCGGCTCTTCCCCGTAGGGCCGGCCTGCCATGAGCAGGAAGCGCGTGCCCGGCGCGGCGTCCGTGACGCTGAACTCCTCACCGGGACCCAGCAGGACGAGTTGCGGAGGCTTCGCCGAGCGTCGGTTGGCTCCGAACGAGCCCTCACCTTCGAGCATGTAGGCGAAGCCCTGGAACTCGGGTGGGACCGGTGTCGTGAGCTGGCCGCCGGTGGGAAGTTCGATGTCGAGGATCAACGCCGGCGTCCCCAGACGCACCGGAGATCCCTCGCCGACCAGCACGCGAACGATCGCGTCGCCCTCGTGGCGCACCGGGATCTGGTCGGGCTGCAGGACCAGGGCGCTCGGTTCGGCCTGCTTGTCCTTCCGAGCCAGGTTCACCCAGAACAGGACGCCGCGGAACTCGGTGTCGCCCAGGCCCTCCTTCACTTCGTCCTGCCCGATCGACTCGGCGTGCCACGCACCTCGCCCCGTCCGAAGGGCCAGGAGCGATCCCTCGGACAGGCGTGCCCGCTCGATGGATCCGCCCGGCCCGGTGCTGTGACCCGTGCTGGCGGAGCCTTCGATCACGTACCAGAGGTTGTCGAACCCACGGTGTGGGTGCTTGGTGTCGACGTTCGTCATGTCTGCGAGCCGCATCCGGCCCTCGTGCACCAGGATGAACGGGTCGACCTGTCCGTACGGCACCGCCCGTGAAGGCAGGGCCTCCAGAACCGGGAACCCCATCATCCGGATCAACGCGGCGTCCTCGACGAGGACCGCGTCTCGAGCCGTCTTCGCGATCTGCTGCTGCATCTCGATCGCCTCCTTCTACCCGCCCAGAACCATGGATGGCGGTGCGGAATTCCTCCGGCGCGGCGACCCGGTCACGACGGATGGACGGAGCGCGTATCCTCGCTGCCTACGGGGTCCGGGTCTGAGCACACCCCCACGAGCAGGTCGCGCGGCGGCCGTTCGCAGAAGATCGGAGGCACGCTGTGACCACTATCCGTACCCGTGGTTTCCTGGCTGGACTCGTCCTGATCCTGATGCTCGCCGTTGCTGCCTGCTCGTCCGGATCGACCGAGGTGACGTCCGAGGATCCCACCGGCCCGACCGAGACCGGGCCGACCGGTGCCACCTCGACCGGTGCCACGGGCGCCGACACGACGGGCTCGACCGGCGATGCGGCGATCGCGGGGACCTGGGAGGGAACATGGAGTTCCGAGTTCGGCGGGTCGGGCACGTTCACGATGACCTTCAAGGACACCGCAGAGGGCTTCACGGGGACGATCCAGATCCAGGGCTCGGACTGCGTCAGCACCGGCAAGGTCACCGCTGCGGTTAACGGGACGGCGATCACGGTCGGAGCCGTCCGGGCGGAGCAGGAGATCGAGTTCGCCGGTGAAGTGTCTGATGGCACGATGTCGGGGACCTATCGCTCCCCGGCCGGGTGCGGAGATGACCGCGGCTCTTGGGAGGCCACACTGACCGGCTAGGTGAGTGAGGTGCCGTTCGGTGCGGCACCGCGGTCTGCTCGAGCGAACCGGTTAGGCTTCGCCGACGATGTCGGGGCACGAAGCGGAGCGGGACGCGTTCGCGGATCGGCTGTTCCGGTCGGCCCTGGGGTACTTCGACATCCTCTCGATCCACCTGGGCGAGAAGCTTGGGCTGTACCGAGCGCTCGCAGACGCAGGGCCGACGACGTCGCCGGAGCTCGCCGAGCGGGCCGGCATCTCGGAACGGTACGCGCGCGAGTGGCTCGAGCAGCAGGCGACCGCCGGGATCCTCGTCGCCGAGGTCCCATCGGACGGGCCGGCGCGGTTCCAGCTCCCCGACGGCCACGCCGAGGTGCTTCTGGATGGCGACTCCCTGTCCTTCATGGGTGCGAGCGTGATGCAGCTGATGGCGTTGCGCGGCGCCTTCGACCAGGTGGTGGAGGCGTTCCGGAGCGGCGGAGGCGTGCCGCACGACGCATACGGCGTCGACGGCGTGGAGGGACAAGGGGGCGCGAACCGCCCCGTCTTCCTGACGACGCTGCCGAACGAGTGGCTCCCCGCGATCCCTGGGGTTCACGCGCGGCTCTCGTCGAGCCCGGGGGCCCATGTGGTCGACGTCGGGTGCGGCGTGGGCTGGTCCTCCATCGCGATGGCCACGGCCTATCCGGGCGTGACCGTCGACGGGTTCGACGCCGACGAGACGTCGGTCGAGCGGGCGCGCCGCAACGCGGAGGCGGCCGGGGTCTCGGACCGCGTGCGTTTCCACGCGAAGGACGCGGCCGCCCTCGATGCCGACGGACCGGTGGACTTCGCGACGGCGTTCGAATGCCTCCACGACATGGCGAGACCGGTCGAGGTCCTGCGCGCGGTTCGCGAGTCGCTCGCCGAGGCCGGCGCGATGCTCGTGGTGGACGAGCGCACGCGGGAGGAATTCTCGGGCGAACCCGATGAGCTCGAGGCGTTCTTCTACGGCTGGAGCGTGCTGGATTGCCTTCCGTCCGGGATGTATGAGCAACCGTCGGCCGGCACGGGGACCGTGATGCGCCCCGGGACCCTCAGGAGCTACGCGACCGAGGCCGGCTTCACGGGTTTCGAGGTCCTCCCGATCGAGCACGATGCGTTCCGGCTGTATCTGCTTCGCCCGTAGGCATGCCCGACGTCGCCTCGCGACACGCTCGCGACCGCCGCCTATGTCGCGGCCGCGGTGAACCTGGCGGCGGGACTCGTGATGCTGCTCACGCTTCGGCACGGGATCCCCGCCGGCGAGAGCGATCTGTCCGCGCGGATCGCCTACGTCGGAGACCACCTCCTCGTCTGGCGACTTGGCTGGCTCGTCTGGAACCTCGCGGCGATCTCCTTGTTGGGGTTCTTCGTAGTCCTGGCCGCGCGATGGCGAGAGCGGGCGCCCATCCTCTGCGGACTCGCGCTGCTCTGTGCCGCGGCCGGTCTGGCGGCCGACCTCGGGGCGGAGACCATCCTCGCGGTGGTGTCTCCCGGTCTTCGTGGCGAGACCTACGCGACGGTCGAGTCGGTCGCCGTCGCACTCACCGGGTATCTGGGCAACGGGTTGTACGCCGTCGGCGGTGTGCTCCTGACGTTGGCGGGTCGGCGAGACCTCCCCCCGGCGCTCCTTTGGCTGGCGGCTGCCGTATGGACCACCGCGTTGTGGCTCTCGGTCGCCACGCTCGTCTCGTCAAACGCCGGACAGTTCGCGAGCGCTGCCGCCTTGATGCCGCTCTTCGTTCTGTGGGCGGCCCTGACCGGGCGATGGCTGAGCGGCCGCGCGTCCTGATCGCGGGCGGGTCCGGCGTCTTCGGGCGCCTCCTGGCTCGCGAGCTGTTGAGGACGACCTCCGCCGATCTCACCCTTGCCGGGCGAGACCTCGCGGCGGCGGACGCGGCGTGCTGGGAACTCGGCGCGCCCGACCGGACATCCGCGATAGCGCTCGATCTCGGCGACCCGGAGTCGTTGACACGCGCCGCGGGCGGTTGCATCGCGGTGGCCTGTACCGCGGGACCGTTCCAGGAACTCTCACGCGAACTGCCGATGGCGGCCGTGCGAGCCGGCGCGCATTGGGTGGATATCAGTGACGACGAGGGCTGGGTCGTGCCACTTCTCGACGACACGACGCTCGATGCCGCCGCGCGCGATGCGGGAGTGGCCGTGATGCCCGGCCTTTCGACGGTGCCGGCGATCTCCGGGGCGCTGGCCCGCTGGGGTCGCGAGCGTCTGCCGGGCGCCGAGCGGGCTCGGGTCACGCTGTTCATCGGGAACCGGAACGCGAAAGGCGCGGGAGCCATCGCGAGCGCGCTGGCGAGCGGCTTCGGCCGGCCGACGCGCGTCGATCTTCCGTTCGGCCGCCGGCTCGCGTACCTGGGACGCTCCCCCGACACCGAGCTGCTCCGCCGGGACCTCGGCCTCGGCGCGGAGTTCCGAGTGGTCCTGGAATGGAACCTGGCGGGGCTGTTCATCGCGGCTGCCGACCCGCTCTGGTCCCGCCTCGGCGATCGAGCGCAGTCCCGGGTCGCCGGTCTGCTCTCGTCGATCTCGAAACCGTTCGGTCGGATCGGCTCGGAGGGCGGATGCGTACAGGTCGAGCTGTGGGAAGGCGAGCGGCATCTGAGCATGGCCGCCGTCAGCGTCGATCAACGCCTGGCGATCTGGCCGTGTGCGATAGCTCTGGAAAGGCTCCTCGAGGGAGGAGCTGCGGGAACGCGGTGTCATCCACCCCGCGGGATGGCTTGCCGCCGACTCGTGGATCGCAGAACTTCGCAAGCGCGATGTGCGGTTCCTTCGCCGCTGACCTTCTCCTATGCAGGGCGCCCCACACGGATGATCGCATCGAGCATGGCGGGGTCCCCGCGCCAGTGATCGGCCAGGACGGCTCGATCCGTCCTGCGCAACAGGTGCCGCAACACGAGAGCCGCCACGATGGCGTCGTCCAGCGGTCCGGCCACGGGGATGAACTCCGGGATCAGGTCGATGGGCGAGATGCACCACACCAGAGCGAACCAGAGCCATCGCTTGCTGCTCCGAGGGACGCGGGGATCGGCGAGCAGCCCTCGGAACAGCACGACGAGGTTCGGGATGACGGCAACCAGCTCGCGCGCCTGCGACCGCCTCCCGAGCGCGACGAGCACGACGATCGCGATCAGCCACAGAGCGAGCGCGCACGCGAGCCCGATCACGAGTCCCCGAAGCACGCGGGCAAGCGTACGACTCCCAACGTTCCCTTAGTTCGAACACGCGCATCTGGGTAGTCCGTTCGGAGCACGAACTTCCCGTATCGGCCCAGCGATGTTTTTACGTGGGGCCACCAGCCTGCGCCGAAGGTGTCCGCGAAATGTCCGGAGGGACGAAGCGGTGAAGTCGTCGTCCTGCCGATACTTCTTCACGAGCGGTCGTCTCGCCGCTGACTCGCCGGGAGCGGACCCGACCACGCGAACCCAACCACTATCCCGTCCGCGATGCATCCGGAAGGTCGGAAGGAAGGAGCAAGGAAGGTGGCCAAGTGGACTCGACAGTGCACCACGGTTCGGATGGCGAACCACCGGTTTCCTGTTCGGGAAACTACCCATCGAGCGCAACACCCCGTTTTGCCGATACCTCTTCCTAGGTAACGGACGCGGCGGGGTGACCGGAGGAGCCCATGGATCGCATCAGCATCCTGATCGCCGACGATGAGCAGACGGTCCTCGACACCCTGGCGGCCGTCGTGGGACTCGAACCCGACCTCGAGGTGGTCGCCCAGGCTCGCGACGCCTCGAGCGCCATCGAGCTTGCCTCGCAGCAGCAACCCGACGTCGCCATCCTCGACGTGCGCATGCCGGGTGGCGGCGGGCCCAGAGCCGCCCGCGAGATCATCCGGCGGTCTCCACCGACGCGCGTCCTCGCGCTCTCGGCTCACGAGGACGCTACGACCGTGCTCACGATGCTTCGTGCCGGAGCCCATGGCTATGTGGTCAAGGGCGACTCGACGCAGGAGATCGTCGATGCGATCCACCGCTGCTTTCGAGAGGAACCGACGTTGTCCGGTTCGGTGACGAACGACCTCGCTCACGTGCTTGCCGAGGGTCTTCACCGAGTCACGCAAGGTTCCCGCAGGCAGCGCGACCGTTACTCCCGTGTCCGACGGATCCTCGATGGAAACCGGCTCAGCATGGTGTTCCAGCCGATCGTCGACCTGAAGGACGGAACCGTCGCGGGTGTCGAGGCGCTCGCCAGGATCGCGTCCAGGCCGACTCGCCCGCCGAACGAGTGGTTCGCCGAAGCCGACGCCGTCGGGCTGCTCCGCGAGATGGAGCTCGCGGCCGTGCGGCTGGCGCTGGCAGAGCTCGACCATCTGCCCCTCACCTGCTACCTGAGCCTGAACATCTCGCCCGAGACCGCCGCCTCTCCTGAGCTGGCCGAAGTGCTCCGCTCGGTTCCGCTCGAACGCTTGATGCTCGAGGTGACCGAGCACGCTCCGGTGGACGACTACGCGGCGCTGAGCGACGCGTTCTCGCCCCTTCGCGCCGAGGGGCTACGGATCGCGGTCGACGACGCGGGTGCCGGGTTCGCGAGCCTGCGCCACATCGTCCGCCTTTGCCCGGATCTGGTGAAGCTCGACATCACCCTGATCCGCAACATCGACGGCGACGAGGTCCGCCGCGCCGTGGTCACCGCGCTTGCGGCGTTCGCCTCGCAGATCGGGGCCAGGCTCGTCGCCGAGGGCGTCGAGACGGCAGAAGAGCTGGCTGCACTCAAAGCGATCGGCGTCCGTTTCGCCCAGGGCTTCTACCTGGGACTGCCGGGAGAGATCCCCGCGGGGATCGCCGGTGGTTGGTCGAAGGTCCGGATGGGCACGGCAGGCTTCGGCGGCGTCCGAGCTTCGGCGCCGTCTCCTTGAGGAAAGAGGAACTGCAGATGGCCGCTCCGTCGTTCCGGTTCGCGGTTCTGGCGCGCCGGCTCAGGCCCGTGTTCGCGACGACCCTGATGACGATGTTCTTCGTCGTGGTCACGGCCGGACCCGTTCGCGCAGACTGCGATGTGCTCGACCCCGCGTGTGTCGGCGAGACGGTCGAGGAAACCGTCGACGACACCAGCGAGACGGTTCAGGACACGGACGATGAGACGACCGGCGATGCCGAGGGGACCGTCGACGGAACGGTCGAGGAGACCGTCGAAACGGCTGAGGAGACCGTCGAGTCCGTCGCCGGCAACCCCGGCGAGACGATCGACGAAACGATCGCCCCCGGGACTGGACCGGTGGATGACGTGATCGGCGGTCCTTCGCCACCCGGCCTTCCGGGCATCGACGCGGTCCCACCGGGCACCGTGGACCCCGCGCCACTCGGAGGCGACGGCGCCGGCAGCGGTTCCGATGGGGCCGGATCAGGCGGCGGCGATGGCCCGGCCGGGGCGCCGACCGGAGGGATCTCGGGTCCCTTCGCCCTCGACCCTTCGTCGCTGCGCTCCGCGCTGGTGATCGAGACGATCCCGGCGCCGCGGGGCTTCTTCGACCGGCTCGCCGGTCCGATCGCGGAGGTCGCGAGCCGGATCGCCTTCCCGCTCGCGTTGACCGTCTTGGTCCTGCTCTTCATCGCCTTCCAGAACCGGCTCGACCGCAAGGATCCGAAGCTGGCCCTCGCGGCCACCTCTCCGGACGTGCTGAGGTTCGGTTGAGCACGTCCTCCGCGGGCCGGCGCCCGCTGCGCCCACAGCTCAGCGAGCTGGTCTCGCTGGTCGAACGCCTTCGTTGGCTGACGGGGCTTCGGGTCGGACTCGCCCTCACCGTTCTCGCCGGGGTCACGCTCGTCCCGGAGCTTCGGGGCGTGTCCGCCGCCTCCCTCCTGGCGGCAACCGGGGGGTACCTGTTCCTCTCGGTCGCGGCACCCGTGCTGATCCGGTCGATCCGGAAGCGCGCCCTGATCGTCATCGGCGCGACGCTGTTGGTGGACGGGGTCTATCTGGCCTGGGTGACGTACGCCACCGGGGGCGTGTCGAGCCCGCTGCGCTTCCTCATCTATCTCCACGTCGCCGCGGTGACCCTGGCGGCTTCGTACCGAACGGGATTCAAGCTCGCCGCCTGGCATTCGCTCCTGTTCTTCGTCACCCATTACGCGGGAGCGGCCGGGATCCTGGACGTCGGCGAGGTGGAGATCTCGGCACTGCCGATCGACGGTCCCTTCTGGACGCTGGCGGCCTCGGCCGTCGGCGCCGTGTGGGCCATCGCGCTCGTCTGCGCCGCGTTCGCCTCGATGAACGAGCGAGAGCTGCGCACGCAGAAGACCGACCTCGACGACCTCTCGGCGATGGTCCGTGAGATGGAGGAGAGCGCGGGAACGCCGGAGATCTGCCGGGTGCTGCTCGACGAGCTCTGCCGCGTCTTCGGTTTCACGCGCGGCGCGGTGCTCGCCTCGCCCAACGGGACGCTCGAGGTCATGGCATCTCGCGGGCGCGTCGGCGAAGCAACGATCCCCACTCCCGACGGGGTCGATCCGATCATGCGGGAAACGTGGAACGAACGACGGGTCCGGCTCGTTCACACGGTCGATCCTGCGATCGATCCATTGATCGCGGCCCTCGTTCCCGAAGGACGCGATCTCGTGCTGGCCCCGATGTGCCTTCCCGGCGGCGGCCGGATCGGGATCGTGATCCTGGAGCATCCCGGCGGCGGCGGGATCAAGCGATGGGTCGTCTCGCTCGTCGAGCAGTACGTCGCGCACGCCGCGCTCGCACTCCACAACACGTGGCTCGTCACCGAGCTGGAGGATCGGCTCCAGGAGAACCGGTCGCTGCAACAGCGGCTCGTGGTGCAGAACTCGTCGCTCGAGGTAGAGGTCGAGGCCCGCACCCGTGAGCTGAGCGCGAGCCTGCAGGATCTGCAGCTCGCCGACGACGAGCGACGGAGGATCCTCGTCCGTCTCGTCGACGCGCAGGAGGATGAGCGGCGGCGGGTCGCCAACGACATCCACGACGACCCCGTCCAGAAGCTCGTGGCGATCTCCATGCGCCTCCAGCTCCTGAAGAGGCACGCCGACGAGGAGACGAACGCGAGGCTCGACGAACTGATCGACATCGTCCGTCTGACCATCAAGGGGATGCGGCACATGATCTTCGAGCTCCGACCCACCGTTCTCGACAACCTCGGCGTCGCCCCGGCGCTCGTCGAGTATGTCGAGACCGTCGGTGGGTCGTTCGAGTTCGAGGTGGAGGACGAGCTCGACGGGGAACCCGTCGGCGAGTCGCGATTGATCCTGTACCGGATCGCACAGGAGGCGCTCGCGAACGTTCGGAAGCACGCCAACGCCTCACGGGTCCACGTGCGCCTCGCGACTCGGGACGGCGGCTACCTCGTTCAGGTCGAGGACGACGGTGACGGCTTCGACCCGCCCGAGATGCTTCGCTCGGCCCCCGGCCACCTCGGGCTCTCCTCGATGAGGGAACGAGCGGAGATGGCGGGAGGCTGGTGCAAGGTGCACGGCCTTCCCGGCAACGGCACGACTGTCGAGTTCTGGATCCCCACCGGCGCGAGCGCACCTCTTCAGCCGGTCACAGCGGATGACCTGTCGATCCAACCGTTCGCAGAGCCATCGCGTAAGGAAGCCGTTCCCGCGTCCTCCTGAAACCCCACGTGCCGGGTCCTCGACCTTCGACAGTGAGCTCCTGGCGGCGTGTCAGCCGATCGCGCGAACGCCGTCCTTGTAGACGGTCCGGATCCGGCCCGGAAGCTTCTCGAACTCGAAGGGGTCGCCGTCCACGACCACGACGTCCGCCCGTTTGCCCGGCGCGAGCGTTCCGAGCTCGTCGGCCAGCCCCATCAACTCGGCGGCGCTCGAGGTCGCCGCGACGAGGGCCTGCTGCGGCGTGAACCCGTTCTCCGCCATCAGCTGCAGCTCGCGGAGGTTCGTCCCGTGCGGCGCGACCGGGCAGTCCGTCCCCATCGCGACCTTCACGCCGGCCTCCGCGGCGACGCGGAACCCGTCGAGCTCGGGCCGGCCGAGGCCGCGGAGCTTCTCGCGGATGGGCTCGGGCACCTTCGGATCTTCGGCCAGCGCCTCGGTGGTGTCGCCGGCGGTGAGCGTGGGGACGAGCCACGTGCCGCGCTCAACCATCATCTCCGCGGTCTCCCGGTCGAGGAACGTCCCGTGCTCGATCGACCGGGCACCGGCGCGCACCGCTCGCTTGATGCCCTCGACCCCGTGCGCGTGCGACATCACCCAGCGTTGGAGATCGCCCGCCGTAGCGACGATCGAGTCCACTTCCTCCTGCGAGAAGTGCGGCATGGACGGATCGTCCGTCGGCGACAGGAACCCGCCGGTCGAGGAGATCTTGATGACGTCGGCGCCGGCCCGGATGACCTCGCGAACCTTCAGAGCCACACCTTCGACGCCGTCGCAGACGCCGTCGGGCATCCCGGGATACGTGATGGCCCAGCTCGACGAACCGCCGCTCGGGATCCAGCTGTCGCTGTGCCCTCCCGTCATGCTGAGCATGTTCACCGAGATCTGCATCCGTGGACCGGCCAGGATCCCGTCGGCAACGGCGCGCTTCAGGCCAAGGTCCGCTCCTCCGGCGTCGCGAACCGTGGTGATGCCGAGCGCGAGCGTCTGCCGCAGGTTCTCCGCGATCGTGAAGAACCGGTACGAGAAGGGCCGGTACATGGCTCCGAGCTCGTCGTGGTCCTCGTAGCGGTACGCGATGTGCACGTGGCAGTCGAACAGGCCGGGCAGCAGCGTCGCCCCGGCGACGTCGACCGACTCGTCGCCGTCGAGACCGGAACCGACATCGACGATCCGACCGTCCTCGAAGGAGACATCGGAGTCGGCGATCGGCGCGCCCGTGCCGTCGAACACGCGACCACCGGTCAGGACGACCCGCATGCGCTTCCTTTCCGCTGGCTCACGATGACGAGACGATCGCTCAATCCCAGACGGTGACGATCACCGCGACGAGGAGATATCCGATCAGGTTGAACGTGCCGTTGATGAGGAACCACGTGGTCGGCTCGGGACGGCGATCGTAGATGGCGCTGACCGCGGAGAGCGTGACCGCGAAGCCGACCGCGATCACGAAACCGAGGACGATCCCCTCGCCGAGGGTCTCGGACCCGGTCGCACGGGCAAGCATCGCGGTCGCCACCGCCGTGATGAAGTAGGCGACGAAGGTCACGACGAACAGCATCGGGTTCGGCCGGTAGCCCTCGGGCATCTCGATGCCGGCCGAACGCATCCACGCGCGACCCATCACGGCCGGCATGTACCAGATCGCACCGAGGGCGAACCACGCGATCGAGGCGACGATGGCGGCCAGGTAGTTGACGTCCGACAACACATCGAAGGACATGTCCCTCTCCCCTTCGCCCTAGGACGGATCCACCAGACGAAGCCTATCCCGCCGAGCGCACGCGACGGGAGGACCGAAAGGGAGGCGCGGATCAGGTGGTGGGGAGGTCGGGCGGCTACTTCGAGTGGCCGTAGCCGTTGCCGTGGCTGCTGGGACTCGAGGAGCTCGTGTGCGGGTTCCCGTGGGTCTTCTCGGCCTTGACCTCGTCTGAGTTGCCGTGCCCGTGATCGGAGTTGCCGGGCTTGCCGTCGGGCCACTTGTCCGCGAACTTCTCCTGCAACCACTGCTCGTGCTCGTAGTGCTTCACCCAGTTCAAACCGTGGTGGTAGAGCGCGTTCTTCAGGCCGTCGTTCGCGTGGTCCTCGCAGTTGCGCAGGAGCACGCGGACCGAATTGACGCCGTGGCTCGTCTGCCCGGCGTCGAGGCGCGCAACCAGGTCATCGAACGCCGCGAGCGTGTCCCCGTCACCGAGGTCGTACTCGCCGAGGAACGCGGCGCCGCAGTCGTTCTCGAACGTCGCGAAGAACTCCTCGACGTCCGCCTGAACCGGCTCGTCCTCGATGACCATGTCGCCGTCGCCGACGTCCTCACCGGCGTCCTCGGCAACCTCTGCTGGCTCGCACTCGTCGGCGAGCCCCACATCGGCGCCGGTCGCTCCGGTGGCGCCGGTGGCGCCAGTGGCACCGGTGGTGCCCGTCGTGCTCGTCTCGCACGCATCGTCCTGCGCCCAGGGCGGTCCTCCCTGCGTCCTCGCACCGGCCATGCCGGCCCCGATCAGGACCAACAGGCAGCCGAGGAAGATCACGATCGGCTGACGCAGGAACGTTCCCGGCTTGTTCACGCAGAGCAGTATCCGGGAGCGGGCACTCGCTCCGGTACCGCGGTACGACCAATTCGGGGTTCGGGCGGCCGAGGCCGTTCGCCCCTCGGTTCATCCCCCGTGGCGGACCTGGGGTCGCGGAAGCCCCACAGCGCGACCTCAGCTCAGGCCGAGGAGCCCGTACCCGACGCCACGCACGGTCTCGATCATCCGTGCGTGCTCCTGCCCGAGCTTCGCGCGCAACCGGCGGACGTGCACGTCGACCGTTCGCATCCCGCCGTAGTAGTCGTAGCCCCACACGCCACGCAGGATCGCCTCACGGGTGTGGATGCGACCCGGCCGGGACGCGAGATACCGGAGCAGCTCGTACTCCATATAGGTGAGCTTCAGTGGGCGCCCCTCCACGCTCGCCCGGTAACTGGCCGGGTCCATCTCGAGCCGCCCGATCCGAACGACCTCTGCGTCCGCACCGCCGGCGTCCCGGCGGAGGCGGCGGAGCCGGGCATCGAGCTCCGGCGTCGCGTACGGCAGACGGACGAAGTCGTCGAACAGGCCGTTGTGGCGCTCGAGCGTCCCGAGGTCGGGCGGGTCGACGACCCAAAGGATGGGCACCGTGTCCTCGGGTGAGCTCCGGATCTCCTCCGACGCGCGCGCGCACGCGACGATCGCCCCCTCGGTGGCAAGGACGGCGACGGAGGCGGCAGGTCGTTCCCTCACGCGATCGAAGGGAAGCGATGCGACCTGGTAGCCGAGCGCACGCAGGTCCGTGTGGAGCGCGCTCGCGGCGACCTCGCGCTCGGCGCCGACGAGCGCGAGCGGCGGCTCCGAGCGTTGCGGTGGGGCGATCATCACGATCTCGCCGGCACGATCATCACAGCCTCGGCAGGTAGCGCTCGATCTCGAGCCGGCTCACGTGGGCCTTGTGCTCCGACCACTCGGCCACCTTGTTCGCGATGAACCACTCGAACAGGTGGTCGCCGAGGACGCCGCGCACGAGCTCGCTCTCGCGCATCGCCGCGAGCGCCTCCGGCAGGCTCTCGGGGAGCGCCGGCAACCCGACGTCGCGGCCGGCCTTCGCATCCGCGGCGACGTCGGGTCCCATCTCGGGCGGCAGGTCGTACTCGCCGCGCACGCCCGCCATCCCGGCGGCCAGGATCGCCGAGAGCGTGAGGTACGGGTTGCACGCGGGATCGGGCGCCCGGTACTCGAGCCGGCAGGAGCTCTCCTTGCCCCGCTTGGTGAGCGGAACGCGCACCAGGGCCGAGCGGTTCCGCGCGCCCCAGGAGACGTGGGTCGGCGCCTCGAAGCCCGGAACCAAGCGCTTGTACGAGTTGACCCACTGGTTCGTGATCGCGGTGATCTCGCGCGCATGGAGCAAGAGTCCCGCCATGAACGAGCGTCCGGTCTTCGACAGGTGGTACTCGTCGGTCGGGTCGAAGAACGCGTTGCGCTCGCCCTCGAACAACGAGATGTGCGTGTGCAGGCCGGATCCTTGGACGCCCTCGATCGGCTTCGGCATGAACGTGGCGTAGTGGCCCTGCTCGCGTGCCACCTCCTTCACGACGAGGCGGAAGCTCATGAGCGAGTCGGCGATCGTGAGCGCGTCGGCGTGGCGCAGGTCGACACCGTGCTGAGATGCCGCGTCCTCGTGGTGCGAGTCCTTGACCGGGATGCCGAGCGCCTCGAGGTAGATCAGCACGCCGCGACGGAAATCATTCGCCGAGTCCAGCGGCGTGAGGTCGAAGTACGAGCCGCTGTCGACGGGCGTTGGGTCGTCGGGCCCGGCGAGGAGGAAGAAATCGATCTCGTGGCCGACGTACGCGGTGAACCCGAGGTCGCGGACGCGCTCCATCGTTCGTTTCAGGACGAGGCGGGGGTCGCCCTCGAAGGGCTCGCCCTCGGACGTGAGCACGTCGCAGAACATGCGCGCGACGCCGGCGCGCTCGGGACGCCATGGCAGGGACTGGAAGGTCCGCGGGACCGGCATCGCGATCATGTCCGCCTCGTGTGCGCGCGCGAAGCCGTCGATCGACGAGCCGTCGAACGAGGCTCCCTCCGTGAGCGCCTCCGGGAGCTCCTCGACCGGGATCGCGAACGCCTTCAGCTGACCGAGCACGTCCGTGAACCACAGCTGGACGAACCGGATGTCCCGTTCCTCCGCCGCGTTCAGGACGAACTCGCGCTCGGCTTCGACCATCCGACCTCCCCGGCCGCCGTGGGAACACTCCGTCGCCGGCCAGACTAGGGCCATCGGGGTGCCCCGTAGGTTTCGACTCGGTTACGGCTCGATTACGGGGGGCACGCCTCGTGCACAGACGAGACACGGACACTTCACCGACCCGTAACCGTACGGAAACCCCCGCTGCCTAGCGTCGCCTCGTATGTGGCCGGGCTCAAGTAGCGAAGCGGTAGCCCCCGGTAGGCGCGTCGCGGAGCGACGCGCCTACCGGCAAGGGATGGGCTGGGACCCCAGGGCGGAGCGGAGCGCGTGCGGGATCGGCTTCGTCGCCGACGCATCCGGCCTCGAGAGCCGGCGCGTCGTCGAGCTCGGCATCGAGGCGCTGCGTCGGCTCGAGCACCGGGGCGCGGCTGCCGGCGACGGGGTCACCGGCGACGGCGCCGGCATGCTGCTGCCGATCCCCCGCGATCTCCTCGGGGACGAGCTCGGGCTGTCGGACGACGAGCGGCGTTCGATCGGTGTGGCGATGGTGTTCGCCCGCGGGGAGGCCGAACGCCGGTTGCCCGCGCTCCTCGAGAAGGCGTGCGCTCCCGAAGGCATGCAGACGCTCGAGGTGCGGAAGGTCCCTGTCGAGCCCGCCGCGCTCGGCCCGGCGGCGGTCGGGTCGATGCCGACGATCCTCCAGGTGGTGATCGGTCCGGCGCCCGGCCGTGTGGAGCAGCCGACGGTGGCGCAACAGCATCCGCCGGCGCCTCGAACACGACATCGCCGCCGAAGGTCTCGACGCGTACGTGGTCTCACTCGGCTTCCGCACCGTCACGTACAAGGCGCTCGTGCGGGCGAGCCAGCTCGACGCCTTCTACCCGGACCTGCGCGACGAGCGGTGCCACGGGTGGTTCGCGATCTTCCATCAGCGGTACTCGACGAACACGTCGCCCGGATGGGAGCGGGCGCAGCCGTTCCGCGCGCTCTGCCATAACGGCGAGATCAACACGCTCTCCGGCAACGCCGCGCGGATGCGCGCGCGCGAGGGCGACTTCGGCACGGGCGACGACGGAGCTCGAGGATCTGCTCCGACCCTCGATCGACGAGCGCGGGTCGGACTCCTCGATGTTGGACGAGACGATCGACCTGCTCGTGAGCCACGGCTCGGCCGGCGGTGAGCCACGAGACGTGCGTCACGCGATCGCGATGACGGTCCCTCGCGCCTGGGAGCACGACCCGGCCATCGACGAGGACGCGCGGGCCTTCTACCGATGGCACGAGTCGCGGATGGAGCCGTGGGACGGCCCGGCCGCGCTCGTCTTCACCGACGGCCTCGTCGTCGGCGCGGCACTGGATCGGAACGGCCTGCGGCCGATGCGGTACGCGGCGACCGACGACGGGCTGGTCGTGTGCGCGTCGGAGACCGGCGTCGTCGACCTCGACGGGAAGCGCGTCCGGCTCGGACGGCTCGGTCCGGGTGGGATGCTCGCCGTCGATCCGGCGGCGGGCGGACTGCAGCTCGACCCGCTCGCGTCGATCGTCGCCGCGCGCCCGTACGAGCGCTGGCTCGATGACGAACGGACGGTCCTGCTTCCGGTCGCCTCCGACGAAGGGCCGGACGACCTCTCCCGGAGCCAGGTCGCGCACGGGCTCACGCGCGAGGACCTCGCGATCGCGATCCGCGCGATGTCCTCGACCGGGCACGAGCCGACCTTCTCGATGGGCGATGACACGCCGATCCCGCCGCTCGCCCAACGCTCGCGTCCGGTGACATCGTTCCTACGCCAGCGCTTCGCGCAGGTCACGAACCCGGCACTCGACCATCTGCGCGAGGGATGGGTGATGTCGCTCCGGACGCTGCTCGGCGCGCGCCCCGCGCTCCTGGCCGAGGGCCCCGCGGAGCGCCCGATCGTCGAGCTCGACACGTTCCTGCTCGAGGCCGTCCCGGACGGTCCCCGGCTGGACGCGACGTGGGATCCGGCGGACGGCGCGGACGGCGCGGACGGGCTCGAGGCCGCGCTCCGGCGACTGGCCGAGGACGCGGACGCGGCGTGTCGAGCGGGCTCCGACGTTCTGGTCGTGACGCACGAGGCTGCCGGCGCGGGACGCGCGCCGATCCCGAGCGTGCTCGCCGTCGGCGCGGTCCACACGGCGCTCGTCGACCGCGGCCTGCGCCCGCGCACCTCGATCGTCGTCGTCGCCGACGATGCGTTCGGTTCGCACGACGCCGCCTGTCTCCTCACCTGCGGGGCCGACGCGATCGTTCCGCGGCTCGCCCTCGCGACGGTCACGTCCCTGTTCGTCGAGGGACGAGTGCCGGGTGCCGCCTCGGCCGAGGAGGTGCGCGCGAAGTACCGCACCGCCGTCGAGGAGGGCGTTCGCAAGTCGATGTCGCGCCTCGGCATCTCGGTGCTCGATTCGTACCGGGGAGCCAGGGCGCTCGACGCGCTCGGCCTCGCCGACGAGGTGATCGACCGGTGCTTCCCCGGCGTCGTCTCCCCGATCGGCGGTCTGGGGTTCCGCGCGCTCGGCGAGCAGGTGCTCGAACGGTGGTCGGCGGCGTTCGGGAACGGGCGCCCGGCGTTGGCCAACCCGGGCGCGGTGAAGTTCCATCGCGGCGGCGAGTACCACGGGACGAACCCCGACGTGGTCCGCGCGCTCCACCGAAGCGTCGACCCCGGCCTGACGAAGCTGCGTTCGACGGCCGCGGGCGCCGACGAAGACGAACACGAGCACGGCTCGAACGGCGGCGCCGCACACGGCGGCAACGGCGACGGGAACGGCGCGAGCAGCATGGCCGAGACCCACGTGGTCCTTCGCGCGTCGGCGGGACTCGACGAGGCGGCGTTCGCCCGCTTCGTCCAGCTCGTCGAGCGCCGGCCCCCGGTGTCACCGCGCGACCTGCTCGAGCTCGCGCCGGCCGCCGACCCGATCTCGATGGACCAGGTCGAAGGCGCCGATTCGATCGTCGCGCGGTTCTCGACCGCGGCGATCTCGCTCGGCGCCGATCTCGCCGGAGGCGCACGAAGCGCTCGCCGCGGGAGCGAACGGAGCGGGCGCGCGCTCGAACTCGGGCGAGGGCGGCGAGGACCCCGCACGGTTCGGCACGGCGGCGAACTCACGCATCAAGCAGGTGGCGTCGGCACGCTTCGGCGTGACGCCCGCCTACCTCGCCTCGGCCGACGAGCTGCAGATCAAGATCGCGCAGGGCTCCAAACCGGGCGAGGGCGGCCAGCTCCCGGCGGCGAAGGTCACCGATGCGATCGCGGCCCTACGCCACGCGCAACCGGGGATCGACCTCATCAGCCCGGCCCCGCACCACGACATCTACTCGATCGAGGATCTCGCGCAGCTCGTCTACGACCTCCGTCAGGTGAACCCGTCGGCCGACGTGTCGGTGAAGCTCGTTGCGGAGGTCGGCGTCGGCACGATCGCGGCCGGCGTGACCAAGGCGCTCGCCGACGTCGTGCACGTCTCGGGCTCCGACGGCGGGACCGGCGCCTCGCCGCTCTCCTCGATCAAGCACGCGGGGCTGCCGTGGGAGCTCGGCCTCGCCGAGACGCGGAACCGGCTCGTCGAGGACGGCCTGCGCGATCGCGTTCGCGTGCGGGTCGACGGCGGGTTCCGGATCGGCCGCGACGTCGTGATCGCCGCGCTCCTGGGCGCCGACGAGTTCTCGTTCGGGACGGCGGTCCTGCTGGCGCAGGGGTGCCTGATGGTGCGGACCTGTCACCTCGACACGTGCCCGGTCGGCATCGCGACCCAGCGCCCGGAGCTCCGAGCGCGGTTCGCCGGAACCCCGGAGATGGTGTCCGGGTACCTGACGCTCGTCGCGCGGGACGTCCGGCGGATCCTCGCCTCGCTCGGACTGCGATCGATCGACGAGGCGATCGGCCGCACCGACCTGCTTCGTCCGGACGCCGAACGCGCTGGCGCATGGGGGCTCGACCTATCGCCGCTGCTCGAGACCACGGCCGCCGGCGGTTTCGTCCCCGCGTCGCGGCCGGCGCGCGCGCGGTCGGCGCTCGGCGACCGACTCGCCGAGGAGGCCGTGCCCGCGCTCCTCGGCGGGGAGCATCGCGAGCTCTCCTACACGATCACGAACCGGGACCGGACCGTCGGCGGACGGCTCGGCGGCGCCGTGGGGAAGGCGCTCGGGGAGCGCGCACCCGCGGGAACGGTCGGGGTGGCCCTCACCGGCGACGCCGGCCAGAGCCTCGGCGCGTTCCTCACCGAAGGCGTCGAGATCCGGCTCGCCGGCACCGCCAACGACGGGGTCGGCAAGGGCATGGCCGGCGGGCGGATCGTCGTGTCCGCGCCACCGCGCACCGAGGACGGGCCGGTGCTCCTCGGCAACGCCGCGCTGTACGGCGCCACCGGCGGCGAGCTCTTCGTCGCCGGAGGGGCCGGCGAGCGCTTCGCCGTGCGCAACTCCGGCGCGACCGCCGTCGTCGAGGGCGTGGGCGCGAACGGCTGCGAGTACATGACCGGCGGCGTGGTCGTCGTCCTCGGCGAGATCGGTCCGAACTTCGCCGCGGGGATGACGGGGGGCCTCGCGTACCTGTTCGACCCTGCGGACTCGCTCGGGCGCTTCGTCAACCAGGATCTGGTGGAGATCGTGGAGCTCGGCACCGACGGGCGGCACGAGCTTGCCGACCTGCTGCGCCGTCACGCTCGACACACGGGCTCGGAGACGGCCGGCGTCGTGCTCGCGTCCTGGCCCGAGGCCGCATCCGCATTCCGCCTCGTCGCCCCGAGAGCCCCGGCGGTCACGAAAGCGCCGGAAACGGCGGCGACGACGGTTTACGAGAACGAAACACCCGCGGCCTCGACCGGAAACATCAGGGCTCTATAAACGTCCTCGAGGGACCGTCCATCCGCGGGCGAGTCCGGGTGCGATCGAGTTGGGAGGCGAGATGGATACCGGCGATACCGCGTGGGTGCTCACTGCGACGGCGCTCGTGCTGTTCATGACGCCCGGCCTCGCGTTGTTCTACGGCGGGCTCGTGCGTTCGAAGAACGTCCTCGGCACGATGATGCACTCGATCGCGGCGATCGGGCTCGTGTCGATCCTGTGGGTCCTGATCGGCTACACGCTGGCGTTCGGCCCGGACATCGGCCTCGTGATCGGCGGGCTCGATCACCTCGGGTTCGCCGGCGTCGGCGCCGAGCCCAGCCCGCTCGCGCCCACGATCCCGCACTCGACGTTCGCGATGTTCCAGATGATGTTCGCGGTGATCACGCCGGCGCTCATCGCGGGAGCCTTCGCCGAGCGCGTGAAGTTCCGCGGGTACCTGCTGTTCGTGGCGATCTGGTCGATCGCGGTCTACGCGCCGCTCGCCCACTGGGTCTGGGGCGGCGGGTTCCTCGGCGCCGCGGGCCTCGGCGCGATCGACTTCGCCGGCGGGACCGTGGTGCACATCAGCGCGGGAGCCTCGGCGCTCGCGGCGGCGCTGTACGTCGGCAAGCGCACGGGCTACCCGGGCGGCATGTTCGTCCCGCACAACGTCCCGATGGTGATCCTCGGCGCCTCGATCCTGTGGTTCGGCTGGTTCGGGTTCAACGCCGGGAGCGCGCTCGCCGCGGGCGGGCTCGCATCCTCGGCGTTCGTCGCCACCCACCTCGGGGCCGCGGCGGCGATGATCGGCTGGCTGATCCCCGAGCGCATCCGGCACGGCAAGGCCACGACGGTCGGCGGCGCCACCGGCGCCGTGGCGGGTCTCGTCGCGATCACGCCGGCCTCCGGGTACGTCGGTCCGCTGGCCGCGATCGCGATCGGCCTGGCGGCGGGCGCCGTGTGCTTCCTCGCCGTCGAGCTGAAGCAGCGCCTCCGGTACGACGACTCGCTCGACGCGGTCGGGGTCCACCTGGTCGGGGGTCTCGTCGGCGCGCTCCTCACGGGCGTGTTCGCCAGCCTCGTGATCAACCCGGCCGGTGCCGACGCAAGCCTGGCTCAGGTCGGCCGGCAGGCCGCGGCGGCGGGGATCACGCTCGTGTTCGCGTTCGTCGCGACGCTGGTGATCCTGAAGTTCGTCGACCGCACCGTCGGGTTCCGCACGTCGGAGGACGAGGAGGAAACGGGAGTCGACCTGATCGAGCACGGAGAGCTCGCCTACGCGTTCCGCGAGCGCGATCGCACGCCGGGCCGCGCGCCCCTGGACCTCGGTGAGGCCGAGCTCGCGGTGCTCCGGGAACAACTCGTCCTCGAGGCCACCGCGCGCGTGATGGAGTCGATGCGCTCGGACGTGGAGGAACAGGAGAGCGCGCTCGACTAGCGATCCCAGCTGATCAGCCGGTGTTCTGCAGGCCGGCCGCGACGCCGCCGACGGTGACGGCGACGACGCGGCCGGCCTGTTCGTCCCCCGACCTCGCATCGGGCAGGAACCGCAGCTGCAGGAACGAGAGCGCGTCGACGTAGGGGTTCCGAAGGTCGATCGCGCGCCGAAGCACCGGCCGGTGCCCGAGCAGTACCTCCTGTTCGGTCACGCGCAGGAGGAGGTCGAGCGTGCGGTCGAACTCCTCCATCACGTCCGCCTCGATCGCGGCGTCGCCGGCCGCCTCGAGGTACAGCTGCGCGACCTGACGATCCGCCTTCGCCAGCGAGAGCTGCACGTTCTCCAAGAACGAGGAGAAGAACGGCCATCTCCGGTGCATCTCGCGCAATCGCCGGATGCCGTCGGGTCCTTCGGCCACCGCCTCCAGGCCCGACCCGACCCCGTACCAGCCGGACAGGTTGATCCGGGACTGGCCCCAGGCGAACACCCACGGGATCGCTCGGACATCATCCAGAGAACGGGTCTGTCGCCGGCGTGCGGGGCGCGAGCCGATCTTCATGCCCTCGATCTCGTGGATCGGGGTGACGCGCTCGAAGAACTCGACGAAGCCGTCGCGCTCGACGAGCTTGCGCCACACGGTCTCGGAGGTATCGGCCATCGTCCGGGCGAGCGGTCCGAAGGCCTCCCAACACTCGCGCGCCTCCGCCTCGTGCGAGGCGGTCGACGCGACGAGCACCGCGTGCACGACCTGCTCGAGGTGCCTGCGTGCGAGCGACGGCTCTCCGTACCGCGAGAACGCGACCTCGCCCTGCTCGGTCACCTTGAACCGTCCACCGACGGACCCCGCCGGCTGGCCCAGCACGGCGCGGTTCGTGGGACCTCCTCCCCGGCCGAGCGCGCCTCCGCGCCCGTGGAACATCCGGAGCGCGATCCCTCGTCGCTCCGCCCACGCGACGAGCTCGACCTGCGCGCGGTACAGCGCCACGTTCGCGGCGAGCACCCCGACGCCCTTGGCCGAGTCGGAGTAGCCGAGCATCACCTCGAACACGTTCCCACTGCGTTCCAGGCGCCTGCCAACGACCGGAAGGTCGACGATCGCGTCGCACACCTCGACGATCCGGCCGAGGTCGTCCCGCGTCTCGAAGAGCGGGACGACGTCGAGCTCGAACCTGCGATCGCGCACGGCTGCCCGCGCGAGGCCGTAGACGTTCTTCACGTCGCGCGCCTCTCGCGTGAACGAAAGAACGAAGCGACGGCACGCGGCCGGCCCGTTCGCCAGCTGGACCTCGTGCATCGTTTCGAACGTGGCGAGCACCTCTTGCAATGCCCGCGACGGTTGCTCCGGCTTCCGACGCCACTCCGCGGCGGCGGCACTCACGACCAGTGCGTGCTCCCGCACCTCGAGCTCCGCGAGGTGGAACCCGAACGCCTCCACCTGCCAGACCAAGTGCTGGACCTCGCCGTACGCCAAACGCCTCGCGCCCGCGGCCTCGAGCGAACGCTGCACCGTCCGCAGGTCCTCGAGGAACTTCTCCGGCCCGTCGTACGCGGCATCGGCGCGTGTCCGCGTGGCCCCGAGCCGGTGCGCGCACAGCCCGAGCTTCAGCCGGTGCGCCATCCCCGGGAGCTTGGAGCGGAGCTCCGCGGCCACGCGTGGCAGCGCCTTCGCATCCCGGTCGATCGATCGCACGAGCTCCCGTGAGGGCGGCACGTCGCGATCGGCGACCGAGAGCGCGCGCGCGATCCGGCGCGTCGCCGCCTCCAAACCCATCAGGACGTGCTCGGACGCGACGCGCGCCGCCCGGCGCGTGACGTCGGCGTTCACATCCGGATTCCCGTCGCGATCGCCGCCGACCCAGCTCCCCCAACGAACCGGAACCTGCTCGAAGACCGGCGGGCGATCCCCCGTCCCCGGCGCGGCCACCCGGTCGATCTCGCGGTAGAGCGTCGGCAGGACGCGGAAGATCGTCTGGTCGAACAGCGCCATGACGGCGCGGACCTCGTCGAGCGGCTGCGGCCGGTGCGAGCGGATCGGATCGGTCCGCCAGAGCGCGGTGATCTCCTCGTAGAGGCGGCGCTCGAGATCCTCACGGGCGCTCGGGACCAGGTTGGGATCGTCGCTCCGTGCCAGGAGCTCGCCGATGCGCCACAGCGTCTCCAGCGTCGTCCGCCGGCGCGCCTCGGTCGGGTGCGCCGTCAGTACCGGCACGACGTCCAGGTTCCTGATGGCCTGCACGACGTCCTCGTCGCCGGCGCCGAGCGTCGCGATCGCCGCCTCGACGGACTCCTCGAGCGGCTCTGGCCCGTGCGACCGGGCGAGCAGCTCCCGGACCCGGTGGCGTTCCTCTGCCAGGTTCGCGAGCTGGAAGTAACACGTGAAGGCCTGCGCCACCTGCTCGGCGCGATGGGCGTCGAGGGAATCCACGACCTTGAGGACCGCGCGCCGTCGTCGGAGGCCGGGCGTCCGCCGGAGCGCGATCGTCGCGCGCCGCAGACGCTCGACGTCCTCGAGGAGCTCCGGGCCTTCGGTCTCGACGAGGACATGCCCGAGGATCGTCGATAGGAGCCGCACGTCCCGGCGAAGGTGCGCCGGGACCTCCCCCACCTCGCCGGACGCGGCCCGGCTGGTACCGGATGTCACGTGGTCCTCCCGAGTATGTGGCCGAGTATGTGGCCGAGTATCTGGCCGAGTATCTGGCCGAGTATCCGCAGATCTGGCCGAGTATCTGGGGCGGGCGGCGGCTCGAGATCGCCTGCGCCAGCACCCTAGCGGTCGCGAAGCCGGAGCGCCGCGCTAGGCTGGGAAGCGACGACACCGAACGAGGACACCCAGGAGGTTCGACGATGACCGAAAGCAACGCGAAAGACGCATGGAACGAGGTCGGCGAGCGCTTCTCCTCATGGGGGCGACTCGTCGCCGATCGCTACAAGGAGGCGGAGACAACGACGGTCGAAAGCGCGCGAGAGGCACAGCACAAGCTCGAGGAGTCGGCGCGGGAGCTCACCGACCAGCTGAACCGGGCGTTCACCGCCGTGGGCGACACGCTTCGCGACCCCAAGGCCAAGGAGAACCTGAAGGAGGCCGTCCGGGCGCTCGGCGACGCCGTCTCGGTCACGGTGACCGAGACCGGGGACGAGATCCGCAAGCGGATCGCCCGGACCGGCACGGACGGGAGCGACGGGAAGACGTCCGGATCCAGCGAGGGCTCACCGGGCGCCTGACCAGCCACAACGCAGCCCCGGCTTCATGAGTCGTTTCTCATCTTTCTGACGGTTCCCGGCCTGCCCAGCCGGGAACGCTCCGGCCGATACCCGTGTTCGCGACCGCACAGGCACGTGCCGAGATCCCCGGACGAAGAGCCCGGGCATTCAGCTCCTCGGGCTGGAGGTCGCGCCCGAGAGGCATGAGCCGTCGCATACTCGGAGACGTGGTGGACCCCGGAGCCACTCCGCCGGAGCGCCGCCGGTTGATGGGCCGGCTGGCCGCGGTCCTGTTCCTCGTCTCGGGCGCGATCGTCCTGATCGCCCTCCCGCTCCAGCCCGAGGATTCGAACGTCGCCGGCACGATCCTGGTCGCCATCGGGGCGATCGCGATCGGCGCCTTCGCCTGGTACGCCCCGTGGGGCCAGTGGCCACAGGCGGCGAGCCTGGTCGTCGTTCCGCCGGCGTTCGGTCTCATCGCGTTCGGCAACCTCACGGGCGGGGCCGACCAGCACACCTACGCGGTCTTCTTCGTGGTCGCGTTCGTCTGGATCGGGCTCGCCCATCGGTCGTGGACCTCCGTCGCGATGGCGCCGCTGGCGACCCTGGCGTACGTCCTGCCCCTCTACCACCTGCCGGGGAACGTGCCCGCCGGCCTCGCGTCGGCGGCGGTCACGATCCCGGCGTGCGTCATGGTCGGCGAGGCGCTTTCGTGGGGCGCCGCGCGGCTGTCGCGAACCGAGGAGGCCCTTCGCCAGGAGCGGGAGATGGCACAGCGACTGCGTGAGGTGGACGACATGAAGACGACGTTCATGTCGGCCGTTTCCCACGAGCTCCGCACGCCGATCACGATCTGCCGAGGGCACCTCGAGGTCCTCGGGGAAGACCCCTCCCCCGTCGAGATGCACGACACGGTCGAGCTCGTCCTGGACGAGCTCGACCGGATGGCCCGCCTCGTCGAGGACATCTCGATGCTCGTCCGCCACGACGACCGCTCGTTCCTTCGGCGGGAGATCGTGGACGCCGGTTCGCTCATGTCGGCCGTCGCGCGCAAGGTGCAGCCCTTCCTCGACGGCCGCCTCGACGTCCGGCCCGGCCCGGCGGATGCGCGGCTCGACGCCGATCCGCACCGGCTCGAGCAAGCGCTCGTGAACCTGCTCCACAACGCGGCGGTCCACACGCCGGAGGGCACGCCCGTCGAGCTTCGGCTCGTCGGACGACGCCGGGCATGGCGGTTCGAGGTCGCGGACCTCGGCCCCGGACTGGCCACCGGCGAGGAGGAGCGCGTCTTCCGCCAGTTCTGGCACGGGCCGGACTCGCGCGGCTCCGGGCTCGGGCTCGCGGTCGTGCGGAGCATCGCGCAGGCCCATGGAGGCGAAGCCGGCGCGGAGAACCGCCCCGGAGAGGGGGTGACGTTCTGGCTGTCGATCCCACGGTGAACGTCCTGCTCGTCGAGGACGAGGACCGCATCGCGTCCTTCGTCGAGAAGGGACTCGGGACGCGCGGCTTCGAGGTGCGGCGCGTGGTCACCGGCGGCGCTGCGCTCGGCGCGGTCTCGGACGAGATCGACATCGTCGTGCTCGACCTCGGACTTCCCGATATCGACGGGCTCGAGGTCCTTCGGAGCCTGCGCGAGGCCTGGACCTCGCTCCCCGTGGTGATCCTGACCGCGCGTGGCGACATCGACGACCGCGTGGCCGGATTGGATCTCGGCGCCGACGACTACGTGCCGAAGCCGTTCGCGATCGACGAGCTCGCGGCGCGACTGCGCGCCCGCCTGCGCGCGCGGCTCGACGAATCCCTCACCCGGCTGCACGTGGGCGACCTCGAGCTGGATCTGATCGCCCGGCGCGCGCGGCTCACGGGCAAGATCATCGAGCTCACCTCGAGGGAGTTCGCGCTGCTGGAGATGCTGATGCGCCACGCCGGGCAGCCGATCACGCGCGAGGAGCTCCTCGCCAACGTCTGGGGGCTCGATTTCGACCCGCGGTCGAACCTGGTCGACGTCTACGTCCGGTACCTGCGCCGCAAGATCGGGAACGGCTGGATCGAGACGCTCCGCGGCGTCGGCTACCGGATCGTCGAACCCGAGACGGCCGAGTCCGCCGCGGCGTCGAAGTAGCGACCGCTAGACCGGGTCGCTCGGCGGCGGCGGAGGCGGCGGCGGACCCGCCGGCGGGGGCGGCCCGGGCTCGCCGGCCACCGGGGGCGCGGTGCTCGCGGTCCCGCCGAACCCGCTCGCGGCGACCGCCGGCCGGTTCCGGCGCTGCGCCACGATGACGCCGACGATGACGGCCAAGGCGACGATGACCGCCGCGATGATCAGCAGCATCGTGAGGTTCGAGTCGCCTCCGCTCGGGATGGCGCTCGCGGTCGCGCGGAGCTCCAGACGCTCGCCGACCACGGGGACCCACGTCACGGTGTTGCCGTCGACCTCGCCGTTCGTATCCCCCACGGGCCCCGGGAACGTGATCCGGATCTGAAGGTCGGCTCCCTGCAGGAACTGCTCCGCGCCGGGGAACCCGGAGGCGCCGGTCGCGCCGGTGAGCCCCGAAGAAAGATCCAGCGCTCCGGTCACGGTGAACGAATCGCCCTCACGGGTGATCCGGAGCTCGTCGGGCGTGCCGCTCGAGAGCGTCGCCAGGGGCACCGAGTCGAAGACGAAACGCTGGCCGATGAACTCGTCGTCCTCGAAGGGTTCGGTCGTGACGCCCTCGGCGTCGGACGGCAGTGGCGAGTCGGTGCCGAGGAAGTCCTCGACGGACCCTCCGGTCAGCTCGAGCAGCTGCTTGTCCACGCCGAAGATCATGCTTCCGCTGACGGTGTTGTCCTCGGAGACCTGCAGGTCCATGTCGAGCTTGAGGCACGCGCTGAGCAACAGCGCCAGCAGACCCAACCCCGCGATCCGCCCCACCGTCCGCCACCTGTGCGTCATCCCGTTCCCCCTTCGATCGCTCGGACGAGCCTATAGGAGCAACGCGCTCTGCGGGTTCGATCAGGCGGGATCGGGGGGAGCCCCCGACAACGCCTCGACGATGTCCTCCTCGAGCATCGACAGATAGACGTACAACGCGTACGACCCGTGGGTCCCCTCGTCGCCCTCGAAGTCCTCGGGTTCGCTCTCTTCGGTCACCGCGAGCCGGATGCCGAGCACGAGGCGCAGATCGTTGACCGCCGCGAGCCACGCGCCGACCTCCTCCTCGTCCAGATGCGCCGAGTCGATCGTGCGCGCCATGATCTCGATCGCCTTCATGCGCTGCGCGGTCAGGTCGTCCCGGACGAAGCCGTCGAACTCGGCCGCCGCGACCGGATCGTCGGGGTACGCCGAGGGATACAGCCGCTGGAGCGCTGGGTCCTCGGCGTCGCCCTCGTCGAGCAGCAAGCGGAGCTGGTCGGGGAGCTCGCGGAGCACGTTGCGCTCGGATGTCGGGATCAGGAGGTCGAACCCACCGGCCGATGACCGCACGATGCGCGGTTGGATCGCCATCACCGGCTCCGCTGCATCGTCGCCCACAGGCCGTGCGCGTGGAGTCTCGACACCTCGAACTCGCACTTCTCGCGCGCGCCCTCGCTCACCACGGCCTTGCCCTTGTGGTGGACGTCCAGCATCAGCTTCGTCGCCTTCTCGAGCGGATACCCGAACAGCTTCTGGAAGACGTACACCACGTACGACATCAGGTTGATCGGGTCGTTCCAGACGATGACGATCCACGGGACGTCGGGCGTGACGTCGTGCTCGTCCGCCGGGCGTTCGGTCTCCACGGGGGCGGTCTGGGCCATCGCCGCCAGCGTACGCTCCCGGTTCGGGCTCGAGCCCGGCGATCATCCGTCCGAACGCGGCCGTGGTCGCTCGAAGCGCCCGACCACGATCACGAAGGCCGCAAGGATGGCGCCGGGAACCAAGATCCACACCGGGCGCTCGAGCCACCATCGCGCCGTCGTGTCGACCTCTCGGCCGAACCCGAGCGGCCACAGCGCGAGGATCGCGATCAGGTACGCGGTCATGTGCCACAGGAACAGCGTCATGATGATGCCGTTCGTGAAGATGGTCGCTTTCCACGGCCCGGTGCGTTGGAGCCACCCGGCGACGCGTTCCCGAAGCAGCATCACGGCGCCGATCGACCAGATCCCGCCGAGCAGGAAGCACACCGTCGGCGGATACGCGTTCGAGATCGGCTCGACGTCGGTGCCGAGCAGGCTCTTCGGGTAGTGCCCGATCCCGGTGAACCAGTCGAATCGCGCCTGGCCGAACGGCTCGAACACCCACGGGTTCGTCAGCAGGACGAGGCCGGCGAGCCCGATGACCACCATCAGCAGATGCAGGCGGCGCCGGCCCGCCAGCCTGCCGTCGGCATAGAAGAACCCGAGCTGGTGCGGGAACAGCAGCACGGGGAGCACGTTCAGGTAGCGGAACCGCCGGAGGTCGAGCCCGAAGCCGACGACGTCGACCACGACGACCATCGCGATCATCGCCACGGGGACCCACAGCCCGAACCGGCGGTGCAGCCGGATCAGCAGCGGCGAGGCGACCACGACGACGAGGTAGAAGCCGAGGAACCACAGCGGTCCGAACGGAAGCGTCTGCGCCGGCGGGAGCATGCCGCGCAGCAGCGTGGTGTTCCCCCACAGCTCCGGGCCTGCCGGCCGGCCGGCGTCCGCGAGGTGCAAGCCGACCTGGACCACCGCCCACGCCCCGAGGAAGACGGCCGAGGGCCGGAGCAACCGCGATGCGCGACCGCGCACGAACGCGGCCGTCCCCTCGCCCCGGCGCCGGAACGCCTCGTAGGTCGTGAGGTTCGAGAAACCACCGACGAAGAAGAAGATCGGCATGACCTGGAACAGCCACGTCCCGAGCCACAGCCCGCTCGACAGGCCGACCGCGCTCGTCAGGTAGACGAGTCCGTCCTCGCGATGGATCACGCCGATGAACCAGTGGCCGAACACCACGGCACAGATCGACACGGCACGGAGGAAGTCGACGTACCGGTCGCGCGTGCTCGGCGTGGCGTTCGCGAGCGCGTCGAGGCTTCGCATCGGGTCCGTCGTACGCCACGCGCCGCGACCGGTCAACGACCGTCGGCCGGCGGTTCGGTCAGGGAGTGACGCGGAGCACGAGGATGCAGACGTCGTCGGGCGCCTGGCCTCCGGGGTCGGCGATCGCCTCACCGATCCGTTCGACGGTCTCCTGCGCGGTGAGTCCGGCGCACGCACCGACGAGCGAACGCAACCCGCCCTCGCGGAGCGCCGTGGGGTGCCGTGGGTCGAACAGGCCGTCGGTGAAGAACATGGCGAGGTCGCCGGGCGTCAGCTCGATGTCCCGATCGGTGATCTCGACGTCCTCGAACACGCCGAGGAGCGATCCCGCCGTACCGACGGTCTCGACCACTCCCGAGCCCCGAAGCACCAGCGGCGAGGGATGGCCGCCACAGGCGACCGTCAGACGGACGCCGTCGCCGTTCGCCTCGATCCGGCCGAGCGCCACCGTGCAGAAGCGCTCCCCGTCCTCGCGCAGCATCACCTTGTTCAGGTCGCTGAGCGCGCCTCGGGGAGATGACTGGCGCAGCGCGGAGGCCCGCAGCGTGTGTCGCGCCATCCCGGTGAGGGCCGCCGCCTCGACGCCTTTGCCGCAGACGTCGCCGACGACGACGCCCCAGACGTGTTCGCCGGCCTCGAACACGTCGTAGAAGTCGCCGCCGACCTCGTTCGTGACACCGGCAGGCTGGTAGAACGTCGCGACCTCGACGCCGGGGATGTCGGGAAGGTGCCGCGGCAAGAGCGTCTTCTGAAGCGTCTTGGCGATGTGGCTGCGTTCCTCGTAGAGACGGGCGTTGTCGATCGCCGAGGCGGCGCGACGAGCTAATTCCAACGCCAGCTCGAGGTCTTCCTGCCCGAACGTGCGGCCCGATTCGGCCGACGCGAAGGTGATCGCTCCGAGCGCGCGGCCGCGTGCCTCGAGCGGAACGATCATCACGGAGCGGATACCGAGGTCCAGAAGCATCCGGCGTTGCTCGGGATCGGTGATGCCCTCCTCGAGCATCTCGTCGGTGATCTCCGGGTAGATCAACGGCTCCCGGCTGTCGATCGCGAGCGGCACTCCGTTGGGATCGCCGGCGCGCGTGGGATAGCGCCGCTGGTACTCGCGCGCGAGGGCGATCTTGTCCGGATCCACGTGGTGCACCGCCTCCGAGCGGATGGAACCATCGGCTTCGAGCAGGTCGATGCTGCACCAGTCGGCAAGCCCCGGAACGACGAGCCCCGCAACCTTCGCGAGCGTCTTGCGCGAGTCGAGCGACGTTCCGAGCATCATGCTCGCGCCCGCGAGGAACGCCATGCGTTCGTGTGCGCGCTCGACACCCTCCCGGATGGCACGTTCGCTCTCGAACAGCCTGGCCTGCAGCTCTTCCGCGCGGCGCTGGGGTGTGATGTCGCGGATGTAGCCCGTGAACAGCGCGGGATGCGGATCGGGGAGCTGGACGCGCGTGACGGTGAGCTCCACGGGGAACTCGGAGCCGTCGGCGCGCATCCCCGTGAGCTCCAGACGGCGGCCCAGGATGTTGCTCTCGCCGGTCGTGTGGTAGCGGCGGAGCGCCTCACGGTGCTGCTCCCGGAGACCGGGAGGGATGACGAGCTCGGCCAGCTCGCGACCGACGGCGTCGGCGCGGTCGTGACCGAACATCTCCGCAGCGGCCGCGTTGAGCTCGACCACTCGGCCCTCGGCGTCCATCGTGATGATCGCCTCGAGCGCGGACTCCAGGACGGCGCTCTTGCGCGCCTCGCTCTCGACGAGCTCCGCCGCCGTGCTCTGGCGTTCGAGGTACTGCCCGATGTGGGCCCCCGTCGCCGACATGAGTTCGAAGAGGGCCTCGTCGGGCTCGCGGATCCTCCGGCTGAAGAACTCCATCACGCCGAGCACCGCTCCTCCGAGCGTGATCGGGAACGCGAACGCCGCGTGGAGCCCTTCCTCGAGCGCGAACGGAGCGCGCGGGAAGTTGTCGTCGCGGCCGACGTCGGGGATCCACACCGGCCGTCCGGTACTCCACACCCGGCCGGGAAGCCCGATCCCTCGTTCGAACAGGAACTCCCGGCTCTTGCTCAGGAACCGATCTCCCGTGGTCCCGCTCGCCCTCCAGCCGCCCGCGGCGCGGAGAACGCCGGCCGCCTCGTCCACGCGCCACAGTTCGCCGACCTCCCATCCGAGCGCCTGGCCGATCGCCTCGACCAGGCCGGGCGCCGCCTCCTCGATCGACGGTGCGGTCGAGAGCACCCGCGCGACCGCGTACTGCACGGCGAGGCTCCGCTCCGCTTCCTTGCGTTCGGTGATGTCGGCGCAGACGCCGGCCATCCCCGTGGGCCGGCCGTGCTCGTCCTGGAGCACACGACCTCGGTCCGTGACCCATCGGACCGCGCCGTCGTTTCGACGAAGGATCCGGTAGTCGATCGCGTAGTCCCGGCCTTCGTGAACCGCCGCCTCGATCGATCCGAGGACGCGCGTGCGGTCCTCCGGATGCATGTCGGCCTGGAAGTCCTCGAAGGTGCGCGCGAACGTCCCGGGCTCGAGCCCGTGGATCCGCTCCAGGCTCTCGGACCATCGGACGGTGCCGGCCGGCATGTCCCAATGCCAGGTCCCCATCCGGCCCGCGTCCAGGGCGATCTGCAGGGTGTCGAGCTCGGTCGGCTGCACGGCCGGCGTGTCCAGGTTGGAGGAGCGGTCGAGCTCGAACCAGACCCGGGTCGGGCCGCCGTCCTCGATCCCCCAGCGGTCGGCAACGCGGTCGACGAGCACCAGCCCCCACCCGCCTACGGCGAGGAGCCCCGAAGCGGGCGGCTGGACGAACCCCTCGCCCTCGTCCGTCACCTCGATCAGCACGGCGTCGGGGCGGACGGCCGCGCGTAAACGGACCTCGGCCCCATGTCGTCGGGGACCGTGGCGAACGGCGTTCGTCACGAGCTCGCTGACCAGCAGCTTCGCGTTCTCCAGGGCCGACCGGCTGAGGCGCCGACCGATCAGGTCGAGCGCGCGCCGGGCCGAGGCCGCGGCCTGCAGATCGGAGGGGAACCGCCGCTCGACGACGGCCTCATCAGCCTGGTTCGCGGGGTCCGCTCGCTTCGACGTCCGCGGGGTCATCGACGATCTCCACCCGCCATTCCAAGAGGGTAATCCGAAACACCCGTCTCACGGCTTCCGAGACGGCCGCGATGGCGATCCGGCGGCCGTCACGACGGGCACGCAGGTGTGCGGCCACGATCTCTCGGAGCATCGTCGAATCCAGGAACGTGACCCGTCTCAGGTCCAGGACCAACACGCCGGGCTCGAGGGACTCGGCCCGTTGGATCGCTCGGCCGATCTCCTCGCTCCTGGATAGGTCGAGGTCGCCGCCCATCGAAAGGACGGCGACCCCTTGACCTTGACCCTCGTACTGCTGTGCGTTCACATCGGCTCACCCGCGGTCACGTCACGTGAAGATGCTGACGCCTCCGGGACCCACGAGTAGCCCGACGATGATCAGAACGATCCCCGCGACGACGGCGCCGCGGAGAAGGCTGACGATCCCGGCGATCACCAAGATCGCGGCGAGGATCCACAGCAGCGTCGCTGCGTCGCCGTTGTTCCCCGCCTGCATCAACATGGCAAGCATCATCGTTTCCCTCCTGTGATGTTCTTCGTCCGTCCTACGACACGCGTGGCAGGATGTACCAGGCAATGAACGCGAGGATCGCGAGCACGATCACCACGACGGCCGTGTACTTGATCGCCGCGTAGCCGACGATGCCGTCGGACTCTTCGTGCACCGGCGAGTCGTGCGTGTGGTGGTCCTCCCGGTAGCTCATCTGTTCACCTCCCACCATCGAGTCGTTTCCGGTCAAGCGCTTGGATTCCCGGCTGCCACCCTCCGTAAACACACTCCGCAGCGAACACACGGCGCTGGGCTCGGCGTCATGAGAGCCAACGTTCTGCACGGCGGTCATCTCGACCGCGCTGTTGATGTCGCCGACCGCCTATCACCTGCTCCGGTCGGAACGGCAAGCGCGGCGGCCACGGGGATCGCGGCCGCCGCGCTGCGGGGGCTTGTGGTTCGTGCTCCCGCTCGCCTGTGAGGTCAAAGACCGGCGAACGGGGAGCGACGACTAGCGGTCGTCGCCGTCCAGCACGTCGTCGAGGGCTTCCTTGGTCTTGTCGACCGCCTCGCCGGTCTTCTTCTTGACCGTCGCGCCGGCCTGGTCCATCTTGCCCTCGCGCTCGAGGTCCTTGTTGCCGGTCAGGTCGCCTGCGGCTTCCTTCACCCGGCCCTTCGCTTCGTCCGACTTCTCGCCCATGGGCTCCTCCTTCGATCCGGTGCCGCGTACGTTCCCGAGGCCGAGCGACCGCAAACTGGCCGAGCGACGGCAACCATGGGTGGCCGGCGGATCAGGAGAGCGGAAGCAGGAACCGGATCAGGCGGCGGCCCTCCTCGGTCTGGACCGAGGTGTCGGGGAACAGCGAGCGGATGAGCTCGAGCCGTGCCGGCGCACCGAGGTCGTCGAGCTCGCGCTGCTCGTCCGTCTCGCCCCCCTCGGGCGCCTCGACGGCGAACGAAACCGCGTTGCCGACCTCCTCGGCACGAACTCGGATCGGACTGCCGGCCACGAGGGCGTCCACGCACGCCTCGGAGATCGCGATCTTCAGGTCCTCCACGGTCTCGCCGGCAACGTCGTAATGCCGAGCGACGGCCGCCGCGAACGACCGGGCGGTTCCCAGATGCTCGGCCGCCGCCGGGAGCTGGAGGTCGAAGACGTCGTGGCTCACGCCCGGATCGCCTCGCCCACGGAGGGCCGGATCGTGAACAACCGGTCCAACCCGGTCACGGTGAAGACCTTCAGGATCGAGTCGTTGGGGCACGCGATCGCGAGCTCGCCTCCCGCCTCTCGCATCCGCTTCACGCACGCGACGAGCACGCTGAGCCCGCTCGAGTCCATGAAGTCCACACCCCGAAGATCCACGACCAGTCGCTGGGCTCCGAGGTGCAGGAGCTCCTCGATGCGCGCTCCAAGGAGCGCCGCACTCGAGAGGTCCACCTCCCCGACCACGTCGAGGACGGTCCAGTCACCTTCCTCGCGGCTGTCGAGTCGGAGTTCGACCGTAGGGGCTCCTTGAAGGCGAAGGCACGCTCGGGAGATCGGCGCATAGTATAGGCACGAGTGCGAACGACCTCACAGGCCGCGGTGACGATCACGGTGCCGGCTCGGGCCGAGTTCCTCCACGTCGTGAGGACGGTGGTCGGAAGCGTTGCAGCCCGCCACAACCTCACGATCGACGCGATCGAAGATCTGCGCATCGCGGTCGACGAAGCGTGCGCGCAGCTGCTCGTCGCACGCGGGTCCTCCGTCGTCGTCGAGCTCGCCGCCGGTGCGGGAGGGGTCGAAGTGACCTGCAGCACCGATGCCGAGATCGAGGTCTGGCCACCGGACGGCATCGAGCATTCGCTCGCCGCCCAGGTGCTCCAGGGCCTCGCCGACGAGGTTGCCTGGGAGCGGACGGCCGGCGGTCCCGCGGTGCGCGTCGGCAAGCGCGCGCTCTCGGACGCGTGAGCGCCCTCTCCGAACTCGACGACGCCACGCTGTTCGCCCGCCTGCCCGACGAGGGCGCCCGCGAGGCGCTGGTCGTCCGACACCGGCCACTCGCGCTGTATCTGGCGCGGAAATTCACCGGGCGAGGCGAGAGCCTGGAGGATCTCGAGCAGGTGGCGACGCTGGCGCTCCTCAAGGCGATCGACCGGCTCGACCTCAGCCGCGACGTACGGTTCTCGACCTACGCGACGGTCACCGTGATCGGCGAGCTGAAGCGTCACCTGCGCGACCGTGGATGGGCCGTCCGAGTGCCCCGCCCGATCCAGGAGCTCGCCGTTCGGATCACGCGAGTCATGGGGACGCTCACCCAGGAGTTCGCTCGCGCGCCAACCGTCCGCGAGATCGCCGACCACGTCGGTGCCTCCGAGGAGCACGTCCTGGAAGCCCTCGACGCCTCTCGGGCGTACACCGCGGACTCGCTGGACGCGCCCACCGGAGACGACGACCGGTTCTCGGCGGCCGACACCCTCTCCGTGCACGACGACCGCATCGAGAACCTGGACTCCTGGCAAAGCGTGGCTCCGCTCCTTCGCGAGTTGCCTGAGCGCGAACGAACGATCCTGTACATGCGCTTCTTCGAGGAGAAGACCCAGACCGAGATCGCCCAGGAGCTCGGCATCAGCCAGATGCACGTGTCGCGCATCCTCGCTCGGACCCTGACGGACCTCCGCCAGGGCGCCGAGGCCTAGCCGACACCGGCGAGCCGGGAGGCCTTGTCCGCCCGAGACCCGCCTGGGGGGCCTTGCGTCCCAGGCCGTTACGGTTTGAACGCCCGGATCGGGGGTATGACCCCGCCGTGAACGAGCCGATCGACGTCGAGGGAGGCGTCGCCCTCCGGGGGAAGTTCCCGGGTGGGGCGTCCAAGGGTCCTCGTCGGAACGGGGTCGGGCGTGTCTGCGCCGATGGGGAGTGCTCAACGGTCCTGTCCGTCTACAACACGGGCGACCGTTGCTGGGAGCACACCCAGCCCACGCCGTACCTGCTGAACGTCCGACGCTTCCGCACGGCCAAGCTGCCTGCCTAGGGCCGAAAACCCGGGTTTCGGTGGCTTCGGCCGGGGTACGCGTACTGCTGCAACGCAGGGTCACTTCGGGATTGGGGAGAGCGGATCGATGGAAGTCATCGCCTGGTTGATCGTCGGACTTATCGCGGGCGCTTTGGCGCGCCTGCTCGTGCCTGGACGTGACCCGATGGGCGTCCTGGGCACGCTGGTCTTGGGGCTCGTCGGCTCGGTGATCGGGGGATTGGTCGGGAACCTCTTCGCAGAGGGCGACCAGACCTTCACTCCCGCCGGGCTGATCGGCTCGATCCTCGGAGCGGTCCTGGCGCTCGTCGTCTACCGCGCCGCCGTCACACGCCGGACCGCATAGGTCCGGCCACAGAGCGGGGAGGCCGGCCCGCCCCCCCTGCCCGAAGGTTGGTGGCCCCTCCACCGCCTGCGTTTCGGGCCGGCCTCCACGCCGTGAGGAGTCTCGGCGCCTCTCGAGGCGCCGGGACTCCTTTCTTTTGGATCTCGTGGGGTTGGTGCGGCTCGTTGGCGTTCGTGCGTCGTTCGGGCGTTCGGTCCCCCTTTGCCGTTCGCGCTTCGCGGCCTTTCCACGCTCCGCGTGCACCCTTCGTTTGTGGGCCCCGGGCTTCGGGTATCAGGCTGCCCAGAGAAACGAGCCCGCGGCGGGGTGCATCCGATGCACCCGATCGCCTCGAAGAAGAGGAGGGCCGAGATGACGACGCTCCTGAAATGCCTGGCTTGTGGCGAGATCCAAGAGCTCGCGGACGGACGAACCGTCTGCAAGTGCGGCCGCAGCGCAGCGAGGCTCGACGGTGCCATCGTCGAGGTGCAGGGTCCGGCCCGGGTGCTCGTTCCCGCCGACGACGTGATGACGGTCGACGGGATCCCTTGGACGGCCATGCCCGAAGAGCCCGTCGTCGTGCGACGCGCCGCCTAGGTTCGCGCCCCAGCGAGCTCGGCTCCGGCGTCGACCTTCGATGTCAGGCGCCGGGCGTCAGCCGTAGACGATGACCGAGCGGGTCTCCTCGCCCGCCTCGAACCGAGCCAGCGCGTCGTTGATCTCCTCGAGCGCGATGGTTCGAGCGATCAGCGGATCCACGCGGAGCTGTCCACGCTTCAGCAGGTCCGCGAGCATCGAGAAGTCGCGCGGCGGCACCGTGGACCCGTACCAGGACCCCGTGATCGTCTTCTCCCGCGTCGTCACATCGAGCGCGGGGAGGGAAACCGGCGCGTCGGGAGCGGCCATGCCGACGAGGACGGTCGTGCCGCCGGCCGCCGTGACCCCGATGGCGAGCTCGATCGTTTGGGATCGACCCAGGCACTCGAACGCGTGACGTGCTCCCCCGTCGACCGCGTCGCGCACGCGGGCGTCGACGCCCGCACCGGACAGGACGACGTCGGTCGCGCCCAGGTCCTTCGCGAGCTCGAGCTTGGCCGGCACGACGTCGACCGCGACGATCGGTGAGGCACCGGCGATCCTGGCCCCTTGGATCACGCTGAGCCCCACCGCTCCGCACCCGATCACGACGACGGACTCACCCGGCCGAACCCCCGCGGTGTTCGCGACGGCTCCGACACCCGTCATCACCGCACAACCGAGGAGCGCCGCCTGTTCCATGGGCACCGTCGGGTCGATCTTGATCGCCGTGTTCGCCGGCACGATCGCCTGCTCGGCGAACGACGAGGGCACGTTGTGATGGATCGGCGTGCCGCCGAGATGGAACCGGGTCGTCCCGTCGGCCAGGAACCCGGCATCGAACGACCCCAGCCGCTCGCACGTCGCGGGGCTTCCCGCCACGCACCGACGACACGTCCCGCAGTACGGGAGCCACGAGCAGACCACGTGGTCTCCCTCGGCGAGACCCACGACCCCTTCACCCACCTCCTCGACGACCGCGGAGCCCTCGTGGCCCAGCACGACCGGAAGGGGGTGCGGGTGCACGCCCCGAACCGTGTGCCAGTCGGAGCGGCAGACGCCGGAGGCCGCCATCCGGATCCGGACCTCCCCCGCCTTCGGCGGGTCGAGCTCCAACTCCTCGATCCGAAGTGGCGTGCCGAACTCGAACAGCACCGCGGCGCGCACGCGGGGAGCCTACCCCCGGGCGGATGGACCCCGTTCCAGAGATGGCCCGGGCGCGGGGTTGTCGCATCGCGGTACGCTCAGGGCATGGCGAACAGATCGAACAGCTCGAGGGGGAACATGGACAAGCTCGGCGATCTGGTGAGCGACATCGCGCAGCGGGCGCCGGCGGTCGGCAAGGCCGTGGCCGACCAGGCCCCGAAGATCGCCCGGACCGTGAGCAAGAAGGCACCGGAGGCCGCGAGGAAGCTCGCCTCCAAGGCGCCGCCGCGGGTCGGCAAGGTGATCCGCGCCGCCGGAGACACGGTTTCCAAACGCGCCCCGCAGGTCGGCAAAGCGATCAAGGACAACGCGCCGAAGGTGGCGCAGAAGGTCGCGTCCGCCGCCAAGCGGCAGAGCTCCAAGGTCCGCGGCACGACGAGCGCGAAGCGCGCGTCCGCCGCGAAGAAATCGACGGCCAAGAAGTCGACAGCCAAGAAGGCCACCGCGAAGCGGCCGGCCGCCAAGAAGTCGACGGCGAAGCGGTCGACCCCCAAGAAGTCGAGCTAGCCCCGGCGTCGCAGGGAGAACCAGGCGGCCCCGGCCGGATGCTTCCCGGGCTGCACGCGTTCCAGCTCGAACGCCGCCGCGAACCGGCGCCGGATCTCGGCCTCTCGCGTCCGTCGGGTACCCGGCAGCTTCAGCCGAGGACCGAACGCGAAGATCATCATCAGCGACCCGGGACGCGCCACCCGTGCCGCCTCGCGGACGTAGGCGCCGCGACGGCTCGGAACGACGCTGTGGAAGCATCCGATGTCGAGCAGCAGGTCGAACGGCCCGTCCACCACCCCGAGCTCGCTCAGCCGCGTCACGTCGCCTTCCACGAACGTCGCGCCGGAAACCCAATCGGCCTTCCGGCGAGCCGACTCGATCGCGTGACTCGAGAAGTCGACCCCGACCGCCGTCCATCCGTGCTGAACGAGATAGATGACGTTCGTTCCCGTCCCACAGCCGAGGTCCAGCGCCCGGCCGGGCTCGAGCGCGTTCGGTCCCTCGATCACCTCGACGAGCTCAGGCGGCGGGATCCCCGTATCCCACGGAGTCCTTCCACGCCGGTACGCGCGCTCGTACAGCCGCTGCACGAGCGCCATCAGATCTCGGCGTCGAACGTGTCGCACGCCTCCGGATCGCCGGTGTCGAAGCCGACCCGGAACCATCGCACCCGCTGCTCGGAGGTGCCGTGCGTGAAGGTCTCCGGATCGATGCGACCCTGCGTCCGCTCCTGGATCCGGTCGTCGCCGACCGCCTCTGCCGCCGCGATCCCCTCCTCGAGGTCACCCTGCTGCAGGACCCCACGCGAGTACGCCGACGCGCCCCAGACGCCGGCGAAGCAATCGGCCTGAAGCTCGAGCCGGACCGACAGCTCGTTCGCGATCTGCGGATCCTCCCGGCTCCGGCGCTGCACCTCCTGGTTGATGCCGAGGAGCGTTTGCACGTGATGCCCCACCTCGTGTGCCAGCACGTACGCCTGCGCGAAGTCGCCCGGCGCGTCGAACCGCTGTTCCAGCTCACGGAAGAAATCGAGGTCGAGGTAGACGAGGCCGTCCGCGGGACAGTAGAAGGGGCCGGTCGCGGACGAGGCGACCCCGCAACCCGACTGGGTCCGGTCGGTGAAGAGCACGAGGCCCGTGTCCTCGTAGCGCCGTCCTGCGGGGCGGAAGATGTCCTGCTCCCACGTGATCTGGACGTCGTCGAACACGGCATCGACGAGCTCGACGAGCTTCGCGTCGGGATCGGGACCCTCCTGTCCCGATGGCGCCTCCTCCGCGCCGCCGAGATCTCCCGGGCTGGGGATCCCGAAGCCGCCGTCGCCGCAGAGCTGGAACGCGAAGAAGACCACGAGCAGCAGCACGCCGATCGCCCCGCCGCCGACGCCGACCGAACGACCCGCACCGCCGCCCCGGCCGATCGGGAACCGCTGGCCCCGGCGGTCGATGACGCCCCCGGGTCGTCGTCGCAATCGCTTCAGGCGCATGGAGAGACCATCCCCAGGGAGCGGGCTCCCGACACCTTCGCCGTGTCGCCCGCATGATGGCCCCGTGACGCGCTGGATCTTCCACATGGATCTGGACCAGTTCATCGTTGCGGTCGAGCTCCTGCGCCGGCCCGAGCTGGTCGGGAAGCCGGTCGTCGTCGGAGGCGACGGCGACCCGACGAAGCGCGGCGTGGTCTCGACGGCCAACTACGAGGCGCGCGAGTTCGGGATCCGGAGCGCGATGCCACTGCGAACGGCGTTCAAGCGACGCCCCGACGCCGTGTTCCTGCCCGTTGACTCCGAGACCTACCTCGCCGCATCGAGGACCGTGATGGACACCCTGCGGACGTTCCCCGCGGTCGTGCAAGAGGCCGGCTGGGACGAAGCGTTCTTGGACGTGGAGAGCGAAGACCCCGAGGCCCTCGCACGCGACATCCAGCAGGCCGTCCTCGAACGGACGAGGCTCTGGTGCTCGATCGGCGTGGGCGACACGAAGCTTCGCGCGAAGATGGCGAGCGGCTTCGCCAAGCCGCAGGGCGTGTTCCGGCTCACCCGCGACAACTGGGACCAGGTGATGGGCGCGCGCGCCACGGCCGAGCTCTGGGGCATCGGCCGCAAGACGGCGGCCAAGCTGACGGAGCTCGGGATCCACACGGTCGACGACCTCGCCAGAGCCGGCGACGACACCCTCGCTCGGCGGTTCGGGCCGAACACCGGACCGTGGCTCAAGGAACTGGCGACCGGCGAGGGCGGGAGCCCGGTCACCGACGAGCCGTACGTGCCGAGGGGTCACGGCCGCGAGCGCACGTTCCAGCAGGACCTCACGGATGCGGACGAGATCCGCCGAAGCGTCGCCCAGCTCGCGAGGGAGCTGATGGAGGATCTGCGCAAGGACGGACGCCCGGTCGTCCGCGTCATCGTGAAGGTCCGGTTCGCCCCGTTCTTCACGAGCACCCACGGCGCCAAGCTGCCCGAGCCGACCACGGATGCGGCGGCGATCGAGACCGCGGCGCTCGAGGTGCTCGAACGGTTCGAGCTCGACCGTCCCGTCCGCCTCCTCGGCGTCCGCGCCGAGTTCACGAGAGACGCGGCTCCCGACGGATGACGCGCTCGGGTCGCGTCAGGCGACGGGCTCGATCGCGCGCAGGCGGTACGTCGGTGCCCGCTCCTCGTGCTGGCTGTGACAGGTGAGGCGCCGCGCGACGAGGTCCGGCTCGCGCGCGAGGTGCACCTCGAATCGCCCCGCGCTCGTTCGGAAGCGAACCCGCGCGCCGGAAGGGGTCGTCGTCGCATCCTCGGGCTCGACGTCGTCGATCCCGTCCAGGCCCTCCTGCTCACGGAGGAAGTGTTCCGCCGCCTGCACCGGCATGGGCCGGCAGGAGCGTCCGCGAAGCCGCTCCAGGTCCAGCCGGCCGTCGAGATAGGTCCGCACGACGGCCTCGGACTCCTCGGGCCGAACGCGACCGAAGTAGAAGCCGTGCGGGAAGACGACGAGGTTCCCCGCGAAGCGGTCGCCGCCGAAGTGGCTGCTCTCCCACGTCTCGTCGGGGAACGCCGACGAGAGCGCCTCGGCGAGTGGCCGGCCGCGCTCGGCGCAACACGGATCGTGGCGCCCGTGCGTGCACACGAGGAACACGGGGGCCTCGTGCGGGACGCCCGTTCCCAGCCGCTCGCCGCGGCCGAGCCGGTCGAGATCGAGCTCGAGGGCGGCCTCGAAACTCGGGAGCGCCAGCCGCTCGACCCACGGTTCCCCGGGACCGGAACGGATCGCGAAGGCTCCCGTGCTCCCCTCGGCCGGGCGGCCCGGTCGGCGGATCAACAGGACGCGGACCCCCGCGGCGGCGGAGCGCGTCCGCAACTCGTCGCCGAGGCCGTCGGGCAGCCGGCTGTCGGGAAGGGCGAACCGGCCCCACGGTCCGGGATGCTCGATCAGGAGCCAGCTCCGCACGGTCGATGCCGTGCCGAACATCGGTTCGTCGCGTTCCGCGCTCTCCCGGGAGCACCGGAACCCGCCGGGCGAAACGGGATGCGGCGACCCCTGAGACACCGACACCGGATCCTCCGACACGGGTCTCAGCGGACGGGCTCGAGACCCAGCAGTCCCTCGCGGACGAGACGCCGGATCAGCACGACGCGGCTCTGCGCGTCGTCGATCTCCTCGCGCAGGTCGCCGACCCGGAACGAAGCTCGGCCGGCGATCCATCGCATCGCCGGCTCGAGCCATCCCGGCATCTCGAGGCGCCGGTCGCCCAGCAGCACGACGAGCCGATCGCCCTTGCTCCGGAGCTCGCACACGGAACCCCGTCGGCGACGGACCGGCGTCGCATCGTCGATGGCGTCGAGCGCGAGCTGCTCGACCAACGTCCCGCGGAGCAGCGGCGCTCGCGTGGACAGGAACCGCTCGATCCGCGTCTCGGTCATCTCCACCGCGTCGAGCTCGCCGAGTCGTGTCCCGCTCTGCGCGAGCCGGCGCGCGAGCTCATCCGCGAACCCGTCCGGATCGCGGGTCCATCCGGCGGGAACCCGATCGTCGAGCGAGGGATCGTGCTCGAGACGCTTCCAGGCGTCCGCGAGCACGTCGCTCCACGAGGCGACGTGCACGCCGATCGTGAGATGGCCCGACAGCGTCTCCTGCGTCGAGGCCGCGTGCGGCGTCCCCTCCGGCATATAGATGGAGTCGCCCGGTTCCAGGGTCGCCTCCACAGGTTCGCGCTCGGGCTCGCGCGGGGACGCGTGCACCTCCCACCGCTTCCTCCCGAAGGCCTGCAGGACGAACACGTCGTGGGGGTCCTCGTGGAGCGCCAGCCCTTGTGCGCCCGGAGGCGTGACGTACGCGTTCACCTGGCACGGGTGACCGAGCTCGAGCTCGAGGCCGCGGCAGAGCTCGGTCACGGGCGGCCAGTAGCGGTGCAGGCCCTGCAGGACGATCGTCGCTCCCTGCCGGAAGAGCTCGAACACGCGCGCCGGATCCGCCATGCCCTCGACGGGCTTGGATCCGGTGCGGCCCGAGCGCGTGTACTCGGACTCGGCGATCGTTCGGTCCGAGCGCACCAGGCGGAACGACGGTGTCCGAAGCGACGTCGTCGACAAGATCCGATCGACGTCGTCGAAGGTCAGCAGGTCCGCGTAGCGGAAACGATCGGCGCCGCGCACGATCGCGGCCCGCCGACCCCACGTCGTCCGCAGGAACGCATCCGCGTCGCCGGTGCAGCGGGCGAGCGGCGAGTCACCCTCGAGCGCCCGGGGAGGCGCGTCGACGACGGAGCTCACGCGGGCTGGTCGGTGCCGTCCGTGTCCTTGCTGTCGGTGCCGTCCGTGTCCTGGCCGTCGGTGCCGTCGGCATCCTTCGCGTCGCCGTCCTGCATGTCCGTCGCGTCGCCGTCGGTGCCGTCGGCGTCCTTCTTGTCGGTGGTGTCCTCGTCCCGAGGTCGCTCCTCGGTCGACGACGCCGAGCCCGGCATGGCCGTGCTGATGTCCTCGTCCGACAGCGAGCGGGTGGTCGACTCGTCCATGGCGGAGCGCCTCCTTCGGGGAACGATCTCGCCTCACCCTAGCGCGGTGGGTGGCACTCGCGCATCGGGAGGCTCCGCCGTCGCGACCGGCCGCATAGACTCGCGCGATGCCCAGGCCCCTCCGCGTCGGGATCCAGCTCCCCGAGGTCGAGCGCGACGTGCGCTGGCCCGAATACGTGGCCATCGCGCGGGCCGCCGAGGAGGCCGGGTTCGACTCGATCTGGATGGGCGACCACCTCCTGTACCGGAACGACGGGCGTCCCGAGCGGGGTCCGTGGGACGCGTGGACGATCCTCGCCGGGCTCGCCGCGGTGACCGAGCGCGTTCGTCTGGGACCCCTCGTCGCGTGTCTCGGCTTCCACCCGCCCGCCGTGCTCGCCCGGATGGCGGCGACGGTCGACGAGATCGGCCGCGGCCGGCTGGTGCTCGGCGTCGGCGCCGGGTGGAACGAGACCGAGTTCCGCGCCTTCGGGTTGCCGTTCGACCACCGCGTCGACCGGTTCGAGGAAGCGTTCACGGTCGTCCGGGGGCTGCTGTCGGGCGGGCGCGTCACGCTACATGGCACGTACGTTCACGCCGAGGACGCCGTGCTGCTGCCCGCGCCGGCGCGACGGCCCACGCTCATGGTCGGAAGCACCGGACCGCGGGTGCTCGCGATCACGCTTCCGTACGTCGATGCCTGGAACACCTGGTACGAGCTCTACGGCAACTCCGTCGACGGGTTCGAACGCGAGAACACGAAGGTCACGGCCGCCGCCGAGCGCGCCGGCCGCGACCCGAGCGAGATCGAACGAAGCGCCTGCGTCCTCGTCGTCCTCGACGCCGGCGCGGACGAACGCCGCATCCCCGAGGACCTCACGCCGGTCGAAGGGAGCGCCCGAGCGGTCGCCGAGCACCTTCGAGGCCTGGCGGCGGCCGGTGCGGGCGAGGCCATCCTGGTCGCGAACCCGATCACCGAGACCTCGGTCCGAGCGCTCGGCGCCGCGCTCGTGCTTCTCGACGCTTGAGGGGCAACCCGGCGACGCGTGGTAGGACCCACCAAGTGCGGATCGCGCTCTGGCACGGATGGCTCCTCGAGGGCTCGGGATCGAACGTCGCGACCGCGCGCGTCGCCGAGGTCCTGCGCGCCTCCGGCCACGACGTGCTCCTCGTCTGTCAGGAGGGGCACCCCGAGCGCTACACGTGGATCGACGCGTTCGGCACCGTCGACGGCGAGGGTCCCTCCGACCTCGTCGCGAACGCGGCAGCGGCCGCACCGGGACGGTGCGTGCTGCTCCGGCCGAAGATCGGCTCGCTCCTGCCCGTCTTCGTGGTCGACGAGTACGAGGGGTTCGACGTCAAGCGGTTCGTCGACCTGACCGACGCGGAGCTGAACGAGTACCTCCGCCGAAACGAGGAGGCCCTCCGAGCGGCGGCGGCGTGGCACGGCAGTGAGGTCGTGATCGCCGGGCACGCGATCCCCGGGCCCGTCGTGGTGAAGCGCGCCTTCGGCCCGGGCCGCTACGTGGCGCACATCCACGGGAGCGATCTCGAGTACGCGATCCGGCCCGACCGCCGCTATCGCACGCTGGCGAACGAGGGGCTCGGTGCCGCGCGCGCCGTCGTCGGGGCGAGCGCCGACGTCCTCGACCGGACGATCGCGCTGGTCCCGGGGATCGAGCACCTCGTCCGCATCGTCCCGCCGGGTGTGGCGGCCGACTTCCGGCCTCGCCCTCGCGCCGAGGCGCTGCTGGCGACGGCGGCGTCGCTCGACCGGGACCCGGAGGCCGCCCACGGTCGACCCGTCACGCTCGACGCCGAGGTCGAGCGCGCCCTCGACCGCCGCGATGCGAGTGCCCTCGACGAGCTCGCGACCGCCTACGATCAGCAAGCGCCGGACCCCGGTGCTGCGGAGATCCTGCGGTCGCTCGCCCCGCTGCAGGGCCCGCTCGTCGGCTACATCGGCAAGTTGATCCCGCAGAAGGGCGTCCCGACGATGCTGGCCGCCGCCGCGGCGTCCTCGACCGCGCCGCCGGTCCTCGTGGTCGGGTTCGGGTCGCAGCGAGAGTGGCTCCACGCGCTCGTCCGCGCGCTTCGGACCGGCGACCACGACGCACTCCGATGGTTGCGGGAGACCGGCGGTATGCCGCTCGACACCGAGCTGCCACCCCGGCCGGATCTCCAGGTGGCGTTCACGGGGCGGCTCGATCACCGATACGCGCCGGGGGCGCTCGCCGCCCTCGACGTGCTCGTCGTCCCGTCGATCCTCGACGAAGCCTTCGGGATGGTCTCCATCGAGGGAGCCGCCGCGGGAGCGCTACCGCTCGTCGCGCGACATTCGGCCCTCGCCGAGGTCGCACGCGCGTTCGAGGACGAGGTCGGGCGCCCCGGCCTGTTCTCCTTCGAGCCCGGACCCGGCGCGGTGCGGAACCTGGCCGAGCGCATCGACGACCTCGTCTCGCTCCCGTCGGAGGAGCGGGGCGAGCTCCGCGAACGCGTCGCAGGGTTCGCCAGCGCGTGAATGGTCCTGGGAACGCACGGCTGCACTTCTGCTCGAGGCCGCCGGAGCCGAGTAAGGCCGAGGGGTTCGACCGCAGGGCGAGCTACGGCGCCACGCGGAGCTCGAACCAGGCCCGCCAGACGCTCCCTGCGAGCTCGACGCCCCACCGATGAGCGAGCGCGGCCACGATCTCCAGTCCGAGGGCCGTCTCCTCGACGACGGCGTCGTCGACGGCGAGCAGGTGCGCCACCCCTCCCCGAGCGATGTCCATCCGCACGAGGTCGTCCAAGATCTGCACGGAGAGCTCGATCGAGTCCCCGTCGGCGGGCACGTGCCGCAGGCACGTGAAGACGAGCTCGGAGGCAAGGAGCATCGCCGGCTTCAGCAGGGATTCGGGGATGCCCGAGAGCCGCACGAAACGGCGCACCTCGATGAGCGCCGTGGTGTCGGCGATCACTACCTCGGTCCGTACCGTCGTTTCCGACACGGGGATCGAGGAGGGATTCGTACGCCGGGGCTGACCGGATCACCTTCCGGTGGATCAGTTTTTCCGGGCGGGTCAGACGCTCGTTCGGCTCCTCTTGAGGAACTGTCCCTGCCCCTCCTTGCCGTGGAACTCGCCGTTCTCGACGAGGAGAGCTCCACGCTGCAGGACGCACTCGGGCAGGCCCTTCACGCTCAGGCCCTCGTAGCACGAGTAGTCGATGTTCATGTGATGGGTCTTGGCCGAGATCGTCCGCTCGTGGTTCGGGTCGAACACGACGATGTCGGCGTCGGAGCCCGGCGCGATCGTGCCCTTCCGCGGATACAGCCCGAACATCCGCGCCGGCGTCGTCGAGATGAGCTCCACGAACCGGTTCAGGCCGATCTTCCCGTCGTGCACCCCCTGGAAGATGAGCGTGAAACGATCCTCGACGCTCGGCAGGCCGTTGGGGATCTTCGAGAAGTCGCCCTTCCCCATGTCCTTCTGCCCCTTGAAGTTGAACGGGGCGTGATCGGTGGCAACGAGCTGCAGATCACCTTGCCGAAGACCCGACCACAACTCCTCCTGATGATCCTTCGGCCGGAGCGGCGGCGAGCAGACGAACTTCGCCCCCTCGAACCCCGGACGCGCCATGTCGTCCTGCGAGAGATACAGGTACTGGGGGCAGGTCTCGGCGAACGCCGGCAGGCCGCGGTCGCGCGCGTCGCGAAGCGCGTTGAGGGCGTCGCGCGACGACAGGTGCACGATGTACGCCGGCGTGCCGGCGAGCTCGGCGAGCTTGAACACGCGGTGGACCGCCTCGCCCTCCATCACGGCCGGGCGGGTCAGTCCGTGATTCACGGGGTCGGTCTTGCCGTCGGCGAGGGACTGCTTGACGAGCACGTCGATCGGGCCGCCGTTCTCCGCGTGCATCATGATCAGCGCTCCGCTGTCGGCGGCGTGCTGCATCGCGGTGAAGATCGATGCGTCGTCGAGCATGAACACGCCCGGGTAGGCCATGAACAGCTTGAACGACGTGACGCCCTCCTCCACCAGCTCGTCCATCTCCTTGAGGACCTGGTCGTTCACGTCCTTCACGATCATGTGGAACCCGAAGTCGGTGCACGCCTTCTGCGCCTTCTCGTGCCACAGGTCGAGCCCCTGCCGGAGCCCTTCCCCCGTCCCCTGGAGCGCGAAGTCCACGACCGTGGTGGTGCCGCCGAACGCGGCGGCGCGCGTCCCCGTTCCGAAATCGTCCGAGCAGAACGAGCCGCCGAAGGGCAGGTCGAAATGCGTGTGTGGGTCGACCCCGCCCGGCATGACGTAGCGATCGGTCGCGTCGATCACGCGATCGGCCTCGACGGCCATCCCGACCCCGATCGCGGCCACCTTCTCGTCTTCGATCACGACGTCGGCCTTCGTCGTCTCGGTGGCGGTGACGACGGTCCCGTTGCGGATCAGGGTCCTCATACGGCCACCGTCACGGTCGCGGTCGCCACGGTCGAGTTGCCGCAGGAGTCGACGGCCTCGTACGTCAACGTGTAGACCCGGCCCGTGCCGCTGGTCGAGCGCTCCGCGCGGAGCCTAAACGTGTCGTCGTCCACGATGACCACGTCGTCCGTGGTGTTCCCGTCGTCGGGGCCGTTGTCCGGCTCGTTCGAGACCGCCGAGAGCAACGTGACCACCGGATCGGGATCGGCGTCGTCGGAGACCGAGATGCTCACCTCCACCGTCCGGTACTTGTGGTTCGGAGGCCGCAACGCGTTCGGGTCGGCGGTCACCGACAGCTCCGGAGCCGTCGCGTCGCGGCAGTAGACGGCCACCATCGGGTCGTGGTCGCTCGCCCCTCTCGCTCCGTCTCCGTCGAAATCGGCCGGCCAGTCGGCGTTCACGTGCGCCGAACGCACCGTGGTGAGGTCCTCCTGGAGCGACGGCGTCGCGAAGATCTGGTCGAGGGTCTGCGTCTGCCCCTGGAAGATGTAGCTGTACGCGCTCGAGGGGACCTCCTCGACGAGGACGTCCCACAGGTTCTCCAGACCCTGCTCGTAGAGCCCGGCCAGCTGGTCGCTCGGGAAGAGCGGGTGACCGGGCGCGAACGGGTCGTCGGGGCGCGGGTAGACGTTGAAGTCGCCCAAGACCGCGACGCGAGCGTCCTCGTCGTCGTCCTGGAGCGCTTGGACGATGGCAGCGTCGTACAGCGCCTGCTCGGCCCGCTGACCGACCCGGGCATCCGGCGTGCTGCTGAAGTGGTTGCTGATCACGTACAGGTCGTACGGGGTTCCCTCCCCGATCCCGTCCTGCCAGATCCGGAACAGGCCGACTTGCGGCGCGCGCGTGAACACGTTCGATCCGTCGCTGCCCGTGCTGAGGTCGACGTCGGAGGGAAGGTCGGCGTTCAGCGCCTTCGGGTTCTGCACGTCGGTGTTGTACGCGAGCGGGGTGCCTCGGTAGTCGACCGTCGGCGAGGATCCGAGCACCGGGTGGCCGGCGGTCGCCGGCAGCAGCTCCACCCGGTCGGTCCGGAACAGGAACGCCGCGACGATGCCTCGGTCGTCGGCGCCGTTGCGGTCGTACGCGGCATCGTATTCCGGACCACCGACCGCCTGGATCCGCAGCGCCAGCTCCTGGAGCGTGTCAGGTTTCCCGTCGGGCTGGTCGGTGTCCGGCGTCGTGCCGCACACGAGTGCGCCGGCCACGACCGAGCAGATGTCCTGGTCCTCGGCCTCCTGGATCCCCACGACGTCGGGGGCGTGCAGGTCCTCGGCGATCTGGTGCGCGAGGTCGTTCACGTGTGCCTGGTAGGTCGCGTCGTTCGCCGGGACGTAGTCGAAGGGCGGGCTCACGCCCGGACATCCGAGGTTCCCGGTGAAGTCGCAGCCGTCGAAGGGATCGTCACGGAAGTCGTAGAGGTTCTCGACGTTGTACGGCGCGATGCTGAAGCGCTGGTTCCGGTCGAAGGCCTGGGGTGGCGCGTTCGTCGAGGGATCCACGCCCGGTGACAGCACGATCTGCTGCTCGACCATCACCTGGTACTTGCTGAAGTTGAAGTAGACGCCACCGACCGGCGAGTTCGTCACGGTGTCGAAGGTTCTTGCCGGTGCGAGCAGGGCGTTGAGGTCGCCGGTCGACGCCTTGAGCCCGAAGCTCCCCATCATGAACCGATAGCCGTTGCCGTCGTCGAACAGCGGCGTCGGATCGTTGTCCAACGGGTGCGCGTCGCGGAACACCCGTCGCGCGAACGGGTCCGTCCGGTTGGCAACCGGGTGGTCGGCGCGGATCAGCCAAACCTCGGCATCGGCGGTGCCCGGGAACACGTCCCGGCTGTCGACGACGAGGCTGTTCGCCGGGATGCGCGCACGCATGCCCTCGCGGCGCTCCCAGTACCGGTTCGAGTCCGCGAGGTCGTCCGGCGGGTTCACCTCGAACGCCGGCACCTCGGCGTTCAGGACGACGCCGCTGCGCTCGACACTCACGAGCGTCAAGCCGGCGCTGAGCTGCGTGAAGCTGAAGAACTCCGACACGCGGCCGGCGAGCACGATCTCGTCGCCCACCTGCGGCGTGTACGCGGGGCCGCCATTCGAACGGAGCAGCGTCGTGAAGCTGCCCATGAACACGAAGATGCCGTCAGACGAGTTCGGAACGCCGTCGGCGGCCGCCGTGGTGTTCTGGATGAAGATCCCGTGCTGCGAAGCTCCGGCGGCCGTCTTCGCCAGCGTCTTCTCGTAGATCACGGCTCTCACGGCAACCGTCGCCGTCCCCGCGTTGTTGCCGGTCGCCGGGGCGAACGGCGAGCGGTGGGTGGGCCCGTTCGCAGTGTCGCCCACGGTTCCCTGCACTTCGCCGATCGGCTTGATGTCGACGACGTTCACCGAGAGGGTGCAGGAGCCGCTCTGCGGGGTCGCGTCGTCGTTGCTGGCGGTGACGGTCACCGAGTACGTCCCCAGCGGAATGTCATCGTCCGCGATCACGACCGCGCTCGCGGTTCCACCGTCGGCACTCGCGGGTGTGACGGGGCCGAGGGTGATCGAGCCGGGCGCCGGCGACGGCGTGACGTCGGTGATCGCGAGGGAGACCACCGTGCCGTCCGCGTCGCTCGCCGTCACCGTCCGGCGGGCCTCGAACCCCTCCACGGTCGAGAGCGCTCCCCCGCACGTGGCCACGACGGGGTCGTTGTCGCTGGAGTTCCGCGGGGTCGGGGCGCCCGCGACGAAGTCCGCCGAGTTGTTGTCGGTGTCGGTCGAACCACCGTTGATCCGAAGGGCCGCCGTCGTATTGCTCAGCGTCGGCGCCGCTCCGGCTCCCTCGAAGAAGTTCGCGTTCCCGTAGCCGACGAGGTCGACGATCATCCCGAGTTGGGCCGACGAGCACGGCGTGGAGCCGCCGTTGCATCCGAGCGTGGACGCCGAGTTCACGAGGGCCACCTTCCCCGCCGTGCCGCTCATGTTGATCGGGGTCGCGTCGACGACGTCCGCCGCCGGAAGCGGCGCGCCGACGGCAGCGGTGGAGGCTTCCTGGATCAGCAGGTACTGGCCCGGTGCGATCGACACGTTCGGAAGCTCGGTGAGCTGCCCGCTGTTGGCGCCGAAGTTGCCTGTCCCCGTTGCGCTCGTGTACTGAACCGACCATCCGTTCACCGACGCGGGCGCGGCGCCTCGGTTGAAGAGCTCGATGAAGTCGTGCGTGTAGGTGGCGCCGGCGTTCCCGCCTCCGCCGTAGACCTGGCTGATCACGATGTTCGGTGAGACCGCCTCGGCGCGCGGAGGTACGAGGACCACGACGGTGAGCACGGTGAAGACGGCCGCGATCGAGCCGATCAGGCGACGTCGAAGCGAGAAAGCCATGCCATCTCCCCTTCTTGAAAGCGATCACACCCGCGCTGCGCTGGGGAACCTCCGAATCCGGCATCCTACGACGGGCGATCGACGCCGCGCATCGAACCTTCGGGTACGCTCCGTGAACACTGCAGGACGTTCGGAGCGTTGTTTGGCGTGACCTGCAGAAAGACACCTCGCGCGAGGCTGCACGCTTTCCGTATGCTGCGAAGATGCAGCTCGCGCACGTTTCTCCATCGGGTCTTCGCGGCGGTGATCACGCCTTCGCCGTCACCCGTTCGGAGTCCGACCTGCAGTGGCTCGCTCGCACGTTCGTCGAAGCGTCGGAGCGGGCCGGGGCCCGGGCGCTCTACCTGTCCGAAGGTCCGGCCGAGGAGACCGCGTCTCGATTGGGCCTCCCGAGCCCCTCGCGGCCCGGAGGACTCGTGGTCGAGCAGGCGGCGCCCGCCTTGGCGCCCGCCGGGCGGTTCGACCCGGATCGCGTCCACGCGGCGCTCGAAGCAGCGGTAGCGGACGCGCGGAGGGACGGCTTCACCGGCGTGCACATCTTCGTCGAGGTCGGATGGACGCTGAACGACATCCAGGACGTCGAGCGCCGTGACGACCTCGAGGCGAACGCCCACGAGTTCGAGGTGATGCGCGAAGGGGACGTGGTGTTCCTGTGCCAGTACTCGCAGGAGCGGTTCTCGGATGACGCGCTGGCGCGTGCGCTGGGATGGCATCCCGTCGTCGTCGACGCCGGGTCCGAGGAGCTGCGTGCGTCGGCGCCCGCTCGGATCCGGCTGGAGGACGATGTGGTGTACATCTCGGGTGAGCTCGACCGCACGACGGCACAGCTCGTCGGCGCCCCGTGGTTGGCCGTGGGGAACACCGTCACGATCGACCTCGCGGAGACGACCTTCTTCGACGCCGGCGCGTACCGGGCAATGCGGACGATCGCGGAGGGCGGCTGTCAGGTGACGCTGCGGAACGCGCCGCCCGTCGTCCGGCGGGTGGTCGAGATCTTGAACGACCAGCCCGGCATCGAGCTCCACATCGAAGACGAGCCGATCCAGGAGGCGGTGTAGCGATGGCGGCCCCGGAGACGACCGCCCACGTGAACGGCCTCGATCATCCCGCGCTGGTCTACGGGAGCGTCGATGAGTTCCTCGTTGCGATGGTCCCGTACGTCAAGGACGGCATCGACCGGGCAGAGCCCGTCTTCGCCGCCGTTGGCCCCGATGAGGCCTCGGCGCTCCGAGCCGTGATCGGAGACGTGCCGGGCGTCCACGTGGAGGACACGAACGAGTGGCACCCGGTGCCGGCAACCCGGCTCCGCGCCTTCCACCTCTTCGTGAACGAGCAGCTTCGCAAGGGCGCCTCGCGCATCCGGCTGGCCGGCGAGCCGGTTTGGGGCGCCGTCGGCCGGCCTGAGTTCGTCCGCGAGTGGGCGCGCTACGAGTCGATCCTGAACACCGTCCTGGCGCCGTTCCCCGTCACGCTCGTATGCACCTATCCCGAGTGGCGCCTCGATCCGGAGATCCTGCGGGACGCGCTGCGCACGCATCCGTCCGTCGGGATCAACGGTGGCTCCCGGCAGAGCGAGCACTTCGAGGATCCGGCCTCGCTGGTCGCCCGATGGACCCCATCCCTCAGCTCGCCTCCGGCCGAGGCACAGCGAACGGCGCCGCTCGTGCCCACGGTGGCACGCGCGCTCGTGACGGAGCAGGCCGAGCGAGCGGGTGTGTCCCGGCGCCGCATCCTGGACCTCGAGCTCGCGACGAGCGAGATCGCCTCGAATGTCATGGCTCACGGCGGCGGCCGCGCGACGCTTCTGACGTGGCGCGACGGCGACTACTTCATCTGTCAGGTCGAAGACGAAGGTGCCGGCCTCGCCGACGTCCTGGCCGGTTACCGTCCTCCCTCACTGGCACAGGAGTCCGGACGCGGCCTGTGGCTCACCCGGCAGGTGGTCGACCTGTTGCAGATCGTGCCGACGCCGAGCGGTACCGCGGTCCGGCTGTACGTCCGCATCGGCGACTGACGGGCTCGCTCGAAGACGCTCCCCCCGGAGTGCTTGGCGTGTCGGTAGCATGCGCGCATGTCGAAGATCCACCCTTCCGCCCGCACCGAGTCGTTCACCGAGTCCGTGATCCGTGAGATGACCCGGCTGGCGATGGAGCACGACGCGATCAACCTCGCGCAGGGCTTCCCGGACTTCGCGGCGCCCGAGGCGGTCAAGCAGGCGGCCAAGGACGCGATCGACGCCGACCTCAACCAGTACCCCATCACCTGGGGCGAGCCCGAGTTCCGGAGCGCGATCGCGGCGCACTACGAGCGCCGCTACGGCATGCACGTCGATCCACTGAGCCATCTCTGCGTCACGTGCGGGTCGACCGAAGCGATGATCGCCTCGCTCCTGGGCGTGATCGACCCGGGCGACGAGGTCGTGATCTTCGAGCCCTTCTACGAGAATTACGGCCCGGACACGATCCTGTCGGGCGCCGTCCCGCGGTTCGTCTCGCTGCGCGCGCCCGAGTGGACGTTCCACGAGAGTGAGCTCGCGGCTGCCTTCGGCCCTCGCACCCGAGGCGTCATCGTGAACACGCCGAACAACCCGACGGGCAAGGTCTTCACGCGCGAAGAGCTCGAGGTGATCGCCGGACTTTGCCAGAAGTGGGACGCGATCGCGTTCACCGACGAGATCTACGAGCACATCACGTACGAGGGCGCTGTCCACATCCCGATCGCGACGATCCCTGGGATGGAGGACCGCACGATCACGATCAGCGCCCTCTCGAAGACGTACGCGGTCACCGGTTGGCGCGTGGGGTGGGCGATCGCGCCGCCGTCACTGGTGAACGGGATCCGCAAGGTGCACGACTTCCTGGCCGTGGGCGCGCCGACGCCGCTCCAGCACGCCGGCGCGACCGCCCTCAACCTCCCCGACTCGTACTACGCGCGCATGTCCGAGGAGTACGCGGAGCGGCGCGAGGTCATGATGAAGACCCTGTGGGACCACGGGTTCGAGGCGCAGCCGCCCAAGGGCGCGTACTACGTGATGGCGGGGATCTCGCACCTGGGACTCGGCGACGACACGCAGACCGCCGAGCACCTGACGCGCGAGATCGGCGTCGCCGTCGTCCCCGGCTCGTCCTTCTTCTCCGAGCCGGAGCTCGGGCACGCGCTCGTCCGCTTCTCGTTCTGCAAGAAGCTGGAGACGCTGCACGAGGCGGCGCGCCGGCTGGAGAAGCTCCGGACCTGAGGCCCCCTCGCGGGGGGAACGGCGCCGTTACCAGTCCTCGGGGAGCTCCGTCTCGGCGTTCAGCTCGCGAGCTCGGCGCTTGATCCAGCGCTTGGCCTCGTCCTTGTCCTTGGCCCGGCCGTAGGAGTGGATCGCGGCCTTCAGGTCCTCCCGGTTGCGGATCGGGAACGAGCCGTCGGGCAGCGCCTTCCCGTCCTCGGCGAGCTTGCGGCGCTCCTCGGTGTCGAGATCGGCCATCGTCGACTCCTCTCTCGTCCTTCTCAGGCTTCTTACCCAACCGAACGCCGTCTGACGCCCGCTGCCCCGGAGCGCCGCTGAGGGGCGGGGCGTAGCCTTCGCTCTCCACCAACGAGGAGGTTCGAGCGCATGCCCACGTCCCCTGTTCGCCGTCGCGTTCTCGTCGCACTCGCTGGACTCGGTCTGTTCGCCGGCGGGATGGCCATCGCGTCGTTCGGCTCGGCCGGCGCCGACTCCGCGCTTGCACCGACGCAGCTCCCCGGGTTCGGCGAGGTCGTGAGCCTCAGCCACACGAACGACCCGGCCAAGACACCGCTGTTCCCCGGCGATCCGCGCTTCCGGATCGAGACCGTGTTCAGCGTGCACCACGACGGCTTCTTCCTCGAGGTCGTGCACGAGGGGATGCACACCGGAACGCACTACAGCGCGCCGTGCCACTTCCGCGAGGGCGCGCTCTGCATGGACGACCTCTCGCCCGCCGACCTCGTGCTGCCCGCCGTCGTCATCGACGTCCGCGACGAGGTGGCGGCCGACCCCGACCACGTCGTGACCGTCGCCGACCTGAAAGCGTGGGAGGGCGAGTTCGGCGAGATGCCCGAAGGGGCGGCGGTGCTGCTCTGGACGGGGTGCTCTCGATTCTGGGCGGACGGCGACACCGACGGCGAGCCGAACTATTACAACTGCGGCTCCGGACTCTCCGGCGTGCACCAGCCCGGCTTCTCACGCAACGCGGTGAAGTGGCTGATCGAGACCGGCGTGCTCGGCAAGCGTGGGGCGCTCGGCACCGACACATTCGGCCCCGATCCGTCCTCGGACGCGGCGTTCATGCCGACCTACCTGACGCTCGACCGCCACCGGGTGACGATCGAGAACCTGGCGCACCTCGGAACGCTGCCGCCGACCGGCGCGTGGATCGCGCTCGGCAGCCCGCGGAACGTGAACGGCTCGGGAGCCCCGGGGACGGTGTTCGGGTTCATCCCCTCGGGAGGGTGAGCGACCAGAACGGGCCGATCAAGCCGATCTCGGCGAACACCGCCTCCGCCTCCCGAGCGGTGCGCCGCCGATAGCCGGGGCGGAGACGGTCCTCGAACCACGCGCGGGCCAGGCGCCACTGCTTCTCGACGCTCATGATCTCGCCGCGCGGGGTCCCTCGCAGGTCGCTCCACCGTTCGATGTCCTCTTCCGACCGGAAGAGCAGCATGTTCGTTCACGTCGAGCCGATGTCGTCCCACCACTGCGCCGCCGGAGTCGAGTAGTGGACGACGGCGGTATCGCCGCCGATCTCACCGTTTCGGACTTCGAGCCGCAGTGGTTCACCGCAGTCGGGGCAGGAGGTGCGCACCTCGCCGTCGACGCCGATCGTCGCGAGGACGCCGAGCGCGTCCCAGATGCAGTTACCCCACCAGCGCCGGTCCCCGCTCCGAACCTCGAACGGCGTCGGAAGCGCCGAGAAGGGGTTGGCCATCCACACGAGCGGCGTCCCGGGCGCGAGGACGATCACGTGCGCGTCGGCGAGCCTTCGCAAGGAGGCCTCGACGTCCGCCTGTGGCATGCCGACCAGCGATGCGAGCTCGTTCGGGGCGGGAGGGCGGGCCTCGTCGACGAACATCCGCATGATCGCGAGCCGGACGACGTCGTCGGTCGCCGCGTCTTGCGTGGTGCCGTTGTCCGAGGTCACGATCCGCCGACGGTAGCGAGGCCGTGCGACTGCGGTCAACCACTCTCCGTCGGCGATCGCGTCATAGGGTCGGTCGATGAGCGAGCCGCGTCACCATCGCGAGCCGGGCGATATGGGTTTTGATATCGGCGCCGAGGCGAGGACTCCCCGGCCAGCTACCGATATGCGTTTTCGTATCGCGGCCGATCCGGACCTCTCGAGGCTCTCCGAGCCCGATAGCGAGCGAACATCAACGCCGAAACCCACCGCGGCGTCGTCCCCGGGGTGCCGGCCACCTGATCCGTGGCGAGAGAGCTCACCGGTCTCTCCCAACGCAAAGCTCGCCGCCAAGGCCGGGACATCGCGGCCCGCTCTGGCCAAGCTCGAGACGGGGAACAGCCTCCCGTCGATCCGAACGCTGCTCAAGATCGCCGAGGCCGCCGGGTTCGAGCTCGTTATCGGCCTCCGGCGGACCCGGCAGCAGCCCGCCAGATCCTGAGACGCTTCAGCGATGCGGCCTCGCGCTCCTGGGCGTCCTCCAACCCAACCCCGAGGACGGACTCGCCGACTTCGTCGTGCTGCGCGAGCCGGGCCCCCTCGAAGGCCCTCGCTGAAGGCCTATCCCTCCGCCCGGAGCACGGTGATCTGGACGTAGGGCTCGTCGCCGGGGGCACCCTCGATCTCCCCACCCTGGCCCTCGAGACGGCAGCCGAACCGGTACGAGCCCGCGGGGACGTCGAGCACGAACTCCTCCGTCGCCGTCTCGAACGGCAGCAGGTCCTCGGGCACCGATCCGTCGTCCGCGATCACGACGACCGCCGCCGCGTCGGCCACGTTCGTCGCCTCGATGTGGAGCCCGTCGGCCTGCAGCTGGACGGTGTCGGCGTCGACGGCCGGTCCGAAGCCCTCGCATCGCATCACGAGCACGTCGGGGAACTCCGGTGCCGGCGAAGGTGACGCGGCGGCCTCCGTCAACGCGATCCCGCTCTCGGGGCACGCTGCGAACGTTCCTCGCCACGTGTCGGGACCGCCCGTCAGCACGAGCCGAGCGACGGACACGCCACCGCGATCGACGACGTAGGCGATGCCGAGCTTGTAGCCCTCGGCTCCGTAGCCGGCGCCGCGGAGCCGATCCTCGGCTCGCAGCCCACCGATGAGCTGCGCGGCGACGTCCTCATGCGCGACCGAGTCGGGGAGGTTCGAAGTGAACGACACGTCCCCCGGCTCGTCGCATCCGAGCTCGAACGATGCCCAGTGGTCGTCCGGATCGACGAGCTCGAACGTCGTGGTCAGGTCCCCGGCCTCGACGGGCCGATCGCGGGTGCCACATCCGATCTCCCACACGCCCGGATCGACCGGCACTCCCTGTTGACTCTCGAAGGGGAACGTTCCGCCGACGCCGAAGGACTCGCCCGAAGGCGTTCCCTCGGGTGTCACGATCCCATACTCGTCGAACCCATCGGTGCCGTCGAACACGACGTGGAGCCCGTCGGCCTGCGTGCGGACAACGGCCGTGTCGGCGCGCGCGACGAACGCGCTGCAGTCCACATGAAGGATGTCGGGCGCCGCGGACAGCGAGGAAAGCGCCTGCACGCCGAAGAAGAAGTTGCTCTGGCCGTGCTCGCCGCCGGTGTCCGCCCACGTCGCGTTCACCTCGAGCACGTATTGCCCATCGGCGTCCGGCACCGCGCGAACGCTGGCAGCCGTGATCGGCTCGCCGTCCGGGTCGGTGACGTCGAGGCTCTCGAGGGTCCCGTTTCCGGTGAACTCGATCGGCGTGCCCGGCGGGACGACGACGAACTCACCCACGGGTGGATAGAAGGCGAAGTCGGCGATCCCGCTCGCGCACTCGTCGCCGACGCACCATGTGTAGGACTCGGTGACGCCGTGCTGTTCGCGGTCGCCGTATCGCATCGTCGCCTCGGGCGCCTGGGAATTACCGCTGCCGGCAGACAGCTCGATCACGATCCGCTCGTTGGATCGGTCCGGACTGGGTCCGATGGCGACACCGTCTGACCCCGTACCGAACACCCGCACCGCGAAGATCGCCGCCGCCACGAACACCACGAGCGCCGTCACCGCCGCGATGACCCGCTGGCGCGCCGGCGGCGAGGGCTCGCCCCTCGGTCCCTCGGCGATCCGTGAACCCAGGTCGGCTCCCGGCTCGAACTCGCGGAGCTTCTTGATCTCGTTCTCCCATCGTTCAGTCATCGTCGATCTCCTCGGCGCCGAGCAGCTCGCGCAGGCGGTTCCGCCCGCGGTGAAGGTGGACCCGAACGGTGGCGGTGCTCATCCCCATGCGGCGAGCGATCTCGCCGACCGGGAGGTCCGCCTCGTACCGGAGCACGACGGCCGCACGCTGGTTCGGGGACAGCGCCCGGAGCGCGTCGACGAGCGGGCCGAGGCTCGTCGACGCCGGGTCGACGCGTTCCATCTCGGGAAGGGGCCGGCGCTCGCGCCGGAGCTCGGCGGAGGCCAGCCGGAAGGCGGTGCGGTAGATCCAGCCGACCGGCTCGCGGATCGAGTCCGAGTGCGCGATCGCCTGGGCGAAGGCCTCGGCGGTCGCTTCCTCGGCGATCCCGCGCCGGCCGGCCGTGAACGCGTACATCGTCCGAGCCACTCCCGGCGCGTGCTCACGGAAGAGGGCGTCGAAGTCGTGCCGAACGCCCGGAGCCGTTCGCCGCCTCATGTCGGCCATCGTGGCGGAACTCACGCGGGATAGTGGGCGCAGAGCCTCGAAACGTTTACACGGGCCGAGAACGCCTCGCGCTCGGGCACGGTCTGGAAGGGCCCGTGACGGGGTACCTCTCAGGCCATGACACGACCGAGCGAAGGGCGAACCGACGGTCCCGGCCGCGAGGTACCGGCGTCGAACGGCGGGCTCGCGGTCTACCTCAACGACCACCTGGCGGGCTCGGCGGCGGGCCTTCGTCTGGCCAGACGGTGCCTCGAACGCGAGCGCGGAACGGAGCTCGGGCTGAAGCTCGAACGACTCGTGGACGAGATCGAGGAGGACCGAGACGTCCTCGAGCGCGTCATGGCGCGCGTCGAGGCATCGCCGAACCCCGTCAAGCAGGCGGCAGCGAGCGGCGCCGTCCTTCTGAGCCTCCTGCGGGATCGGATCCCCGTCCTCGGATCGGGCTCCCGCGACGTCTCTCGGCTCGAGGAGATCGAGCTGCTCAGCCTGGGCATCGAGGGCAAACGGCTGCTCTGGCGCGCGCTCGGAGAACTCGCGAAGACGGACCGACGCCTGAAGGAGCTCGACTTCGCCAGGCTCGAGGGCAGGGCGCAGGCGCAGCGCGACCTCCTCGAACCGTTCCGGCTCGAGCTCGCCTCGGCCGCCCTGGGCGGCTCGGAGTCAGCCTCGACGTGACCTCGACCAGGAGCGAACGCGCCATGGCGGTCCTGCGACGCGTGCTCGACGTCACCGCGCGGGTGGTGCGAGGTCTCTCCGTCCTCGCGAAGGTGGCGGCCATCGCCGGCGCGATGGCGTGGATCGCGTGGCTGATCGACGCGCCGCCGGCCGAAGCCGACGAGTGGGTCCCGCGGATCGTGGTTCTCGCGATCGCGCTCGCGCCGCCGGCGATCCTCTTCCTGTTCCTGGCCGGCCTGCGGGAACTCCTGGAACTGCCCGATCGCGCCCGCGCGCTCCCGGCGGACGTTCGGGCGCGGGCCGCGGAGCTCCGCGAACGGTCACGCGGAAGCGCCGAGCCGCGAGGCGCGCTCGGCGCGCTCGTCGCGCTGTTCCGACTCGGGCGGCTCGTCCTGGGCTCGCGCGAGGTCCTGACGCCCTACGCGGCGGTTACCGCCGCCCTTCGCCCCGCGATCGTGTTCGCGGCGCTGCTCGCGGCGGTGGCGGCAGTCGTCGAGATCCCCGTGGCCGCGATCGCGCTGCTGCTGCTCCTGCTGACCTGACGGGCCGGCGAACGCCTCAGCGCCGAACGGATCGGCGCTGCAACACCGAGAAGCCGTCGACGGCGACGACACTGCCGGTCGCCTCCTCACGGGACTCGCCGAGGACGACGATCCGCACGGTGTGGATGCCCCGCTCGAGCCCGGTGACGCGCGGGGCGCTGCCCACCGTGCGCACGCGAGCGTAGGTGTCGACGGTTCGGACGAACCGCCCGTCGACCCAGATCTGCGCGATGCCGTGGTTCGGCCCCCGCACGGTGTTCCAGACCACCCCGGTCCCTCGGAACGTGAACTCCGCGTCGGCACCGGCCTCGGCACTCGCGGCGACGCGACCACCGGGCCCGCCTCCGTGCCCGAAGAACTGCCACGCACGCGGGCGCTCGTAGGCGACCGGCGCGCTCCCCTGTTCCAGCTCGGTCGGCGCCGTGAAGATTCGCGACGTTTCGGGCGCGAGGTTCCCGAAGCGATCGGCCACGCCGTGGAACGCCGAGTGCGGGTTCACGACCACCTCGTAGCTCGCGCCGGGAACGAGCGGCTGGTCGGGAGTGAGGAGCACGCGCCGAACGTCTCCCGTCGAGCAGTTCACCGACCACCCGATCCCGGAACGACAGGTGATGCGGGCGCGCTCGCGCCGGCCGTCGTCGGTGCCCCGCAGGAACATGCCCTGCGGTGAAGCTCCCAGCACCACTTCGTCGAACGACACGACGACCGACCCCGTGAAGCTGGCGGGGCTCGAGATCCGCACGACGGGCGCCCTCGTGTCCGGCACGTCGATCGTCACGGACCCGATCGACGGACCGGCCAGCTGGTTGACGTCGACGCATCCGCGGATGCCGGGTACCGAGCCGCAGTCGCTCCGCTGCCAGAGGGACCATCCGTTCCCGTCCCAGTTCCTCGCGGGAAGCGCGGGCTCGCGAACGCCCCAGTGCGCGACCCAGAGCACGTCGTACCCGGCCTCGGCGATCACGGTCGTGTTGCCGGTGCGTTCCGCCCAGCCCGTCGGGCTCGTGTAGACCATCGGACGCACGCCGATGCGCTCGTGGACCCGTCGGAGCCACGTGAGGATCCAACGCGTCAATCGCCGATGCGAGAGGCCGCCGGTCGTCTCCAGGTCCAGGACCGGGATCACGTTGCCGGGCTCCAATCGCGCGACGTCGAGGAAGTGGTTCGCCTCGCGGACGGCATCGTTCGGTCTGGGGTCCGGACGAGCGAAGTGATACGCGCCGAACGCCAGGCCGTTCGCCTCGGCGAGGATCTTGTTTCGCAGGTAGGTGTCGTCGATGTAGGTGCGGCCCTCGGTGGCCTTCGCGATCGCGAAGTGGTGCCCGGAGCGAGCGACCCGCCCCCAGTCGATCCGACCCTGATAGTGGGAGACGTCGATGCCTCGCAGGCGCGCGCCGGGCCTTGCAGGGACGACGGCCCGCGTGAGCGACACGGCACCGGCGCCGACCGAGGCCGAGCTGGCACCCACCGACGCCGCGACCAGGCGACCGAACGCCGCCGCCGGCGACACCGTCTTGTTGGTTGCGACCGCCTGCCGGTCGGCGTGTTCGTCGCTGTTGCCGAACACGCCGGGGAACGCGGCCGCACCGAAGACTGCCATCGCGAACAGTGCAACGGTCGCGACGGCGCGCTGCAACACGCCCATCGAGTTCTCTCCCCCTGCCAAGGTGGATGCGTGAGGCTACCGAGCCAACTGCACCAATCGGCGGTACGACGGCGATGAAGTAGTGACCGGTGTGAACTTCCGTGCACGCTTCGCGTTCGGGGGTGTCGCCGACCCGGAGGGTATGTTCGGCCCGGGAACGCGGCGCCGGGACGAGCGCCGCCAGGCGAGGGAGGCAGCATGCTGGGATGGGTCGGCGACATCGAGCGCCAGACAGTCGAGAACGACACGTTCCGGACCGTCCTGTTCACCGGCGATCACCAGCAACTGACGGTGATGCGACTGTTGCCCGGACAGGACATCGGCCTCGAGATGCACCCCACCACCGATCAGTTCCTGCGGATCGAGGCCGGGAACGCCCGAGTCGAGTTCGGCAGGACGAAGGATTCCATCGACGAAACGCACGATGTCGAGGACGACTGGGCGATCATCGTCCCGGCGGGCACGTGGCACAACGTCGTGAACACCGGCGCCGGCGACGTGAAGCTCTACTCGCTCTACGCGCCTCCGGAGCATCCGGAGGGCACCGTGCACCGCACGAAGGCCGACGCGGAGGCCGCCGAGCACCACTGATCCGCGGGACACGCCCGCGGCGACATCTCGAGACCAGGGGGTTCGAACGGACATGGACGTGTCGAGGGCGAGCGAAGGATCGTTCGGCAAGGGCGACGAGGGACGGTTCACCGGTGAGGTCTGGTTGCGTCCGACCGTCAAGGCGGAGGACGGTACGGACGTCGGGCTCGTGCACTTCGTGCCGTCGGCGCGGACCCGCTGGCATCGTCATCCCGGCGGCCAGTTCCTCTACGGCGTGACCGGACGCGGGCGGGTCCGGACCCGGGGCGAAGCCGGCCACCTCCTCGAGCCGGGCGACGTGATCCGCGTGGGACCCGACGAGTGGCACTTCCACGGTGGGACGCCGGACTCGCCGCTCGTGCACGTCGCGGTGAACCTCGGCGGCGCCCCGGATTGGGGCGACCACGTCACGGACGACGAGTACGCCGAGACGTTCTAGCCCCGCCAGGACCCCGCCGCTAGGCGCCAGAGAGCGACCACGCTCCGTGCGATCGAGGTTCACCGGCGGCTCACACGGGTAGCGCCAGACTGACCGCGCCCAGCACATCTGGGCACCGCGGAAGGAGGACTCATGCTCAAGGTGACCGAGAAGGCCAGGTCGGTTTTCCAGAAGCTCGTGGACGGCGTTGGCGAAACCGACGTCATCCGACTCGTTCCCGAACCCCATCCCGACGGGCAGCAGGGCATCGGGATCGAGGCCATCGACCAGCCCGGTCCCACCGATCGCCCGACCCAATCCGAGGGACCCGAGGACGAGAATGCGGTCGTCATCGTCATCGCGGCGGACCTCGCTCCGGCCCTCGACGATGCCGTGCTGGACGCGCGCGAGACCGACGAGGGCGCCGACCTGTTCGTACGTCCGCAAGCCGCGGCCTCATAGCCCTCGCGCGGCTCGCGCCGCTGCCTTCCTGCTGCTCTTGAGCGACGCGCCTTCTCAGGCGGATAATCGTCCGCTGTCGCCGGACGGGAGGCTTGCGATGGAAGGCTCCACGAGCACCATGTCCTCGGACCGCGGGCTCGCACGGGAGGCGATCGGGCTTCGCGAGGTCTTCTTCCAGTCGGTCACGCACATGGCGCCGGCGGCGGCCGTTTCCTTCTCGATCATCGTCGGCGCGAACTTTGCCTCGGGCTCCCTGCCGCTCTCGGTCCTGTTCGCGCTCATCGGCTGCCTGCTGGTCGCGATCTCGATCGGCCAGCTCGCGAAGCACCTGCCCTCGGCCGGCGGCTTCTACACCTACACGGCACGAGGGCTCCACCCGTCGGTTGGGTTCCTCGTCGCGTGGGGCTACGCGTTCGTCGAGCCTCTCATCGCCCCCGCGCTCTACCTGATCTTCGGTCAGGTCGTCGCCGGGACGCTCGAAGCGGAGTTCGGCTGGTCGTTCTCGCAGTGGTGGTGGGTCGCCGCGCTCGCCGCCGCGGTCGTGGTGTTCCTGCTCGGCTACTACGGGATCCAGATCAGCACGCGCGTCGGGACGCTCCTGGGCGTGTTCGAGATCGCGGTGTTCGCGGTCCTGGCCCTCTGGCTGATCGTGAAGGCCGGCGGCGACAACGACCTGAGCGTGTTCTCGACCAAGTACGCGACCGTTCCGGGCTTCGAGGGGCTCTCGGGGGTGATCGCCGGGTCCGTCTACACGATCCTCGCGTTCATCGGGTTCGAGGCCGCGGCGCCGCTCGCCGAGGAGACCAAGGATCCTCGCCGGACGATCGGCCGCGCGGTCGTCCTGTCCTGCGTCGGCATCGGGATCTTCTACGTGCTCACCACGTATGCCGCGGCCGTGTTCTTCGGGCCGGATCGGTTCGCGGAGTTCCCCGCCTCGGGCGCCGGGAACCCGTGGGACGGGCTCGCCCGCGCGGCATGGGGCGCAGGGTGGGTGCTCGTCTTCCTCGCCATCGCCAACTCCGCGATCGCGAACTCGAACGCGGGATCGAACGCGGCCACGCGCACGTGGTACGCGATGGGTCGCATCCGGTTGCTGCCGGCGATCCTGGAGCGGACGCACCCGAGGTACCGGTCGCCCCACGTCGCCGTCATCGTGCAGTTCGTGATCGGCGTCGGCGTCTCGCTGTGGCTCGGAGCGCAGTACAACAGCCCGTTCCTCGCCTTCGCGATCCTCGGCACGATCATCGGGGCCGTCGTGATCGCCATCTACATGGCGGTGAACCTCGCCTGCCTCTTCTACTACGCGCGGGAGCAGCGGAACGAGTTCAACCCTCTCTTACACGGCGTGGTCCCGATCCTCGGGATCGTCGCGTTCGTGCCGGGGTTCCTCGTCGCGATCGGCGTCGGCGGGTCGATCTTCGACTTCATCAGCCCGCTGCCGTACCCGTTCAGCGTTGTCGGCCCGGTCGTCGGAATCTGGTACCTGATCGGGATCGTCTACCTCGTCTACCTGTACTCGAAAGCACCGGAGCGCGTGCGCGACACGGCGAAGGTGTTCATCGAGGACGAGGCTGCCGAGGCGCCGGTCAGGATGTAGCGACGTGGACGTCGTCACCTATCGCCCCGAGCCGGCCGAGTTCGCCTGGACCTTCGGCGGCGTGCCGCCGGTCCGGCGCGTCAAGCCCGGCGACGTGATGGAGCTCTGGACCGAGGATGCGTTCGGCGGCAAGGTTCGGGGGCCGGACGACTGGGTCACGAAGGTGATCGAGTTCCCCTTCGTGAACCCGCAGACCGGCCCGTTCTACGTCGAGGGAGCCGAACCGGGCGACACGCTCGCGATCCACTTCGTCTCGATCGAGCCGTCACGCGACTGGGCGGCCTCGTGCACGGTGCCGCTGTTCGGAGCGCTCACCTCGACGCACGCGACGGCCACCCTGCAGGATCCCCTCCCCGAGATCGTTTGGATCTACGAGGTCGACGCCACCAAGCGCACGGTGACGTTCCGAGGTGCGGCGGGCGGCGACCCGATCGAGCTGCCGCTGGACCCGATGCACGGCACGGTCGGCGTCGCGCCGGCGTCGTTCGAGGCGCGTTCCTCGCTCGTCCCGGACGCGCACGGAGGGAACATGGACACGCCCGAGATGCGCGCCGGCGTGACCTGCTATCTGGGCGTGAACGTCGAGGGGGCTCTGTTCTCGATCGGCGACGGCCACTGCCGGCAGGGCGAGGGAGAGACGTGCGGCGTCGCCGTCGAAGCGGCGATGGACACGGTGATCGCGATCGACCTCGTGAAGGGCCGCGCCACCCCGTGGCCGCGCCTGGAGAGCGATGGTCACGTGATGTCGACGGGCTCCGCGCGGCCGCTCGAGGACGCGTTCCGGATCGCGCACGTGGACATGGTGACCTGGCTGACCGAAGAGTACGGGTTCGACAAGCTCGACGCCTACCAGTTCCTCACCCAGGTGGCGGAGAGCCCGGTCGCCAACGTGTGCGATCCCAACTACACGTTCGTCACGAAAGTCTCGAAGCGGTACCTGCCGCGCGGCGACGCGTACGAGGGGATGCACGGCCGGTTGAAGGAGACCGCCGCGGGATACCGCCGAGGTCACTAGCGGGCGGAACGGTCAGCCGACGGCCGGCCGGGAACGGTCAGCCGATGGCCGGCCACGCGGCAACGACCGGGTGGTCCTTGTCCTGCGGCCCGGCCTGCGCGGCCCCACCAGGGGAGTCGAGCCCGGTCACGGCGTCCGTGAACCACTCCGCGTTGACCTGCGCGAACTGCTTCCACTCGCCGGGCAGGTCCTCGTCGGAGAAGATCGCGGTCACGGGGCAGACCGGCACACACGCATCGCAGTCCACGCACTCGTCCGGCTGGATGTACAGCATGCGTGGACCCTCGTAGATGCAGTCGACCGGGCACTCGTCGACGCACGCCTTGTCCTTCACATCGATACACGGCTCGGCGATCACATAGGCCATGGCCGACAGCCTACCCGAGCCCGGCGGGGGCAAACAGGCCGGAGCCCTGAGATCGGAAGGGGTATGGACGCTCGCTCAGGAAGAGCCCATCTCGTCCATGGCCTGCTGCTCGGAGAACTGCAGCCATGTCTCGGCGACCTTGCCGTCCCGGATGTGCAGCACGACCACCTGCTCCTGCTCCAGGTCCTGGCCGTCGCGGGAGGCGCGCACCGTGTTGAGGATCACGGCGTGGTCGTCGTTCGCCAAGATGTCGTGGTTCTCGATCTCGGGCGGGGCGTCCAGCATCTCCATCTGCTTCTGGAACAGCTGGGCCAGGCCGTCCTTACCCCGATAGTCGCCCGCCATCGACCCTCGACCCGGGAAGTGCACGACGACGTCATCGGCCTGGAAGCTCATGAACGTCTCCATGTCGCCCTTGGCAAGGGCCTCCGTCGCACCTCGAGCGATGTCCTCGTTGGGGTGGGTCATGACCCCTCCTCTCGCCGATCGATCAACGATCCCATCCTCACGCTACGCCGGGTGACGATGCCGAGCAACCGAGGGTCCATGGGCGGAGGGAGAACATCGGCGCGATGGTGTCGCCAACGTCAGTGGCCGCACGCGCAGGCGCCGCCGCAGCCGCATCCGACGGTTCGCGCCCAGCCGACGTCGCCCGTTGCCGGCCTGCCCGCGACGAACGAGAACCGTCGCTGAACCCGGTCGCCGCCGCACGAGGGGCAGATGGGTTCGGTGATGACGGAGGCCGTCATCGCTCGACGCTCCTCGAATCGGTGCTCACACGCGAGGCAGAGGTACTCGTACGACGCCATGGCCGAAGGATACCCCGCGGATAAAGGGGCGGCCCTCCGGATGAGGGCCGCCCCCGCCACACCGATCCCGCGAAGGGCTAGGCGACCGAGACCTCGCCTTGCATGAACGGATGGATCAGGCAGAGGAACTTGAACGGCCGGCTCCCCGACGCGGCGTTGAAGCGCAGGACATACGTTCCGGCGTCCGTCACGTTGGCTCCCGCGATGCCGGAGCTCTCGAAGTCCCGGCGTCCCGTGACGACTCCGTCACCGGCGGGCAGCCCGAACCGTCGGTCGACGTCGAACTCGAGCTCGGCTACGCCGCCCGGACATAAGCCTGCCGCGGTCGTCGAGGTGAAATCGGCGTCCGCGTCGGGTGTGCTTCCCGTGTCGCCATCGGTGTCGCAGACCGGGACGAACGACCGGTTCGCGATGCGCAATCCCTTCTTCAGGGGGAACGTGACCGTGTGATCTTCGAAGATCAACTCCTCGAAGTGCCACCGGACGCGCTGGCCCTCGTCGAGGTGAAGCGTCCTGGGGTAGAACTCGAGGAGGGAGAAGCCCGGACCATCCACGCCGGCGAAGGCGTCCACGATCGGGCCACCGTCCTGGCCCTGGGCGAGAAGCTCGCGATGGAGCCGCCCCGCCGCGCGCGCGTCGCGAGCGACCCTGCGGTCGCGGAACTGGTCGATCTCGGCCTGCGTCGAAGCCGTCTCGGTATCCCCGACGACGGTCAGCGTGCTCCGCATGTTGATGTGCACCAGGCAGAGGAACGTGGCTACGTCCCCTGGAGCGGCGTCGATCGTCGCCGAGAACGAGACGCCCTGCGCGTTGATGTTGTCCGGGTTGATCACGCCAGAGTTGACCACCGTCGATCCGTCGTAGACGCACGGATCAGACGCTCGTCCGCAGTCCAGCGGCACCGGCAGCAGCGCGGCGTTGTTGAACTTCGCGCTCCCGAGCGCCTCGTCGGGATCCGGCCCGATCAATGAGAAGGGCTTGCCGAAGTCACCGGCGTTGGCCGCGACCCAAGCATCGGCGTCGGTGTTGGCCGGCAGAAGCGTCGCCGTGTGGAACCCGGCGAGGTCGAATCGGACGGTATCGCCCTGGTGGACGGTCAGGTCCGGTGTGTAGAAGCGCATCCCGTCGGCGGGTGCCCCTCTCGCCAACGGCTCGATGAACAGGGGAGCTCCGACCTGGACCTGGTACGTGGTCGCCACACCGGCACCCGCCGGCGGGGCGACGACGAACGTCACGGCCAAGATGGTCAGGACGCTCCCGATCGCCGCCTTCTTCCGAACCTTCGCTGCCATCGTCCCCTCCGTCTCCGGTCGGACTATTTCCGACGACTATGCGGATTTAGCCTGCCGAGCCGGGAGCGGTCAAATCGCCGTCGGAGCGGAGATCGTCGCCGACGCGCGGGTGGCGTTCGTCGTCTTGACGGTTGACGGCGAGGAGGCCGGCAGGGGCGCGCCTGCGACGGGTCTTGCATCATGTAGCCACATGGACATCGCCGAACGCGACCCGGCCGACCCCGAGCGTGAACTCGACCCGCGGGTCCTGTTCCGCCGCGGCCTGCGGCTGATCGTCTCGTACGTCCGGATGCACCCGCGGCCGTTCTCGATCGCCGTGGTCGGGGCGTTCCTGTTCGCGGTCGGCTCCGTGGCGGTGACGGTCGCCCTCGGGCGCGTCACGGACCGCATCCTTCGCCCGGCGTTCACCCCCGAGGGCGTCGACGCCTCCACCGTCTGGATCGGGATCGGCGCCGTGATGGGCCTGACCGCGATCCGGGCGCTGGGCATCGGGCTCCGCCGCTACTACAGCGGCGTGACCGGGGCGGCCGTCGCCGCGACGCTGCGCGACCGCGTGTCGGACCGGTACCGCGACCTCGCGCTCTCCTATCACCGCACGCGGCCGACCGGCGAACTGCTCGCCCACATGGAGGCCGACGTCGAGGCGGCCATCGAGGTCCTGTATCCGATCCCGTTCGCGATCGGCGTGGTGTTCCTCGTGCTGTTCGCACTCGTGTCGCTGGTGGTGACCGACCCCTTCCTCGCGCTGATCGGTCTGCTGACCATCCCCGCGCTCGGCTTCATGAACCGCTCGTTCGCGCTGCGGATGCAGGCGCCGGCGCGGCGGGTCCAGGAGCGGCTGGGCGACGTGTCCGCCGTCGCGCACGAGTCGATCGACGGCGCGCTCGTCGTGAAGACGCTCGGGCGCGAGCGTGCCGAGGTGCAACGGCTCCGCGAGAAGGCCGAGCAGCTGCAGACCGAGCGCGTCGCGGCCGGCTACATCCGGGCCGGGTTCGAGGAGGCGCTCGAGGCGCTGCCGAACCTCGCGGTGATCCTCATGCTCGCGATCGGCGCGTGGCGACTGTCGACGGGCGACGTGACCCTCGGCACGCTCGTGCAGGTCGTCACGCTGTACGGCCTCCTCGCGTGGCCGATGCGCTTCGTCGGCTGGATCCTGTCCGAGCTGCCGCGCGCGGTGATCGGCCACGGCCGCATCACCGAGGTCCTCGAGGAGCCGATCACGATCGAGCGTTCCGCCCAACCCGTCGCGCTGCCCGAGGGGCCGCTCGACGTCCGCACCGAGGCCCTCACGTACGCCTTCGACGGGAACCGCGTCCTCGACGAGGTGTCGTTCCACGTCGAGCCAGACGAGTCCGTCGCGATCGTCGGGCCGACCGGCGTCGGCAAGTCGACCCTCGCACAGCTCCTTGTGCGCCTGGACGACCCGCCGAGCGGCGAGATCCTCATCGGCGGCGTGAACATCCGTCATGCCGAGCCCGGTTCGCTCCGCCGCGCCGCGTCACTCGTCTTCCAGGAGTCCTTCCTCTTCGCCACCACCGTGGCCGAGAACATCGCGCTCGACTCCGGTACGAGCCGGGACGAGGTCGAGCGCGCGGCCGCCATCGCGCAGGCCGACCGGTTCATCGGCGCGCTCCCGAACGGGTACGACACCGTCCTCGGCGAGCGCGGGCACACACTCTCGGGCGGCGAACGCCAGCGCGTCGCGCTCGCGCGCGCGTTGGTCCGCAAGCCCCGGGTGCTGATCCTGGACGACGCCACGAGCTCCGTGGACCCGACGATCGAGGCCGAGATCCTCGCCGGCTTGAAGCGCGAGCTCGACACGACGCTGATCGTCATCGCCTACCGCCTGTCGACGATCCGGCTCGCCGACCGCGTCCTGTACCTGCAGAACGGCCGGCTCCGCGCGAGCGGCTCGCACGACGAGCTCATGGCGGAGCCCGGCTACGCCGCGATGATCCATGCGTACGAACGAGGTGAGCGGGCCTCAAGCAGCGAAGCGGTAGGCCCGCAGGGGAGTTCGCGGCGCGAACTCCCTTGGGAGAGAAGATGAGCGTCCCGGTAGAGGCCCCGGTCGAGTCTCCACGCGACGAGGACCTCCCGATCCCCGAGCACCTGCGCAGCGCGTGGAGCGTCCTGATCGGTGGGCTCCGCCTCAGTCCGGAACTGCGCAAGGGCCTCGGTCTCACCGTCGCCGTGTCGCTCGGCGCCGTCGTGGGGAACCTCGTCGTCCCGATCCTCGTGCAGCAGATCTTCGACCACGGGTTCCGCGGCGGCTTCCGTCCCGCGTTCGTGTTCGGGCTGTGCGGCGCGGCGTTCGCGCTGGTCCTCGTCGCGTTCCTCGCCGGGCGCGCGGCCGCTCGCCGGCTGGTGCGCGCGTCCGAGGAAGCGCTGATGGAGCTCCGCGTTCGCGGGTTCGAGCACATCCACCGGCTGTCGATCGCGACGCAGTCGCGGGAACGCCGAGGCGTGTTCGTCGCGCGCGTGACCGCGGACGTCGACACGCTGTCGAAGTTCACCGAGGAGGGCGGGATCGAATGGATCTGGGCGGTGGTGCAGATCACGCTGACGCTCGCGATCATGCTCTTCTACTCGTGGCAGCTCACGATCCCGGTGGTGCTGCTCGTCGCTCCGCTGCTGCTCGTCATGGGCATGCTCCAGGCCAAGATGTCCGAGGCGTACGACCTGGTCCGCGGACGGGTCGGCGAGATGCTGTCCGAGGTCTCCGAGAGCGTGATGGGCGCCGACGTCGTGCGCGCCTACGGGCTCGAGGACCGGGTCGACGCGCGGGTCAAGCGCTCGATCCGCGACCGGTACCGGGCGCATGTCCTGGCGCACCTTCGGACGGCGCGGCTCTGGCCGATGGGCACGCTGTTCTGGGGTGTCGCGCTCTCGACGGTGATCTTCGTCGGCGTGATGTTCGGACCGGAGTGGGGACTCACGTTCGGCAAGGTGTCGGCGTTCCTGTTCCTCGCCGACCTCTTCCTGCACCCGTTCACCGACCTGCCCGAGATCTACGCCGAGACCCAGACGGCGATCGCGGGCTGGCGCAAGATCCTCGCGCTCCTCGAGCTGCCCGTCGAGATCGCGGAGCCCTCGCCGGGGGTGGCGCTCGGCGCGGGCGCGCTGGGCGTGCACGCCGACGGTGTCTCGTATCGGTACGCCGACGGCCCGCTCGTGCTGAAGGACGTGTCGATCGAGGTGCCGGCGGGCGCCCACGTGGCGGTCGTCGGCGAGACCGGATCGGGCAAGACGACGTTCTGCAAGCTGCTCACGCGACTGGCCGATCCCGTCGAGGGCCGGATCGACCTCGAGGGGACCGACCTCCGCGAGGTGCAGCGAGAGTCGCGGCAGTCGGCGGTCCGGATGGTTCCGCAGGACGGGTTCCTGTTCGACCTCACGGTGCGCGAGAACGTCCGCGCCGGCCGTGAGGGAGCCACCGACCGCGAGATCGAGACGGCGTTCGAAGAGCTCGGCCTCGGCGACTGGGTCGAGTCGCTCCCCCAAGGACTCGACACGAGGGTGGGCGAGCGCGGCGAATCGCTCTCGGTCGGCGAGCGCCAGCTCGTGTCGCTCGCGCGAGCGCAGATCGGGAACCCGGGCGTGCTGATCCTGGACGAGGCGACGAGCGCGGTGGATCCGGCGACCGAACGGAGGATCTCGGAGGCGCTCCGGCGCGTCTCGGCCGGCCGGACGACGATCACCATCGCCCACCGGCTGAGCACCGCGGAGGGCGCCGACGAGATCTTCGTCTTCGACGCCGGGCGCATCGTCGAACGCGGCAGTCACGCTGCGCTCGTCGAGGCCGGCGGGACGTACGCGGGGCTCTACCGGAGCTGGCTCGGCAACGTTCGCATCTGAGCCGCGCGGTGGGCTAAGCCCCGGCGAGCCGGTGGGCCGGCGGCTGGAGCAGCTCGAGCACGATCTCGTCCGGATCGTAGAAGTAACACGCGTACCCACCCACGTTGACGCCCGCCGTGATGGCGTTGGGTGGCGACACGAATCGCACGGCCGCACCGGTGAGGCGCTCGTACGCCGCCCACGCATCCGTGACCGTGAACGCGAGGTGCGCGGCGCCGGGGTCGTTGATGCGTCCCCCGCGTCGAACGCCCTGGGGCCGCACGTACTCCACGAGCTCCAGGTCGTGGGTCGAGATCCCTCGTGGTTGGCCGGGCACGGCCAGCTGCGCCACCCGCAGCGCGGCGTCGGGGAACCCGACCAGCCGGCGCGTGTACGCGTTGTCCTGTTCCTGCGTGTGCACGAGCTCGAGGCCGAGCAGGTCCCGGTAGAACGCGATCGACCGATCGAGATCGCTCACCGTGAAGCTGAAATGGAACACGCCGCGAAGGCCGTCGCCGGCGAGATTGCTCATGCGTCCAGGGTGACGACGAAGAGCCGGAGCCCGTCCGGCCCGGCCTCGAACGTCACCGAGTCTCCTTTCACGATCGTGAAGGCCCAGCCCGCGACGGCCGCGTGCGAACCTTCGCCCGTGGCGGCCGTGCCGGAGCCCGTCCACACGTAGACGGCATGCTCGGAGCCCTCCGCGACGAGCCGCTCGGTCGCACCCGGCGCGACGCGCCGAACGCCGATCTCGCGCCACGCGCCCTTGAGCGTTCCGCGCGGGTCCACCGGGGATCCGTCTTCCAGGTGCACGATGCTCTCGCTCACGACGGAGCCTCCGGAGAGTGGGCGGGGAGCTTCTCGAGCACGTCGGGCGGGTAGACCTCGATCACGAGGATCTCGACGGGCTCGTCGCCGAGGACGTCCATCGCGTGGGTCACGTCGCGCCGGGACATGATCAGATCGCCGGGGCCGACCTCGGATCGCACGCCGTCCTGATCCATCAGCCCGCGCCCGGACAGCACGAAGTAGATCTCCTCCGTCCGCGAGTGCCGGTGACGCCCGATCGCCGTCCCGACGGGGACGAGCACGTACTCGAACCCCGCGATCGGCGAGTGCGTCATGTGCAGGCGCACGAAGCACTTCCAGAGCAGCTCGCCGTGTCCGCCGTGGACCCCCTGGATGCGGACCGGTTCGGCGTTGGTCCCCACGAGCACGGTCACGTCGCGCCTCCTTCCTCGAACCCCTCGCCGGTGTGCTCACCCAGGCCGGGCGGAGGCCGGCGAACGCCCGAGCGTTCCTCCCCGATCCGAACCGGCAGGCCCGGCTGCCGCAGCGTCCGTCCGTCGGCCGGCACGTCGATCCACGCCCGGACCGCCTCGAGCTGCTCGTCTTCGAGCAGGCCGGCGACGTCGGCGACCTCGTCGACGGGTACCCCCGCCGCGCGGAGGCGCGCGACCCACTCGGAAACCGGCCGATCGGCCAGCGCGGCTTCGAGCTCACGGCGAAGCGCCTCGCGGTTCGCGACGCGCTCGGCGTTCGTCACGAAGCGCTCGTCCTCGACCAACTCCGGACGCCCCACGGCCTCTGCGAGGCGCGCGAACAGGTGATCGGCACCCACGCCGAGCGCCACCCACCCGTCGGACGCGCGGAACACGCCGTACGGCGCGAACGCTGGGTGCCCGCTCCCCCTCGGGACCGGAACCTCTCCCGTGATCCCATACGCCGCGAGGTCGTACGCCATGTACGCGGCCCCGACCTCGAGCAGCGAGGTCGCCACGCGGGTGCCGGCTCCGGTCGTGTCGCGGAGCCGGAGCGCCGCGAGCACCCCGAGCGCGAGCCAGATCCCCGCCCCCATGTCGAGGATCGACACGCCGACGCGGACCGGCGGCCGGCCGGGCTCGCCGGTCACGCTCATCAGCCCCGAGCGAGCCTGCAGCACCATGTCGTAGCCGGGACGATCCTGTTCCGGCCCCTGGCCGTACCCACCGACGTCCGCGTAGATCAACCGCGGGAACCGCTCATGCAGCTCGTCGAACCCGAGACCGCGCGCCGCGAGCTTGCCCGGGAGCAGATTCGTCGCGAACACGTCGGCTTCGCCGAGCAGCTCCTCGAGACGCGCCCGGTCCTGCTCGTCGTCGAGGTCGAGCACGATCGAGCGCTTGTTCCGGTTGATCGCGGCGAAGTACGCGGAGCTCTCGCCGGCCACCGGCGACATCCGCCGGGCGTCGTCGCCCACCCCGGGGCGCTCGATCTTGAGGACGTCGGCGCCGAGGTCGCCCAGGATCATCGTGCCGTAGGGGCCCGCGATGTTGAGGGTGAGGTCCACCACGCGAACGCCATCGAGCGGCAGGGCCATCAACGGAGCACGAAGGGGTCGCCGATCGCCTCGTCGCTGGTCTCGACCCAGACGCTCTTGGGCTGCGTGAACTCGAGCAGGCCCTCGATGCCGTTCTCGCGGCCGTAGCCGCTCATCTTGCGGCCGCCGAACGGCGAGGCGAAGTTCACCGCGCGATACGTGTTGATCCAGACCGTGCCCGCGTCGAGCTCGGCCGCGACGGCGTGCGCGCGCCCGATGTCGCGAGTCCAGACGCCGGCGGCGAGTCCGAACGGCGAGTCGTTCGCGATGGCGACGGCCTCCTCGTCCGAGCCGAAGCGCAGGACCGCGAGCACCGGCCCGAACAGCTCGTGACGGGCGACGTCCATGTCGTTCGTGACGCCCTCGATCACGGTGGGGCGGTAGAACCAGCCCGCGTCCCCCCACCGCTCCCCGCCGGCGCGAACGTTCGCCCCGGCCGCGACCGCCGCGCCGACGCGCTCCTCGATCCCGTCGCGGATCTTCGGCTGCGAGAGCGGACCCATCTCGGTCCCGTCGTCCAGCGGATCGCCCAGCACGACCGTCTGCGCGCGGGCCGAGATCGCGTCCACGAGCTCGTCGGCCACCTGTTCGTGCGCGAGGAGCCGGGAGCCGGCGACGCACGTCTGTCCCGCGGCGGCGAAGATCCCCGCGATCACGCCGTTCGCGACCGAGGCGACGTCGCGCACGTCGGGGAACACGATGTTGGCCGACTTCCCTCCGAGCTCCAGGACCGTCGGCTTGGGATGGTGGGCCGCGCGAGCCGCGACGAGCCGTCCGGTCTCGACCCCGCCGGTGAACACCACCTTGCCGACCCCGGGGTGACCGACGAGCGCGTCGCCGACCTCGTGGCCGTAGCCGGTGACGACGTTCACGCATCCGGCGGGGAACCCGGCCTCGTCGAACAGCTTGCCGAATCGCACGAGCGAGGCCGACGCCACCTCCGAGGGCTTGATGACGACCGCGTTCCCGGCCGCGAGCGCCGGCCCGAGCGACCAGCTCGCCAGCAGGATCGGCGAGTTGAACGGCGCGATGATGCCGACCACGCCGAACGGCTCACGCCGCGTGTAGTTCAGGATCGACCGGCGATCGAGCGACACGACCCGGCCGTCGAGGTGATACGGCAGGCTCGCGTAGTACCGGTACCACGCGGAGAGACCGGTGATCTGGCCGCGCATCTCGCGGATCACCTTGCCGACGTCGCGCGCCTCGGTCTCGGCGAGCTCCTCGGCGTGCTCCCCGATCAGATCGGCGACGCGCAAGAGCAGCGCGCTCCTGGCCGACGGCGAGGTCTTCCTCCACTCCGTCGATGCCGCGGTTGCCGCGTCGACGGCCGACGCCACGTCGGCATCGGTCCCCCGGGCGATCTCCGCCCACGGCTCGGCCGTGAGCGGCTCGTACGAAGGCACGTACTCCCCGCTCGAGGGAGCGACGTCGCGCCCTCCGATCCAGTGGTCGAAGCGAGCCAGCGTGCTCATCGGTTCCTCCCGGTCGGGAACGACCTCATCCGTGCCTCCGCGTCGACGAGCGCGGGATGAGGAGCGGCGGGATCACGACGTTGGGCGCCGAGGTCTGACCGTCCTCGACCAGCCGGAACGCGAGGTCGCCCGCGCGGCGCCCCATCTCGTAGCCGTGGATCCGGATCGTCGACAGCGGCGGCTCCACGTGGTCCGTGAAGTCGTTGTCGTTGAACCCCACGATCGACACGTCGCTCGGAACGTTCAGGCCGCTTCGCACCAGGACGTCGAGCGCGCCCATCGCCATCGGGTCGTTGTGCGCGAAGATCGCGGTGGGCTTGGGCGTGCGGCCCGCGAGCAGGTGCACCATCAACCGCTGTCCCTCCTCGTACGACGGCGCCGAGGCCGATTCGTCCAGATCGACCACCTGCACGTCGAGCTCGGCCGCCCTGGCCTCGAACCCCTCGCCGCGATCGATGAAGGGCAGCATGTCCTGCGGCCCGCGGAGCTGCGCCAGCGTTCGGTGCCCCAGCTCCGCGAGGTACCCCGCGACCAGCTCGCCGCCGCGCCGGTCGTCCGCGTGCACGCACGGGAGCCCGCTGTCCGGAAGGTTCCGCACGACGAGCACCACCGGCGCCTCGCGCTTGGCGAACGTGGTGAGCATCTCCACGTCGCCGAGGCGCGCCGAGCTGGTGATGAGCGCGTCGACGCGTCGGCTCGCGAGGTGCTCGAGCACGTGCTCGAAGCGGGCCGGCTCATCCTGCGTCTCGGCGATGACGGCCATCAGACCGTGCGGCTCCAGCGCGTTCTCGATCCCGCGGATCACCTGGGCGATGAACGAGTTCCCGAGGTCGGCGACGACCACCCCGATGATCCCGGTCCTTCCCTTGCGCAGCCCGCGGGCGCCCATGTGCGGGCGGTAGCCGAGCTGTTCCGCGACGCGCCGCACGCGCTCGGCCGTGAGCGCGCTCACGCGGGGCGTCGGGTCGCCCGAGAGCGCGCGCGAGGCCGTCGAGTAGTGGACGCCCGCGGCCTTCGCCACGTCGCGGAGCGTGACGTTCGCGGACCGGCCGCCCCTCGGCTCGACCACGCCGCCCACGAGCGCGTCGCTCGCCAGCGCGTCGTCCTCAGGCGGGAGAGGCACGTGAGCCTCCTTTCCCGAGTCGCGCGCGCCACATGCCGAACCGCTGTCGCGCCTCGGGGCGATCGACCAGCAGCTCGAGCGCGATCACGAACAGCAGCAGCATGCCGGTCACGAAGGTCAGCACGTAGTACGGCTCGGCTCGCAGGCTGAGCCCGCTGATCACGAACCGCAGGGTCAGGGATCCGACCGCGATCCCCAGAACGGACCCGCTTCCTCCGGTGATGGCCACGCCACCGATGAGCGCGGCGGTCGCCGCCGGGAGCAACAGGTCCGCGAACCCGCCGGGTGCCGCGCTGCCGGACTTCAGCGAGGTGAGCGCCCCCGTCAGTCCCGCCATCGCGCCCGACAGCATGAACGTGAGGACGAGCGGACGACCGAGCGGCACGCCGGCCGCGATGGCCTCGCTCCTACCACCGCCGATCGCGAAGATCTCGCGCCCCCAGCGCGAGTACCGGAGGAACACCGCGGTGGCGATCAGGACCGCGATCGTCACCAGGCTGAAGGGGGAGACGATCCACAGCTGGTGCTTCACCACCCTCGCGATGTCCAGATCCGGGACGACGACGGTGTCCTCGTTCGAGATCAAGAAGGCGAGGCCTCGGAGCCCGATCAGCGTTCCGAGCGTGAACACGATCGAGGCGATCTTCAGCCGGTGGATCGCGTACCCCTGGATCGCGCCGAACCCGGCGCCGACGAGCGTCACGAGCACGACCGAGGGGACGAGTCCGAGCCCGGCCCAGGTCACGGCGAGGATGCCGCCCACGGCGGCCGCCGAGCCGATCGAGAGGTCGAGCTCGCCGGCGATGATCGTGAGCCCGATCGCGAGGGCGGCGAGTCCGAGCTGCGCGAACCCCTCGAAGATCGTGAACACGTTGTTCGTCGTGAAGAACCGGTCGTCGCTGAGCGCGAAGTACGCGAACACCCCGACCGCCAGCACCAGGCGAGAGGCCATCACGCGGCCGATGCGAAGCCGGGGGATCACACGGCCCTCCGTCGCAGCACGGTGAACAGGCTCACGCCGGCCAGCACGGCGAGTCCCGTGACGGTCACCCGGACGCCGAAGGAGTAGCCGCGGATGACCAAGAGGTTGTCGAGCCCCGCGATGAACACCGCGCCGAGCGCCGTCCGGAGCATCGAGCCCTCGCCGCCCGAGATGACCGTTCCGCCGACGAGCACGGCCGCGATGGCGTTGATCGTCAGCTCGGGGAACTGGTCGGTCGTCCCCTGCCCGACCTGGGCCGCGGTGAACATCCCCGCCAGGCCGGCTCCGAGCGACGCGATGGCGAACGCGGCGATCGCGATCGTCCCCCGTCGAAGGCCGGTGGCGGTCGCGGCCGCGGCGTTGGAGCCGACGAGCGCGAGCCGGCGGCCGAACGGCGTCTTCGTCAGAACCAGCGCGGCGACGATCGTGAGGATCACGAACGCCCACGTCTGATTCGGGATCCCGAACGGCCGGCCGCGACCGAGCCAGTCGGCGACGTGCGAGCCCGTCCTCATCGTCTTGTTCTCCGTCAGCACCGCGGCCAGACCGAAGAGCGCGGCCCCGGCGCCGAGCGTCGTGATGATCGGGTTCGCGCCCGCGGCCACGACGAGCCCCTGGACCGCGCCGAACGTGAGCGCGAGGAGGAGGGTGAGCACTAGGGCCGCCGGGACGCCCCAGCCCTCGGCGATCATGAACGAGAACGCGATCGCGCTGAACGACGCGGTCTCGCCAAGGGAGAGCGAGAAGAAGTTGCCCGAGATCGTGACGAACGTGAGCGCGACCGCGACGATCCCGATGATCGAGGCGGAGCGCACGATGATCAACGCGTTGTCGACGGTGACGAACCGCGGCGTCGTGATCCACCCGACGAGCAGGAGCAGAAGGACCGCGCTCCCGACGACGACAGGGACGCGCCAGGGCGATGCCGCGCGCGCGGCCGCTTCCTCGGCCGCCTCGGCCTCGACGACACGCTCGGTGACGACTCGCTCCTTCATCACGCGACGCCCTCGCGGCGGTCCTGGGGAGCCATGACCTCTCGCATGACCGTGGCGGGGCTCGTTCCCTCGACGGGCGCGACGTTCACCAGGTGTCCTCGGTAGAAGGTGGCGATCGTGTCGGCCAGGCCGAGGACCTCCTGCATGTCCGAGGAGGCGAACACGATCGCGAGTCCCGAGTCGGCGAGCGAACGCAGGTGACTGTAGATCTCGGCGCGAGCGCCGACGTCGACGCCTCGGGTCGGCTCGTCCACGAGCAGCACCGCGGGCTCGGGCGCGAGCCACTTCCCGAGCGCCACCTTCTGCTGGTTGCCGCCCGACAGCGTCTCGGCCGCCGAGCCCAACCGGGCGCGATCGATGCGGAACCTCGTGGCCAGATCGGCGGCGAGACGCCGCTCGCGCCGGTGGCTCAGCCACCCCGAGGTGCTCACGCGACCGAGCGCGGTGGACGTGAGGTTCTCGTCCACGTCCCGGCCCAAGAACAGGCCGTCCACCTTGCGGTCCGCGGAGCAGTACACGAGACCGGACCGAACCGCGCGCCGGATCGCGCGCGGCGGGATCGTGACGTCCCGAACCGTCACCGAGCCGGTCCGCGGCTGCACGCCCGCCAGCCCGCGCAGCAAGCGGGACGAGCCGCTGCCGAGCTGGCCCGCGAGTCCGAGGATCTCGCCGGCGCGTACCTCGAGGTCGATCGGCTCCGCCAGGGTGTCCATCTCGAGTCCGCGGACGCGGAGCACGGTCTCGCCGAACCCGGCGCTGCGCGGCGGATACAGGTTCTGGAGCGGGACCCCGAGCATGCGCTCGACCAGACGGCCGAGGTCGAGCTCGGACACGGGCACGGGCGGCTGGCTGCGCCCGTCGCGGAACACGGTGACGCGGTCGGCGAGGGCGAACACCTCGCCCAGCCGGTGCGTCACGTAGATCACCGAACGCCCCTCGGACCGGACCGATCGCACGACCTCCATCACCCGCTCGATCTCGCGATCGGAGAGCGCGGCGGTGGGCTCGTCCAGGATCAGGACGCGGGCGTCGCGCGCGATGAGCCGCGCGATCTCGACGAGTTGGCGCTCGGCGACCGAGAGCGAGCCGACCGGTTGCCTCGGGTCGAGCGAACCGAGACCCACACGCTCGAGGAACGGGGCCGCGAGGGTGACGAGACGTCGCGGCGTTCGCCACGTCTGCGCCCGCGTGTCGCCGAGGAACACGTTCTCCGCGATCGACATCGTCCGCACGAGCGACAGCTCCTGCTGGACGATCGCGATGCGCGCTCCCTCCGCGCGACGGACGCTCGACAGGTCGGTCTCGCGGCCCTCGAGGAAGATCTGCCCTTCATCGGGCCGGTGCAGGCCGACGAGGATCTTGACCAGGGTGCTCTTGCCGGCGCCGTTCTCGCCGACGAGCGCCATCACCTCGCCGGCGCGCACCTCCAGCGAGACGTCCGAGAGCGCCTGGATCGAGCCGAAGCGCTTGGAGATCCCCTCCACGCGCAGGGCCGGCGCCTCGGCGTCCACCACCCCTCAGTCCGCCCAGCTGCGGCCGGCGATCCAGTCGTTCATCCCCTGCTCGCGCGACTGGTCGATGAACTCGAGCCGGGTTCCGTGCAGCTCCTCCGGCGCCGTGTAGGCCGCGATGATGGTTCCCTCGGGGGTCCACTGCGTGGCCTCGCGCCGCAGGCCCTTGCCCGCGAGCTCCTCCATCAGCCCGGCGGGATCGGGGTCGTACAGCCCGACGTGGTGCAACCCGAGCTCCTTCGAGCCGTAGAGGCCGTCCTCGCCTTGGGCCTCGAGCAGCTCGACGAACGGAGGACCCGTGGTCGCCCACGTGATCACCAGATCCAGGACGCGGCGCCCGTTCGAGTCGTCGAAATCGTCGACGTGCGCGATCGCCGGCTCCTTGAACTCCAGGCCGAGCACGTCGGAGAACTTGGTCATCGCCTCCCGGATGTCGGGGACGAGGATCCCCACGTGGAAGAAGTTGCGGACGGTCATCGAGCGGTTCCTCCTCGGGGTCGGCGACGCGCGGTCAGAAGCTCACCATCTCGCCGCCGGTCAGGTTGATCGCGGCGCCGGTCGTGAACGAGCACTCGTCCGAGGCGAGGAAGACCACCAGGTTCCCGACGTCGTCCGGCGTGCCGAGACGCTGCATCGGGATCGTGCCCTCCTTGTCCGAGATCATCTGCTCGAGCGTCATGTCGCCCTTGAGGTAGCCGCCCATCCCCGTGCGGGTCATGTTCGTGAGCATCGTGCCGGGGCAGATCGCGTTCACCTGGATGTTCCAGGGCGCGAGCTCGACCGCCGTCACCTGCGTGATCCCGATCACCGCCGCCTTGGACGCCGAGTAGACGCCCCAGTCCGGCCACGCGGTCTTGCCGACCTGCGACGCGGTGTTGACGATCCGTCCGCGCTTCTGCTCCTTCATGATCCGCGAGGCCGCGCGGGTGCACGCGATCACGCCGCGAACGTTGACCGAGAACACCTTGTCGATCACCTCGTCGGGCGTGTCCACGACGTGCGCGATCGGCTGGGCCACCCCCGCGTTGTTGCACAGGATGTCGAGCGAGCCGAACTCGCGCCCGATGTCGGCGATCACCTCGTCCACCTCCGCGGTGTTCGCGACGTCGAGGTGAACGGCCTTCCCCTTGCGCCCCGAGGGGCTCGCGGGGAGCGAGCTCGCGACCTCGGTCGCGTCGAGCACGTCCGCGCACACGACGACCGCGCCCTCCGCGGCCAGGTGCCGGGCGATCCCCTCACCGAGTCCGCGCGAGCCGCCCGTGACCAGGGCCACGCGGTCGTCGAGCCTTCCCATCGGTCCTCCTTCCCGCCCGAGGTGCGGGGCCTTCGCGAGGCCCCGCACCCGAGCGCGATCGATCGAACAGCTCAGCCTGTTCGGTTCAGTACACGCAGAGCTCGGCCACGCCGAAGCCCTCGACCGTCACGGTGTCGATCTCGTCACCGTGGACGGGCGGGTTCGGGATGGCGTTGAAGAACTGCGCGAGCTCCCCGTTCTGCAGGAACTCGTCGAGCGTGCGGATGCTGAACACGCCCTCCAGGTATGCCGCCTGCAGACCCGTGGCGAACTCCTTGCCGTTCTCGAGGTTCTCCAGGTTCCCGTGGCAGGTCCCGCCGACGACCATGACGTCCTCGCCGGGCGTGTATCCCGCCTCCTCGAGCGCCTGGATGACACCCTCGGCGAGCGCGCTGTTGTGCGCGTAGACGAGGTCGATCCCGTCCGCCTCGTGAGCGGCGATCAGCTCGTTCATCCCCTCGAACCCGGTCGTCGGGTCGAACCCGACATCGACCTGGTCCAGCACCGTGATGCCGGCCGCCTCCATGATCGGGATCGCCGCGGCGCTGCGGTCGATGCCGGCCTGGTAGCCGGGCACGAAGCCGACGATGACGGCGTTGCCGCCCTCGCTGTGGAGCCTCGCTCCCGCTTCCACCATGGCATCGCGCGCCTCGACCACGAGCTCGCCCGCGACCTCGCCGTTCAGCGTGTCGTCGACCCCTGCGTAGCCGATCACGAGCTCCTCGGTCCCGGCGAACGGTGTTTGGTTCGTCTGGATCGTCGGCACGCCGCTCTCCGACAGCGCCGTCAGCGACGCGACACCGGCCGCGTTGTCCGAGGGCCACCACACGTAGGCGGCGACCTCCTCACCGCTGCCCAGCTGCTGCTGGACCTGGGTGTCCTCCTCTGCCTGATCGAAGTTGTTCTCGATCAGCTTCAACTCGTACCCGAGCTCGGCGGCGGCCTCGTTCGCACCGCGCGCCCACTCGGCGATGTAGGTGTTCGTCGTCGTCGGGATGAACCCGACGATCAGACCACCCTCCGTGCTCCCGGTCTCGCCGGTCGCACCGGTCGCGCCGGTCGTGTCTCCCCCGTCTCCGTCGTCGCCGCACGCAACCGCGACGATCGAAAGGACGAACAGGAGCACGAGCCACTTGGACCAACCCGTCTTCCTCACGTGCACCCCCCCGATCTGTCGTTCCTCTTGTTGTCCCGACGTCTGATACGTCGAGGCTCAGCCACCGCGCTCGGGGATCCCCGAAGGCGGAACCGGGTTCTTGTCGCGCAGGAAGCTCGCCACCGCGGAGACGTCCTCGTCGCCGAATCCCGCGTCCACCGCTTGGTCCAGGACCTCCAGGTTCGTCTGCGCCTGCCGTAGGTCGGCGCCCACCTTCGCGCCGAGCTCCAAGATGAGGCGCAGATCTCGGGACGCGAGCTCGGCCCGGAACGCCACGGGCACCTCGCCGGGGCGCTCGAACGCGGTCCGGCGGTAGTGGACGAACGGCGCCCCGACCGCGCTGTTCGCGAAGACCTCGTAGGTGAGCCGTCGATCCAGGCCGGAGCGCTCCGCGAGCACGAGCGCCTCGGAGATCGACTGGTTGAGCCCGTAGACCACCGTGTTGACGGCGAGCTTCATCGTCGCGCCCGACCCGGACGGCCCCACGTGCATCATCGATCCCATGGCCTCGAGGACGGGGCGAACGCGCGCGACGGCATCCTCGCTCCCGCCGGCCATCACGAGCAGCGTCGCCGACTTCGCCGTCGCCACGCTGCCCGAGACCGGGGCGTCGACCAGCTCGAACCCCGCCTCCTGGACCCGCGCTCCCAACGCCGCGGCGTGCTCGGGTCCGATCGTGCTCATCTCCACGAACACCGATCCGGGCCTCGCCCCCGCGAGCAGCCCCATCTCGCCGAGATACACCTCGTCGACCGCGCGGCCGTCCGCGAGCATCGTGAGCACGACGTCGGCGAACGCGGCGACCTCGGCCGGCGACGCGCACACCGTCACCCCCCCGCTCGACGTTGCGAACTCGTCGGCGCGCTCCCTCGTTCGGTTGTGGACGAAGATCGGGAAGCCGGCGAGCGCGATGTTGGCGGCCATCGGCCAACCCATCACGCCAAGACCGACGAAACCGACGGCCAACCTCGCCGCGCCGTCGACCAAGGGGCCTACGTCGCTCGCCGGCATCGGTTCCTCGCTCGTTTCCTTGGCGCTAGTACTCATTGGCGATCACCAGATCGTCGGCGGGGAACAGCGTGATGACCTTGGCGCCGTCGGCGGTGACGACGACCTCTTCTTCGATGCGGGCGGCGGAGAACCCGTCCGAGGAGGGCGCCCACGTCTCGAGGGCGAAGACCATCCCCTCCTTGAGCTCCATCGGGCTCTCGAGCGAGACCAGACGGCTGATGATCGGGCGCTCGTGCAGGTTCAGACCGAGGCCGTGCCCGAACTGGAGCGCGAACGCCTCCATCTCGTCGGGGAAGCCGAGCTCCTCCGCGGTCGGCCACAGGCGCGCGATCTGGTCCGTACCGACGCCGGGCCTGACCATCTGGATCGCATCGTCCAGCCACTCGCGCGCCTTCTTGTAGGCGTCGCGCTGCGCCGCCGTCGCCAGGCCGACGTTCAGCGTTCGGTAGTAGCACGTTCGGTAGCCGTTGTACGCGTGGAGGATGTCGAAGTAGACGGTGTCGCCGGGCCGGAACATCCGGTCGGAGAAGTCGTGCGGGTGCGGGTTGCCGCGCTCGCCGCCGACGGCGTTGATCCCCTCGACGTGCTCGGACCCGAGCTCGTAGAGCAAACGGTTCACCTCCGCGACGAGGTCGTTCTCGCGGATGCCGGGTTTCATCTCCTCCCAGATCAGGTGGTACGCGGCGTCCACCATCGACGCCGCGGTCGAAAGGAGCAGGATCTCGTCCCGGTTCTTGATCTCGCGCGCGTCGAGCATCGTCTGCTGCCCGTCGCGCACGGTGAGCCCTTGCCCCTGCAGCTCCAGGACCATGGGCAGCTCGGCGATGTCGACACCCACGGGCAGGTCGCCGACCCCTTGCTCGCGAAGGATCGACACGATCTCGTCTACCGCCCTGGTGAACAGCCCGGCATCCGGAGGCACCGAGCCGCGGAGCCCGACCATGCCGGAGCGCCACGACTCCGGCGGGAACCACGGCGCGTGCAGCCGGTGGTTCTTCGCGGCCGAGCCGAAGTCCCACAGGATGGGCTCGGCGCCCGAGCGCGTGATGAGCGCGTATCGCGCGGCCTTGTCCCGGCCCCACTCCCCGATGTGCGTCGAGGTGAGGTAGCGGATGTTGTTCATGTCGAACAGCAACAGGGCACCGAGCTCCGAGCGCTCGAGCGCCTCGCGGACGCGCGCGACCCGGTAGGACCGCAGCCGGTCGAAGTTGACGCGCTCCTCCCAGTCGACCGCCATGACGCCCGGCGCCGGGATCGCGCCCGTCCCGAACGACGGCGGCAGCGTGGGATCAGACGGCATCGGCGTGCTCCTCCTCGAGCGCCATCCGGGTGGGACGGGACTCCTCCGTCCAGGGATCGACGAGCGTCTTGACGCGCCGGCTCCGGCCCTCGGCGAGCGGCTCGAGCCCGTCGGCCACCAACCGGTCGAGGCTGAGCGCCGTCGGGGCGACGTCGCTCCACGGTTCGTGCCGGGCGGCGAGCAGGCGAAGCGCCTCGGGCAGGTCCGCGCCGACGACGTGCGCGTTCGTGCCGTGGATCGACAGCTCGCGGAGCGTGAGCGAACGCAGGTCGATCTCGCGCAGCTGCTCGTGCAGGCCGACCGCCACGACACGCCCGCCGAGACGAACGGCGCTCATCGCGGCGTCGAGTCCGGCGACGGTTCCGGTCACCTCGTAGACCACGTCCGGCTCGCCGATCCGCTCGCGCACGACGTCGGCGATCGGCGCCTCCTGCGGCCCGAGCGTGAGCTCGGCACCGAGCGCCCGCGCGATCGCCAGCCGCTCGTCGTCGAGGTCCGCGGCGACGGTCCGAACTCCGGTGGCCGAAAGCGCGTACGTGAGGAACGCGCCGATCCCCCCGGCGCCGATCACGAGCGCGAGCTCCCCCGGCCGCGGCGAGCCCTGTCGCATCGAGTGCACCCCGATCGCCATCGGCTGGCCGAGGGCGGCCGCGTCGGGCGTCAGCCCGGGCGGCGCGGCGACGCAGGTGGCGGCCGGGACCGCGACGAACTGCGCCAGCCCGCCGTGACGCTGGAGGCCGACCGTCGTGTAGCGCTCGCACAGGTTCGTGCGGCCCTCGCGGCACCGGGCACAGCTCCCGCACGAGATGCCGGCGCCCGTCACGACGAGCGCACCCGTCACGAACCCATCAACGCCGTCCCCGGTCGCCTCGACGGTCCCGGCGATCTCGTGCCCGGGGATCATCGGGCCCACGTGGCCGGTGCGAGGGTCGCGCTCCGCGATCGGGAACATCCGCGGCCCGGCCGAGTACTCGATGGCGTCGGTGCCACAGATACCGGAGGCGGTGACCCTGAGCAGCAGGTCTTCCGGCCCCACGAGGGGCTCGGACACCTCCTCGATGCGGAGGTCGTGGTTCCCGTGGAAGACGGCGGCTCGCATCCCGTTACAAACGATTGGTCACGCGAGCGAACCCGATCGACGCCTCAAGCACCCTAGCCCCCTGCCCGAGTGGCCCCTCCGAAGGGCGCATCCAAGCACCCTCCGGGGATCCATGTCAAACGTTTGCAGAGCCGCCACTGGCCCTCACCGCGCGTCGCGGAAGCCGGCCTCCTGCATCACCGCGCGCGTGGCGGCGATCGCGACTCGAGCCGCCTCCTCGGTGGGGCGGGCGTTCTGCTCGTCGGACAGGATCTCGACCGTCACGGGGGCGGCGACCCCCATCTCGTCGAGCAGGCGAAGGAACCCCACGAGGTCGAAGCTCCCTTCGCCGGGGAGTCGTCGGCGCCGGGTCGTGTCCTCGATCAGGTCGCCCACGACCTCGGGGTCGGCGTCGGAGATCGCGACGCAGACGATGCGCTCGGGCGGGATCGCGCGGAGCATGCCGTCGTCCGCCGCACCGCGGAAGTGGTGCCACACGTCGAGGTTGATGCCGCCGTTCGGCCGGCCGGCCGCGCGAACGATGTCCCACGCCGTCGCGGCGTCGGGGATCCCGCTCCAGGGCAGGAACTCCAGCGCCACCTGCAGGCCATGCTCGGCGGCGCGGTCGCAGATCGCGGCGAAGCGCTCGGCCGCGAGCTCGAGCGGCGGCATCTCGCCGGGCGGGTTCACGTCGCCCATGTTGAGGTGATGCGCGCCGAACGCGTCCGCGGCACGGTAGAGCCGGTCCTCGAGGGCGCGCGAGAGCGCTTCCCGTTCGTCGGTGCAGGTCCAGTGATAGAGGAACTCGACCTCGGGGACGCCGATCCCGTGGTCCTGCAGGATCCCGCGCAGGTCCGCGTCGCTGCGGCCTCGAGCGCGGAGCGCGTCGTAGTCGTCGATCAGGATCCCGAGGCCCGCGTACCCGGCGTGCGCCGCGGCGCCGACGCGAGCCTCGAAACTCGCCCGAGCGGCCTCGCCCTCGCCCGCGCCGGCGCGCGAACCCGAGATCGTGTAGTAGCCGGCGACCAGGTCGTGCGGTCCGAGCTCAGTGGTCCCGCTCATCACCCCATGTTCCGCTGCACGGTGTCGACGATCCGTTCGACCGACGGGATCGCGAGGTCCTCCAGCGAATCGGCCGCCGGGAGCGGCACGTGCGGCGTGGTGATCCGAACGATCGGGCCGTCCAGGCTGTCGAACGCTTCCTCGGCGACGATCGACACGATCTCTGCGCCCCAGCCGCACAGCCGCGGGTTCTCCTCCACGGTGAAGAGGCGGCCCGTCGCGCGCACGGCTGCCAGGAGCGTCGTCACGTCGAGCGGGACCAGCGTTCGGAGGTCGACGACGCGAGCGCCGATCCCCTGCGCCGACAGTCGCTCGGCCGCCGCGAGCGCTCGAGGCACCATCGCGGCGAGCGCGACGATCGTGACGTCGTCGCCTTCGGTGAGGACCGCCGCCTGCCGAGCGGCTCCACGTGCTCGCCGTCGGGCACCTCGCCCTTCTCCGGATAGAGCGACTTCGCCTCCAGAACGATCACCGGGTCGGGGTCGCGGATCGCGGCCGCGAGCAGACCCTTCGCGTCCGCCGGCGTGCTCGGGGCCACCACCTTCAGCCCCGGGACGGCCATCGCCCAGTTCTCCACGGCCTGCGAGTGCTGCGCGCCGAACCGGAGCCCTCCGCCGTTCGCGGTGCGGATGACGAGCGGCAGCGAGACCTGTCCGTCCGTCATGTACCGGGTCTTCGCGATCTGATTCGCGATCAGGTCCCAGCACGTCGCGAAGAAGTCCGAGAACATGATCTCGGCGACCGGACGCAGCCCCATCATCGCGGCGCCCATCGCGGCCCCGATGATCGCCTCCTCCGAGATCGGCGTGTCGCGGACGCGGCGAGGTCCGAACCGCTCGAACAAGCCCGGCGTCGTCTTGAACACACCACCGGCCGCGCCGATGTCCTCGCCGATGAAGTAGACGCGGTCGTCGCGCTCCATCTCCTGCGCGATCGCCTCGGTGACGGCGGCCCGGTACGTCAGTTCCGCCACGAGCTGCCTCCGTCGGCCCAGACGTTGGTCTCGAGCGACTCGGGCGACGGCGGCGCCCCAGCCTTCGCCTCCTCCGTCGCGCGGTCCACCTCGGCGTCCATCTCGGCGTCGATCGCGTCGAGCGTCTCCGCCGTCACGTCGAGCCCGAGCATGCGCTCGCGGTACACAACGAGCGGATCGCGACGCATCCACTCCTCGATCTCGGCGTCGGGGCGATACTTGCCGGGGTCGGCGCGGGAGTGACCGCCGTGCCGGTACGTCTTCGCCTCGATCAGCGACGGCCCTCCGCCGCTCCGGGCGAGCTCGATGTAGTCGAGCGCGATGCCGTACACCTCGTCCGCGTCGTTCCCGTCGACGATGAGACGCTCGAGGCCGTAGGCCGACGCGCGATCGGCGGCGGGATGCTCGACCGCCGTCACGTCGGAGATCGGCGTGTACTCCATGTAGAGGTTGTTCTCGCAGACGAAGACGACGGGCGCCTTCCACACGACGGCCATGTTCAAGGCCTCGTGGAACGCACCGATGTTCGTCGTCCCGTCGCCGAAGAAGCAGACGGCGACCTGCCCGGTTCCGAGCTCCTGCGCGGCCCACGCCGCGCCGAGCGCGATCGGCATGTGCGCGCCCACGATCGCGTACGAGCCCATCGCGCCGTGCTCGACGTCGGTGAGGTGCATCGAGCCGCCCTTGCCGTGCAGGACCCCGTTCTCGCGACCGAGGAGCTCGGCCATCAGGCCGGTCATCGACGCGCCGCGCGTCAGCGTGTGGGCGTGACCGCGGTAGGTGCAGAACGTGAGGTCGTCCGCGCGCATCGCCTGGCCGAATCCGGCGGCGACGGCCTCCTGACCGAGCGCGAGGTGACTCGTCCCGCGGACGAGGTTCTCCATGAAGAGCTGATAGGCACGCTGCTCGAACCGGCGGATCGCGCTCATCCGCCGGTAGAGCGACAGGCGGGTGTCGGTGTCGATCGCTCGCTCCGACCAGCGGCGTCCCTCGGTGCCAATCGTTTGCACGGGCCGACGATAGCACCGGCCCGCCGCGGGCGTGGTCCGAGTTCGTCAGGCCGATGGACGCGCGGTTCGCGCTCGCGCGAGGATCCGCTCGGCGGCTCGCCGGCTCGCCTCGTCGATCATCGCGCCGTCGACCCCGACGGCCCCGCGACCGTGAGGATCGGCATCCAGGGCGTCCACGATCGCTTGCGCCGCTTGGACCTCGGCCTCGGTCGGCGTGAACGCCTCGTTCACGATCGGGATCTGCGAGGGATGGACGACCCATTTCCCGTCGTACCCGTACGTTCGAGCGAGCACCGCCGAGGAGCGCACCCGCGCGTCGTCGTCGAGCGCCACGACCGGCCCGTCGATCGCGAAGGCGCCGACCGACCGGGCGGCGACGAGGATCCGCATCCGCGCGTAGTGCCAGACGTCCACACCCTCGTGGGGCGGCCGGTCGTCGAGCGTGGGCACGCCGAGCGAGGCGGCCATGTCGATCGGGCCGAACACGAGCGACACGAGGCGATCGGTCGCGGCCGCGATCTCCTCAACGCTCGCGAGTCCACGGGCCGTCTCGATCAGCGCCTCGAGACCGGCGCCCCCTACGGCGCTTCCGACGGAGCGCACCTGTTCGGCGGTCTCCACCTTCGGGACGATCACGGTGTCGATCGAGCCCGCCACGCGAGCCATCGCCGAGAGGTCGAGCGCGCCGGCGGCCGTTCCGACGCCGTTCACGCGGACCGAGACGATCCGCTCGCCCCATCCGCCGCGTTCGAGCTCGGCGACGGCGTTCTGTCGTGCCTCGTCCTTGTCCGCGGCGGCGACGGAGTCCTCGAGGTCGAGCATCACCTGGTCGGCGTCGAGCTCGCGGGACTTCGCCAGCATCTTCGGGCTCGATGCGGGGACCGACAGACACGTCCGTCGCGGTCGGGCCAGCGTTCTCGTCCGGCATGGCGCGAAGTATCCCCGACCTTCCGGCTATCGTCGCGCCGAGCCGGCACCGAGCCGAAGACGAGCCGAAGACGAGGAGGACGCGATGCGGGTGCGCAGGGTGGTGACCGGCCAGGAGGCGGACGGGCGGTCCGTCGTGGTGGAGGACGGACTGGTCGAGCCCGTCACCGTTGCGCTCTTCCCCGGCGCCGAGTTCCACCGGATCTGGGGGGACGACGTTCGGCCGTCGCTGCCGAGCGACGGCATGCCGCCGAGCGCCCCTTCGCACTTCCCACCTGCCGAGGGCTACCGCTTCGGGATGTTCACGATGGCTCCGGAGGCAGAGGGGCGGCGATCGCGAGGCGCACGCGGGGAACCGTCAAGACCTTGACAGGAAACGCCCAGGTCAGATCCGTCAAGGTCTTGACGGTCGCGCTGCGACGGACCTCGACCCGGACGAAGCGCTCGCCGAGATCGAACGCAAGCTCCCCGGTCTCATCGACGTGCTGGAGCCCGACGGCGCCGGCATGCACCGCACGGACACGGTCGACTTCAACCTGATCGTGTCCGGCGAGGTCTGGCTCGAGCTCGACGACGGCGCCGAGGTGCTGCTCAAGGCGGGCGATTGCGTCGTGCAGAACGGTGCACGCCATCGCTGGCGCAATCCATCGTCGGAGCCGTGCGTCATGGCGGTCGCCCAGATCGGCGCCGCACGCCGTCCTTCGAAGGACTGAGACTCAGTCGTCGTCGGTCGCGCGGCGGAGCTGCTTCGTCTTCGCCCGTCGTTTCTTGTCGGCCAGCCGGCGTTCGACCGACCCGCGTGTCGCCCGTGTGGGTCGCCGCCGTGGCGGTGGCGCCGCGATCGCCGCGGACAGCGTCTCGGCGAGGCGCTCGAGAGCGGCCTCGCGGTTCCGCACCTGCGTGCGATGTTCCGATGCCGTCACCGTGAGCACGCCGTCGACGAGCCGGCCGGCGAGCCGCTCCATCGCTCGGGCTCGTTGGATCGGACCGAGCGCCGTCGTCTTCTCCAGGTCGAGGCTCAGCTCGACGCGAGAGTCCGTCTTGTTGACCGACTGGCCACCCGGCCCCGAGGACCGGCTGAACCGCCACTTCAGCTCGCGCGCGGGGATCACGACCGAACGCGTCACGCGTAGAGGATCGGCCATCGGGTCAGTATGCGCGCGGGTCAGGGCGCCGCAGCGTCGGCAACCTCGGCGAGTGCGGTCGCATCGCGATCCGCGAGCACCCGCACGATCGGAAGGTCGAGCGCGGACCGGTACGACGCCAGCGCATCGACCACCTCCGCTCGGGACGATGCCGCGACGCCGACGCTGCCGAGCGGAACGTCCATCGCCTCGAAGTGCCGGCGATGGCCCTCGGTGACCGTACGGTAGAACCCCTCCGCCTCGCGCAGCCGCTGCATCGCTCCGGCACCCACGGCGACGCGGATGTACGAGGCGACGAGCGGCGCGGCGCGCCCGGCTTCTTCGGCACCCTCCCGAACCCACTCGCGCGATCGCGCCGCCTGTTCTGGCAGCATCCAATTGAGCAGGACGCCGTCCGCGATCGCACCACCGATCCGGCACAGCCGCTCCCGCATCGCCGCCACCATGATCCGCGTTCCCTCAGGAAGGAGCTCGCGGAGCTCGTCGACCGACCGGCGGACGACGTCGATCTGCGGTCGCAGCGATCCCGACCCGATCCCGAGCCAGAGCTTCGCCGGATCGAGCCCGAGCCGGTCGATCTCCGCCGCGATATCGGCCGGCCGATGCCGGTCCAGGGGAAGGACACCCACGCCGAGCTCGAGTCGCGGAGCTCCCGCTGCGAAGTTCGCGAGCGTCTCCAGACCGGACTCGCCCGGTTCGTCGTTCGACCACAGCGAGTGGTACCCGAGCTCCTGGCAGCGCGCGGCCAGGTCACGCGCGAGTCCGGTTTCGAGTCCGGCGTTGATGCCGAGACCCCGACGGTGCATGGGGGCAGCCATCACCGATCGCTCCCAGTGTCGAGCTCGTCGCGGAGCGCCGACAGCCACTCGACCTCGATCAGGTCCTTCGGCCGCCCTGCCGCGCGTTTCATCCTGATGAGGTCGTCGAGCGCCGCGACGCGGACGACCAGGCCGTCCAGGTCCTCGTCGGTCGCCGCGGCATCCAGGTCCTCGAATCCCTGGGTTCCCGCCGGCGTTCCGAGACAATCAAGCGACCCCGCCGTCGTCGTGAACGTGAAGTGGTCGCCGGCCCGCAGCGTCGTCGCGTCGAGCTGGAACGGGACGTCGGGCGGCGCACCTCGGAGGTGCGCGTCGAGCACTTGGAGCGCGGCCGCGAGCCGATGCAGGTTCTCGTTGTCCCTCGCGTAACAGATGTCGACGTCACCGGTGATGACCGGCGACCCTCGGAGCGCACCCGCGTAGCCACCGATCAAGACGAAGCGAACCCGGTGATCGTTCAGCGTCCGAAGGACCCGCAGCGGATCGAATGCGGGCGCGCTCACCGGGCTCGGGCGCGGTCGATGAACCGCGTGTTCTCCCACTCCCGGACCGCGAGCCGAGCGCGCTCGGCCGTCGACAGCCGAAGGCGCTCACGGATCAGCGTGCGGTCCAGACCCCTCCCCGCCCGCTCCACGAGCTCGAGGTCCTTGCCGCATGCGCGAAGGAGTCGGTCCAGCGTGTCCACACGCGGGGTCACCGCTCCGGACTCGATCCTCGCGACGGTGGGCTGAGGGACGCCGGCGACCAGCGCGAGCGCACGCTGGGACAGCTTCACCCCTCGCCTGGCTTCCCTGAGCACACGACCCGGGTCCACGCTCCGATGATAGCATCCGTGCTATCGCGCCCGTCTGGAGGCGTGCCCGCTCATCGGTTTGGGTACCTCTCGCAGCATCAAGGGATCGAGGAGAGAGCGCGATGGGACGACGAGGGAACCGACCAGCGGGACGGCGGCAGCGATGGCGGCGTGAAGGGCGGCCCCGCGTCGGCCGCGGCCGGCGCTACGGCGCGGACGGCCGGGGCGGCGGAGGCGGAGCCGGCATCCTGCTGACGATCGTCCTTCTCGCCGCGATCGCCTTCGGCGTCTGGTACTTCGTGATCCGGGACGACGACACCTCCGACGTGACACCCACCACCACGCCGAGCCCGACGGTGACCGTGAGCTCCTCTCCGGAGGGCGAAACCTAGGTCCTGCGACGCGGGGTAGGCTCGGCTCCGCGATGGCCGACCTGCCGCCGCAACGACACCTGATCCTGATCCTCGCGCGGAACTTCGCGTCCCGTCTGGCCACCGCGGTCTTCCTCGTCGACGAGAAGGGGCGCGTGATCTTCTTCAACGAGGCGGCCGAGGACCTGCTCGGCACGCGGTTCGAGGAGGGCCACGGGATGTCCGCCGAGGAGTACACGAAACTCTTCCGCCCTGCCGACGAGCGCGGCGAGATGCTCGGCCCGCTCGACACGCCGCTCGGCATCGCGGTCAACCGGCAAGAGCCCTCGCACGGACCGCTCACGATCACCGGCGCCGACGGCACGTCGAGGAAGATCGAGGCGACCGCGTTCCCGCTCCTCGCGCACGCCGGCGATCTCGTCGGCGCGATCGCCTTCTTCTGGGAACGCCCCGACGTTCAGGAACACGAGGTCTGAGCCGTTGCGCGTCCGCTTCTGGGGCAGCCGCGGCACGATCGCCTCACCCGGCGCCGACACCGCGCGCTACGGCGGCAACACGTCGTGCGTCGAGGTCCGCCTCGACGACGGGTCGGTGCTCGTGCTCGACGCCGGCACCGGCGCGCGCGCACTCGGCCACGCGCTGATCGACGAAGCACCGCCACGGATCGACCTGTTCATCACGCACCTGCACGTCGACCACGTCGAGGGGCTCGGCGTGTTCGAGCCGATCTGGCGCCCGGGGACCGAGCTGCATCTGTGGGGACCGCCCTCGCCGGTCGCGTCCGTCGACGCCCGCCTCGCGAAGTACTTCTCGCCGCCGCTGTTCCCCGTCCACCTGTCCGAGGTGCCCGCGAACGTCACGTTCCACGACGCGACCGAGGGAACGTGGACGGTCGGCGGCGCGACGCTCCGCTCGGCCGCGATCCAGCACGCGGGCATCACCGTCGGCTATCGCATCGAGGCCGACGGTGCATCGCTCACCTACCTCACCGATCACGAGCCGGCCCTCGGGATGGAGCTCGAGACGGCCGCGCCCGAGTGGATCTCCGGCGCCGCGCTCGCGTGGGAGGCCGATCTGTTGATCCACGACTGCCAATACACGGAGGACGAGTACGCGGCGCGGGTGGGGTTCGGTCACTCGAGCACGGCGCACGTGGCGGCCTTCGCCGGCAAGGTCGGCGCCAAGCGCCTGGCGACGTTCCACCACGACCCGATGCACTCGGACGACCAGCTCGACGCGATGCGCGAGCTCGTCCTCGAGCGCTGGAACGTGGACCCGGACCGGGTCGTGATCGCCGCCGAGGGCGCCGAGCTCGTGGCGTAGCGATCATGCGACGTCGCGGTCCGGCGCGATCGGCGGTATCGCTCCTCGCGATCGTCGCCGCGTTCCTCGGCGCATGCACGTCGGGCGACGGCGGCGGGCCGGAACCGACCGGAGCGGTGGCCTCACAACCGATGCCCCTCGACGTCTTCGTCTACAACGTCGAATACGGCGGGGACGAGTCGACCGACGCGGTGATCGAGAGCATCGACGCGGACATCGTCGGCGTCCTCGAGTCGTACAACCGCCTGCCCGAGATGGCCGAGAACACCGGCTACCCGTACTACAACATCAGCCTGCAGATCCTCTCGAAGTACCCGATCCACGAACCGTCGGGAGCCCAGGGTCGGTACGCGTTGATCGAGGTCGCTCCCGGAGCGGTCGTGGCGCTCTTCAACATCCATCTCGACTACATCCGGTACGGGCCGCGGCTCTTGGTGAACGGCGTGCCGGTCGAGGAGGTCATCGCGTCGGAGAACGCGATCCGCACCTCGGCCCTCGACGTGCCGCTCGGACTGATGGAGGACCTGATCGCGAACGGGTACCCCGTGCTCTTCACGGGCGACCACAACGAGCCGTCGAGCCTCGACTGGACCGAGGCCGCGGCCGGCACGCGACCCGCCATCGTCGAGCCGGTCTCCTGGCCGGTGAGCGAGGCCATCCTCGAGGCCGGCTTCCGCGACACGTACCGCGAGATCCATCCCGACCCGGTCGAAGAACCGGGGATCACCCACCAGGGCGCCGGCGACCGGATCGACTACCTCTACGCCGCCGGCCCGTTGGAAACCCTCGACAGCAAGCTGGTCGGCGAGGAGGGCGGCCGCGATGTCGACGTCGGGTTCGAGCCGTGGACCTCCGACCATCGGGCGGTCGTCTCGACGTTCGAGGTCACACCCGCCCCGATGCCCGTGATGGTGTCGGTCGACCGAGCGCTGCTCACGCAGGGCGACCTCCTGACCGTCGCCTACCACTCGCCCGAGCCCGAGGGGATCGTCGCGATCGGGCCCTCGCGCAGCGACCCGGACCTGACACAGGTCGTCGAGGCGAGAGCCGGGACGTTCCAGGTCGACACGTCCGTCCTTCGGCCGGGAAGCTACGACGCCGTGCTGCTCCGTCCCGATGGGTCCGAGGTCGCGCGCGTCACGTTCTTGATCGAGGACCCGGACGCGCAGATCCGTGTCTCGACCGACCGGCGGACGTACGAGGTCGGCGAGCCGATCGAGGTTCGCTGGACCGACGGCCCGGCCAACCGCTGGGACTGGATCGGGGTCTACGAGGCCGCGAAGTCGGACCCGAAGGTCGACTCGTACCTGATCTGGAGCTATTCGCAGCGGCACGAGTCCGGCACCGCGCCTCCATCCATCACGGGCTCGCTGACGATGGACGAGACCGCTCAGGGACGGCCGTGGCCCTTGCCTCCCGGCACCTACGTCGTGCACTACCTCGTGACCGACCGGTACCGCTCGATCGGCAGCGCCAGGTTCCGGGTCATCCGGTAGCCGCCGGCGGCTGACGGCTCGATCGGCGTCGGGCCCTTTCCGCGGGCGGGCCTGTCGTAGGGTGATGGGTCCGATGAGCGCCTCGCGATCAGACACCGAGCCCGCGGCGCCTCCGGTCGTGCCGTTCGCTCCTCTTCAGCTGCAGGTCCGGCGGGTGACGCGCGAGGTGGTCGGTCGCGCGACCGAGCTGGCGGCGATCGGCCAGGAGCTTCGCTCGGCGGCGACGGGACGGCTCGCCGCGGTTACCGTCGAGGGCGAGCCCGGGATCGGCAAGACGCGGCTCCTGGTCGACGCGGCAGAGCAGGCGTTGACCCTGGGCTACACGAACGTCTCGGTCGCGGCCGACGAGGAGCTCCGCGGCCCGTTCCTGCTGGCCCGCTCGATCCTGGGAGCGGCGGCCGGCACCATCCCCGGCGACGACCCGGCCATGCCTGCCGTGACCCGGTCCCTCCGCGCGCTCGCCGGGGAGGACGACCCGAGCCTCGCGAACCTCCCGCCGGACGAGAAGCTCCTGCGCACGTTCGACCTCGCGGCGGTGGCGCTCCGCGACGTGGCCGCCGGCCGGCCGTTGGCCGTCTTCATCGACGACCTCCAGTGGGCCGACGACGACAGCCTGCGTCTCCTGCGCTACGTCGTCCGTGCCGTCACGACGAGCCCGATCGCGTTGATGGCGACGATCCGGCCGGAGGAGCTCGCCTTCGTGACCGAGGCCGTCACGCTCCTCGCCGACATGGAGCGATTCGGCATCGTCCGGCGGCTGCGTCTCGCGCGATTCACGCACGGCGAGACGGCGACGTTCCTGTCCGAGGTCCTCGGCGGCACCGTCGACCCGCGCATGTCGAGCACGATGCACGCGCAGGCCGAAGGCGTTCCGTTCATCCTCGCCGAGCTCGCGCACACGTACCGCGACGCCGGCATGGCGCAACTCGCCGGTGACTCCTGGACGCTCACCAAGGGCGCCGAGCGGCTCGTGCCCGCGGCGGTGCGAACGTTGATCTCGCGACGCGCGTCGAGACTGCCCGACGACACCGCCGCGGCGCTCGCGATGGCGGCGGTACTGGGACGTCGCTTCAGCCTCAAGGACCTGAAGGAGGTCGAGGCTCGCGTCGGCGATCGCGAGCCCGAGATCGACGAGCTGACCGAGATGCTCGAGCCGGCCGTGTCGGCGGGTCTGCTCCTCGAGCTCCCGGACGATCCGGCCGCCGATTACACCTTCGCCCACGACCAGGTACGGCAGTACGCGTCCGGCTCGCTCTCGTCGGCCCGCCGGCGCGCGGTGCACTCGGCGATCGTCGAGCTGCTGATGGCCGGCGAGCCCGCGCCCGAGAGCCTTCCCCTCCTCGCCCACCACGCGAAGGCCGCGGGTGACGCGGCCATCTGCGTGAACTTCTCGCTGAAAGCCGCCGAGAACTCGCTTCGCGCCAACGCGCCGGAGGAGGTCCTGCGCCTCGTCGACCTTGCGCTGCCGGCCGCGTCGACGCCGCAGGATCGGCTCCAACTGCTGCTCGCCCGCGACGACGCGCTCGAGATGCTGCGCCGCACCGCGGACCGGCTCGAAGGGCTGGCCGAGATCGAGGCGCTCGCCGAGGCCCTCGGTCCCGACGCCATCGAGGACACGAAGCGCGGCGACGTGCGGCTGCGCCGGGCCGCCGCGCTCTGTCAGTCCGACGAGCGCGAGCAGGGTGCGGCGCTCGCACGAGGTGTCCGGGAAGCCGCAGCCGCGAGCGGGGATCGCGCGCTCGAGCTCGCCGCGGTCCTCCAGCTCGGCCAGGCGCTGCTCGGCGCCGCGATCGGCGAGGCCTTCGTCCCGCCGGCGATCGAGGTGGATCTCCACGGTGCGCTGGAGGCCTACGGTCGTGCCGCGGAGCTCGCCCGAGAGCTGGGGGACGAGTCGGCGCTCGCCGCGTCGCTCCGCGAGCTCGCCGTCGCGAACCTCGGACTGGTCCGGGGCTGGTTCATCGACGAGATCAAGAAGGGGGGACACCTGGAGTTCGTCCGCGCGATGACCGAGGCGCCGATGATGGAGGTGCTCGGCCAGACGCCGGTCGCGCCCCTGTGGAAGGAGGGGTCGCAGCAGCTCGAGGAGGCGCTCGCGATCTACGAGCGGCTGGACGACCGCCGCGGCGCGATGTCCACCGTCATCGCGATGGGCTACATGAACTGGGGCCCGGACATCCACATGGGGACCGGGGCGGGCCGCCACATCGAGGAGATCCGCCGCCTGTGGTCGCACATGAAGGCGTTCACGAAAGAGAGCGAGCGGGCGCTGTCCGAGTGGCAGATGGTGTACGGGACGCACGTGTTCGCGCGCGCCAAGGTCATCCCCGACCTCGCGGTGGCGCGGGGTGAGGAGGCGTACCGGCGGGCGAAGGCGCTCGACCGCGGCCTCGAGTTCCTCTCTGCCGGCGGGACGGCGCTCGCACACCTCGACCTCGGCGACGTGAAGGCGGCGCGCGAGTGGCTCGCGCACGCCGCCACCGCGGCGACCGAATCGCCGACCACGTTCCGCACGCGGCAGCTCGAGCTCTGGCGAGCGCGCGTGGAGGCGGCCGCCGGCGAGGCCGACGAGATGCGTCGCCACTTCGCGCGCGCGATCGAGCAGGCTCTCGAGCAGGGCCAAGCCGCGGCGCACTGCGAGGCGCTCGCGCGGCTGGCACTCGAGGCGGCTCGCATCGGCGAAGCAACGACGGACGAGGAGCTGCTCGCGGTGGCCGAGGGGGCCGCGCGTGAGGCGCGCGCGATCGCGGAGCACCTCCCGGGCCACCCGCCGTGGTCGGCGCAGGCCGACGCCGCGACGGCGCTCGTGGAGCTCGCTCGTGGCCGGACCGCGGAGGCGGCCGACGCGGCGCGCTCGGCGCTCCGGACGCTGGAATCGGCGATGAGCGAGGACGCCTCTCTCGAGGTCTACCTCCCGGCGGCCAGGGCGATCATGGCCGGCGGGACCGAGGAGGAGCGCGCCCAGATGGCCGACGCCCTGAGTGTGTACCTCGCGCTGATCGCGCAGCGCACGCTCGATCCCGAGGTGAGAGCCCGATGGTTCCGCGGGCCGGTCGGCAGCGAGCTCGCCCGGATCGCGGGTCCGATCGCGACCAGCGGCGGCACGCGGTCCGCGTCGGCCTCGATGGACCCGGGCGACGTGGCGCTTCTCGAGGCGCTGGTCGCCGGGCGCACGGATCGCGAGATCGCCCAGGAGCTCGACGTCACCGAGGTCGAGGTGACCCGCCGGCTCGCCGAGCTCTTCGCCCGGATCGGCTCGAGGTCGCGCGCCGAGGCGACCGCCTTCGCGTTCCGGGAGGTGGTGTAGATGCTCCGGGCCAGGGTCGACCGTCACAAGTGCGTCGGGGCCGGGAACTGCATCACGATCGCGCCGACGGCCTTCGACTGGCACGAGGGGGACTTCGCCAAGGCCGACGTCGTCGAGCCCGGCAGCGTCGACGAGGAGTTGCTGCGCTCGGCCGCGCTCGCGTGCCCGACCGGCGCGGTCGAGGTCGAGGAGGTCGCGGACCTGCTCCCATGGCAGCTCCGCGGCAAGGAGGCGCCCCGGCGCGTCGAGAAGACCTTCATGTTCACGGACATCGAACGGTCGACGAACCTCGTGGAGGCGCTCGGCGACGAGGCATGGCAGGGCGTCCTGCGGTGGCACGACGAGACGCTGCGCGGACTGTTCGCGGACCACCGGGGCGAGGAGGTGGTCGGCACGGGCGACGGCTTCTTCGTCGGTTTCGATTCCCCCGACGAGGCGCTGGCGTGCGCCGTCGCGATCCAGCGCCGGCTCGCGGACCACCGGGTGAAGGCCGGGTTCGCGCCCCCGATCCGGATCGGCGTGCACGCGGCGGGCGCCACGCAGGTCGGCAAGAACTTCACCGGCAAGGGGGTGCACGAGGCGGCACGCATCGCCGCGCTCGCGGCGGGCGGCGAGATCGTGACGAGCCGCGCGACCGCCGCCGGTTCGCGCTATCCCGCCTCGGAGCCACGCGAGGTCGCGATCCGCGGCATCTCCGAGCCGGTCGAGGTCGTCACGATCGACTGGCA
>CAWBAK010000005.1:0-409010 GCA_963786805.1 uncultured Actinomycetes bacterium
GTGCGCACGCCGATGCTCATGAGCTCACCCGGCGACCCTTCGACGGAGGTCGTGCTCGCGCAGGGCGCCATCGAGCCCGAGCAGCTCGCCGACGCGGTCGTCGTAGGGGCTCGCCGACGAGCGCTTCCTGATCCTCCCCCACCCCGAGGTCGCCGACTACGTGCGGCGCAAGGCGGAGGACCCCGATCGCTGGCTGGCCGGCATGCGCCGCCTGCAGGCCGCATCTTCGGTCAGACGGACACGACAGTGAGCGAGGGGCTCGAGCACGTCGGCCTGCGCGCCGGGCGACCGGGTCCGCTTCCGCCGGCGCGACGGCGAGCGGTGGCACGAGGCCAAAGTCGAGCGCAGGGAGAAGCGACGGCAGCATCGGCGTCCGGGACGCGAAGGGCGCGGCGCGCTGCGCGATCCTGCTCGACCGGCTCGAGGTCCGGAGCAAGGGGCCGCGGGGCGCGGTCACGTGGGAGCCGGGGCTCGAGCGTGCCGCCCGCCTCGAACAGATGGAGCTGTGGTGAGGCGCGCGCTCGTCGGCGCGTCTGCTCGCGATCGCTCACGCTCGTGCTGCTGGCCGCGCCCGCGGCGGCCGGGGATGCGACTGGGCTCGACCACGAGCATCGTCGCGACCATCAACCCCGATGCGTCGATGGACGTCGCTGGAGAGGGTCGAGCTATCGACTTCGGCGGCGAGTGCCACGGCGGCATCCGCGAGATCACGCTGGCCGCGCCGGGCGCCGAGGACGACCTCGGCGCGACGGCATACCGCATCGGCACCATCGAGGTCACCGAGAGCGGCGAGCCGGTGCCGATCGCCGACCAGCGACCGGCTACGTCAAGTGGGGAAGCGCCGACGTCGAGGTCTCCGGCGCGCACACCTACGAGCTCGCGCTACCACGTCGACAACGCCGTCGCGGTCGGCGCCCGACGTCGGCCGTCCTCTACTGGCAGTTCGTCGGCACCGGCTCCCCCGCCAGGAGCCGTCGACGTCACGATCTCACCACGCCCGGCGCCGGCGACGGGGCTGCGAGTCTTCGCCCACGGGGCACTCAACGGCGTGTCGTCGATCGAGGGCAGCGACGTGCATGCTCGAGCGTCGAGGACAACCCGCAGGGCACGCCCGTCGAGGTCCGGCTGCTGATGCCGGCGGCTCGACTTCACGGTCGCCACCGACGGGCGAGCCGCTCGGAGCAGGCGATCCTCGAGCGCGAGAGCGCGCCTACGCAGAGCAGGCCAACGAGCGCCGCGACGAGCTGCGCGAGGAGCTCGAGCGCGAGCGGATCGCCAAGCGGACCGGCAACATCGCGAGCCCGGTCGCTCGCGCTCGCTGGGCATCGTCGCGTTCGTCGTCGATCTTCGCTGCAAGTGGGGCAAGGAGCCGCCGACCCCGCCCGAGGACATCGGCGAGTACTGGCGCGAATCCCCGACGGACCCGCCCGCGGTGTGCCAGGCGATCCGCACGTTCGGCTCGGTCGACGACGACGCGTTCTCGCCACGCTGGTCGACCTCGCGCAGCGCGGGCTGCCTCACGATCACCGAGGAGCGCACCGACCGGCTCATCCGCAAGGACAAGGTCGACTACCGCTTCACGCGACGACCGAGCGACGACGAGCCGCTCACCGAGTACGAGTCAAGGTGCTGCGGCGCCTGTTCCCGGCCGGCGAGCACGATCACGCAGGAGCGAGCTCGTCGACGAGGCCAAGGCCGACCGCAGCCGGCTCGGCCGCGTGGATGGACGACGTTCAAGAGCGCGGTCGAGCGACGACTTCACGCCGCGGCTACGTCGACAGAGCACCCGATCAAGTGGCTGCTGCACGTGCTCACCATCCTCGTGCGTCGGTCGGCGCTGGGCGTGCCTCGCCTCATCGGCGGTCGGCGCGCTCGGTGCTGGATCGCCGGTCGTGCGTCGCGGTGCTGCTCGTGCCGCTGTCGCTGCTGCTGCGCCAGCGCACCAGGTCGGGCGCGCGCAAGCTCGCCGAGGTCGACGGCTGACGCAGCTTCCTCGAGGACTTCTCCCGCCTCCCGACGAGTCGCACGTCGGGCGACCTCGTCCTGTACGAGCGCTACCTCGTGTACGCGGTCGCGCTCGGCGTCGCCGACGAGCTGATCGACGGGCCTGCGCGTCCGCTTCCCGCAGCTGGCCGAGCCGAACAGCGGCTTCGCCACCTGGTACGTCGGCGTGCACTCGGCGGCGCGACTCGGCGGCGGTCGGCTCGACAGCCTCGGCTCGATCGGGTCGTTCGCCAGCGAGTTCTCGCGCGCCACCGCGGCCGCGTTCTCGCCGCCGTCGAGCTCGTCCGGCGGCGGCGGCGGCTTCTCCGGCGGCGGCGGGGGCGGCGGCGGGGGCGGGGGTGGCGGCGGGGCTGGTAGATCGGTGGACGACGCGCCACCGTCGCGGTCTACGAAGCCGAGCGCCGACGTGCTGGGTCGGCGCGACGCACGGCCGCGCGACTCGACGCGGCCGCGCGCTTCGCCGCGGTCGGATCGACGGGCCCGTGCGTCGACCTCGGCTGCGGCCCGGGCTGGTACGCCGCCGCGCTGCCGGCCGCCCGTCGTGGCGCTCGACGCCGCACGGGCGATGCTCGACCGTCGCCGGCGATCGCGCCCGCGCGCCTGCGCGTGCAGGCCGACCTCGAGGCCCTGCCGTTCCGGCGCGGGCTCGCTCGGCGGCGGCTGGGCGCGCAACACCTACGTCCACCTCGCCGCGCGCCGACGTGCCGCATGGCCCTGGCCGACCTGCACCGCTCGCTGCGCGTCGGCGCGCCGGTCGAGCTGCCGTTCTTCGGCGGCGACGGCGAGGGCCGGCCGATCTTCCCCGACGACGACTTCCCCGGCCGGCTGGTTCTCGACTGTGGACCGACGAGCGCGCTGCGCGACGTCGTCGACGGCGCCGGCTTCGACGCTCGACGAGCTCGAGGTGCGCACCGACGCGCACGGCGACCAGCGGCTTCACGCGTGCGAGGCCGACGCGCGCCCGCACGCTGCCCGACACCGTCGGCCCGGGCATGCGCCTGCTCGTGTGCGGGCTCAACCCGAGCCTGCACGCCGCCGACGCCGGCGTCGGCTACGTCACGCCCGGGCAACCGGTTCTGGCCCGCGGCGCTGGCCGCCGGGCTCGTGACCCGCGACCGCGACCCGCGGCACGCGCTGCGCGCACCACGGCATCGGCATGACCGACCTCGTGAAGCGGGCCACGCCGCGCGCCGCCGAGCTGCACCGCGAGCGAGTACCGCGCCGGCGTCGACGCGGCTCGACCGGCTGTGCGCGTGGCTGCGAGCCCGGCGGCGGTCTGCTTCGTCGGCCTGGCCGGCTGGCGGGCCGCGGTCGACCGGCGGGCCGCCGCCGGGCTGGCAGGAGCGCGCGGCTCGGCGGCCGCCCGGTCTACGTCATGCCGTCCACCAGCGGGCTCAACGCGGCCACCCCGCTCGCCGCCCTCGCCGACCACCTCCGCGGCGCCGCCGCCGGCACTTGACCGAGCGGTCAAGTACGGTGCCGCGGCATGGGAGTGCGCCTCGAACCGCACGACGAGTACATGCACGAGCTCGGCCCCGAGCCGAACTTCAACGAGACCATGTACTTCAACGTCTACGACCCGCCGAGCGGCGTCGGCGGCTGGTTCCGCTGCGGCAACCGGGCCAACGAGGGCTACGCCGAGATGACCGTGTGCCTCTACCTGCCCGACGGCCGGGTCGGCGTTCATGTTCAAGCGGCCCGAGATCGCCAACAACGACGCCTTCGACGCCGGCGGCATCGCGCTTCGACGTGCGTCGAGCCGTTCGAGGAGCTCGACGTGTCGCTACACGGGCAAGGTCGTCATGCTCGACGACCCGCTGCAGATGGCCGACCCGAAGAAGGCCTTCACCGAGAACCCGTACGCCGAGTGCGAGGTCGCGCATCGACCTACACCGGCGTGTCAGCGACATGTTCGGCGGCGAGCCCGACGAGCCGCACGAGAAGCCGGGCGAGGAGTTCGCCAAGGGCCACTACGAGCAGCTCATCGCCGGCACGGGCACGATCCGCGTCGGCGACGAGGAGTGGGAGGTCGACGGCTTCGGCCTGCGCGACCACTCGTGGGGCCCGCGCTACTGGCAGGCGCCCTGGTACTACCGCTGGCTCACCGCCAACTTCGGCGCCGACTTCGGCTTCATGGGCTCCCGCGTCGCCCGGCGCGACGGCGACGGCACCCGCGGCGGCTTCGTGTGGGAGGACGGCAAGCTGCACCTCTGCAACGACTTCGAGATCGCCACCGAGTGGGCGGGCGACGACAGCTACCACCAGGCGATCTCGGCGACGCTGCGCTCGGCGCGACAAGGAGTGGAAGGTCACCGGCAAGGTGCTCGACCTCATCCCGCTGCGCAACCGCCGCCCCGACCCCGAACGGCGACATGCTCGTCACCCGCATCTCCGAGGGCATGACCGAGTGGACGCTCGACGACGGCCGCATGGGCTACGGCCTGTCGCGAGTACCTCGACCAGATCATCGACGGCAAGCCGGTCGGCCTGGCCGATTAGCCCGCGCACTTCCGGCGGCTGTTTGTCGTCATGATGACGACGATCAGCCGCCAGAACGATCTTGGGATTCGCGCGGCCGACGCGAAGACGCCCTTCGCAGCGGGTTGGGCTCGTGGTCGGGGAACTCGCCGTCCGGCTCCCAGTAGGTGGGAACCAGGTCGAGCCCGTCGAGGCGCTCGAGGATCGGCCCGACCATCGGCGCCGGCCATGCCGTTGCCGCCGTCGAGGACGACCTTCAGCGGGCGGATCGCGCTCGCGTCGATGAACGCCAGCGCCGCCTCCTGGAACTCGGCGTGCGACGTCGACGTCCTCGGAGGAGCCGCCGCCCGGGGCTTCGGGCGTCCGGCCTCCGATCTCGCGCTGGATTTCGCCGATGCCGGCGTCGCCGGACAGGGCGATGGCGCCCTCTCGACCAGCTTCGCGCCCGTGTAGGCCTTCGGGTTGTGGGACGCGGTGCACATCAGCCCGCCGTCGAGCCCGCGCGAGCCGACGAGGTAATAGAGCATCTCCGTGCCGACCATCCCGGCGTCGAGCACGTGGGCGCCCTCCGCGATCATCCCCTCGCGGTAGCGCGCGGCGAGCTCCGGCGCGGTCAGCCGCATGTCGCGGCCGAGCCCGATCCGCAGCTCGCTCGTCGGCCTTCCCGCCCCCTCGGCGAGCACGCGCGCGAAGGCCCGGCCGACGGCCTCGGCGATGTCGCCGTCGATCTGCTCGCCGTAGAGCCCGCGGAGTCGTAGGCCTTGAAGATCTCGGAGGGGGCGGCGGTGGACATAGGCGCGGGAGGATACGGACGCCGTGAACTGGACCGTTGACACGATCCGCCCGCTCGTCGAGGCCTGGGACGAACGGGTGCTGTCCGGCAACGGGACGGATCAACGCGAGCAACCCGTGCTCGGAGTACATGCACCTGGACAACAGCGCGTGCAACCTCGCGTCGCTCAACCTGATGAAGTTCGTCGACGACGACGGGACCTTCGACGTGAAGGCGTTCCGCAAGGCCGTGGACGTCATGTTCACGGCGCAGGAGATCCTCGTCGGCAACTCGGACTACCCGACCGAGAAGATCGGCGACGAACGCGCGTGCGTTCCGCCAGCTCGGCCTGGGCTACGCGAACCTCGGCGCGCTCCTGATGGCCCGCGGCCTGCCGTACGACTCGGACGCCGGGCGGTCGTGGGCCGGGGCGATCACCGCGCTGATGACCGGCCAGGCGTACCGGACGAGCGCGCGCATCGCGGAGGTGACGGGGCCGTTCGAGGGCTACGAGCCGAACGCGGACGCGATGCTCCGCGTCATGCGCAAGCACCGGGCGGCGGCGGACGAGATCGACGGCGAGCACGTGCCCGAGGCGCTCCTGTCGGCGGCCAAGCAATCCTGGGACGACGCGATCGCGTTCGGGGCCAAGCACGGCTACCGCAACGCGCAGGCGACCGTGCTCGCTCCGACCGGCACGATCGGCCTGATGATGGACTGCGACACCACCGGCATCGAGCCCGAGCTCGCGCTCGTCAAGACGAAGAAGCTCGTCGGCGGCGGCACGATGCAGTTCGTGAACCAGACGGTGCCCCGCGCGCTCGACCGCCTGGGCTACGACCAGGCGCAGGTCGAGGACGTGGTCGGCTACATCGCCGAGCACAACTCCGTCGCCGATGCGCCGCACCTCAAGCAGGAGCACTACGCGGTGTTCGACACGGCGATGGGCGCCGAGCCGATCCACTACATGGGCCACGTCCGGATGATGGCGGCGGCACAGCCGTTCATCTCCGGCGCGATCAGCAAGACCGTGAACATGCCCGAGCACGTCACGGTCGAGGAGGTCGAGCAGCTCTTCATCGAGTCGTGGAAGCTCGGCCTGAAGGCGGTCGCGATCTACCGCGACAACTGCAAGGTGGCGCAGCCGCTGTCGGCCGACAAGAAGAAGACGGCCGCGGCGGTGCCCGAGCCGGCCGAGCTCGCCAAGCCCGTCCGCAAGCGGTTGCCCTCGGTCCGGCCCTCGACGACGCGCTCGTTCCAGGTCGGGGACGCCGAGGGCTACATCACCGCCGGCATCGTACCCGGACGACGGCCTCGGCGAGATCTTCCTGAAGACCTCGAAGCAGGGCTCGACGCTCGCAGGCGTGATGGATGCGTTCGCCATCGCGGTCTCGCTCGGACTTCAGTACGGGGTTCCGCTCGAGGCCTTCGTCTCGAAGTTCATCAACATGAAGTTCGAGCCGAGCGGGATGACGAACGACGCGGACATCCGCTTCGCCACCTCGCTCGTGGACTACGTGTTCCGTCGGCTGGCGCTCGATTACCTGCCGATCGAGCAGCGGGAGGCGCTCGGGATCCGCTCGATCGACGAGCGCAAGGCGACGGTGGCCGCCGAGGCCGCGGAGAAGCTCGGCACCACGGTGGAGGCCGTCGTCGAGGCGGTCAAGGCCGAGGCGCCCTTGCCGCCGCCGCAGCCGATCGACCTGCAGCCCAAGCCCGAGGCGCACGCTGCCGACGCTCCGCTCTGCTACTCGTGCGGCTCGAAGATGCAGCCCGCGGGAAGCTGCTACGTCTGCCCGAGCTGCGGGTCGACGAGCGGCTGCTCGTAGGGTCCTTCCGAATGGAACGGGGATGCGGCCGGGGCTTTCGCTCCGGTCGGCCGGGGCTTTCGCTCCGGTCGGCGCCGTTCGGTAGGCTCCGCGCGACGATGGCGTACGAGCTCACCGCGATCCACCACATCCAGCTGGCGATGCCCGCCGGCGAAGAAGAGGCGGGGCGCATGTTCTACGGCGAGCTCCTCGGTCTGCCCGAGGTCCCCAAGCCGAGCGAGCTCGCGCCACGCGGGGGACTGTGGTTCCGCTCCGGATCGCTCGAGCTCCACCTCGGCGTCGAGCGCGAGGGCTTCTCGCCGGCCCGGAAGGCGCACCCAGCGTTCCTGGTGAATGGCCTCGACGAGCTCCGTGAAAGGCTGGACGCCGCCGGGTACCGCCTGGACGAGGACGTTCAGCTCGAGGGCTACCGCCGGTTCCACGTCCGCGATCCGTTCGGCAATCGACTCGAGCTCGTCGAACCGGCGTGACCGAGCTGCCGTTCACGCGGGTCGATCCCGAGGCGGTCTTGCCGGAGCGGGCGCATCCGGGCGATGCGGGTTTGGACCTGCGATCGGCCGTCGACATCGAGGTCGGGCCGGGGGAGCGGGCGATGGTCCCGACCGGCATCGCGGTGGCGATCCCGGACGGCTACGCGGGGCTCGTGCTCCCTCGGAGCGGTCTCGCGAGCGCGCACGGGCTCACGATGGCGAACGCGCCCGGCTTGATCGACGCCGGCTATCGCGGCGAGGTGATCTGCGCCGTGGTGAACCTGGATCGGAACGAACCGGTGAAGATCGCGCGCGGGGACCGGATCGCCCAGCTGGTGGTCGTCGCAGTCCCGGACCTCGATCCCGCCTGGGTCGACGAGCTCCCGTCGTCGACGCGCGGAGAGGGCGGGTTCGGCTCAACCGGCACCTCGTGAGGGTCGGTCGCCTGGGCCGGTTGAAGGTCTCCCGGCCGCTCTTCTAGACTCGATGGGCTGCGCGGACGTGGCTCAGTGGTAGAGCACCACCTTGCCAAGGTGGGGGTCGCGGGTTCGAATCCCGTCGTCCGCTCCAGAGACCCACAGGAAAGGGCCTCCGTCGTCCCTTCCTCTCAGAGGTTAAGCGCCGGAACCCCGTGACTTCCGAGGATCTGCGATATCTCGCCGCCGTGGTGGAGGTCGTGCTCCATCAGATGCCAGATCACCCACTGCCGGGTGAACGTCTGAGTGCCGGTCCGGCGCTCGCGAGAGAATTCGACAGCGAGATCGTCCGGTGTCCAACGTCGGAGGCAGTCATCGATCATCGTCCAGGTCACGTCGAAGGCCTCGACGAGCCGGGTCGCGTCACGAGGGTGATCCTCGTCGTCCTCCCACCCCGCGTCCTCGAGCGGCAGGTCGGGAACGGTCGTGCTGGCGACGCGGAACATGTCGCGGGTGGCGGTGTCCCCCTCTCCGAGGATGTCGTGGAACCAGTAGGTTCGGGCGCCGGCCATATGACCGGCGAGCTGCCAGACGGCCCACTGGTGTGCAGCGGTCCGCAGCGCGAGCTGCTCGGGGGTCAGATCCCGGATCGCGGCGAGGACGAGGCGCTGGTAGTTGGCCCAGCCGTCATAGAAGGTCTGCAGTCCGGGCGACGTTGACACGGCGTTCATGGTACGGCTCGCACATGACGCCGAGGTCCGGTCCGCTAGGCTGGCCGCGCGGCGACCCGCCGCCTGAGAGAAGGAGCCTAGCCGATGGACCCGCTGATCCCGGAGCCGCCCGAAAGCCCGCGTCTGTTCCGCCCGAGGACCGTCGGCGAGATCCTCAGTCACGCCTTCCAGCTCTACGGCCAGCATTGGAAGAACCTGTTCGCGATGGTCGCCGTCGTGATGATCCCGCTCGCGATCGGCCAGGCGCTGATCACGGACCTGTGGCTGGACGAGTCGCTGACCAGCGAAGAGATCCGCGACGGGGTGACCGTCGTGGTGGACGGGGCTTTCTTCGCCGGGATCGCCGCCTCGCTCGTCTTCCTGCTCTTCTCGGTCCTCGGGTACACGGCGCTCCAGGGCGCCATCACCCGGGCGGCCGCCGGGACGTTCCTCGGCCGGGACATGGACATCGGCGAGAGCCTCCGGTTCGGCCTGTCGCGCTTCTGGTCGATCCTCCTGGTCGGCATCCTCATCGGGCTCGCGGTCCTCGGCGGGTTCATCCTGCTCATCGTCCCCGGGTTCATCTTCCTGACGCGCTTCTGGGTATCCGAGCCCGCGCTTGTGATCGAGGACCGGCGCGGTCGTGAGGCGCTCAAGCGTTCCTGGAACCTCGTGAAGGGCCGCTCGTGGCCCGTGTTCGGGACGATCGTGATCGTCGGCATCGGCACCAGTCTCCTCAGCGGGCTGCTGACCCAGCTGTTCGGCGACAGCGCGGTGGCGCAGGCCTTCGGCGGCGCGATCGCGTCGATCATCACGACGCCCTACCTCGCGCTGGTGAGCGTCCTCATCTATCTGGACGCTCGGGTTCGGAAGGAGCGATACGGCCCGGCCGACCTCGAGGCCGAGCTCGCGCGTACCCGGGCGGGGTAACCGATCGCCGGGGCACTCGTCGCCGTCTGGATAGACTGGTCGTTCGTCCCGGATACGGGGTGTTCGGCGGGGTGGCCGAGTGGTTAGGCAAGGGTCTGCAAAACCCTGTACACCGGTTCAATTCCGGTCCCCGCCTCGAAGGCCCATCGCGTCGTCCGATAGCATGCGGGCTCTCGGGCGCTTAGCTCAGTCCGGTAGAGCGCTTCCCTGACACGGAAGAGGTCAGAGGTTCAAGTCCTCTAGCGCCCACAGACGTTGACGCGTTGCCGCGTGCACCGGAGCCACTCCCTGGCTCAACCGCCGCAGCTTTCGGACCCGCCAGGGCCGGGGCAACGGTCGCCCTCCACGATGAGGGTGTGATCGTCGAGCCAGACCGGATGTGCACCTTCGGTCACGTATGAGGCGACGCCGGTTGCGACATCCATCACCCACACCTCAACCGGATGGAACACCCAGTACGCGATCCGTGTTCCGTCGGGGGACCAACGCGCACTCAAGATGGCGTCGTCGGCCGAGGCGAGCACCCTGGTGCCTGAGCCATCGGCGTTCGCCCAGCAGACATCCGGTCCCGGCGCGCAGATGTAGGACAAGAGCAATCCATCAGGCGAGAGCTGGGCGTCGGCGGGAACCTGCCAGCCTTGCCAGGTGCGATTACGGGCTTCGAGCGTGGACGCCTCGCCCCCCGTGGCCGGCACGATCCGGATCGCGCGTCTGCCATCCCCGTTGGGAAGGTCAGAAGCGGTGTAAAGGATCGATGACCCGTCCGGCGAGAACTGGATGCTTTCCACCTCCTCCGTGTCGAACGTCACCTGGGTCGTCACCCCGTTCGCCAGATCGATGACGAAGCCCCTTCTCGTGACGTTGCCGGTGGGGTACCCGACGTATGCGATCTTCGTCCCGTCCGGAGACCACCCAGGCGAACCGGACCAGATCAGTGTGGCGGCCCCGTTGTGCGTGATCTGCCGCACGTGCGTCCCGTCAAGGCTCGCGACGAAGACCTGCACGCCGCCGTCCTCTGAGAGACCGTAGTAAGCGACTTCGGACCCATCGGGAGAGACGGCATAGCCGGCGGTGAGGTCCTCCGTACCGACGATGCTCTCGGGTAGCGGCGTCATCTCGCCGGTGTTCAGATCGAGCAGGTAGTCGGTCTGGGGGACCGCGCCTATGTCCCTGCTCGGTCCGGTCTCCGCTGGTCCGGTCACCCCTCCTGGAACGGCAGGTGTTCGGGTGCGATCGAACGCCCCGACGGACGTCACGATCCAGATCGCCGCCACGAAGACCGCGATCCCGATGACACCCGCCGCGACGCGCTGGTTCAGGCGCTTGCGGTCGCGTCGCCGAAGCAAGTCTTCGAAGCGACCGTCTGGCACCAGGACGCTCTTGGCTGCCCGTTCGGCTCTTTCCAGGATCTCTTGGTCACTCATGGTCGCTATCCATTTCCGTAGCGAATCGAGCTCTCGCCTGTGACACGAGCGCTCTGACGGTGGATTCCTTGACCCCGAGCAGGGCTCCAGTCTGCCGGTAGTCGAACCCCTCGATACCGGTCAGGACGATCGCCGCACGCTGACGCCGGGTGAGCCCGAGGAGGAGACGAACCGCGCTCTCGCGTTCGGAGACCTGCTCGAAAGGATCGGTACCGGCCTGTCCCGGTGCGAGCACGCGCTTGGCCGCGAGCCTTGATCGACGATAGAGACTCCTGTAGCTATTCAGCGCGGTCCGGAAAAGATAGCCCTCGAGATCTGCCCCCTGATCGAGCGTGTCCCAGCGCTCGAGGAGCTTCAGGAACGCTCCTTGGGTGACATCTTCCGCCTCGTGCTTGTTTCCGGTGAGCAAGAGGAGAGCCCGGAATAGTCGAGGCCATTCGGCAGCGAAGAACGCCTCGAACGAAGCGTCCTCGGCCTCCAAGGCCTCACGGACTAGCTTCACTCGACTCGGCTGCGCTTCCATCGCTCCATGTACGCATGAGGCAGCCCCGATGTGTAGATGCTGATGCCGCGGCCCGCTCTGAGGCCGCGGGAAGGCTAGACGGCAGGCTCCAACCGTGCGGCGCGGGCTCGCGGTGCGCCCAGCTACCGGGGAGAAACCTGGATGCCGCTTCCGCAACATTCCCACGAGCACCGCCCGGAGCGTCCGTCCTCCTCGCTGGCATGAGACGAAACCGAGAGACGCCATTCAATCGTCCAGCGGACGGTGCCGATGCTCACGCAGTGGAACAGACCCCAGCCCCCTCGTCTCGCGATCCCGAACCAGGGCCTCAGCTGTGGGAAGACACTGATTGGGCACGCATGAGCGAACGCGCAGCGACCGGCGCTCGCTCGGATGCGGTGGCGTCCGTGGCGATCGGTGTCGCCACGCTCGTGATCCGTTTCATGCTGCCGGTGTTCTCGAGGAATCCTGCACTCGCCCAGTTGGTGGTACCCCTCAGCCTGCTGGTGATGGTGAGTGGCGTCGGTGGCCTACTCCTTGCCCGCCGAGCCGCGTACCGAGCCCATGAGTCCGTAGACAGGCGAGGGAGCATGCTCGCAACCGTTGGAACCTGGATCGGTTGGGCCAACGTCGGCCTCACGGTGGCCGGATTCTTCCTGGCCCCCGTCGACAACTTCCTGAACATGCCTCGTTAGGACGACCTGCCTGTCGAAGGCGAACCGCCACGGGGCTCCTTTCCTTACGGACCGCCGATCGACGGTTCCCGGGCTTCCGAGCTGACGCCACGGTCCGTTCGGCCGTCGTCCGAACGCGGTCCGACCAGGTACCACGTCTCCATCGGGCCCTTGCCCTTGACGTCGATCGTTCCCCGCGGCCGGCAGACGAACTCATCCTTCAGCAGCTCGTACGTCGCGCGGGTGATCTGGATCTCTCCGGGCGTGCTCTGGGACTCCATCCGGCTCGCCGTGTTCACGGCGTCGCCCCAGAGGTCGTAGAGGAAGCGCTTCGAACCGATCACGCCGGCGATGACCGGTCCGGAGTTGATGCCGATCCTCAGCTCGAGAGCGGACCCGTCGCCGACGGCCGCGGTCGCAACCGCCTCTCGCATGTCGAGCGCCAGGAGCGCGGCCCTCCGCGCGTGATCGGGGCTCGGATCCGGCACGCCCGCGGCGGCCATGTAGCAGTCGCCGATCGTCTTGATCTTCTCGAGCCCATGCCGCTCGACGAGCGTGTCGAAGTGGGAGAAGAGCTGGTCGAGGATGCCGACGACCTCAGCCGGCGCAAGCCGCTGCGCGAGAGGCGTGAAGTCCACGACGTCGGCGAAGAGGATGGAGGCCGAGCCGAAGTGATCCGCGATCGTCTGGCTGGCGGCCTTCAGTCGCTCGGCGATCGAGCGCGGAAGGATGTTCATGAGGAGCAGTTCGGACTTCTCCTGCTCGACCCGGAGTGCCGCCAGCGCGGCGTATCGCGTTGACTCGCGAAGGAGGCGAGGAGCGTGAAGGCGACGGAGCCGGCACCGATGACGTTCAACGCCAGCATCGTGCTGGTGAACCAGATCGGGAGGTCCGCATCGCGGAAGAGGACCTCGCCCGCGAAGCCCGTGAGCAGGAAGACCAGGACGAACGCACCGAACCAGCGGATGGCGTGTCGCACTTCGAGGAAGACGAGGGCTCCGAGCGGGGCCAGGACCCCCCACAGCCCGACGCCCCCGGACGGAAGGAACCCGCCCACGAACATCTGACCGCCGGCCGTCGTCGCGAGGAGGATGTCGAGAAGCTGCGTGACGAGGAGGAACCGGAAGCTTCGGGTCCGCGCGAAGAGCACCACGAGGCCGATCGAGACGGCGAGGTAGACGTACGGAACGATGCCCACCGGCGAGCCGAGGGCGAGATAGACGGACGCCCCACACGGCGGACACGGGGGCGATGATCAGAACCGCGAGCAGCACGAGGAGCGCCTTCTTCTGGCGGAGCTCGTCGTCGTCCTCGGGATCCGCGCCGAATCGGGCGAGCCGGGCCGCCGCGCCGTCGATCCACGTCGTCCGGTTGCGCGCGCCGTCTGCGCTAGGTGAGCTCATCGAAGACCTTCAGATCGATCGCGCGGAACGCGTCCCAGCGTCGCCCGGGCAGAAACGCGTTCGCGAGCGAGACGACCCCGATCCGGCGATCGGGACGGAAGAACATCCGGGTGCTCACGCCGAAGTCTCCTCCCGTGTGGCCCATCCGGAAGTAGCCGCGCGGAGCGGCGCCGTACCAGATGAGGCCCTGGTGCCACGACGCCGGGTAGGGGAGCTGCTCTCGTCGGACCTCGCGGATCGTGCTGCGGTCCAGGACCCGGACGCCATCGAGCGTCCCGAAGTTCATGAAGGCTCCGAGCCACCTGGCCAGGTGCACGGCGCTCGTGCGAAGGGCTCCGTCGGGGTAGTCGGGGTACCCGTACTGGAAGTATGGCTCGAACGTCCCGGTCTGCTGGTCCAGTCGGTACGGCATCGCGAGGTCCGGCGTGGTGATGTCGGCCAAGCGGAACCCCGACTGATCCATCCCGAGCGGGACGAGGATGCGCTCCTTGCACAGCTCGTTGAAGTCCTGGCCGGCGACGACCTCCGCGACGTAGCCGGCGAGCGCCACCGCGATGTTCGAGTACGCATACGCCTTCCCCGGGCGGCGCTCGAAGAAGTTCGCTCCCTCCCGGTACTCGTCCTCCCCAGGGACGAGATAGGACCGTAGGAAGTCGCCGAGCGCGATCGGAGCGTCGCCGTGGAAATACAAGGTGGGATCCGAGTACGGCCGTCCCCAGACCGCGGACCGGTCGCGGATCGCCGACGTGTGGGTGAGCAACATCCGCGTCGTGACGGGAGTCCCTGGGGCGGCCGGCACGTGGACCTCGAAGGGGAGGTAGTCGTTGACGTCGGTATCGAGATCGAGCAGTCCGTCCTCGACGAGCGCCATGACGCCCGCGCAGGTCACGGTCTTGGACACCGATGCGAGCATGAACACCGTGTCGGGAGTGACGCGGACGTCGTGCTCGCGATCCGCCCATCCGGCTCCAATCGAGAACACGGTCTCCTCGCCCCGCACGACCGCGACGGAGACCCCCGGTGTCATCGCCAGTCGCCGCTGCTCCCGAACGAACCGCGCGAGTCGAAGCGTCCCAGCCCTCGAACTGCGGACGAACGAGAACGGCGCGATCGCTCCCACACTCGCGAGCGCAGCGGTCCCGGCGAGGAACGCTCTGCGTGACAGACGAACGGGAGCGGGGGCGATCGCTCCGGGGTCGCCCGGGCCCGCCGCCGTCACCGACGACGCCTCGTCCTCATCGGTTGGTTTCAGTGTGGAGGCTCCGCGACCTTGTGGCGGGAGCGTACCGGCAGGGACGGTCACCACGCCAGGTCGGGTCTCGGTCCGGTGCACGTCGTTTGTCCTTCATCACGACGGGTACGGTCCGTGTGCGTCGTTCCGGGACGCAAAGGAGCCATCATGCGGACCTTCATCTTGTTCCTGACGGTGGCCCTCCTCATCGCGGTGGCGGGAGCCCTCATCGCCACGCTCGTCTTCAGCATCCGACGTGAGCGAGCCAAGAGCCTGTGGAAGAACTTCGGGCTCAGCATCGCCTTCTGCGGGTTCTTCCTCCTCACCTGGATCGGCCAGGCGTTCGCCGAGTGGGGTGTCTACGCCCAAGAGGCCCGCGCGCACGGCGAGGCGGTCGTGGTCTCGGACTACCTCGTGCAGTTCGGCCAGTCGACGCTGGAGAACTGGCAGTCGGAGTTCCTCCAGCTGTTCTCGTTCGTCGTCTTCTCCGCGGTGCTCATCCACAAGGGGAGCGCGGAGTCCAAGGACGGCGACGAGGAGATGCAGGCGACGCTCAAGCGGATCGAGAAACGGCTGGACGAGCTCGATCTCCGAGCGGGCCTCCGTCAAGAGCTAGCCGGGGGAGCAGCGCCTCCGGCGGCATCTCGCCGCCGGCGCCGAGCCGGAGCTCCTCGTCTCCAACGCGCACGAAGATCGAGCCCTCGCCGAAGACGACCCATCGGTCGGGAGCGCGGACGAGCATCGTGTTCTCGTCGATCCCGAGCGCGACCCCGCTCGGGGGGATCCGCGAGAGGAAGTACTCGCGAACCCGGTCGCCGAGCGCATCCCAGTGCGGCACCACCCAGACTCCCGGAAGGAGCCGCATCCCGGCGACCCAGGTGTCCTCCTCGATGCGGTCGGTGACGCTTTCGGGCGAGGCCTCGCCGAACAGACACGCGCCGGCGCTGCACCCGGCGAGCGCCGCGCCGCGATCAAGGGTCGCGAGAAGCATCTCGCCGAGCGGTGTGCCGGTCACGGCATCGGCCAGGAAGGCAGGGTTCCCGCCGGAGAAGAAGATCACGCTCACCCGTGCGAGCTCGGCGAGCAGCTCCTCCTTGAAGGCGTCACCGCGCTCCTTGACCTCGACCACGCGGGCAGGGATGCCGAGCTCTTCGAAGTGCGTGAGTCCTTTGTGCGCCCAGTCGGCGTAGGTCTCGCCCTCGGGAGCCGCGGCGAGGGGCAAGACGGCCACGCTCCCGTCGCCCGCCGCGAGCGAGAGGAGCAGGCGTTCGCCGTCGGAGGCCCAGGGCTCGAACTCGCCCGACCCCAGAAGCGCCATCGGCGCGACCACCTGGCCCGTCATCTCGCCTCCCGCATGGGCTCGGCAGTACCCGTCGAGAACCTTTCGCATGCGGCTGGCGACCCTTCCCGCCTGCAAAGATAGGTATTGCGTCTCGAGTCATGCCGGTGCAGACTTTCCCCTTCAGCGTCCGGGCTGTAAGGCTCGGCGACAGACGGCGGCGCGACGCGGGCACGCGCCGCCGTCTCCTTATCCGGACCTCGATCCAGGCCCGGCGGGGGCTTCGACGCGCGGTGCTACCCTGTCGAACCCGGGCGCGTAGCTCAGCGGGAGAGCGCTCGCCTCACACGCGAGAGGTCGCAGGTTCAATACCTGCCGCGCCCACCACAGGAATTCAACCTCCCGTCGTCGACGCTTCACACACCGTTCGGTAGCGTGGTCGTCTACGCGCAGGGGGAGATCCGAGTGTCCACGACCGAACAGCCGTTCGCGCCCACGACCACCGCCGCCGCGAGAGCCGTCGACCTCACGAAGGTCTACGGCGAGGGCGATGCCGCCGTTCGAGCGCTCGCCGGGGTGTCGGTCCAGTTCGAACGGGGCGGGTTCACGGCCATCATGGGGCCATCCGGCTCGGGCAAGTCGACCCTGCTCCACTGTATGGCCGGCCTCGACACGCCGACCAGTGGGAACGTGTTCATCGGCGACGTCGATCTGACCACGCTCTCCGAGAAGCAGCTGACGCTGCTTCGTCGGGAGAAGGTCGGCTTCGTCTTCCAGGCGTACAACCTGCTGCCCACGTTGACCGCCGCGGAGAACATCACGCTTCCACTCGACATCGCCGGCGACAAGCCGGATGCCGCGTGGTTCGACACCGTCGTCGACACGATCGGCATCCGAGACCGCCTGTCGCACCGGCCGAACGAGCTGTCCGGCGGTCAGCAGCAGCGCGTCGCCGGAGCCCGGGCACTCCTCAGCAAGCCCGAGATCGTCTACGCGGACGAGCCGACCGGCAACCTCGACTCGAGATCCGGTCACGAGCTGCTTGAGTTCCTCCGGGGTGCCGTGAACGACCACGGTCAAACCATCGTGATGGTCACGCACGACGCGTCGGCGGCGTCCTTCGCGGACCGGATCGTATTCCTGCAGGACGGGCGCATCGTGGATGAGATGCGAGAGCCCACCACCGAGCGGGTGCTGGATCGCCTGAAGTCGCTGGAGTCCTGACGTGCTCCGCGCTGCCCTGCGGAGCGTGCTGGCGCGCAAGGTAAGGCTGCTCCTCACGGGCATCGCGATCCTGCTCGGCGTGAGCTTCATGTCCGGGAGCTATGTGTTGACGGACACCATGGCGAGCGCGTTCGACGAGCTCATCGAGACGGGCTACGCCGACATCGACGTCGTCGTGCGCCAGGAGAACGCGTTCACGGCCCAGACCAGCGCGCTCGAGGAACGCGACCCGATGCCCGAGTCCGTGCTCGAGACGGTGGAGGCGGTCCCCGGGGTCGCGCGGGCGGTGGGGGACGTCCTCGGGTTCGCCCAGATCGTCGACCCGGACACCGGCGACGTGATCGGGACGTTCGGCCCGCCGACGATCGCCGCCTCGTGGAACGATCTGGCCGGGTTCACGATCCAGACCGGCGCACCACCACGGGGAGAGAACGAGGTCGCCATCGACTCGGGGACCGCGGAGGCGAACGGCATCGCCGTCGGCGATCAGCTCCAGATCCTGTTCGAGGGACCACCGGGCGAGTTCGACGTCGTGGGCATCGCGACGTACGGAGAGGGCGGAAGCCTCTTCGGAGCGACGTACGCGTTGTTCGACCTCCCCACGGCTCAGCGGGTACTCGGCCGCGAGGGACAACTCGACGCCATCTCCGTCGTCGGTGAGGAGGGAGGGGCCGGCCCGGCCCTGGCGGAACGGATCGCTCAGGAGCTTCCCGAAGACATCGAGGCCGTTCCGGCGTCGACGGTCGTGACCGAGCAGCAGGACCAGATCGGTCAGAACCTCGGTTTCGTGAGGACCGCCTTCCTCGTGTTCGCATTCGTCGCCCTCTTCGTCGGCGCGTTCATCATCTTCAACACCTTCGCCATCACCGTGGCCCAGCGCACCCGTGAGCTCGCCCTGTTCCGCGCGCTGGGAGCCACCGGGCGCCAGGTGATGGGCTCGGTGGTGGTCGAGGCCGTCGTGGTCGGGCTCGTGTCGTCGGCCGTCGGCGTGCTCGCGGGGATCGGCCTCGCCATCGGACTGAAGGGGCTCCTGTCCGCGATCGGCGTCGACCTGCCGGCGTCGGGCACGGTGGTTCAGCTCCGGACGGTCGTCGTCTCGATCCTCGTCGGCACGATCGTGACGACGATCGCGGCGATCGTTCCGGCTCGCCGGGCGGCTCGTATCGCGCCGGTGGAGGCGCTGCGGGAGGCGCAGGACCGGCCGGGGCGCTCTCTGCGGTTCCGGCTCGTCAGCGGGCTGATCGTTCTGGCGCTCGGCATCGCGCCGCTCCTGTACGGCCTGTTCGGTCGTCCCGACGATGCCCTTCAACTCGTCGGGATCGGCGTGGCATTGACGTTCATCGGCGTGGCGATGCTGACGCCGCTGATCGCTCGGCCCATCGCGGGCGCGATCGGTGCCCCGGTTCGCACATTGGGCGTTCCCGGCAAGCTCGCGCGCGAGAACTCGATGCGCAATCCGCGCCGAACTGCAGCGACGGCCTCCGCGCTCATGATCGGCCTTGGCCTCGTCGTCTTCGTCGCCGTGTTCGGCGCTTCGGCGAAGGCCTCGACGACGGTGGTCCTCGAGCGCACGCTGCGGTCCGACTTCATCGTCACCTCGCCCTCGTTCACCGGCTTCAGCGTGTCGGCGGCCGACGAGGTCCGTGCCCTGCCCGGCGTTTCCACCGTGTCGGAGGTCCGGCAGGCCGAGGCCAAGGTCCAAGGCGGGACGGTGTTCATGACCGGTATCGACCCCGCAACGTTCGCGACCGTATCCGAGATCGGCATCGTCGGGGGGGACCTCACCGGCCTGGGGCAACCGAACACGATCGCGATCCACGAGGACGTGGCCGCCGGCGAGGGATGGGGCATCGGCGACCCTGTGGTCGTCGAGTGGCCGGCGACCGGCAAGACGGAGCTCGAGGTCGCGCTGATCTACTCCGAGAACGGGCTGGTCGGGGACTGGCTGACGTCGCTCGAGACGTACGACGCGAACGTCGCAGCGCGCCTCGACCTCTTCGCCCTGGTCAAGGTGGAGGACGGAGCCGACCTCGGCGCCGTCCGGTCGGACCTCGAGTCCGCGCTCGAGGCCTACCCGAACGTCGAGGTCCAGGACCAGGCCCAATTCCGCGAGATGTATGCGACGTTCGTGAACCAGATCCTGAACATCGTGACGGCGCTCCTGCTCTTCGCGGTCTTCATCGCGCTCTTCGGGGTCATGAACACGCTCTATCTCTCGATCTACGAGCGAACGCGCGAGCTCGGCCTCCTGCGTGCGGTCGGCCTGACCCGAAGGCAGACCCGAGCCATGGTTCGTCGCGAAGCCGGGATCATCGCGGTGATGGGGGCGCTGCTCGGCATCGTGATCGGCATCGCGTTCGGATGGGCGATGCAGCGGGCGCTCGAGCCCGAGGGCTTCACGGAGCTCGGGATCCCGGGGGTTCAGCTCGCGATCTACGTCGCGTTCGCCGCGTTGTTCGGATGGTTGTTCGCGGTCTTCCCAGCGCGCCGGGCGGCGCGGCTGAACATCCTCGAGGCGATCTCCTACGAGTAGACGGCCGATATCATGGCCGTTCCCATGCCGAAGATCGAGCTCGCCGAGGGTCGTTCCACCGAGCTTCCAGAGGGGGAGCCCCTCGGCTCGGTCATGCCGCCCGACGCCATCGCCGCGCGCTTCGACGGGGCGCTCGTCGACCTGTCCTTCGTGCCGTCCCGTGACGGGAAGGCCGAGCCCGTGGCCGCGTCGGACCCGGACGGGTTGCACGTGATGCGGCACTCGGCTGCGCACGTCCTGGCGCACGCGGCCTGCGATCTGTGGCCCGGGACCAAGTACGCGATCGGTCCGCCGATCGACGACGGCTTCTACTACGACTTCGCGCTTCCCGAGCCCGGTCTCCGAGTCCGACCTGGAGAAGGTCGAGGGCCGGATGCGCGAGATCGCCGCGGAGGACCTGCCGTTCGTGCGCGAGGAGATCTCGCGCGCCGAGGCGCTCGAGCGTTTCGCGGATCAGCCGTACAAGCGGGAGATCATCGAGAGCCTCGAGGAGGGAGAGGTCTCCGGCGGCGACACCGTCACGATCTACCGCAACGACGGGTGGTCGGATCTCTGCCTCGGTCCGCACGTCCCGTCCACGGGCCGGGTGGGGACGTTCAAGCTCACGAAGCTCGCCGGCGCCTACTGGCGTGGCGACGAGACGCGTCCGATGTTGCAGCGCATCTACGGGACGGCGTGGCCCACCCAGGCCGACCTGGACGACTACCTCCACCGGCTCGAAGAGGCGGAGAAGCGCGACCATCGCAAACTCGGTCGCGAGCTCGACCTGTTCAGCTCTCCGGAGGAGCTCGGGCCGGGCCTGTGGATCTGGCACCCGAGGGGTGGCATCTTCCGCAAGGAGCTCGAGGACTACGTCCGGAACCTGCACCTGGACCGGGATTACGACCTGATCGTCACGCCGCACATCGCGCGCTCGATCCTGTGGGAGACCAGCGGGCACCTCGACAAGTACGCGGACAACATGTACCCGCCCATGCACGACGAGCAGGGCGACTACTACGTGAAGCCGATGAACTGTCCGTTCCACGTGCTCGTGTACAAGTCGAAGATCCGGTCGTACCGAGAGCTGCCGGTCCGGCTGTCCGAGCTCGGCACGATCTACCGACACGAGCGCATGGGCACCCTGCACGGGTTGCTCCGGATCCGCGGCGGGACCCAGGACGACTCCCACATCATCTGCACGCCCGACCAGCTCGTCGACGAGATCCTCTCCGTCTTCGATCTGACGCTGGAGATCCTCGGCACCTTCGGATTCACCGAGCCGCTCATCAAACTGTCGACGTTGCCGGGACAGACGATCGTGACGCCGGAGATGGCGGCCAAGGCCACCGAGGCGCTCACGAACGCACTGGAGAAGAGCGGGCTGCCGTACCAGGTCGCCGAGGGCGAAGGCGCGTTCTACGGGCCGAAGGTCGACTTCGACTTCAAGGACGCGATCGGGCGCCTGTGGCAGCTCACCACCGTGCAGTGCGACTTCGGCCTACCCGAGCGCTTCGAGATGGAGTACGTCGGCGAGGACAACCAGCGCCACCGCCCGGTGATGATCCATCGCGCCATCCTCGGCACCCTCGAGCGATTCAGCGCCGTGCTGATCGAGCACTACGGCGGCGCGTTCCCGCTCTGGCTCGCTCCGGAGCACGTGCGTCTCGTTCCTGTGGCCGACCGACACCTCGAGCACGCACGCGAGCTTGCCGCGAAGCTCCGCGGGGCCGGCCTCCGGCCCGACGTCGACGCCTCGGGTGAGACCGTCGGCAAGAAGGTGCGCGCCGCCCAGCTGATGAAGGCGCCGTACGTCCTCGTCATCGGCGACAAGGAGATCGAGTCGGGCGAGGTGACCGTTCGGGACCGGCAGGGAACCGAGACCAGGGGCGTGGGGCTCGAGGGCTTCATCGCCGCGCTCGTCGAGGAGGTCCGCACGCGCCGCCTCACGCAGTCCCGGTTCGAGGGCTAGCGGTGGACCGTCTCTGGTCGCCCTGGCGGATGGAGTACATCGAGTCGGACCGGGACGACGAGGGCGAGGGATGCGTCTTCTGCGCGCTGGCGGCGTCCGACGATCCCGATGGCGCCCGCGTCCTGGCGCGTGACGAGCTCGCGTTCGTCACGCTGGCGAAGTACCCGTACAACCCCGGTCACGTGCTCGTGCTGCCCGTCCGGCACGCGGACGATCCCGAGACGCTGTCGTCCGAGGAAAGCGCCGCGATCACCCGGCTGACGAACCGGTCCCTGCGGGCGCTCCGGGAGGCGATGGCCCCCGACGGCTTCAACCTGGGGTTGAACCTCGGCCGGGCCGCCGGGGCGGGGATCCCGGCCCACCTGCACTGGCACGTCGTCCCGCGCTGGGAGGGCGACACCAACTTCATGCCCGTCGTGGGCCAGACCCGCGTCCTGCCCGAGCTCCTCCAGGAGACCTACCTAAAGCTTCGGCCTCGCTTCGTCGAGGACTGAAACGTGGTCGAAGGTTACGTACCCGTCGAGGGCGGGCGCCTCTGGTACGAGCGCGCCGGCGAGGGATTCCCCGTCGTCCTGATCCACCCGGGCCTGTGGGACTCGCGGATCTGGGACGGCCAGTTCGACGATTTCGCGCAGCAGCACGACGTGATCCGCTACGACCTTCGCGGGTACGGCCGGTCGGCCCTCCCGTACGGGCCTTACTCCGATCTCCGCGACCTCGTGCGTCTCCTCGAGGAGCTCGAGGTGCCGCGGTGCGCGCTCGTCGGGTGCGCCACCGGGGCGCAGCTCGCGATCGACTTCGCGCTGGCGTTCCCGGAGGTAGCCGATGCCATCGTCGCGGTCTCCCCGACGGTGTCGGGATACGCATGGGAAGACCGCGGTCTCGGTGTGCTCATGGACGAGGTCGCGCGCGCGGTCCGCGAGGGCGACCTGACCGCGGCGATCGAGCTCGAGCTGGCGGTGTGGGCACCGGTCTCGGCCCAGGACCCCTCGACGAACGGCCACGTCCGCACGATCGCGATGGACAACGCGCACGTCCTCGAACGCGGCGACACGCTCCTGGAGACGGGACCGTCCGCGCTCCCGAACCTCGGCGGCCTGCAGGCGGCGACGATGATCGTCGTCGGCGACCGGGACCTGGCCGAGACCCATGCGATCGCCGACCTGCTCGCGAGCGCGGTCCCCGGCGCGATGAAGCGTGTGATCGCCGACGCCGATCAGCTCGTGCACGTCGGCAAGCCCGAGCGGTTCAACCGGCTCGTCCTGGACTTCCTGTCGTTCCGCATGTGACCCTCCTGGGGTGACGCACCTCGATACCGGCAGCGTGGAGGTCAACGGCGGCCGCATCGAGTTCGACATGGCGGGCGATGGGTCACCACCCGTGGTGTTCCTCCACCCCGGACTTTGGGATCGACGGACATGGGACGATCAGTTCGGAGTCTTCGCGAAGACCTATCGCGTGGTTCGGTACGACGCGCGTGGATACGGTCGCTCCAGCCGTCCGGAGCCGGGGCATCCGTACTCGCGCGTCGATGACCTCGCCGCCGTGATGGACGCAACCGGCGTCGATCGTGCCGCACTCGTCGGATGCTCGATGGGCGGGGGGATCGCGCTCGACTTCGTCCTCGCGCATCCCGAGCGCGTATCGGCGCTGGTGCTGGCCGCCCCCGGGCTCGCCGGCTTCGAAGGCACCCCGGAAGAGGAGGCGTCGTGGGAGGCCGAGTGGGGTGAGCTCGATCGCGCCATCGACGCGGCGATCGCGGCAGGTGAGCTCGAACGAGCCGAGGATCTTCGTTTGAAGATCTGGGCTCCCCTCGGAACGGACGACGATGCGGGGCGCCGCATCCGTCAGATCGCCTTCGACAACCTCCACGAGATCACGATGGACGAGAGCGGCGACTCGAGGCCTGTTCCTCCTGCGATCGAGCGGTTGGAGGAGATCCGGTCTCCCACGCTGGTGCTTCCGGCGGAGCACGACCCGCCGTGGCACGCGAGGATCTGCGAGGTGCTAGCCGCTCGGATCCCCCACGCCCGCTTGATCGAGATCCCAGGAACCGACCACGTCGTGAACATGAGGCAACCGGCCGAGTTCGATCGCGTGGTGCTCGAGTTCCTGGGCGAGGTGGTCTGACCCTCGAGCTGGCGGGGCGCTACTTCTTGTGTCGCTTCTTCCCTCGCCTGCTGGGCCTCGGCGATGATCTTGTCCGCCAGGTGCGAGGGCATCTCCTCGTAGTGCGAGAACTGCATCGTGAACGCCGCACGGCCTCCGGTCATCGAGCGCAGGTCGATCGAGTAGCGGGCGACCTCGGCTTGCGGGACGAGGGCCTTCACGCGCTGCTTGCCGCCGCCGGCCGACTCCATGCCCTGGATCTTCGCGCGCCGCGAGTTGAGGTCGCCCATGATGTCGCCGGTGTGGGACTCGGGAACGACGACGTCGACCTCGACGACCGGCTCGAGCAGGACGACGCCGGCGGTCGCGGCAGCATCCTTCAGCGCGAGCGATCCAGCCAGCTGGAAGGCCATGTCGGATGAGTCCACGGCGTGGAACTTCCCGTCCAGCAGGGTGCACCGGATGTCGACCATCGGGTTCCCGCTGATCACGCCCTGCTGCATCGTCTTGACGACGCCCTTCTCGACGGACCCGATGAACTGATTGGGGATCGCACCGCCGAAGATCTTGTCGACGAAGTCGAACCCCTCGCCGCGCCCGAGCGGCTCGATCTCGACGGTGCAGACCGCGTACTGCCCGTGGCCCCCCGTCTGCTTCACGTGCCGGCCGAGGCCCTTGCCGGGACCGCGGATCGTCTCGCGGAACGCGATCCGGGCCGGCGCAGTCGTGACCTCGACGCCGAACTTCCGCTTCATCCGCTCGATCTGGACGTCCAGGTGCGCCTCGCCCATGCCGTACATCACGGTCTCGTGCGTCTCTTCGGAACGCTCGATCCGCAACGTGGGATCCTCCTCGCGCAGGCGAGAGAGCGCGGTCGAAAGCTTCTCCTCGTCGCCCTTGGTCTTCGGGGTGATCGCGAAGGCCAGGAGCGGCTCGGGCATCTCGGCGGCGGCGATCGTCACCGGGTCGTCCTTGGTCGAGAACGTGTCGCCGGTGGTGGTGTGCGCCAGCTTGGCCACCGCGCCGATGTCGCCGGCCGGCACCTCGGACACCGAGTCGTGCTCCTTGCCCCGAAGCACGAACACCTGGCCTACGCGCTCCTCGGTGCCTTTCGTCGCGTTGTGGACCGAGGAGTCGGGGCGAACCTTGCCGGAGAACACGCGGAACATCGTGATGTGGCCGACGTAGGGGTCGGACACCGTCTTGAACACGTAGGCGGTCAGTGGTTGGTTCGGGTCGCAGGGCCGCTCCTTCTCCTCGCCGGACTTCGTCGTGACGGTGACGGGACCGCGGTCCACGGGGGAGGGGAACTCGTCGGCGATGAACTGGAGCACGCGGTCGACACCGATCGGCTTCGTCGCCGAAGCGCAGAGGACCGGAGCGATCCGCGCCTCGGCGAACCCCTTCTTCACGCCGTGGAGGACCTCGTCCTCGGAGAGTCCGCCCTCCTCCAGGTACTTCTCGATCAGGCTGTCATCGGACTCGGCGACGGCCTCGACGAGCTTCTCGCGGAAGGGGTCCGCCTTCCCGTGGATGTCGTCGGGCCATTCGCCCTCGGTCGGTTTCCCGCTCGCGTCGTAGCGATAGGCCTTCATCGACTGCAGGTCCGCAACGCCCTCGAAGTCGTGCTCCTCGCCGAGCGGGAGCTCGAGCGGCGCGACCTGCGTTCCGAACGCCTGCACGAGCTGATCCAGGGTCCGTTCGAAGGACGCCCGCTCGCGGTCGAGCTTGTTGATCAAGATCGCGCGCGGCAGGCCGGCCTCGACCGCGAGCTCCCATGCGACCTCGGTCTGCACCTCCACGCCGTCGACGGCCGAGACCACGAGCAGCACGGCATCGGCAGCCCGGACCGCGGACCGCACGTCCCCCACGAAATCCGCGTATCCGGGGGCGTCGAGAACGTTGATCTTCACGCCGTTCCACTCCACGGGCGCCATCGCGAGCGACACGCTGATGCCCTTCTTCGTCTCTTCGGGCTCGAAGTCACTCACCGTGTTGCCGTCTTCCACCGTACCCATCCGGGTGGTGGCCCCGGATTCGAAGAGCATCGCTTCCAGCAGCGTCGTCTTCCCGGAACCGCCGTGGCCGACCAGGAGAACGTTGCGGATGTCGCTCGGGTCGTAGGTCTTCATCGGGCTCCTTGCGTGGGTCGCGCGGACGTCCGGGAATCCTACCCCGGCGGCTCGCTCCGGCATCCGCCGGCATCCGGGTCGCCGAAGACCCGGTGATAGGCTCGCGGCCGGTGGTGGGCGTGAGCGTGCGCGAACAAGTCGGCGAACGCGCCGCGGTGCCGGTCCTGTGCACGGTCGCGGCCGCCGCTATCGGCGTCGCCACATGGCGGCTGATCGACCGCGACCCCCACGTGGCGGGATGGGCCGCGCTGGTTGCGGGGGGTTGTCTCGTCGCTGCGGGGGCGGTGCTCCGCGCCGAGGACCGCCGGGCTCGCGTCGTCCTTTCCTTCGCCGACCGGGCGTTCGACGGGTGCATCCTGGCCGCGCTCGCGTGGGCGATGAGGTCGACGGATGCATCCGTTGCCGCGGCGGCGATCGTGGCACTCGCCGCCGGGTACCTGGCCTCGTACATCCGCGCCAAGGGAGGGTCGCTCGGATACGGGATCGAGGAGGGCGTGGTGACGCCGGTGCTTCGATACGGCTTGCTTTCGCTCGCGCTGATCCTCGACTGGACCTCGTGGGCCATCTGGACGATCGCCTGGTTGATGCTGCTGGTCGCGGCGGTTCGAGCGAGCCAGGTCGCCAAGGAGGAACGAGCGTGAGCCGCGGCGAGACGTGGAAGGAGACGACGGCCTACTGGGGCTATCGCGGCATGGAGTCGCTGGCGATGTCGTTGCCGGAATCGATCGGGTATCGCGCGTTCTCGGCCTTCGGACGGATCGGCCACGCCACGATGGACGGCGTGCGGGCAACGGTCGCCGCCAACCAGGCCCACGTGCTGGGTCTCCCCACCGATGACGAGCGTGTTCGGCTGTCGACGCGCGAGGCCTTCGAGTTGTACGCGAGGTACTGGTACGACACGTTCCGGCTTCACTCGCTCCCACCGGACGTGGTGGACGCGAAGACCGACATGGTAGACGTGCACCACATCGACCGGGCACTTGAGCAGGGCAAGGGCGTCATCTGCGCCCTGCCGCACATGGGCAATTGGGACATGGGCGGTCGCTGGTTCGCGACGAACGGCTATCGGATCGCCGCGGTCGCCGAGGAGCTGAAGCCGCCGCGGTTGACGGAGCTGTTCGTTCGCCATCGCGAGGCGTTCGGGCTGCGGGTCATCCCGCTCTCGAAGAACGGACACGTCGGTCAACAGCTCAAGCAGCTGCTGTCGGAGAACTGGATGGTCGCGCTCGTCGCCGACCGCGACCTCGGCGGCCGAGGCATCGAGGTCGAGATGTTCGGCGCGACGCGGCGTCTGCCTGCCGGCCCGGCGCTCCTTTCCATCACGAGCGGAGCGCCGCTGATCCTGACCCCCGTCTTCACCATGCCGAACGGCTGGCAGGTCCGGGTCAGCCCGCCTCTGGAGTACGAGCGCACGGGGGATACCCGGGCGGACGTCCGAGCGCTCACCCGGGTCATGGCAGCGGAGTTCGAGCGAGCGATCGCGGCTAATCCGCCCGACTGGCACATGTTCCAGCCGGCATGGGACGACGTCCCTTCGCGCGAGCGCTCGCCGATCCCCGCGCCGTGAGGGTCCTTCTTTCCTGTCCCTACGCCTGGGACGCGCCGGGCGGCGTCCAGGTGCACGTCCGAGAGCTCGCATCGCGTCTGGCGGCCCGCGGCCACGACACGATCGTGCTCGCGCCGGCAGGCGAACGCGTCACGGACGACCTCGTCCGCGTGGTCGGCCGGCCGGTCCGGATCCCCTACGGCGGCAAGGTCGCGCCGATCTGTTTCTCGCGAGCGTCATGGCGAAGGATCCGCCGCACGCTCGAGGTCTTCGAGCCCGACGTGGTGCACGCGCACGAACCCTTCTCGCCGAGCACGTCGATGATGTCAGTGCTGGCGGCGGACGCCCCGGTCGTGGCCACGTTCCACGCCTATCACGACCGCTCGCGGCTGCTCGAGGCCGCGGCCCCGCTCCTTCGAAACGTCGCCCGCCGGATCGACGCGGCCGTCGCGGTTTCCCGGGCCGCGGGTCGGTTCGTCACGCCGGTCTTCCCGGGCGGGGTCGAGGTCGTCCCCAACGGCGTCGACGTCGAGCGCTTCGCACAGCCGGGGGCGCCGGCCGCGGGTCTTCCCGACGGCAGGATCCTGCTCTGGGTCGGCCGCCTGGATCCTCAGAAGGGGTTCCCGATCATGGTGCGGGCGTTCGGACGTTTGGCGACGGAGTTCCCCGACCTTTCCCTCGTCGTCGCCGGGGACGGTCGGGACCGGCATGCGACCGACATGCTCACCGAGGACGCCCGAGCGCGCGTGCTGATGCTCGGGTCGGTCCCGAACGTCGAGCTCCCCGCCTACCTCGCCGCCGCGGACGTGTTCGCCTCGCCGGCCACGGGGCACGAGAGCTTCGGCATCGTGCTCGTCGAGGCGCTCGCCGCCGGCGTTCCGGTGGTGGCGACGGACATCCCCGGCTACCGCGAGGTGATCCGCGACGGGGTGGACGGCCTGCTGGTCCCTCCGTCGGACGCGGCCGCCCTGGCATCGGCGATCCGACGCGTGCTCGTCGAGTCGGACCTCGCGTCGGCGCTCGCGAAGGCCGGCCGCGCGCGAGCGCGCGAGTTCTCCTGGGACGTGGTGGTGCCGCGGATCGAGGCGATCTACGAGCGGGTCGCCGGTCGCCACGGGCATCACGCCTCCGGCCGGTCGTTGACGGGCTCGTATCTCGGGGCGTTCGTTAGGATTCGGCCGTGCCGGGCTGGGCGTGGGTCGTCATCGGGATCGTCGCGGTCGTGCTGGTGGCGGGCATCGTGGCCTACAACCGGCTGGTGTCGCTCCGTGCGCGGGTCGACAACGGCTGGTCGCAGATCGACGTCCAGCTCCGCCGCCGCTACGACCTGATCCCGAACCTCGTGAGGACCGTGCAGGGCTATGCCTCGCACGAGCGTGAGCTGTTCGAGAACGTCACCGAGGCCCGGTCGCGGGCGATGGACGCGAGCGCGGTTCCCGACCAGGCGCAGGCCGAGAACCAGATCACGAGAGGGCTCCGCCAACTCCTCGCCGTCGCCGAGGCCTACCCCGACCTGAAAGCGAACGAGGGCTTCCTGTCGCTGCAGGAAGAGCTCACCGGGACCGAGTCGAAGATCGCGTACGCGCGCCAGTTCTACAACGACCAGGTGATGCGTTTGAACACGCTGATCGGCTCGGTTCCGACCAACGTGGTGGCGAACATGTTCGGGTTCACGTCGCGCGAGTTCTTCGACATCGAGGACCCGGCGCGCGGCCCCGCGACGGTGGACTTCCCCGGGTAGCGCGTGTACGAGCAGATCGCGTCGAACCGCCGCCGGACGTGGCTCCTCATCGTCGGAGCCGTCCTTCTGCTCGGTGCGGTCGGGTACGCGCTCGGAACGATCTGGGCGACCGGTCCGGTCGGCCTCGTGGTCGCCACGGTGATCGCGCTCGTGATGGCGGTCGCCTCGTACCGGTTCGGGGACCGGGTGGTCCTCGCCTCGACGCGCGCCCGTGAGGTGACCCCGGAGCAACAGCCCCGGCTGCACAACATCGTCGAGGGGTTGTCGATCGCGGCGGGGATCCCCAAGCCGCGGGTGTACCTCGTCCCCGAGGCGGCGCCGAACGCGTTCGCGACCGGTCGTGACCCCGAGCACGCATCGATCGCGGTCACCGAGGGCCTGCTGCAGTCGTTGAACCGGGTCGAGCTCGAAGGGGTGGTCGGTCACGAGCTCGCGCACGTCGTCGACCGCGACATCCTCGTCGGAACGGTGGTCGCAACGCTGGCCGGAGCCGTGATCTTGCTCTCGGAGTTCTTCATGCGCTCGTGGTTGTGGGGCGGTTTCCGCGGACGGCGCGGGGGCGATCGCGGCGGCGGGGGAGCGGAGGCGATCATCTTCGCGGTCGGCCTGGTCCTGTTGGTCCTGGCCCCGATCTTCGCCCAGGTCATCCGCTTCTCGGTCTCGCGGCAGCGCGAGTACCTCGCCGACGCGCAGGGCGCGCTCCTCACCCGCTACCCGCCGGGCCTCGCCAGCGCGCTCCGCAAGATCGGCGCGGCGAGCGCGATCCCCATGCACTCGGCCAACAACGCCACCGCGCACCTGTGGCTGAACCAGCCCTCGCGCGTTCAGGGCGAAGGCGTCGGGACCCTCGAGCGGCTGTTCAGCACGCACCCGCCGATCCAGGACCGGATCCGCCGCCTCGAGGAGATGTGACGTTCGGGAGGAATCGCCTCCAGGTCGTTGAGAGGCCCTCCATCCACCGCTAGCATGCGGCCCCGGCCACCGCGGCCCGCGCGTCCCCTCCATATGCCCGCAACCCCAGGGAGGTTCCCCCCGCATGTCCGGCTCCCATCGCACGCCTGCCCGACCCTCGCTGACCAGCCGCGGCAAGCTCGTCGCGGTCCTCACCACGGCGACGCTGGCCGGGGTGGTGACCGTCGGCTACTTCGCGCTCTTCCCCGGCCGGGCGCCCGCGTTCGTCCGCAGCGCGATGGCGAGCGTCGGCATCGCCGACCCGCCGCCGCCGTCGATCCCGCCGCCGGTCTGTCCGCTCACGGGTGTCGAGCCACGTGGGGAGGTGCCCCATCGTCCGGCGCTCGCGATCAAGGTGGAGAACCATCCCGAGGCGCGTCCGCAGGCCTCCCTGAACGACGCGGACGTCGTCGTGGAGGAGCCGGTGGAAGGCGGATACACGCGGTTCATCGCGATCTTCCATTGCGGCCACTCGGACCGCGTCGGGCCGGTTCGGAGCGGCAGGACCACCGATCCGGATTACCTTCGCCAGCTCGGCGAGCCGTTGCTCGGATACTCGGGCGCCGCTCCGGGCGTGACGCGGCATCTGCAGCGTTCCGAGCTCGTCGACGTCAACTACAACGTCGCCTCGGGCGCGTACCTCAGGGATCCGAGTCGCATCGCTCCGCACAACCTCTACACGAGCACCGAGGCACTCTGGAAGGCGGGCAGGGGTTCGGGCACCAAGCCCGGACAGCTCTTCGACTACGCCGAGTCGTGGAGCGGCAAGGCGAAGGCCTCCTCGACCGTCCATCTCCCGTTCTCCTCGGTCGCCGACGTCGTCTGGACGTGGAGCCGACGCGACCACGTGTGGCTCCGCTCGCACGGTGATGTCGCGCACATGCTCGAGGACGGTTCCCAGGTCTCGGCGACCAACGTCGTGATCCAGGTCGTCGAGGTCACGAACGGCCGGATCGTCGATGCCGCCGGCAATCCCTCTCCCAACGTGGAGCTCATCGGTTCGGGCAGGGCCTACGTGCTCCGCGACGGGAAGGTGATCAAGGGGCGCTGGGAACGAGACGGGCTCGACGAGCTCACGCGGTTCATCACCAAGGATGGGACCGAGATCGCCCTCGCACCCGGCCGAACCTGGGTCGAGCTCCTCCCGAGCACGGTCGAGGTCTCGACGGTCCGCTAAGACAGCCTCGCGCACGGCTCCGCATCCGGGTCCAACTGGACCGTGAGGTCGCCCCGCGGGCGGCGGTACACTCGGTGAGCAGGGCTTTCATCGTCCTCGTCCCGTCGCGCCGAAGGAGGAGACCCGTGGACCGCGAGACCGGCACCTTCCGCGTGAAGTCCGGGCTGGCCGAGATGCTGAAGGGCGGCGTCATCATGGACGTCACCACGGCCGATCAGGCGAAGATCGCGGAGGACGCGGGCGCCGTGGCCGTCATGGCCCTCGAGCGCGTCCCGGCCGACATCCGCAGGGACGGCGGCGTCGCGCGGATGGCCGACGCGACCAAGGTCGAGGAGATCATGAGCGTCGTCTCGATCCCGGTCATGGCCAAGGCGCGGATCGGACACTTCGTCGAGGCCCAGATCCTGCAGGCGCTCGGCGTCGACTACGTGGACGAGTCCGAGGTCCTCACGCCCGCCGACGAGGAGCACCACATCGACAAGTGGGCGTTCACGGTTCCGTTCGTGTGCGGCGCCCGCAACCTGGGCGAAGCGCTCCGCCGGATCGGCGAGGGCGCCGCGATGATCCGGACCAAAGGCGAGGCCGGGACCGGCAACGTGGTCGAGGCGGTTCGCCACCAGCGCACGATGCTCCGCGAGATCGGCTGGCTGACCACGCTGCGACCCGAGCAGTACGTGGGCGCGGCGAAGGATCTGGGCGCGCCGGTCGAGCTCGTCCGCATGGTGGCCGAGGCGGGAACGCTGCCGGTCGTGAACTTCGCCGCCGGCGGGATCGCAACGCCGGCGGATGCGGCGCTCATGATGCAGCTCGGCGTCGACGGCGTGTTCGTCGGCTCGGGCATCTACAAGTCCGAGGATCCCGCGCCGCGCGCTCGCGCGATCGTCGAGGCGACGACGCACTTCCAGGACCCCGACGTCCTGGCGAAGGTCTCGCACGGCCTCGGCGAGCCGATGGTCGGCATCGACATCAAGGAACTCGGCGAGGACGGACTGCTCCAGAACCGCGGCTGGTAGGCCTCGATGAAGGCCGGCGTCCTCGCGCTTCAGGGAGACTTCCGCGAGCACGCGAAGGCGTTCGCAGCCGCCGGGGCGACGCCGATCGAGGTGCGCACGCCGGAGGACCTGTCTCGCGTCGAGTGCCTCGCGATCCCCGGCGGAGAATCCACCACGATCTCGAAGCTCGCCGTGAGCTCCGGCCTGGTCGAGCCGATCGTCGAACGCGCGAACGCAGGGATGCCGATCCTCGGAACGTGCGCCGGCATGATCGTCATGGCCAAGCGCGTGGTCGGGCTCGAGCCGCTGCTCGACCTCGTCGACATCACGGTGCGACGGAACGCGTACGGTCGGCAGGTGGATTCGTTCGAGGCGGACCTCGAGGTCGAGGGCGTGGACCATCCCGTGCGCGGCGTCTTCATCCGCGCGCCGGTCGTCGAGGAGGTCGGGGACGGGGTGCGCGTGCTCGCTCGGCTCGACGGCACGCCGGTCGTCCTGGAGCAGGGGAACCTCGTCGTGGCATCCTTCCACCCGGAGCTGGTGGGGGAGACCCGCCTGCACGAGTACCTGCTCGGGAAGGTGTGACGTGTCCGGTCATTCGAAGTGGAGCACGATCAAGCGGAAGAAGGGCGCGGCCGACGCCAAGCGGAGCAACGAGTACGCGAAGCTCCTGCGCGCGATCGAGGTCGCGGCTCGCGAGGGCGGTTCCGGCGATCCGAAGGCGAACATGACGCTCGCCTCGGCGATCGAGAAAGCGCGCGATGCATCAGTCCCCGCGGACAACATCGAGCGCGCGATCAAGCGTGGAACCGGCGAGCTCGAGGGCGGCGCGCGATACGAAGAGGTCACGTATGAGGGCTACGGCCCCGGCGGCGTCGCCGTGTTCGTCGAGACGCTCACCGACAATCGGAACCGGACGGCGCAGGACGTGCGCTATGCGTTCACGCACCATGGCGGCAACCTCGGCGAGACCGGGAGCACGGCCTGGATGTTCCAGCGGAAGGGTCTGATCCAGATCGACAAGGATGCGGCGCCCGACGAGGAGAAGCTGGTCGAGATCGCGCTGGAGGCCGGTGCCGACGACCTCCAGGATGAAGAGAGCACGTGGGAGATCACGACGGATCCGGGATCGTTCGTCGCCGTGCGCGACGCCCTCTCGGCGGCGGGCATCGCGCTGCTCTCGGCAGAGCTCACGATGGTCCCGCAGAACGCGATCCCCGTCGAAGGTGGTCACGCCAGGCAGGTGTTGGCACTGCTCGAAACGCTCGAAGAGCTCGACGACGTCCAGAACGTCTACGCGAACTTCGACATCCCCGAATCGGTGATGGCCGAGCTCTCGGGCTGAGCTTCGGTATCCCGCGGGGTGTTTGACCCGGCCCTCTCCCTCCCCGAGACTGAACAGGTGTTCGATTCGTGCGTGCTCGGCGTGGACCCGGGCATCGCCGCGCTCGGGTTGGCGGCGGTCGCGAGGCAGGACCGCCGCCCCGAGCTCGTCTTCGCCGGGACCGTCAGGACGCCGGGTGACCTCCCCGAGGCCGACCGCCTCCGGCTGATCCACGAGGCGGTGGCGGCGGCGATCGCCGAGCACCGTCCAGGGTCCGTGGCCGTCGAGCGGGTCGCGTGGAACAAGAACCATGTGAGCGCGCTCACGGTGGCGCGCGCGACGGGCGTGATCCTCCTCGCCGCGTCGGAGGCCGGACTTACGGTGGAGGAGTACGGACCGCTCGAGGTCAAGATGGCCGTGACCGGACAGGGGAACGCGGACAAGCGACAGGTGCGGGACGCGCTCTCGCGACTACACGGCCTTCGCGACGTCCCCAGCCAGCCGGACGCCGCCGACGCGGTGGCCGTGGCCTTGTGCCACCTGACGCAGTCGCGACTCCGCGTCGCCTCGCGTTCGACCAAGCCGAGCCGCACCGTCGACGTGACGAGGTTGCGCGCGTGATCGCGTTCCTCGAGGGCACGGTCGTCGAGAAAGCGGTCGGTCGCGCCGTGCTCTCGGTCGGCGGCGTCGGGTACGAGGTGAACGTGCCGGCCTCGACGCTCGCGAAGCTCCCGGCGGTGGGGAAGTCGGCGAGCGTCCACACGCGGATGGTCGTTCGCGACGACGGCATCACGCTGTTCGGCTTCGCGAGCGCCGACGAGCGCGAGCTCTTCGACCTGCTCGTCACCGTGACCGGGGTCGGGCCGAAGGTGGCGTTGTCCTTCCTCTCGGTCCTGTCGCCCACCGCGCTGCGGCGCGCCGTCGGGGGCGGGGACGTCGCGGCGCTCACGATCGTGCCCGGCGTGGGGAAGAAGGTCGCGCAGCGCGTCGTGCTCGACCTCAAGGACAAGCTCGGCGGCGATGTCGTGATCGTGGACGGTCCCCTCGCCGACGTGCGCGAGGCACTCCTTTCGTTGGGCCTTTCCCCGCAGGAGGCGAGCGAGGCGATGGTCGGCCTCCCCGACGGCGATCGCCCCGTCGAGGACCTTCTGCGCGACGCCCTCCAGCACGTGGGGCGGGGATAGGCTGTGCCCGACGTGGATGACGAGCCCCGGATCGTCGATCCCGGCCAGACCGAGGGTCTTCCCGAAGACGACCGCGAGCTCGACGCCGCGCTCCGTCCTCGCCGGCTCGACGAGTTCGTCGGCCAGCAGCGGATCAAGGAACAGCTCGCGCTCCTGATCGACGGCGCTCGCGCTCGAACCGAGACGGTCGACCATCTGCTGTTCTCCGGGCCACCCGGCCTCGGCAAGACGACGCTCGCGGGCATCGTGGCGAACGAGCTGGGCGTGGGGTTCCAGCCGAGCTCGGGGCCGGCCCTCGACCGCCCCGGCGACCTCGCCGCGATCCTCACGAACCTCGAGGAGGGCGACGTCCTGTTCGTGGACGAGATCCACCGGATGCCGCGCCCGGTCGAGGAGGTGCTCTACCCGGCGCTCGAGGACTTCCAGCTCGACGTGGTCCTCGGCAAGGGGCCGAGCGCCCGGAGCATCCGCCTGGACCTGCCGAGGTTCACGCTCGTCGGCGCGACGACGCGCCCGGGCCGGATCACCCTTCCGCTTCGCGAGCGGTTCGGGTTCTCGCCTCGCCTGGACTACTACTCGGTGGAGGACCTCACCCGGATCGTCGTTCGTTCGGCCGGGATCCTCGGCGTGAGCGTGGACGACGACGGCGCCGGCGAGATCGCGCGACGCTCGCGGGGCACTCCCCGGGTGGCGAACCGGCTGCTCCGCCGGGTCCGCGACTTCGCCGAGGTCCGGCACGACGGCGGGGTCACCGGTGACGTCGCGCGGGCCGGGCTCGAGCTCTTCGACGTGGACGATCGCGGTCTGGACAAGCTGGACCTCGCGATCTTGTCGGCGATCGTCGAGAAGTTCGGCGGTGGGCCGGTCGGCCTGTCGACGCTCGCCGCGGCGGTCGGGGAAGAGACCGACACGGTCGAGGACGTCTACGAGCCTTACCTGCTGCAGCTCGGGTTCCTGCAACGAACACCGCGCGGCCGGGTCGCCACGGAGCGGGCCTATCGGCACCTCGGGGTCACCGCCGAGGGCGCCCTTCCGCTCGCCTGAGCGGCTTGTTCGGGCGAAGCGCTGATCGCCTCCGGCGTATCCAGCGATAGCCTGTATGCTGCGGATTCACCCCGAAGGAGGCAGTTCCCCCATGGTCGTTCAGCTCCTCGCGCAAGCCAGCGAACCGGCCAGCGGTAGTTCGCTCGTCGGGCTCGCGCTGCCGGTCCTCATGATCGTCGGCTTCTACTTCCTGCTCATCCGGCCGCAGCGCAACCGGCAGAAGGCGCAGCAGGCGCTGCTCTCGACGCTCGAGGTCGGGGACGAGGTCATGACCACCGGAGGCATCTTCGGAACGATCGTCGAGATCGACGACGACGAGGGCGTCCTGACCGTCGAGATCGCGCCCGGAACCCGCGTCCGCATGCTCCGTGCGGGGGTCGCGCAGCGCTTCGTCGAGGACGAGGACATCGGCGACGAGGACGGCGCGATGGACGAGGGGGCCGACCGGCAACCGTGAGCTCGGAGCCGGCCCCCGTCTCGCCCGAGCCGGCACCCGCGCCGGGTCCCAACCCGCCCGGCGCGCCGGCGATCGAACCCGTTCCGCTCACCCTGGACGAGGTGAAGGACGACCCCGAGCTGTCGAACTTCATCTCCGCGGCCGACCGCGTGATGGAGGGCCTCGGCTACACCGAGCACGGGTTCCGTCACGCCAATCTCACCGGGCGGATCTCGTACAACGTGATGACGCGCGTGGGGTTCGACGAGCACATGGCGAACCTCGCCTGCGTCGCGGGATACCTTCACGACGTCGGGAACATGATCTCGCGCGAGTCGCATGGGCAAACCGGCGGGCTCCTCGTGTACCACGCGCTGCGTGAGCGGGCCTCGGCGGCCGACCTCGCGCTCGTCGTCGCTGCGGTCGCGAACCATGAGGAGGACAACGGCGCCGCCGTCTCGCCGGTGTCGGCCGCGGTGATCCTGGCCGACAAGTCGGACGTGCATCGCAGCCGCGTTCGCAAGTCCGGCCAGATCGAGTTCGACATCCACGACCGCGTGAACTTCGCGGCCGAGCAGTCGTTCCTGCGCGTGGACTCGACGGCGAAGACGGTGACCCTGGAGCTCACGATCGACACCGAGATCAGCCAGGTGATGGAGTACTTCGAGATCTTCCTCGGCCGCATGCAGATGTGCCGGAAGGCGGCCCAGGTCCTGGACTGCCGGTTCCGGCTCACGATCAACGGGGCGCAGCTGGCATGAGGCGTGGACGCCCGCTCCTGTTCTCGCTGCTGTTCGTCTTCGCGCTCGTCGCAGGGTCCATCGCGCTGTTCGCCACGGGCACCCGGCCCGTCCTCGGCCTTGATCTGGAGGGCGGCGTGTCGGTGATCCTGTCGGCGCCCGAGGGAACGCCGCAGGACGTCATGGACCGGGCCCTGGAGAACATCCGCAACCGCATCGACGCGTTCGGGACGGCGGAGCCGATCCTGTACGTGACGCGGAACAACATCGAGGTGCAGATCCCCGGTCTGGCCCGCGGGACGATCGTGGAGCGGCAGGGGACCCGGTACTGCATCCTCGACGCGTCGGATGCGAACTTCGGGTGCACCGATCAGGAGTCCGATGCGCAGGACGTGCTCGACGCCGCGACGATCTCGCCCGTGACGCAATCCGCCTGTCTGACCGGCTCCCTGTTCGGGAGCGAGGACCCACCCTGTTTCGGGACCGAGGAGCAGGCGCAGGCCGCGATCGACGCGCTTGCGGTCCGCAAGCAGGCACAGGAGTTCTGCGTCACGGGGACGGGGCTGACGACCGATCCCTGCTTCCCCAGCCGCGACGAGGCCGAGGAACAGATCGTCGACGTGGGCACGGAGCTGTCGCAGAACTTCTGCATCGTCGGGCGCGGAGACCAGATCCTCCGGAGCGACGTCGGCGCCGCGTGCTACCTGACAGAGCCGGAGGCCGAGGGACAGCTCGGCGATCTCGTCGTGACCAAGCTCGACCAGCAGTTCTGCGTCGTCAGCTCGGCTGAGCAGCAGCTCGGGTGCTTCTTGTCGCGCGAGGCGGCGCAGGCGCGCCTGCAGGAGACCGGACAGGAGCGCCTGCTCCAGGTGATCGGCCAGACCGCTCGCCTGGAGTTCCGAGCGGTCCTCGAGGTGCTGGCGCCGGCCACGCCCGGCTACGACTCGATCCCGGTCGACTGCGCGACACCCACCGAGCTGGAGAGCCCGGATTGCTCCTTCGAGTCGCTGCGAGACAAGGAGGTCGTGCTGTTCGACAGCGCCGACCAGACGAAGTACCGGCTTGGCCCGGTCGAGCTCACCGGCGACGCCATCGACAGTGCGGCCGCCGTGTTCGATTCGGGGGGCCAGACCTCGCTCGGACGTGGATGGATCATCGACTTCTCGCTCACGGGCGAGGGCTCGCAGGCGTTCGGCGACGTCACGACCCGGCTCGCCCCGACCGATGGCCAGCTCGGGATCGTCGTCGACCGCCAGGTGATCTCGGCGCCGAGCGTGAACGAACCCATCACCGGTGGCACGGCCTTCATCGAGGGCAGCTTCACCGAGACCCGCGCGAAAGACCTCGCGACCCAGTTGAACGCCGGAGCGCTCCCGGTGGAGCTCACCACCCAGCAGGTGCTGACCGTGAGCCCGACGCTCGGCGCCGAGTCCCTGGACGCGGGGATCTTCGCGGGGATCGCGGGTCTCGTCCTGCTGGCGCTGTACCTCTTGTTCTACTACCGGATCCTGGCGGTCGTGGCCTGGCTCGGGATGACGATCTGGGCGGTGCTCGCGCTGGCGCTCATCGCGTTGGCGGGCCGGACCGTGGGCTACAGCCTGACGCTCGCCGGTGTCGCCGGGCTCGTGATCTCGCTCGGGGTCACCGCCGACTCGTACATCGTGTTCTTCGAGCGTTTCAAGGACGAGGTGCATGCCGGCAAGACGCCTCGCAGCGCCGTCAACCCGGCGTTCAAGAAGGCGTTCCGGACCATCGTGGCCGCCGACATCGTCACGGCGCTCGCGGCGCTCGTCCTGTACATGACGGCGATCAGCTCGGTGCGCGGGTTCGCGCTGACGCTGGGCGTCGCGGTGCTCCTGGACCTGTTCGTCGTGTACTTCTTCAAGCGTCCCGCCGTGTACCTGCTGGCGCGCAACGAGCGACTGGTGACGATGCGGGGGATCGGCATCACGAGCGGTGTGGCCGCCGACCACGAGCTCACCCCCGCGCTCTCCGGAGGGACGAAGTGACGCTGCGTCATGCGTTCGAGATCTTCCGCGGCTACCGCACGCCGCGGTTCCGGATCGTCCAGCGACGGAAGGTGTGGTTCCTGCTCTCGGGGGCCGTGGTGGTGCTCGCGCTCGCCGGTCTCGTGGTCCGCGGGCTGAACTACTCCATCGACTTCACCGGCGGCACCCAGATCCAGTTCGAGAATCGGTCCGGCGCGACGGTCGAGGAGATCCGCGACGTCCTGGCTGAAGACCCGTACAACCGTCGCGATGCCGAGATCCAGGTGATCGGCACCGACCAGGTGCAGATCCGGACCACGGCACTCACCGACCTCTCGGCGGAGGAGCGCACCCAGCTGATCGAGGAGCTGGCGCGGCAAGCGGACGTGACACCTGACGACGTCAGCACGCAGGTGGTCGGGCCGACGTGGGGCGAGGAGATCTCGCGGCAGGCGTTGATCGGCCTGATCGTCGTCCTGCTCGTGATCACGCTCTACATCACGCTGCGGTTCGAGTGGAAGATGGCCATCGGGGCGATGGTCGCGATGGTGCACGACGTCGTCATCACCGCCGGCGTGTACGCCCTCACCGGGCGCCAGGTCTCGCCGGGCACGGTCATCGCGATCTTGACGATCCTCGGCTTCTCGCTCTACGACACCGTCGTGATCTACGACAAGGTGAAGGAGAACACCGAGTCTCCGGCGCTCCTCGCGAAGAGCACGTACGAAGAGGTCGCGAACCTCTCGATGAACCAGGTGCTGATGCGCTCGGTGAACACGTCGCTGGTGGTCGTGCTCCCGATCCTGTCGCTTCTCCTGTTCGGCGGCGACACCCTGAAGGACTTCGCCTTCGCGATGCTGATCGGCGTGATCACCGGTGCATACTCGTCGATCTTCGTCGCCACGCCGCTCCTGGCGGTGCTGAAGGAGCGCGAGTCGCGATTCAAGCAACACCGCGCACGGCTCGAAGCGCGGCCGGGGGAGCGCCGCCTGCGACCGGTTCCCGGAACGGCGGTCGACGATGAGGTGGTGGCCGAGGAGTCGGCCGCCGTCGGCGCCGCGGCGGCCACACGATCGACGGCACGAAGCGCCCAGGGAAGTCCGCGCCCGGGCTCCAAGAGCCGGCGGAAGCCGCCGGCGAAGCGCAAGCGGAGGTGATGGCGATGGAACTCGACCGTGTGAAGGCGCTGATCCGCGATGTGCCCGACTTCCCTCAGGAGGGCATCGTCTTCAAGGACATCACGCCGCTGCTCGCCGACCCGATCGCGTTCTCCACGGTGATCGACCTCATCGTGGTCCATTTCGGTCGCGGCAACGTCGACAAGGTCGTCGGAATCGAGGCGCGAGGATTCATCATCGCGTCCCCGGTTGCGTATCACTTCGGCGCGGGGTTCGTGCCCGTCCGCAAGAAGGACAAGCTCCCGTGGAACACCGAGGCGGCCGAGTACGAGCTGGAGTACGGCACGGCCACGCTCGAGATCCATCAGGACGCGGTGGCCGCGGGCGAGCGCGTGCTCGTGGTGGACGACGTCCTCGCGACCGGCGGCACGGCCCGGGCGACCGCGCAGCTCGTCGAGCGCATCGGTGGCAAGGTCGTCGGGATCGCCTGCCTGATCGAGCTCGGCTTCCTCAACGGGCGGGACAAGCTCCAGGGCTACGACGTCTTCACGCTCCTGAACTACTAGCGCGAGCCCGCCTGTTTCCTGGCCCACGCACGCCCGGGGCTACACTGGATGCTCCGAAGGGGGCCAGGGTGGACGGCGGGGACCAGGTCAAGACCGAGCGACGGGGCGGGATCCTCGCCCGGCTTCGGCCCGGCGAGGCGGACACGGCGCGCGGCGGCATCGAGGGACTGCTGCGAACCGTCAAGTCCTACAACCCGAAGGCGGATCTCCGGGAGATCGAGCGCGCCTTCCGCTTCGCCGACGAGCGCCACGCCGGGCAGACGCGGCTGTCGGGCGAGGCCTTCATCGAGCACCCCCTGGCGGTCGCCACGATCCTCGCCGACCTTGGTCTCGACACGACGACGCTCGAGGCGGCCCTGCTCCACGACACCGTCGAGGACACCGACGTCACCCTCGACGAGCTGGAGGAGTCGTTCGGCCCGGAGGTCGCGCGCATCGTCGACGGTCTGACCAAGCTCGAATCGATCACCTACCGCAGCCGCGAGCAGGAACAGGCCGAGAACGTTCGCAAGATGATCGTGGCGATGGCCGGGGACATCCGCGTCCTGCTCATCAAGCTCGCCGACCGGCTCCACAACATGCGGACGCTCGCGCCGCTCGCGCCGGACCGGCAGCGCCGGATCGCGACCGAGACCTTGGACATCTACGCCCCGCTGGCACACCGCCTCGGCGTCCAGCAGATCAAGTGGGAGCTCGAGGATCTGTCCTTCAAGGCGCTGCATTCCGGGCCGTACCGCGAGATCGCGAGCCTGGTCGAGAAGCGGCGCGGCGAGCGCCAGAAATACGTCGACGGTGTCCTGGATTCGGCGCGAGCGCGCCTGCGCGATGCCGGGGTCAAGGCGGACGTCGACGGACGTCCGAAACACCTCTACTCGATCTACGAGAAGATGGTGATCGGCGGCAAGGAGTTCAACGAGATCTACGATCTCGCCGGCCTTCGCGTCCTCGTCGACTCCATCCGCGACTGCTACGGCGCGCTCGGCGCGATCCACTCGCTGTGGAAGCCGGTGCCGGGTCGCTTCAAGGACTACATCGCGATGCCCAAGTCGAACATGTACCAGTCGCTGCACACCACCGTGGTCGGGCCTCAGGGACGCCCGATCGAGGTGCAGATCCGCACGAAAGACATGCATCGCACGGCCGAGTTCGGGATCGCGGCGCACTGGCGCTACAAGGAGGGCCGCGACGGCAAGAAGGCCAAGGAGGCGGCCGAGCTCGCCTGGCTGGGACAGATGCTCGAGTGGCTGAAGGACATGGCCGACCCTCGCGAGTTCATGGAGGGACTCAAGATCGACCTGTACGGGGGTCAGGTCTTCTGCTTCACGCCGAAGGGCGACGTCATGAACCTGCCGGCAGGAGCGACGCCGGTCGATTTCGCCTACTCGATCCACACCGAGGTGGGGCATCGCACGATCGGTGCCAAGGTGAACGGCAAGCTCGTGCCGCTCGACTTCGAGCTTCGGACCGGCGACACGGTCGACATCCTCACCTCGAAGGCGCAGGGCGAGGGCCCGTCGCAGGACTGGCTCAGGTTCGTCGCGACGCCGAGGGCGCGCAACAAGGTCCGCCAATGGTTCAGCCGGGAGCGGCGCGAGGATGCCCTCGAGGAAGGCCGCGACGCCCTGCAGCGCCTCATGCGACGCCAGAACGTCCCGTTCAAGCGGCTCGCCACCGAGGAGGCCCTGTCCCAGCTCGCGAACGAGATGAAGTTCCCGAGCCTGGATTCGCTCTTCGTGGCGATGGGGGAGGGACACGTCTCGCCGCAGTCCGTCGTCGCGCGGCTCACCCGGCTCGTGCAAGGCACGACCGATGAGGACACGACCGAGATCCCGCTCGCGAGACCGGTCCATCTCGAGCAGGACGTCACCTCGGGCATCGTGGTGCCCGGCTCGGCCGACGTCTGGGTTCGGCTCGCTCGCTGCTGCACGCCGGTCCCCGGCGACGAGATCATGGGGTTCGTGACGCGCGGGCAGGGCGTGAGCGTTCACCGCACCGACTGCCCGAACGCGAAGGCGCTCACCGCACAGTCCGAGCGCCTGATCGAGGTCTCCTGGCGGACCGGCAAGCCCACGTCGTTCGTCGTGGCGGTCCAGGTGGAAGCCCTCGACCGCACCCGGTTGCTCTCGGACGTCGCGACGGTGCTGTCGGACCACCACGTCAACATCCTGTCGGCGACCTCCGCCGTCGGACGAGACCGCACGACGATCCTTCGGTTCACGTTCGAGCTCGCCGACATCACGCACCTGGCGGAGATCCTCACCGCGGCCAAGAAGGTCGAGAACGTCTACGACGCCTTCCGCGTCGTGCCCCGGTAGTGCGGCTCCTCCTCCAGCGGGTCTCCCGCGCGTCCGTCACGGTCCGAGGCGAGCTCGTCGCCGAGATCGGTCCGGGGCTGCTGCTCTTCGTCGGCGTGGGCAAGGACGACGGCTTCGGCGAGTACGACCGGCTCGCCGAGAAGGTGGTCAACCTCCGGGTATTCGAGGACGACCAGGGCAAGATGAACAAGGCGCTGGCCGAGGCCGGGGGAGACATCCTCGTGGTGCCGCAGTTCACGCTGTTCGGGGACGTCCGGAAGGGACGCAGGCCCTCGTGGGACGCTGCCGCGCCGCCCGACATCGCGGCCGATCGCGTGGAGGCCTTCGCTCGGGCGCTCGAGGCTCGGGGTGCGACCGTGCAGCGAGGTGCGTTCCGCGAGCACATGGAGGTCGAGCTCGTGAACGACGGCCCCGTCACGCTCTGGATCGACTCGGCCTCGTTCTGAGCAGGCCACGGCAGCCCGTCCGATACGATGGCCGACCGATGTACCTCGACGTCTTTTCCGACAACTCGTTCGAGACGAACTGCTGGCTGATCGGCGCCGACGGGACCGAGGACGCGGTGGTCGTCGATCCCGGCTTCTCGCCGGTCGCCGTGCACCGGATACTCGAGCTGGAGGGCCGCCGGCCGGTCGCCGTGCTGGCCACCCACGGGCATTTCGACCACATCGGAAGCGCGGCCGAGTTCTGCGGCGACGACCTCCCGTTCTACATCCACGAGGGAGATGTGCTGGCGCTCACCGATCCGCCCGCCTGGGGTGCCGGGTTCGAGACGCCGCCGGTCCCGGTCAAGGACGTGCGGACCCTCTCCGACGGCGACGTCTTGACGTTCGCCGGGTTCCGGATCGAGGTGATGCACACCCCAGGGCACACGCCCGGCAGCGTCGTATACGGGACCGACGGCTGGGTGCTTTCGGGCGATCTCGTCTTCGCCGGTTCCATCGGCCGGAGCGACTTCCCGAACTCCTCGCCCCCGGACATGGATCGGAGCCTCCGGCGATTCATGGAGCTACCTGACCCGACGGAGGTCTATCCCGGACACGGGCCACGCACCACCGTCGGCCGCGAGCGTGAGCGGAACCCGTTCCTGCAGGGGTCCTAGTGGAGCTGCAACCGCCGAGGGGAACCGACGACCTCCTGCCGCCGCGCTCGGACGCGATGCTCGGGCTCTACGAGCAGGCGCACCGGCTCGCGCACCTCTACGGATTCCGCTACGTCGAGACGCCGACGTTCGAGCACACCGACCTGTTCACGCGGACGTCGGGCGAGACCTCGGACGTCGTGACGAAGGAGATGTACACCTTCGAGGACAAGGGAGGGCGATCGCTCACCCTTCGTCCCGAGAGCACCGCGTCAGTCGTGCGCGCGTATCTGTCGAACGCCCAGGAACTGCCCACGCCGTTCAAGGCGTACTACGTGAGCCCGCAGTTCCGTCACGGGCGCCCGCAAGCGGGGCGGATGCGGGAGTTCCGGCAGTTCGGGATCGAGATCGTCGGCGTCGAGGGTCCCGGTGCCGACGTCGAGGTGATCGATCTCGGCGAGCGGTACGTCCGGGAACGAGGGCTCGGCCAGCTCACGCTGCAGCTCAACTCGATCGGCGACGCGACCTGCCGGCCCGCGTACCGCGAACGGCTCGTCGAGTACTTCGCGCCGTACCGAGACCAACTCGACGAGGACTGCCGCACGCGCCTCGAGCGCAATCCATTGCGCGTCTTCGACTGCAAGGTCGACGGGACGAAGGACTTCGTGCTCGCGGCGCCGACGATCGCCGATCACCTGTGCGAGGCATGCGCGGCCCATTTCGCCGGCGTTCGGTCGGGCCTCGAGACCGCCGGGATCGCGTACGAGCTCAACCCGCGGTTGGTCCGCGGCCTCGACTACTACACCCGGACCGCGTTCGAATGGGTGTCCGGCTCGTTGTCCGCCGGACAGGCCACCGTGAACGCCGGCGGTCGCTACGACGGCCTGGCGCAGGAGCTCGGGGGTCAGGCGACTCCGGGTGTCGGGTTCGCGATGGGCCTGGACCGCATCCTGATCGCGATGCAGGCCGAGGGCGTCCCGCTCCCGCCGCCGCGAACCCCACGATGCTTCGTCGTCGCGATCGGCGCGGCGGCCGAGGCGGGGATGCGGCTGGTGGGCGAGCTCCGCGCCGCGGGGATCCCGGCGGAGGGTGCGCTCGAGGAGCGACCGCTCGGAGCGCAGCTCCGCACGGCCGACCGGGCCGGCGCCGCCTACGCGGCCATCGTCGGCGACCGGGAGCTGGAGTCCGGCACCGTCACGATGCGCCGGCTCGCCGACGGTGAGCAGGACGAGGTGCCGCTCACGGATGTGGTGAACTGGCTCTCTCGGCAGGACGGGTCGGTAGAACCATGAGCGACATGCGAACGGCGATGCGAACGCACGCGTGCGGCGAGCTCCGCGCCGCGGACGTGGGCGAGCGCGTGACCCTCTGTGGCTGGGTGTGGAGGCAGCGGGACCACGGCGGGGTGACGTTCGTCGACCTGCGCGACCGTGAGGGCCTCGTCCAGCTCGTGTTCCATCCCGAGGATGCCGCGGAGGCGCACGCCGCCGCCCAGGGGTTCAAGTCCGAGTCCGTCGTCCGGGTGATGGGCGAGGTGCGGGCGCGTCCCGACGGAACCGTGAACCCGGACCTGCCGACCGGAGAGGTGGAGGTCGCGGTCGACGAGGTCGAGGTCCTGAGCGCCGCGGACACGCCTCCGTTCCCGGTGGAGGACCGCATCGAGGCCTCGGAGGAGCTCCGGCTCCGGTACCGCTACCTGGATCTTCGCCGGCCCGAGATGACCGAGGTCCTGCGTCTCCGTCATCAGATCAACCGGATCGTCCGTGACGAGATGGAAGCGCACGGCTTCCGCGAGGTCGAGACGCCGATGCTCACGCGCAGCACCCCCGAGGGCGCGCGCGACTTCCTCGTCCCCTCGCGTCTGTGGCCCGGCTCCTTCTACGCGCTGCCGCAGTCGCCTCAGCAGCTGAAGCAGCTCCTCATGGTCGGCGGCCAGGATCGCTACTACCAGATCGTGCGGTGCCTGCGCGACGAGCGGCCGACCGCCGAGCGCAGCTTCGAGTTCACGCAGCTCGACGTCGAGATGTCCTTCGTCGACGAGGAGGACGTGATCGCCGTCATCGAGCCGCTCTACGCGCGGGTCGTCCGCGAGGTGCACGGCGCCGAGGTGACGACGCCGTTCCCGAGGATGACGTACGACGAGATGATCACGCGGTACGGCTCGGACAAGCCTGACATGAGGTACGGGGACCGGATGATCCTCGCCGACCTGTCCGAGGACTTCGCGAGCACCGGGTTCAACGCCTTCCGGACGGTCCTTTCCGGCGGCGGCACGATCCGGGGCTTCTCGGCGCCTTGGACCGGCGAGCCCTCGCGCAAGGACATGAAGGACCTCGAGACGTACGTCCGCGGCCGGGGGGCGGGAGGGCTCGCGTGGTTCCGCAATACCGGGTCCAACCAGCTCGAGGGGCCGATCGCGAAGTTCCTGTCGCCGGAGGAGATCACCGCGATCGTGAAGAAGACGAGCTCGGCCGACGGCGAGGTGGTCTTCGTCGTCGCCGATCAACCCGGTCGTGTGGACTCGGCGCTCGACGGGCTCCGCCGGCTGATGGCGCAACGGCTCGGCCTGGCACCTGCCGGCGAGTGGGCGTTCATCTGGATGGTCGAACCGCCGCTGTTCGAGTGGAGCGAGGACGAGGGCAAGCTGGTCTCGGTCCACCACCCGTTCACGTCGCCGGTGGGTGAGGATCTCGATCCGGCGACGGCGAAGGCGCGCGCCTACGACCTCGTGCTGAACGGGTTCGAGATCGGCGGGGGGAGCATCCGGATCCATCGCCCGGACGTCCTGCACCGGGTCTTCGAGGCGCTCGGGCTCAGCGACGACGAGATCCAGGAGAAGTTCGGCCACATCCTGACGGCGTTCCGGTACGGCGTCCCGCCGCACGGGGGGATCGCGATGGGGATCGACCGGCTCGTCATGCTGATGGCCGGCAAGGAGACGCTCCGCGACGTCACCGCGTTCCCGAAGGCCCAGTCGGGCGCCGACCCGCTCACGGGGGCGCCGTCCCCGGTCGCGCTCGAGCAGCTCGCGGAGCTGGGGATCGCGGTCATCGCGCGTCCCGACGACGAGGAAGAGCGGTGATCGAGCTCACGCCTCACGAGGTCGCGCTCTTCACCGGGACGGACTTCGGCACGTTCGTCACGATGAACTCCGACGGGTCGCCGCACGCGACGATCACGTGGGTCGACGCCGACGACGGACACGTTCTCGTGAACACCGCGAAGGGCCGCGTGAAGGACCGGAACGTCCGCGCGAACCCGCAGGTAGCCCTCTGCGTCCTGCGGAACGGCGACGCGTACGACTGGACGTCGGTCACCGGGACGGTCGTCGAGATCGAGGAGGGGGAGCGCGCCGAGCGGCACATCGACGAGCTCTCCCATCGCTACGACGGGCACGGGTATCGCTACACGCCGGGGCAGGTCCGCGAGATCCTGAAGATCCGGCCCGACCGCATCATCAGGTACAAGGACTAGTAGGCCAGTGGCCGACGTCCCCCTCGCGGCGCGGATGCGGCCCGGTTCCTTCGACGAGTTCGTCGGCCAGACGCATCTGATCGGGCCCGGCCGGGCGCTCACCAAGCTGCTCGAGGGCGGGCATCTGCCGTCCCTCGTCCTGTGGGGTCCCGCGGGGACCGGGAAGACGACGCTCGCGCATCTGCTCGCGGACTCGGTCGGCGCCGACCTGGTCCAGCTCTCCGCGGTTTCGTCCGGCGTCGCCGACGCGCGCAAGGTCATCGAACGTGCCAAGGGCGGCATGTTCCGGACGGTGCTGTTCGTCGACGAGGTCCACCGGTGGTCCAAGGCGCAGCAGGACGTGCTGCTCCCCGCCGTCGAGGAGGGAACGGTCACCCTGATCGGCGCCACCACCGAGAACCCGTACTTCTCGCTCGTGACGCCGCTCCTGTCGCGCACCATCTTGCTCCGTCTGGAGCCGCTCGACTCGGACGCGCTCCGAGCGCTGCTGCGGCGCGCCCTCGCCGACGAGGACCGCGGCCTGGGCAAGCTCGGGGTCGACGCCGAGGACGAGGCGCTCGACCACCTGATCGAGGTCGCGGGCGGCGATGCGCGGATCGCCCTGACCGGGCTCGATGCCGCCGTGCTCGCCGCGCGATCGGCCGGCCAGCGGACGGTCACGCGCGACCTCGCCGCGGACGCCGTGCAACAGAAGGCGATCGTCTACGACCGGCAGGGGGACGCGCACTACGACGTCATCTCGGCCTTCATCAAGAGCATCCGCGGCTCGGACCCCGATGCCGCGCTGTTCTGGCTGGCGCGGATGCTCGAGGCGGGGGAAGACGCGCGCTACGTCGCGCGGCGGATGATCGTGCACGCCTCGGAGGACATCGGGCTGGCCGATCCCCGCGCGCTCCTGATCGCCGTCGCCGCGGCGCAGGCGGTCGAGCACGTCGGCCTTCCCGAGGCGAAGCTGAACCTCGCGGAGGCGGCGATCTATCTCGCCCGCGCCCCGAAGTCCAACAGCGTCATCGTCTCGCTCGGCCGGGCGGAGGAAGATGCGGCCTCGAGCGACCCCGTGCCGCTCCACCTTCGCGACGCGCACTACCCGGGCGCCAAGCGCTTGGGGCACGGCAAGGGCTACCGGTATCCGCACGACTTCCCCGAGGCCCGGGTGGAGCAGGAGTACCGGCCGGCGCGCTTCCAAGGCCAGCGTTACTACGAGCCCTCGGGTCACGGCGAGGAGTCCGAGGGGGCCGGCGACCCGAGCCGTTCGGACGGTGGGTCCGGCTATGATGCCCCGACCCACACGGAGGAGACCGAATGATCGCCGCGCTCGACGGAGGAGACGTCGCCCTCATCGTGCTTGCCGCGTTCTGGGGCCTGCTCGTCCTGTTCCTCTGCGTCGTCCTGATCAACACGTTCCGGGTCCTGGAGAGCACGAAGATGCTGATCGACGGGATCCGCGAGGAGACCGTGCCGCTCATGCGCGAGGTGAAGACCTCGGTGGAGAAGGCCAACCGCGAGCTCGACCGGGTGGACGGCATGCTCGTGGCGACGGGGGAGATCGTCGGGCGCATCCAGCGGATCGCGGGCCTGGTCGAACAGGCGGTCTCGAGCCCGCTCACCAAGCTCATCGGCGTCGGCGCGGGGGTGCGGGCCGCCGCGAGCCGTTTCGGCGGCAAGAAGGCTCCGAAGTGAGGCCGGATCCGCGATGAGAAGGATCTTCTGGCTTGCGGTGGGCCTCGGCGCCGGGACGGCGGGCGCGATCATGTCGATGCGGTTCCTGCGCCGTCAGTCGCAGAAGGTGGCGCCGGCCAACCTCGCCCGGGAGGCGCGGGGCGGGCTGATGGACATCGCGAAGCTCTTCTCCGAATCGATCGCGGAAGGACGCGAGGCGATGCGGGAGAAGGAAGACGAGCTCCGGCTGAAATAGCCAAGGGTCCTCCCGGCGCCCGTAGACTGGGCCTTCCGATGCAGGGCCGAGAGATCCGCGAGACGTTCTTGCGCTTCTTCGAGGAGCGCGGACACCGCCGCGTCCCCTCCTCGTCGCTGATCCCGCCGCCCGACTCGGGATTGCTCCTCACCAACGCCGGGATGAATCAGTTCATCCCGTACTTCCTCGGACACGCGCCGGCGCCGTACCCGCGCGCGGTCACGGTCCAGAAGGTGTTCCGCGCGCTCGACATCGACAACGTGGGGCACACGGACCGCCACCTCACGTTCTTCGAGATGCTCGGCAACTTCTCCTTCGGCGACTACTTCAAGCGCGAGTCCTGCGCCTGGGGTCTGGAGCTCGTCACGCAGGGCTTCGGCATCGAGCAGGACCGCATCTGGGCCTCGGTCTTCGAGACCGACGACGAATCGATCCAGATCTGGCGCGACCTGGGGATCCCGGCCGAACGCATCGTGCGCCGCGGGGCGGAGGACAACTACTGGTCGACCCACGCGGCCGGGCCCGCGGGCCCCTGCTCGGAGATCTTCGTGGACCGCGGTCCCCAGTACGGGGCGGAGGGCGGCCCCGACGTCGATGAGGACCGGTACATGGAGATCTGGAACCACGTTTTCATGCAAGACCAGGTCGACGAGCACGAGACGATCCTTGGCGATTTGCCCGCGAAGAACATCGACACCGGAGCGAGCCTCGAGCGCGTCGCGACCGTGCTGCAGGACGTCGACAACGTGTTCGAGACCGACCTGATGCGGCCGCTCCTGGAGGTCGCGGAGTCGCTCTCGGGGCTCACGCACGGCAAGGACGCGCGGGCCGACGTCTCGCTGAAGGTGATCGCCGAGCACGGGCGCGCGACGACGTTCCTGATCGCGGACGGCGTGCAGCCGTCGAACGAGGGCCGGGGCTACGTGCTCCGCCGGATGCTGCGCCGCGTCGTGAGTCACGCGCGCCGGCTCGGCATCGAACAGGAGGTGATGCCGAAGCTGATCGAGCGGACCGTCGAGCTGTTCGGCGACGCCTATCCGGAGCTGATCGAGAACCGCGCGTACGTCGAGCAGGTCGCGACCTCGGAGGAGGAGCGCTTCGCGGCCACGCTCCGGCAGGGGATGACCGTCCTGGAGCAGGAGATCGAGCAGAAGAAGGACACCGGAACGCTGACCGGCGACGTGGTGTTCAAGCTGCATGACACGTTCGGCTTCCCCAAGGAGCTCACGCGGGAGCTCGCGGAAGATTCCGGGCTCGAGATCGACGAGGCGCGCTTCGACGAGCTCATGGAGGAGCAGCGCGACCGGGCGAAGCGGTCGGCGAAGAAGGGCCGCACGGAGGAGGAGCTCGCCGGCCTCGCGACACAGGTCGGCAAGACCGAGTTCGTCGGCTACGAACGGATCGAGGCCGATGGCAGGATGGTCGGTCTCCTCGGCGGCGGCGGCCGAACGCCCGTCGCGCAGGAAGGCGAAGAGGTCCGCTTCGTGCTGGACCAGACGCCCTTCTACGCGGAGTCCGGGGGCCAGGTGGCGGACCAGGGGATCGTTCGCGCGCCGGCCGGAGCGATCCGCGTGCTCGACGCCCAGTACGGTCCCGGGGACGTCATCGTGCACACGGGGATCGTCGAGTCCGGCGAGGTCCGCGAAGGCGAGGAGGTCCACGGCGAGGTCGACGCGGTCCGCCGTGAGGCGACGATGCGAGCCCACACCGCGACGCACATCGTCCACTGGACCCTGAAGCACCTCCTCGGGGAGCACGCGAGGCAGGCGGGCTCGCTCGTCGCGCCCGGCCGGCTCCGGTTCGACTTCCCGCATCACTCGTCGGTCGGATGGGACACCCTCGAGCAAGCCGAGGAGATCGCGAACGCGAAGACCTCGGCGGACGAGCAGGTGACGATCTACGAGACGACGTTCGAGGAGGCCAAGAACCAGGGAGCCATCGCCCTGTTCGGCGAGAAGTACGGCGACTTCGTCCGCGTCGTCGAGGTCGGCGACTACTCGATCGAGCTCTGTGGTGGGACCCACGTGCACCACACCGGCCACATCGGGACCGTGCGGATCCTTCACGAGGGATCGATCGGCGCCGGGATGCGACGCGTCGAGGCGGTGGTCGGCGCGGAGGCGCTCCGCGAGATCAACGCCGAGCGCGAGTGGCTCCGGGCCGTGGCCGAGGCCCTCGGCACGGACCCGAAGAATGCGGCCGAGCGCGCGCGTCAGCTCTTCGAGCGGGTGAAGCGTCTCGAGAGCGAGCAGGGGAAGAAGGACAAGGATCAGCGCAAGCAGGACGCGGAGGAGCTCGCCGAAGCGGCGCGAGACGTGGGAGGGGTGCGGCTCGTCGCGAAGGCCCACGACGCGCCCGCGGACGAGCTCCGCGCCCTCGCGCAGGACGTCGCGAGCCAGCTCGAGGGGCCGAAGGGCGCGGCGGTCGTGCTCGGGAGCGCCCAGGACGGGAAGGCGCTGCTCGTGGCCGCGACCTCGAAGAACCTGGTCGAGCGGGGGGTCTCGGCGCCCGAGCTCCTCGACCCGGCCGCCAAGCTCGTCGGCGGGGGCGCCGGCGGCAAGCCCGGTCTCGCCTTCTCCGGGGGGCCCAAGGGCGACGGCGTCGGGGCAGCCCTCGAGACGATCGAGCCGCGTCTGAAGGAGCTCCTCGGCGAGCGATGACGGCGTGGGGGAGCGCGGCGCGCGCGGCACCGGCATGACGGAGCGCGGCCGCGTCCTGGGCCTCGACCTCGGCGACGCGCGGATCGGCGTGGCGATCTCCGACGACGACCGGCGTCTGGCGGTCCCGATCGGAACGATCCGCACCGGCGCGCCGGCGGACCTGAAGTCGATCGCCGAGCTCGTCCGCGAGCACGCCGTAACGCTGGTCGTCCTCGGGCAACCACTGCTGCTGTCCGGCGAGGCGGGCGTGCGAGCCCACCACGCGGAGCGGTTCGCCGAAGCGCTGCGAGCCGTCCTCCCGGTTCCGGTCGTCCTGCAGGACGAGCGCCTGTCCACCGTCGAGGCCGAGCGCGCGCTCCGAGCGACCGGGGCGAAAGGGCGGGCGCGGCGACGCCACGTCGATCGGTCCGCGGCCACCGTGATCCTGCAGTCGTGGCTCGACGCGTCCGCTCGATAGGCCCACACAGGACCGGGGCTCCGAGAACCGCACCCCGGGTATGCTCCCTCCCCGGATGCAGGACACGGCACCCCCCCGCACCGACAACACGCCCTCCGGCCGCCATCGTCGAGCGGCTCGGCGCGCCCATTGGGGTCTTCGCATCGGTGTGGTCCTCCTCGTCATAGCCGCCGGGACTCGGCGTCGGCGCGGTCCGCTACTACGACTGGTGCCAGGGAGCGTCGGGCCCGCGACAGCCGGTCTCGTTCGAGGTCGCCGACGGCGCGAGCGGCTCCGAGATCGTCCACGGCCTCCACCGGGAGGATGTCGTGCGCTGCGGTTTGGTCTCGACCTGGCTCCTGCGGCGGAGCGGTCTCGAAGGCGACTTCCGCGCCGGCACGTTCGAGCTCACCACGAACATGACGCCGGACGACGCGTTCGAGGCGCTGACGACGCCGCCCGAGCCCGTCCCCACCGTGCGGCTCACGATCCCCGAGGGCTACCGGCTCACGCAGATCGCCGAGCGGGTTCAAGAGGACCTCGGCATCCCCTCGGCCCAGTTCCTGAAAGCCCTTCGGCGCGAGGACTGGGCGCTCCCGCCCTACCTTCCGGAGGATGCGGTGAGCGCGGAGGGGTTCCTCTTCCCGAAGACCTACGAGTTCGTCGAGGGCGACGTGACCGCGGAGGACGTCATCGCCCGGCTGCTCGAGCAGTTCCAGATCGAGGCCGAGAGCCTGCCCTGGGAGAACGCCGAGGACCTGGGGATCACCCCGTACGAGGTGGTGATCATCGCCTCGATGATCGAGGAGGAGGCCAAGCTCCAGGAGGAGCGCGCGGTGATCTCCGGCGTCATCCACAACCGTCTGGACATCGGGATGACGCTCGGGATCGATGCCACGTTGCTGTACGACGACCCGACGCCCGACGGGCAGCTGTCCTTCTCCGACCTCGAGTTCGACAGCCCCTACAACACCCGGATCAACGGGGGTCTGCCGCCGACGCCGATCTCGAGCCCGGGCCTTGCCTCGCTCCAAGCGGCGCTCGAGCCTGCCGACACGGAATTCCTGTTCTACGTGCTCTGCGGGGAAGACGGCCACCACGCGTTCGGGAAGACCGATGCGGAGCACGAGGCGAACCGGGTCCGATGCGGTGAATGACGACGTGGGAGGTCCGCCGGCGCCTCTGCGCCTCGGCGGCTCGACCCGCGTCGTCGGCGTGATCGGTTGGCCCGTCGAGCACAGCCTGTCGCCGGCGATCCACAACGCGGCGTTCGCGGCGCTCGAGATGGACTGGGTCTACGTCCCGATGCCGGTGCCACCCGGCGCGGTGGCCGAGGCCGTCGCGGGCCTGGGGGCGCTCGGCTTCGTCGGCGCGAACGTCACGATGCCGCACAAGACCGACGTCGCCGACGTCGTCGATGAGCTGAGCGAGGACGCCGCGCGCCTTCGGGCGGTCAACACGATCCTCGTCGGCGCGAACGCGATCTCCGGCCACAACACGGACTCGCCGGGGTTCGACCGGTTCCTCCGGCGGGACGCGGGCTTCGAACCGGCCGGCAGGAGCGCGCTGCTGTTCGGGGCCGGTGGGGCGGCGCGGGCGTGCGCGCTCGCACTCGCGCGAGCGGGACTGGCCGAGCTCACGGTCGCCTTGCGGGAGCCATCACGCGCCGACGGGCTCCGTGCCGCCGTCGAGGGATTGGACATGAAGGTCTCGGTGGTGTCGTTCGACGACGCCGACGGCTCGACCATCGACCTCATCGTGAACGCCACGCCGCTCGGAGCGCACGGCGAATCGTTGCCGCTTCCGGCACTCGGGCCGGACGTGTTCGGGATCGATCTGTTGACCGGCCCGAGCCACACGCCGATGCTCGACGCGGTTCGAGCGGCGGGAGGAACCGCCTTCGGTGGCATCGGCCTGCTCCTGGAGCAGGCGGCGATCGCGTTCGAGCTGTGGACGGGTCAGCCGGCCCCGGTCGAGGTCATGTCCGCGGCCGCGCTGGCTGCCAGGGGACCTTCGACCCCCGCCTAGCGTCCTCGTCCTCCGTTCGGCCCACGTCGAAGGTCCCGGGCTCAAGCACCGTTCGCCCACGCCCGATGTTTCCAGTGACACCCGCATGAACGACTTCGACGCGCTCGCCGCCGTCCTTGGGGCCGGCATCGCCGACCTCCGGGGCTGTTTGATCCTGTCCCGCGACGGTCTGGTCCTCGCCGGGTATCCGGACACTGCGGAACAAGAGCTGAAGGCATCATGGATCCGTTTCGCCGCGCTCGGCGAGCCCGACCGCGGCTTCGTCCAGTTCGGGAACGAGACCTGGTGCTACGCCCGACGGGGACCCTACGGCTCGCTCGCCGTGACGGGGATCGGCGTGCGTCCCGGCCTCGTGATCGATCACATGGAGCAGGTGCTCCTGGCTGCCGAGGAAGCGAGATCCACGGGTGAGGGCATGAAGGGCGCTTCGGTGCCGGTTCCGCCGCCGCAGGCACCCGGGGCCTCCGGCAAGAGGAAGAAGCGAACGTCGCTCCACGGCGATCCCGCGCCGATCGAGGAGCCGGTCGTGATCCACGGCGAGGCACCCGCGGCCCACGCCGAGTCCGGAGCTCGATCGCCGGCATCGGAGGCCGGGGAGGGGCAGTTCGAGGACCCGGAGGAGCCGGATCCGGTCCCCGACCCATCTTCGGGGGGGACCGAGGAGCCTGCCGAAGCGGACCCTGCCGTAGGACCCGAGGCCTCCGGCGAGGACGACGAGGTCGACCGGTTCTCCCTGGCCGCGGAGTTCTCGAGGCTGCTTCAGGACGAGCGTGACGACGCCGATGGATAGGCGACCTTGGGCCAAAGGACGTAGCTCGGCATGGTGACAGCGAAGCGAAAGCCGAAGCAGCTCGGGCAGATCCTGCTCGAGCAGGGCCTGCTCGAGCAGGACCAGCTCGACCGCGCGCTCGAGGAGCACCGCAATACGCCGAAGTCGCTCGGCCGAGTGCTCATCGACCTCGGCTACATCCGCGAGCGCGACCTCGTGCGCGCCCTCGCCGAGCAGGTCGGTCTCGAGTTCGTCGACCTCACCGAATACCGGATCGATCCGGGGATCGCCACGCTCATCCCCGAGGCCATCTGCCGGCGCTACCGGGCTCTTGCCATCGGCGAGCGCGACGGCAAGCTGCTCGTCGCGATGTCCGACCCGGCGAACGTGTACGCGCTGGACGACATCCGAACGATCACGGGTCGGGACGTGCAACCCGTGGTGGCGACGGCGAACGACGTCGAGCAGGCGATCGCGAAGTTCACGGGCGCGGGGGACCAGGTCGAGGCGCTCGCCTCCGAGGCCGTCGAGGCACTGGAGCGCGAAGCGGACCTGTCCGATGTGGAAGCGGCCGTCGAGGACGCTCCGATCGTCAAGCTCGTCCAGGCGATCATGAACCAAGCCGTCACCGACCGGGCCTCCGACGTTCACATCGAGCCGACCGAGAAGGACGTCCGCGTCCGGTTCCGCGTGGACGGGGTGCTCCACGAGGTCATGCACTCGCCCAAGAGCATCCAGGGCGGACTGATCAGCCGGCTGAAGGTCATGGCCGACCTCAACATCGCCGAGAAGCGCGTCCCGCAGGACGGGCGGGTTTCGATCCGGGTCGGCACGAAGCAGCTCGACCTCCGTCTCGCCACGCTGCCAACGGTGTTCGGCGAGAAGATCGTGATCCGCATCTTGGACAAGAGCAACGCGTTGCTCAAGCTGTCCGACCTCGGTTTCCAGCAGCACGCGTTCGATCGCTACGAGGAGGCCTTCCGAAAGCCCTACGGCGCGATCCTCGTCACCGGACCAACCGGATCGGGCAAGTCGACGACGCTGTACGCGACACTGAACATCGTCAACAGCGTCGACAAGCACATCGTCACGATCGAGGACCCGGTCGAGTACCGCCTCCCGGGTGTGAATCAGATCCAGGTCAACCCGAAGGCGGGACTGACGTTCGCATCGGCCCTCCGGTCGATCCTTCGCGCGGACCCCGACATCATCCTGATCGGTGAGATCCGCGACCGCGAGACCGCCATGATCGCGGTCGAGTCGGCCCTCACGGGACACCTCGTGCTGTCCTCGCTCCACACGAACGACGCGCCCAGCGCGATCTCGCGCTTGACCGAGATGGAGGTCGAGACCTTCCTCGTCGCCTCGGCGGTCGACGTGGTCGTGGCGCAGAGGCTGGCCCGCCTCCTGTGCGAGAAGTGCCGAGAGGTCCACGTACCCAACCCGGAGGAGCTGCGCGAGGCCGGGATCGACGTGTCCAGGCACGAAGGAGGGCAGTTCTTCCGGGCCGTGGGCTGCACCAGCTGCTCGAATACCGGGTACCGAGGGCGCTTCGGTCTGTACGAAGTCATGCCGATGACCGAAGAGATCGAACGGCTCACGGTGGAGCGTGCATCCTCCAACGCGATCCGAGAAGTAGCCATAGACCAAGGGATGAGGACGCTCCGCGAGGACGGCCTAGAGAAGGCGGCCGCGGGCCTGACATCGATCGAAGAGATCGCGAGGGTGGTGAAGTGATGAGCATTCCGGTGGAAGAGGAAAACGTGCAGGTTCCGGTTCCGGAGCTGCTCGAGGTCGTCCTCGAGCGCGGCGCTTCGGACCTGCATCTCACGGCTGGGGCACCGCCGACGATCCGGCTGTACGGCGACCTCGTCCGGCTCGAGGAGTACCCGCTCATGACGCCACGCGCCCTGCAGGGGATGATCTACGCGATCTTGCCCCAGAAGATGCGCGAGCGCTTCGAGCAGGAGCTCGAGCTCGACATGTCGTACTCACTGCCGGGCAAGGCCCGCTTCCGGGTGAACGTCTACCTGCAGCGGGATTCGATCGGCGCGGCCTTCCGGCTGATCCCGTACGAGATCAAGTCGCTCGAGGACCTCGACCTGCCGAGCGTCGTCGCCGACCTGGCCCGCTACCCGCGGGGGTTCGTCGTGGTCACCGGACCGACCGGCTCGGGCAAGTCGACGAGCCTCGCGTCCATGGTCGACATCGTGAACCGGGAGCGCCAGGCCCACATCATGACCGTCGAGGACCCGATCGAGTTCCTCCACAAGCACGACCGGTGCATCGTGAACCAGCGCGAGGTCGGGGCGGACACGCACTCCTTCTCACAGGCCCTGAAGCACGTCCTTCGCCAGGACCCGGACGTCATCCTGGTGGGGGAGATGCGGGACCTCGAGACGATCTCGACGGCGATCACCGCCGCCGAGACGGGGCACCTCGTCTTCGCCACGCTCCACACGCAGGACGCGCCGCAGACGATCGACCGCATCATCGACGTCTTCCCGCCGCACCAGCAGCAGCAGGTGCGCGTGCAGCTCGCGACCACGCTCCAGGGCGTCGTCACGCAGCAGCTGCTCCAGACCTCCGACGGACGGTCGCGAGCCGTGGCGGTGGAGGTCCTGATCTGCACGCCGGCCGTGCGCAACCTGATCCGCGAGGGCAAGACGCACCAGATCTACTCGATCATGCAGGCCGGCGGCCGGTTCGGGATGCAGACGATGGACCAGTCGCTCGCCACCTTGGTCAAGTCCGGGAAGGTCACGCAGCAGCTCGCGTACGAACGCTGCCACGACCCCGAAGAGCTGAACCGGCTGATCGGTGGGGCGGGGGCGAGCTTCGACGCCGGGTACGGCGCCGCGGCCTCCGCCGGGATCATGCTCGGTGACTATTGATGGACGGGGCTGAGAACCGATGACGCGACACCTACGACTACAAGGTCCGGGATCGAACCGGGAACCTCGTCACCGGCCAGCTGGCCGGCGACAGCGAGACGCTGGTCCTGCAGAAGCTGCGCCAGATGGGCATGACGCCCGTCGAGGTGAAGAAGGCCAACGCCGGCCTGAAGATGGAGATCAACCTCCGTCCGGGACGGGTCAAGCTCAAGCAGGTCGCCATCTTCTGCCGCCAGTTCGCCACGATGGTGAACTCCGGCCTGCCGATCCTGCGGGCGCTCTCGATCCTGGCCGACCAGACCGAGAGCAAGGAGCTCGCGAAGGTCCTGGTGCAGGCGCGGACCGACGTCGAGCAGGGCTCGTCGCTCTCGGCCGCCATGGGCAAGCACCCGAAGGCGTTCAACAACACGTTCATCGCGATGGTCAAGGCCGGCGAGACGGGCGGTGTCCTGGACGACGTCCTGCTCCAGCTCGCGGATCAGATCGAGAAAGAGGTCTCGCTCCGCCGGCAGATCAAGTCGGCGATGACCTACCCGGTGGTGGTCGTGTGCCTCGTCGTCCTGATCATGTCGGCGATGCTCCTGTTCATCGTCCCGCAGTTCGAGACGATCTACGCAAGCCTGGACAGCAAGCTGCCGCTGCCGACGACGGTCCTTCTCGCGATGTCGCGTGTGTTCACCAAGTACTGGTGGATGGTCATCCTGGCGTCCGTCGGCGCCACCATCCTGTTCAAGCGGTACAAGAAGTCGGACGGGGGACGCGCCCGCATCGACGCGATCAAGATCAAGGTGCCGGTCTTCGGCCCCCTGTTCCACAAGGTCGCGATCGCGCGCTTCTCCTCGACCCTGAGCATGCTGATGCGGGCCGGCGTTCCGATCCTCCAGGCCCTGGAGATCGTGAAGGACACCGTGAACAACCAGGTCATCTCGAGCGCCGTCGAGGACGTCAAGACCAGCGTGCGCGAGGGTGAGTCGATCGCCAAGCCGCTCGGCAAGCACAGCGTGTTCCCGCCGATGGTCGTCCAGATGATGGCCGTGGGTGAGGAGACGGGTGCCGTCGACACGATGCTCGACAAGGTTTCGGAGTTCTACAACCAGGAAGTGAAGGCGACCGTCGAGGCGCTCACGTCGCTGATCGAGCCCCTCCTGATCGCCATCATCGGCGGCGCCGTGGGCGCGGCGGTCGTGGCGCTCTACATGCCGATGTTCAACATCATCAACGTCATCGAGTAGTCGATCGGGCCAGGGCCCCGCGGGCATCCGCCCCGCGGCCCGGCCTCGTCCCCCGTTCGGGGCCGGTCGTGCGTGAAGGTCCCGGGATGACTAGAGCATTCGGGCCATTCCGCCCCGAACCGCGCCGACGGGGTAAAGCCGCAGGTCGTTCCGGCCGAAACCTCAACGGAGAGGCGTGTCAATGGGACACGCATGTACTCGAGAAAGAGGAGGTGACTCCATGCTTCAGCGCTTCTGGCAGCACCGGAAGGACGAAGAGGGCTTCACCCTCATCGAGCTGATGGTGGTCGTTCTGATCATCGGCATCCTGATCGCCATCGCTCTACCGACCTTCCTGGGCGCACGTGCACGGGCACAGGACCGGGCAGCCCAGTCGGACCTGCGGAACGGGCTCGCCGCCGCGAAGACCTTCTTCACGGACGACGACACGTACACGGGGTTCGACCGTCTCGGCGGCTGACGCCATCGAGCCGTCGCTCAACTGGGTCGACGGCGCCCCCACGGCTGGGACCGACGAGCTGGGCATCAACGCGGCAACACCGCCTCCGCTGGTCGTCATGGGACGTCACAGCACATCCGGGGCGGAGTTCTGCATCGCGGATGACGCGACCGGGCCCGGCACCACGTTCGGCGACGACGCAACGGCTGCGACCATCGCAGCGTGCAGCGCCGGCTGGTAAGACCCAAGCGACACAGCGACTGCGGAATGGGGGCGGCCCGACCGGGCCGCCCCTTCCGTGTTCGCCCTACAGACGCCCTGAGCGACCTGTCGATATCGTCGGTGGAGGGATCCCCGATGAACAGCGATCGAGCGACCATGCGGGCCCGATGGGGTCGATGGCGCCAGCATGAGCAGGACGGCTTCACGCTCACCGAGCTGATGGTCGTCGTCCTCATCATCGGGGTCCTGATCGCCATCGCGTTGCCGGTCTTCCTCGGTGCGAGGACCCGGGCGCAGGACCGGGCGATCACCAGCGAGCTTCGGTCCGGCCTCGCCGGCGCGCTCACGTACTTCACCGAAGCCGGGGCGTGGGATGGGTTCAGCGCCGTCGTGGCGGAGGGCGCGGAGCCCAACCTCGACTGGCTCGACGGGGGAGACCCCGCGATCGGCGAGGTCTCCATCGAGGTCCGCTCGGGCTGGAACCTGCTGCTGGTCGGGAAGTCGGGCAGCGGTTCGTACTTCTGCATCGCGCAGGTGCGCACGCACCCGTCCACGCAGCTCGGGGGCGGGCCGAACTTCGCGGCGGTCGACACGGTCGCCGAGTGCACCGGCGGCTGGTGACCGCTGCGGCCATGCCCTTCTGGGCGGTCGGTGACGCCGGCCCCGGCGATCCGACCCGGACCCGGCCGTAGCCCCCAGCGATCGGCGCCATCCCCTCAAGGGACCACCCCGTCCGGCCGATGCCTAAAGGGTGATCTCCATCGCGGTGTCCTCGCCATGACCAAGAAGCGCCGACCGTTCCTCTTCGGGATGCGAGCTCGTCTGCACGACGACGGGGGATTCAGCCTGCTCGAGACGGTCATCGCGATCGGCATCATCTTCGGCTCGCTCCTCACCCTGGCGCTGAGCACCACGACGGGGCTCAAGTACTTCGGCGTCGGCCGGGAGCGCCAAGCGGCGAACCAGATCGCGAACCAGCTCATGGAGCAGACGCGCGGCCTCGCGTACCACAAGATCACGCGGGGGATGCAGACCTCGAGCCTGTCCACCGACCCCAACCTCGTTACGAGCTGCGCCGGGGACGCCGTGGGCACCTACCGCTACGTGTCCTGTGCCGGGGACAAGATCCTCTCGACCACCCTCAACTGTCCGACCGTATCGACCGACTGCGCCTCTCCGATCGTCCCCAACAACGGAACGATCGGAGAGTCCAGCGAGTACCCGCTGGACTACTCGTGGCGGACCTACATCACGAACAACTGTCCGGTCGTGAGCGCGACCTGTACCACGGCGACGCCGTATAAGGTCACCGTCGTCGTCACGTGGGACGACGTCGATGTCGGCGCCTCACTCGCGCAGCGGGTCGTCACCCAGGGACTGTTCTGGTCGCCGCAGGGCTGCGTCAGCTCGCAGACGCATCCCTTCGCCGCGCCGTGTCAGTCCTTCTTCTACGGGCAGGCCCTGGCCCCCGAGGGACAGGCCACGGTCGCCGGAACGCTCTTGGGCGTCGACTTCAGCAGCGGAGCGATCACCACGACCGCGGCGGAGTCCACACTGCAACAGGAGCAGGTCTCGCAGGTTCAGGGGAACTGGACGCAGACAGGGACCCAGCTCACGACCAGCGGAGGCGATCAGTTCGGCGGCGCCACCAGCTCGAGTACCGCCGCCGCGGACGGCGACCCCTCGGGGACGACCCCCGGGTATGCGGCGACCGACTCCGGTATCACCGGAGCGGCGAGCGACCTCACGACGGCAGCCGGGACCAACCAGATGCGGTTCACGAGCGCCGCGGGGGACACGGGTCAGGCGATCAGCGCGGTGTCCGCGGGCGGCGCCAACGTGTGTCCCCCCACCCCACCGGCGCCACCCGCCGAGAGCGATCTCGCGCCGTGCGGGGGCGCGCGCGTGCTGCAAGCGGGGACCTCACAAGCGGTCGGACACTTCCACGGCTTCACCTCCGACCTCGGCGACGCGACCCTGGTTTCGATCGCGAACCCCGCCACGGCGACCACCACATTCGCCAACCGGATGCTCGTGAGCGGCCAGAACGGCAACCTTCAGAACACGGTGAGCCGGTACATCGGCACGGTGAGGGTGGGCGGACTTCCCGCGAACGTCTCGGCTCCCGTGAACTGGGCCGGGTACTTCCTGCAGCTCTCCTCGTATCACGACACCGTGGTGTCGACCGCAGGAACGAGCGCGGCGGCGCCGACCGCGGCGGTGAATGCGGGGACGCTCAGCTACTGGAGCGGCGCGGGGTACACGAGCGTGAACCTCGCCACGACGCCCGCGTACTCGCTGTCGGGCCTCGTGCTGGATCACTCGACCACCGTCGGGCTGGACCTCGTCCGGGTGCGGATCGGGTCGAGCGGGACGGTCTCGATGCAGACGGTCCCGACGGTGACCTCGACCCCCACGGGGAGCGGTTCGATCCTGCGGAACATCGCCCAAGCGACGGTCGGCTCGCCGGTCTTCGGGACCTTCGACTACGACGTCTGGGTCAACGGCGTGCAGGTCGTCGACCTCACGATCAACCTGTCGCTCGGGACGGCCATGTCCAAGTCCATCTATCAGCCGGCTCCCTCGTCGGCGGCATGACGATCATGCGGAGGATCGCACGACTCGCGCGCCGGGAAGACGGGATGAGCCTCGTCGAGCTGCTCGTCGCGATGATGATCCTGGGCATCGTCGCCGTGGTGTTCGCGACGACCCTGTCCTCGGTCCAGCGGGTGGTGTCCCACACCGACTCCCGGACCCAGAACAACACCCAGGCTCGCCTGGCGATCGAGGAGCTCGATCGTGAGATCCGGTCCGGCAACGTCCTCTACGACCCGGGCAGCGGCGTCGACGCCAACTACCGGTTCAAGATCTACACCCAGTCGAACGCGCCGACCCGCGACCCTGCTCCCGGGTACGTCTGCCGGCTCTGGCGCATCACGTCGACCTACGACCTGCAGACCCGGTTCTGGCCGCCCACCCAACCCGAGGATGCGACCGACTGGCGGACCGTCGCCACCGGCGTCGTCAACCGGGCGCTGAGCCCCGCGGTCCCAGCGTTCGCACTCGACCCGGACCCGAACAAGGGCGGGCGCACGGTGAACATCGTCCTGATGATGAACAACGACCTGGCGGGCCGGCCGAACGAGACGCTGAAGGTCCAATCGGCGCTGACCGGGCGGAACACGTCCTACGGTTTCCCGGTGAGCGTCTGCAACACGGAGCCGGCCGACTGATGAGGGGAGCGTGGATGTTCCAGCGGATCCACCGAGACGAGAGCGGCTTCGCGATGGTCTTCGCCGTCCTCGTGGTGTTCGTCGTCGTGACGCTGTCCATCACGGTGTTGAGCCTGTCGATCCACAACAGCGAGCAGAGCGCCTACGACCGCCGGCGCGTGACGTCGGTCGTAGCCGCCGAGGCGGGGGTCGACGATGCCTGGAACAGGATCCAGACGACGGCGCCGGAGAACCTGCCGTGCACGACGCAGACCGGCTCGGTCGAAGCGGAGCCGGGCCCGGCGACGTTCTCCGCCGCCTACAGCTGGTACGCGGACTCGGCCGGTACGACACTCCTGACCGGGTGTCCGAGCCAGACGAACGTGCCGGCGGGCGTCCTGGTGACGGCGACGGGGCGAACGAGCAACACCGTCCCGAGGCAAGTACAGGCCTACATGACCCTCACGCCGAACTACGGGGGCTTCGACGCCGCGATCCTGTCGGTCACGAACACGACCTTCTCGAACAACTTCACCGTCACGGGGCTCACCGGGAACGACGGGGACGTCTACATCACGAGCGGCAACCTCGTGGTCACGAACTCGCCGACGGTCTACGGCAACGTCTACGTCCCCACCGGATCGGCTTCCATGTCGAACGGAAGTCAGATCGTGGGCAACCTGTGGGCGCTGAACTCGGTCACCGTCAACAACCCCGCCACCGTGACGGGGAACGTCATCTCATCGACCTCCAGCATCGCCGGCTCGGGGACGATCGGGGGCTCCGCCACGGCCGGAACGACGATCGCCGCGCCATTGACGGTGGGGGGGAACGAGTATCCGAGCACGCCGCAGGGCCCGCCGCCGACCCAGGCCTTCCCGAAGCTCTGCCAGGTGGCGATCACCAGGGTGTGCAGCGCCATGCCATGGACCGGCTACACCGTGACCACCTACACGGGTGCCTCGGCGTGCACGTCCGCCAAGAACTTCCTCACCACGGGCACGCTCACCGGGAACCGCGTCGTGTTCATCGACGCCGTCTGCAACCTCGCGATCGGGAACAACGACGACATCACCTTCACGGGAGACCTGGCGATCGTCACCCAGGGGATGCATCACGACGACCAACCAGAACAACTTCACCGGCGTGAGCGGGAAGAAGCTGTTCCTCATCGTGAACTACCGGTCGATCTTCACGGCGAGCTGCAGCTCCTCGTACAACATATCGATCGGGAACAACTCGAACTTCACCAATGCCAGCGTCCTGTTCTACTCGCCCTGCACGGTGACCCTGAACAACTCGAACAACTTCGCGGGGCAGGCCCTCGGCAACACCGTGAACATCACCAACCAGTTCACGCTGAGCTACCGGCCGGTCCTGGTGCCGGGGGTTCCTACGCTGATGGGCTTCGACCAGGGGATCGTGTACCTGCGCGAGGTCGCGTAGGGGAGCGGCCTCCGCGCCGCCTGCGGTAGCGTTCGGCCGCCACGATGACCGCCTTCGACGTCGCGCTGCGCATCCTGCTCGCGCTGCCGTTCGGGCTGGTCTTCGGGAGCTTCCTGACCGTCGCGGTCCACCGGGTTCCCCTCGGCGAGTCGATCGTGCGTCCCCGATCGCGATGCCCGAGCTGCGGCGCTCCCATCCGGTCCCTCGACAACGTCCCGCTCGTCTCCTGGGTTCTGCTGCGGGGGCGCTGCCGAGCCTGCGGCGTCCGGATCCCGGCGATCTACCCGCTGATCGAGCTGGCGTCGGGCGGTCTCTTCGTGGCCGTCGCCCTGACCTTCGACGATCCCTGGGCGGCCGCGGTGTTGGCGCCCTTCCTCGCCTTGCTGGTGGCCATCTCCGTCATCGACCTCAGGACCAAGAAGATCCCCAACCGCCTGGTCTATCCCGCTTGTCTGATCGCGGCCGCCGCCGATCGTGGTCGCCGACCTCGCCGGGTCCGAGCTCGACGCCATCCGTGCAGGGATCGGGTTCCTCGCGTACGGCACCGGGCTCCTGGTGGTGGCCCTGATCTCGCCCCGGGGCATGGGGATGGGTGACGTGAAGCTCGCCGCTCTGATCGGCCTCGTGGTGGGGGCCCTCGGCCTTCGGTACGTGGCCGTGGCGGCGGCGGCGGGGGTCGCGATCGGGGGAGTGGCCTCGGTGATCGCCCTGATCGCGGGCGCCGGGCGCAAGACCCGGATCCCCTTCGGACCGTTCCTGGCCGCCGGGGCCGCGGTGGCGGTCTTCGCCGGCGGGGCCATCGCCGAGGCGTACCTCGACCTCCTGAGATAGGCCCGTCCGGCGCCTCAGATCGGCCGTTCCAGCTCCTCAGACCGATGCCGACGACCTGCGGCCTGTGGTTTCTGTTGCCTTCTGGAAAAAAGAGCTAATTACATCTATGTAATTCACGCTACCGTGCCGAAAGTAGTCAAGCGGGGGGATTGACGACGGATGTGACGCTTGTTACGGTCCGCACCCCTCCGGGTACGGTGAGGGTACCGAGGCTGCTGATGAAGATGTTGAACATGGTACACGATGGTGCGGATGTGGGAGATGTGACAGGTGGGACGACGACGACCGTTCGTGGGCGACCGGCTCCTCACCGTGGGTGAGGTGGCGGCCACGATGCGTGTCTCGAACATGACGGTGTACCGGCTCATCAAGAGCGGGCAGCTGGCCGCCATCAGGGTCGGGAAGAACTACCGGATCCGAGAGTCGGACGTGGACCGCTACCTGTCCGAACGATCGGTCTAGGCGGGAGACGAGATGTCGGGACGCGGGCGAACGGGGTGGACCAGCCGGCAGGCTGGTGACCGCCTGCTCACCGTGGCCGAGGTGGCCGGGGTGATGCGCGTCTCGACGATGACCGTGTACCGCCTGATCAAGAGCGGCGAACTTCCGGCCTTGCGGGTCGGGAAGAACTATCGGATCCGCGAGTCCGAGGTCGACCGATACCTGCTCGACCGCCAGGTGGAGGGCGCCTGATGGCCAGGACGAGGGTGGGCCTGGACGTGGGGTCGACGGCCGTGCGTGCCGCCGAGGTCGCCAGCGGCGACGTTCCGGTGCTCGTCCGCGCGGCGCAGGTGCCGCTGCCGCTCGGGGCCGTCGAGGCCGGAGAGGTCAAGCAGCCCGAGATCGTGGCGGAGGCCCTTCGGGAGCTCTGGGGAAAGGCCGGCGTGAAGGCCAAGCAGGTGCATCTCGGCGTCGGCAACCAGCGGGTCGTCGTCCGCGAGATCGCGCTCCCGTGGCTCCCCGAGAAGGAGCTTCGCGATTCCCTGGCCTTCCAGGTCCAGGAGTTCATCCCGATGGCGGCCGAGGAGGCCGTGCTCGACTTCGATCCACTGGGCGAGATCGACCAGGGTGGGCGCCGGATGCAGCGGATCCTGCTCGTCGCGGCCCACAAGGGCATGGTCAACACGCTCGTCGATGCCGTGGTCGCCGCCAAGCTCGATCCGGTCGGCATCGATCTCACCTCGTTCGCCATCGTGCGCGCCGTCGGCAGCGGCGACGAGGCCCTCGATCTGGAAACGACGGGCGACGAGGCGGTGATCGACGTCGGAGGCCACGTGACCAGCATCTGCATCCACGATCGCGGGACCACCCGATTCGTCCGCATCCTGCCGTCCGGCGGGCGCGACATCACGCTCGCGATCGCGAGCGGGCTCGGGGTGGACGAGGCCGTGGCCGAGGCGCTGAAGCGCGGCGAGCCGGTCGCGCCACCGACCGATCCGGAAGGCCGGCCGATGGAGCTTCCCAACATCGAGGACGTCCGACGCATCGGGCTCCAGCGGGCGGGGAGCTACGTCGATGAGATCCGCTCGTCGCTGGAGTTCTACGCAGCGCAGGTTCCCGGGGCGCGGATCGCTCGCGTCGTGGTCACCGGCGGTGGCTCGCGGCTTCACGGCTTCCTCCAGCTCCTGCAGGAGCGGATCCCCGTGACGGTGGACCGAGGCCGTCTGTTCGAGCGCGTGAAGTCCGAGCTGAACCTTGACGCTGAGGCCGCCGAGGAGGCCGAGGCGCTGCTCGGCGTCGCCGTCGGCCTCGCGATCGGAGACCGGAGGCGATCGTGAACCAGGTCAACCTCCTTCCCCCCGAGCTCCGGCAGCGGCAGGCGGTCCGGCGCACGACCTCGTTCGTCGTCGCGGGTGGCCTCGTTGTGATCGCGCTCGTGGGTGTCTTCTTCTTCCTCCAGTCGCAGAGGCTGGCCGACGTCCAGGACGAGCTCGCCGCGCAGGAAGCCCGGAACTCCGACCTGCAGGCCAGGATCGTCGAGCTCCAGTCCTTCGCGGCGCTGGAGGCCGAGCTGGACGCCAAGCGGCAACTCGTCACCACGCTGTTCCTGAACGAGGTGTCGTGGTCGAGCGCGCTGCTGGATGTCTCCCGCGTGATCCCGGACGCCTCGTACCTGTTGAACATGACGGGTCAGGTCCAGGGAACGGGCATCGCGGCGGATCCGACGGCGCCGCCCGTGATCGGAGGACTGATCGGGAACATGACCTTCTCCGGGGTGGCGCAGGAGACCGAGACGATCGCCACGTGGCTGGTCCGGCTCGAGCAGGTCGAAGGCTGGGTGAACGCGTGGGTCACGAGTGCCCAGGAGAACGCCCCCTTCAGCCGGATCTACACCTTCGCCAGTGGGCTCGATCTGACGCTCGAGGCTGCGACCGATCGCGGACAGGGGAGCGTGACGCCGTGAACGGCCGACGCGCTCCTTTGATCGCCGGCGCCGTCGCGATCGTCGTGGCGATCCTTGCCGTCATGCTGCTCGTGCTCCCCAAGATGGGCCAGGTGAGCGAGGCGCAGGACGAGTTGCAGGTGGCACAGGACCAGGAGCTCGCCCTCGAGGCGCAGCTCCGCTCGCTCGAGGAGGCCCAGGCCCAGGCCCCCGAGACCGAGCGTCAGATCGCGCTGATCGAGGACCAGGTACCCCCGACGGCCGACCTTCCGACGCTGTTCCGGTTGCTGAACTCGGCCGCGGACCGCTCGGCGGTGGACTTCTTCTCGTTCACCCCCGGCATCCCGGTGACCGATCCGGCCGCGCAGTTCTCCACGATCTCGTCGCAGGTGCTGGTGACGGGCGGCTACTTCGCGCTCGACGAGTTCCTGTTCCTGATGGAGACCCTGCCGCGTGCGGCGAAGGTGGTCTCGATCGCGGTGGCTCCGAGCGCCGCCCCCGGCACAGCGACCGGCTCCACGACGTCCCTGCAGCTGCAGGCGACGGTCGAGTTCTACACGACCGACACGAGCGCCGGCCCCGGGTCGATCCCTGGACCGACCACCGGCGTACCGACAGGAGCCTGACATGCAACTCACCCCCCGAGACAAGCGGATGCTCCAGGTCCTCGGCGTCATCGGCGGCCTGGCGCTGCTGTACTTCGTGTTCACGACCGTGCTGGGAGGAGACGGCGGCGGCGGCGAGGTTGCCGCGCCGCCCGGAAACGGCGGCGTCTCGCCCACGGCGAGCCCGACCATCACGCCGTCTCCGACGCCCCGCGAGACGCTGCCGCCCGTGGACCTGGTCGGAGCCAGGGATCCGTTCTCGATCCCGCCGGCTCTGCAGGTGACCGTGACCACGAGCGGCAGCGTCGGCCCCACTGGAACGACGACACCGACGTCGACGGCGACGTTCACCACGCCTCCGCCCACGACGCCACCGCCGACCACGCCGCCGCCGACGACACCGCCACCCACGACGCCTCCACCGACGTCGCCTCCGCCTCCGCCTCCGCCTCCGGAGACGGACCACATCAAGATCGGCGGCCACGACGTTCAGTTGGTGTCGATCAACGACAACGGCCGGCGCCTGCAGGTCAAGGTCGACGGGAGGGTCTACACGGTCGAGGAGGGCGCGCTGTTCGCCGAGACCTTCAAGCTCGTGAACATCCAGGGACGCTGCGCGCGGTTCCTGTTCGGAGACCAGAGCTTCGAGTTGTGTGAGAACCCGAGGAACTGAACCCGCACCGCCGGCGTCGCGCTCGGGGGGAGCGGTCGCCGGTTCGAGAGGGCGGCCCCGTTTTCGGGGCCGCCCTCACCAAGTTGGGCCGTCTTGTTCGCGCGATCCGCGAGCCGGGCGCGGGCCTCGGGGCGGCCAGGGAGCCCCCCTATGATGAGGTCCATGGTCGGGGGTCCGTGGTGATCGTGTACCTGGTGGGGATGCCCGGTTCGGGCAAGTCCACCGTGGGTCCCGAGCTGGCGGCGCGCCTGGGTGTTCCTTTCGTGGAGCTCGACGCCGAGATCGAGCGCGCGGCGGGAGCGACCGTCCGCGAGATCTTCGAACGCGAGGGCGAGGCACGTTTCCGCGAGCTCGAGGCGGGAGCGCTGACGGAAGCCGCCGGGCGCGACCCCTCGGTCATCTCGTGCGGCGGCGGCGTGGTCCTGGAGCCCGCGAACCGGATCACCCTCCGGGCGACCGGCGAGGTGGTGTTCCTGTCCGTCCCGCTCGAGGTCCTGCGCGAGCGCGTGCTCCCGGCGAAGGACCGCCCGCTGATCCGCGAGGAGGGCGACCTGGAGCGCCTCCAGCGAGAGCGCGAGCCGCTCTACCGCGAGTTCGCGGCGCACGTCGTCGACGCGAGCGGTTCGGTCGAGGAGGTCGCGGAGGCGATCGAGAAGGAACTCCTGCGTTGGAGCGCGTGAGGGTCGCGGTCCAGGGCCGCGAGTACGACGTGACGATCTCGGCCGGCCTTCTCGAGGACGCCGGAGCGAACCTTCCGGAGCTGGCGGGGGCGGAGCGGGCGTTCGTCGTCGCGGACGCGACCGTCGCGGCCCGATACCTCGAGCCGCTCACGCGGGGCCTGACCGCGCGAGGCCTCGCGTCCGTGCACCTCGGGGTCCCCGAGGGGGAGGAGGCGAAGTCGCTCCAGACGATGGCGGCGCTCCAACGCCAGCTCGCCGTGCAGGAAGCCCACCGCGACGACGTCGTCGTCGCGCTCGGTGGCGGCGCGGTGGGGGACCTCGCGGGGTTCGTCGCCGCGACGTACATGCGCGGCGTGCCGCTCGTGCAGGTGCCGACGACGTTGACCGCTCAGGTGGATGCCTCGATCGGAGGCAAGACGGCCGTGAACCTTCCCGAGGGGAAGAACCTGGTAGGAGCGTTCCACCAGCCGGCGGCGGTCCTCGCGGACGTCTCGACCCTTCGAACGCTCTCCGACCGCGACTTCCGATCGGGTCTGGCGGAGGTCGCGAAGTACGCGCTCACCCTGGACCTCGATCTCCTCGAAGAGCTCGAGCGCGATCCCACGCCGGTGCGTTCCCGAGAAGAACTTGCCCTGGAGCGCCTGGTCGCACGCTGCGTTCGCGCGAAGGCTGCCGTCGTCGCCGAGGACGAACGGGACACCGGCCGCCGGCTGATCCTGAACTACGGACACACGCTCGGCCATGCGCTCGAGCGGCTGGAGGCGTACTCGGGCCGAACGCACGGCGAAGCGATCGCCATCGGCATGCTGTTCGCGGCGCGTCTGTCGGAGGCGCGCGGAGCGCCGGCCGGGCTGGCCTCGCGGCATGCCCGCCTCCTCGCGTCGCTCGGTTTGGAGACCGCGGGCGTCGTGCCGCCTGCCGAGGACCTCCTGCATGCGATGCAGATGGACAAGAAGTTCCGGGGCGGGATGCGATTCGTGCTCCTGGAAGACGTCGGCCGGCCGGTCGTGGTGAACTCCGTCCCGGAAGACTTGCTTCGCAAGACCCTGGAGGAGATGGCCGAACCGTGACGGCGATGAAGAGGCCGATGTCCCGGGACGGAACGGGGGCGTAAGGGTGCGTGTCCTGTTCCTGTTCGGGCCGAGCCTCGGTGCGCTCGGTACGCGCGAGCCCGATCTGTACGGGTCGCAGACACTCGAGGAGATCATGGGCGAGGTCGGCGAGCGCGCCTCGCGACTGGGCCACGAGACCGACTGGCGGCAGACCGACCACGAGGGTGAGCTCGTCGAGTGGCTCCTCGCCGCCGCGGGGGAGGGTTGGGGATCGGTCGTGATCAACCCCGGAGCCCTCGCTCATTACTCGTACGCCCTGCGGGACGGGATCGAAACGTCCGGCCTTCCGACGATCGAGGTTCACATGACGAACATCTACTCGCGCGAGGAGTTCCGCCGCCACTCGGTCATCTCGCCCGCATGCCGGGTCACGATCGTCGGCGCCGGCGCCGGCGGCTATCACCTCGCGCTGGAGGCGCTGCCGTGGATCACGCGCTGAGACGAGCGCGTCTGGGGGAGCGCCTCTCGGGGCTCGGCCTCGACGCGCTGTTCGTGACCCGTCTTCCGAACGTCCGGTACTTGACCGGCTTCACCGGCTCGAACGCGCAGGTGCTGGTCGGCACCGAGGCGACCGTGTTCTTCACCGACGGTCGCTACCGGGAGCAGTCGCGGCACGAGGTCCCCGACGCCGAACGGGTGATCTACGCCGGACCGCTGCCGCCCATCGCCGAGGAAGCCGCTGCGCGGGCGATGACGCGGATCGGATTCGAGTCCGAGGACGTGACCTACGGCTCCTGGGAGCGCCTTCGGCGCGCGCTCGAAGGCATCGAGCTCGTTCCCGCCCCACCGCAGGTCGAGCCGTTGCGCCGCGTCAAGGACCCGGAGGAGGTGACCGCGATCGGACGGGCGCAGGAAGCGGCGGACGCCGCCTTCGAGTCGGTCGTGCTCGGCGGCGGCCTCCGCGAGGGGATCGCCGAGCGCGAGCTCGCGCTCGATCTCGAGATCGCGATGCGTCGAGCGGGTGGCGACGATCGCGCCTTCGAGACGATCGCGGCGTTCGGCGAGCACGCGGCGGAGCCCCACCACCACCCGACGGACCGGGCGCTGCGCCGTGGCGACGTGGTCAAGCTCGACTTCGGCGCGGTGGTGGACGGATACCACTCCGATATGACTCGAACCGTCGCCTTCGGCGAACCGGACGCGCGGATCCGCGAGGTTCGCGACCTCGTCGCCGCGGCACAGGAAGCGGGGATCGCTGCGGTGCACGCCGGGGCGAGCGCTGCCGACGTCGACCTCGCCGCGCGGCGCGTGATCGAGGAGGCGGGGCTGGGCAAGGAGTTCCCGCACGGGCTCGGACACGGCGTCGGCCTCGAGATCCACGAAGCACCGCGCGTGCGCTGGGACGTGCCGGACGACCTACCCGAAGGATCGGTCGTCACGGTCGAGCCCGGCGTGTACATTCCGGGCCTCGGGGGCGTTCGCATCGAGGACATGGTCGAGGTGACCGCCGACGGATGCCGCCCGATCCCTCGGTCGACCAAGGAACTGGTGGTGCTGTGAGCGTCTCGACGAACGACCTGAAGAACGGCATGACCCTCGAGCTGGACGGCACGCTGTTCCAGGTCGTCGAGTTCCAACACGTCAAGCCGGGCAAGGGCGGTGCGTTCGTCCGCACGAAGCTGCGCAATCTGAAGACCGGCGGCGTCGTCGAGCGGACGTTCAACGCGGGCGTGAAGGTCGGGCTCGCCATCGTCGAGCGCAAGGAGATGCAGTACCTCTACCGCGACGGCGAGCACTTCACGTTCATGGACGTGGAGTCCTACGAGCAGCTTCCCGTCGAGGCCGCGGTGGTCGGAGACGTCGCGAACTATCTGGCCGAGGGGACGAGCGCACAGGTCGCCGTCCACCAGGGGGTGGCGATCGGGGTCGAGCTCCCGGCGTCGGTCGCGCTCACGGTCACGCAGACGCAGCCGGGTGTGAAGGGCGACACGCGGACGAACGCGATGAAGCCGGCGACGCTCGAGACCGGCCACGTGGTCCAGGTCCCTCTGTTCGTCGAGGAGGGGGAGCGCGTCAAGGTGGACACGCGGTCGGGTGCCTACATGGAGCGGGTGAAGTAGCGCGATGACGTCGCGGCGCCGGGCGCGCCGCCAGGCGATCGACGTGCTGTATCAGGCCGACGTCACTGGGGCCGATGCTCAACTCTCCCTCGCGGAGTGGCACGCGGCCGGGCGCGAACTCGACCCGTTCGCGGAGGAGCTCGTCGAGGGCGTCACCGCGAACCGACCCGAGATCGACGATGTGCTGTCGGCGCACTCCGAGAACTGGACGCTGGATCGGATGGCGTCGCTGGACCGCACGATCCTGCGGTTGGCGGTGTTCGAGCTCATCCATCGCCCGGACGTCCCGGCGGCCGCGGCGATCAGCGAAGCCGTCGAGATCGCGAAGGAGCTGTCGACCGAGGACTCCGGCCGGTTCGTGAACGGCATCCTCGGCAAGGTGGCCGCCGAGCTCGGCCGCGAGCGTGAACCGCCCGACTCGGCTTAACCGTCGCCGCCGAGCATCGCCACGAGATCCTCGGTGGAAAGCAGCGTGAGCGGCACCGAACCTCCGTCGGGCTCGGGCGCGGTCTCCGTGGAGTCGACCACGCCCGCGTGCTGCACGAGGTAGATCTCGAGGGTCGCGCCTTCCGACGAGGTCGTCGTCCAAGCGAGCAGCTCGTGGGTCTCCGGATCGACGTACAAGCGCTCCTCGAGGTCACCGCCCCAGTTCCCGAACACGATCGCGAGGCCGGGGCGACCGGCCGGGTCAACGACGTCGGCCTCGAGCGTGGTGCCCTGCACCCCGACCGCGACGTCGAGCAGCGCCGCTCGCACCGTCGGGGTCACGTGCGGATCGGCGAGCAGGTCCGTGATCGCGCGCCACAGCTGACCATCGCGCGGGGCACCTTCCGGTGGCGGGGTGATGAGCGGAGCCGGAGACGCGCCGTCTTCGGCGCTGCGCTCGAGCAGGAACTCGGTCAACGCGCCCGGCTCCAGCGGGAACCCGGAGACGTCGATGCCGTTGTGGTTCGGGAACGCGCCCGCCGCGAAGCGGCCCCCTTCGATGCCGTACGCCTGCGCGTCGTCCACCACGATGCGGCCCGAGTCGTCGTCCGGCGACCACCACGTGGTGGCGTCCAGCCGCGAGCCTCCGTCGGAGCACTCCTCCACGAGTTCCCCTTGGCAACCCGCGCGGACGAACAGGACGGCTCGGTAGTACAGCTCACCCGGCGCGGCGACGAGCGGGGACCGCGTCGCGGGCGGAAGTGTCGCACCCGTGCTCGCGTACTGACCATCGGTGTCACTCGCCTCGCCGCCCTGCAGCGCCGTGAAGGCGACGGTGGTCGCGACGACCGCCAGGGTGAGCCCGACGACGCCCGCTCTGATCCGCCGAAAGCGATCCCGCCGCTCCCGGAGCCGGCGGAACTCGTCCAGGCCGAAGGGAACGTCGGGTGCGGAACGGCTCGCTCGCTCGAGCAGGAGCTTGGTGTCAGACATCGTCTCCTCCGATCCGGTCGCGGAGGGCGGCGCGAGCGCGGCCGGCGAGCACCCGCACCGTCGATGCGCGAACGCCGAGCGCCTTCGCGGCGTCCTCCGAGGTCATGTCGAGTAGGTCGGTAAGCACGAGCGCGGAGCGCTCGCGAGGTGTCAACGTTCCGAGCGCGCGGACGACGACGTCGCGAGCGTCCACGGCAGCCATCGCGTCATCGACGGGGGGCGAGGCGTGGACGATCCGTCGAAGGGCGAGCGCCGCGCGGCGTCGCCGGTTCCGAAGGATGTTCATGGCGGTTCGGTAGAGGTACCCGGCGGGATCCTCGAGACCCCGCACGCGGTTCCATCGCTCCCAGACCTTCAGGAAGGCGTCCTGCGTGACCTCCTCGGCCACGGAGCGATCGCGCGCGACCAGCCACAAGGCCCGATACAGACGATCGCGGTGCTCGTCGAAGAACCGGTCGAACCCGTGGTCGCTCTCGGCGACGTGGAGCCCCGACAGGGGGATCGCCTCGTCCATCGCGGCATGAACACGCGAGGGCGAGGTGGTGTTTACTCGAGCCGGAAGATCGCTCGGGCGGTACAGGCGCTACTCGGTGGTCTCGGCCTTGTGCTCGGCGCGCGGTTCGCCGGTGTCGTTCGTTCCGGCGACGTCCGTATCCGATGTGCTCTCGGACATCCCCTTCTTGAACTCCGACGTCGACTTCCCGACCGACCTGGCGAGCTCGGGGAGCTTCTTCGCCCCGAAGAGCAAGACGAGGACGATCAGGACGACGATCCACTCCGGACCGGGGCTGTAGGCGACCATCTCTTCACCTCACCTCGCTGTGCCTGGTTTGGGCCGGCCCATCGGCCTGGACCTAGGCCCAGTGTAGGCCCTGTCGTCGGACTCGACCGGAGGCTCGTTGCCGCCGTGCGGGCGCGGGGATATCCTGCGGGAGGAACTTCCCCTTTAAGTCCGGTCCCGTGAGGCCGGGAAGGGAGCGCCGATGTCGCACGACCGCGACGCCCTGCCGCACGCGCGGTGGGGCGTTTCCTTTCTCGCCCCGACCCTCGCGTCCGCGCCGGGACCACGGTCGTGATGGGAGCCCGGCTCATGGAGGAGTCGGAGATCCGTCGAGCGGTCAGCCGGATCGCCCATGAGATCCTCGAGCGCAACAAGGGTGCCGGCGGCGTTGCCCTCGTGGGGATCGCGGCACGCGGGGACGACCTTGCCCGGCGTCTTGCCGCCGAGATCCAACGGATCGAGGGTGCCGCCGTGCCGGTCGGCGTGCTCGACATCACCTTCTATCGCGACGACATCGGGATGCGGGCGGAGGCGCCCGAGGTCCACGAGACGAGGATCGACTTCGACATCACGGGCCGCACCGTCGTCCTGGTCGACGACGTCCTGTTCACCGGTCGGACGATCCGCGCTGCGCTCGACGCGCTCGTCGACTTCGGGCGGCCGACGGCGATCCAGCTCGCGGTCCTGGTCGATCGCGGACACCGAGAGCTCCCGATCCGCGCCGACTTCGTCGGGAAGAACGTGCCCACGCGCAAGGACGACCAGGTTCGGGTCGCGCTGAAGGAGCTCGACGGCGAGGACGCCGTCGAGGTGGAGGAACCGGTCACGGCATCCGGGGGTGGAGGATGAACAAGCACCTGCTGTCGATCCACGACGTGTCGGCCGAGGACGTCGTCCGGGTCCTCGACACGGCCGAGTCCTTCCGAGAGGTGGGGACCCGGGTGATCAAGAAGGTGCCCGCGCTCCGCGGTCGCACCGTGGTGAACCTGTTCTACGAGAACTCGACGCGGACACGGATCAGCTTCGAGCTCGCCGCCAAACGTCTGTCCGCCGACGTCATCAACTTCACGACGAGTGGCTCGAGCGTCTCCAAGGGGGAGAGCCTGAAGGACACCGCCCTCACGCTCCAGGCGATGGGCGCCGACGCGATCGTGATCCGTCACTCGTCCAGCGGTTCTCCGTTGACGCTCACGAAATGGGTGAAGGGAAGCGTGCTGAACGCGGGCGACGGTACGCACGAGCATCCGACCCAGGCGTTGCTCGACCTCTACACGATGCGCGAGCGTTTGGGGCGACTCGAGGAGCTGCGGGTCGCCATCATCGGCGACGTCCTGCACTCACGCGTCGCGCGATCGCTCTCGTTCGCCCTCGTGAAGATGGGCGCGGAGGTCACGTTGGTGGGGCCGCCCACGTTGATCCCGCCCGACGCGCCGGCGTGGGGCGTCCAGGTCTCCTACGACATCGAGTCGGTCCTTCCCAAGCTCGACGTCTGCTACATGCTCCGGGTCCAGCGGGAGCGCCAGCGCCAGCAATACTTCCCGAGCGTGCGCGAGTACGCGCGGCTGTTCGGGCTCACGCGGGCTCGCGTCTCGATGTTGCCCGACGACGCCCTGATCATGCATCCCGGCCCGATGAACCGCGGCGTCGAGATCGACAGCGACGTCGCCGACCTGCCGAACTCGGTGATCGAGGACCAGGTAACGAACGGGATCGCGATCCGCATGGCGCTCCTGTACCTGCTCCTCGGCGGGATCAGGACCGACGACGGGGAGGCCGCGTGAAGAAGGAAGGGAGAGGCGGTGTGAGCGAGCGCATCCTGCTGAAGGGAGGGCGTGTCGTCGACCCGGCCGCCGGGCGCGACGAGATCGCCGACGTCCTGATCGAGGATGGCGTGATCGCGAGCGTCGACGCATCCCGGTCCGGCGCTTCCGTGATCGACGCGGACGGGCTGGTCGTGGCGCCCGGGTTGGTGGACCTGCACACACATCTTCGCGAGCCCGGGCGCGAGGACAAGGAGACGGTCGAGACCGGCTGCCGCGCGGCGGCGCTCGGCGGGTTCACGGCGGTGTCGCCGATGGCCAACACCGAACCGGTGGCCGACAACGCCGCCGTGATCCACGAGGTGCGCGACCTCGGCGCGAGAGCAGGTCTGTGCGACGTGTTCCCCGTCGGGGCCATCACTCGCGGGCTCGGTGGGGAGGAGATGGCCGAGCTCGGCGAGATGGTCGAGGCGGGCGTCCGCATGTTCAGCGATGACGGCCGCTGCCTGCCGAACGCCCGCATCCTTCGCAACGCCCTCACGTACGCGAAGGCCTTCGACGGGATCGTGATCGCCGAGCACTGTGAGGACGGTCCCCTCGCCGAGGGCGGTCAGATGCACGAGGGCTACCACTCGTACTCGCTCGGCCTGGCGGGGCAGCCACGTGAGGCGGAGGAGATCGTCGTGGCGCGGGACCTGGCGGTCGCGCGGCTCACCGGCGGGCGGCTCCACCTCTGTCATCTGAGCTCCGCCGGCTCGATCGAGATCGTTCGGCGCGCCAAAGGCGAGGGACTTCGCGTGACGGCCGAGGTCACGCCGCACCACCTCGTCTTCAGCGACGAGGATCTCGGCACCTACGACACGAACTTCAAGGTCAACCCCCCGCTCCGCACACCCGAGGATCGCGACGCGCTCCGTCTCGCGCTGGCCGACGGGACGATCGACGCCGTCGCCACGGACCATGCGCCGCACGCGGTCGAGGACAAGGAGGCGGAGTTCGACCAGTCGCCGCCCGGCACCATCGGACTGGAGACCGCCCTCGCGGCCGTCGTGACCCATCTGGTCGAGCCGGGCCTGCTGCCTCTCGCTCGCGCGATCGAAGCGATGTCCACGGTCCCCGCGAGGATCCTCGGCGCCGCCGGGCACGGAGGTCCGATCGAACCGGGGCGCCCGGCGAACCTGGTCGCGTTCGATCCGGGAGCGGCGTGGGCGGTGGAGCCTCCCTTCGCATCCAAGAGCCGGAACAGCGCCTTCCTCGGCACGACCCTGCGAGGGCGGGTGATCCACACGCTGTATCGGGGCGACCTCGTCGTTGCCGACGGGAAGGCCCAGCGATGACCCCAGAGATGAAGCCCGGAGATGAGGCCGAGATGAGGCCGGAGATGAAGAAGGGCCCGGCGGCGCTGCTCGCGCTCGAGGACGGCTCGGTGTTCCGCGGGAACTCGTTCGGGTCGGTGGGGGAGACGTTCGGCGAGGCCGTCTTCAACACGGCCATGTCGGGCTATCAGGAGGTTCTGAGCGACCCGTCGTACGCGGGCCAGGTCGTCGCCATGACCTCACCGCATCAGGGCAACTACGGCATGAACCGCGAGGATCCCGAGTCCGGCCGCGTGCAGGTCGCGGGGTTCGTGGTGCGCGAGGCATCACGGCGCGCGTCCAGCTGGCGTTCCACCGCAACGCTGCACGACGAGCTCGACGAGGCCGGCGTGATCGGCCTCGAGGGCATCGACACCCGGAGGCTGACACTCCGACTGCGTGAGCGGGGTTCGATGCGGTGCGCGATCTCGACCGAGGATCTCGATCCCGCCTCGCTCGTCGAGCGCGCTCGCGCGCAGCCGGGCATGGAGGGCGCCGACCTCGCCAAACGGGTCTCGACGATCGAGCCGTACCCCGCGGCGGAGCTCGTCGGGCCGGCGTCGACCGCCCACGGTCGTGTGTTCCGTGTCGCGGCCTACGACTTCGGCCTGAAGCGCAACATCCTCCGCCGACTCGCCGGCGCGGGCATCGAGGCGACGGTGGTACCCGCGGACACCCCCGCCGACGAGGTGAGCGACGTCGACGGCGTGTTCCTGTCGAACGGCCCAGGCGATCCGGCGGCGACCCGGTACGGGATCGCGGCCGCGCGCGGGTTGCTGGGCCGGCACCCGATCTTCGGCATCTGCCTCGGGCACCAGCTGCTCGGGCTCGCGCTCGGCGGCCGGACCTACAAGATGAAGTTCGGCCACCGTGGCGTGAACCAACCGGTCCAGGACCGGCGGACCGGCCGCGTCGAAGTGACGAGCCACAACCACGGCTTCGCGGTCGATCCGAACGGATGGCCGATGGACGACGGCCTCGCCCGCACGTCGTCCGGTCGCGTGGAGCTCACGCACTGGAACTTGAACGACGGAACCCTCGAGGGCTTTCGCTGCCTCGACGTCCCGGCGATGTCGGTGCAGTACCACCCCGAGGCCGCGCCGGGCCCCCACGACTCCCGGTACCTGTTCGAGGAGTTCCGCACGCTGATGGAGACGACCTAGTGCCGCGACGCACCGACATCGAGCGGATCCTGATCGTCGGGTCCGGGCCGATCGTGATCGGACAGGCGTGCGAGTTCGATTACTCCGGTACGCAGGCCTGCAAGGTGCTGCGCCGCGAGGGGTTCCACGTGTCGCTCGTGAACTCGAACCCGGCGACGATCATGACCGACCCCGAGTTCGCCGACCGCACCTACATCGAGCCGCTCACGCCCGAGTCGGTCCTCCAGGTCCTGGAGCGCGAGCGTCCCGACGTGCTCCTGCCGACCCTCGGTGGACAGACCGCGCTGAACGTCGCGGTAGCCCTCGCCGAGTCCGGCGACCTCGATCGCCTCGGCATCGGGCTGATCGGAGCGGGCCTCGAGGCGATCCGCCGTGCCGAGGATCGCAGCGGTTTCAAGGACGCCATGCATGGAGCCGGACTCGAGGTGCCGCGCGCCGGGGTCGCGCATACGCTCGAGGAGGCACTCGCGCTCGGCGACGAGCTCAGGTACCCGCTGATCGTTCGCCCGTCGTTCACGCTCGGCGGGGGAGGGAGCGGCTTCGCCGCGGATCTGGACGAGCTCGCCCGGGTCGCCACGCGCAGCCTCGAGGTCAGCCCGGTGACGGAGATCCTCGTCGAAGAGTCGATAGCCGGGTGGAAGGAGTTCGAGCTCGAGGTGATGCGCGACGTCGCGGACAATGCGGTGGTCATCTGTTCGATCGAGAACGTCGACCCGATGGGGGTCCACACCGGCGATTCGATCACGGTGGCGCCGGCGCAGACGCTCACCGACCGCGAGTACCAGTCGATGCGCGACGCCGCGCTCGCGTGCATCCGCGCGATCGGCGTCGAGACCGGTGGGTCGAACATCCAGTTCGCGGTCGAGCCGGCGACGGGCCGGCAGGTCCTGATCGAGATGAACCCACGGGTCTCGCGTTCGAGCGCGCTCGCGTCGAAGGCGACGGGCTTCCCGATCGCGAAGATCGCCGCCCTCCTCGCGGTCGGCTACCGCCTCGACGAGATCACGAACGACATCACCGGAGTCACCCCGGCCGCGTTCGAGCCCACGCTCGACTACGTGGTCGTCAAGCTCCCCCGCTTCGCCTTCGAGAAGTTCCCCGAAGCCGACCCTGTTCTCACCTCGACCATGAAGTCCGTCGGTGAGGTCATGGCCATCGGCCGGACCTTCAAGGAAGCCCTCGGCAAGGCCTGGCGCTCGTTGGAGCGCGCAGGTGCCGACCTGGGCGGAGCCGGTGTCATCGCGGAGCGGTCTGGGGCAAGGAGCGAAGCCCGATGGACCCATCTCGAGCAAGCCGGTCAGGGCGAAGCGACGCGGGGCCCCAGATCCCGGAGCGACGGCAACGGCTCCCTCCTCGAGCGACTCGCCGTTCCGAGCGAGGATCGCCTGCACCTTGTCGAGGCTGCGTTGCTGGCCGGGCACTCGGTCGATGACGTTGCCGCCGCGTCGTCGATCGATCCCTGGTTCGTGGATCAGATCGCCCAAGTGGCCGAAGAGGTTGCGGGGCTTGGGGGGCGGGACCTCGACGGGTTGTCGGCGGGGGAGTTGTTGGAGGCGAAGCGGGTGGGGTTGTCGGATCGGCGGATCGCGCACCTGACGGGGGCGGAGGAGGCTGCCGTGAGGGCGCGGCGGACGGCGCTTGGGGTTCGGGCGGTGTTCAAGACGGTGGATACGTGTGGTGGGGAGTTCCCGGCGGGGACGCCGTATCACTACTCGACGTACGAGGAGGAGGATGAGGTTCGTCCGTCGGAGCGGCCGCGGATCGTCATCCTGGGCTCGGGGCCGAACCGGATCGGGCAGGGGATCGAGTTCGACTACGCGTGCGTGCACGCGGCGTACGCGTTGCGGGAGGCCGGGTTCGACGCGGTGATGGTGAACTCGAACCCGGAAACGGTCTCGACCGACTACGACACGAGCTCACGCCTGTACTTCGAGCCGGTCTCGACCGAGGACGTCCTCGCGGTGTGCGAGGCCGAATCCGCGATCGGCGTCATCTGCCAATTCGGTGGGCAGACGCCGCTGAAGCTCGCCCGGGAGCTCGAGACGGCGGGCCTAAGGGTCCTCGGGACGCCGGCGCAGGCGATCGACCTCGCCGAGGACCGAGGGAAGTTCGCGGAGCTGCTGCGCGATCTGGAGATCCCGGCGCCGGCGCACGGAGAGGCCCGCAACCTCGACGAGGCGCGCGCGATCGCCGCGCGGGTCGGCTACCCCGTCGTCGTCCGGCCGAGCTACGTGCTCGGCGGCCGCGCGATGGAGATCGTGTACGGCGAGGACGAGCTCGAGCGCTTCGTCTCGAGCGCCGCCGATGCGAGCCCGGATCACCCCGTCCTGATCGACCGGTTCCTCGAGGGCGCGATCGAGATCGACGTGGACGCGGTCTCCGATGGCACCGACGTGTTCATCGGCGCCGTGATGGAGCACATCGAGGAGGCCGGCGTGCATTCGGGCGACTCCTCGTGCCAGATCCCGCCGGCGACGCTGTCGGACGAGGAGTTGGACGAGGTGGAACGGATCGCGCGCATGCTCGCGCGACGCCTCGGCGTCCTCGGACTGATCAACCTGCAACTCGCGGTGAAGGACGAGCGCATCTGGGTCCTGGAGGCCAACCCGCGCGCGTCGCGGACCGTGCCATTCGTGTCGAAGGCCGTGGGCGTTCCCCTCGCCAAGGTGGCCACGCTCGTCCTGTTGGGTCGCTCGCTCGCCGAGCTCATCGCCGAGGGTCTCGTCCCGGCCGACGCGCACCACTATCGCCACCTCCCGTACACGGCAGTGAAGGCGGCCGTGTTGCCGTTCGGGCGCTTCCCCGGCGTCGACACGATCCTCGGCCCCGAGATGAAGTCCACGGGCGAGGTCATGGGGATCGACGCCGACTCGGGAAGGGCGCTCGCGAAGGCCCTCGTGGCGAGCGGGTCCTCGCTCCCGCGCGAAGGCACGGTTTTCGTGAGCGTCGCCAATCGCGACAAACGCGCGATCGCGTTCCCCGGCAGGCGTCTCGCGGAGATGGGGTTCCGCTTGCTCGCGACGAAGGGGACGGCCGGAGTGCTCGAACGCGCCGGGATCCCGGTGACGCGCGTCGCCAAGGTTTCCGAGGGCGGCCGAAGCGTCGTCGATCTGATCCGCGACGGCGAGGTCGACATGGTGGTCAACACCCCGTTCGGGCGCGGCCCCAGGACGGATGGGTACTTCATCCGCACGGCCGCCGCCCAGGCCGGCATCCCGTGCTTCACGACGCTCCCGGGTGTCTTCGCCGCGCTCCGCGGGATCGAAGCACTCCGAGGTATCCCGGGCGAACCGCTCTCGCTGCAGGAGCACCACCTGCGTGCCGCCGCCGCCGTTCCGGTCCAGGAACGGCTGGCGCTCTCGGACGACGAAGCGGAGGTGGCGTCGTGAAGCGGGTCCGCGCCGAGGTGCTGAACGCGCGCAAGGTCGGGGTCTACCACTCGATCACGATCGTCGCGCCGGAGGTCGCCGAGCGGGTGCGGCCGGGCCAGTTCCTGTCGATCGGGATGCCGCCGGAGCGCGCCTTCCTGCTTCGCCGGCACTTCTCCATCCATCAGGCGTCCCGGCGCGGGGGTTGGGCGGGGACGCTGGAGTTCGTCTTCGATCCTCGTGGGCGCGGCACGGCGTGGCTCGCCGAGATCAAGGCGCACCAGTTCCTCGACGTCATCGGGCCGCTCGGCAAGGGGTTCGCCTATCCGACGAAGCTCAACACCTGTCTCCTGGTCGCGGAGGGGCACGGTGCCGCGCCGCTCTACTTCCTCGCCCAGGAGCTGCGAGCGCGCGGCAAGCGGGTCGACATGGTCGTGGGCGCCGAAACGCAGGATCACGTGTTCAAGCCGATCGAGGGCAAGCGCTTGTCGCAGACCGTCGCGATCGTGACGGCCGACGGCAGTCTCGGAGAGCGGGGGACCGTGCTGGACGCGATGCCGGCGATGCTCGAGAGCACGCGAGCGCAGGTCGTCTACGCCGCCGCCGAGCGTTCCACGCTGCGCGCGATCGCCGAGCTGTGCATGGAGCGACAGATCCCCTCGCAGGTCACGGTGGAGGAGCCGATGGCGTGCGGCATCGGACTGTGCTTCACGTGCACGGTCCCGTTGATCCGGAAGGATGGTTCCGGGTACGACAACGTCCGCGCGTGCACCGAGGGTCCGGTGTTCAACCCGGCGCGCATCCTGTGGGACCGATGGTTGCTCGATGAGCCGCGGATGGCGCCGACGCCGCCCGAAGGCTTCCCCGTCGTGAAGGCGTGGCCCGGTTGAGATCCTCACTCGTCGTCGACCTGAACGGGCTTCGGTTCGCGCACCCGGTGCTTGCCGCGGCGGGCTGCCTCGCGACGCGGCGAGACGGCCCCGGCCTGGTGGATCTGCATCGCCTGGGCGGCGTCGTCACGCGCACCCTGACGCTGGCGCCGTCCAAGGGCGCACCCACGCCGAGGGCCGCCGAGACCGCCTCGGGGATGATCAGCTTCGTCGGCCTGCAGAACCCCGGCCTGGAGGAGTTCGTCGCGGAAGACCTTCCGCGGCTGCGCAAGGCGCAGGTGCCGGTGATCGTGTCGATCGCCGGATCCAGCCTCGAGGAGTACATCCGGATCGCCAACGCGCTGCACGACCTCGAGGGCATCGACGCCATGGAGGTCTATCTGTCGGGAGCGGACACCGAGCGCGGAGGCGAGCCGTTCTACGCCCGCCCGGACCGGATCCACGAGGTGGTCGGGGCGGTGTCGCGTCTGTCCCGTCTGCCCGTCTTCGTGAAGTTGCCGCCGCTGCTCCCGGACCTCGTCGAGACCGCGCGACTGTGCGTGCGGGACGGCGCACACGGTTTCACGCTGATCGATGCGGTGCCCGCGCTCTCGGTCGACGCCGACCGGCTGCGGCCGAGGCTCGCCGTCCCCGTGGGCGGCCTGTCGGGACCCGCGATCAAGCCGATCGCGCTGGCCGCCGTCTACCGCGTCGCCCGCGCGATGCCCGACGTCCCGATCATGGGGGTCGGGGGGATCTCGACGGGGGAGGACGCGGTCGAATTCCTCCTCGCGGGGGCGTGGGCCGTGCAGGTCGGCACCGCGATGCTCGTGAACCCCTCGGCCCCGGTCGAGATCGCGCGCGGGATCCAGGCCTACCTGAAGGCCAAGGGGATCGCCTCGCCCGGCGATCTCCGGGGCCGGCTCCGGGTCCAGGGCGAGGTTCCCGAGCCCGAGGTCGTGTCGTGATCCCGCGGCCGGAGAATCCGCTCGTCGTCGCGCTCGACCTGTCCGACCTCGACGCCGCCGAGGACCTCGCGAAACGTCTGGCGGGCCAGGTGGGGATGTTCAAGGTCGGGCTCCAACTCTTCACCGGGAACGGGCCGGTGTCGGTCTCGCGGGTGCGCGATCACGGCCCGGTCTTCCTGGACCTGAAGCTTCACGACATCCCGAACACCGTCGAACGGGCGTCGTTCAACGTCGGTCGGATCGGCGCGGCGATGTTCACCGTGCACGCGCTCGGGGGCGAGGCGATGATCGCGGCCGCGGTGCGCGGCGCCGAAGCCGGAGCGGGCGAAGCCGGTCATCCCGTCCCCGTCGTGCTGGCCGTCACCGTCCTGTCGAGCCTCGCGGGAGAGGGTCTCGCCTCACCGGCCTCGCTCGCGTTCGAGGCGAAAGCGGCGGGCGCGGGCGGCATGGTGGTATCCGGCGAGGACGTTTCGACGGTACGCGAGGTCGTCGGTGAGGAACCGTATGTCGTCGTTCCGGGGATCCGTCCCGCCGGATCGAACGGCCACGACCAGGTTCGCATCCTGACTCCGGAGGAGGCGGTCGAACGCGGCGCCGATTACCTCGTCGTCGGTCGGCCGATCACGTCGTCGGACGATCCCGCCGGTGTCGCGCGCGCGATCCTCGCATCCGTTCGTTGAGGAAAACCGCAGGTGGCGGGCATGACGCGCGTTGCTGCCGCCGCGGGGCGTGACTATACTCCCCGGCGTTCCCGATCCCGACCTGAAGGAGTGCTGTCATGCCTCTACCCGTCCTGACGGACGAACAGCGCAAGCAGGCCCTCGAGAAGGCCGCCGAGGCGAGGAGGAAGCGGGCGGAGCTCAAGGGCCAGCTCAAGTCCGGGAAGCTCACGCTCACGGACGTGCTTGCCAGAGGCGACGACACCGTCGGAAAGATGAAGGTCTCCACGGTCCTCGAGTCGCTCCCGGGTGTGGGGAAGGTCCGGGCGCGCAAGATCATGGAGAAGCTCGACATCTCCACGAGCCGCCGCGTCCGGGGCCTCGGCGCGAAGCAGCGGGAGTCGGTGCTCGCCGAGTTCGCCAAGAAGTAGTCCCGCGATCGAACGACGCGGAACCCTCTTCGTCATCGCCGGCCCGTCGGGGGTCGGCAAGGGAACCATCGTTCGGCGTGTGCGCGAGCTCGTTCCCGGCCTGCAGCTGTCCGTCTCGGTAACCACTCGTCTCCCGCGGGAGTCGCTGCGGGAACGAGAAGGGGTCGACTACTTCTTCGTCAGCCCCGAGGAGTTCGAGGCGCTGGTGCTGGAGGGCGGCCTCCTCGAATGGGCGGAGCTGTTCGGCAAGCGGTACGGGACGCCTCGGGCCTGGGTCGAGCAGACGCTCGCGGCGGGGCAGGACGTCGTGCTCGAGATCGACGTCCAGGGCGCCCAACAGATCCGCGAGGCGACGGCCGACGCGGTGTTGATCTTCCTGGACCCGCCCTCGATCGACGAGCTCGAACGGCGGCTCCGCACGCGCGGGTCCGAGGACGAGGGCAAGCTGGCGGATCGCCTCGCCAAGGCCGACTGGGAGCGGGCGCAGCAGGACTGGTTCGACCACGTGGTGGTCAACGACGACGTCGAGCGCGCATCGTCGCAGGTCGCTGCTATCATCGAAGCATCCCGGAGCTCTCCGGAACGATCCGCTTCGCCGGAAGGACACGATCACCAATGATCGAGCCGAAGATCGACGATCTGCTCGCGCAGGTGGACTCGAAGTACACGTTGGTCATCCTCGCGGCCAAGCGAGCGCGAGAGATCAACTCGTACTACAACCAGCTCGGCGAGGGCCGCGCCGAGTTCATCCCGCCGCTCGTCGAGACGGGGCTGAAGAACAAGCCGCTCTCGATCGCGCTCGAGGAGATCGCCGAGGGCAAGATCAGCGCCGAGCAGCCGGAGGACGCGGGCATCAAGTAGTCCCTCCGGGCGTCCGGCGCGGGAGGAGATGTCTGGTGGGAGCGAGCGAACCCTCCGTCCTTGCGGGCCGCAGGATCCTGCTCGGTGTCACCGGGGGCATCGCGGCGTACAAGTCCTGCATCCTGACCCGGCTGCTCCGTCTTCGCGGCGCCCAGGTCCGCGTGGTCATGACCCGTTCGGCCGAGCGATTCGTCGGTCCCGCAACCTTCGCAGCGCTCTCGGATCACCGCGTGTACACGGACCTGTTCGATGAGGAACCGGGCGTGTTGCACATCCGGCTCGCGCACGAAGCCGACCTCGTCGTCGTCGCCCCGGCCACGGCGAACGTCATCGCGAAGTTGGCGTTCGGCATCGCCGACGACCTGCTGACCTCCACGCTGCTCGAGGCGCGCGGTCCGTTGGTCCTCGCCCCGGCCATGCACTTCGGGATGTGGGAGAACGACGCGACGCGGTCCAACGTCGCGACACTCGTCGAACGCGGCGCTCGGATCGTGGGACCGTCGCGCGGCTCGCTCGCCGCCGGCGACGAGGGGATCGGCAGGATGAGCGAGCCCGAGGAGATCCTGGCGGCCGTCGAGGAACTGCTCGCGCGTGGCCGGGATCTCGCCGGCCGCCGCGTCGTCGTCACCGCCGGTCCGACCTGGGAGCCGATCGATCCCGTTCGCTTCATCGGGAACCGGTCGACCGGCAAGATGGGGTTCGCGGTGGCGGCCGAAGCGTTCGCGCGCGGCGCCGACGTGACGCTCGTCGTGGGACCGGGAACCGTCGAGCCTCCCGAGGGGCCCGCCGTCGTCCCCGTGACGACGGCCGAGGAGATGCGCGACGCGGTGCTTCGCGCCGCCGAGGGCGCCGACGCCGTCGTCATGGCCGCCGCCGTCGCGGATTTCCGTCCCGAGTCGGCCTCGGGCTCGAAGATCAAGAAGGAGGGCGGCGCCCCCGAGCTTCGATTGGTGCCGACGCCGGACATCCTCGCCGAGCTCGGCGCCCGTGGCGGCGAATGCGTCCTCGTCGGCTTCGCGGCCGAGACCGACGACGTCGAGTCCGAGGGACGCCGGAAGCTCGAACGCAAGGGCGTCGACCTCCTCGTCGCCAACGAGGTCGGCCGGGAGGGGACCGGCTTCGGCTCCGAAACCAATCGCGCGGCGATCCTTTCGCGAACGGGCGAGGACGAGTCGCTTCGCGACTGGACCAAGCCCGAGCTCGCGAGCGCCATCTGCGATCGACTCGCCAAGCTCCTCGCCCGCTGAGCAGGAACGACCCGACGACCTCGGCAACACCAAGGGTCGTCGGGGGCCCCTGCTATGCTCCGGCCACATGAGCGGCGGCTATCTGTTCTCGTCGGAATCCGTCACCGAGGGACACCCCGACAAGCTCGCCGACCAGATCTCCGACGCGGTGCTCGATGCGATCTTGGCGGTCGACGCCAACTGCCGGGTGGCCTGCGAGACGCTCGTGACGACCGGACTGGTCATGGTCGCGGGCGAGATCTCGACTTCCGAGTACGTCGAGATCCCCCAGGTGGTCCGCGAGACGCTCACCGAGATCGGGTACACGGACGCCAACTTCGGCATCGACGGCGACACGTGCGGCGTGATCACCTCGATCCAGGACCAGTCCCCGGATATCGCCAGGGGAGTGGAGGACTCGCTCGAGCACCGCGAAGGTCACTCGACGGATCAGCTCGACACGCTCGGGGCCGGCGACCAGGGCATGATGTTCGGCTTCGCCTGTCGCGAGACCGACGAGCTGATGCCGATCCCGATCGCGATGGCGCACCGGCTGGCCAAACGACTCGCCGACGTCCGCAAGGCCGGGGTGATCCCGTACCTGCGGCCGGACGGCAAGAGCCAGGTCACGATCGAGTACGAGGGCGGCATCCCCAAGCGGGTGGACACCGTGTTGATCAGCGCGCAGCACCGTGAGGAGGTCGACGTCGAAACCCTGCTCGCGCCCGACGTCAAGGCGGAGGTGATCGATCCCGTCCTCAAAGAGGTCGAGCTCGATGCGAACGACGTCCGGATCCTGGTCAACCCGACCGGACGGTTCGAGATCGGCGGCCCCAAGGCCGACACCGGCCTCACCGGCCGGAAGATCATCGTCGACAGCTACGGGGGGATGGCTCCGCACGGCGGCGGCTGCTTCTCGGGGAAAGACCCGACGAAGGTGGATCGCTCCGGCGCGTACATGACCCGGTACGTCGCGAAGAACCTCGTCGCCGCGGGTCTGGCCGACCGCCTCCAGCTCCAGGTCGCGTACGCGATCGGCACGGCACACCCCGTGTCGCTGGCGATCGACACGTTCGGGACCGAGCACGTCGACCCCGAGCGCCTGGGCGACGTCGTTCGGGAGGCGTTCGACTTCCGCCCCGCGGCGATCATCCGCGACCTCGACCTGCGACGGCCCATCTACAAGGACACGGCCGCGTACGGGCACTTCGGACGCAAGGAGTTCCCGTGGGAGTCGACCGACCGCGCGGATGAGCTCCGCCGCGCCTTCGACTAGCCCCACGCTCGAGCGCGGAGCCGCCGTCCTCTCCGGGCCCGTTGCGGTCTGCGTCGACCGCCCGCTCCTGTCGCTCGACCGTTCCTTCACGTACGACCTTGCCGAGGAGCTCGAGGCGGGCGTCGGCTCGTTGGTCCAGGTGCGCTTCCACGGCAAGCTCGTTCGGGGGTGGGTCCTCGGTCCGACCGATGACCTTCCGGCGCGGATGTTGAACGTCCACAAGCGCGTCTCGCCGGTGCGTTTCTTCGACGAGCGGATGCTGGAGCTCTATCGCTGGATCGCGGAGCGATACGTCGCGCCGCTCGCGTCGGTGATCGCGCGGTCGTATCCGCCGCGGGTTGCGTCGGAGGAGGGTGGTGGCGGTGTCGCTGCGGGCGGTGGGTCCCCTCGTCGCTCCGCCCTTGCCGGCTCGGTCGAGATGGGTTCGTCGGGCTTCGCTCCTCGCCCCACAGCCCTCCGCGACACCGCCACCACCTCATCGTTGCTCACCGACGCGTACGTGAACGGGCCTCGGTTGCTCGACGCGCTTCGCGATGGATCTGGCTCGTTCGTGGTCAGGAGCGCGCCGGGGGAAGAAGGGGCGCTGGCGGTGGAGTGCGTGGGGGCGGTACTTGCGGCAGGCAGGTCGGCGGTGGTTTTGGTGCCGGAGGTGGATCCGGTGCCGGGGACGGTGAAGGGGATCGTGGATGCGTTCGGCGAGGACGTGGTGTGTTTCTTCGGGGGGGACAAGCGGGCTCGGTACCGGACGTGGTTGGACATCGCGGACGGGCGGTATCGCGTCGTCGTGGGGACGCGGCCGGGGGTGTTCGCGCCGGTTCCGAACCTCGGACTGCTCTTCGTCGGGCGCGAGCACCACGCGCTGCATCGCGAGGAGCGCTCGCCGTACTTCCACGTTCGGGACGTCGCGGTCGCTCGGGCGGCTCGAGAGGATGCCGTCGCCGTCCTCGCGTCGGTCATGCCCTCGCTCGAGGGTCTCGAGACGCCCCACCTCGACGTCGAAGTCATCGGGCGGCGGTGGCCGCGGGTCGAGGCCGTCAAGCCCGGTCCGGAAGGGAGGGCGCCGAGATTGCTCGCAACGCTCCGACAGGCGCGCAGGGCGTTCCTGTACGAACCGATCCGAGGCTACGGCGTGGCCCGCGTCTGCCGGGCGTGCGGTGAGCCCGCCGCGTGCGCGTCGTGCGGCGGCATGCTGCGGTCCGAGGAGGGATCGATCCGGTGCACCGTCTGCGAAGCGCGGGGGCGCTGCGCGGCGTGCGGGGCGGAGAACTTCGGCGTGGCGCGCGGCGGAGCCGAGCGCGTCGAGGAGTGGGCCCGCGGAGTGGCCGCCGTTCCCGTCACACGGCTCGGGCCCTCGGACCGGCCACGGCCGCCGGGCGACGAAGAGGTGGTGATCGGCGGGATCGACGCGGTGAAGGACTTCGGCGCGCTCCGGCTCGACCTCGTCGGGATCTTGAACGCCGACGCTTCCCTTCGCCGGGCCGGGATCGCAGCGCGGGAGCGGACGCTCTCGGCGTGGGCCGAGGTCGCCGCGTGGGCGGGTCCATCGGGGCGCGTCATCATCCAGACGAACAAGCCGAACGACGCCGCCGTCCAGGCGCTCGTCGCCGGGAAGCCGGACCGGTTCGCGAGAACCGAGAAACAGCGTCTCGCCGATGCGGGCTTCCCGGTCGGGGCTCCCGTGTTCCGCGTGGTCGGGACCGCATCGCTGGAGGAGGAGATCTCCGCGCTCCCGCATCGGACATTGCTGAGCTCGGCGCTCGAAGAGCAGACGGTATGCTTGCTCGCCCTGGACCCCGGCGACGTCGCCGTGTTCGGTGCGGCGATCCGGCGACTTGCGGAGCGGGGCGTCGTGACGCGGGTCGAGGCCGAGCCGCACCTGTGAGGAGCGACGCGTGACGCTCATGCCGATCCGAACGTTGGGCGACCCCGTGCTGCGGGAGCAGACCCGACCCGTCGAGATGTTCGACGCCGCGTTGCGGCGACTGGCGGAGGACATGCTCGAGACGATGTACGAAGCCCCCGGCGTCGGTTTGGCGGCGAACCAGGTCGGCTTGTCGATCGCGTGTTTCGTCTACGACGATCGCGAGGGAGGTGCCGGGTTCGTCGCCAACCCGATCGTGAGCGGCCTCGTCGGCGAGGACATCCTCGAGGAGGGATGCCTGTCCATCCCGGGTCCGTACCATCCCACCATGCGGGCCTCGCGGGTCCGTCTGCGCGGACGCGACCTGGAGGGTCGGCCGCTCGACATGGAAGGCGAAGGGCTCCTCGCGCGCATCTTCCAGCACGAGACGGACCACCTGAACGGGATGCTGTACATCGACCGCCTGACCGATGAAGGCCGGCGCGACGTCATGCGACAGCTCCGCGAGCTCGAGATGAACGCACCGCCCGAGCACTAGACGCGCGTATCCTCGCGGCGTGAGCCGATCCCTTCGCGTCGCGTTCCTCGGCAACGATGCGTGGTCGGTGCCGTCCCTGCGAGCGCTCGCGGGATCCCCGCACGAGATCGCGATCGTGATCACCGCCGCGCCGAAGCCGGCCGGGCGCGGCAACGAGCTGACGCCGACGTTGGTCGCCGAGGCCGCGATGCTGCTCGATCTGCCGCTGGTCGAGGTCGAGACCGTGAAGACCGGTGCCGGCTTCAAGGATCTCGCCGCATCGATGCCGGACGTGATCGCGGTGGTGGCGTACGGCGAGATCTTGCCCCCGACCGTCCTGCACGTCCCGACGATCGCCCCGGTGAACCTGCACTTCTCCCTGTTGCCGAGGCTTCGCGGCGCCACCCCGGTGCAGACGGCGCTCCTGCTCGGCCACGACGTCACGGGTGTCTCGACGATCGTGATGGATCGCGGGATGGACACCGGACCCGTGATCTTGCAGCGCGAGGAACCCATCGGGCCGGCCGACGACGCCGGGACGCTCGGTTCGCGTTTGGCGGCCATCGGCGCGGACGTCCTCGTCGAGAGCATCGACATGCTCGGGGCGGGTCCCGTCGCGCCGAGGCCGCAGGACCATTCGCTCGCCACCTTCGCCCCGAAGTTCGCGCCGCACGAGCGCGTGCTCGACTGGTCGAACCCGGCAGGCCTGCTGGTGAACCTCGTCCGCGCGCTCTCGCCCGAGCCGGCCGCAGCCACGACGTTCCGCGATGAAGGCGTGAAGGTCTTCCGGGCCGAGGCCGTCGACGCCGAAGGCGAGCCGGGGCGGATCGTCGACGTGAGCAGGGACGGGATCGTCGTGGCGACGGCTGACGGAGGGTTCCGGCCTTTGGAGCTCGCTCCCGCGAGCCGCAAGCGCATGTCGGGTGCCGACTTCGTGAACGGGTTCCATCCCGAGGCCGGCGAGCGGCTCGGGTGAGCCCGCCCCGAGGCCGGCGAGCGGCTCGGGTGAGCCCGCCCGGAGGTGTGCGAGCGGCCGCGAGCCGCGAAGGAGCTCGAGCGACCGCGAGGCCGGAACCGGCGAGCACCGCGCGCTCGGTCGCCCTCGACGTGATCCGACGGGTCATCGACGAGGGCGCGTACTCGAACCTCGCGCTCGCGCGGACGATCGATCGTGCGGGACTGTCGGTGCGGGACGCGGCGCTCGCGTCCGAGCTCGCCTATGGGACGATCCGCAAGAAGATCCCGCTCGACTACGCGCTCGCCCCGCTGCTCGAGCGTTCCATCGACACCGCGCCGAAGGAAGCCCGCGCGCTGCTGCGGCTCGGCGCCTATCAGATCCTCTTCACGCGGATCCCCGAGCACGCGGCCGTGTCCGAAACGGTCGGCCTCGCCGGTCCGCGACACCGGGGTTTCGTCAACGCGGTGCTTCGCCGTCTCGTCCGGGAGGGCGTGCGCTGGCCGCAGGGCGATGGCGACGAGGACCTCGCGTTCCGGACGGGACTCGCCGCGTGGGCGATCCGCGAGCTGCGGTTGTTGCTCGGCGACGAGGCCGAGGCGGCGGCACGTGCGCTCGGCGAGCACGGCGCGACGACCCTTCGGACCAACACGTGCCGGACGAGCGTCGACGAGCTCGAGAGGGCGCTCCGCGAGGCCGGCGATCAGGCGGAGCGCGGTGCGCTGCACGAGGAGTCTCTGATCGTCCGGGCGGGAGCGCCGACCTCGTTCCCCGGCTTCGCGGAGGGCTGGTTCGCCGTGCAGGACCAGGCCTCGTCGTTCGTGGTGCGAGCGCTCGATCCGCAACCGGGCGCGCGGGTCCTCGACGCGTGTGCTGGTCCCGGCGGGAAGGCGGCGCACATCGCGTGTTTCGTCGAGCCGGAGGGGACGCTCGTCGCGACCGATCCGTCGATCGCGCGCGCCGGCCTCGTCCGGTCCACGCTGGACCGGCTCGGTGTCCGAGGGCACGTCCTGGTGCAGGACGCCCGGCGTCCGGCCGTTCGTGGTGCCTTCGAGCGGATCCTCGTGGACGCGCCCTGCTCGGGGATCGGTGCCGCGCGACGTCGTCCCGAGCTCCTGTGGCGGGTGCAGAGGGACGAGCTCTCGGCGCTCGCCCGGCTCCAGGTGGCGATCGTCGCCGGCGTCGCCGGCCTCCTGCGTCCAGGCGGGCTCCTCGTGTACAGCGTCTGCACCTTCCCTCGGGCCGAGACGGACGCTGCCTGCGACGCGATCCTTCGTCACGAGGCCGAGCTCGAACCGGCCGACCTCCCGGGGCCCGATGGCCCGGCCGCCAGGATCCGCCTGTGGCCGCACCGGCACGGGTGCGACGCGATGTTCGTGGCGGGCTTCCGACGTCGCGAGACGAGCCCCGGCTAGGATTGAGCGTGTGAGCGCCCTTTCCGGGTCGATCCACCCCGCCGACGCCTCACCACACGGCGCGGCGGTAAAGCCGGTCGACCCTTGTGCCGACCTCTCTCATGACTGCCTCGTCGAGGCACCTGAAGGGACGCCCTGATGCCCGAGACGATCCTGGTGGTCGACGACGACGCCGACATCGCCCGGTTCGTCGAGGTGAACCTTCGAAGCGCGGGCTATGAGGTCTCGGTGGCGACCGACGGCGAGGAGGCGCTCGAGCGCGCGGCGGTGCTCCGGCCCGATCTCGTCCTGCTCGACGTGATGATGCCGCGGATCGACGGGTTCGAGGTCGCGCAGCGCCTGCGCCGCAATCCGCAGACGGCGAACGCCTCGATCATCATGCTCACGGCGAAGGCGCTCTCAACCGACAAAGTGCTCGGTCTCACCGCCGGCGCGGACGACTACATCATCAAGCCGTTCGACCCGATCGAGCTCCTCGCGCGCGTGAAGGGAACGCTTCGCCGGGCCAAGGAGATGCGCAACCTCTCGCCCCTCACCGGGCTGCCCGGCAACATCCGGATCCAAGAGGAGATCGAGCGGGGAGTGCGCGACAAGCGGCCGTTCGCGGTGCTGTACAGCGACCTCGACAACTTCAAGGCGTACAACGACCAGAAGGGGTTCGTCCGCGGCGACCGACTGATCCAGGCCACGGCGAGGATCATCCAGGACGCCGTCGTCGAGTTCGCCGGCTCCGATGGGTTCGTGGGGCACGTGGGCGGCGACGACTTCGTGGCCGTCGTTCCTCCGGAGGTGGCCGAGGACGTGGCGAAGCGGATCGTCGAGCGTTTCGACGGCGACATCCACGAGTTCTACGAACAGGAAGACCTGCAGCGCGGCTACGTCGAGGTCGAGGACCGAAAGGGCGTCATGCAGAAGCTTCCCCTCGCGGGCGTCTCGGTCGGGATCGCGACCACGAACGTCCGCATGTTCGAGCACTACGGCGAAGCGGTCGCCGTCGCCACGGAGATGAAGCAGTTCGCCAAGCGCGAAGCGAGCTCGTCCTACGCCGTGGACCGCCGCAAGATCGACTGACCGACACCCTCCTCGTGACCGAGGGTCCTCGCCTGCATCGCCTGACCACCCACTCCGAGAGCCGCCTATACTTGGGCGGAAGCTCGTCTTCGGGGCGGGGTGCAAGTCCCCACCGGCGGTGACAGTCCGCAACCCCTCGGCAGCCGGTCGAGGGTGGACCCGGCGCGATTCCGGGACCGACCGTGAGAGTCGGGATGGGAGAGGACGGGCGGTGCCGGCAGCGGCTTGCTGCCGTCTCCTGCCCTCCCCACACCTGCGCCCCGTGATCGGGGTGCACGCGTGTCCGACGAGACATACATCGAGCGGGCGATCTCGCTCGCGGAGCGTGGGCGGGGACTGGTTTCCCCGAACCCCATGGTCGGCGCCGTCGTGGTCACCTCCGACGGCCGCGTCGCCGGCGAGGGCTGGCACGAGGGGCCCGGGACGCCGCACGCGGAGATCCGAGCCCTCGAGCAGGCTGGCGAGCGAGCTCGGGGGGCGGTCCTGTTCACCTCGTTGGAGCCGTGCGACCACTTCGGCCGCACCGGACCTTGCACCGACGCGATCGTCGCCGCGGGGATCGGCCGCGTCGTCTCGGCGATGCGCGACCCGAACCCGATCGTCGATGGCCGCGGCTTCGCGAAGCTCCAGGCACACGGGATCGAGGTCGAGTTCGGAGCGCTCGCGGAGGAGGCCGCTCGCCAGAACGAAGCCTTCGTCAAGCACGCGCGGACCGGGCTGCCCTTCGTCACCTGGAAGATGGCAGCCTCGCTCGACGGCAAGGTGGCCGCTCGTGACGGCTCATCGCGGTGGATCACGGGCGAGGCGGCGAGGGACGACGTGCACCGTCTTCGCGCGTCATCCGACGCGATCGTGGTCGGAGCCGGGACGGCGCTTGCCGACGATCCCGCGCTGACGGTTCGCCTGCCCGGGTATGGGGGACGCGCGCCGCTGCGGATCCTGGTCGACGCCCGCGGACGCGTCCCGGCGACCGGCGACCTGTTCGACGAGGATGCGCCGACGCTCGTCGCGACCACGGACCTCGCGCCCGCCGAGCACCGCGAAGCGTGGAGTGCCGCCGGCGCCGAGGTCGTCGTCTACGAGCCTGAGGGCGAGCGCGTGCCGCTCGGCGAGCTGATCGCGGACCTTGGGAAGCGAGACATCCAGGCGGTGCTGCTCGAGGGCGGGCCCACGCTTGCCTGGGCGGCGATCGAGGACGGCCTCGTCGACAAGGTCGTCGTCTACCTGGCGCCGAAGCTGGTGGGGGGCACCGACGCGCCGACCGTTCTCGGAGGGCGTGGGTTCGCGCCGATCGCGAACGCCGTGAGCCTGCGGGTGCGCTCGTTCGACCGTGTCGGAGAGGACTTGAGGGTGGAGGCCGATGTTCACCGGGATCGTTGAGGAGCGAGGGGTCGTGCGCGAGGTCGGCGGTTCCCGGCTCGCCGTGGGATGCCGAACCGTAACCTCCGACGCAGAGGTCGGCGCCTCCGTCTCGGTGAACGGCGTGTGCCTCACGGTCGTCGAGCGATCGGAGGCCCACCTCGCGTTCGACGTGTCCGAGGAGACCCTTCGCCGGACGAGCTTCGCGCGCCTGTCCGAGGGCGACCCGGTGAACCTCGAGCGGCCCCTCACGCTGGCGAGCCGCCTCGGCGGGCACCTCGTGCAGGGCCACGTCGATGGTGTGGGCGAGGTCGTGGACGTCGCGCCGGGCGAGGACGGCGCCGCGTGGGTCACGATCCGCGCGCCGAAAGACCTTCGTCGTTACCTCGTCGACAAGGGCTCCGTCTGCGTGGACGGCGTGAGCCTCACGGTGGCCGCGCTCGACGGCGACACGTTCGCGGTCGCCCTGATCCCGCACACGCTCGCGGCGACGACCCTCGGGTCGGCGCAGCCGAAGGACCCGGTGAACCTGGAGGTGGACGTGATCGCGAAGTACGTGGAAGCGTTGCTCGAGGGGAGAGGCGCATGAGCGGCACGCAGGACGAGATCGATCGGAACGCGTTCGCGACGATCGAGGAGGCGCTCGAGGACGTCCGAGCCGGACGGGTGGTGATCGTCGTCGACGATGCCGACCGGGAGAACGAAGGCGACTTCGTCCTGGCCGCGGAACGGGCGACGCCAGAGGTTCTCAACTTCATGGTCACGCACGGTCGAGGGATCGTCTGCATGCCGGTGACCCCGCAGCGCCTCGAGGAGCTTCGGATCCCGCTGATGGTCTCGAAGAACAACGAGAGCCACGGGACGGCGTTCGCGGTCTCGATCGACATCCGAGGGCGGACGACGACTGGCACGAGCGCGTTCGACCGCGCCGCGACCGTCCTGGCGATCACCGACCCGGAGCTGCGCCCCGACGACATCCGGATGCCCGGACACGTGTTCCCGCTCATGGCGCAGGAGGGGGGAGTGCTGAAGCGAGCGGGTCACACCGAGGCCACGGTGGATCTCGCCCGTCTCGCCGGTCTGTACCCGGCCGGCGTGCTGTGCGAGGTCCTGCACCCCGACGGGACGATGGCCCGGCTTCCGGAGCTCGTCCGGGTCGCTGCGGAACACGGTCTGAAGATGATCTCGATCGCGGACCTCATCGAGTACCGACGGCACCGCGAGCACCTCGTGAACCGCACGGCCGAGGCGTCGATCCCCACCGCGCACGGCGAGTTCACGGCGTTCACCTATGAGAGCCTCGTCGACGGGAACGTGCACGTGGCCTTCGTCCTGGGCGACGTCGGCGACGGCGAGCGGATCTTGGTCCGCGTGCACTCCGAATGCCTGACGGGTGACGTGTTCGGGTCGCTGCGGTGCGACTGCGGCGATCAGCTCGAGGCGGCGGTTGAGCGGGTCGGGGCCGAGGGTCGCGGCGTCGTCCTCTACATCCGAGGGCACGAGGGACGCGCGATCGGCCTCACGCACAAGCTCCGCGCCTACCAGCTGCAGGAGCGGGGACGGGACACGGTCGAGGCGAACGTCGAGCTCGGCTTCGCGGCCGATCCACGGGACTACGGCATCGGGGCGCAGATCCTCGTCGACCTGGGCGTGAAGTCGATGCGTCTGCTGACGAACAACCCGGCCAAGCGCGCCGGGCTCGAGGGCTACGGCCTGTCGATCGTGGAACGCGAACCGCTCGAAGTCCGGCCGAACGCCCGCAACATCGAGTACCTGCGGACGAAACGAGAGAAGCTCGGCCACATCCTCGACGGGCTCGAGACGCTCGGTGAGGAGGTCCGATGAGGGACGTGCGGGGAGACTTCCTGGCCCGCGGCCGCCGCCTCGCGATCGTGGTCGCGCGGTTCAACGAGCTCGTGACGGGCAAGCTCCTCGAGGGCGCTCTCGAGTGCCTTCGAGCGCACGGGGTCGACGAGGACGACCTTCTCGTCGCGTGGGTGCCGGGCGCGTTCGAGCTTCCGCTCGTGTCGCGGCGACTGGCGGCCTCGGGCGGCTTCGACGCGGTGATCTGCCTCGGGGCGGTCGTGCGAGGCGAGACGCCGCACTTCGACCACGTGGCCGGCCAGGCGGCACTCGGGATCCGGATCGGCAGCTGAGGACACCGGGGTACCGGTGATCTTCGGGGTCCTCACGACCGACACGCTCGAGCAGGCGATCGACCGGGCAGGAGGCAAGCACGGGAACAAGGGCTGGGACGCGGCGATGGCGGCGCTCGAGACGGCGTCGGTGCTCGACCAGCTGCCGAAGGAGCGCTGAGCCGATGATCATCGACAAGCCTTGGGGCAAGGTCGTCACCTACGCGCTGAACCAGCCGAGCTCGGTCCGCGTGATCACCGTGGAACCGGGGCAGGAGACGAGCGTCCACTACCACCAGATGCGCGACGAGATGTGGGTGGTGCTCGACCCCGGACTGACCCTCCAGATCGGGAACAAGGTGGTGGAGGCTACGCCGGGCGAGGAGTTCATGGTCTCGGCGGAGACGACCCATCGCATCACGAACCCGGCGGACGCACGAGGCCGGGTCCTCGAGATCGCCTACGGATACACCACCGAGGACGACACGCTGCGCCTGGAGGACGATTACGGACGGTCGCTCGAGCCCGATTGGTGAGCGCGGCAGCGGACGTACGCGCGGAGCAGGATTGAGCGCCGCGACCCTCCGTGCTAGGCTCCGCGCCGCTCAGGCACCAGGAGGGTCCGTTGGCAGAGCAGGGCACCGTGAAGTGGTTCAGCAACGAGAAGGGGTTCGGCTTCATCTCGCGGGAAGGAGAGGACGACGTCTTCGTCCACTTCTCCGCGATCGCGGGTGAGGGCTACAAGTCCCTCACCGAGGGCCAGGCCGTCGAGTTCGACGTCGTCGACGGTCCGAAGGGCAAGCAGGCCGCCAACGTCAAACCCCTGTAGACCCCCGTCCTCGCGGATGTCGCGACCCGTCGACACCGGTCGACGCCCCCCACGACCTGCACCTATACTCGCGCTACGGTTCACCATGCTCCATCACGGCATCGGGGAGACGCCCGGTGCCGTTCGTTCGATAGGGAGGTGATGCGGGGTCTCGGCTGATCCACGGATCAATGACCGCATCCGCTCGCCGCAGGTACGGCTGGTGGGTGCCGACGGGTCGCAGATCGGGATCGTCTCCACGCAGGAGGCGCTCCGGCAAGCACAAGAGCTGGACCTCGACCTCGTGGAGGTGGCGCCGCAGGCGAACCCGCCCGTCGCCAGGATCATGGACTACGGCAAGTTCAAGTACGAGCGCGACATCCGCCAGAAGGAAGCCCGCAAGAAGCAGGTGCGGGTCGAGGTCAAGGAGATCAAGTTCCGCCCGAAGATCGACCGGCACGACTACGACACCAAGAAGGGTCACGTCATCCGGTTCCTTTCGGCGGGAGCGCGGGTCAAGGTGACCATCATGTTCCGCGGGCGTGAGATGGCCCACACCGATCTGGGGCGCAAGATCCTGGACCGGTTGGTGGAGGATCTCGGCGACACGGCCGTCGTGGAGGCGCAGCCCAAGCAGGACGGGCGCAACATGGTGATGGTGATCGGGCCGACGAAGAAGGCGATGGAGCAACGGGCCGAGGCTTCCAAGCGGGGTTCCGCATCGGCGGAGGCTCGGAGCCCCGAACCGTTGGAGGAACCATCCGATCTCGGCGCGGTCGATGAGGCCCCCGACGCGGTCGAGGAAGCCCCCGACGTCGAGGAAGCCCCCGACGCGGTCGAGGACGCCACGGAGCTCGAGCAACCGGAGTCCCCGGGAAGCGTGGAAGGACCTCAGCCCGCGACGCGGTAGTCTCTGGAACCGGCCTCGAGCCTCAAAGGAAGAGAGTTTCCCAACGATGAAGCAGAAGACGCACCGTGCGACGGCGAAGCGGTTCCGGATCACCCGAACGGGGAAGGTCCTTCACCGCAAGGCGACCGGCAATCACTTCCTGACCAAGAAGCGAGGCAGCCGCCGCCGCCGGGTCGAGGGCATGGCCGAGGTCAGGGCCGAGCGCACCAACATCCGCCGGCTGCTCGGGAAGTAGGGAGAGATGGCGCGCGTCAAACGTTCGGTCCACGCGAAGAAGAAGCGCCGGGAGGTCCTGCGCAAGGCGAAGGGGTACTACGCCGCGCGCTCCCGCCGGTATCGCGTGGCCAAGGAGCAATTGCTTCACTCCGGCCAGTACGCCTACCGGGACCGCCGTGACCGCAAGGGCCAGTTCCGCCGGCTGTGGATCGCGCGCATCGGAGCCGGGGCCCGTCAGAACGGGATGTCGTACTCGCAGCTGATCCACGGGCTGCAGAAGGCGGGCGTCGAGCTCGATCGCAAGATCCTCGCCGACCTTGCCGTCCACGATCCCGCCGCGTTCGAACGGCTCGTCCAGACGGCCAAGGACGCCCTGGCGGCGTGAAGATTCGCGAGGCGCCGGCCTCGCGGGCACTAGGATTCCACCCCGGGGCGACGCCCCCCGGAGGGCACGCGTGATCACGTCGACACGCAACGAGAAGGTCGCGGCCGCGCTGCGCCTGAAGAAGCGAGCGCTCCGGGAACGCGAGCGCCAGTTCCTCGTCGAGGGCGCGCAGGCCGTCGGCGAAGCGCTCACCCACCCGGACGGCCTGACTCGCCTCTACCACACCGATCCCGGACACCCGCTCGTCGAACGCGCGAGATCGGCCGGAGCGGAGCTCGTCCACGTCAGCGACGACCTGATGGGCAAGCTCACGTCGACCGTGACGCCCCAAGGGCTGGTCGGAGTCTCCCCGTTCGTGGACGTCGGGCTCGGATCCGTCGCGTCCTCGGCGGGATGCGTTGCGCTGTTGAGCTCCGTCCGCGACCCCGGCAATGCCGGCACGGTGCTTCGCTCGGCCGATGCAGCGGGAGCCGACGGCGTCGTCTTCAGCTCCGATTCGGTCGACGTGTACAACCCGAAGGCGGTCCGCGCGTCCGCCGGCTCGCTGTTCCATCTTCCGATCGTCCGGGACGTCGAGACCCCCGATGCGATCGAGCAACTCCGCGAGGGAGGCCGGCGGATCTTCGCGATGGACGCTTCGGGGGATGCGGACCTGTTCGAGCTGGACCTCGCCGACCCTGCGGTCTTCGTGTTCGGGAACGAGGCGTGGGGACTCCCGCGAGAGGTGTCCAAGCTCGCCGATGCCACCGTCCGCGTCCCGATCGTCGGCCGCGCCGAGTCGCTGAACCTCGCGGCGGCAGCGTCCGTGTGCCTGTTCGAGTGGACGCGCCAGCAGCGCGAGGGACGCCGTGCCGTCCTCGAGACCGTGATCGCGGCGGCGGCCCACGACATCCGCTCACCGCTGACCGCGATGAAGGGGTTCGGGCACGCGCTCGTCAACCGCTGGGATCAGATGCCCGAGGAGCAACGAGCGCTGATGCTCGCCGGGATCGTCTACGACACCGACCGGTTGAACTCGATCCTGCGTCAGCTGGTGGACGCGGCTCGTCTGGCCGCCGGCTCGCTCGACCTGTTCCCCGAGCGGATCGAGGTCGGCAGGATCGTCGGCCAGGTCGCGGAGTCGCTGGGGCGTGATCCGGACCATCCGGAGATCCTCTGGGAAGGTGGAGACGTCCAGGCGTTCGTGGACCCCGAACGACTTCGTCTGGTGCTCGAGGCGTTCATCGAGGCGCTGGTGTGGTGGACGAACGAGGGGCCTCTCCGCGTCGAGGGAGCCGTGCGCGACGGACGGCTCATCCTGGAGATCTCGCGGCGGGGGACCACGCTGAGTCAGGAGGACGCCGAACGACTGTTCCTGGCGAGAGCGCCGGGGACCGGCTCCGGCAGCAAGATCGGCTTGTTCGTGGCGCACGGCGTCGCGACGGCGCAGGGCGGCACGACATCGGTCCGCGTGGGAGATGACGTGACGTTCGTGCTCGACGTGCCGGCCGAGCCGCCCGACCGTTCGGGCTGAGTCCCGGCCGCGCGCGACGTGCGGTCCGACGGTCGGGCCGAAACCCCTTGCTAGACTCGCCCAGCCATGGACCCGAGCGACGCGCGCCGCATCCTCGAAGAGGAGCGCGCTCGCGGCCGAGCGACTGATCGGCCGGGCGGGATCGATCGAGGAGCTCGACCGGACGAAGACCGGTGTCCTGGGCCGCAAGGCGCCCGTCTCGGAGGTCCAGCGATCGATCGGTTCGCTCCCCGAGGATGAACGCCGTGAGCTCGGCCGGCTCACGAACGAGGTGCTCGCCGAGCTCCGTGCCGAGGTCGAGAACCGCCGGGCGGAGCTCGAGGGCGGCGCCGATGCGGAGCTCCTGTCGGCCGACGCCGTCGACGTCACGCTGCCCGGCCGGCGGCCCCGTCCGGGCTCGTTCCATCCGCTCACGCTGGTCGAGGACCGGATGGTCGACGTGTTCACACGGATGGGGTACCGCGTTGCCGAGGGTCCCGAGATCGAGGACGAGTGGCACAACTTCGAGGCGCTGAACATCCCCCCGGATCATCCCGCGCGCACGATGAAGGACTCGCTCTACGTGGACGTCCCCGGCATGCTGCTCCGGACCGAGACGAGCGCCGTGCAGATCCGCACGATGGAGTCGCAGGACCCGCCGGTGTACGTGGTCGCACCGGGACGCACGTACCGCCGCGACACCCCGGACGCGACGCACGGAACGGTCTTCCATCAGGTCGAAGGGCTCGCGGTCGACGAGGGGATCTCCTTCGCCGACCTCCGCGGAACGCTCGAGGCCTTCGCGCGCGAGCTGTTCGGCACGAACACGCGCGTGCGCATGACGCCCGATTACTTCCCCTTCGTCGAGCCCGGATGCCAGGTCGCCGTGTCGTGCTTCGTCTGCGACGGCGCCGGGTGCCGGGTCTGCGGGAACGGGTGGATCGAGCTGCTCGGCGCCGGCATGGTGCATCCGAAGGTGCTGGAGAACTGCGGCTACGACTCCGAGCGCTACACGGGATTCGCGTTCGGGATCGGCATCGAGCGGGTCGCGATGGTCCGGTACGGCGTGAACGACCTCCGCCTGTTCGTCGAGGGAGACGTCCGCTTCCTCGAGCAGTTCGAGGGCGTTGCGTGAAGGTCGTCCACTCCTGGCTGCGCGAGCTCGTCCCGACCGACCTGTCGGCCGAGGAGCTCGCCGAGCTCCTCACGGATCGGGGCGCCGAGGTCGGATCCGTGGACCGCCCGTGGGAGCGGCTCTCGGGTGTCGTCGTGGCGCGCGTCGTCGAGGTGCGTGACCACCCCGACGCCGACCACCTCTGCATCGCGCGCATCCAGACCGGGGCGGGGGAGCAGGAGGTCGTCGTCGGCGTTCGCAACATGAAGCCCGGCGATCTCGTTCCGCTCGCCCCGCCGGGCGCGACCCTTCCGGCGCTGCCGGAGCCGCTCACCGCTCGGAAGATCCGAGGCGTCGTATCGAACGGGATGCTCTGCTCGCCGATGGAGCTCGGGATCGCCCCGAGCCACGAGGGCATCCTCATCCTGCCGCCTGAGTTCGAGCTCGGTCAGGACGTGAAGCACGCGCTCGGACTCGACGACGCGGTCCTGGACGTCGAGGTCACCCCGAACCGCCCCGACTTCCTCTCGGTCCTCGGGATCGCTCGCGAGGTCTCGGCCGCGACGGGCACGCCCGTCGTCATGCCCGACGCGTCGCTGGAGGAGGCGGCGGAGTCTGCCGAAGACGTGGCCTCGCTCGAGGTCCTCGACCAGGAACGGTGTCCCCGGTACCTCGCGCGGGTCGTGCGCGGCATCCGGCACGTGCCGTCGCCGATCACCGTCCAGGCGCGGCTGACGGCGGCGGGGATGCGACCGATCTCCGCCGTCGTGGACGCGACGAACTACGCGATGCTCGAGGTCGGACAGCCCTTGCACCCGTTCGATCTCGCGCTCCTGAAAGGCCCCGGGATCGTCGTTCGGCGCGCGGACGAGGGCGAGAAGCTCGTCACCCTGGACGAGGTCGAGCGCACCTTCACCGCGGACGATCTGTTGATCTGCGACGTCGAGCGCCCGGTCGCCGTCGCCGGGATCATGGGCGGCGCGCTCGCCGAGGTCTCGGAGGCCACCACCGACATCCTGCTCGAGAGCGCCTGGTTCCGTCGCGAGGGGATCCAGCGCACCCGCCGGCGCCTGGACCTTTCCACCGAGGCGTCGATGCGCTTCGAGCGGGGAACCGACCCCGAGGGCGTGCCGCTCGGCGCCGATCGAGCGAGCCGGTTGATGGTCGAATGGTGCGGCGCGACGGTGCTCCGAGGTTCGCTCGAGGTCGGCGGCCCTCCGCCGCGGCGCGCGGTCGAGCTTCGGGCCTCGCGCGCATCCGCGGTGATCGGGTACCCCGTCTCCACCGCCGATGCCGCCGCGGTGTTCGACCGGCTCGGCATCCCGCACGAGACCGCCGACGAGGACAAGGTCCGCGTCGAGATCCCCGGTTATCGCGTGGACCTCGAACGCGAGGTCGACCTGATCGAGGAGGTGGCGCGCATCCAGGGCTACGAACGGATCGGGTCGACGCTGCCGCCCGTGAGACAGGCCGGCGGGCTTCCCCATCGCTACGCGTTCCTCGGCAGGGTGCGCGGTGCGCTCGTGCGCGCCGGCCTTCGCGAGGTCCGGCAGATCCCCTTCGCGTCGGAGGCGGATCTCCAGATGACGGGCGACCGCGACGCGGTCCGCGTGACGAACCCGCTCGTCCCGGAGGAAGGCTGGCTCCGCACGAGCCTGACACCGGGCTTGCTCAAGATCCTTCGACGAAACGCCGCCCGCCAGGTCCGCTCGGTGGCCATCTTCGAGGTGAGCACCGTCTTCCGCCGGGTGGGCGACCGGGCCGAGGAGCGGCCGATGGTGGCGTTCGCGTTGACCGGCGCGGCCGATCCCGGCTGGGCGGGCGGCGGCCAGACGTTCGACTTCTTCGATGCGAAGGGCGTGGTCGAGAGCCTCATGGCGGCGCTGGGGATCGAATGGACCTTGGACGGGGCCTCCGGATCGAACGCGGAGGCGCCGGGCTCGCCGTTCCATCCGGGTCGTGCCGGGTTCGTGCTCTCGCGCGACGGCGAGCGGGTCGGCATCGCCGGCGAGATCCACCCGAAGGTGGCGGCCTCGTTCGACATCCCCGGCCGTGTCGGCGTGGGCGAGCTCGAGGTGAGCACCCTGATAGACCTGGCGCCGAGCGTGGTGCGGGTGCGCGACGTTCCCCGGTACCCGCCGGTGCGACGCGACCTCGCGTTCACGGTCGATGCCGGCACGCCGGCGGGCGCCGTGCAGTCGGCGCTCGAGGAGGCGGCCGGCGAGCTGCTGGACTCGTGCCTCCTGTTCGATGTCCACCGCGGCCCTCCGCTCCCCGAGGGCAGGAAGAGCCTGGCCTTCTCGGTGGACTTCCGAGCCTCGGACCGGACCCTGACCGACGCCGAGGCCAACGAGGCCGTCGCGGCCATCGCCGCCCGGCTGGCCGAGGACTTCGGCGCCGAGCTCCGTTCCGCCTGAGGACGTCGAGCCCGCGACCTGCGGGGTTCGCAGGCGAAAGCAAGCGCAGGCCCCTCGTCGATAGACTTGCCTCGTGGAGCGCGACTACCTGTCCGTCGACGATCTGTCGCCAGAAGAGCTGGCCGGCGTGCTCGACCTGTCGGGCAAGGTCAAGGCCCATCCCGGCGATGTCGCCGATGCCTTGCGGCGGAAGTCGGTGGCCATGATCTTCGAGAAGCCCTCGACGAGGACCCGGGTCTCGTTCGAGGTCGCCATCGCCTCGACCGGGGCGCATCCGGTGGCGCTGTCCTCGCAGGAGCTCCAGCTCGGGCGGGGGGAGACGATCGAGGACACCGGACGGGTGCTGTCGCGCTACGTCGACGCCATCGTGCTCCGCACCTTCGAGCAGGAGCGCTTGGAGCTCATCGCCTCCGCGGCGAGCGTGCCGGTGGTCAACGCGCTCTCGGACTTCGAGCATCCGTGCCAGTGCCTCGCGGACCTCCTCACGATCCGCGAGATCAAGGGAGAGCTCGCCGGCCGCACGCTCACCTACCTGGGCGACGGCAACAACGTCACCCACTCGCTGCTGCTCGGCGGGGCCAAGACCGGGATGCACGTGCGCGTGGCGACACCGCCCGGTTTCGAGCCGATCCCGCAGATCGTGCAGCGCGCGACGGAGATCGCCGAGGGAACGGGCGGGAGCGTCCTGTTGACGAACGATCCTCGCGAGGCAGCGGCGGGGGCCGACGTCCTCTACACGGATGTGTGGGCCAGCATGGGGCAGGAGGCAGAGAGCGACGAGCGTGCGCTCGTGTTCCCGGCGTATCGGCTCGATCAGGGGAAGGTCGACGTCGCGAGGCCGGACGTCACGGTCCTGCACTGTCTCCCGGCGCACCGCGGGCAGGAGATCACCGACGAGGTGATCGACGGACCGCACTCGGCCGTCTGGGACCAGGCGGAGAATCGCCTGCACACGCAGAAGGCGCTTCTGCTCTGGCTGCTCGGCGCCGCCTGAGTCCGGAGGTGCGCTGAGTGCCGCGCGCGAACGACGCCGTCGAGGCGGCACTGTTCGAGTACTCCGAGCTCCTGTCGATCGTCACCGACGATCGCTTCAAGCCGCGCGCCTACGAGAAGGCCGCTCGAGCGGTCGGTGGGTACCCGGCCGACCTCGACGGGATGGAGCTCGCGGAGATCCTCGCGATCCCCGGCGTCGGCAAGTCGATCGGCGAGAAGGTCGAGGAGTTCCTCCGAACGGGATCGATGGCCGGTCTGGAGGAGCTACGAACGAAGATCCCCCCGGGTGTCCGGGAGATGACCGCGATCGCCGGCCTCGGCCCGAAGAAGGCCATGGTCCTGTACCGGGAGCTCGGGATCTCGGATGTGGAGGAGCTCCGGCATGCGCTCGACGCCGGGCAGCTCGCCGGGCTGAAGGGGTTCGGCGCCCGGAGCGAGGAGAACATCCGGCGCGGGATCCAGCGGCTCAGCCAGCAGAGCGGGCGGGCGCTGATCTCGGCCGCGATGGACCTCGCCGAGTACTTCCTGGAGCGGCTCGGCGCGCGCGAGGACGTCCAGCGGATCGAGTACGCGGGCTCGCTTCGGCGTATGGCCGAGACGATCGGCGACGTCGATCTCCTCGCCGCGAGCGAGGACCCCGAGGCGGTGATGGAGGCCTTCACCGGCGTGGGCATCGTGGAGCGCGTCATCGCCAAGGGCGACAAGAAGACGAGCGTGATGACCCGCAAGGGGCTCCAGGTCGACCTCCGGATCGTTCCGCTCGAGGCCTGGGGCGCCGCGATGATCTACTTCACCGGCTCCAAGGCCCACAACATCCGGATCCGCGAGATGGCGGTCCGCAAGGGCCTGAAGCTGAACGAGTACGGCCTGTTCCGAGCCAAGTCCGGAACGCTGATCGTCGCCCGGACCGAGGAGGAGGTCTACGCGAAGCTCGGCCTTCCCTGGATCCCGCCGACGCTTCGGGAGGATCGAGGCGAGATCGAGGCGGCGCTCGACGGCACCCTGCCCGACGTCCTTTCGCAGAAGCAGCTGCGCGGAGACCTCCACACGCACACCAAGCTGACCGACGGGCAGGCCACGCTCGAGCAGATGCTCGATGCCGCCTCGGAGATGGGCTACGCGTACTACGCCGTCACCGACCACGCGCCGAACCTGTTCATGCAGCGGATGACCGACGAGAAGATGCTGGCGCAGCGGGAGCAGCTCCGCGCGCTCCAGGAGCGCTACCCGAAGATGACGCTGCTCCACGGCTCGGAGCTGAACATCGACGCCGAGGGGAACGTCGACTGGGGGCCGGAGTTCCTCGAGGGGTTCGACGTCACCGTCGCCTCCGTCCACTCGCACTTCACCCAGCCCAAGGACGAGATGACGCGCCGGATCATCCGGGCGATGGAGAACCCGTACGTTAACGTCATCGGCCACCCGACCACCAGGAAGATCAACCAACGGGAGCCGGTCGAGTTCGATCTGGACGAGGTCTTCCGTGCGGCCGCCCGAACCGGCACCGCGCTCGAGGTCAGCGCCTATCCGGACCGGCTCGATCTGAAGGACGAGCACATCCTGTGGGCGAAGCGGCACGGAGCGAAGTTCGCCGTCGACACGGACTCGCACGCGACGACCCACCTCGCGCTCATGCGCTACGGCATCGGGTCGGCTCAGCGCGGCTGGCTCACGAAGGACGACGTGATCAACGCGTGGCCGCTCGCGAAGCTCAGGACGTTCCTGCGGAAGGGCCGGTGAGGCTCGGTCCGCGGCTGCCGCGGTCCTTCTTCGCGCGTCCCTCGACCGTCGTCGCGCCGGAGCTTCTCGGCCGCATCCTCGTCCGGATCCTGCCCGACGGAACGCGGCTCGCGGCGCGGCTCGTCGAGGTCGAGGCGTACGGGCCGAAGGACCCGGCGAGCCATGCGTATCGCGGCCCGACCCCGCGCAACCTCGTCATGTTCGGTCCGCCCGGGCGGCTGTACGTGTATTTCACGTACGGCATGCACTTCTGCTCGAACGTCGTGACGGGTCGTGACGGCGAGGGGAGCGCGGTGCTGCTTCGAGCCGCGGAGCCGATCGAGGGCCTGGACGTGATGGCGGAGAACCGCGGTCTCGACGTCCTCCCACGGCTGTGCGGCGGCCCCGGGAACCTGACGAAGGCGTTCGGGATCGGGCGACCGGAGAACGGTGTGGACCTGGCGCGAGACGGATCGCTCCACCTGCGCGCCGGCGAACCCCTGACGCGGCGCCGGATCGCCCGGTCGACGCGGGTCGGCGTCAACGTCGGCATCGAGCCGCGCTGGAGGTTCTTCGAGCGGGGAAGCGCCTACGTCTCTCCGGGCCGTCCCACACCGGTCCCGGGTGCCGTCACGGGTTCACGACGATCGTGACGGTCGAGCCGGTCTGCGCTTGGCCGCCACTCGGCGACTGCTGCCACACGACCCCCGGCTCGTAGAAGCACTTGGGATCGGCCGGGTCGCATTCCTGCTCCTGCACGATGGAGACCTCGAAGCCCGCGTTGCGAAGGATCGAGCTCGCCGGTCCGGCCCGCAGCCCGATGACGCTCGGTACCTCGGCGGTCTGGGGCTCGATCGGGCCTCGCGCGACCGTGATCGTGACGGTGCCCGTCTGGATCAGCGAGGTTCCCCCTCGTGGCTCCTGGTCGATCACCGTGTCCGAGGGCTGGTCCGAGACCGCGTGCTCGATGGCGACGTTGAACCCCGCGGAACGCAACGCGCCGATCGCCGCGTCCTTCCCGAGCCCGATGACCGAGGGCACGATGAGCACCTGGTAGGAGGTCGGCTGCGTGCAGACCTCGAGGTTGGGCTCGGACCCGGCGACGAACTGGAGGGTGTCGATGTCCTGCGGCGGCGTGAACGGGTTCGCGAGGCAACCTTGCGTCACGTCGATCCGGAGCGTGACGTACTCCACCTCGGGCGCGATGGCGAACTCCTTCACCGGCATCCGGGAGGTGGCCTCGAACATGAAGGCCCTCCAGATCTGCGCCGGCCACGTGCCGCCGTAGACGGTCGAGATCCGGACGTTGCCGCAGCACATGGGGATCTGGCCCTGCGGGAAACCGACCCAGACGGCCGTCGCGATCTGGGGGATCGCGCCCACGAACCACGCGTCGCTCGCGTTCTGCGCCGTCCCGGTCTTGCCGAACTGCGGCCGCCCGATGTTCGCGGCCGTGCCGGTGCCCCCCGAGACGACGCCCTTGAGGATGTCGACGGCCTCCTGGGCGATCGCGGGTTCGACCGACTGCGTCGGCCGGGCGTTGCTCTGGTAGATGACCTCGCCGTCGCGTGTCGTGATCGAGACCACGGGGGTCGGCTGGACGTGCTGACCTGCGAACGCCAGCGTTCCGAACGCGGACGCCATCTCGAGCGTGCTCACCTCGTTCACGCCGAGCACCGCGGAGGGGACCGCCGCGAGCGGCCCGCTCGGCTCGGTGGTGCGAGGGCAGCAGCGGATCCCCATCCGGACCGCGGCTTCGACGGTCATCTGCGCCCCGACGTAGGGACTGCCCCCACCCATCACGCCGAGCAGGTTGGCGTACGCGACGTTCACCGAGTTGCGCGTGGCGCTCTCGAGCGAGATCGTTCCGTAGCTGCCGCCCTCGGCGTTGTGCGGCTCCCAGTACGTCCCGTCCTGCAGCAGGATGTGTGCCGATGATCCGTTCAGCGAGGTCGAGCGTGTGAGACCGCTCTCGAGCGCGGCGACGAGCGCGAACGGCTTGAACGCCGAACCCGCCTGGCGCCCGGTGCTCCCGCCGGTGGCGAGGTTGATCCGGGCGTAACGGTCGTCCTCGTTCCAGTAGTCCCGACCGCCCACCATCGCCAGCACGTACCCGGTCCGTGGATCGATCGCGGTGAGCGCGGCGAACGGGTCGGACGGAGACACGAGCACGGCCCGGACCGCGCGCTCGGCCGCGGCTTGCATCCGCGGGTCGATCGTCGTGACGATCCGGAGCCCACCCTCGAAGAGCAGCCTGTACCGATCCTCCGAGGTCTCTCCGAAACGCGGGTTCGATAGGAACCATTCCTTGAAGTAGTCGACGAAGTGCGGAGCCAGGTACGGCTGGTCGTCCTCCTCGTTCATGTGAAGCTCGATCGCCGACTGCGTCGCCTCCAGGTATCGCGACGGCTCGACCAGCCCGTCCTCCAGCATCCTGGCTAGCACGCGGTTGCGCCGGTTGCGCGCGCGGCTCGGGTGGGTCAGCGGGTCGTACGTGACGGGCGCCGCGATCGTGCCGGCCAGGAAGGCCGCCTCCTCGAGCGTCAGATCGATCGGTTCCTTGTCGAAGTACGTGCGCGCGGCCGCCATGATCCCGTAGGCGCCGTTGCCGAAGTACACCGTGTTCAGGTATTTGGTGAGGATCTGCTCCTTGGTGAACCGCTGCTCCATCTGCCATGCGAGGTAGGCCTCGTTCAGTTTCCGAGTGATCGTCTGCTCGTCGCCGACATAGGCCTTCTTCACGAGTTGCTGCGTGATCGTGGAGCCGCCCTCCACGACGTCGCCGGTCGTCGCGTCGATGTAGGCGGCGCGAAGGAGCGCTCGCAGGTCAAGACCGCTGTGGTCGTAGAACCGTTGATCCTCGATCGCGACGACGGCGTCGCGGACGACCTCGGGGATCCGCGTCGCCCGGACGACGACCCGGTCCTCGCCGGCGTGCAGGCGCGTGATGAGCGCCCCGTTGGCGGCGTACAGGAAAGACGTCTGGGGGAGCTCGATGGCTTGCTGCCGGGCCTCGCGCAGCGTTGGCAGATCGCACGCTGAAGCGGCGAGGGCGCAAACCAACAAGGTCGCGACGAACGCGGGAGGAGCGTCGCGCCGAACGGCGCGCGGGAGGTCCCAGCCATGGGAGCTCAATCTTCGCACGGCGGAAGAGTTCCCACTGCTAGCATCGCGTCGCCCATGGGTCCCGCGGACCTCTCCACCCTGCTCTCCGGCCCGGCCGGCGTCGTCCCCGAGGACGGCCTCCGGGGCAAGCTCGAGCTCGGGCGTCCGTTGCGGGTCAAGCTGGGCCTGGACCCCACGGCGCCGGCGGTCACGCTCGGGTGGGCGGTCGTCCTTCGGAAGCTGCGGCAGTTCCAGGATGCCGGGCACGTCGCCGTCCTCATCGTCGGAGACTTCACCGCCAGGGTGGGTGACCCCTCCGGCAAGACCGAGACACGGCCCCGTCTGTCCAAGGAAGAGGTCGAGGAACACGCCCGGTTGCTGCTCGATCAGTTCTGGGCGATCCTCGACCCGGATCGGACCGAGGTCCGTCACAACTCTGAGTGGCTCGAGCCCCTCGACATGGAGGGCGTCTTGCGGCTGACGGCTTCGTACACGGTCGCGCGGATGCTCGAGCGCGACGACTTCGCCAAACGGTACGCGGAGGGACAGCCGATCTCGATGATGGAGTTCCTCTACCCGCTGATGCAGGGCTACGACTCGGTCGCGGTCCAGGCGGACATCGAGCTCGGAGGCACGGATCAGCTGTTCAACCTCCTGGTCGGACGCGACCTGCAGCGCGAGTACGGGCAGGATCCGCAGGTCGCGCTCACGATGCCGCTGCTGGTGGGGACCGACGGCGTCCAGAAGATGAGCCAGTCCCTCGGCAACTACGTGGGGATCGCCGATCCGCCGGACGAGATGTTCGGCAAGCTCACCAGGATCCCGGACGGGCTGATCGCGGACTACCGGCGCCTCACGCTGGACTTCTTCCGCGACTCGGCCGAAGCCGACCGCGTCGCCGCCGGCCTCGCTGACGGCTCCCTGGATCCCTGGGAGGAGAAGAAGCGCATGGCACGCGAGGTCGTCGACCGGTACCACGGCCCAGGCGCGGGGGACCGCGCCGAGGCCGAGTTCGACCGCGTCCACAAGGAGGGTGAGGTCCCGGACGAGGTTCGGGACGTGATCGTGCCTCGGGCAGGGCTCCTGCTCCAGAAGAAGGACGGGGTGGTGGTGCTCGACCGCGCAGCGTTGCTTACTGAGCTCGGCCTTACCAGCACGAGGTCGGAGGCTCGGCGCCTGTTCGAGCAGCAAGGGGTCCGTCAAGACGGGACGCCGGTCAAGGACCCCGAGCTCCGTGTCGAGGTGCCTGGGCGTCCGGCGGAGGAGGCCCTCGCAGCACTCGTCGGCAGCGTGTGGCAGGTCGGCAAGCGCCGCTTCGCGAGGGTGGCGGGGCTCTCCTAGCGGCGGCCCGGACAAAGATGCGGGCCGCCGCTCGAGCGTTACTTCTGATAACGACCGTTGCGGATGTGGAAGCACCCTCCCGGCCGATCCCACGGGAGGGTGCGCGGTTGACGCCGCAGACGCCCCGGTCGTAGCATCACAGGTCGACCCCCTCTCCGGAGTCTCTACTCCTGGGGGTGTCGCGCGCACCTTGAGAACTGAACAGTGTGCCAAAAGCCAGTGCGTATCCCCGTTGAGGGGGAGGCGCGGTTTCGCCGTGTCTTTCCTCTTTGACGGTCGTACGGAAACTCAGAAACACAGGAGGCCGATCCGGGTGTGCTACTCGGGGAGGCCGACTTTCCAAACGAGCCCGAAACCCGGCCCCAACGAACCAGACGGGGCCGGTTCAACGGTTCTTCTACGGAGAGTTTGATCCTGGCTCAGGACGAACGCTGGCGGCGTGCTTAACACATGCAAGTCGAGCGGGAACCTCGGGAGGGGTAACCCTTCCGAGGGGAGAGCGGCGAACGGGTGAGTAACACGTGGGCAACCTGCCCCGGACACCGGGATAACCCAGGGAAACCTGAGCTAATACCGGATACTCCGGCACGATCGCATGATCGTTCCGGGAAAGCTCCGACGGTCCGGGATGGGCCCGCGGCCTATCAGCTTGTTGGTGAGGTAACGGCCCACCAAGGCGACGACGGGTAGCTGGTCTGAGAGGACGGCCAGCCACACTGGGACTGAGACACGGCCCAGACTCCTACGGGAGGCAGCAGTGGGGAATCTTGCGCTAATGCGCGAAAGCGTGACGCAGCGACGCCGCGTGGGGGATGAAGGCCTTCGGGTCGTAAACCCCTTTCGCCAGGGAAGAAGGGAAACTGACGGTACCTGGAGAAGAAGTCCCGGCTAACTACGTGCCAGCAGCCGCGGTAACACGTAGGGGACGAGCGTTGTCCGGATTTATTGGGCGTAAAGCGCGCGTAGGCGGCCCGGAAAGTCGGTTGTGAAAACCCGGGGCTCAACCCCGGGCCTGCATCCGAAACTTCCGGGCTGGAGGTAGGTAGGGGAGATCGGAATTCCTGGTGTAGCGGTGAAATGCGCAGATATCAGGAGGAACACCGGTGGCGAAGGCGGATCTCTGGGCCTTACCTGACGCTGAGGCGCGAAAGCTAGGGGAGCGAACAGGATTAGATACCCTGGTAGTCCTAGCCGTAAACGTTGGGTGCTAGGTGTGGGTGGACATCGACCCCATCCGTGCCGAAGCTAACGCATTAAGCACCCCGCCTGGGGAGTACGGCCGCAAGGCTAAAACTCAAAGGAATTGACGGGGGCCCGCACAAGCGGCGGAGCATGCGGCTTAATTCGATGCGACGCGAAGAACCTTACCTGGGCTTGACATGCAGGGTAAAGCCGGTGAAAGCCGGCGCTCTACGGAGCCTGCACAGGTGGTGCATGGCTGTCGTCAGCTCGTGCCGTGAGGTGTTGCCTTAAGTGGCGCAACGAGCGCAACCCTTGTCCTCAGTTGCCAGCGGGTCATGCCGGGAACTCTGGGGAGACTGCCGGTGCCAAACCGGAGGAAGGTGGGGATGACGTCAAGTCATCATGCCCCTTATGTCCAGGGCTGCACGCATGCTACAATGCGCGATACAAAGGGCTGCGATCCCGCAAGGGGGAGCGAATCCCAAAAAGTCGCGCTCAGTTCGGATCGGGGTCTGCAACCCGACCCCGTGAAGTCGGAGTCGCTAGTAATCGCAGATCAGCAACGCTGCGGTGAATACGTTCCCGGGCCTTGTACACACCGCCCGTCACACCACGAAAGTGGGCAACACCCGAAGCCGGTGGCCCAACCCCTTGGGGAGGGAGCCGTCGAAGGTGGGGCTCGCGATTGGGGTGAAGTCGTAACAAGGTAGCCGTACCGGAAGGTGCGGCTGGATCACCTCCTTTCTAAGGAGAAACTTGGCACCCGGTCGTACCGGACGTTCGTTCCGGTGGCCGGAGACTCCAGGTCGGTGCACTGGCTACTCGGTTGGCGAGCTCGGATCAATCGGCGCTAGTACCCCTTTCGAGGGCGAACGGGCCGGCGAGACGAGCGAGTTGGCCGGGCACACTGTTCAGCTCTGGGGGTGCGAGCCCTCGAGCACCTTGAGAACTCGATAGCGAGCGCGAGCATCTACAGTCAAGTTACTAAGGGCTTACGGTGGATGCCTTGGCGCCAGGAGCCGATGAAGGACGCGTCTGGCTGCGAAAAGCCTCGGGGAGCCGCCGAGAAGGCCGAGATCCGAGGATGTCCGAATGGGGAAACCCGGCTGGGGTCATGCCCAGTCACCCAGGTCTGAATCCATAGGGCCTGTGGAGGGAACCGCCCGAAGTGAAACATCTCAGTAGGGCGAGGAAGAGAAAGCAACCGCGACTCCCCTAGTAGCGGCGAGCGAACGGGGATCAGCCTAAACCGATCCGGTGTGATAGCCCGGTGGCGTTGCCGGATCGGTGTCGTGGGACCTGCATGGGTGCACACCGGTGCACTCGAGGAGTTACAAAGCCGGCACGTAGACGAACGTCATGGAACGGACGGCCACAGAAGGTAACAGCCCTGTAGTCGAAACGTGACCGGCCTCCTTCGCAGTGTTCCCGAGTAGCGCGGGACCCGAGAAATCCCGCGCGAATCTGGGGGGACCACCCCCTAAGGCTAAGCACTCCCTGGCGACCGATAGTGAACTAGTACCGTGAGGGAAAGGTGAAAAGCACCCCGGGAGGGGAGTGAAATAGCACCTGAAACCGTGAGCCTACAAGCTGTCGGAGCTCCAGCTGGGTGACCAGTTGGGGTGACGGCGTGCCTTTTGAAGAATGAGCCGGCGAGTTAGCGGTGTGCGGCAAGGTTAAGTCTTCTGACGAAGCCGAAGCGAAAGCGAGTCTGCATGGGGCGCACAGTCGCACGCCCTAGACCCGAAGCCGAGTGATCTACCCATGGGCAGGTTGAAGCGAGGGTAAGACCTCGTGGAGGACCGAACCCACCAGGGTTGAAAACCTGGGGGATGACCTGTGGGTAGGGGTGAAAGGCCAATCAAACTCGGTGATAGCTGGTTCTCCCCGAAATGCCTTTAGGGGCAGCCTCGGACGTTCAGCATCGGAGGTAGAGCACTGATTGGGCTAGGGGGCCCACAAGCTTACCGATCTCAGTCAAACTCCGAATGCCGATGCTCCAGAGTCCGGGAGTGAGGCTGCGGGGGCTAAGCTCCGTAGCCGAGAGGGAAACAACCCAGATCGCCAGCTAAGGTCCCGAAGTTCGTGCTAAGTGGGAAAGGATGTGGGATCGCCCTGACAACCAGGAGGTTGGCTTAGAAGCAGCCACCCTTGAAAGAGTGCGTAACAGCTCACTGGTCAAGTGGTCCTGCGCCGATGATGTAACGGGGCTCAAGCACGACACCGAAGCTGCGAGATCTCTCATATGGCTCGGCGCACGAGGGAGGCCTCGTGCGTCCAGGCCGAGGGATCGGTAGGGGAGCGTTCTTGTGCGAGTGAAGCGGCGGGGTAACCCAGCGGTGGACGCACAAGAAGTGAGAATGCCGGCATGAGTAGCGAAAGACGGGGGAGGAGCCCGTCCGCCGAATGCCCAAGGGTTCCTGGGGAAGGTTCATCCGCCCAGGGTTAGTCGGGACCTAAGCCGAGGCCGACAGGCGTAGGCGATGGACGACTGGTTGATATTCCAGTACCACCTCATCCGCGCCCATCCCGAATCCGAGCTGCTAAGGGAACCCTTCGGGGCTACCGACCCGCTCGGTACTAGGGAAGCGAAGGGGGGACGCAGGAGGGTAGGTCGACCCACGCGATGGTCGTCGTGGGGTAAGTGCGTAGGGGGGTTCCCCAGGCAAATCCGGGGAGCCATCAACCCTGAGGCACGATGCCGAGCCGTTTCAGGCGAAGCGACTGATCCCATGCTGCCGAGAAAAGCCTCTAGCGAGCAGATGAGGTGCCCGTACCCCAAACCGACTCAGGTGGGCAAGTAGAGAATACTCAGGCGATCGAGAGAACCCTGGTTAAGGAACTCGGCAAATTGCCTCCGTAACTTCGGGAGAAGGAGGACCACGGTAGGGTGCAGGCCCTCGCGGCCGAAGCCCGATGTGGTGGCACAAACCAGGCCCAAGCGACTGTTTACTAAAAACACAGGTCCGTGCTAAGTCGCAAGACGACGTATACGGACTGACACCTGCCCGGTGCTGGAACGTTACGGGGAGAGGTCAGCTTCCTTCGGGAGGCGAAGCTTCGAACCTAAGCGCCAGTAAACGGCGGCCGTAACTATAACGGTCCTAAGGTAGCGAAATTCCTTGTCGGGTAAGTTCCGACCTGCACGAATGGTGTAACGACTTGGGCGCTGTCTCAACCGGGGACTCGGCGAAATTGCAATACGAGTAAAGATGCTCGTTACCCGCGACAGGACGGAAAGACCCCGGGACCTTTACTGCAGCTTGGTGTTGGGTTCTGGCAGATGTTGCGTAGGATAGGCGGGAGGCTGTGAAGCCCGGGCTCCGGCTCGGGTGGAGCCACCCTTGAAATACCGCCCTTCATCTGTTGGGACTCTAACCTTGGCCCGTGATCCGGGTCGGGGACAGCGCCTGGTGGGCAGTTTAACTGGGGCGGTTGCCTCCTAAAGTGTAACGGAGGCGCCCAAAGGTTCCCTCAGCCTGGTTGGCAATCAGGCGTCGAGTGCAAGGGCACAAGGGAGCTTGACTGCGAGACCGACGGGTCGAGCAGATGCGAAAGCAGGGCCTAGTGATCCGACGACTCCATGTGGAAGGGTCGTCGCTCAACGGCTAAAAGGTACCCCGGGGATAACAGGCTGATCGCTCCCAAGAGTCCATATCGACGGAGCGGTTTGGCACCTCGATGTCGGCTCGTCTCATCCTGGGGCTGGAGCAGGTCCCAAGGGTCGGGCTGTTCGCCCGTTAAAGAGGCACGCGAGCTGGGTTTAGAACGTCGTGAGACAGTTCGGTCCCTATCCGTCGTGGGCGTAGGAGACTTGCGGGGAGCTGCCCCTAGTACGAGAGGACCGGGGCGGACGAACCTCTGGTGTGCCAGTTGTCGCGCCAGCGGCACGGCTGGTTGGCCACGTTCGGAAGAGATAAGCGCTGAAAGCATCTAAGTGCGAAACTCGCCCCTAGATGAGGTCTCCCACAGGGTCAAACCTGGTAAGGCCCCTCGCAGACTACGAGGTTGATAGGCCGGAGGTGTAAGCACCGCAAGGTGTTGAGCCGACCGGTACTAATAGGCCGAGGACTTGACTTTGCTCGCGCTCGCTATCGCAGTTCCCGAGCTCTGCTCGGGGGCCGCGCTCCCAGAACGTCCCGAGAGATCGGGAGACATCGTTTCGGTGGCCATAGCGGAGGGGATACACCCGGTCCCATCCCGAACCCGGAAGTTAAGCCCTCCAGCGCCGATGGTACTGCCCGGGCAACTGGGTGGGAGAGTAGGTCGTCGCCGGGACATCTTGTACGACATGAAGAGCCGCCTTTCGGGGCGGCTCTTCGTGTTTCCCGGGTACGCTGGCCGCTCCATGCCCAAGGCCCTGCGTCCACGTCCCGGTCAGCCGCGCGGCAGCTCGTCGAGTGGACGCAAGCGCTCGACCTTGCCGGGCGAGATCGTCTCGGAGCTTCGGCAGACCGCTCGTGCGGGGAAGGCCGACGACGCGATGTCGCGCCTGGAGCGCGCCGTCGAGCTGCTCGAGCGCGGGGACGCGAAAGGTTCAGCCGCCGAGGCGCACAAGGCGAAGGACCTTGCCCCGCGATCGCCGGCGGTTCGCGAGGTGCTCGGGATGGCCCTGTACCAGCTCGAGCGATACCAGGAGGCCTTGACGGAGATGCAGGCGTACCGGCGAATGTCGGGCAGGGCCGACCAGAACCACATCATCGCGGACTCGCTTCGTGCGGTGGGGCGACCCGAGCGGGCGGTGACGCTGGCTGAGGAGGCGCTCGGCGCCCGCGGCGTTCCGCTCGCGGCTAAGGCGGAGGCGGTCATCGTCGCGGCGAGCGCCCTCGCGGACCTCGGGAAGTTCGACCAGGCCCTCGGTCTCCTGCGGCGGGTTCGCACGCGAGACGACGTCGCGGGTCCCGAGGTGCTCCGGGTCTGGTACGTCACCGGGGACATCCTGCAACGGGCCGGGCGTCCGCAGGATGCGGTGCGCGAGTTCCGCAAGATCGTCCGGCACGATGCGGGCGCGTTCGACGCCGCCGAGCGCGCCGCGGCGCTCGCCTGAGGCTCGGCCGCCGAGTCAGCGCTCCGCGGGCCTCGGCCTCGCGCTCGCGCCGCTTCTGCCAGTAGCGCAGGATCCCCATCGCGTTGATCCGCACGCCGGAGAGGATCTCGAGCCGGCCGAGGTCGATCCCCGCCTGCGAACCGGTCTCGACGTCGCGCTTCGCCTCCTCCTCGAGGAGCTCCACGATCTCGTCGAGGTCCGTCGTGCGTTCCATCGCGATCCGAACCGCCTCGGTCCAGTCGCGGAAGCGTTTCACGGCGAGGTCGCAGATGCGTTCGACCTCGGCGACGGGACCGAAGTGCGAGAACAGCAGGAGGTCGCCGGCGAGCGAGCGGATCCGTTCGATGCTTCCGACCGCGAGCTCGAGGTCGTAGTCGGGTGGAGGCGTGGCCGGCCGGAGCACCGGGAGGTCAGGCGGATGGATCCCCAGCGCGTCGCCCGTGAAGACCGCACCCGAGGTCGAGTCGACGAGGGCCACCTGGTGCTTCGCATGGCCCGGCGTCGCCGCGGCGGTCAGCGAGCGGTCGCCGAGCCGGATCTCGTCGCCGTCGGAGAGACCCCGGATCCGTTGCACGGGAACGGGCGTCACCGGTCCGAACAGCGAGGTCATCTGGGGCTCGCCGTAGACGCGCGTGGCGCTCGCGACGAGCCGTTCCGGCTCGGCGAGGTGCTTCGCGCCGAGCTCGTGTACCCAGACGGTCGCGTTCGGGTAGCGCTCGCAGAGCGCTCCGGCACCACCGGCGTGGTCGAGATGGATGTGCGTGAGGACGATGTGCGCGAGATCGCCGGGACCGACGCCGAGACGCTCGAGCCCGGCGACGACATGCGGCACGGACGTGGTCGGCCCGGTCTCCACGATCGCCGGCTCGTTCCCGTGTAGGAGATAGGCGGCGGTGTAGCGTTCGCGCCCGCCGTAGAACGTGTCGATCGCGGTGATCCCGTCCGCGACCTCGAAGACGACGGCATCCACGCGAACGAGTCTAGACGTCGTCGTTCTGCCGACGTGTCGGTGCCCGATGCTAGCGTCCGTTCAAGAAGGGGGGTGGAGCGAGATGGTTGCGGTCAACGTCGTCGTCCTCGCGGGAACGGTTGCGGCCGATCCGGTCGAGCGGCGCATGCCATCGGGTGACGAGGTCACCGAGCTCCGGCTCTCCGTTCCGGAGGCAGGCAGACGCCTCCTCCCCCTCCCTGTGGCCGCTTGGCACAAGGATGTCGGCAAGCGAGCGCTGAAAGGCCTCGGCAAGGGCGACGACGTGCTCGTGTACGGCCAGCTCGTCAGGCGCTTCTACCGGAGCGGAGCCGGAGCGCGGAGCCTCACCGAGGTCGTCGCGTCCGGGATCAAGAAGCTGGAGCAGCCGGAGGAGGAGTAGCGCCGGTTCTCAGCGGGGCTGGTTCGAGGCGGACGCGTTCTCGTCGGCGGCGTCGTGCGGCCGGATCACGAGGCCGGTGCGCGGTTTCGGCCAGAAGAAGGTCGACTTCTGCGGGAGGCGGTCGCCGTGGTCGATCACAGACCGGATCGTCGCGGCGTCGGTGGGGGGAAGGAGAAAGGCGGCGACGGCCTCGCCGCTTCGTACCGCCTCCTCGGCGGCCACGGCATCCGGCGTGAAACGAAGCCCGTCAAGCCCGTCGAGCACCTGCTCGTGCAGGCGGGAGACCGCCGGAGGGCGGCCCGCGAGCTCGGCCACGCGATGCACGACCGCTCCGCGCTCGTGGGTCGCGATCCCGTACACGAGCTCGGCGTCGTCCACGGTCTCCAGGACCTCCTCGAGGCTGCGGACGCGTCGCCCCGCCGCGGGCTCCTCGCCCTCGAGCTGGACGCGATGGAAGGGCAGGACCGGCGGCTGCTCCGTCGTCGCGTCGACGACGAACATCATCACGCGGTCCCACGGGCCGGGCCCGCGGCGCTCGCGCATCTCGTCGCGGTATCGCAGCGCGGTCTCGTAGCGATGGTGGCCGTCGGCGATCATCAGCGACGCGGAGTCCAGCCATCCGGCGACGGCCGGGTCCGGATCGGCGATCCACAGACGGTGTTCGACGCCGTCCTCGTCGGTGGTCTCCGCCGCGGGCTCTCGATCGCTGGTCCTGGAGTCGAGCCAGCCGGCGAGCCGGTCGTTCGGCTCGGTGAACACGGCGTAGATGCACGAGAGGTTCGACTCGAGCGCTCGCATGAGGCGAAGGCGATCTTCGATCGGACCGGGCATCGTGCGCTCGTGCGGGACGATGTCGCCGCCCCAGTCCTCGAGCGCCACCTCGCAGATGAGCCCTCGCACCCGGCGCGCCCGGCGCCGCAGGGTGAAGCGCATCTCGTAGGGGAAGTACGCGGGGCCATCGGTCGGGCGCAGCGCGCCCTCGTCGCGCCAGGCGGCCAGATCTGCGGCCGCCCGCGCATAGCGATCGGGCCCGCCGTCGGTCGCCTCGTCTTCGCCCGTCGCGACGTCTCCGAGGTCGAGCCGGATCACGTTGTACGGGCTCGCGGCGAGGTAGCGTTCGTGCTCCCGCTCGGAGATCACGTCGTAAGGTGGAGCCGTGACGAGGTCCATCGAGCCGACGCGTTCGGGGTCGAAGCGCAGGCCGACGAACGGCGAGATCCGGGGCACGAACCATGTATAGCAGGCGACCCGAGAGCGAGACCGAGACGGCGTACGACCTGTTCTCGCGCGGGGTGGGCTTCCTCACGGATGGTCATCCGCACCAGGCCGCGATGCTCCTCGCTCGGGCGAAACTGCTCGAGCCCGACAAGGCGTCGATCCGGGAAGCGCTCGGGCGCGCCCTGTTCATGGCCGGCCATCCCGGGCGGGCGCGGCAGGAATTCGCCAAGGCGGTGCAGATCGATCCGGCGAACGACTACGCCCACTTCGGGCTCGCGCTCGCGTGCGAGCGCACCGGCCAGCGGTCGCGCGCGATCGGGCACCTGAAGCTCGCGATCGTCATGCGGCCGGGCATCGAGCACTACGAGCGGGCGCTCGCGCGACTCGCCGGTTGATGCTCGCGACGCGGTACGACGCCCTCCTGTTCGACCTCGACGGCGTCTTGTTCCGAGGCGAGGAGCCCGTCGCGAACGCACCGGAGACGATCGGAGCCTTGCGCGAGACGGAGGCGCGGATCGTCTTCGTCACGAACAACTCCTCCCGAACGCCCGAACAGGTTGCGGCGAAGCTGACCCGTCTCGGCATCCCGGCGGATCCCTCGGAGGTGGTCACGTCCGCGCTCGCCACGGCCGACCTGCTCGCGGAACGCGGCGTGGAGAGCGCGTACGCGATCGGTGGAGACGGGGTGATCCGGGCCCTCGAGAACGCCGGCATCTCGGTGGTGGACGGTGAGCCGGCTCGCGTGAGCCACGTCGTGGTCGGCATCGACGAGGACCTCACCTACGCGACGCTGCGCATCGCGTGCGTGCTCGTGCGGGCCGGCGCCCACCTCGTCGCGACGAACGCCGACCGCACGTTCCCCTCCTCGGGAGGACAGTTGTGGCCGGGGGCGGGAGCGCTGGTCGCCGCCATCGCGACCGCGACCGGCGTCGAGGCCGAGGTGGTCGGCAAGCCCTTCCCGCCGCTGTTCGAGTCCGCGCTTCGGCGTTCGGGTGGGACGAAGCCACTCGTGATCGGGGACCGACTCGACACCGACATCGCCGGCGCGGATGCCCTCGGATGGGACTCGCTGCTGGTGCTCACCGGTGTCTCGGACCGGCGCGAGCTCGAGGCCTCACCGTTCCGGCCGACCTACGTGGCACCGGACCTTACCGTCCTGCTGCGCGAGGACGTCGCGCCGGAGGCGCGCGAGCTGGAAGGGCCGGAGGCGCGCGAGCTGGAAGGGCCGGAGGCGCGCGAGCTGGAAGGGCCGGAGGCGCGCGAGCCTCAGAAGGAGCCGGGGCGCGACGGGTAGATGTCGAGCTCGGGTCGCCGCGGGCCGCGGCGACGGTAGAACAGCAACGCGACGATCGCCCCGAATCCGAACCCGCCGATGTGCGCCCAGTAGGCGACGCCGGCGTTCACGTCCACCCCGAGCTGGCCGACGCCGCTGAAGATCTGGAGCAGGAACCACCCCCCGAGGACGTACGCGGCCGGGATCTCGATGACGGTGATGAAGAAGAAGATGACCAGCGTCGTGACGCGCGCGTGTGGGAACAGCACCGCATACGCGCCCAGCACGGCGCCGATCGCCCCCGACGCCCCGAGGTTCGGAACGGCAGAGTTCGGGTCGAAGGCCAGTTGCAGGCCGCCGGCCGCGAGGCCCCCCAGCAGATAGAACACCGGGAAGGCCAGATAGCCGAGCCGGTCCTCGATGTTGTTCCCGAAGATCCAGAGGAAGAGCATGTTGCCGGCGATGTGCAGCCAGCCACCGTGGAGGAACATCGCCACGAAGATCGACATCAGCCAGCTCTTGTCCGGGCAGGAACTCTGCATGAAGTTCTGGACGAACTCGCCGGCACCCGGCCCGAGATCCTGGTCGAGGGCGATGCGGGCTTCGACACCACCCTGCACGAGGTTCGTCTGGTGCGAGACCTCCCAGGGGATCTCCGCGTTGCAGAAGAAGAAGAACTGCTGCTCGTCCGGTGTTCCGAACGTCGGCTGCCAGAGCAGGAACGCGGCGACGTTCGCCGCGATGATGGCCAGGGTGATGATCGGCACCCGAGACGTCGGGTTCGCGTCGCGGATCGGGATCACGGGCGCCGTCCGCGGACCGCCAGCATCGTTGCAGCGTAGCGCGTTCCTGGGCCCGCCGGAGCCGGTTCTCCGCCACGAGTATCCTTGCCGAACGCCGCGGACGAGTGCGCGAGGAGGACCCCGTGCGGTTGGGCGAGTTCCGAAGGTTCAACGCGACCATCGGTGCCCCCTCGCCCGCGGGGGCGTGAGTGCGCGCGTTGGCTCGCCGCCGTCTCGATGCCGAGCTCGTGCGCCGAGGCCTCGTCGCCAGTCGAAGCGAGGCGCAGTCGGCGGTGCGCGACGGCCTCGTCCTCGTCTCGGGGAGTCCCGCCGAGAAGCCGTCGACACTGGTTGACCCCGCCGACCCGCTCGAGCTCGTCGCGCCCGCGCGGCGGTTCGTCTCGCGCGGGGGCGACAAGCTCTCCGCCGCACTCGATCGCTTCGGGGTCGAGCCCGCCGGGCGCCGGGCCCTGGATGCCGGAGCCTCCACCGGCGGGTTCACCGACTGCCTGTTGCAGCGCGGGGCCGCGCACGTGGTCGCGCTCGACGTCGGCTACGGCCAGCTCGCCTGGGCGCTCCGCACCGATGAGCGCGTCTCGGTGCTCGAGCGGACGAACGTCCGCGAGCTCACCCCGGCCCACCTGCCGTACGCTCCCGACCTGGTGGTCGCCGACCTTTCGTTCATCTCGCTGTCTCTGGCCGCCCCGGCGCTCGCGCGTGTCGCGGAGCCGGGTTCGGACTTCGTCGTCCTCGTGAAGCCACAGTTCGAGGCCGGGCCCGAGCAGGTGGGACGTGGCGGCGTCGTCCGCGATCCCGAGGTCTGGCGACGGGTCGTCGAGGATGTCGCGATCTCGTTCGCGCAGGCCGGCCTTCCGCCGCGCGGCGCGATGGCCTCGCCGCTGGCCGGTCCCGCCGGGAACGTGGAGTTCTTCCTTCACGCCGTGGCCGAGCCCAGCTCCGACCAGGGATCGCTCCCGGCCGAGGTGTTGGACGAAGCGGTCGCCGAGGGGCGCATGATCGGGCGGACCGCGTGACGCGGGTGGGTTTCGTCGTGCATCCGTCTCGACGCGAAGCGAGCGATGCCGCCGACGAGCTCGAGCGCTGGCTCGGCGAGCGAGATGTTCAGGTCCGGCGTTCGCAGGGTGCGAACACCGAAGACGAAGCGGCGGCGCACGCGTTTGCCGACGACCTCGACCTGGTCGTCGCGGTCGGAGGCGACGGCACCTTCCTGCGGGCGGCGCACCTCGCCTCGCGCGGAGACGTGCCGGTGCTCGGCGTCAAGGTCGGCCACCTCGGGTTCCTCACCGAGGTCGAGCCGGACGGCGCGCCCCAAGTGCTCGAGCGCGTCCTCGCGGGGACGGTCCGCATCGAGGAACGGCTCGCGGTCCTGGCCGAATCCGAGAGCGGCGCGTTCGCGCCGCAGTGGGCGCTGAACGAGGTCATGGTCGAGAAGAGCGCACGGCACCGCCTGATCGGGCTCGCCGTCGAGGTCGACGACACGTACGTCACCACGTTCGCCGCCGACGGCGTGATCGTCGCGACGCCGACGGGTTCGACCGCGTACTCGTTCTCGGCCGGCGGTCCGATCGTGTCGCCGTCGGTCGCGGGAACGGTCGTGACGCCGGTGGCCGCGCACATGGTGTTCGACCGCTCGCTCGTGCTCCAGGCGGACGAGTGCGTGACACTGGAGGTCCTCGGCGAGGAGCCGGGATTGCTTTCGGCGGACGGACGATCGTCGCTCGAGCTCCCGATCGGCTCTCGCGTGAAGATCGGGGCCGCACCCAAGCCTTCGCGCTTGGTGCGACGCGAGGACGCCCCGCCGTTCCACGAGCTGGTCCGGCGGAAGTTCGACCTGCCGGGCCAGCGCGAGAACGGCGGCGAGGCCTCGCCGGGGCTCGCCGGAGGGTAGGCTCTGGGCGCGGTTGCGAACGGAATCGCCGCGCCGGTGCCCGCGCCGGCGCCCGCGCTCAGGAGGGCATCCCAACGGCATCGAGGTCGAGGAGCCTGCTTCGGCGGCCCCTTCGGCGGCAGCGGCCGCGCGAGGGTGTGGCTCGCGTGGATACGCGCACGAAGCAGCTCGTTCAGCGCGCCGACCCCGGCGACATCGCCGTGATCGACCACGAAGACCTCGATCGCGTCTCGGCGGAGGCGCTCGTCGAGGCGGGGGTCGCCGGCGTCGTGAACGCAGCCCGGTCGATCAGCGGCCGGTACCCGAACCTCGGACCTCTGATACTCGTTCGCGCGGGGGTGCCGGTGATCGACTGCGTCGGCCCCCTGTTGCTGCGCAAGGTGCGCGAGGGTGATGCCGTGCGCCTGGACGGGGACCGCGTCCTCGTCGGAGAACGTCTCGTCGGCGTCGGCATCCGGCAGAGCGAGACGTCCGTGCGCGGCGCGATGGCCGAGGCACAGCTGTCGCTGGCCGAGAACTTCGAGCGGTTCGCGACGAACACGGTGGATTTCATCCAGCGCGAGCGAGACCTGCTCTTCGGCGGCCTCGGATTGCCGACGCTGCGCCACGATCTCTCGCACCGGCCGGTGCTCGTCGTCGTCCGCGGTTACAACTACAAGGAGGATCTGGCCGTGCTGGGCTCGTACATCCGCGACGTCCGGCCGGTGCTCTTGGGCGTCGACGGGGGAGCGGACGCGCTCATCGAGGCCGGCTACACGCCGGACCTCATCGTCGGCGACATGGACAGCGTCTCGGATCGCGCGTTGCTGCTCGCGGCGGCCGAGGGCAAGCGCCGCTGGTTCGGCCGCCGGCTTCCCACCGAGCTCGTCCTGCACGCGTATCGGGACGGGCGGGCTCCGGGCCGCGCTCGTCTGGAAGCGCTCGGGGTCCCGTACGCGGTGGTGGATGCCGCCGGGACGAGCGAGGACGTCGCCTTCCTGCTCGCCCACGAGAAGGGCGCGGAGACGATCGTCGCCGTGGGGAGCCACGGCAACCTCCCCGAGTTCCTCGACAAGGGCCGCGAGGGGATGGCGAGCACGTTCCTGGTCCGGCTCCGGGTCGGGGAGATCCTGATGGACGCGAAGGGCGTATCCCGCGTGTACTCGCCGCGGATCCGAACGCGCGACAGCCTGCTGCTCGTCGGCGCCGCGATGGTCGCGATCGCGGCAGTGATCGTGGTGTCGCCGCCGCTCCGGCTCTACGTGAGCCAGCTGTTCGAGCAGCTCCGCCAGTGGGCGTTCAACCTGAAGGAGCTCGTGTGATCTCGTTCCGGTATCACATCGTCACGATCGTGGCGGTGTTCCTCGCGCTGGCGATCGGGCTGCTGGCGGGAAGCGCGTTCGTCCAGCCCGAGCTCGTCGACCAGCTCCAGAGACAGACGGATCAGTTGCGGGAAGACCTGCGGGCGCGGGATGAGGCGCTCACCGAGGTACGAGCCGAGGTCGCCGCGCTCGCCGGCTTCGCCGATGCCACGCTCCCGTACCTCACGTCGGACCGGCTCGTCGGCACGCAGGTCGTGGTGGTCTCCCAGGAGGGCGTCGAGGATGCGGTGCTCGGACAGACCCAGCGGTCGCTCGTCGACAGCGGAGCCGAGGTCCTCGCCGTCCTTTCGGCGCGCAACGAGCTCGCCTCGCAAGATCCCGAGACGCAGGCGGGGCTCGCCGAGATCCTCCTGCGCCCCGACGCGGTCCCCGAGGACCTCCCCTCGCTCGCGGCCGCCGCGATCGCGGAGCGACTGGCGATCGGGAACGGCATCGGCTCGCCGAGCGAGGACCTGCTGAACCAGCTCCTGTCCGCGGGGTTCCTCGCGCCCGTCGGGACCGGCGTCTCCGAAGCCGCCCTGCAGGAGATCGGCGCGCCGGGACAGGTCGTCGTGGTTCTCGGGGGCGGGGCCGTCGAGGAACCGGTGCTTCCGCTCGAGGAGTTCGGTGTTCCCCTCGTGCGCTCGCTGATCTCGATGGAGGTCCCGGTGGCGGCCGGCGAATCCTCCACCACGCTGGTGCCGTTCGTGGGTCTGATCCTCGAGGACGGCACGGACGGAGCCGTGACGGTCGACGACCTCGACCTGAGCATGGGCGGCGCGGCGCTGGTCCTCGGTCTGGAGTCGCTCCTGGAACGCGGGGAGGGCGGCGCCTACGGGTTCAAGGACGGAGCCGAGCCGCTGCCCCCGCTCCCGCCCTCGTGAAACGCGTCGTGGCCCTCGTCGCCGCGCGCGACGAGGCCGATCGGATCGGCGAGACGGTGACCGCCCTGCGGGCGCTGGAACCCGTGGCGGAGGTGGTCGTGGTGGACGACGGCTCCCGTGACGAGACCGCGCCGAGGTCCCTCGCCGCCGGCGCGACCGTGCTGCGCCTGGACCGGGCCAGGGGGAAGGGCCGGGCGCTGGAGGGGGCGCTCACACGGCTGCGCGATCGCGCCGCGGACGTCTGGCTCCTCGCCGACGGCGACCTTGCGGCGACGGCGGCTTCGTTGGATGCGGTCCTGGATCCGGTGCTGGCGGGGGAGGCCGACCTCGCGATCGCGACGTTCCCTCCCGGTCAGGGGGGCGGCTTCGGGCTCGTCAAGCGGGCGGCGAGGCACGCGATCCGGCTGGGATCAGGCCTCGATGTTCGGGAGCCGCTGTCGGGCCAGCGGGCGCTCACCGCGCACGCGCTCGAGGCGGTGCGGCCGCTCGCGCGTGGCTTCGGCGTCGAGACCGCCATGACGATCGACGCCGTCCGCGCGGGGCTCCGCGTCCTCGAGGTGCCCGCCGAGCTCGGGCACCGGCCGACCCACCGGGACGTCCGGGGGTTCGCGCACCGAGGAAGGCAGGGATGGGACATCCTGCGAGCCGCGTTCCCGCGGATGCTGGGACTGCGGTGATCGAGCGGCTCCGGGTCGCGAACCATCGCGGGGTCGAGATCCCCGCGATCCTCGGCCTGTCGCTCGGCGGGTTCGCGGCCGCGTCCGTGGCGGCGGTGGCACTCCTGGACCGGGTCGACCGGGCCGGGTGGATCGCCACGGCCGCCCTCGCGCTGGTGCTGGCCGCGGGGCTGGTGGACGACCTGACCCCGTCGGGTCCCCGAGGCTTGCGAGACCACCTGCGGGCATTCGCCGCCGGACGGGTCTCGACGGGCATCGTGAAGCTGGTCGTCGTCGCCGGCGCCGCCGCCGTGACGGTGGCGGCCGTCCCCGGGCGCACGGGCATCGCGCGGGTAGCCGGCGCGCTGCTCATCGCCGCCTCGGCCAACGTGTGGAACGGCCTCGACGTCCGGCCGGGCCGCGCGATCAAGTTCTTCCTGCCGGTCGCGATCGCGGTGCTGGCCACGCCGTGGCCGGTGCAGCCGTTCCTGCCCGGCGTGGCGCTCGGCGCCCTGCTGCTTCTGCCGTGGGATGCCGGCGAGCGGGCGATGCTGGGCGATGCCGGTGCGAATCTCCTCGGTTTCACCGCCGGCCTCGGGTTGTTCCACCTCGTGCACGGTTGGGCGCTGGTCGCGGCCGCCTTGGTGGCCGTGGCCCTGAACGTCCTGGCGGACACCGTGACGCTCACGCGGCTGATCGAGATCGTGCGGCCCCTGCGCTGGTACGACTCGATGGGCCGCAGGGCCTGACCGCGGCACGCACGCCAGCGCGAGGTCCTTCACGCCGTCGGCGAACTTTCCGCGCATCGCGCGCACTTTCCGGATCGAACACCGGCGCCCCACCGGACCGCTCTGTTACGATTTCGTCCCGAGGTGCAGACAGACCCGATCGGCAAACAAGCGAAGTACATCTTCGTCACGGGCGGAGTGGCCTCGGGCCTCGGCAAGGGGATCACCGCCGCCTCGCTCGGCCGACTCTTCCGTTCCCGGGGCCTCCGGGTCGCCCTCCAGAAGCTCGATCCCTACGTGAACGTCGACCCCGGGACGATGAACCCCTTCGAGCACGGCGAGGTCTTCGTGCTCGACGACGGCGCCGAGACCGATCTCGACCTTGGCCACTACGAACGGTTCACGGACGAGAACCTTCACCGCGGCTCGAACGTGACGACCGGCGCCGTGTACTCCGCGGTCATCCAGAAGGAACGCCGCGGGGACTACCTCGGCAAGACCGTGCAGGTCATCCCGCACATCACCGACGAGATCAAGGAACGGGTCCGCAGTCACGCCGCCGCCGAGAACGCGGACCTCGTCATCGTCGAGATCGGCGGCACGGTCGGCGACATCGAGTCGCTCCCGTTCATCGAGGCGATCCGCCAGCTCCGCAACGAGGTCGGCCGCGATCGATGCGCGTTCGTGCACGTGAGCCTGATGCCGTTCATCGGGCCTTCGGGCGAGCTGAAGACCAAGCCGACGCAGCACTCGGTCAAGGAGCTGCGCTCGCTCGGGATCCAGCCCGACACGATCGTGTGCCGCTCCGACCGGGTGATCGGCAGGCACCTGAAGGAGAAGATCAGCCTCCTGTGCGACGTCCCGATCTCGGGCGTCATCTCGGCGCCCGACGTCGACTCGATCTATCGCGTTCCGCTCGTCCTGCATCGCGAGGGCCTGGATCGCGAGCTCGCCAATCACCTTCGCGTCGACACGGAGCCGGACCTTTCGGAATGGCAGGACCTGGTCGACCGGATCGACGCCGCGTCGGAGAGCGTCAACATCGCGATCGTCGGCAAGTACGTGAACCTTCGCGATGCGTACCTTTCGGTCATCGAGGCGCTCCGGCACGGTGGGTTCCATCACGGGGTGAAGGTCGAGCTGAACTGGGTCTCCTCAGACGACCTCGAGGACGCCGACGTGGGGCAAGCCTTCGCCGGGATGCACGGCATCGTCGTCCCCGGCGGGTTCGGGTGGCGCGGCGTCGAGGGCAAGCTGGAGGCGATCCGCTACGCGCGCGAGCGAGGTGTCCCGTACCTCGGTCTGTGCCTCGGACTGCAGTGTGCCGTGATCGAGTTCGCGCGCAACGTGTGCGGGCTCGAAGGCGCGAACTCCTCGGAGTTCGACCCCGCGACCCCGCATCCGGTGATCGACCTGTTGCCCGAGCAGAAGAACGTGACGGACCTCGGCGGCTCGATGCGCCTGGGCGCGCAGCCCTGTCACATCGTGCCCGGCACGAAGGCGGAGCAGGTCTACGGCGAGCGCGTCGTCTACGAACGACACCGTCACCGCTATGAGGTCAACCCCGCGTACCACGACGCGCTCTCGGGCAAGGGGATGGTCTTCTCCGGACTCTCGCCCGACGGCCGGCTCGTCGAGATCGTCGAGCTCGAGGGGCACCCGTTCTTCATGGCGGGACAGTTCCACCCGGAGCTGCGGTCGCGCCCGACGAGGCCCCATCCGCTGTTCCGCGACTTCATCGGTGCGGCGCGGAAGTGGGCGCGCACCGAGACGGGTGCGGAGCCGCAGGTCGCCATCCCCGGCTGACCGGCGGCGATGTCCCACACACCCGACACCACCGACACCCCCGAGTCCTCCGAGCCGGCGTACCGGGGTGCGATCGTCTCCGTCGTCCGTGAGCGATGGCCGGGAGTCGACCACCCCTACGACATCGTCCGCCACCCCGGCGCCGCGGCCGTCCTTCCCGTGACACCGGCAGGTGAGGTCCTCCTCGTGCGTCAGTTCCGCCCCGCGATCCGGCAGACGCTCCTCGAGATCCCGGCGGGCATACTCGACGTGGACGGGGAGGACGCCCTCTCGTGCGCCGCGCGCGAGCTGTTCGAGGAGACCGGGTACCGGCACACGTCGATCGAGTTCCTCGGGGGCATCTTCACGAGCGCCGGCTTCTCCGACGAGTACGTGCACCTGTTCTGGGCGCGGACCGAAGCCGAACCCGCTCGCGATCCCGAGGAGGGGATCGAGCTCGTCCGAACTCCGTTCGCCGAGATGGCGGCGGCCGCGAAGGCGGGGCGCGTGCGCGATGCCAAGACCTGTGTCGCACTGCTCATCGGCGAGGCCCGGGGCGTCGCGAACCTCGGGTAATCTTCGCGAGAAGAGCGACCAACGAGGACCGACCCCCGAGAAGGAGCGCCGGCGTGATCGTCGGGATCCCCAAAGAGGTCAAGGACAACGAGTACCGGGTCGCCGCGACGCCCGAGGGCGTTCACGAGCTCGTGCGCGCGGGACAGGAGGTCCTCGTCGAGGACGGCGCGGGGGCCGGCTCCAGCATCCCGCAGCAGCGCTACGAGCGAGCCGGCGCCGAGATCGTCGGCACCGCCGAAGAGGTCTGGGCGAGCTCGGACATGATCGTGAAGGTCAAGGAGCCCGTGCCCGAGGAGTACGGCCGGCTCCGAGAGGGACAGATCCTGTTCACCTACCTGCACCTGGCCGCATCGAGGGAGCTCACGCAGGCGCTGATCGAACGCAAGGTCTCGGCGGTCGCGTACGAGACGGTCCAGACGACCGACGGACGGCTCCCGCTCCTCGCGCCGATGAGCGAGGTCGCCGGCCGCATGGCCCCGCACGTCGCGGCACGGCTCCTGGAGAAGGAGCACGGCGGCCGCGGCATCCTGATGGGCGGTGTCTCCGGGGTGCGGCCGGCGAAGGTCCTCGTGCTGGGAGCGGGGATGGCGGGCTCGAACGCCGCGTGGATCGCCGCCGGGATGGAGGCCGAGGTCGTCGTGGTCGACAAGAACCTCGACCGCTTGCGGTTCATCGACCAGATCCACAAGGGCCGCATCATCACGCTGATGTCCGACCGGCTGACGCTGGCGCAGCGCGTCCGCGAGGCGGACGTCGTGATCGGGTCGGTGCTCGTTCCCGGAGCGCGAGCGCCGAAGTTGGTCACCAAAGAGATGGTGGAGTCGATGCGGCCGGGCTCCGTCATCGTCGACATCGCGATCGACCAGGGGGGCTGCGTCGAGACCGCACGGATGACCACGCACTCGGACCCGACGTACGTCGAGTTCGGCGTCGTTCACTACTGCGTCGGCAACATGCCCGGGGCCGTTCCCAATACGTCCACCTACGCGCTCACGAACGTCACCCTTCCGTACGCGCTCGACATCTCGACCAAGGGGCTGGAGCGCGCGGCGCGCGAAGACCCGGAGCTCGCGCGCGGCGTGAACGTGTACGCCGGCGCGGTCACGAACGAAGGTGTGGCCGAAGCCCACGGCCTTGCGTTCGTCCCGCTCGCCGACGTGGGGCTCGGCTGACCGCTCGCGGGGTCCCGGTGCGAGACCGGATCGGAACGCAGGCCGAACGCTTCCTCGATCACCTGCTGGTCGAGCGCGGCCTGTCGGGCAACACGATCGGCGCGTACCGGCGGGACCTCGATCGCTACGTCACGTTCCTCCGGACCCGGGAGATCGCCGACGCGCGGAAGGTGACCGAGAAGGACGTGACGGCGCACATCGCCACGGTGTCCGCGGCGACGCACGGCGACGGGAAGCCGTACCGGGCGACCTCGATCGTCCGAGGTCTCTCGTCGATCCGCGCGTTCCACCGGTTCCTGCTTCGAGAGGGTGAGAGCGACCGCGACCCGACGGCGGGAGTGATCCGGCCGAAGCTTCCTCGCCAGCTGCCGCGCCCGCTGTCCCTCGAGGACGTGACGCGGTTGCTCGCGCAACCCAACCCCACGACCCCCGCCGGCCTCCGCGACCGCGCGGTGCTCGAGACCCTGTACGCGGCCGGGCTTCGGATCTCGGAGCTGGCCGGCCTCGACGTGGACGACGTTGATCTGGAGGAGGGGAGCGTGCGGGTGCTGGGCAAAGGGAGCAAGGAGCGGGACGTCCCGATCGGGCGGTACGCGCGCGACGCCATCTCCGCGTACCTGACCCGGGTTCGACCCCAACTCGCCACGAAGCGCTCGCGTTCGGCGCTGTTCCTGAACCTCCGCGGCGGCCGGCTCACGCGGCAGGGGTGCACCAACATCGTCGGCAAGCACGCCTCGGCCGCGAACATCCGCAAGAAGGTCAGCCCGCACGTCTTGCGGCACTCCTTCGCCACGCACCTGCTCGAGGGCGGTGCGGACGTGCGCGTCGTTCAGGAGCTGCTCGGGCACGCGAGCGTGGCCACCACCCAGGTCTATACGCTGGTGAGCAAGGAGCACCTGCGGGAGGTCTACTTCACGTCCCACCCGCGAGCGCGGTCGGGCCAGAAGAGCAAGAGGCCTGAAGGTAAGAGGCCAGAGGGTCGGCCACAAGGTAGGCCAGAGGGTCGGCCAGAAGGTCGGCCAGAAGGTCGGGAGGAACCGGCGTGATCGAGGAAGCGAAGCTCGTCGAGCTCCGATCGGCGCTCGAGGAGCAGCGCGAGAACCTGCGGAAGGAGCTCGTCGAGCAGGGCGCCGATCCCGACTCGGACGACGCCTCGATCGATGTCGAACGTGGCTTCGCCGACAGCGCGCACAGCACGGCCGAACGCGCCCGTCTCCTCTCGGTGATGAAGGCCCTCCGCGGGAACCTGCGCTGGGTGAACCGAGCGCTCACGAAGATGGAGCTCGGGACCTATGGGACGTGCGAGCGCTGCGGCGATGCGATCCCGCTGGAACGGCTCGAAGCGCTCCCGTGGGCGATCCTGTGCGTGGACTGCGCTCGTCGCGGCGAAGGCCGCTGACGTGTCGTCTCGGAGGGGGGCGGCGGTCCCGCGCGTTCTGATCCTGGTCTGCGACTCGTTCGGCGTCGGAGACGCTCCGGACGCCGCCGAGTACGGCGACGAGGGCTCCGACACGCTCGGGAACACGGCCAGGGCCGTCGGCGGGATCGCCGCGCCGAACCTCGGTGCGCTCGGCCTGGGCCTGCTGACCGCGATCGAGGGGACCCAGCCGGGGGCAGAACCGGGAACCGCCCACGGGCGGCTCACGGAGCGCTCGGCGGGCAAGGACACGACGACCGGCCATTGGGAGATGTCGGGGATCGTCCTGTCCGAGCCCTTCCCGCTCTATCCCGACGGCTTCCCGCCCGAGGTCATCGAGCCCTTCGAGGAGCAGGTCGGACACGAGGTCCTCGGAAACAAGCCGGCGTCGGGCACCGAGATCATCGCGGAGCTCGGCGAGGAGCATCTGCGGACCGGCCGGCCGATCGTGTACACGAGCGGGGACTCCGTGTTCCAGATCGCGGCGCACACGGACGTGGTGAGCCTGCAGCAGCTCTACGAGTGGAGCCGCCTCGCGCGCCGGCTCCTCACCGGCAAGCACAACGTCGGCCGGGTGATCGCGCGTCCTTTCACCGGGAAACCCGGAGCGTTCGAGCGCCGCCCGGAGCGTCGGGACTTCTCCGTCCCGCCGCCGGGCCCCACGCTCCTGGACCTCTGTGTGCGACACGGGGTCGCCGTCTACGGCGTGGGCAAGATCCAGGACATCTTCTCCGGGCAGGGGCTGACCGAGGCGTTGTACTCGGACTCCAACGACCACGGGGTCGATCTCACGCTCCGGTACCTGGAACGGCCCGGTCCCGCGCTCGTGTTCAGCAACCTTGTCGACTTCGACAGCAAGTACGGCCATCGCAACGACCCGCCCGGGTACGGGCGGGCGGTGGAGGCGCTCGACCGGCGGATGCCCGAGCTCGTCGGCGCGCTCGGCGGGGGAGTGCTGCTCCTCACCGGGGACCACGGCTGCGATCCGACGACCCCTCCCACCGACCACTCCCGGGAGCGCACCCCGATGCTGATGGCGGGTGTGCCGGGAGGTCCCTACGACGTGGGGGCGAGGGACACGTTCGCCGACCTCGGCGCGACGGCCGCCGACCTGCTCGGGGTTCCCTGGGACCTCGAGGGCCGAAGCTTCGCGGCGGAGGTGGGGTTCTGATGAGGGGTCTCCTCCGGTCGAGGTGCAGGGTTCGAGCCCCGCGCACGGATCAGCACCCTCGACGTCAACCTGAGGGTGGCCTCCAGGAGCCGTCGAACAGTCAAGGAGGGTCGCCGTGACGTACGCCGACCCTCGAGATGTCGTCGCCGCAAAGCGAGATGGCGAGCGTGTGCCTTCAGAGGACCTTCGGGCCTTCGTCTTGTCCTACGCGAGGGCAGAGATCCCCGATTACGTGGCGGCCGCGTTCCTGATGGCGGCGTTCATCCGGGGCCTGGACGACGAGGAGACCCTGGCCCTGACCCGGGCGATGGTCGATTCGGGCAGGACGCTGCCCCTGGAGGGCGTCACGCGCCCGAAGGTGGACAAACACTCGACGGGTGGGGTCGCGGACGGCGTCACGCTCGCGTTCGCGCCGCTCGCCGCCTCGCTCGGGTTGGCGGTCGCGAAGCTTTCGGGACGCGGGCTCGGGCACACGGGCGGCACGCTCGACAAGCTGGAGTCCATCCCCGGGCTGCGGACCGACCTCGAGCCGTCGGAGTTCGAGCGCCAGGTGGAGGAGATCGGTTGCGCGGTCGCCGCCCAGACCGCCGACATCGTCCCCGCGGACGGCGCGCTGTACGGGCTCCGGGACGCGACGGCGACCGTCCCGTCGATCCCGCTCATCGCCGCGAGCGTCATGTCCAAGAAGCTCGCCGTCGGGAGCGACCTGATCCTGCTCGACGTGAAGGCGGGAAGCGGCGCGTTCATGAAGACGCCCGAGGACGCCGAGAGGCTCGCGAAGGCCTGCGCCAAGCTCGCGGCGGACTGGGGCCACCGGACCCGTTGCGCGGTCACGGACATGTCGCAGCCCTTGGGCGACGCGATCGGCAACGCGCTGGACGTGATCGAGGCGCTCGAGCTGCTCCGCGGCGAGATGCAAGGGCGCTTGCGCGATGCGGTCGTGATGTTCGCCGGCGAGGCGCTGAGCCAGCTCACGGGGGCGGGCATGGGTGAGGGGCGCGCTCGGGCCGCGGCGGCGCTGGACTCCGGACAGGCCGTCGAGTCCTTCCGCCGGATGATCGAGGCCCAGGGCGGCGACCCCAAGGTCGTGGACGACCCGCAGGCCGTCCTGCCGAACGCACCCGTCGTCACGCCCATCCTCGCCGAACGCGACGGCTATCTGGCCACCGTCGACGCCGAGGCACTCGGCCGGGCCAGCGGCGAGCTCGGCGCCGGGCGGAAGAAGAAGGGCGACCCGATCGACCCCGCGGTGGGCATCGTGTTCCGGCCGAAGGTGGGGGACCGGCTCGAGTCCGGCCAGGAGATGGGGACCGTCCACGCCCGGAACGAGGACGATGCGCGGGTCTGTCTCGCGCGGATCGGCGAGGCGCTGACCGTCGGCGACGAGCCCGTAGAGCCGCCACCCCTCGTCTACGGCTGGTACGGGGAGTAGGCGTTCGGTGGACCTGGACAACGTCAAGTTCGCGCTCTATCTGCTGATCGCCCTGGTGCCCGCGCTCGTGCTGCACGAGTACGCGCACGCGCTCGCCGCGGATCGTCTCGGCGACCCGAGCCCGAGGCGCTGGGGTCGCCTGACGCTGAACCCCAAGCCGCTGATCGATCCCTTCGGGACGGTGATCCTTCCCGGCCTCGCGCTCATCCTGGTCGCGTCCGGCACGGCGTTCCTCATCCCGGTCTTCGCGTACGCCAAGCCGATGCCGCTCGACCCGAACTACCTCCGCGATCCCCGACGGCATCCCCTGATCGTCGTGTGGGCGGGCCTGCTCGCGAACCTGGCGATCGCCGCGGTCGCGGGACTGGCGCTTCGGGTCGGCCTGACGGGAGACGCCGCACTGGTCGCGTACGCGTTCCTCATCGTGAACGCGTTCATGTTCCTGATCCAGTTGATGCCGGTTCCCGGTCTCGACGGCTCGAAGCTGCTCGCGCGGGTGCTCCGGGGACGCGCTCGAGAGGTGTACGTCAACCTCGACGAGTACCTCGTCCTGTTCATCCTCCTGATCTTCTTCCTGCTCGGGGGACCGTTCCTGTCGATCGTGAACTCACTGTTCGGCACCATCTGCGATGTCCTGGCGGGCACCGCGAACTGCCCGTAACCGCGAACCGCCCGTACCGAGGTCCGCTCCAACCCTGCGGCTATCATGGGCCGCATCGTGACCGAGGCATCGGAGACCACCGCCGCGGACCGCCCGCGTCACGACGGCACCGTCGCCCCGCCGGACGCCAAGGGGCGCGTGTTGACCGGCTTCCGGCCGACCGGGCCGCTCCACATCGGGCATTGGTTCGGCAACGTGACGAACATGATCCGGTTGCAGGAGGACCACGAGGCCTTCTACTTCATCGCGGACTGGCACATGCTCACCACGCACTACGATCGGACCGATGAGCTACCCGCCACCGTGCGGCAGCTGACGCTCGAGCTCGTCGCCGCAGGAGTCGACCCGCAGCGGGTGACCTTCTACCGCCAGTCCGACGTGAAGGAGGTTGCGGAACTGAACCTGCTGCTCGGGATGATCACGCCGCTCGGATGGCTCGAGCGCGTCCCCACGTACAAGGAGCGGCTCCGCGACATGGCCGAGCGCGACATCGCGAACCTCGGGCTCCTCAACTACCCGGTCCTGCAGACGGTCGACATCACGATCGTGAAGGGCGAGCTGGTTCCGGTCGGCGAGGATCAGGTCTCGCACCTGGAGCTCTCGCGCGAGATCGTCCGTCGTTTCAACCGGCTCTACGGCGACGTGCTCGTCGAGCCGCAAGCGTTGCTGTCGCATGCGCCGTCGGTCCCGGGTTCGGACGGCCGGAAGATGAGCAAGTCGCTCGACAACACGATCGACGTCCGGGACGACGAAGAGACGATCCGCCGCAAGGTCCGGAGCTTCATCACCGACCCGCAGAAGGTGCGTCGCGGCGACCCGGGCCGTCCCGAGATCTGCCCGATCTTCTCGCTCCACGGACTCTTCTCGCCCGACATCTACGAGTGGACCGAGGAGAACTGCCGGACCGGCGCGCTCGGATGCGTCGACTGCAAGACGAACCTCGCGGATCGGGTCGTGGCGTATTACGAGCCGTTCCGCGAGAAGCTCGCCGAGCTCGAGGGCACGCCCAACCTTGCCGAGACCATCTTGTCGGAGGGCGAGGCCAGGGTGCGGCCGGTGATCGAGGACACGATGAAGGCCGTGCGTTCGGCGATGAGCCTCGGATGAGCCCGGACACGCACGAGGAGCGCGCCGACGCCGCGGGGACCTTCGCCGTCGAGCTCCCCGTCTTCGCCGGGCCCTTCAAGGTCTTGGCCGACCTGATCTTGGATCAGAAGATCGACGTGTGCGACGTTCCGATCGCCACGATCACCGATCGGTTCCTCGAGCATGCGAAGGACGCAGAGCGCTGGAGCCTGGACGAGGCAACGTGGTTCCTCGCCGCCTGCGCCCTCCTGCTCGAGCTGAAGGTCGGCCGGCTGATGCCGCGGCGCGAGACGCCCGACGAGGAGGACCTCCTCGGCGTGTCGCCCGACCTCCTGTACGCGAGGTCGATCGAGCTCGCGGCGTTCCGGCTCGTCGCCGTCGAGATCGCCCGGCGCCTGGAGGATGAGTCGCTGCACTTCACGCGCGAGGCGGGACCGCCCCCGGAGTTCGCGCACCTGTATCCGGACGTCATGGAGAAGGTCCTTGCCGAGGATCTCGCGGCGCTCGCAGCCTCGGTGCTGCGGCCCCCTCCGCTGCTCGATCTCTCGCACGTCACGCCGATCCGCTACACGATGGACGAGGCGCGGGCGGCCGTGCGCTCGCACCTGGACCGGCTCGGCGAGGCGACGTTCCGCGACCTCGTCGCCGACTGCGACGAGCGGATCCAGATCGTCGTCCGATTCCTCGTCCTCCTCGACCTCTACCGCGAAGGGAAGGTGGATCTCGCACAGGCCGAGACGTTCGGGGAGATCCAGGTCCGCTGGGAGGGAGATGTAGCGTGAGCGCCGGGAGGGGGATGCGACGTGAGCGGAGAGGTCGTTGACGTGAACGAGGCCGCCCGCGCGGGGCTGCTGCAGGCGCTCGAGGCGATCCTGTTCGTCTCCGACGAGCCGCTCGCCCCCGTCGTCCTCGCTCAGGCGCTCGACGTCGAGCGCCGGGAGGCCGAGGAGCTGTGCGAGGCGCTCGCGCGATCGTACGAAGAGCGCGGGGCCGGACTCGTGCTCCGCAACGTCGCCGGCGGCTGGCGTCTCGCGACGAGTGCCGACGCGGCTCCGCTCGTCGAGCGCTACGTCCTTTCCTCGCGTCACGCGCGGCTCACGAAGGCGGCACTCGAGACGCTCGGGATCGTCGCCTACAAGCAGCCGGTCACCCGGCACCAGATCTCCTCGATCCGCGGCGTGAATTCCGACGGCGTGCTCCGCGCCCTCGTCGACCGCGGCCTGGTGGCCGAGGTCGCGCGCGAGGAGACGCCGGGCCGGCCCGTCCTGTACGGGACCACGCCGGAGTTCCTCGAACGGCTCGGGCTTCCCTCGCTCTCGGCGCTTCCTTCGCTCGCTCCTCTGCTCGGTCAGCCCCCGGCCGACGCCGAGGGGGAGCAGGCCGAGGCCGCCGGCGAATAGCCGGCCAGATGGCGATCGAGCGGCTGCAGCGCACCCTGGCCCGCGCCGGATTGAGCTCCCGCCGGGGGAGCGAGGAGCTCATCAAGGCCGGGCGCGTGGAGATCAACGGACGTCGCGCCTCACTCGGCGACAAGGTGGATCCCGAGCAGGACGAGGTGCGCGTCGACGGCCGCCGCGTGAGCGTCGATCCGGGTCTTCGATACGTGGCCCTGCACAAACCCAAGGGCGTGACGACGACGATGCGCGATCGCCACGCCGAGCGCGACCTCCGAGACTTCCTTCCGGAGGGACCGCGGGTGTTCCCGGTCGGCCGCCTGGACCGCGACACCGAGGGCCTGCTCCTGCTGACGAACGACGGCGATCTCGCGCACCGGCTCGCGCATCCGCGACACGGTGTCGAGAAGGAATACCTCGCCGAGGTCGAGGGCTCGCCCACGCCGGCGCGGATCGGCCGGCTGCGGCGCGGCGTGGAGCTGGACGACGGCATCGCCAAGGCCGTCGACGCCCGGTCCGTCGGCCGGGCCGGCGGCCGCTTCGCGGTCCGGGTCGTCATGACCGAGGGCCGCAAGCGAGAGGTGCGACGGATGCTCGAGGCCGTGGGTCTGCCGGTCCGGCGGCTCATCCGGACGCGGGTCGGCCCGGTCCGGCTCGGACGGATGAAGGCGGGGGAGCTTCGCGACCTCTCCCATGACGAGGTCCGAGACCTGTACCGGACCGCCGGGCTCTAGAAGACGGTAACCGGGCTCTGGGAGCCGAGCGGCCTTGTAGCCTGTCGCCCGACGCGGCGGCGAAGGATGGATGACCCCATGGCCGAAACGACGGTGCGCGCCGCCCGGGGCGCGATCCGGGTGGACAAGGACACGGCGCAGGATGTCTTGTCCGCCACCGAACGGCTGCTCGCGGCGATGCTCGAGCGCAATGCGGTGGTCGGCGACGACATCGTGAGCGCCTTCTTTACCGTGACGCACGATCTGCGCTCGGCGTTCCCGGCCGAAGCCGCCCGGCGGATGGGGCTCGGCCGCGTCCCGCTGCTGTGCGCGCAGGAGATCCCGGTCGCCGGCTCGATGCCCCGTGTCGTCAGGATCCTGATGCACTTCCACACGGACCGCGCCCAGGCCGGGGTCGTGCACGTCTACCTGGATGGGGCGGAGACGCTGCGCGATGACCTCGGCTGAACGCGTCGCGGTCGTTGGCACGGGCTTGATCGGCACCTCGATCGCCATGGCCGCCACGCGCGCCGGGGACCAGGTCCGCGGGTTCGACACCGATGCGGCGGTGCTGGCGGCGGCGGCCGAGCGTTCGGGCCTCGTGCCTTCGCAGACCGTCGAGGAGTGCGTCCGCGGCGCGACCCTCGTGTTCGTGTGCACGCCGATCCCGTCGGTCTCTGAGGTCGTGATCGAGGCCTTGCAGCGGGCGCCAGACGCGGTCGTGACGGATGTCGGGAGCGTGAAGTCTCACGTGATCCTGAAGGTCGAGGCCAAGGCGCGAGCCGAGGACCTGGGCCGATACGTCGGCGGCCACCCGATGGGAGGCTCGGAGCGCTCGGGGCCGGGTCACGCCTCACCCTCGATCCTGGACGGGATCGTGTGGATCCTCGCCGCCGGGTCGCACACCGACGAGACCGCGACCGCGCGCGTCGAGGCCTGGGCCACGAAGGTCGGGTCCCGCCCGGTGCGGATGGATGCCGAGCGTCACGACCGCCTCGTCGCGGTGGTCAGCCACCTTCCGCAGGTGGCGTCGACCGCCCTCATGGGCCTCGCGGCGATCGAGGAGGCCGGCGAGCCCGAGATCTTGCTCCTCGCCGCCGGCGGGTTCCGAGACCTGACGCGCCTCGCGGCCTCGAGCCCGCACCTGTGGAGCGACATCCTGCTCGCGAACCCTGAGGCGATCGCCGGGGCCGTCGATCGATACGTGGAGCGCCTCGAGCTCCTGCGCGACCAGGTCCTTGCGGGCGACTCGCGCGGTGTCGAGGCCACCTTCGCCGACGCCAAGGCCGCCCGGCTCACGCTCGCCGCCAAGCCACAGGTCAAGGCCGGGGTCGCCGTCCTCCAGGTCCCCGTGCCCGACCGCCCGGGCGTCCTCGCCGAGCTGACGGCGACGATGGGCGAGGCGGGCGTGAACATCGAAGACCTGCAGATCGTGCACTCGCCCGAGGGCGGCCGGGGCACGGTCCACCTGACCATCGCGGCCGGAAGCGCGGACGACGCCGAGCGCGCCCTGCGCGAGCGCTGGTTCGAGCCGCTCCGGCTCGCGTGAGGGGGGCGGCGTGCGCGTCACGGTGAATCCGGGCGGCACGGTGGGCGGGGAGGTCCGCGTCCCCGGCGACAAGTCCATCGCGCACCGCTGGCTCATCCTTGGGGCCACGGCAGAAGGTCGAAGCGAGCTGCGAGGGTTGCCGCTCGCCCTCGACGTCCGGTCAACCGCCAAGGTCCTGGCGGCGATCGCGCCGGAGGGAAGTCGAGCTGCACTCGAGGCTTGGGCTTCGCAGGCCGCGGCCACGGCAGAGCGTCAGCGTTCCACGATGAACGAAGGTGAACCTCGACCGAGCTCGATCTCCCTCGAGGCTCAGGGTCGAGTGGCGCTTCGGGCCCCCGAGGGCGACCTCGACTGCGGGAACTCGGGCACGACGATGCGCCTCATGGCCGGCGTCCTCGCCTCGTACTCGGTGGAGGCGAGGCTGACCGGAGACGAAAGCCTCACCGTGCGGCCGATGGAGCGCGTCGCGGAGCCGCTGCGGGCGATGGGCGCGGACGTTCGCACCACCGGCGGTCGGCCTCCGGTGACGGTCCGGGGCGGGCCGCTCGACGGGATCCGGCACGTCGCCCCCGTCCCGAGCGCGCAGGTGAAGGGTGCCGTCCTCCTCGCGGGCCTGGCGGCCGAGGGTCCGACGACCGTCGAGGAGCCCGTGTCCACGCGCGACCATACCGAGCGAGCCATCCAGCATCTCGGCGCTCCCGTTCGGACGAAAGGCTCGTCGGTGACCGTGTCGGCGTTCCGCCATCCAGGGTTCCAAGGCGAGGTGCCGGGCGATATCTCATCCGCCGCGTTCCTGGTGGTGGCCACGGCGCTCGCCGGGGGTTCGCTCGTCGTCCACGATGTCGGTCTCAATCCCACGCGGACCCATCTGCTCGAGGTCCTCGCACGGATGGGCGTTCGCACCCGGCCGACGGTTGATCGCGACGAGCTCGGCGAGCCGGCCGGCACGCTCGAGGTCGACCCGCCGAGCGCCCTGTCGGGTATCACCGTCGAGGCCGCGGAGCTGCCGCTGCTGATCGACGAGGTTCCGGTGCTCGCGATCTTGGCCGCCAACGCCGCGGGCCGGACGCGATTCCGCGGCGCGTCCGAGCTTCGCGTGAAGGAGATCGACCGGCTGGCGGCCATCGCGGGCGGGATCCGCGCGCTCGGCGGGCAGGCGGAGGTGGACGGGGACGATCTGGTGATCGAGGGCGGCGGCCTCCGCGGCGGCACGGTCTCCTCGCTCGGAGACCATCGGATGGCGATGGCGTTCGCCGTGTCGGGGATCGCCGCGTCCGGGCCGGTCGTCGTCGAGGGTCTGGAGGCGGCCGAGATCTCCTTCCCGGGGTTCGCGCTGACCCTCGCGGCGCTGGGGGCGAGGATCGAGCCGTGAGGACCCGAGCGATCGTCGCGATCGACGGACCGGCCGGGTCGGGCAAGAGCACCCTCGCACGGCGCCTCGCCCAGACCCTCGACCTGCCGTACCTCAACACGGGCCTGATGTACCGAGCCCTCACCCTCGAGGCGCTCCGCACGGACGTCGACCCTGAGGATGGACCTGCGCTGGCGGCCCTCGCGAGCCGGATGAGGTTCGACCTCGACGCGACGGTTCGGCCCGCGGAGCTCGTGATCGAGGGCGAACGGCCAGATCCGGGCCTGATGAGTCCGGAGGTCGAGTCCACCGTGTCTCTCGTGGCGCGTCACCCTGAGGTTCGCGAGGTTCTTCGAGCCGAGCAGCGCCGGCTGGCCGAGGCCGGCGGCGTGGTCGAAGGTCGAGACATCGGCACTGTGGTCGTGCCCGACGCGGACGTGAAGCTGTTCCTCCAGGCCGCAGAGACCGAGCGGATCGCGCGTCGTTCCCAGGAGCGCGGCACTCACGCGGAACCGGTCGGCCGAGCGCTGTCCGAACGCGACGCCCTCGACGCTCGGACCAACCCGCTCGAGCCCGCGAAGGACGCCGTCGCGATCGACACGACTGGGCTGGAGGCCGAAGCCGTGTTCGAAGAGGCGCTCCGTCTCGTCCGAGCCCGCCTCGAGGCCGCGGGCCGGTGAGCACACCGGCCGTCGCCGTCGTCGGGCGGCAGAACGTGGGGAAGTCCACCCTCGTGAACCGGCTGTTCGGCGGTCGCGAGGCCATCGCGCACGAGGCCCCCGGGGTGACCCGTGACCGTGTGGAGCTCGAGGCGACCTGGCGAGGGCGAACCTTCCGCCTGGTGGACACGGGCGGGTACGTCCACGGCGCGCGCGGGATCGAGGAGCAGGTCACGAAGCAGGCCGAACGCGCCGCGGCGGAGGCCGACCTGATCCTGCTCGTGGTCGACGTGCAGACCGGCCCGGTCGAGGAGGACGTGACCCTCGCGCGCCGCCTCCGGCGAGCCGAGGTGCCGGTGCTCGTCGTCGTGAACAAGGTGGACACCGACCGGGATGAATCGGATGCGCTCGCGTTCCAGTCTCTGGGGCTCGGCGACCCGATCGCGGTCTCGGCGCTACACGGCCGGAGCTCGGGGGACCTTCTGGACCGGGTCGTGGAGCTCCTGCCCGAAGCGCCGAACGCCACCGAGGACGAGGAGGAGGAGCCTCGCTTCGCGCTCGTCGGACGGCCGAACGTCGGCAAGTCGAGCCTGTTCAATCGGCTCGTGGGGCAGGAGCGCTCGGTCGTGTTCGAGGAAGCCGGGACGACGCGCGATGCCGTGGACGCCCTTGTCGAGTGGCCGGGCGGCACGGTTCGGTTCGTCGACACCGCCGGGTTCAAGCGGGCCGCGAAGGCACAAGGGGTGGACTACTACAGCTTCCTGCGCGCCGAGAAGGCGATCGAGCGCGCGCAGGTCTCGGTGGTGGTCCTCGACGCATCGGAAGGTCTGACCGCCGAGGACAAACGGATCGCCGCGCGTGTGATGGAGTTCGGTCGCGGGCTGGTGGTGGTCGCGAACAAGTGGGATCTGGTGGAGGAGAAGGACCGCACGTACAAGGCGATGGTCGAGGAGCTCGCCCCGCTCGCCCACGCCCCAGTGCTCCGGACCTCCGCGAAGACGGGAACCGGCGTGCTCCGGCTCCCTCCCGTGCTGCTGGAGGTCCACGGGCGCTGGACGAGCCGCGCGCCGACGGCCGCGGTCAACGGGGTCCTCCAGGAAGCGCAGGCGGAGCGTTCCGCCCCCGGGGGTGCCCGCTACCGCTACGGGACCCAGGTGAGCGCGGGCCCGCCGACCTTCGTGATCTTCGGGGCCCGCCCGCCCGACGCGACCTATCAGCGCTTCTTCGAGAACCGTTTGCGGCGCGCGTTCCATCTGGATGGGGTTCCGATCCGCCTCCGGTTCCGTCAGGGGCAGGGACGCCGCAGCCGGGCCGAGTCCACCGAGTAGACTTCGAACTCACGGGCCGTGGCGCAGCTTGGTTAGCGCGTCTGACTGGGGGTCAGAAGGTCGCGGGTTCAAATCCCGCCGGCCCGACGCGATGAGGGGTTCCGGGCGTTGAGCGACGACGCCTCGCCCGGAACCGACCGGATCCTGACGCTTCCGAACGTCATCTCCTTCGCCCGCATCGCATTGATCCCCGTGTTCGTGTGGTTGATCGTCGAACGCCGCACCACGTTCACCGGCTTGGTCGTGTTCGGGGTCGTCGTCGCGACCGACTGGGTGGACGGCGCGATCGCCCGGGCGACCGGTCAGGTGTCGGAGGTCGGCAAGGTGCTCGATCCGGTCGCGGACCGGCTCGCGATCGGCGCCGGGTTGATCGCACTCGTCGTCCGGGACGCCTTCCCGCTCTGGGCGGCGCTCCTGATCCTGGCGCGCGACGCGTTGATCTTGATCGCCGGGGTCGTGTTGCTCTCCGCCCGGCGGGTGCGGATCGAGGTCCGCTACATCGGCAAGATGGCGACCTTCCTGCTCATGGCGGCGATCGGGTGCATCGCGTGGGGCAACCTCGGGTACGCGTTCGCGCCCGCCTTCCTCGCGGTCGGCTGGTCCTTCTACGGCCTCGGGATCGTCGAGTCCTACGTCGCCGCGGCCCTGTACGCCGGGGATCTCCGAGCCGCCATCGCGGCCGAGCGCTGACGCGCGTTCGTGCTACGTTCCCGCTGCTCGTAACGACCCGGACGCATCGACCGAAGAGGACCGCGGATGGAGTTCCCCGAAGACCTTCGGTACACCAAGGAGCACGAGTGGGTGCGCGACGAGGGTGGCGGGCGGGTCCGCGTCGGCATCACGGACTACGCACAGGACGCCCTCGGCGACGTGGTGTACGTGGACGTTCCGGAGGTCGGGACCGAGGTCACCGCGAACCAGGCCTTCAGCGAGGTCGAGTCGACGAAGTCGGTCTCCGACGTCTTCGCGCCGGTATCGGGCACGGTCACCGAGCGGAACGTACTGCTCGAAGAGCGGCCCGAGCTGGTCAACGAGCAGCCGTACGGCGATGGTTGGATCGTCGTCCTCGAGGTGTCGGAGGCGTCCAAGGTCGAAGAGCTGATGGACGCGGCTGCGTACCGAGCGCTCGTGGAGCAGCAGGAAAGCTGAACCTCGACCCGCATCACTGGGTGGGTCGACCCGTACGTCATCCACGCCTCATCCGATCGGTGAGTCCGGCTAAAGCCATCGTTCATCCCGCCTCAGCCCTCGAAGGAGCCTGACCGAACGCGCAGATGACCTGGACCCTCGACGGCGGTCGACCTCGACGCAACCCACGGTTGACCCCCCGGAACGCGAGCGGTAGCGTCTACGTACGATCGAGGTCGAGGTTGATGCTTCGACCTGCACCGTGGGGTCGAGAGACGGGGTTGGGAGCGCTCGAAGGTGTACTGCACCCGCTGTGGACATCCGAACAAGGACGAGGCGCGCTACTGCGCGAACTGTGGAGCTGCCCTGCACGACGACACCACCGTCGGCATCACCCCGATCGAGGTCGAAGGTGAGGGACCCGATGAGTTCCCGTTCCCGCACGACGAGCTCGAGCCCGGACAGGCTCTCCTTCTCGTCAAGCATGGCCCCAACGCCGGGTCGACCTTCCTCATCGAGAACGACGTGACGACCGCGGGGCGCAACCCCGAGAGCGACGTCTTCCTCGACGACATCACCGTGAGCCGCAAGCACGCCGAGGTCCGGCGCCAGTCGGACGGCTGGCACATCCACGACCTCGGATCCATGAACGGGACGTACGTGAACCGCGAACGCGTCGAGGCGACGAAGCTCGCATCGCACGACGAGGTCCAGATCGGGAAGTTCAAGCTGGTCTTCTTCTCGGGGGAGTGAGGATGCCGACGCGCAACTACCAATCGATCGGCGAGGTGCTCGTGTCCGTCAAGACCGAGTACCCCGACATCACGATCAGCAAGATCCGATTCCTCGAGTCCGAGGGGTTGATCGATCCGGAACGCACCCCTTCGGGATACCGGAAGTTCTACGACAAGGACGTCGACCGGCTGAAGTCGATCCTGAAGATGCAGCGCGACGAGTACCTGCCGCTGAAGGTGATCAAGGAACGGCTGCTCGACCAGGAGGGAGCCGACGGACAGGGCGATGGGATGGGGGCGTCCGCGGCCGGCGCGGTCGAGCCCGACGAGGATCTCGCCGACGCGCCGACCGGCTTGCAGATGTCGATCGAGGAGATGTCCGCCGCCACGGGCGTCGAGCGCGAACGCATCAAGGAGCTCGAGTCGTTCGGCCTGGTGTGCTCGCACGGACCGGAGTCGGCTCGTTACTACGACGGCGACGACTACATCGTGCTCTCGATCGTGAAGGACTTCTTCCGGTTCGGCGTCGAGCCGCGGCACCTCACGATGTACAAGCACTTCGCCGAGCGGGAGTCTTCGTTCTTCGAGACGATCGTGCTGCCGCAGCTTCGCCAGCGGAACCCGGACGCTCGCCGTGTGGCCGCGACCGCGTTGACCGATCTGGCGCGAGCGTCCCGCAAGCTCAAACAGGCCCTGCTGCGCACGAACCTCAAGCAGCACCTCGCCGGCTGAGATCGCCCGTGTCCCACGCCCGGTCGGTGCGAACGCGCGCCGTCGTCTCGATCCTGGTCTCGCTCTGGGCCGTGACCTTCGTCGCGGCCGGCGGCCTGATGACGCCCCGGACCCGGGCCCAGACCCTCGAGCCGCCGCCACCCACTCCGGTGCCGGTGCCGGGGGGAGGGACCTCGCCCTCGCCCTTCCCGTCGATCCTTCGAACGCCGGCCCCCGGGGTCGAGCCCCCGGAGATCCGTCCGGATGCGGCGATCCTGGTGGACCTCGACACGGGGCAGACCCTGTACGCGCTGAACCCGAGGTTGGAGCTGCCGATCGCGAGCCTGACGAAGATCATGACCGCCTACCTCGTGATGACCCGCACCGAGCCGGGGGAGAGGCTGATCGTCGGCGAGAACGCCGCGACCGAGCAGGTCGTGGGCATCTCGAACCTGGGACTGCAGGCCGGCGAGGAGATCCGGGTCCAGCAACTCCTGTACGCGCTCATGCTGCAGTCGGCGAACGACGCCGCGGTGGCGGTGGCGGAGCATCTGGGCGGGACCGTCGAGGGGTTCGTCGAGCTGATGAACGAAACGGCTGCGGACCTGGGGCTCGCCCGGACGCGGTTCGCGTCGCCGAACGGGCTCGATGACTCGGGGTACTCGACCGCGCGCGATCTCGCGCGCCTCACGCGCGCCGCGTACGAGATCCCGGGATTCGCCGGCATCGTCGCGACGCGCGCGCACGCGATCCCCGCGCCGGACGGCGACGCGCGGATCGTCCAGAACCGCAACGTGCTCCTGTGGCTGTATCCGGGCGCGATCGGCGTGAAGACCGGGTTCACGAGCGCCGCCGGCTTCTGCATCGTCGCGACGGCCGTTCGCGGCAACGAGCGGTTGCTCGCGGTGGTGCTCGGAGAGCCCGGCGAGCCGTTCTCCGACGCCGCCGCGCTCATGAACTTCGGGTTCGCGGCGTTCGAGCGCCGTCCGCTGATCTCGGAAGGTCGCGCGCTCGGCACGGTGAACATCGACGGCCGCGACGTGCCCGTCGCCGCGGGTGCGTCGCTCGAAGGACTCGTCCCCGCCGAGACGCGCGTGCGCCGAACGATCGAGGTCGACCCGGCCGTGCGCTTCCCGCCGGGACGCGGACAGGTGATCGGGACGGTCGGGCTCTCGGTCCCCGGGCTGGCGCTCGGAGAGGTTCCGCTGGTCGTGACGGAGATCCCGCCTCCGCCACCCATGCAGGAGGGCGGTTCGTGGTGGACGCGGGCGCTCGGCTCGGTGGCGCGAGCCGGCAGCGCCCTGTTCGGCGCCCTGTTCGACTGAGCGAGGAACCGGCTAGGATTCGGCGCGGATGTCGGAACTCGTCAGCGTGCTGTTCGGGCGCGAGGAGATCCGCCGTCGGATCGAGGAGGTTGGCCGCTCCATCACCGGGGACTATGAAGGGCGCGCGCCCGTCATGATCTCGGTCCTCAAAGGCGGCTCGGTGTTCCTCGGCGACCTGATGCGGGAGATCGGCCTGCCCCTGTCGATCGACTACATGTCGATATCCCGCTACGGGGGAGCCACCGAGTCGATGGGACGCGTCCGCATCGTCAAGGACCTCGATGCCGACATCGGGAACCGCGACGTGATCATCGTCGAGGACATCGTCGACACCGGACTCACACTCGGATACCTGATCTCGGTTCTCGAGTCTCGCAACCCCGCGTCGATCCAGGTGTGCGCGCTGCTCGATAAGTCCGCACGCCGCATCGCGCCGCGCGAGATCCGGTATCGGGGCTTCGAATGCCCGGACGTTTACGTCGTCGGGTACGGTCTTGACTTCCAGGAGCGTTACCGAAACATCCCCGATCTCCTTGCGGTACAAGACTTCGCGGCATTGGAAGCGGACCCGGACATGCTCTTGCCGTACCTTCCCGACGTCGGAGGGACCGCACCGACCGAGCGTTAGGTTGCCGGAGATCAGGGGGCGGGTGTAGCGTCCCACCGCTGCCATGTTGATCGAGATGACGCTCGCCGGCGTCCGGATCGAGCTCCCCACCAACTCACCCATCGTGCTGTTGCGCGAGGCGTCCGGCGAACGCTTCCTGCCGATCTGGATCGGTCAGCCCGAGGCGGCGGCGATCGCGATCGCGTTGCAAGGCGTCGTTACTCCGCGACCGATGACGCACGACCTCCTGAAGAACATCCTGGAGGAGATGGCGGTGCAGGTGGACAGCATCGTGATCAGCGAGCTGCGCGACGGAACGTTCTACGCGTTGATCAACATGCAGCGCAACGGCAGCACGTACGAGGTCTCCTCGAGGCCTTCGGACGCGATCGCGCTCGCCGTTCGGCTTGGCTGCAAGATCTTCGCGAACGAGGAGGTCCTGTCGGAAGCCTCGATCCTCATCCCGAACGAGGGCGAGGAAGAAGAAGAGGTCGAGAAGTTCCGCGAGTTCCTCGAGAACGTGAAGCCCGAGGACTTCCAGTAGTCCCGGGAACGCGGCGATCAGCCATAGAGGATCTCGGTCGCCCGGAACGCGCTGCGGTCGCAGCGGTTCCGTTCGTTCACCTTCCCCGGCGGATGTTTGACACCCACGGGTCCGCAGCCTACGCTCCCGACGTCCGCGTAATTACGGAGTTGTCATGGCTGAGCAGGGATATCGCGTCCCCGAGGTCACCAAGATCGTCGGCATCAGCTACCGCCAGCTCGACTACTGGGCACGGACAGGGCTGGTACGACCCTCGGTGAAGGACGCGCAGGGCTCCGGGAGCCAGCGGCTGTATTCCTTCGAGGATCTCGCCCTGCTCAAGGTGATCAAGCGGATGATCGACTCCGGGGTGGACCTGAAGAGCGTCCGCAAAGCCATGAAGACGCTCAAGACCCTGGACGAGCCTGCCCTGGGCGCCACCCTCATCTCGGACGGGAACCGTATCTACCAGGTGGAGTCGCCGGAAGAGGTGGTGGACCTCGTGAAGGGCGGGCAGGCGGTCTTCGCGATCGCGCTGGACAAGATATGGACCGATCTGGAGGGGACCCTGGCGAAGGGAAGCCGGAAGAAGGGCCGCGGGGCCCGCGCCGCCGGAGGCGCGTGAGCGAGAGCGCCGTGGCCGCACCGCCGGCCCTGAAAAGCGACAACGTCCGTTTCGCCCATGCCAGCGAACGCCAGTTCGCCCAGCTCCTGGACTTCTACCAGATCGAATGGGAGTACGAGCCACGCTCCTTCGACCTCGAGTGGGACAAGCAGGGCAACGTCGTTCAACGGTTCACGCCCGACTTCTACCTGCCCCAGTACGACCTGTATATCGAGATCACGACGCTCAGTCAGAAGCTGGTGACCAAGAAGAACCGCAAGGTCCGCCGGCTTCGCGAGCAGTACCCCGGGGTCAACTGCAAGATCTTCTATCAGCGGGACTACCTGTCGCTGGTCTCGAAGTACGGCCTCGAGGACTTCTCCGGCTAAGTGGGAGTCCGACTAGACTGACGCTTCGGGATGAGGTTCGCACCCCATACCGACGACGACGTGCAAGGGATGCTGGAGGCGATCGGCCTCGGCAGCCTGGATGACCTGTTCCATCAGATCCCGGCCTCCGTCCGGCTCGACCGACCCCTGGACCTTCCCGAGGGCGTCTCCGAGTTGGAGATCGTCTCGGACCTGAGGCAGCTCGCCGGCAAGAACCGGCATGCGGACGACCTCGTCTGCTTCGCCGGCGGGGGGGCCTACGACCATTTCGTCCCCGCGGTCGTGTGGGCGCTCGCCGGCCGGTCCGAGTTCTACACCTCCTACACCCCGTATCAGCCCGAGCTGTCGCAGGGCGTCCTGCAGGCGTTGTTCGAGTACCAGTCGATGATCTGCGAGCTGACGTCCATGGAGGTGAGCAACGCCTCGCTCTACGACGGCGCGACGGCGCTCGCCGAGGCCGTGAACCTGTCGCGGACGACGCCCGGACGCGACCGCGTGCTGGTGAGCGCGGCCGTGGATCCCCGCTACGTCGAGACGCTCCGCACGTACGGCCGCGGCGCCGGGTACGAGCCCGAGCTCTTCGACGTCGAGCAGGGCCGAGGCGGCGCTCCGCAGGTCGGCGACGACGTGGCATGCGTGATCGTTCAGCACCCGAACGCGTACGGCCTGCTCGAGCCGGCGCGCGAGCTGTTCGGCCTTGCGCACGCCGGGGGAGCGAGGGCCATCCAGATCTTCGACCCGCTCTCGCTCGGCGTGCTCGCGCCGCCCGGCGACCTCCGGGCCGACATCGCGGTCGCCGAGGGGCAGTCCCTCGGCAATCACCTGAACTTCGGCGGGCCGTACCTCGGGATCATCGCCACGCGGCTGGACGACGTCCGGCGTCTTCCGGGTCGGATCGTGGGGGAGACGCTCGACGTCGACGGCCAGACCGGGTACGTCCTCACGTTGCAGGCGCGCGAGCAGCACATCCGCCGCGAGAAGGCGACGAGCAACATCTGTACGAACCAGACGCTGATGGCGATCGCCGCGACCGTCTACCTGGGCTGGCTCGGGCCCGAGGGCCTGGCCGAGCTCGGACGCCACTGCGTCTCCAAGGCCGCCTACGCAGCCGAGCGTCTCACCGAAGTCCCGGGTGTCGAACCGCTGTTCGGCGGTGCGCCGTTCTTCAAGGAGTTTCCGCTCCGTCTGCCGCGGCCGGCCTCGGAGGTCCTCGACGGGTTGATCGAGCGTGGATTCCTCGGCGGCGTGCCGCTCGAGGACGCCGACGGGCACGCCCTGCTCGTGGCCGTCACCGAACGCCGCTCGCGCGAGGAGATCGACGGGCTCGCGCTCGCCCTGAAGGAGGTGCTGGCGTGAGCGAGTCCACCGGAGGCGAGTCCACGTCGCAGCGCGGCATCGGGGCTCCGGTGCGGACCCAGGACCCGCCGGACCGCCGGGGCACCATCAAGGACCTCTCGCGCCCGGGCCGGCGCGCGTTCAGCCTGCCGCCGCTCGACGTCCCCGAAGCCCACATCGGCAAGGACCTCGCCCGAGACGGCCGGGCGGCTCTGCCCGAGATCGCCGAACGCGACCTCGTCTCCCACTACACGCGATTGTCGCAACGCAACTACGGCGTGGACACGGGGTTCTACCCGCTCGGTTCGTGCTCGATGAAATACAACCCGAAGGTCGCCGAGAACGTCGCCCAGATCGCCGGGTTCCAGCGCCTGCATCCCCGGCAGCCGGACTCGACCTCGCAGGGAGCCCTGGAGCTCCTGTGGCGCCTGGAGCGGGCCCTCTGCGAGATCACCGGCATGTCGCGAGCGACACTCCAGCCTCCCGCCGGGGCGTGCGGTGAGCTCACCGGCCTCCTGATCATGCGCGCCTTCCACGCGAAGGCCGGGAGCCAGCGAAGGCGGATCGCGATCCCGGACTCCGCGCACGGGACCAACCCGGCGAGCGTTCGTCTGGCGGGGTTCGAGGCGGTGCACGTCCCCTCGGACGCAGGAGGTCTCGTCGACGTCGGTGCCCTCGAGAAGTTGATCGACGAGGACGTCGCCGGGCTCATGCTCACGAACCCCAACACGCTCGGCCTGTTCGAGGAGGAGATCGAACGGATCACCGCTGCGGTTCATCGGGTGGGCGGGCTCGTCTACTACGACGGGGCGAATCTGAACGCGATCCTCGGCCGGTGCCGGCCGGGCGACATGGGCTTCGACATCGTCCACATCAACACGCACAAGACCTTCGCCACGCCCCACGGCGGGGGAGGGCCGGGCGCCGGCCCGGTCGGCGTGAGCGAGCGGCTCGTTCCCTTCCTGCCCGTTCCGCGGATCGAACGGGACGAGGCGACCGGCGCCTTCGCCCTGAACGAGGACGAGCCGGACTCGATCGGCCGCATGCACGGGTTCCTCGGCAACTTCGGGGTGCTCGTCCGCGCGTACGCGTACGTGTTCCTGCACGGACGGGAGGGGCTGAAGGAGGTCGCCGAGCGCTCGGTGCTGAACGCGAACTACCTTGCCTCAAAGGTGAAGGACCTGTTCCCTCTCGCGTATCCCGACGGCCGGCCGATGCACGAGTTCGTCGCCACGGCCCGGCCGTTGAAGGAGCGGACGGGGATCCGCGCGATGGATATCGCCAAGCGCGTGGTGGACCTCGGCTATCACCCGTCGACCGTCTACTTCCCGCTCGTCGTGGAGGAGGCCATGATGGTCGAGCCCACGGAGACCGAGACCCGGGAGACGTTGGACGCGTTCGCCGAGGCGCTCCGCCGGGCCCACAAGGAAGCGCACGACGATCCCGAGCTCCTGCACGAAGCCCCCGTGACCGCGCCCGTCCGGCGCCTGGACGAGGCTCGGGCCGCGCGTCACCTCAAGCTCCGCTGGTAGCCGCTGCGGGCGACTCCCGCGTGCCTATCCGCCTCATCCCTTCCTAGTCACCGCGAGCCATCTCCGGCTCAAGTCGGGCGATGGTCCTTCCGATATCAGGCACGAAGCAAGAAAGGGTCGGTCCCGAAAGGGCAAACCGCCGGTGACGGCGGGGCGCAAAGCTCCGGACCTCCATGAGGGGGAGGTGGCCGAGCTGCCGAAGGATGCGAGCTCCCGAGCTCGGTCCCACGGGACCCATGAGTCGGGAGGCTCGATGTGTCTGGTGTCATCGATGGCCGAAGGACCCTCGCCGCGGTCTTGGCGTTGCTCCTGTCGGCCCTACTGCTGATCGGTTCGTCTCACCGCGCGGACGCCGAAGGGGAGCGGTTCGGGCGCCGCCGGCAGATGCTGGCGCTCACGAACCAGGACCGGGAGACGCGCGATCGCCGTGAGCTCGGCTTCGCCGCGACGCTGTCCAGGTACGCGAAGAGCCACAGCGCGGCGATGGCTCGCAAGGGCTACCTGTTCCACTCGACCGAGGACCAGCTCCGCGACGCGCTCGAGGGCTACGACTGGTCGATCGGCGGAGAGAACGTGGGCGTGGGCGCATCGCTCGACACCCTCGAGGACGCGTTCATGGCCAGCAAGCTTCACCGTCAGAACATCCTGCGACCGGACTTCCAGCGGGCCGCCGTCGGGGTGATCCGCGACGGCGACCGCTTCTGGGTCACGGTGATCTTCTACGGCTGATCCCCGGGCGCCCGCAGGGCGCTCGGAAGGCGGAGACCCCGGGTCGAGGACCCGGGGTCTTCTGCAACTCCCGACTCCTACCCCCCTCATCGCCCTCGCTCTGGAGCATCTCCTCGATGCTCTGGAGCGAGGCCGAGCAGAAGGCGAGAGCGGATCTCGGACCGGGGAAGGGCGTGCCGGTGGGGCCTCGGTCGCCCGAGGCCCCACGGCTCCCTCCCGATCGCTTGGCGTTCGTAGACCTCACGCTTCCCGTTGCCGGCCCCGACTAACGGATACCTGTCGGTCATCCGTCGCGACGGGCATCCCCCGCCGTGCACGGTCCGTAGCCTAAGCGCCGGACGTCCAAGGGCGCAATGGACCATGGGCCATGGTTCGGGGTTCCCCTTCGGCCTAGGTCTTGCGGCGGTCGCGAGCCGTAGGTCACGGATGAGCGATCGGCGACGAACGAATGGCCTTCCCGGCAAACGGGGTGGCCCCGGGGCTTCGCCCCCCGGGGCCACCGAGCGTCCGAACCCTCCGCGTTACCGACCGGATGCGTCGCGAGCGGGCACCTCTCGGCGACGGCCCAGCCACAGCAGGCCGGTGCCGAACGTGAGCATCAGGAGCGCGAGACCGACCAGCGACACGACCGCGCCCGAGCCCGTGAACGCGATCCCGCCCGGGGGAGTCTTCGTCGGGGTCACGGTGGTTCCGCGCACCACACCGACCGTCTCGGTGTCTTCGTCGGAGACCTCGGTCCCGTTCTCGTCCTCACCCAGCGCGATGGCGACGTTCGTGATCTCCACGTTCGCGTTGTTCGGGATCGTGAACGTGCCGGTGCACTCTCGTGAGTGGCCGGGCTCGAGCTTCGGGATGTCGCAGATGTGCCCGAGGATGTCGTCGTCGACCGTGATGTCGAACAGCGTGACATCGCCGGTGTTGGTCACCGTGTACGTGTAGGTGATGACCTCGCCGGGCCCACCCGAGTCGGGGTTGGCCTTCTTCACGATCTCGATGGCCGGCTTGAGGATCTCGACCACGTGGTCGTCGCTGTCACACACCGTGCCCGAGCAGACCGTGGCCGTGTTCGGCAGGGGATCGGGATCGGAATCCGTCACCACGTGCGTACACGAGTAGTGCCAGGTCTCGCCCGTGTCCAAGAGACCGTTGCCGTTGGTGTCGCCCGTGGGACCGGTCAGGGTCCCGGGGTCGCACCGTGGGTCGGAGACCTGGACGTTGGCCAAGGGGCCGCTGCCCTGCTCCAGCGTCACGTCGAAGGTGTAGGTGATCTTGTCGCCCACGTAGGCCGTGGCCGGCCCGTTCTTGACGATGTCGATCCCCGGCGGGCACTGGACCGTGACGCTCGCCTGGCCTTGTGCCGACCCGGCGTTCGACGAGTTCGCCACGGCCACGTTCGTGAACGTGCCGCACGAGGCCGAAGACGTTGCCGTCGAGATCACGTGGACCGTCTTGCTCTCGCCGGCCTGGAGCGTGCCGAAGGTACAGCTCAGCGAGTTCCCGACGAGCGAGCACTGCGCCGCCCCCGTCCCGCCGTTGATCGACCAGGTCACGCCCGGCACCGATGGGATCGTGTCGCTCAGGGTGACGTTGTTCGCGGCTGCCGAACCCGAGTTCGTCACCGCGATCGTGAACCCGATCGGGCTCGGCGGTGTCACGGAGGCGGCGTCGGCCGTCTTCGTGACCGAAAGAGCCGGTACTGCGGGCGAGCCGCAGCCTTCGATCTGGGTCGTCACGGTGCCGCTGGACTGGATCGTCACCGGCTGCTCGTTCACCTCGTGCGTGCCGGTCGCCTGGTTCTGGATCTGGACGCACTGGCCGGCCGGGACGGTGGCGGTGATCGAGATCGTCGCGCTGCCGCCGCCCGAGATGTTCCCCAGGTCGCAGTTGACCGTGTTCGTGGTCGTCGTGCAGGAGCCCTGAGAAGGCGTCCCGACCGGGCCGGTCAGGGGAGAGGGGACGGCGTCAGCGATCTTGACGTTGAACGCGGTCGCGTTCCCACTGTTGGAGACGGTCAGGTTGTAGGTGATCGACGTCCCTTGCTGCACCGTCGCCGGCCCCGACTTGCCGATCGTCAGGCTCGACGCGCACCCCACGACGTCCCCCGTGGCCGTCGCCGGGCTCCCCGGGATCGTCTGCGGAGCTGCGGCGCCGAAGGTGCCCGAGACCGTGTTCGTGAACGGTCCGCAGGTCGTTGGCGCGGTGGCGGTGATCGTCACCGAAGCCGACCCACCCGCGGCGATCGTGCCGAGGCTACAGCTCACCGTCCCGCTCGAGTGCGTACAGAACGGAGGTGTGCTCGGGCTGCCGGTGGCATCCGGGCTGGAGGACACGAAGATGAACCCGGACGGCAGGGTGTCGGTCACGTTGACGTTGGTCGCCGCATCGTTGCCCGTGTTGGAGACCGTGATCGTCCAGGTGATGTTCGCGCCCGCGGCGACCGTTGAGGCACCGGTCTTGGCGATGCTCACGCTCGGCGCGCATCCCGTGACCGTGACGATAACCTGACTGCTGTTGACACCGGCCGGGTCCTGGGTCGAGGCGACGTGCGCCTGGTTCGTGAGGGTCGGGCAGGAACCCGTAGGAGCGGTGACCGACACGACGACGAGGAGCTCGTCGGCCCCACCGGCCGCACCGTCGTTCGCGGCCAGGGTGACGGCGGGACATGTGATGGTGTTGCCCGCTCCGACGGTACACGTGCCGTCCGTCGATGCATCCGGCGGATCCATGTCATAGGTCGCCGAGACGCCGGTGAGCGAGTCGTTGAGGTCGTCGGTGACCACCACGCCCGTCGCCTGAGCGTTCCCCGTGTTCGTCACGAGGATCTCGTAGGAGAAGGTTCCGCCCGGTGCGACGGTGGTGATCGTCTGTCCCGCGGCGTTCTTCGCCGTCTTGACGATCGTCAGGCTCGGCGCGCAACCGGTCACGTTGCCGGTAACCGTGTTGCTCGAGACCGGCGTCCCGTTCCCGTCCCAGTCGATGGTTGCCGTGTTGCTGTACGGACCGCAGGTGTTCGGAGCGGTGGCCTTGATGGTGACGACCACGAAGTCCTGGCCATCCCCGGTCGTGCCGTCCGCTCCAGCGAGCGTGCCGACGTTACAGGTCACCGTCTGGCCGACGACGCCACAGGCTGCGGGTGCGGGGTTCGCGCCGGGATCGACGTCGAAGGATGGCGCGTCCGCCCCGCCGAGGATCACGAAGCCCGCTGGCAGCGTGTCAGCGATCACGACGCCCGTGACGCTGCCGACCTCCTGGCTCTCAGCCATGATGGTGAAGGTCACCGTCCCGCCGGCTGCGACGTCACCAGCGGGGGAGGCCGTCTTGCTGATGGCGATCCCACACCCGACGACCGTGACCGTCGACTGACTGCTGGTGACCGGTGGGTTCGTTCCATTCTGCGCCCATTGGACCGATGCCGTGTTGTTCAGCGTCTCGCAGGTCCTGGGGGACGTGGCCGTGACGGTCACGCGAACGGTGTCCGTGCTCGTCCCGTTGCTCGCGGCCAGCGTGATACCCGTCTGGCCGGTTCCCGGACACGTGACGACATTGGTTGCGACCGTGACGTCGCAGGTCCCGTCTTGGCCGCTCGTGGGGTTGACGTCGTAGGTGGCGCTGACCGTGTTGAGCGAGTCGGGCAGGTTGTCCGTGATCACGACGCCGGTTGCCTGCGCATTCCCCGTGTTCGTGACGTCGATCGTGTAGGTGAACGGCGTGTTCAGCGCCACCTGGTCGTTCGGAACGTTCGCCGTCTTCGTGATCGACAGGTTGGGGGCACCAGCGGTGTTCGTGAAGGTACAGACCCAGTCCTGGTCGAGGCCAACCGTCAGACTCGTCGAGGTCCCCGTGACAGGGTCGCCTGTGCGGATGCCTGCGGTGGCCTCGACGCACGTGATCGACGACGTGTAGTTGTTGAGGTTCGTACCGGTCCCAGCCAACTCGTCGATCGGGTAGGTGCCGGCGAGGAAGGACAGAACCCCTGAGGTTCCGTTGTCGCCCACGTCGTCCGCGACGACGTTCCCATCGATCCGAAGGTCGAACTTTCCTTGATCCGGCGGCGTCCCGACGATGTCCTTGACGAGCTTGATCGTCGGGAGCGTGCCCGTGAGCTTCAGCGGCACGGTCTGCTGACCGCCGCTGCCGATGTTGACGTCGTCGCCGTTCGCGTCGACCGCGGAGACGGCGGCAAGGCCCGTCTGCACGTTCGTCGGCGTGTTGCCGGGGCCGCAGTGGCCCAGTCGAACGATGACCCGGACCCAGAGATCGTCACCGTCGTCGATCCCGGTGATGTCTAGGTGAACGGTCACCGCGTCATCGCCGTTGGGGTCCACGCCATCGTCATTCCCCGCGGCGGCGAGCCCTGCCGCTGTGCCCGTGTCGACGTAGTTCGGATCCGATGTGTCGAGGGTTGCGCTTACGAAGTGGTCGAAACCGAAGGTCGACCCGTTGGTCCCTTGCTCGTTGAAGAAGAGATCCGCGTCGAGGCTGGCAGCGTCGGTGCCCGCGTCGACCTCGAAGAAGAACGCGACGAGGTCGCCACATCGGAAGTCCTCTGCCTCGAGGGAGGTCCTGCGTGTCGGTGCTGTTGCCTCCCAAACCGGTGGTGTGGTTGTAGTCGTCCGGCTCGATCCCGACGAAGTCGACGCTCAGGCCGCCAGGGGCACGCGCGACCTGGCCCACCTGCGCGTCGTCGCGCGCTTGGATCTGCGGGCCGCCCGAGCTTCCGGCCGAGCTGCCTCCGCCGGATGCGGAGTCGTGATCGTTGGAGATGACGTCGGTGTCCGACTCGAACGTACCGTCGCGGTCACGGTCGTCGGCACTCGCGGCGATCAGTCCGAGCTGCCCGAACATGAGGAAGATCGAAAGGACCAGCCCCGTGACTGTGAACGTCGTCGATACCAGTCGACGATGGCGTTTGCTCCGCCGGTGCGAACCTCGCATTGGTGGGTTCCCTCCGCTAAGTGTTTCCAACTAGGGCAAAGGCGGGATGCCATGGCCCCCCGTTCGGGTGAAGCGTATGACCGCTCTCGGCCTACTCCATCGGCCGAAGGTCGAGGCCTGCCTCGTCCATTTGACGTAGGTATGGACAACGACGGATGCGCAACCGCCATCGTTTCCGGCACAACCGGAGAGGTTCAGACAGGCGGCCCTGGGGGAGGGGTGGGGTTGGATCTTGGTTCGTTGCGGACGGGAGATGACCAAACTCAGCTTTACATAACGTACATTCCCGGCGTTTAGGAGTGGGGTTGCTCGAGCGTGCGCTCGCGCGTGAGCCGGTCCCGCAGGCCCCAGATCGTGACCAGCCACAGAGCCTCGAAGACGATGCGGCGGCTGATCTTGGACTGGCCGTGCTCGCGCTCCTGGAACGTGATCGGCGCCTCTCCGACAGACAGGCCCGCGTTCCACGCGCGGTAGGCGAGCTCGATCTGGAAGCCGTAGCCGTCCGAACGGATGGGGCTCGCCGTGATCTCCTCGAGCGCCCCGCGGCGATAGACGCGGAAGCCGCTGGTGGCGTCGTGGACGCCGATGCCGAGCCAGGTGCGGGCGTAGGTGTTCCCGAGCTTCGACAGGGCGAGACGAGCGGCACCCCAGTTCGTCACCTGACCTCCTGGGACGTACCGGCTTCCGATGACCATGTCGCGTGACCGGACGGCCTCGAGCAACCGGGGGAGCTCGTCGGGCCGGTGCGAGAGGTCCGAGTCCATCTCGACGATGAGGTCGTACCCCTCCTCGATGCCGCGCCGGAACCCGACCGCGTACGCGCTCGCCAGGCCGCCTTTCTGCGATCGCTCCACCAACCGGACCCGGGAGTCCGCCTCGGCCTTCGCCCGTACGAGCGCTCCGGTGCCGTCGGGCGACCCGTCGTCGACGACGAGCGCGTCCAGCCGGTGCGGGAGCGCGAGCAGGCCGTCGAGGACCCGCGAGACCGTGTCCTTCTCGTTGTACGTGGGAAGGACGACCAACACCCGGGGATCCTCGCGGAGCGGTCCGGGATCGCGGGTCGGGCGCCGGCGTTGCCGCGGGACCGCGATCAGCGCGAGGACGAAGAGGAGACTCCCCCACGGCACCCAGTCGCCGAACCGCGTGTACAGCGTCGTCTGCGTCGACGCGGCGACGTCGTGCCGCATGAGCGCCGGCTCGAACAGCTCTCGACGGTCGACGACCCGGCCCTGCGGATCCACGAACGCGCTGATCCCCGACACCGCGCCGTGGACGACCCAACGGGCGTTCTCGACGGCGCGGAGACGGCTCATGTCCAGATGCTGCTCGGATGCCGCGGTCCGTTCGTAGGAGGCGTTGTTGATCGTGACGACGAGGAAGGCGGCCCCCTGCCGGACCATCTCGCGATCGATCGAGCCGAAGGAGTTCTCGAAACAGATCGGCGTTCCGATCGGGGGGAGCCCGGGGACCGGCATGATGCGGACCCGCTCCCCCGGCGCCCGGTCGACGGGAACCTGGTCGATCGCGTCGATGAACGGCTCGAGGAGGCCGCGGAACGGCACGTACTCCCCGTAGGGCACGAGGTGCACCTTGTCGTAGCGGTCGATGACGCGGCCCGAGCCGTCGAAGACCAGCGTCGAGGTCGTCTGCGTCCCGTCGGGGTGGTTCACGACGGCACCGGCGAGCGTGGGCGCTCCGACCGTCGCGATCGCGTCCGTCACCGCGGCGAACGTGGCCGGGTCGGCGAGCGCCCCCGGATCCAACGCTCCCTCGCCCCAGACGACCAGGTCCGGTAGGTCGCCCTGAAGCTTCAGGTGCTGCTCGATGTTCAGGTGCGCGACCGCGATGTCCTCCTCGAATCCCTGGAGCTGCTCGACGCTCTCGACGTTCACCTGGATGACGGCGATGTCGAACGTCCCTCCCTCCGGATCGGGGATCGGGATCAGAGCCGGGGCGAGGACGAGCGCCGCGCAGGAGGCGACGAGCAGCAGCGGCCGAACCACTCCCCTCCCCCACCGCTCGAGGGCAAGCAGCAGGAGTCCCGCCACCAGCAACACGAGGAACGACAGGCCCCAGACGCCCGTCACCGACGCCAGCGGCAACGCCGGCGCGTCCACCTGCGAGGACCCGAGCTGTCCCCAGGCGAAGCCCCCGATGGGGAAGGCGCCACGGATCCATTCCAGAACCGTCCACATGGCGGCGACACCGGCGGTCGAGCGGATCGGGTGCTCGGGGCGCCAGATCGCCGGGGTCAGCGCTCCGAACACGGCCAGGTACGCGCCGGACTGGAGCACCAGGGCGACCCATGCGAGCTCTCCGAAGAGGAGGATCCAGTACAGGAGTGGCCCGAAATAGGCGACGCCGAACACGAACCCGAGGATCGCCCCGCGCCTCGCCGTGGACCCCCGGAGGAGCCACAGGAGCGGGATCGGCGCACAGAGGGCGAGCGGCCACCACCCCGCCGGCGGCAGGGACAGGGAGAGCAACAGGCCCGACAGGGCCGCAACCAGGAGGGCGATCGGCAGGGCGAGCGGAAGCCGGGGCCCCCTGAGGCTCAGGCGCAGTCCCGGCAGAGCATCTTCGCCTTGTCCTTCAGCTGGCTGCGATGCTTCACCAGGAAGCAGTTCTTGCATATGAACTCGCTGGACTGGGGCGGGACCACCTTGACCGCCAGCGGTTCCAGCCGCTCCTCGCGGGTGAGGTTGAGGACGGAGTCGTCCTCCTCTTCGGCCTCCTCGCGGGCCTCCTGCTTGACCAGGATGTCCTGGATCGACTCGACGTCCTCATCGGTCGTGACGGCCCGGGCCGGGGTGGCTGCCGGGGCGGCTCCTTCGAGCTCCTCGGCCTCCTCGGCCTCATCGTCCAGGTCGTCGTCTTCGAGCGCTTCTTCGGTGTCTTCCACTGCGGGACCCCTTCTCGGCGCGGGGGATTCTACTGCGGGGCATCCCCTTGGCAAGAGCCGAACGCAAGAACAACGGATGGTTCCCGTGGCATTCCCGAGGCAAACGGCGATCCGTGCTCAGCGAGGAGCGGAAGGGTGCGCGAGGAAGAAGCGAGGGGAAAGAGATGGAGGACCCGAGTGGCCTTTGGGGCCGCAGCGCCGGGGCGCCGCGTTCTCTACTCAGCCTCTCGGGTCCTCCGTGCGCCTCCGCCGAAGCGAGGACGCGACCAACAACGTTAGGGCGCGCTCGGAGCCGTGTCAAATCCGCACGTCCCGGACTCAGGACGCGTACACGTCGCGGCCGAGACTGACGGTGAGGACGGGGCGGACGCCGTCGAGCGACTCGACCTCGAGCGGATCGATGTCGAACGCGGCGAAGTCGGCGTGCTTGCCGGGCTCGAGCGTTCCCTTCTTGTCCTCCTGATGCGCCAGCCGAGCGCTGCCGATCGTGCAGATCCGGACCGCCTCTTCGCGCGAGAGCCGCTGGGCGGGATCGTGGTGCGTTCCGAACGCCGCGAGCGCGGCCATCGGGTCCACGGTCGTGATCGGCGTGTCCGATCCAACCCCGACCTCGAGCCCGCGGTCCAGGAGGTCGCGGAAGGCGTTCATCCCCTCGGCGCGGTGCCAGCCGAGCGCCTGTTCGTACAGTCCACCGGGCGCTCCCCACTCCGCATCGAAGTTCGGCTGCACGCTGATCGCGAGACCGAGAGCGGCGGCGCGTTCCATCACGCCGCGATCGGCCATCTCGAAGTGCTCGATGCGATGACGCCGGGCCCGGAAATGGCGGCGGCCTCGAGAGTCGAGCGTCTGGTAGACGCGCGCCCACGTCGCGACGACCTGCTCGATCGCGGCGTCGCCGATGGCGTGCACGCCGACCTGGAGGCCCGCGAGGTGTCCATCGTGGAAGAACGTCGCGAGCGCGTCGTCGTCGAAGTAGCGCACGCCGGTGTCCTCGACGCCGAGGTAGGGCTCCGAGACCGACGCCGTGCGCGCGCCGATCGAACCGTCGACGGGCAGGTCCCCGCCGATCCTCGGAAGCCCGAGATCCATCACTTGCGGGATATCCGTCGTCGCCACGTACGTCACGACGTCGACCGGCAGACGCTCGCGGTGGCCGAGGAGGATCTCGAGGTCGTGGATGCCCCGCTCGTGCGGCATCGACATCTCGTGGATCGTCGTCACGCCGTGCGAGACGGCCAGGCTCGCCGCAGCGAGCTGCAGCTCCTCGATGTCGCGCTCGGCGAGCTGGGCGGCGAACCACCGCCGCAGCGTGGCGTTCGCCTCCTGGGTGACGCGGCCCGAGGGCGCGCCACCCTCGTCGAGGTCCACGCCCGGGCGCTCGAGCACTCCCGTCTCCTTCAGCGCGATGGTGTTCGCCAGGGTCACGTGGCCGTCCACGCGGACGACGGCGAGCGGCCGATCGGACGCCGCGTCGAGCTCGGCGATGCTCGGAAGCGTCCGGTCGGCCCACTTGGACTCGTCGTAGCCGTGGACCAGGACGGGTCCTTGGCGCGCCGCCACGACCTCGCGCACCGCCGACAGGAGCTCGGCCGAGGATCGGGCGGCTCCGAGCTCGGCCGCCTGCTGGTGGACGCCGGTCCCGGTGAGATGAACATGCGTGTCGACGAACCCGGGCAGGATGGTCGCGCCCGGAAGGTCCACGACCCGGTCCGCCTCGGGCGGCTCGCCGGTCCCGACGCGCTGGACGTGCCGGTCGTCGACCAGGATCCATTCGCCGATGCTCGGATACGAGAGCGTGTGCACTCGGGAGGCGCGGTAGACGGTCCGCATCGCAGGCGGAGCTTAGCCGACCTCCTTGGCGCTCCTCGCGACGGAGATCCCTCGAGGAAACGCGCCCGATGCCGGGTCCAGGACCAGGCGCGTCTTCTCATCGTTCAGGCGGAGGCCGACGCGGTCGAGCGCTTCGCGGGCGACCTCCAGCACCGCCGCCGCTCCGCGGGATCCGTCGACGCCGACGACGAGGTCGTCCACCCAACGCAGGTGCGGAGCCCCGAGCCGCTCCAGCGCACGATCGACCTCGGCCAACACGGCGTTCGCGAGGACGGCCGACGGGTCCGGGCCGACGGGAAGCCCCTCGACCCCGCGCTCCTGCAGGGCCCGGAGGAACGCGGCGACACCGCTCACCGATGGCTCGTCACACCCGAGCGCGCGAAGGCTCGCTGCGACGACGTCGGGCGCGATCGAGCGATAGCACTCGCGGACGTCGGTGAACAGGAGGCACGGGGTTCGCCGGGCGAGCCGGGCGAGCCGGAGTCCGAACGCGACCCGTTCGTCGCGGAAGGCCCGGAGGACCAACCGCGGCGGATCGACGCGTGCGTTCGCCACGCGGTTCGCCGCGACTGAGCGCGAGAGTTCCTCGTCGACCCGGAGCGCGACCGCCGACACAAGTGCGGTGTACCGCGCGGCGAGGGCGGGGTGGAGCACGGTGACCTCGCGAACCCGTCGGCCCGGTCGGGCGGCGGCACGTGCGAACGGCGGTGCGGGCAGGGCGCGCTCGACGAGCATGGTCCCTCCTCCGGCCAGGGAGGGGGACGGCGCGACACGATCGTTGTACCTCGCACCGACGACGCCGGGCAATCGGCCGTCATGGGGTCCCGAGCATCGGCCGGGCGGCGTCATCCGCATCGGAGGGTGCGCATGCGGTGCATCGGCCGGGGCCGGCCGCCGTACGATAGGCAGGTGCTCGACGGCCGCGATCTCGAGATCATCGCCGCGCTCCAAGACGATGCCCGGGCGACCTACGCCGACGTCGGGCAGCGTGTCGGGCTCGCTCCGTCCTCCGTCCACGACCGGGTTCGCAAGCTCGAGCGGATGGGCGCGATCCGTGGCTACCGGGCGGTCGTCGACCACGAGGCACTCGGCCTGTTCGTGACGGCGCTCATCGCCGTGACGCCCCTCGATCCGACGCAGCCGGACGACCTGCCCGACCGGGTGCACGACTTCCCCGAGGTCGAGGACTGCTTCAGCGTGGCCGGCGAGGCGAACTACGTGCTGAAGGTCCGAACGAAGACCACGCGCGACCTCGAGGACCTGATCCGGCGCCTCCGCGAGAAGGGCGAGGTCCAGACCCGCACGACGATCGTCCTTTCGATCCCGTTCGAGGGGCGACCGGTCCGGCCCTAGGTCGGACCCGAACCGAACGGCCTCTCCCCGCTTCCGCCTTCCCGGAGGCTCGGGCGTAGACTGTCGCGAACGCCGCCCTCGACCCCCAGGGAGCCTGCATGCAACCGTACCGGCGATACCTCCGTTGGCTGAAGCGGGCCACGATCATCCTGATCGTGTACATCACGGTCGCCTACCTGCTGATCGGCATCACGCCTCGCGAAGCGATCCTGCATCCCGGCGCGAACCTGGCGGCGTTCCGTCAGTTCGTGGTGCAGGCCATGGTGCTGATGTCGTTCATCATCCTTCAGTTCGTCGCGATGTTCTGGTTCCTCGCTCGCGGCAACGACTACGTCATCTATCCGAACGAGTACGACACCACCTTCGACGACGTCCGGGGGCAGCCGGCAGCCGTCCAGTCGACGAAGGAGGTCATGCGGGTCTTCGAAGGGTTCAAGGACTTCAAGCAGATGGGCGGCTACCCACCGCACGGGATGCTGTTCGAGGGGCCGCCGGGAACCGGAAAGACGCTGATGGCCAAGGCCATCGCCGGCGCCTCGGGAGTGCCGTTCCTGTTCGCCACCGGCTCCGGGTTCTCGAACATGTTCCTCGGCATCGGGAACCTGAAGGTCCGGCGCCTGTTCAAGAAAGCGCGCGTGATGTCGGACAAGTACGGCGGCGCCGTGATCTTCATCGACGAGATCGACGCCGTCGGGTCGCGCGGCGCCGTGTCCGACCGCTCGGTCGCCGACCGCGCCAACGACCGCATCATCATGGGCGGCATGGGCGGCATGGGCGGCGGGATGGGCGTGATCAACGAGCTGCTCGTCCAGCTCGACGGCTTCACGGTTCCACGCGGCCTGTGGCGGCACGTGAAACGCCTGCTCTTCCGCGCGCGGCCGAAGGTGCCCTTCTACAACATCCTCATCATCGGAGCGACGAACCGCGCGTCGGCGCTCGACCCGGCGCTCGTCCGGCCGGGTCGGTTCGACCGCGTCGTCCACGTGGGGCTGCCCGACGCCGAGGGCCGCGAGGACATCCTGCGGTACTACCTCGCGAAGGTGCGCCACGAGCCGATCGACTTCCCGAAGCTCTCGAGGATGACCGTCGGGTACTCGCCGGCGAGCCTCAAGAACATCGTGAACGAAGCGCTGCTCTTCGCGCTGCAAGACGGCCGGGATGCCCTCCGCTGGGACGACCTGTGGCAGGCGAAGATCACGGAGGAGATCGGGCTCAAACAGCCGGTCAAGTACTCGGATCGCGAGAAGGGAATGGTGGCGCTCCACGAGGCCGCCCATGCCGTCGCGTCCTACGCGCTCGAGCGAGGCGAGATGCAGATCCAGGTCATCACGATCCAGAAGCGTGAGTCGGCGCTCGGGCTGGTCTCGACCCAGCAGGTCGAGGAGATGTTCCTGCGCACGCAGAAGCAGCTTTTGGCCCGGATGCAGGTCTCGCTCGCCGGACTGGTGGGTGAGGAGATCTGGTTCGGCCAGTCGACATCCGGCCCGTCGTCTGACCTCGTGAACGCGACTCGGAACGCCGCGGCGTATGTCGGCGTGTACGGGATGGGCAAGAGCCTCGTCTCGTTGGCCGCCGCCGGTCCCGGACCGTTCGGTGACGCCGACCCGATCGGACGTGTCCTTTCGGATCGAGGCCGCAGCGCAGAGGTCGAGGAGCTGCTCGCCGAGTGCAAGCAGAACGTCCGGAATCTCCTCCTCAAGAAGCGCCACGTGGTCGAGGGGGTTCGGGACGCGCTCCTCGAACGGGAGGAGCTCGTCGGCGACGAGATCGAGCTGCTGATGGCGGAGCTCGGTGAGCGGGAGCCGATCGAGGTGCCGGCGGGCGTCGTCGCCGGGAACGGCGGCGTCAAGGTCCCGAGTCCCATCGGAGACGGTAAGGGCGGGAACGGGCAGGGATCCGCCCCTCCCCCACCGGCGTAGCCGTTCCGCGGGAGAGTCCGGACACCACCGGTATGCTTCGGTCACCGTGCGCCTCTACGACACGCTGACGCGAGCGCTGCAGGAAGTCGTCCCCTTGGACGACCGTCACGTCCGCATGTACACGTGCGGCCCGACCGTCTACCGATACACGCACATCGGGAACCTGCGGTCGTTCCTGCTCTCGGACCTGCTCCGTCGGGCGCTCGAGTTCGAGGGCTACCAGGTCACGCAGGTCCTCAACATCACCGACGTGGGTCACATGACCGACGAGGCGACGGACTCCGGACGCGATCGCATGGAGCTCGCCGTCGACGATGAGGGCCTGGCGCCGGCCGAGATCGTCCAGAAGTACACAAGCGCGTTCCTCGAAGACTCCGCGAAGCTCGGCCTGCAGAGCGCGCACGAGTACCCGAAGGCGACCGACCACATCCCGGAGATGCTCGAGCTCACCGAGCGGCTGATCGAGAACGGCCACGCGTACGAGGTGGACGGGACCATCTACTACGACGTTCAGTCCTTCGAGGGCTACGGGAAGCTCTCGGGCAACACGCTCGACAAGCTTCGGGCCGGACACCGCCAGGAGCTCGAGATCGACCCCGGGAAGAAGTTCCACGCCGACTTCGCGCTCTGGAAGAAGGCGGGCCCGAACCGGCTCATGAGATGGGACAGCCCGTGGGGTGAAGGCTTCCCCGGCTGGCACATCGAGTGCTCGGCGATGTCGATGAAGTACCTCGGCGAGCGGTTCGACATCCACACCGGCGGGGTCGACCTGATCTTCCCGCATCACGAGGACGAGATCGCCCAGTCCGAGGGCGCCGTGGGCCATCCGGTGGTGTCGAACTGGATCCACGGCGGACACCTGCGCCTCGGCGAGCTCAAGATGGCCAAGTCCCAGGGCAACACGGTTCGCATCGCCGATCTCGAGGCGGCGGGCTTCGATCCCTTGTCGTTCCGGTACCTCACGTTCCAGACGCGCTACCGCAGCGAGATGGACTTCTCCGACGAGGCGATGCGCGGCGCCGACCAGCACGTGAAGCGCCTGCGCCGCCGCATGGCCGGATGGGCGCCGGCGGCCGGCACGCTCTCGGATGCGGCGAAGGATCTGGACGCGCGGTTCCGCGGCGCCGTGGCGGACGACCTCGACATGCCCCGCGCGCTCGTCGTCGTGAACGAGGCGGCGTCCTCGGATCTACCGGGCGGCGAGAAGTACGCGTTGCTGTCGTCCTGGGACGCGGTGCTCGGGCTCGACCTCGAGCGCGAGGCGCTCCAAGAATGGCAGCCGTCGGAGGAGATGCGCGCGCTCGTCGCCGAGCGCGACGAGGCCCGTGCCGCGAAGGACTACGCGCGCAGCGACGAGATCCGCGACCGCCTCCAGGCGATGGGTCTCGAGGTCATGGACACGGCCGAAGGAACCAAGGTTCGCCGCCCGGGCTGACCCCCGTGGCGAACGCGTCAGAGGCCGGACGCGTTCTCCGGTTGAAGCAGGAGATCCTCCGGCTCGCGAAACGCCGGGCTCGTGGAGGTCTCACTCCCGTGGGCGATGGTGGGATGGGTCCTGCGCGCGTCCTCGACGGCCTCGACGGAGAACGCTCCCTCGTCGTAGGTACACATGATCGTGGCCGGCGAGGTCGCGAACGCGAGGTTCACCAGCGATTCGTAGCGGGTCCACGCGGCGATCTCGGCATCGCTCTGCTGGTCCCAGGCGGCTTCGGCCACGACCCGGATCCAGTCGGCTCCGGCCTCGAACCTCTGCGTCACGAACGCGCCATACCGGCTCAGGGCTTCGTTGGGCGAGCGATACCAATCCGCCCAGTCCGCGAGCTCGACGTCCTTCGAGTGGCCATCAAGGGCGTCACGGAGAAGTTCGAGCTTGGCCTCCGTCATCACGGCCAAGAGGGACTCGGATCGTTCGATGCCTTCGGCGATGAAGGGCACGGCGCCGGCGAGGAATTCTTCGTCGGACCCATACGGTAGGACCCGATGCTCCAGCAGCTGCGGCGCCACCGCGGCCCTGGTCCCGATCAGATGGTCGACGCTCACTCCCAGTGCGTCCGCGAGGGCTGACAAGCTGCTCAGGCGGACGTCCTTGCGCCTCCCCGACTCGATCTGGCTGATGGCGGACCAACTCACGCCGGAGTGATACGCGAGGGCCTCGCGGCTCCAGCCGAGGCGCGCTCGGGCCGCCTTCAAGGATGCGCCGATACGGGATGACTCCATATGTGCGGGCAATGTGCGGGCACCACCCTTACGTCCCGGTTCGCCGCCGCCGGCGACGAAGCCTGACTATGTCATGTGACGGTGTCAGTTGACAATACCTTTCGTGGAGAGAGAAGATACGCCAGTATCAGTCCGACGCAACGGGGCCAGATCCGGCGCCAGGGAGCAGGGCATGGGAAGCGTGGAGCTCCGCCAGTTCCGGTACTTCGTCGCCGTCGCCGAGGAGCAGCATTTCGGCAGAGCGGCCGCCCGGCTCCACATCGCCCAGCCGGGCCTGTCTCAGCAGATCAAGCGGCTCGAGCGTGCCGTAGGCGCCCAACTCCTCAACCGCAGCCCGCGAGGCGTCGAGCTGACGGATGCGGGGCGGGCGTTCCTGGACCGGGCCCGGTTGTCGCTCGAGCTCGCCGACCGGGCGGTGGCGAGCGCGCTCCTGGCCGAACGCGGGAAGAGGGGCCTGCTTCGCGTGGGGGCGCCGGCCCTCGCGATCCCTCCGCCTGCCCAGGTCGTCTTGCAGGAGTTCGGCGCCCGGTTCCCGGATGTCGAGGTCGAGATCTACCCGGCCTTCCACCCACAGCTCATCGAATCACTCCGCACCCATGCCCTCGACGTCGCGATCGTCCTTGCCCCGTTCCGATCGGTGGATCCGGCGCCGCGATTCATGTCGCTTGGGAGACTCGAGCTGATGGTGGTTGTTCCGGTCGGACATCGCCTGGCCGAGCTCGAACGGGTGCCACGATCCGAGCTGCTGACGGAGCCGTTCCTCGACTGGCCTCGGACCGTGAATCCCGAGATGATCGACCACGTGCACGCGCTCCTCTTCGAGACCGGTGAACATCCACGGAGCGTGCCGATCTCCGAGCTCGACGAGGCCCGTCGTTTCGCGCTGGTCGCGCAGGGACGAGGCATCACGACAGCCGTCGTCCTCGGGTTGCCGGGCGAGCATCACACTGTGGGCATCGTCTTCCGTCCGTTCGAGGAGCCCGTCCCCTACCTCGAGTACGGGGTTGCGTGGTCGGGAACGCAGTCCTCCCCGTACCTTCCCGACTTCCTCGACGTCGCACGGAGCTTCGCGCCCGCCGAGGTCGGCAGCGGCTCGGATTGAGGTAGGACCCGGTCGGTCCCCTATGCTCTGCGCGATGGCGGCCACGCCCATCGCGACGAACGCGTACCGACCGTTCCTGGGCGGGATGCGTTCGCCGGTCGTCGCTCCGCTCACCCGGTTCCTGATCGGCCTCCCGCTCGTCCTCCTCACGACCCAGACCGCCACGTATTTCGCGTGGACGATCGAGCCGCCCATGACGGCCGCATTCCTCGGCGCGAACTACTGGTCGAGCGCCCTCCTCGCGCTCCTTGCTGCGCGCGAGACCCTGTGGGCGCGAGGGCGCGTCTCGGTCTCGGTGGCCCTGGTGTTCGCCCCGCTCACGACCATCGCGACCTTCCTGCACCTTGGGCAATTCCATCTCGACACCGTCTACGGATGGTTCTGGGTCGCGGCGTACACGATCTATCCGCTCCAGCTCGGCTATTTCCTGATGAAACAGCTCCGAACCCCCGGGGCGGACCCGCCTCGCGAGCGGACGCTTCCCACGTGGGTCAAGGCGATCCTCGGTCTGCACGCCGTCGTGCTGATCACGCTCGGGGTCGCGTTGTTCCTCCTCCCCGACCGCGTCGCCGGCCTCTGGCCGTGGGCCCTTCCGCCGCTCTCCGCTCGGGCGGTGTCGGCCTGGCTCATGGCGTTCGGTGTCCTCGCGGCGCACTCGATCGTCGAGAACGACTTCGTCCGCGTCCGTTCCGCGATGCTCGGGTACCCGTTCGCGGGAGCGCTGCACGCCCTCATGCTCGTGCGGTTCACCGAGGATGTGCGATGGGAGGATCCCGGCGCCTGGGTCTACGTCGGGTTCATCGTCAGCTTCTTCGTCCTCGGGGCATGGGGGTTCGTGACGGAGTCGCGGGCTCGCCCGGCCGCCGCGGCGAAGCGGTCCCTCTCGAGCCGATCTCGATCCCCCGTCCCGCCTCCGCCCCCCGCCGACTAGGGTGGCGCGCGGGATGCGGGTCCTGGTCACGGGCGGCACCGGCTTCGTCGGAACGCACACGATCGCGGCGCTGCTCGAGGCCGGTCACGAGGTCAAGCTGCTCGTCCGCTCGCCCGAACGCGTGGCGTCCTCGCTCGCGCCCCTCGGCGTCGAACGCGACCTCGAGACCGTCGCCGGCGATGTCACCGACCCAGGATCCGTCGAGCGTGCGCTCGATGGCTGCGACGCCGTGATCCACGGGGCATCGGTCTTTTCGATGGATGCCCGGATGGGCGAGACGATGCGCCGCGTGAACGTGGCCGGCGCCGAGACCGTGCTGTCGGGGGCCGTCCGGCGGGGACTCGACCCCATCATCCTGATCTCGAGCGAGCTCTCCTTGTTGCCTCCGAAGGGCCGCGTCCTTCAGCCCGACTCGCCCGTGCAACCGCCGCCGGGGCGATACCCCTACTGCCACACGAAGGGGTTGGCGGAGCTCGTCGCTCGTCGCTTCCAACAGGAGGGCGCGCCGGTCGTGAGCGTGATGCCCCCTTCGCAGTGGGGTCCGAACGATCCGCATCTCGGCGAGGGACCACTGCTTGCGCGGAACATCCTTCAGCGGCGGATCCCGGCCGTGACGACCGGCGGACTGCAGATCGCCGACGTCCGGGATACCGCGCAAGCGATCGCGGCGACGATCAAGGCAGGACGGGGTCCCCGGAGCTACCTGATCGCGGGCCATTACCTCTCGATCCGAGAGATCTTCGGCACCCTCGAGCGGCTCACCGGTCGCCGGTTCCCGACGATCACGCTGCCGAGGCGTGCCATGCTCGGGATCGGATCCCTCACCGACGTCGTCCAGCGCCGCACGAGGGCCCGGCTCCCCTGGAGTCGGGAAGCCGTCTGGATCACGAACGCCGCCGCCCGATGCAACGACGCCCGGGTGCGGGGGGACCTCGGCGTCACGTTCCGGCCGATCGAAGAGACGTTCGCAGACACGGTGCGATGGTTGCTCGATGCCGGGCACGTGAGCCCGAGGCAGGCCGGCCGGCTCGCCGGAACCTAGCCGGTCGACGCGCGGGCCGGTGTGAGGCCAACGCTCGAACCGATCGGGCTCGGCGCGCGAGACGACATCACGAGCCCGGCGATGCCGAGCGCGAACACGACGGCGAGGAACCCGAGGTGCAGCCACATCTGCACGTTTCCCCAGTCGACCTGCTCCGAGTACCGCAGGATGCCGATCAACTGCACCGGGCCCAGCGCCACGAACGCGAGCGCGGGGACGAACAGGCGCCAGCGGTCCCGCTCCCACATCGCGACCACCATGACAAGACCCGCGCCGACGAACCACGAGCCGAGGATCCGCGCCGTGAGCGGCGTCAGCGGCCACGACCAGAGGTCGATCGCGGCGTCCGGGAGCAGGAACAGGAACGCTCCGACGAGCGTCGCCACCCAACCGGCCGCGGTCCCCGCCCTCAGGTACAGCGCCGGCGGCGGCGGTTCGCCCCGAGGTGGGTCGTTCCCCGGCAGGGTGCGCTGGAGGATGCCGAAGATGAGGAGCCCGATCGGCTCCACCGTGTAGGCGCCGATCCACACCCAGAACTCGAAGCGGGTGATCGCGTCCGGGCTGTCCATGTGGGGGCGGAACTTGTCCAGATGGATCAACGTCGCGAGCAGCACGAGTGTGACGAACGCCCACGTGCCCGGGACCACCGCACGGGTCCGCACCCACGCACGTTGCGTTCCTCCGAACAGCGTGAGGATGATCGCCGCGAAGTAGAACGAACCGAGGACGACCGCCGTGATCGGCGCGTCGATGGTCCACGAGAAGTAGCGGTCGGTGCGTTCGGCAAGGAACGTCAGCTGGACGAAGTCGAACGTGACGAACGCCGTTCCCACGAGCAACATCAGCCGGATGCCCCAGTGGACCGTCCTCACTCCTGCGTTCGTCATCAGGCGGGCACGGCCCTCCACATGCCAGGGGCATCCGGACGGACCCTATCGGCACGTTCCATCGACTCCACGCGGGCGGCCCGGAAGATGCCACACCCGTGCATCCCCGGGAGCGCGCCGATCGTTTCGTCCATCTCGACGGCGGCGGCAAAGCCCTCGCGATCCTCGAAGAGATTGAGGACCACGAAGTCGGTCTCCTCCTGGGGGCGGACCCCCGTCCCGACGATGGCCCACAGGTGGTTCATCGCCCATCGCGTCATCGCGCGCGCGCGAGGGCTTCGGGCCAGCCGCTGGCGTGCTTGCGCCCGATAGAAGGCGAAGTGCCGGCGCTCGTCCTTGATGATCGCGTTGAGGAGGTTCACGAGCTCCGGGTTCTCGGTCTTGGCGATCAGCCGGTGGTAGGAGGTCAGCGTCGAGAGCTCGTTCGCCGCACCCCAGGTCATGTGGAGCGCGACGAAGTCGTTCACCAGCGCGGAGCCGAGCAACGTCCCGAGATGCTTGAAGATCCCCGGCCCTCCGAGCCGGCGACGGATCCAGAGGGTCCGATTGGCGCGGGAGGGATAGCTCGTGCGGGCTTCGACGTGCTCGCGGTCCGGGGCGAGCTCGAATCCCGCCTCCCCGAGGAACCGGCTGAAGGCCTCTCCGTGCCACAGCTCCTCGTACACCCAGCAGGCGAGGAACGCCGTGACGTCCGGCTCCACGGCGGCGCGCGTCGCGAGCAGGTCTCGGAGGAAGATCACCGTGTGGGTTTCGATGTCCATCATGTAGGCGAGGCACCGCGCCTCCGCCTCGGACAGCGGGTGATCGCGGATCCGGTCCCAGGCCACGCCCGAAAGGTCCACCCGTTTGGAGGCTCGGAGGTACCGGTCGAGGTCGAACTCCTCCATCGCCCCTACATTCGCGGTCATCACCGCGAAGGATGACGGAAGTTTCCCCGATCGGGCAATCTGGCTCGGCTGAGCGTCAGCCGACGACCGTCAGCTCGCGCGTTGCCTCGTTGAACCGCTCGGCGCCGTCCTCGGTGACGACCACCTGGTCCTCGATCCGAACGCCGAACCTCCCCGGGAGGTAGATCCCCGGTTCGTCGGAGAAGGTCATGCCGGGCTGAAGCAGGATCTCGTTCCCCTCCACGATGTAGGGGGGCTCGTGGATCTCGATACCGATGCCGTGGCCCGTCCGGTGGACGAAGAAGCCGCCGTACCCGGCGTCCTCGATCAGGGTCCGAGCCGCACGGTCGACCTCCTGCGCCGCGACGCCGGGGCGAACCGCCTCGAACGCCGCCTGCTGCGCATCCCGAACGGTGTCATAGACGCGGCGCTGCTCCTCCGTCGGCTCGCCGACGAACGCCGTCCGAGTGATGTCCGAGCAGTAACCGTTCGCAACCCCGCCGAAGTCCATCACGACCGCGTCGCCGCGCGCGATCACCCGCTCCCCCGAGCGGTGATGCGGGGACGCGCTGTTCGGGCCCGAGCCCACGATCGTGAAGTCCACGCGGTCGTGTCCGTGCTCGCGCAGGAGCCGGTCGAGGTCCGCCGCCACGTCCATCTCACGGCGGCCTTCGAAGGGCGTGGTGACGACTTGCGCGAACACCGCGTCCGCGCCTTCGGCAGCCGCACGCAGGCGGTCGATCTCGTCCTCGTCCTTCACCGCCCGGACCAGCGGGAGGGCTCGCCCTGCGGCCACGAAGAAGCAGTCGGCGGTGGCCTGCTCGAGGGCGAGCAGATGAACGGCCCAGGTGGCATCGGTGATCGCATACCGGCCGGCCCGAAGCATCCGTGCGGCGAGCGCGTACGGGTCTTCGCCGTCCCGCCACTCGGAGAGCTCGACCCCCGCCATCCCGGGCGCGACCTCGGCGGAGGGCCGCTCGAGCGCCGGCACGACGAGTGAGGGAACTCGTCCGTCCGCGACGATCAGGAGGGTGAGCCGTTCGAGCGGCGGCGGCTCGTATCCGGTGAGGTACACGAGGTCCGGGCCGGGGGTGACGAGGAGCCCCTCCAGGTCCGCTTCCGCCGCGGCGGCGACGACGCGCTCGCGACGCGCGGTGAAGCGCTCGGGGCCGAGACCGGGCGCTTTCGTCATAGCTTCATCTTGATCGGATGCGGGATCACCGCGAACGTTGCCGGGGTGTCCCCCAGCACCTCCCCGTCGGCCTCGATCGGCAACGGCCGGTCGGCCTCGACCACGAGCTCGCCCTTCACTCGCAACTCCTCGATGTGCGGATGCGGGACGTGCTCGCCACGGTAGATCTTCGGGATCATCGTGAAGGCGTCCGACTTCGGGCCCTTGAAGACCACACCGTCCAGGACCCCGTCGCCCGGGTAGGACCGTGGCGACACCTTCATCCCTCCGCCGTAGTACTGCCCGTTGCCGACGACGATCATGTAGGCGGGACCCTCGTACGTTTTGCGATCCGCGCGAACGCGGACCTCCGCGAGCTTGAACCGCGGCAGCGTGAGCCAGAAGCCGACGAAGTACTTCGCCTGGCCGAGGCGCGGCGACATCCGGTCGGCTCTCGCCGCGACGGCCGCGCCGAGGCCGGCCTCCGCGACGTTCACGAAGTAGCGGGTCTCGGTCCCGCCACCGGGCGCCGCGTAGGTGATCTTCCCGACGTCGAGCGGATACGTGTTGTCGCCGGTGAGGTGACTGCACGCGCGGGTGGCGTCGCCCGGCAGCCCGAACGTCCGGACGAAGTCGGACCCGCTCCCCGCCGCGACGACGCCGAGCACGGGATCCTCGCCGACCGGCGTGCCCTCGGCGTCGAGCATGCCGTTCACGACCTCGTTCACGGTTCCGTCGCCGCCGACGGCAACCACGAACCGCCCGCCGCCCTCGAGGGCCTCGCGCGCGAAGCGCGTTGCGTCACCTGGACCCTCGGTCCGAAGGAGCACGTAGTCCAGCCCTTTGGAGCGAAGGTTCCGCTCGAGCTCGGGGATCTCCCGTTCGACGCGGCGCCTCCCCGCGTGTGGGTTGACGATGACCGTGAGCTTCCCGAACGGCGACGACATGGCGCGCATCCTACTTTGGCGTCGGCGCTCGACACCGTCGCCGGTTAGACACCGGTGTAGGAGACGACCCCGCGGTTCACGGACTCCCGTGCCCGGCGGACGACCGAGGCAGCCTCCCCCTCGGCGACCTCCGCGATCTGACGCAGCAGATCGAGAAGCTGCTTGCAGTTGCGCACGAAGTCTCCCGGCGCCATGCCGGTCTCGCGAAGGACGTCCTCGAGCGGTTCGCCCTCGGCCCAGCGGTATACCGGCGAGGCGAAGCCGGCGTCCAGCTCGCGGCAGAGCTCGACTTGATGGGCGTCCTCGGCACGTCGAACCCGGCGGTAGATCTCGTGGAGACGCCGGTACCGTTCGGCGGAGGCGCCGGTCGGCATGTGTCCCTCACGAGGCTCGCGCTCGCGGCTCTCGAAGACGATCGACGAGACGAGCGCCGCCACCTCGGACGGGGTGAGCTCGGACAGCAGCCCGTCGGCCAGGAGCTCCGCGACGAGCACGTCTCCCTCCCCGTAGATCCTCGCGAGCGTCCGTCCCTTCGGCCGGATCGAGAACTCCTCGACGTACCCGAGCTCCTGCAGCACCGAACGCACGCGCTCGAACTGGCGAGCGAGTGTTTCCGTTCGGGTCCGGATCCTGCGGTCGATCCCTCGGAGCTGGTGCTCCAGCTCGCCGGCGCGTCTCGCCCAGCGCTCGTGATCGGGCCGGTCGGGACACCCGTGGCTGGGGTGCTGCTCGGCCAGGCGCTCCAGCTTGGTCGCCTCGCGCTCGACCTCCGGGTCGACCCCTCCGCGCGAGCCCCGCGGTGGGCGGACGTCGAGGGCGACCAGGCGTGCCGCGAGGTCTCGCCGGAAACGGGCGCTCCTCGCACTCCCCGAGCGCGGCAGTGGGATCCGCGTCATCGCGACCGGCGGTTCCTGGAAGTCGCGGGCCGAGACGCGGAAGAGCTTGCGGTCCTGGGCGAGGACGGTCGGCCTCCCCTCGTTGTTGGAGAGCACCACGGCCAGCCCTCGCCGTTTCGCCCGAGGGACGAAGATGACGTCGCCCGCCCGAAGGCTCACCAGGGCCTCGCGGACCGCGTCGGTCCGTGCTCGGTCGCGGCCCTTCCTCGACTCCTCGCGGATCCGCTCGGCCTTCTCGCGCAGGCGCCAGTACTCCTCGAAGTCGCCGAGATGGCAGCGCATCTGTTCGCGGTATCCGTCGAGGAAGGCCTTGTCGCGCTCCAGCTGTCGTTCGAGAACGACGACACCCCGGTCGGCGAGGAACTGCGCGAACGAGGAGTTCAGCAGGTGATGCGCCTCCTCGCGCGAGTAGTTGCGGATGAGGTTGACGGCCATGTTGTAGGACGGGCGGAACGAGGAGCTGAGCTCGTACGTCCGGGTCGACGCCAGCGAGGCCACGCGCTCGAAGGGCACGTTGCGCTGATAGACCACGATCGCGTGGCCGAGCCGGTCGATCCCCCGCCGCCCGGCCCGCCCGGTCAGCTGCGTGTACTCGCCGGGTGTCAGCAGCTCGTGACGCTCGCCCTGGAACTTCCACAGGTCCTCGATGACCACCGACTTGGCGGGCATGTTGATCCCGAGGCTCAGCGTCTCGGTCGCGAACACGACCTTCACGAGCCCGGCCTCGAACAGCTCTTCGACGGTCTCCTTGAACACCGGCAGCATCCCGGCGTGGTGCGCGGAGATCCCCGCCGAAAGCGCCTCCTGGAACTCGTAGAAGCCGAGCGTCTTGAGGTCGTCCTCGTCCATCCAGGCCACCCGCATCTCGGCGAACTCGCGGATGCGCTGGGCCTCCTCACGGGTCGTCAGACGGATGCCCGCGTTCATGAGCCATTCGACGCTGCGGTCGCAACCGGCACGACTGAAGACGAAATAGATCGCCGGCAGCATGCCCTGATCGGCCAGGACGTCGACCACGTCCTCGCGCTTGGGAACGTAGAAGCGGCGGTGACCTTCGCGCGGCCGCGGGGTCCGATGGTGCTGCGGCGTTCCCGAACCGCGCCGGAAGTAGGTCTTGTACCGGACCTCCTCGCGGTCGAGCGAGACGATGTAGGGGTTCGGGGTGAGCTCACCGTCCTGCTCGACGTGCATCGGGTGCAGCTCGCGGCCGACCAGGTAGTGGTGCTCGAGCGGGACCGGCCGCTTCTCCTCGATCACGACGCGCGTGGTGCCGCGCAACGTGCCGATCCACTCGCCGAACTCCTCCGCGTTGGAGATCGTCGCCGACAGGCACACGACCGACACCGACATCGGCAGGTGGATCAGGACCTCCTCCCACACGGCCCCGCGGTATGGGTCCTGCAGGTAGTGGACCTCGTCCATCACGACCGAGACGAGGCCGTCGATCGTGTCGGAGCGCTCGTAGAGCATGTTGCGCAGGACCTCGGTCGTCATCACGACGACCGGCGCCTCGCCGTTGATGCTGTTGTCACCGGTGAGCAGCCCGACCTTCGGCGCCCCGTGACGCGCGACCAGGTCGCCGAACTTCTGATTCGACAGGGCTTTGAGCGGCGTCGTGTAGAAGCACTTGCCCTCGAGATCCAGGGCGCGTTCGATCGCGTACTCGGCCACCACGGTCTTGCCCGAGCCCGTCGGCGCCGCGACGAGCACGGAACCGCCGGTGGCGAGCGCGTCGATGGCCTCGACCTGGAAGTCGTCCAGGGCGAACGGGTACCGCGAGGCGAAGCGCTTGGGATCGGTCACGGATCGAGTCTACGGGCGAGTCCCGCACACCCCGATGGCGCGGCCTCGGGGTTAGCCGAGACCGCAAGCCGCAAGGTGCTCGAGCAGCGCGGCGTTGAAGGCGTCGGGCGCCTCCAGGTTCGAGAGGTGTCCGACCCCCTCGATGACCTCCAGGCGTGCTGCCGGGATCCGGGTGGCCATCTCCGAGGAGACCTCCGCCGGGATCAACCGGTCGGCCGTCGAGGTGATCACCATGGTCGGCACGTCGATCCCCGCCAGATCGGGCGTCGAGTCCGGGCGCTCGGCCATACCGAGGGCCGCCGCAGCGATCGCCCGCGGGCTCTGGTCGGCGATCCACCCCCGGACGCGGTCCTGAAGCTCTGCGGGCGCATCCTCCGCCAGGAGCGGCGGAGGGGTCTCAGCAAGGACGTTCCCCTCACTCAGCAGTCGTTGCGCGAGCGCCCTTCGAGCCTCGACGCCGTCGGGTGGATCGGCAACGGCGCGCGTGTTCGCCAGGACCAAGCCGATGATGCGCTCCCGCGCGCGGCGCCAGAGCTCGAACGCGGCGTAGCCGCCCATCGAGAGGCCGCAGACGACCGCGCGGTCGATGCCCGCCTCATCGAGTGCCGACAGCGCCCGGTCGGCGCAGGCACCCATCGTCGTCACCTCGCCGGCGAGGGGAGATCCTCCGAACCCCGGATGGTTCGGCGCGACCGCCGGGAGTCCCTTGGGAAGGGCGTCGAGCTGCGACCGCCACATCCGCGCGTCGATCGGCCACGCGTGGAGGAGGAGCAGCCCGTCGGCCATCGCTAGCCGGTGGCGCCGGCTGCGAAGGGGTCGAAGACCTGGGCGGCGGACTGCGCCTCGACGTACTCGGAGTACCCGCGCGTGAACGTCTCGTCCGCCACCGTCGCCACCCCTCTGGCTCGCGCCGTGAGATCGGCGCGCAGCTGCGGCGACTCGGTCTCGGCCGCCATGGACACGAGGAGCGCGGCCTCGCGATACAGCTTGAGGCCCCGCAGGAAGTTCCCCTGCGAGTTGATGACCTCCAGAACGAATTCCTGGGTGAAGTCGTGTCCGCGAAGCAGGTCCGACGTAGGGATCTCCTCGATCAAAGCGATCGTGCTCCGCGCGGACGAGGCCACTGCATCGGCCGAGTCGCCCGCCTGCTTCAGCCCGGCCTTGTCGATCTCCTCGGCCTCGAGCGCCGCGAGCGTCGTGTCGAGCTCGGGGAACCCGTCGAAGCCGGTGGGCGGCAGCGAGGTCCCGATCGTCGACAGGATCGGGTCGATCTGGCCGCGGTACTGGTTGACCACGGTCGCCATCTCCGCGATCTTGTCCTGCTCTCGCTGGTCCTCCCGCTCCTGGAGGAAACCGATCGCGAGCGCCCCACGAGCGCGGCCACCAGCAGCGTCCCCAGGGCGATCCAGAGCCCGGAGCGCCGGAACCATGGGCGTCTTGACCGGGACGTACGCAGGCTTGGGACCGCGGGTGACGGCCTTCGCACCGCGGCTCTTGGTCTTGCCCTTGATCGCCACGCCCGAGCCCCTTCTACCGCTTCATGGTTCGACCCACGATGATAGCGGCCTCGTAGAACACCACCATGGGCACGGCCATCGCCAGCAAGGTGTACGGGTCGCCGCTCGGCGTGATCACCGCGGCGAAGACGAAGATGAACAGGATGGCGCCGCGCCGCCACGACCGGAGCTGGGCGGTGCTCACCACACCCGCCGCGGTGAGGAACACCAGGACGACGGGGAACTCGAACGCGAGGCCGAACGCGAGCGCGACCAGCATCACGAACGAGAAGAACCGGTCACCGGTCAGCAGCGGGACCACCTGCGAACCGCCGAACCCGAGCAGGAAGCTGAGCGCCTTCGGCAACGTCCAGTACGCGAAGAGCGCACCCAGAAGGAACAGAAGGACCGAGCTCGCCACGAACGGGATGGCCATCTTCCGCTCGCGCCCCGTCAGGCCCGGCACCACGAACTTCCACAGCTGCCAAAGGACGACCGGCAGGGCGAAGAACAGGCCGAGGAACACGACTAACTTCAGCTTGATGAGCACCGAGCCGAGCGGCTCGGAGAAGAAGAGCGTGCATCGGTCGGTCGGCCGGACCTCTTGCGGGATCGTCCGGTAGTAGTTGCAGTACGGGATCAGGAGGATGTCGACCACCCGCTCGTACAAGATCCACCCCACGGCGGAGCCGACGACCAGCGCGGCGAGCGAGACGACCAGCCGGTAGCGGAGCTCCTCCAGGTGCTCGACGAGGGTCATCGTCCCTTCGGTGTCGCGGCGCGAGCGGCGACGCCAGCGTTCGGGGATCACGCGCATCGGCGGGCCCTACTCCGGCGGCGAGCCGGCCACCGGACCGCCCGCGACGTCGTCCGCCGGCGGCGGCGTCTCCGCCGGGCGCTTGGCTCGGGGCGTTCCCGCCGGCGGCTTGGGACGCGGCTCGTTCAGGTCCACGCGGAACGAGCGCTGGATCTCCTTGCGCGCGCGACGGAGCTCCGAGAGCCCACGGCCGAGCGACCTCGAGACCTCGCTCACGTCGGTCGCGCCGGCCGCCGCCGCCGGAGCGACGTCGACGCCGGAGACCGAACCGGGATCCGCGTTCGCGGGGGCATCGCCGTCCCCCGCCGATGATGCGCCGGGGAGCGTGGCCGGACGGCGGGCGTGGGTCGGAGGTTCCTCGTCCATGTTGATCTGGATCGTCTTGCGGACCTCGTCCTGCGCCTTGCGGAGCTCCCGGATCCCCTTGCCGAGCGAACGGCCGAGCTCGGGCAGCCGGCGCGGGCCGACGACGAGCAGCGCGACGAGGAGGATGAGCAGCAACTCCTGTGGGCTGATGTTCAGCATGGCGTGGGCTCCGGGCGGGTCGGGATGCCGGGCGATCGGCTCGGCCGGATCGTTCGGCCCGGGGCGGCGCCTATCGTACCGCCGGCCCCTTCGGGGGGCCGAACGACCGTTCGGCGCTCACGCGCGGTGTTCGCGCGCTCGCTCGCTCCCCCGCCGCCGCGATGTCCTGGGCGATCGGACTGACCTCTTGCTGGAAACGACCGAGGGCGCGAGCGAGCACGATCACGTGTCGCACGAGGGCGATCAGCAGCGCCGAGACGGCAACGGTGGTGAGGAGACCCACGATGAGCCACACGATGGCGGGGCCGGACACGGGGGCGATGCTATCGGGACGGGGCCCCTACTGCTTGGCCAGGAATTCCTGGATGTAGCGGTCGTCCTCGAGCTTGAAGTGGAAGTCGATCAGGTCGTCGATGGTGAAGGCCGGGCCGCTCGGGAGCGGTCCACGGATGTCCTCGGGGGCCTCGTCGAACAGCTCCCGCGTCTCGGTGAGCGTCCCACGACCGGCCACGTCCACCCCGGCGGAGACCAGCAGGGCGACGATCTTGCGGTCCGCCCGCTTCTCCACCGCGTCCATGCAGGTGGGGCAGGTGAACCGGTAGGTGCCCTCACGGCCGCCCCGCGTGACCTGGAGGAGGATGGACTCGGGGCCCATGTCGACCTCTCCGCAGCGGGGGCAGGTGGTCCGGATGGTGGTCATAACAACCACGGTATCGACCGTGCCCGAGGCACCCTTGAGCCTGCGGGAGAAGGACCGGACTACTCTATCCGTACCGTTTCCGTGTCCTGCGGGCGAGGTCGCGGACACGGTCTTTCAGATCTTCTGGCACCATCACCGTGGCATCCGCGCCCAGACGCAGCAGGAGCCGCTCGAGCCACTCCGTCCGCCCGGCCGGCATCACGACCTCGAGACCCCCGCCTTCGAGCTCGGTCTCGGCGGATGTCTCGTAGTACTCGGCGACCCACCGCGCTTCGGGTGACAGCCGCAGCGTGACCTCGAGGTCGTCCTCGCCGGGCGAGTAGAGGGGCCGCCCCGCACCCTCTAGGCCCCGTGGCTCGAACGAGAGCCCGGTCGGCTCGACGGATCGGATCCGATCGGCCCGGAACAGCCGCTCGGCCTCGGAGCGGTGATCCCAGGCTGCCACGTACCAGTTGCCGAGGGCGACGAAGACCTCCTCGGGGTCGATCTCGCGGGTGGTGGTCTCGGCCGTGGAGGCGGCGTGGTACTCGATCCGAAGGCGCTCGTGGGTCGCCGCGGCCCGGCGCAGCTCGTCGAGCCACTCCACCGGGCTTCCCGGCCCGGCGGCCTCGACCCGCCCGGGCAGGGCGCCGAGCGCTTCGGGCCCCAGCCCTTCCCCGAGCTTCTCGAGCGCCGAGGCCATGGCGGGGGCCTCCTGGAGCCCGGGGGTCCCGGCGAGCGCCGTCCCGCGCAGGTAGAGCGCCAGCGCCTCGGCACGCGTGAGCCTCAGCGGACGTCCGAAGTAGTCGGCCATACCGATCCACACGCGCCCGTCCTGGATGTCGACGTCGATCAGGTCGCCGGGGCCGTACGGGGGAAGCCCCGAGACGAAGAGCAGGTTCAGGTCGTCGAGGAGCTCGCGTTCGGTCAGGCCGAACAGCTCGACCGCCTCCTCGACGGGCGTGCCCGGGTGCCGGACGAGGTAGGGCACGACGACCAGCAGCCGTCGCAGGCGTTCGGACGCCTTCGCCGGGGCCTTGCGGGCCTCAGCGCGCGGCAAGCGTCGCCTCCAGACGCCCGATGACCTCGTCGCGGAGCTCCGGAGGCTCGATGACCTCGGCGTCCGGGCCGAACGAGAGCACCCAGCCCGCGAGGCTCTCCCCCGGCAACCACGGCACGCGTGTCTCGGTCCATCCGTCGTCGCGGACGCGGACGGTCTCGGCGCCTGCGACGCCTTTGGTCGCCAGCCAGGCGACATCGGGGGCGAAGGCCACGAGCGCGGTCGTTCGCGGTTCGCCGGGTCCCCACGGACCCGCCTGCAGGCTGTCCGTGGCCCGGAACCCCGGTGGCGGCTCGCTCCCCTCCCCCAGGTCCTCGATGTCGGAGGAAAGGCGCGAGAGCCGGAAGGAACGGACCTCGCCGCGGTCCCGATCCAGGCCGACCAGGTACCAGTGGCCTCCGCGCACCGCGAGCCCGTACGCATCGACCACGCGCTCGGAGGTCTCGCCCTTCGCCGTTCGGTACGAGAACCGGATCCGTCGCAGCCCGGCGACGGCCTCGCCCAGCGACGGGAGGCGAGGGTCGCGCGCGCCGACGATCTCGGCGATCCCCTCGCCGGCGAGCGACGACAGGATCCCGCCCTCCGCACCGGACAGGAGCTTGCGGACCGCATCCTCGGCCGACGTGTCGCCGCCCGAGCGCGCCGCCACGAACAGCGCCGAGATCTCCTCGGGGGTGAACCGGACCTCCGGCAGGTAATAGCGGTCTTTCGCGATCGAGTAGCCCTGCTCCGCCTCCCACACGTCGGTCGCGACCACCTCGATCGGCACACCGATGTCGCGCAGGATGTCCTTGTCGCGCTCGAACATCCGCTTGGCGGAGTTCACGTCGCCGTGTTCATACGCTTCGCCGAGCTTCTCGCGGATCTGGTCGAACGTGAGTGGCATGCGCGCCTCGAGGAGCAGCGCGACGAGATTGACCAGGCGTTCGAGCGGCTGCATGGCCGCGGCATCATACTTCCGGCATGTCCGAGGCCCGAGGTGGCGTTCGCCTGCGTCGTGGCAGGGTCCTCGGCATCCTGGCCGAGCGTCCGGGCGCGCTCGAGCTCGAGGTCGAGGTGGAGGGCGAGCGTGCTCCGGCCCTCGCGTATCCGGAGCTCGTCGGTCCCGTCGGCGCAGGGCGACGTGGTGGTCCTGAACACCACGGCGGTCGCACTCGGTCTCGGTACCGGTGGCTTCCATCTGGTCGTCGCGGTCGAGGGCGGCCCGCCGACGGAGCTCGCGCACGACGGACGAGTCGTGAAGGCGCGCTACATGCCTTCCCAGGTCGCCGTCCGCACCGTCGAGGAGACCCATCGCGATGTGCTCGAGGCTTCCCCGGGGCTCGCCGGGACGCCCGTGGTCTGTTCGCCCCTGCACTCGATGATCGCGCCGGCCGCCGCGGGCGCGAAGGCCGCGGGCGCCGATCGGATCGTCTACGTGATGACCGACGGCGCTTCGCTCCCCGGCGGGTTCTCCCGGCTGATCCCCCGGCTCCGGGACGAGGGGCTCCTGGCCGGGTGGATCACGTGCGGACAGGCGTTCGGAGGCGAGCTCGAGGCGGTCACGATCTGGAGCGCGCTCGTGGCCGCCGTCGAGGTGCTGAGCGCCGACGTGGTCCTCGTCGCCGACGGACCGGGCAACCTCGGAACGGACACCACCTGGGGGGTGAGCGCCCTCACGAGCGGTCATGCGCTGAACGCCGCGGCTGCCGTAGGCGGCCGCCCGGTGGCTCCACTCCGGCTCTCGTTCACCGAGGAACGCGAGCGCCATCGCGGCGTCTCACACCACACGATCACGATCCTCGAGCGGATCTGCGCCCCGGGGATGAACGTGGCCGTCCCGGTCTTGGAGGCCGACGAGCGCGACGTGGTATGGAATGCCCTTCGAGCCAGAGGGCTGGAGGACCGACATCAGCTCGTGGAGACCGACGGCCGGCCGGCGCTCACCGAGCTCGTGCGTCGTGGTGTCGAGGTCGAGTCCATGGGACGGACCCCGCGGGACGATCCGGCGTTCTTCCTCGCAGCGGGTGCGGGTGGCGTGCTCGCGGCGCGGATGGCCGCCGGATCTGCGTCGGTGGCGGGAGCGCGCCTAGCGCGCCCGAAGACCGCTCAGCGCGCCGGCGCGTCGACGAACTGGACGATGGACTTCGCGAACGCGGCCTGTCGCTCCGCGACCACCGATCGGTCCTCGCACGCACCCTTGCAGACCATCACGCCGCTCATGAGGATCGCATGGTGGGTCGCACCGCCGACGCGGTAGCGCAGGAGGAACGCGAGGACCGATCCATCTCCCTGCAGGCTCACGGCGATCTGCACCGTGTCGAGCTCCCCGCTGCCCGGCGGGACGGGCGAGTCCTCCACCTTGACGATCGACGGAACGTTCACGGGGAACCCGCGCGTGGGCTCGATCGCGGCGAGGCCCGCCGGAAGGAGCGATGTCTTCACCATCACGACATCGCCCTCGACCCCAAGAGGCGCGATCTGCTCGAGCACGGCGGTCCCGCTGCTCGTGTTCCACGGCACGAACACGCCGATCGTGACGACGCCGTCACCCGCCTTGCGGACCGTCGTCATCGTCGCGCCGGACACGACGTTGGCGTCCTGCAACGGCCCGCCGAAACGGGTCGGGTCGGGAACGAAGATCGTGGCCGCGATCATAAGGGCGAGCACGACCGCGACCAGCGCGATCACGCGCCCCGCGGGACGCAGGTCGACCGTGCCGGCGGCGGCGGCCGCCTCCTCCCGGTCCATGCGAGTGACTCGCCTGGACTGCGTCGTGGTCATGGGTGCCATCGTCGGGGAGCGCATCCCGCGTCGCAATCCCCCGTCGGGCCGCCGGGAGGGCCTTCCGGCCTAGGTCACATGTGCGCGATGAGCTGCTCGACGCGCTCATCGACGCTCCGGAACGGGTCCTTGCAGAGCACCGTCCGCTGTGCCTGGTCGTTCAGCTTCAGGTGGACCCAGTCGACCGTGTAGTCGCGGCGTTTCTGCTTGGCGTGCTTGATGAAGTCGCCTCGGAGCTTGGCCCTCGTGGTCTGCGGAGGCTCGCGCATGGCCCGCTGGATGTCCTTCTCGGTCACGGCGCGCTCGACGCGGTTACCACGCTCGAGGAGGTAGTACAGCCCCCTGCTCCGGTTCACGTCGTGGTAGGCGAGGTCGAGCAGCGCGATCCGGGGGTGCGAGAGCGGCAGTTGGTGCTTCAGGTGGTAGCGCTCGATCATCGCCTGCTTCGCGACCCAGTCGACCTTGTGCATCAGGCGCTCGGGCTCGCCGGCCGCGAGCGCATCCAGCGCGTCCCGCCACTCCTCCAGGAGCTGCTTGGACTGCGGATCGGTCCCCCGCCGCTCCAGGAACCGTGAGGTCCGCTCGAAGTACTCCTCCTGGATCTCGATCGCGGTGAGCTCGCGGCCGTTCGCCAGGCGGACGCGCTTGCGACACGTCACGTCGTGGCTGATCTCGCGGATCGCCCGGATCGGGTTCTCCAGCGTGAGGTCGCGCATCACCGTGTTCGCCTCGACCATCCGGAGCACGAGGTCCGTGATCCCGACCTTCATGAAGGTCGTCCACTCGTTCATGTTCGAATCGCCGACGATGACGTGGAGCCGGCGGAAGCGCTCGGCGTCGGCGTGCGGCTCGTCCCGCGTGTTGATGATCGGGCGGGATCGCGTCGTCGCGCTCGAGACGCCCTCCCAGATGTGCTCCGCCCGCTGCGCGATGCAGAACTGGGCTCCCCGAGGGCCGTGCAGCACCTTGCCAGCACCGCAGTAGATCTGGCGTGTGACGAAGAACGGGATCAGCAGGTCGGCCATCCGCGCGAACTCGCCCTGGCGCGCGACGAGGTAATTCTCGTGGCAGCCGTAGGAGTTCCCCGCCGAGTCGGTGTTGTTCTTGAACAGGTAGACCTGGCCGCTGATGCCCTCCTCGTGCAGGCGGACCTCGGCGGCGGCGAGCAGCGCTTCGAGGATCCGCTCCCCCGCCTTGTCGTGCGCGACGAGGTCCAAGATCGCGTCGCACTCCGGCGTGGCGTACTCGGGGTGCGAGCCCACGTCGAGATACAGGCGCGCCCCGTTCTCGAGGAACACGTTCGAGGACCGGCCCCAGTGAACCACCCGGCGGAACAGGTACCGGGCCACCTCGTCCGGAGACAGGCGCCGCTGCCCTCGGAACGTGCACGTAACCCCGTACTCGTTCTCCAGGCCGAAGATCCGGCGGTCCATACCGAGCAGTGTAGGTCCAGTCCCGGAACCAGCGGCCGAAGGCGAGGAGGCGACGTGCCCTCAGGCGCGGAAAGGATCGGGCGCGGAGGTCATTTCGACAGGATCGAAGCGATCTCTTCCTCTTCGAGCCTGCGGAACTTGCGGCGCACCGGGCGCGTGCGGTCGAGCACACCCGCCTCGATGGCCTCGACCTCGACCTCGCGGCCTTCGGCGGACCGGAGCGCCTTGACGGACTCGCGGACCGCGGTGGGCAGGTCCCAGGCAGGCTTGAACGCTTCTTTCAATGCGTTGGTGAGTGCCTCGGCGTGGCCCCCGATGGCGACGTAGCCGTGCTCGTCCGTGACCGTCCCGTCGAACAGGATGTGGTAGATCTCGTCGCCGCCGGGTTCCTCGGAGACCTCACCCACCAAGATCTCGACCTCGTACGGCTTCATCTGCTGAGTGAAGATGGTGGAGAGCGCCTGCGAATACGCGTTCGCGAGATCCCTCGCCCGAACGTCCTCGCGCCCGTACGAGTACCCGCGGAGGTCGGCCAGACGCACCCCGCTGATCCGCAGATCCTCGAACTCGCTGTACTTGCCGACGCCGGCGAACGCGATCCGGTCGTAGATCTCGCTGATCTTGTGAAGCGTGGCGCTCGGGTTCTCGGCGAGGAACAGGATCCCGTCGGAGTACTCGGTGCCGATGACGGACTTGCCGCGGGCGATCCCCTTGTGCGCGAACTCCGAGCGATCCTTCATCATCTGCTCGGGCGGCACGTAGGGCATGAAGCTCACGCGGTACCACCCTTCTTCTTGGCGCCGGCGGCGAGGACGGCCTCGTACGCGGCGCGCACCTCGTCGTCGGTGGTCCGGGCGGCGCCCTCGGCCGTCACCACGACGACCGTCGGATAGATCCCGCGTGTGGGGTCGGGGCCTCCGGTCGCGATGTCCTCCTCGGCCGCGTCGACGAGGGCCTCGACGGCGACCTGCAGCCCCGCGTCGCGGTCCAGGCCCGGGCGCCAGCGCTTCTTCAGAGACGATTTCGCCGGACGTCCTCCCGAACCGGTCGCGTGGAAGTCGTCCTCCTCCCACCGGCCGCCGGTAGCGTCGTAGTAGAAGATCCGGCCCTCGTGGCGCTTGTGGTCGAAGCCGCCGAACAGCGGCACGACCACGAGCCCCTGGATCGCCATCGGGAAGTTGCTGCGGATCATCTGCCCGAGCCGGTTCGCCTTGCCCTCGAGGGACAGGCGGTCACCAGTGATCTTCTCGTAGTGCTCGAGCTCGAGCTGGAACAGCTTCACGATCTCGACGGCCTGCCCCGCGGCGCCGGCGATCGCGATCGCCGAGTAGTCGTCGGCCGCGAACACCTTCTCCATCTTGTCGTCGGCGATGGAATAGCCTTCGGTCGCCCGGCGGTCCCCGGCGAACACGACCCCGCCCGCGAACTTGAGACCGAGGACCGTCGTTCCGTGGGGGACGCCGCGGGCATCCTCGGCGGTGACCTGGATGCCGCGCGGAAGCGCGTCGGGCCGGTTCCGCGCCAGGAGGTCGAAGAAGCTCGGGTTCGCGCCGATCATGCCGCCCGAGGCGATGGGCGGCACGAGCGGTTCGTCCTTCATTCCCCGCCCTTCTGGACGTAGGACTTCACGAACTCCTCGGCGTTCTCCTCCAAGACCGAGTCGATCTCGTCGAGGATCTCGTCCATCTCCTCCTTGAGCTTCTCGCTCTTGGAGGTGGTCTGGGTCTGGCCGGCGTCGTCCTCACCACCGCCGTCGCCACCGCCACCCTTGCGCTGGGTCCTCTTCTGTTCCTGTTCCTGCGGCACGATGGCTGCTCCTTCCGACCCCCGGGTGTCCGATTCTATCCGGACTCGGCCTCTCTTCCCTGATCCCAGGACCAGGTGCCTTCGAGCTCCGCCGAGGAGTTCGGGCCCGCCTGTCGGCGCTCGAGCTCCTGCGAAGCCCGCTCGAGCAGGGCACAGTCGGCATCCAACCCTCGCGCCGTCGCCAACCATCGTTCTGCATCGGGGATCCGCCAATCCATGGCTCGTCCGATGGCGACCACCGCGGCGGTCGTCGCGCGATCCTTCACGTTCGGATGCTTGGCGAACACCTTCTCCCCGAGCTGCGTCCCTTCGCGGAGGTTCCCCCCGCAGATCAGCGCGAAGGCTCGGGTGCCCATGACGGCGGGGTGAGCCGGCAGGATCTCCATCGCCCTGCTGGATGCGTCTTCTGCCTCCGGGAGGAGGCGTTCGTCCTCCGTCATCAGATCGCTCCATGCGAGGTTGTTGAGGTAGAGCGCGCGGATGTGCGGTGGCATCGGGACTTCACCGTCGCTCGCCGCATCCGCGAGCGTTCGGAAGACGTCTGCGGCATCGTCGTACCGTCCCGAGAGCACGAGTTCGTGACCGTGCCACCCGCGCAAGATCTGACTCGTCGGGTGCTCGCGCAGCGCACTGAGGACGACGTCGTGAGCGGCATCTCGGTCGCCGCCCTCCGCCAGCACCTGCGCCCGGACCGCGTAGAAGCCCGCCTGCTCCTCCTCGAGCTCTGCCGGAGACGCGGTCAGCGTGGCGACCAGGAGGCCGCCGTCGGAACGGACCGGACCGAGCGGCGTCTTGATCCTGAGCGGCAGGACGTTGATCGCCGCATCGAGCGCGTTGACCATCGCCAGCTCCCAGAGCAGCCCCGTTTGGGCGCCGCCGGCGACGATCGCGAGAAAGACGACCGCGTTGGCGGTGAACCCGGCGATGATGATGAGGATCCGTTTGGTTCGGTACGAATCGGGGTCGTTCGAGACGGCCAGAACGTGACCACCGAGCGGCACGGGCGCGAGCCGCAGCCGTGTTCCCCAGAGCCGGATCGTGACGTGCGGTCCGGCCCCGAGCTTCACCTCCACCAGACGATGCCGGACCAACAGCGACACGATCGCGTGGCCGCCTTCATGGATCACCAAGGAGATCGCGAAGAGCCACACGTAGTGAACGAGATCGGCGGGGTTCCACGATGGGATCCGGCTGAGGAAAGCGAAGAGCGTGGCGCTCGCGACGAGCAGTGCAGCCGCTTCGGCCCACCCGCGCCATCGGTCTGCTGCGCGCTCGAGATCCGGGGCCATACGGAGCCATCGGCCAAGCCGCGGGGGTGGTTGAGGCGTGATCTGCGTGCCGGGCGGCTACGACCGCAGGAGGTCGACGAGCGTCCCGGGGTCGGGTGAGCGCTCGAGCAAGTCGTCGACGTGCGCCTTGGTCCCGCGAAGCGGCTCGCGCATCGGGATCCGCTGCAGCGCCTCCCGACCCGCGTCGAAGATCATCGAGTCCCAGCTGGCCGCCGCGATGGCGTCGGGGAACTTCGAGATGCATCGACCCCGGAAGTACGCCCGCGTGTCCTCGGGCGGCTCCAGCACCGCGCGCTCGATCTCCTCGTCGGAGACGACGCGCTCGACCTTCCCGGTCGCCGCCAGCCGGTGGTACAGGCCGCGATCGCGGCGAACGTCGTGGTACTGGAGGTCGATCAACCGCAGCTTCGGATCGCCCCAGTCCAGCCGGTCGCGGTCGCGGTACGCCTCCAAGAGGCGATACTTCGCCACCCAGTCGAGCTCGCGGTGCAGCTGCATCGGATCGTCCTCCAGCGCCGAGAGGACCCCTTCCCATCGCTCGACGACGTCCTGGTTGTCCGCCGTGGTGTCCTCCTGCTCCACGTACTTCTTCGCCCGTTCCAGGTACTCCCACTGGAGCTGGATCGGTGTCATCCGCCGGCCGTCCGCCAGGCGCACCTCCCCGCGGCACGTCAGGTCGCGGGAGACCTCGTGCAGCGAGGCGACGGCGTTGGCCAGCGTGAGGTCGGGAAGGTACTCGTCCTCGATCATCTTCAGGACGATCGAGGTCGTTCCAAGCTTCAGCAGCGTGGCGACCTCGCACAGGTTGGCGTCGCCGACGATCACGTGCAGGCGCCGGTACTTGTCGGGGTCGGCGTGAGGCTCGTCCCGCGTGTTGATGATCGGGCGCTTCAGCGTCGTCTCGAGGCCGACCTCGGCCTCGAAGAAGTCCGCCCGCTGCGTGAGCTGGTACCGGTGGCGGTCCTTCTCGTCCCACGGCGCCTCGGCGCCGAGCTTCCCGGCCCCGCAGAAGATCTGGCGCGAGACGAAGAACGGCGTGAGGTCTCGCACGATGTTGGCGAACGGCAGGGCGCGGTCGACCAGGTAGTTCTCGTGCGTGCCGTATGAGTTCCCCTTGCCGTCGCTGTTGTTCTTGTAGATCGCGAGCCGCTGACCACCCGGCATCGCACGCTCGAGCTCGTCGAGCGAGCGTTCCAGGATCCGCTCCCCCGCCTTGTCGTGGACGACGAGGTCGCGGGCGGTCGCGCACTCCGGCGTCGAGTACTCGGGGTGCGCGTGGTCCACGTAGTACCGGGCCCCGTTCGGAAGGATGACGTTCGCGAGGCCGAGATCTTCCTCGGACACCTCTCGGACTTGAACGGGCTCGAAACCACGCGCGTCGCGGAGCGGCGACTCCTGCTCGTAATCCCAGCGGATGCGTCGCAGCGCTCCGGCGAACGTGCTGATGAGGAGCGAGCTCGAGATGACGGGATTGAACTCCGGCGATCCGATGGCTGAGATCCCGTACTCGGTCTCGGTACCGACGACCTTGGGGATGGCCATCGCGGAAGCCTACAGGTACTGTCCGGCGCTGACGCGCTCGACTTGCCGGCCCTCGCCGCCGATCCCCTCGCCGAGCAAGGTGCGCACGTACACGATGCGCTCGCCCTTCTTGCCCGAGATCCGCGCCCAGTCGTCGGGGTTCGTCGTGTTCGGCAGGTCCTCGTTCTCCTTGAATTCGTCTCTGATCGCGCGAGTCAGATCCTCGGACTTGATCCCCTTCTCGCCGGTGGAGAGGAAGCGCTTGATCGCTTCCTTCTTCGCGCGCCGAACGATGTTCTCGATCATCGCGCCGGAGTTGAAGTCCTTGAAGTAGAGGATCTCCTTGTCGCCGCTCGCGTAGGTCACCTCGAGGAAGCGGTTGTCCTCGCTCGAGGCGTACATCCGGTCGATGGTCTGCTGGATCATCCGGCTGGTCGCGGCCTTGACGTCGCCGGCCTTGTCGACCTCGTCCGGATGGATGGGAACCTCCGGGTTCAGGTACTTGTCCATGATGTCGGCGGCCTGCTCCGCGTTCGGGCGCTCGATCTTGATCTTCACGTCCAGCCGGCCCGGACGCAGGATCGCCGGGTCGATCAGGTCCTCACGGTTCGAGGCACCGATCACGATGACGTTCTTCAGCGTCTCGACCCCGTCGAGCTCGGACAGCAACTGCGGGACGATCGTGGACTCGATGTCGCTCGAGATGCCCGATCCGCGCGTGCGGAAGATGGAGTCCATCTCGTCGAAGAACACGATGACCGGAAGGCCTTCCTCACTGCGCTCCTTCGCGCGCTGGAAGATCTGCCGGATCTGGCGCTCGGTCTCGCCGACGTACTTGTTCAGCAGTTCGGGGCCTTTGATGTTCAGGAAGTAGGAGTGCGCGTCCTCCCGGCCGGTGCGCTCGCGGACCTTGTCGGCGAGCGACTTGGCGACCGCCTTGGCGATGAGCGTCTTGCCGCACCCCGGCGGGCCGTACAGCAGCACGCCCTTGGGCGGCTCGAGTTGGTGCTCGGCGAACAGCTCCGCATACAGGAACGGCAGCTCGACGGCGTCGCGGATCGCCTCGATCTGGCCCTCGAGCCCGCCGATGTCCTCGTAGGTGACATCGGGGATCTCCTCCAGGACGAGCTCCTCGACCTCCTCCTTCGGAAGCTTCTCGAGCGCGACGTTGGAGCGGGGGTCGATCAGGAGCGGATCTCCCGCTCGGATCAGCTCTCCCTTGAGGCCGGCCGACAGTGTGGCGACGAGCTCCTCGTCACCACGGCCGAACACGATCACCCGGTCGTCCCCGAGCCGGTCCTTCACCTTCACGACCTCGCCGGCGCGGTCCGGCGCCAGCACCTCGACGACGTTCAGGGCCTCGTTCAAGATGACCTCGACGCCCCGATGCAGCCCGGTGCGGTCGATGTCGGGAGAGACGTTCACGCGCATCTTCCGGCCGGCGGTGAACACGTCGACCGAGCCGTCCTCGTTCTCCGCCAGATAGACACCGAAGGACGCCGGCGGCTGGCTGAGCTTCTCGACCTCCTCACGGAGGCCTTCGATGCGTTCCTTCTCGGCCTGAAGCGTCGATGCCAGCCGTTCGTTCTGTGAGAGGGCGCGGGTGAGGTCGGATCTCGCCTCGACGATCTTGTCTTCGAGGACCTTGACCTGCCGGGGCGCGTTCGTGACGCGGCGACGGAGCAGCGCGATCTCGTCCTCGAGGAAGCGGACCTGCGTTTGGAGCTCGTGGATCTGCTTCTCCGCAAGCTCCTGCTGTTCGCGTGGATCCGGCTCGGGCATCTCCGTCACCTCCCGCGTGGCCGAGCATACATCCCGTCCCCCCAACGACCGAGAAGCCGACGGAGGTCCTTCGACCAATGGATACGGTGTCGGCAGGTCCGCCGGCCGACCTGAGCGCAAGAACGGGCGGTTCGTCTACCCGTCGTTCGGGGGCGCGGAGACCCGGCGTCCGATGGTGATGAACCCGGTGTGCCCCACCATCCGGTGGTCCGGACGCACGCTGCGCTTAGTCACGTGCCAGGACCGGTGCAAGATCTCGAAGGTCTCCAGATGCTCGTACCCCTGCTGCTCGAGCGCCAGGACGAGCTGCTGGATCTGGATCGTGGTCGGCAGGTAGCCGCACACGATCCCACCGGGTGGAAGGACGCTCGAAAGCGACTCGAGGATCTCCCATGGTTCGGGGAGATCCAGCACGACGCGATCGAAGGTCTCCCCCGTCGAGGCGACCTCTCGCACGTCGCCGTCGCGGAGCGCGAGCCAGGACGGAAGCTTGCCGAGATACGTCTCGATGTTCTGCGCCGCCTTCGTCTGGAACTCGGGACGGAGCTCGTAGGACACCACGCGACCCTCGGGTCCGGTGGCGCGGCACAGCGCCATGGTGAGCGCCCCGGAACCCGTGCCAGCCTCGAGCACCCGTGCCCCCGGGAAGATGTCGGCCTCCACGAGGATCGCGCCGACGTCCTTCGGGTACACGACCTGGGCGCCCCGAGGCATCTTCAGGACGAAGTCGGTCATCCTGGGCCGGAACACCCGGAACTCCATGCCCGTGGCCGACCGCACGACGAGTCCTTCCTCCGATCCGATGAGGAGGTCGTGCGGCACGCCGCCGCCGTGCGAGTGCCAGGTCTCCCCGGCTCGCAGCTTCACCAAGTAGCGCCGGCCGCGTTGGTCCAGCAGCAGGACGCGCTCTCCCGGCTCGAGCGGCCCGCTCACGGGTTCGCCCCGTAGAGCTCCACCGGCATGACCTCTTCGGACAGATCGGCGATGACCACCGGTTCGTTCGAAGGTCCGCCGAGCCGCTCGCCCAGGATCTGAGCCCGGGCGCGACAGAACGCGCAGAACCGCGCCGTGGTCGGCTGCCCGCAGCGCTCGCAGGCGGTCAGGTGCGCGTCGTCCTGCGTCGCGAACAACGGCGCGGCGCGGTCGAGATAGCTGAGGAAGAACTGCGCCTTCGTTCCCGGCGAGGTCGACTCGAGCTGGTTCATCGCGTCCTTGTACCGGAGCTGGGTGTTGCCGGCCACCAGCGGACACTCCTCGACGACGTAGTCGATCCCGCGCAGGAACGCGTACGCCGCCGTCTCGAGCTCGGAGAGCCGGTAGAGCGGCTTCACCTTCCGCGCGAAGCCCTCCTCGGCCGGTAGGACGGGGAACTGGCGGGCGATGTACTCGGTCTGCCAGCGAAGCGTGTTGCCCAGCAAGGTCGCCGCCTCGTCGTCGAGGTTGTGACCGGTGGCGATCACGTCATACCCGTGGTCCCGCGCCGCCTTGTTGAACACGTAGCGCTTCGAGAGCCCGCACACCGCGCACGTCGAGCGCGAGCCCTTCTTGCCGGCGGTCGGCACGTCGAACCCGTACTCGCCGGCCAGGTCAACCTCGATCAGGCGGGTGTCGCGCTCACCCGCGAAGGCGCGGACGACGTCTCCCGAGCGCGACGAGTACTCGCCGATCCCCAGGCCGAGGTAGAGGCCGTCGGCGCGGTACCCCAGGTCGAGCAGAAGATCCCAGAGCGCGAGCGAGTCCTTGCCGCCGGACACGGCGACGAGGATCCGGTCGTCGGGCCCGACCATGTCGTAGTGCGCGATCGCGCGCTCCACCTGAGCGCGCACGTGGTGCTCGAAGCAGTCGCGGCAGAAGGCCGCGTTGTGTCGCCTCACCTCGACGACGGCCGGCGCCTTGCAGCGCCGGCACTTCATCCGGTTCACCGGCCGCCTCCCCCGCTGATCACGGGCCGAACCTCGATCTCGTCCTGCTCGCGAACGCGATCTTCGCGCGTGAGGAGCTCGCGCTTGCGGATCACGAGCACCGTGTCGGGGTTGATGCCGAGCTCGCCGAGGAGATCGTGGACCTTGCGCTCCCCCGCGACCTCGACCTCCCGGTCGGGGTTCCGGAGCTTGACCTTCACGAGGCCAAGGCTAGCGCAGCGTCAGCCCGTGGGGACGGGGTTCACGCCGAGCTCGACGGTAACGACGTCCCGATCGCCATCGGCACGCACGATCACGACCTCGACCTGGTCACCCGGCTCGTGCGAACGGATCGCGGTCAGGAGGTCGTCGTTGGACTCGATCGGCTCGCCCTCGAAGACGATCACCACGTCGCCCGGCTCGATCCCGGCGCGCTCGGCCGGCCCATCGGGGACCACGTCCTGGATCAGCACGCCCTGATCGACCGGCAGGTCGAACTGGAACTGGATCTGCGGGTCGGACACCGGCACCGGGTTGAGGATCCCCATGTAGGCGACCGGTGCGTCGGGGTTCTCCGCCGCTTCGAGGATCGTCGCCCTGGCCGAGTCGATCTGGATCGCGAAGCCGACGTTCTCGGCCGTGGTGGTGCCGGCGCTGTTGATCCCGACGACGTTGCCGGCGAGATCGACGAGCGGCCCTCCCGAGTTCCCGGGGTTGATCGCCGCATCCGTCTGGATCACGTCGCTGTAGACGCGGGTCCGGTCGGTCCCGCACTCCTCTGGCGGGCAGCCCGGATCCTGGACCTCGATCTGGCGCGTGAGCGAGGACACGATCCCCGAGGTGACCGACGGGCCACCTTCCAGACCCAGCGCGTATCCGATGGCGACCACGGGCTGGCCGAGCTGCAGACTCCCCGAGCTGCCCATCGCAACCGTCGCCATCCCCTCCGCATCGACGTCCAGGATCGCCAGGTCGGCCGGGATGTCGCCGCCGATCACCCGAGCCTCGTACTCGACCGGTTCCTCGTCCGAGGTCAGCACCGTGATCGACGTGGCGCTCTCGACGACGTGGGCGTTCGTCACGATGATCCCGTCCTCGCGGATGACGAAGCCCGACCCCTCCCCCTGTCCGGACGGGGTGTCGACGACGACGTTCACGACCGCGGGAAGGACTTGATCGACGACGTCGACGACGTCGAGGACGCCGGACGCTTCCGCTGGGGCCGGAGCGGGTGACGGGAAGTCCCGAGGCTCGGCCCGGTCGGGCTCGTCGGTGCCGGACGTGCACCCCGCGAGGAGCAGGGCCGAGCCCGTGAGGAGCGTGAGGAGGGTCCGTCTCATGGCGACTCCAGTCTGTCGGTTGCAGTGGCCGTTCGACACGCCCAGCCACCGCGTTCGGACCGAGTCGGCGATGGTGACCAAGGACACACCCCGCCCGGGCGGGGCAGGTCAGCCCACGGTGAGCGGCACCGAGGAGGGTCGCGGCAGCAGGCCGGCCTCCTCGACGACCCGGACGATGCCCTCCTCGTTCCCGATCGACATCAGGTGGACGCCGCTCACGCCGGGGATCCGTCGAACCTGCTCCACGATCTCGAGCGCGATCCGGATCCCCTCCGCCTGCTGGCCCTGCGCAGGGACGGCCTCGATCCGGTCCACGACGGCTTCGGGGACGTCGAGGCCGGGAACCTGGTCCCGCAGGTACCGCACGGCACGCGCAGACCTCGGAACGAACACACCGGCGAGAACCCACACGTGGTCCAGCAGGCCGAGCTCGCCGGCCCGGGCCATGAACAGCCGCAGCTTGTCGAGGTTGAAGCAGATCTGGGTCTGGACGAACTCCGCCCCCGCCTCGATCTTCGTTCCCAGGCGCACCGGCCGGAAATCGAGCGGTGGCGCGAACGGGTTCTCAACCGCGCCGATCAGGAAGCTCGGCGCCTGCTCGAGCGTGCGTCCCGAGAGGTAGGTGCCCTGGTCCCGCATGATCCGAGCGATCCGGAGCAGATGGATCGAGTCGATGTCGTAGATCGGCTTGGCCTCCGGGTGATCGCCCGCGCTCACGTCGTCGCCGGTCATGCACAGGATGTTCCGGACGCCCAGGGCCGCGGCCGCGAGCAGGTCCGCCTGAAGGCCCAGGCGGTTCCGGTCGCGGCAGGCGATCTGCATGATCGGCTCGATGCCGGCGTCGAGCAGTAGATGCGCGGCTGCGATCGGCGCGATGTGCGTGTGAGCCGAGCTGTTGTCCGTGCAGTTGACCGCGTCGACCTTGCCGCGCAGCGGCGCGGCCAGCTCGTGAACCCTCGCGGGGTCGGCCGAGTCGCTCGTGGGGAGCTCGGCCGTGACGACGAACTCACCGGCGAGCAGGAGCCGGTGAAGCTCGCTGCGGGCGCCTGCCGCTTCCGTCACGACTCCGGCCTCGGCGCGGAGTCCCACCCATCCGGCACCTGCCGGTCACGACCGGAGACGAGGTTCTCCCACGATGAGGTCTCCTGCAGGCGCCAGTCCACCGGGCGCTCGACGTGCTGGATGTGATCGCGCCAGAGCGGGAGCTTCCTCGACCCTTCCCACGCTGAGACCCACACGCACTTCATCTCGGGAACGACCTCGCAGTTGCCGTTCTGCAGCGTTCCGCCACAGGGGCCGTTGCGCAGGTTCTTCGGACAGCGCATCGGGCAGGACATCCCGGTCGAATGCAGGATGCACTGTCCGCACATCCGGCAATCCCAGATCGTTTCCTTCGTCTGCCGCTCGAGGAGGAGGATCGCCTTGCGGAAGCCTCCTGGCGGCGGCGCGGATGGAGGTGGCCTGCGGTCGAGCGTGCGTGCCATGTCCGGGGCGGCGCGAGCCGCGGCAAGGGCGATCAGCCCTGGCGCAGATCTTGCGCCGGTACCTCCTTCCGCGGATCGACGAACGGGATGGCCGCGGTCCGAACGGTGAGCGGGCCGTGCTCGGATTCGACGTCGATCGAGGTGCCCGGCTCGGCGAGCGCGATCGGAACCCACGCGTAGCCGATGTTGCGTTCGAGCTTCGGCGACCAGATCGCGTCCGTGACCTTGCCGATCCGCTCGCCGTCGCGGACGATGGGCCAGAACCACGAGAGCTCGGCGGGCAGCTCGTCGCCCGGCCACTCGATCCCGACGAGCTTGCGATCGACCCCTTCGGCCTTCACCGCCTCGAGCGCCCCCTTGCCGATGTAGTCCTGCGGCTGGTCCTCGACGAGGTGCTCGAGGCCCATGATGTGCAGCGGCGTGTCCTCGTGCGTCATGTCCGAGTTGTAATTCATGATCCCGGCCTCGAGCCGCCGGGCCTCGACGGGCGCGACCGGCCTGATCTGGTGCTCCTCCCCGGCTTCGAAGACCGCGTTCCACAGATCGTCGCCGCGGTCGGGGTCCAGGAGGTTGATCTCGAAGCCCTGCACGGCGGTCCAGCCGGTCCGGCTGATGAGGACCGGGATGTCCCGGACCTGGAACCAGTCGCACCAGTAGTACTTCAGGTCGTAGATCGCCGGGCCCACGAGCTTCTCGAGCGTCTTCCCGGCCTTCGCGCCCTGGACCTGCATCGGATAGGCGTGCGGATAGGACACGTCGACGTCCATGTTCGAGCTCGTCGCGACGCCGAGCGCGTACAGCCCAGCGTCGGAATCGGCGAGCTGCATCCACCATCGGTTCTCCCCCACGTGCAGGAGGACCGGGTCGTTCAGGATGCCGCCGTCGGGCGCGGTGACGATCATGTACTTGCCCTGCCCGACGGCGCACTTCGTGAGGTCCCGGCACGTCAGCATGTCGACGAACCGGTCCGCGTCCTTCCCGGAGATCTCCACCGTACGCTCGACGGCGACATCCCAGACCGTCACGTCGTTGAGGAGCGCCCAGTACTCGGTGATGGGATCGTCGAAGTACGCCGGGAGCAACATGTGGTTGTAGACGTCGTACGCGGTGCAACCGGCCCGCCGGGTCGCGTCGAAGAACGGAGACCGCCGGTACCAGGGCCCGAAGTAGATCGTCGCGCTCTGCTCGAGCATCTCCGGCCGTTCGTTCACCATCTCGCCGCTCCCTTCAGCCCGGCCGGGAGACGGGCCGCGCCCGGCGCGGTTGAATCATCGTTCAAACATGGCCGTGGCCGCAACGCCCGGCGATGCGGTCCCGCAAGGGCTTGTCCTACGAGACCGGGATCTGCTTGTTCGGGTCGATGAACGGCATCTCGACGACCGTCGCGGTGCGCGGCCCCCACTCCGACTCGACCTGGACGGTCGACCCGAGCTTGGACCGGTCCGCCGGAAGCCAGGCGAACCCGATGTTCCGCTCGAGGCGGGGCGAGTAGATCGCCGAGGTGACCTGTCCGATCGGGCGGCCCCCCTCGACGATGGGCCACTTGACGTCGTTCAGCCCCGGGAAGGGCTCGCCGTCCATCTCGACGCCGTGGATCCGGCGATCCACGCCGCGGTCGCGGATCTGGCGGAGGGCGCGCATCGAGATGCTCGCCTCGTCGGGAAGATCCCAGTCCACCAGGCGGTCGAGCCCCATCTCCACCGGGTTGTTCTCGTACGTCATGTCGGCGCCCCAGTTGAAGATCGCGCCCTCGATCCGCCGGATGTCGGACGGACCGGTCGGCTTGATGCCGAACTCGCGACCCGCCTCCATGATGGCCTCGTAGACCTCGTCACCCTTGGTGCTGTCGGTCAGGTACACCTCGTATCCGACCTCGGACGTCCACCCCGTGCGCGTGATCACGACGGGCGCATCGGCGATCTTGGCTTCGGTCCAGTAGTAGTACTTGAGGTCGAGGATCTCCTCGCCGAGGAGCTTGGCCATCAGTTCCTTCGACTTCGGGCCTTGCACCTGGAGCGGCGCCACGTCGGCCTCTTTGATCGACACGTCGAGGTCCGGGTACGCGTTCTTCAGACCCCGCGCGAAGAGCAGAGCGTCCGAGGACGCGAGGGCGAACCAGAACGTGTTCTCGGCCATCCGCGTGAGCACCGGGTCGTTCACGATCCCGCCGTCGGCGTCGCAGATGAGGACGTACTTGGCCTGGCCCACGGCGCACTTGGACAGGTCGCGCGGCGTGAGGAGCTGCGCGAATCGGAACCCGTCCGGGCCCGAGATCTCCAGGCAGCGCTCGACGGAGACGTCCCACAGGGTGACGCCGTTCAACAGCGTCTCGTACTCCGCCTCGAACGTGTCGAAGCGGATCGGGAAGTACATGTGGTTGTAGACCGTGTAGCCCTTCGGGTCGTAGCGCTGCGCGGCTTCGTGGTACGGCGTGCGGCGGTTGCGGGCGCCGCGCTGGACCTGACTCATGTCGAACGCCATCGTGGGCCTCCTCCGGAAGCTGCGGATGCGGATCGAGGGCGACCGGGTTCGGGCCCAGGACCTGCGGGAACAGCCGTATCGTGCGGCCGGGTGACCGGACCGGCAAGGACGGTCCCTGACCTGAAGTCAGCAGACCCCGAGCTTCCGACCTCCCGGCTACGCGAAGTTCTCGGTCGCGTAGACGCGCTCGCCCTCGATGAGGGTCAGCTCGACCTTCGCGGCGTAGAGCTCGGTCACCGGATGGGCGAACAGGTCTCGGTCCAGGACGACCAGGTCGGCCAGCTTGCCGGACTCGATCGAGCCGGTCACGTCGTCCAGGTGGTTCACGAAGGCCGAACCTCGCGTGAAGGCCTCGATCGCCGTCGGCAGGTCCACCGCCTCGTCGGGCAGGAACGGGTCGTCCGTCGTGTCGGAGTTCGGCGCGTACGTCTGATCGGGGAACCCGGTGCGGTTCACGGCGACGTGCATCTCCTCCAGCGGGTTCGGACTCGAGACGGACCAGTCGCTTCCGAACGCGAGCGTCGCGCCCGCGCGCGCGAGTGAGCCGAACGGATACTGCCAGCCCGATCGCTCCGGCCCGAGGAACGGGATCGTCAGGTTGAGCATCTGCCCTTCGTTCTGGGCCCACAGCGGCTGCGCGTTCGCCACGACGCCGAGCTCCCGGAAGCGTGGGACGTCGTCCGGATTCACGACCTGGATGTGTGCGAGGTGGTGCCGGAGGTCGTTCATCCCGTTCGTCCGTCTCGCCTGCTCGATCGCATCGAGCGCCTCGCGCACCGCGCGTTCGCCGAGCGCGTGGAAGTGGACCTGGAACCCCTCGGCGTCGAGTCGTGTGACATGGGCCTTGAGCTCCTCGGGGTCGACGAAGGACTTCCCTCGGTTGTCGGTCGGATTGCCGTTCGCGTCCAGGTACGGCTCGAGCATGCCGGCGGTGAAGTTCTCGACCACGCCGTCCTGCATGATCTTCACGCTCGTCGCCGCGAACCGTCCGGCGCTCCCCCGCTCGCGTGCCATCCAGCAGGTCGTCGATCTGCTCGGCGTCTCGGTACCGGTCCCACCACAGCGCTCCGATCACGCGGGCAGTCAGCTCGCCGTCGCGCGCGAACCGGAGGTAGGGCTCGAAGGTCCGGTAGACCGAGTCGATCCCGACGATCGCGTCCTGCCACCCGGTGATCCCGAGCGAGTGGAGGTACGCCTGCGCCACGCGAAGCCCGGCGATCCAATCCTCGATCGTGTCCTCCGGGAGGAACCGATCGACGAGGCCGACCGCTCCTTCGTGCAGCGTCCCCCAGATCTCCTCGCCGTCGGCGGCTCGCACGATCACGCCGTCGGCCGGGTCGTGGGGTGTCGCGAGACAGGCCGGCGATCTCCACGGCCTTCGAGTTCACCCAGGCGCTGTGACCGTCGCGGCTCGTCAGATACACGGGGCGATCGGTCACGACCGTGTCGAGTTCGCCCTTCGGCGGATTGCCGCCGGGGAAGACGTCCATCGACCACCCGCCGCCGAGGATCCACGGCTCGTCCGGATGACCGGCCGCATACTCGGCGACGATCCGCCGGTAGTCGGGCAACGAGTACGCGTTCGACAGGTTGCACCGCAGCATCTCCAGGCCGGAGGAGGGCGGATGGACGTGCGCGTCCTGGAAGCCCGGCAGCAGCATGCGGCCCTTGAGGTCGATCACGTCGGTGGACGAGCCGACGAGCTCGCGCACGTCGTCGTCCGATCCCACCGCGACGATCCGGCCGTCTCGTACCGCGACGGCCTGCGCGAGCGGCCGGGCCGGGTCGACCGTGTACACGGCGCCGTTCACGAAGGCGAGGTCTGCCGGTGCGGTCACGAAGACGGTGGTCTCCCGATCACGAGCGGCGAGAGCATACCGAGCCCGCGGGCTATGCTCCGCGAACCGGAGCGAGGAGGGGATCGGTGCGAGGCCGCGGGTTCGTCGTGATCGCGTTCGCGATGCTCATCACCTCGATCACCGTGGGTTCCTCGGGCGGTCAACCCGCGCCCGAGCCGATCGAGCTTCGCGTGATGACCTTCAACATCTGGTACGGCGCGACCCCGACCGATGGCCTCGGCAAGGTGATCGAGGCCATCCAGGCCGCCGATGCGGATGTGATCGGGATGCAGGAGCCGTATGCGCGACTCCGCCGCATCGCGCTCGCGCTCGGGTTCCACGCGTCGCCGCGGATGCACGTCATCTCGCGCTACCCGATCCTGGAGCCGGCGGGGAGCGACGGCGATTGGGCCTTGTTGCTCCTCGGTCCCGGTCAGGTGGCCGCGATCGCGAACGAGCACCTCCCCTGCTGTCCGTATACCCCGTATCGGATCGTGAACCGCGGCTTCGATCGCGAGACGATCCTCGAGCAGGAGCGCAGGACACGCGTCCGCCGGATCGAGCGCCATCTGGCCGCGCTCGCGCCGGTCCTCGATGCGGACATCCCCACGTTCTTCACCGGCGACTTCAACGTCCCGTCGTACCGAGACTGGACTCGGCGTGTCGTCGAGGCTCGCGGGCTTCCCTATCCGGTGCGGTGGCCCGTCTCCCTCACGATGGAGGCGGCCGGGTTCGTCGACTCGTACCGGACGGTGCGCCCCGATCCGCTCGCCGATCCCGGGTTCACGTGGACGCCGGGCTATCCTGCCCCGTTCGTCTACCCGTGGGATCTCCACGACCGCATCGACTTCGTCTGGGCCGCCGGCGCGGCGATCCCGCTGGCGAGCGACGTGGTCGGCGAATCGGCGGCGAACGCCGACATCGTCGTCGACCCGTGGCCCTCGGATCACCGTGCGGTCGTCTCGACCTTCGTGGTCACCCCCGGCGTTCCTCCCGTGTTCGTCGCCTCGGACTCGGAACGCTCGAGGCCGGGTGCTCCACTCGAGGTCACGTTCCACGCTCCCGGAAACCCCGGCGAGCACGTGACGATGACGCCGGCCGGGACGGCCACTCCCGTCGCCGACGTATCGACCGGCCCCGGCTCGCCGAGCGACGGCACGATCGTGTTCGACACCACGGGCTTCGAGCAGGGGACGTACGAGCTCGCGCTGCTCGACGGCGACGACACCGAGCTCGCCCGCGACACCGTGGTGCTCGTCTCCGAGGGCCAGCCGCCGATCCTGACCATCGCCGATGACACGCTCGAGGGCGATCAGGAGCTCGAGATCACGTGGGCCTTCGCCCCCGGCAACCGCTTCGACTGGCTCGGCGTCTTCCGCGCCGGGGTCACCGCGAAGACCGGCAACATCAAGGCGTGGCGCTACGTGGAGGGCCGCGTCGGCGGTTCCGCCGATCTGGGTCCCGGTGTTCGTGGCGTGGCGGGCTGGCCGCTCCCCGCCGGCGACTACCAGCTGTCCCTGTGCCTCGACGACAGCTATCGCTGCCGGGTCTCGGTGCCGTTCACGGTGCTCGGTTCGGCCTAGGCGAGGGCGACCAGGTCGAGCAGCTCGTCGTCCCAGTAGCCGAGCTCGCCGTCGGGCATCATCAGGACGCGCTGCGGGGCAAGGCTGCGGACGAACGCGACGTCGTGGCTGACGAGGACCATCGAGCCCGTCCACGTCGCGAGCGCTTCTGCGACCGCCGTCCGCGACGGCGGATCGAGGTTGTTCGTCGGCTCGTCGAGCAGGATCAGGTTCCGTCGGCCCGCGACGAGCTGCGCGATGGCGAGCTTGGTCTTCTCACCGCCGGAGAGCGTCCCGGCATCCTGGAACGCGACCTCTCCGCTCAGACCGAACATCCCGAGGAGCGCGCGCAGGTCCTGGTCGGAGGCATCGGTCGATTCCCCTCGGACGTGCGCCAGGACCGGAACCCCGTCGTGGATCCCCTCGTGCTCCTGGGCGTAGTACCCGAGCCGCACGCCGTGGCCAAGCTCGAACGTACCGGCGTCGGCGTTGGTCACGCCGGCGAGGATCTTCAGCAGGCTCGTCTTGCCGGCGCCGTTCAGCCCCATGACGAGGAGGCGCTCTCCGCGGCCGAGGTCGAAGCTCACGTCCTGGAAGACGGGCGGTCCTCCGTAGCCCTTCGTGAGCTCGTCGGCTTTCAGCACGACCCTTCCGCTGTGCGGGGGCGGAGGGAACCGGTACTGCACGACGCGCTCGCGCTTGGGCGCGGCCACCGCCTTCGTGCGCAGGTGCGCCACCCGCGAGTCGAGGCTCCTCGCCTTGCGGGCCCGCTTGACCGTCTGCCCGCGCATCGAGTTCGCGAGCGTCTTGAGCCGGTCGATCTCGGCGTGCTGGCGCTCGGCCAGCGCCCTGCGGCGCACCTCGTCCTGGGTTCGGGCCGTCCGGTACTCCGAGTACGTCCCGCGGTACTGCACGAGTCCGTCGCGATCCAGATGCAGGATCCGCGTGATCGACGAGTCGAGCAGCGCGAGGTCGTGGCTGACCACCACCAGCGCGCCCGGGTACGCCGCGAGGAACTTCATCAGCCACTGCTTCGCGTCGTTGTCGAGGTGGTTCGTCGGCTCGTCGAGGAGCACGACATCCGATCCTCCGAACAAGATCCGCGTGAGCTCGAGACGCCTCCGCTCCCCGCCCGACAGTGCGGGCACGGGAAGGTCGAGCCGGTCACCGGGAAGCCCGAGTCCGGCGGCGATCCTTCGGGCCTCGGCCTCGCCCGAGTACCCGCCTGCGGCACGGTAGCGCTCCTCGAGGCGTGCGAAGCGTCCGACGTTGGCGTCGGTCGGACGTTCTTCGATCGCGAGCCGCGACTTCTCGAGGCGCTCCGCCATCTCCTGCAGCCCGCGCGCCTGCAGGACGTGCACCAGACCGGTGTGGTCCTCGTCGGCACGGTGCTGTCGCGGATCCTGCCGCAGGTAGCCGACGCGCCCTCGAACCGTGACGCGCCCGGCGAGCGCCGTCGCCTCTCCCGCGACCACCTGGAGCAGGCTCGTCTTGCCCGCGCCGTTGCGACCGACGACACCGACCTTGTCCCCCGGCCGGAGCGAGAGCGTGAGGCCCTCCAGGACCGGACGCCCGGCGACCTCGACCGCGAGGTCACGGATCTCGAGCACGCTCATGCCGGGACTCCCTGGAGCGAGATGCGGGACGGATGGAGGTGGACGATGGACACGACGGAAGGCTCCCTTTCGATGCGGGTGGTTGCGCCGCTATCGGATCGGAGCCGTCACATGCAGGAAGGGTACCGCGCCGCTCAGGAGGAGAACAGCCTCACGGGGCACGGGATCGGGGCTTTGAGAGCGTCAGCGAAGGAACGCGAGGGAGCCCACGATACCGAGCAGCAGGACCCCGACCGTGGCGAGCAGCAGGGCGCCGCTGGCGAGGGCCTCTTTCACGATCGGGTCGTCTCGTGGGGGCAGCATGGTCTCGGGATACCCATCGGCTCGGATCCCTAATCGCCTGAGCCCGACGGCCGATCGGCTTCGTCCCGGGCTGCGCGAACCCGGGACACGGGGCTCACCTAGGATGCATGAGGTGGATCGCGAACAGGCCCTCATCTTCGACCTCGACGGGACACTGATCGACAGCGTCTACCAGCACGTTCTCGCCTGGCGAGAGGCCCTCGAGAAGGTCGGGATCGAGCTCGCGGTCTGGAGGATCCACCGCAAGATCGGCATGAGCGGTGGCCTGTTCGCCAATGCGCTGCTGCGCGAGACCGGCCGGCCGGTAACCGTCGAGGACGCGGACCGCCTCCGCAAGCTCCACGCCGAAGCCTACGCGGCTCGCTCCGGGCAGATCCGGCCCCTCCCCGGAGCCATCGAGCTCCTGCGAACGCTCACCGAGGGCGGCACGCCGTGGGCCATCGCGACGAGCGGCTACCGGCAGTCGGCCGGACCCACGATCGAGCTCCTGGAGGTTCCCGACGGCGTTCCGATCATCACGCGCGATCTCGTCGAGCGGGCCAAGCCCGATCCGGACCTGTTCCTCGCGGCCGCCGAGAAGCTCGGCGTGAACATCGAGAACAGCATCGTCGTCGGCGACAGCGTGTGGGACCTGCTCGCCGCGCGCCGGGCGCGAGCCCTCGGCGTCGGTTTCCTGTCCGGCGGTTACGGCCTCGACGAGCTCGAGCGTGCCGGCGCGTACCGCGTGTACGCCGATCCCGCCGATCTCCTCGCACACCTCGACGAGGTCGGCGTCCGCTAGACGCACCGCTTGAACTCGCGTCGCGATGCGTGAGATTCCCCTCATCCACGTTTGCTGTAGCCCCACGGCGGTACGGTCGCTCGCGAGAGCCTTCAGCCGCCGGAACTGCTCGCGGAAGGAGGGCACCGACTCCCGCTGCTCGCAGCGATGGAATGCGTTGCTTCGCTTGTCGGGAGGCTTGGAAGTGCGCAAGAGATTCTTCGCTCAGGGCTGCACAGTGATGAATGCTGCGCTACCCAGCCGGCCGCAGCTCATCGCGTAGTGCCGATGACGATGCGTGCAGCCCTGACGCGACGTGAACGATGAATAGGACGCGTGACCGCGCGATGCGGCGACACGATTCAGGTGTCCTCTTGGTGATGGCGTCACTCGTACTCGGTGCAGGCGCCGCTGACGAGCAACAACCCTGCACGATCTTGAGGAGCCGCAGGCGAACGGGAGCTCGGATCCGCGTGGAGCGGAGTCAATCTTCAAACCCTCAAGGGACGATTGTCCGGCGAGCGACGTGGTCATCGACGGCTTCACCGTGCAGGACCAGCTTCTCTCGGCGTTCACCGGGTGACGGCATCTCTCTGGAAGCGGGAGCAGTGGCACTCATCCTCGACAAGATCACGGGCAACATCGTTGGCTCGGGCTGCGCCAACAGCGGCGATTCTCAGGCCGTCATCCGGCACAACTGATCCGGAACAACACGATCCAGGTCGGCCGCAAGCGGACCGGCATCTATACCGATCAGTTCATCGAGCGGCCCGACGGGTAAGGAACGTCCTCATCGAAGAGAACTCTTCTCGGCCACCCGGTGTCGGGGCAGGCGATCAACAAGCAACACGCTTCGCGAATGCATGACGACCTCCGAGGTGATCGTCGAACAATGTTCGACATGAACAGCCGTGCTATCCGTCCTCTTCAATACCCACAATTCGACCTTCGACGACAACACGATCACCAACAGCCATTCGTCGGGAGTGCAGACGTTCGCATCTTCGACAACAACGGCGGCCTAGCTCTTCACGAACAACGACCTCAGCGTGGGGCCGGCCACGCCGTCCGGATGACCGTCCGGCCTCACGACTCAGAGCTCCGACGTCGAGTTTCATCAGAACAACTTCGAAGACTATTTCTTGACGGGGCTAACGGTCGAGCCGATGAGCCATATCGGCACGGTCGATGCGGAATGCAACTGGTGGAATTCTCCCACGGGTCCAACCAACCCCTCAATCTCGGGGGCACCGGCGAGGAAGTCGTCGGAGATGCAGACTTCACCCCCTGGCTCACCCGCGCGCCCCAGGTGGGCCTTGCATCGGCGGCCTCGCTTCCACCGCTGGGAAGGTGACCGGTGGGGGCCAGGTCGAAGGACAAGACCCGCTCTTCTCCCCGATCGGCGAGCTGCTTTCGTTGCCCGCGATCATCCTGACCGCGAACGGCGCGCGGGCGAACTTCGGGTTCGTCATCCAACTCGCACCCGGTGCCACGGTCCCGAAGGGGAACCTCGTGTACCAGGACCATGACGCCGACGTCGACTATCAAGGCCACGTCCTACGACTTCCTTAGCATCAGCGACGGCCTCTGCGGGCCGAACACCCATGCCATGTTCACGGGCATGGCGAAGGTCAATGGCGTATCGGAGACCATGACCGTCGAGGTGGACGACTGTGGCGAGCCGAGCTCCGGACCTCCGCCGGACACGTTCAGCATCGAGACAGATACCTACTCGAACGGCGGGCCGCTGATCGGAGGGAACATCCAGATCCACTAGTAGCTCGTGGAGGAACGTTGAGGGGAGTGGGCCGGTGGCCCGCTCCCTTCGACTATCGGCCCCGATGCTCCGGCCGACCGACGATCACGCCTTCGTGGCCACGCAACTCGAGACGTCCCGTCCCTGGAGTTGAGACCTCGCCGACCGTGGAAAGCAGGACGTCCTCGCCCGCCGGAACCTCCACCTCGCGGGGCTCTTCGCCGAAGTTGAGGTGGACCTGCACCGTCCCATCGGGGTGGGAGCGCTCGAACGAGAAGACGCCTTCCGGAGCGGGCAGGGTTCGATACGCGCCGACCGCGAGCGCAGGGGTCTCCTTCCGCAGCCGAACCAGCGAGCGGAACAGGTTCAGCACGCTGTCGGGGTCCTCTCGCTGCACCTCGACGGTCATCGCCGGATCGTCCGACGCGAGCGGCAGCCACGGTTCCGACTCGGAGAAGCCGGCGTTGGGACCGGGTGACCACTGCATCGGCGAGCGAACGGGAAGACGGTCCAACGACGTTCCGAGGGCGGCCTGGGGATCCGGGAACGCCGCCTTCGATGTGGGGACGACGGCGTTCGGGAGTCCGAGCTCGTCCCCGTAGTACCAGGTCGGGCGTTCCGCGGAGCGTCAGCAGGAGCATGTGAAGGAGCCGGACCCGCTCCGGTCCGACCCGGCTCGCGATGCGCGGGAAGTCGTGGTCCCCGAGCAGCCAGTTCGGCCACGCGCCTTCGGGCAGCACCGCTTCGTACGCCTCGACCTCGGCTCGAACCGCATCGGCGGTCCACTCGGGGAGCTCGGTCAGCGCGAAGTTGTGCGGCATGTGCGCCTCGTCGAGATCCGCACCGTGGTAGGTCACGGCTCGGGCGGGAGGCAGGACCAGCTCCGCGATCATGACCCGATCGGGGTACTCGTCGATCACCGCGCGCAGCGAACGCGCTCGGTCGTGCGCATCCGGGCCGTCCTCGGAGTGGACGCGGTGCAGCTTGAGTCGCGACGGCAGCGCGTCGTGCCAATCGGGGTTCGGTGGGTTGTCTCGGAGCTCCGGGTCCTTCCCGAGGAGCCACAGCACGTCGACCCGGAACCCGTCGACGCCCCGGTCGAGCCAGAACCGCATCGCGTCGTGGATCGCTGCCTGCACCTCCGGGTTGTCCCAGTTCAGGTCCGGCTGCCCCGGATCGAAGGAGTGCAGGTACCACTTGCCCGGCGGATCGAGGTAGCGCCACGCCGGGCTCGCCGAAGTAGCTCACCCAGTTGTTCGGACGCGATCCGTCGGGCCGGCCCTCGCGCCACACGTACCAGTCGTGCCGCGCGCTGTCGGGGTCCCTGCTCTCGAGGAACCACGAGTGTTGGTCGGAGGTGTGGTTCGGGACGAGATCGAGGATGAGCTTGATCTCGCGCTCGTGCAGCGCCGCGACGAGCGCGTCGAAGTCCTCCAACGTCCCGAACGCCGGGTGGATGTTGCGGTAGTCGGAGATGTCGTAGCCGAGGTCCACGTCCGGCGACGGATAGATCGGCGAGAGCCAGACGGCGTCGATCCCGAGCCACGCGAGGTAGTCGGCCTTCTCGCGGATGCCGGCGAGGTCGCCGACGCCGTCACCGGACGCATCGCGGAAGCTCCGCGGATAGATCTGGTAGACGATGCCGCGCTGCCACCAGGTCGGCTCGTCGGGAACCCAGAGCTTTCCGCGCTCCCCTGTTCGCGAGGTCTGTTCCATACCCACGGCTCGACCTAAGGCCGGCTGGAAGAGCTCGACCGCGTTGCCGGAGGGGTCCTCCAGCACGATCTGGCTCCCGCCGGGACCGATGACGATGTCGCCGCGGAAGCGGACGCCGGCGGCACGGAGCCTCGTCACCTCGGCCTCGATGTCGTCGACCTCCAGGGCGATCCGGTTCCAACCGCCGGGCTCGGGCTGCGCGCCGTCGGGCATCGGGCGCGCCGCGGAGCTTGCCGGCCCGGAGAGCCACAGCGGCGTCTCGTCGATGGACGACGATCGCGAAGGCCGGACCCATCTGCTGCTCGAGCTCGAAGCCCAGGAGGCCCGTGTAGAACGCGACCGCGTCGTCGACGTCGTTCACGAGGTAGCGGAATGCAACCACGGCTCGATGCTAGCGGGTCAGGCTCGTCTCCCACCGGATGGGGCTTCCGCATGGCTTACGCTCACGAGTTGTCGGATGCGCCGAGTGCGAGGAGGAACCGTGGCCATCGCCGTACCGGAGAGGGCGATCCATCCAGCGCTGCTTCGAGCACGGGGAGGAACGGGCCCGAAGCGCCCAGAATCGGATCGCCGATGCGATCACGAGGTTCGCGGGGTCGATGTGGTTCGTCTATCTCCACATCGTCTGGTTCTCGGTCTGGATCGGTCTGGGCGTCGAGCGGTACCCATACGGGTTGCTCACGATGATCGTGTCGCTCGAGGCCATCTTCCTGTCGACCTTCGTGATGATCAGCCAGAACCGACAGGAGGACGCGCGAAGGCACCTGGCGGATCAAGAGTGGGAGGTGGTGCAGTCCGAGGAACGGCAGAACGAGGAGCTGATCGGCATCTCGAGCCAGATCCTCGATCTGACGAAGGCGATCCACGAGTTGACCCTGGCGCACACCGAGAGGTCCAGGTGAGCGTTGGTGTCGGAGACAGGATTTGAACCTGCACGGGCCGTAAAGCCCACTAGGCCCTCAACCTAGCGCGTCTACCAAGTTCCGCCACTCCGACGGGAGCGAAGGGGATTCTATCAACCGGGTTTGGGGGCCCGGCCTACTTCCACTGCCAGGAAAGCCAGAAGGTGCTCAGCCCGAAGATCACGGCCGTGACGACGGTGATCCGGTCCAGCCGCCGCTCGAGGGCGGTGCCGCCGGTGAGCGTGGACGATCCCCCTCCGAACATGTCCGAAAGCCCGCTCCCCTTGCCCGAGTGCAGCAGGATGAACACGATCAGGAACAGGCTGGAGATGATGTTCAGCACGAGCGCGACGACGTCGAGCACCGGGTCAGTTTACCGGCCGCTCAGGCCGATGGCCCGAGATCGAGCACGGCCCGGTCCTCGAGTGGGTAATGGCAGGCGGCCACCTGTCCGGGGTGGTGCGGGAGGAGGACCGGCTCCTCCTCGCGGCACCTGGGGAACTGGGCGTTCGGGCACCGCGGGTGGAACCGGCATCCCGAGGGCGGGTCGATCGGGCTCGGCACGTCGCCCTCGAGCACGATCCGCTTCTTGTGGCTGGCGAGGTCCGGGTCGGCGATCGGGACGGCCGACAGGAGCGCGCCGGTGTAGGGGTGCTTCGGGTTCCGGTAGAGCGTGGGCCCCGTGGCCATCTCGACGACCTTGCCGAGGTACATGACGGCGACGCGGTCCGAGACGTGCTTGACGACCGACAGGTCATGCGCGATGAAGATGTAGGTCAGGCCGAACTCCCGCTGGAGCTTCTCGAGCAGGTTGATGATCTGGGCCTGGATCGAGACGTCGAGCGCCGACACCGGCTCGTCGCACACGATCAGCTTCGGCCGCAGGGCGAGGGCCCGGGCGACACCGATCCGCTGCCGCTGCCCACCGGAGAACTCGTGCGGATACCGGTTGTAGTGCTCGGGGTTCAGACCGACCAACTCCATCAGCTCTTGCACGTTCTTCTTCACGTCGCCCTTGGGCACCGTGTGATGGATCCGGAACGGGTCGGCGATGATCGATCCGATCGTCTTGCGGGGGTTGAGCGACGCGTAGGGGTCCTGGAAGATCATCTGCATCTCGCGGCGGAGGGGACGCATCTTCCGCCGGCCGTAGGCCGTGTACTCCTCGCCCTCGAAGAACAGACGGCCTTCGGTCGCGTCGTACACCTTCATGATGAGCCGCGCCAGCGTGGACTTCCCGCAACCGGTCTCCCCCACCAGGCCGAGCGTCTCGCCCGGATAGACCTCGAGGTCGATCCCGTCGACCGCGTGCACCTGTCCGATCTTCTTCTGGAAGATCACCCCACGCGTGATCGGGAAATGCTTCTTCACGCCCTCGAGCCGAAGCAGCGGCGTCGATCCCGGCGATCCGGCCGGCCGTTCCCGCTCCTGCACCGAGACCGTCATGCCCGCTGGAGCACCTCTTCCCGGAAGATGCGCTCCTTCTCCGAGAGCGCGAGGTGACAGGCCGACGCGTGGACGCCATCGGGCGATTGGAGCTCGGGCTCCTTCGTGCGGCAGATGTCCATCACGTACGGGCACCGTGGATGGAACGCGCACCCGGGCGGAACGAAGATCAACGACGGCGGCTGTCCTTTGATCGGCTTGAGGTCCTGGACCTCGCTGTCCAGCCGAGGGATGGACTGCAGGAGTCCCCAGGTATAGGGGTGATGGGCGCCGTAGTAGATGTCGCGCGTGTTCCCGCTTTCCGCGATCCTCGCGGCGTACATGACGTTGATGTGGTCGCAGTACTCGGCGACCACTCCGAGGTCGTGCGTGATGAGCACCACGGCCGTCCGGAACTCCTGCTTCAGGCGGTCGATCAGCTCCAGGATCTGCGACTGCACGGTCACGTCGAGCGCCGTCGTCGGCTCGTCCGCGATCAAGAGGTCCGGGTTCAACGCGAGCGCCATCGCGATCATCGCCCGCTGGCGCATGCCGCCGGAGAACTCGTGCGGGTACTGCCGGGCGCGCTCCGCGGGCTTGGGGATGCCGACCGTTTGAAGCATGTCGATCGCGCGGTCCCACGCCTCCTTCTTATGCATCTTCTCGTGCGCGCGGATCCCCTCCACGATCTGCTGACCCACCGTGTAGAAGGGGTGCAGCGACGTCATGGCGTCCTGGAACACCATCCCGATCCGCTTGCCGCGCAGGTGCCTCAGCTCCTCGTCGGGCAGTTTGAGCAGGTCCTGGCCGTCGAAGATCACCTCGCCGTCGAGCTTGGCGTCCTTGGAACGGATGAGGCCCATGACGGTGAGGAACGTGACGCTCTTGCCCGATCCCGACTCCCCCACGACCCCGAGCGTCTCCCCCGGGTAGATCTCGAACGAGACGCCGTTCACCGCCTTGACGACGCCGTCCGGCGTGTCGAAGTGCACCTTCAGATCTCGCACACGCAGCAGCGGCTCCCCGACCGCCCCTTCCCGGCCGTGCGTTGAGGAGCTCATGCGTACTTCACCCTCGGATCCAGGAACGCGTACAGGACGTCGATCACCAGGCTCATGATGGTGACGCCGAGGCCGGCGAACACGACGACCGCCAGGATGACCGGCAGGTCTCCGTTCCCCACGGCCCGCACGACGTACGTGCCGAGCCCCGGGAGGTTGAACACCGTTTCGGTGATGATGGCGCCGCCGAGCAGGGTTCCGAAGTCGACCCCGAACAGCGACACGACCGGCGTGAGGCTCGAGCGGAGGGCGTGACGGTAGATGACCTTGCGCTCCGAAAGGCCCTTGGCTCGGGCGGTCCGGATGTAGTCCTCGTTGAGCGTCTCCAACAGGTTGCTCCGCACCATGCGCGCGTAGAACGCCGCGAACAGCAACGCGAGCACGAACCACGGCAGGATGAAGTGCATGAACCACTGCGGGGGGTCCTCGCCGATCGCCACGTACCCGGTTCCGGGCAAGATCTCGAGTTGCTGCCAGAAGATCCACAGCGCCATGAGCCCCAGCCAGAACACAGGAGCCGACACACCGAGCAGCGCGAATCCCATCGCTGCCCGGTCCGCGATCTTCCCGCGGTTGAGCGCGGAGATGATCCCGATCGCGACGCCCAAGACCAGCCACAGGACGGCCGCGCCGACCGCGAGCTGGAACGTGACCACCGCCCGCTCCAGGAGCACCGGCTTGATCGGCGACCGTGTCAGGAACGAGAAGCCGAACCCCGGCCAGCCGTACTCGTCACCGATGAACAGGCGCTTGAGGAACAGCAGGTACTGGACGGGAGCCGGTTGATCGAGGCCGAGGGATTCCTTGACCTGGGCGATGAGCCGCGGGTTCGGCGCGCGCCCGGCGAACAGGATCGACGGGTCCGTCGGAGGCATCACGAAGAAGATGATGAACGTGAACAGCGTGATGAGGACGACGAGCAGGAGCACCCACAGCAGCCGTCGGATCAGGTATCTGCCCATCGACCCCTCGCCACGACCTCCGATCGCCAACGGATGGCGACGTCGTCGATCCTAAGTGTTCGAGGTGCGAGCAGGAGAGCCGCCCCCCATGCGGGGGCGGCTCCGCTGCTTCCGATCTTCGTGCCCGGCCTTTAGACCTGCGCCGATGTATCGACCGCCACCTTGGAGAACGCGGTGGTTCCCGCGAACTGGTCGAAGTCCCAGGCGGTGACCGCCGGACCGATCGTCGTGATGATCGTGGGCCACAGGTACGGGACCCACGGGACGATGTCCTCCATCAGCCTCTCGTCCAGGGCGACCCAGCACTGGTTCGTGGCGTCGAGGTCCCCTTCGAGCGCGACCTGCTTGCAGTTGTCGATGTCCGCGTCCACGCTCTCGACGTCCTCGAACTCGATGCCGCACTCGTCGGCCTTGTCCTGTGTGAGGCCCACGAGCGAGTAGTTGTAGTTCCCCTCGCACGCGATCCCCCGGCCGTCGAACAGGAACCCGACGAACGAAGACGAGTCGGGGAAGTCCTTCCCCCAGCCCGGGTTCATCCCGACGGGCGTCTCGTTCGAGACGGTCTGGATGATCGTGTAGTGGTCCTCCGCCTCGCGGACGTCCACCTCGATGCCGATCTGGGCGAACGAGTCGACCACGACCGCCTCGGACTCCGTCCACGGCGACGTGTTGCGGTTCACCATGACGACCCCGCTGCATTCCGGCGCGTCGCACAGGCCGTCGCCGTCGGTGTCGTACACGGACTGCCGCATCTCGTCCTTGGCGGCATCCAGGTCCCCGCCGAAGTTCGGGGTCGCGTACGGGTCGTACTCCTCGCTCGTCGGGCTCCCACCGGTCAGCGCCGGGGGCTGGATGTGCGTGGCGATCTCGCCGTTGATGTCGCCACCCCACGCCTGCAGGATGCCGGCCTTGTCCATCACCAGGTTCGCGGCCTTGCGAACGTGGATGTCGTCGAAGGGTGCGGCCGCCAGGTTCATGGTGATGTACCAGGTCCGGTCGTCCTGACCGGTCTTGAGCAACGGCTGCAGGGCCTCGTCCGTCGAGTACCGCTGCAGGACGTCCGCCGGCGGGTTCCCCGATCCGACGTGTCCGTCGAGCTCGCCGCGCTCGATCTTGTCGAAGATGTCGGCGAGGTTGGTGTTGAGGTCGATCCGGATCTCGTCGACGTTGTTCTCCCGCACCTCGAGGCTGTCCGTCGCCGGGTCGTAGTCCGGGTTGCGGACGAAGTACGAGTGGTCCTCGGGGTCGAACCCCGCGATCGGGCCGGAGGCCGTCAACGCGTCACAGCTCGAGGCGTCGAGCGCGTCCGTTCCCTCGTACATGTACGGACCCGACGAGATGACGTAGCGCCCGTACTCACCGGCCTCGGTGAAGCATCCGGCGACCTCTTCCGGCATGGGACCGGCGGCCGGCATGGCCACGAGGAACTCGAATTCCGGTGCGACCCTCGTCAGGTGGAAGATGATCGTCTTCTCGTCCGGCGTCTCGATCCCGGGGATCCCACCGGCTCCCGGGTCCTCGCCGAGCTCGAACCCGTCGATCAGGCCGTAGTAGTAGAACCCGTACTGGGCGACGAGCGATTCCGTCGCCATCCGCCGGAACGCGAACTCGACGTCCGCCGAGGTGATCTCGCGGCTGAGCGGTGGGCCGAACATGATGCCGTCCTTCAGGTGGAAGGTGTACGTCAGCCCGTCCGCGCTCACCTCAGGGAAGTCCTCGGCGAGGTCGGGAACCAGTGAGTTCCCGTTCTCACCGCTCGAGTGGTAGTAGGTCAACAGGGTTCGGTCCAGCAGGTTCGACAGGATGCCGAACGACAGGCCCAGGTACTCCCCCGTCGGATCGCCACCGCTCGTGTACGCGATGCCGTCGGTCTCGACGCGATAGGTGCCGCCACCCTCGGCGACCGTGTCGCCGGATGGTCCGGTGGCGCCGCCGTCGTCGTCGCCGTCTCCGCCGCAGGCCGCACCGATCAACACCAGCACCACCAACAGCACGCTTACCGGAAAGAGATGTCCCTTCCTCACGCTTTCCCCCTCTCGATCGTCCTCAACGTCATTCCGATGCCGTTCCGAGCGCGTTCGCTCTCGTCGTCGACCTCACTCCCTCCTCGTCCTCCGATCCTTCCGCTTTCCTCTTCGCGGCCTTCGTCGACATGCGCGGGTCCAGAGCGTCCCGCAGCCCGTCGCCGACGAGGTTGAACGCCAACGTGGTCAGGACGAGGAACAGTCCCGGGAAGAACATCGCCCACCACGCGATCTCGAAGATCGGGGCCGCCTGGGCGATCTGCCGTCCCCACTCCGCCGTCGATTCCGGCACCCCGAGACCGAGGTAGGAGAGCGACGCGGCGAAGATGATGTTGCTCGGGATGATCAGCGTGGAGTAGACGATGATCGGCGCGATGAGGTTCGGCAGCACTTCCCGGAACATGATCGTGATGTTGCCGGCTCCCAGGACCCGGTTGGCCTCGATGTAGTCGCGCTCTCGGATCGACAGGGTCTGTCCCCGGACCAACCGGGCGATGTTCGGCCAGCTGAACAACGCGATCACGAAGATGACCACCGGGACCCCCGGCTTGATCAATCCGCCGAGGCACCCTTCCTTCGCGCGGGAGCACGTGGACACGATGCCGATCGCGAACAGCAGGAGCGGCATCGAGAGCATGACGTCGACCCCGCGTGAGATCGCCGTGTCGACCCAGCCTCGGAAGTAGCCGGCCACCATCCCGAGCACGACGCCGATCGCCACGGCGATCGTGGTCGCGAACAGGGCGATGATCAGCGAGGTGCGGATCCCGTAGATCACCCGGACGAACAGGTCGCGCCCGACCCGGTCCGCGCCGAACCAGAACTGCGCGTTCGGACCCTTGGGGAGACCGAACTCGTTGAGCATCACGTCCGAGAAGCGCTCGCCCACGCCGTGGTGCACGACGTACTTCGCGATCAGGCCCGCGGTCAGCGCGAGCAGGACCAAGATCGCGATGACCGCGATGCCCGCGAGCGCGGCCCGGTCGGAGCGGAACCGCAACCAGAAGAGCTGTCCGGGAGACTTGCCGACGACCTCCGGACTCGGGTCCGCCGAAGCGTCCTCGGACGGTCCGGCGGTGACCTCTGCCTGCAGTTGGGACATCCGGCGTTCGCATCTCCAGTGTTGGGAGCGACCGAGGCATCCTAGCGACGGCCCGAAGGGACGGGCAACCGGCTCACGAGCACATATACGCTGGCCGCTCTCCCGGAAGATTGCGCCCTCCGGAGCGCCGATCGGCCGTGCCTGTCCCGAGGCCGGGCTCAGTTCTCGACCGGGACGACCTCGCGGACCTCGGAGAAGTGACAGGCGTCGGGGTGCGGCCGGCTCCTGGGGATCAGCTCCGGGTCCTCCTCGGCGCACTTGGGCTGCGCCTTCCAGCACCGGGTCCGGAACCGGCAGCCGGACGGAGGGTTGGCCGGGCTCGGGACGTCGCCGGTGAGGATGATCCGCTCCCGGTTGCCCCGCAGGCTGGGATCGGGGATCGGGACCGCCGACAGCAGAGCCTGGGTGTACGGGTGCGCCGGGTATTGGTAGATCTCGCTCTCGTCCCCGATCTCGACCATCTTCCCCAGGTACATCACGGCCACGCGGTCCGAGATGTGCCGGACCACCGACAGGTCGTGCGCGATGAAGATGTAGGAGAGGCCGAACTCGTCCTGCAGGTCCTCGAGGAGGTTGACCACCTGCGCCTGCACCGAGACGTCGAGCGCCGAGACGGGCTCGTCGCAGATGATGATCTCGGGGTTGAGCGCGAGTGCGCGCGCGACCCCGATGCGCTGCCGCTGGCCACCCGAGAACTGGTGGGGGTAGCGGTTGATGTGGTCGGGGTTGAGACCGACCCGCTCGAGCAGGTCCGCCGCTCGCACGCGCCGCTCGCGCTTGGTCGCGACGTCGCGGTGGATCGCCCAGGGCTCGGAGACGATGTCGCCGACGGTCATCCGGGGGTTCAGCGACGAGTACGGGTCCTGGAAGATGATCTGGATCTCGCGCCGCAGCGCGCGCATCTCCTTGCGGCCGAGAGAGAAGATGTCGCGACCCTTGTAGATCGCCTCTCCCGCAGTCGGCTCGAAGAGACGGAGCAGCACCCGGGCCACGGTCGACTTGCCGCATCCGGACTCGCCGACCAGGCCGAGCGTCTCGCCTTTGAACAGGTCGAAGTTGACGCCGTCGACCGCCTTGACGTCGCCGACCTTCTTCTTGAAGAGGATCCCCTGGGTCAGCGGGAAGTACTTCACGAGCCCGCGGACCGACAGGAGTGGCTCGCCGTTCGACGAAGGGGTCGGAGTGATCGCGGGCTCGGTGATCATGTGGCCACCACCTCGACGCCCTCCTCGGCGAGGACCTCTTCCGCGAAGTGGCACGCCGCGAACCGCTGGTCGATGACCTCACGGAGCGGCGGCACCTCCGTCCGGCAGGGATCGGGGATCCTCGCGCGCGGACACCGCGGATGGAACGGGCAACCCACGGGGATGTTCATCAGGCTCGGCGGGGCTCCCTTGATCGGGTCGAGGCGTCCACCCTTCTGAGTGATCCGCGGGATCGAGGCCATCAGGCGCTCGGTGTACGGATGCGCCGGGCTCTCGTAGATCGCCCCGGCCGACGCCTTCTCGACGAGCTTGCCCGCGTACATCACGCAGACGTTGTTCGCGACCTCGGCGACGACCCCGAGGTCGTGCGTGATGAGGATCATGCCCATCTGGGTCTCCTGCTGGATCTCGGCCAGGAGCTCCATGATCTGCGCCTGGACCGTCACGTCGAGCGCCGTCGTCGGTTCGTCGGCGATGAGGATCGTCGGCTCCAGGGCGATGCCGATCGCGATCATCACGCGTTGGCGCATCCCGCCCGAGAATTGGTGCGGGTAGTCGCGCAGGCGCTCCTTCGCCGAGGGGATCCGAACCCGGTCCATCAGCTCCAGGGCCTTGCCCATCGCGTCCTTCTTCCGCATCCCACGATGCACCTGGAACATCTCGGCGATCTGGTCGCCGACGGTGAAGACGGGGTTCAGCGCCGACAGCGCGTCCTGGAAGATCATCGAGATCTCGGCGCCGCGCACCGCCCGGCGTTCGGAGTCCGCGAGCGTCAGGAGGTTCACGCCCTTGTAGAGGATCTCCCCCTCCGCGATCCGGCCGGGCTTCTCGATCAGGCCCATGATCGCGAGCGCGCTCACGGTCTTGCCCGAGCCCGACTCTCCGAGGATCGCGAGGCTCTCGCCGGCATCCACCGTGTAGTTGATCCCGTTCACGGCGTTGACCGTGCCGTAGTCCGTGTTGAACTCGACGGCGAGGTCCTTCACCTCGAGCAGGTGACCGAACGGCGTCGGCCTCGAGGTCGGGGAGCTTGCTGTCCTGGTTCCTCCTCATCGTCAGCGGAGCCTCGGGTCGAGCGCGTCGCGAAGCTGATCGCCCAGGATGATGAAGGAGAGCACGAACACGGACAGGAACGCGCCGGGGAACAGCAGCAGGTGGGGGCTGGTGAGGAGGCGCCCCTGCGAGTCGCTGATCATGAGGCCCCACGAGATCGCGGGGAGCTGGAGCCCGACGCCCAAGAAGGACAACGCGGCCTCCGCCGAGACGATGATGCCCACGCTGATCGTGGCGTAGACGATCACCGGGGCGATGCCGTTGGGCAGGATGTGCACCCGCAGGATCCGCCAGTCCCCCGCCCCGAGCGCCTTCGCGGCCTGGACGTAGTCGGCCTCCTTGCCGGCCAGGACGGACGAGCGCATGAGGCGCATCAACGTGGGCCACGCCAGGAAGATCAGCACGAACGACACCTGGAACAGACCGCGCTGCCCGAGGACGCTCAGGAACACGATGGCGGCGAGGGTCGTCGGCAGCGCGAACCAGATGTCGGCCGCGCGGCCGATGAGCGTGTCGAGCTTGCCGCCGTAGTACCCCGCGATGCTCCCGAGGAGGATCCCGATGACCACGTCGATCCCGACGACGAGCAGACCGATGATGAGCGACACCCGCGTCCCGTAGATCACCCGAGCGAAGTAGTCGCGGCCCTGGATGTCGAAGCCGAACCAGTGCTGCGGCCGACGGGGTATCGACGCTCCTGGAGAGATCGGCGAACTCGGGGTCGGCGTTCGTGAACAGGCTAGGGACGATCGCCATCACCGTGAAGACGACCAGCAGGAAGGCCGCGATCAGGAACAGCGGCTTGCGGCGCAACTGGCGCCAGGCATCGCCCCACAGGCTGGCCTGGTACTCGCTCGCGCCGCCCTCGACCGCGGCGGCCGCCGCGATCGATCCCTGGGCCTGAACACCGCCTCCGGAGGACTGGAGCATCGCGTCCTCGGGGCGCGCCTCCTCTTCGAGGAGGTCGACGTCCTCGGTGGTGCCGCCTCGCTTCTGATCACTCATAGCGGATCCTCGGATCGAGCACCGCGTACAGCAGGTCCACGAGCAGGTTCATCAGGATGAAGATGAGGATCCCCGCCGTGACGATCCCGACCACGACGGCGCCCTCCTGTCCCTGGATCGGCGAGGAACACCTCCCGGCCGATGCCGGGGATGTTGAAGATCCCCTCCGTGATGATCGCGCCGGCCATCAGCGTCCCGAGATCGACCCCGAGGAAGGTGACGACCGGGATGAGCGAGTTCCGCATCGCGTGGCGACCGACCACCCGCCGTCGCGGGAGGCCCTTCGCCTCCGCGGTCCGGATGTAGTCGGAGCGGAGGTTCTCGACCAGGCTCGTGCGCGTCAGGCGCGCGATGTAGACGAGCGACAGCGATCCGAGCACCATCGACGGCAGGACGTAGCTGAACCACCCGTTCTGGAGCCCGGCGATGGGGAACCACGAGAGCTGGACGCCCAGGACGAGCTGCGCGACGAACCCCAGGACGAACACCGGGATCGCCACGATGAAGGTCGTGGACAACAGGACCAGGTTGTCCATGAAGGAGCCCCGGCGAAGCCCCGCGAGGATCCCGGCCAGCAGCCCGAGGACGCACTCGAAGATGAAGGCCCCGAGGGCGAGCTTGGCGGTCACCGGGAACTTCTGCTTCAAGATCCCGGAGACGGGCTCCCCCCGGAACGTCTCGCCGAAGTCCCCCGTGGCGAGGCCGCCGATGTACTTCGCGTACTGGATCAGCAGCGGGTCGTCGAGGTTGTACCGCTCCCGGAGGGCGGCCTGGCGCGCTCTCGGAGATCGGGCGCTCCCCGTTCAGGGCCCGGATCGGGTCCCCGGGCAGGGCGTAGACCATCGTGAACACGATGAAGGTGGCGCCGAAGAAGACCGGAACGGCCTGGAGCAGGCGACGCGCGACGTAGCGCCCCATCTGCAAACTCCTGTCGGAAACTGGACGGAGCGGCCGATCCTGCCGGCCGCTCCGTCCATGCTAATCCGTTTCGTGCTTGTCCGCTGGCCCATGCCTAGGCCTAGGCCTCGACCACCTGCACCTCCGCCACGTTCACGAACGTGAACTTCGAGATGTTGACGTTCGTGACCCGCTCCGAGATCACCTGCTGGGTGACCCCGAACCACAGCGGGATGATCGGCACGTCCGCGGCGAGGAGGTCGTCGGCCTGCTGGTAGAACGAGACCGCCTCGTCGAGCGAGGAAGCGGCCTTGCCCTGCGCGATCAGGTCGTCGAACTCCGGGTTCGAGTAGGTCGTGTAGTTCGAGCCCGCACCGGTCCCGTGGAGGTTCTCGAGGTAGTTCTGCATGCTCGGGTAGTCCATCACCCAGCCGAGGCGGAACGGCCCCGTGACCCCGTCGGTCGCCGGGTCGTCGTCGATCCCGCCGTCCAACAGACCCAGGTACTTGGCGAACGGCATCGACTCGAACTCGATGTCCTCGATGCCGAGGTTCTGGCGCCACTGGTTCGAGACGGCCTCGATCCACTGCTCGTGACCGCCGTCGTTGTTGAACCAGATCGTCAGCTCCCCGTCGAAGCCTCCGGCCCCGTCGAGCAGCGCCTTGGCCGCTTCGGGATCGAAGGTGCACGCCTCGCCGCAGGCGCCCTCTCGGTAGCCCTGGACAACCGGTGACGCGAAGTCGTCGGCCGGAACCAGGGTGTTGAAGAAGATCGCCTCGATGATGGCCTCACGGTCGATCGCCATCGAGAACGCCTTGCGCACGTCCGGGTTCTCGAACGCGGGGTCGTAGAGCGGGAGCCCGATGTAGGAGAAGGACGAGCTTGGCACCTCGAGGAAGCGGTCGCCGAACTCGGCCTTGCCGGCCTCGATCTGGTCGGACGGCACGTCCCCGATGTCGAGGTTGCCGGCCTGCACGTCGCGATAGGACGTGTCGAGGTTGGCGTAGATGCGGAACTCGACGGCGTCGGCGTTGCCCGGCGTTCCGGCGTAGTCCTCGTACCGGATCAGGTTGATGCCGACGTCGTGCTCCCACGTGCCGTCCATCATGTACGGCCCGTTGCCCACGGGCGCGTCGTTGAATCCCTCGGGGTCGGCGAAGAACGACTCCGGCAGCGGGTAGAACGCGTTGTAGCCGAGCGTGATCGGGAACTCACTGAACGGAGCCCCCAGCTCGACCGTGAAGGTGCGCTCGTCGACGACCACCAGTCCGGACATCTCTTCGGCGGTGGGCTCACCCTCTGCGGGGTTCAGCTCGTCGTAGCCGACGATGTTCACGCCGTACGGGCCCATGAAGTAGTTGTTCCCGGCGCCGTTCGGTGCGTAGGCCGCCCAGTTCCACGCGTCCACGAAGGACTGCGCGGTGACCGGGGTGCCGTCGTGGAAGGTCCATCCCTCGCGGAGCGTGACCGTCCAGTTGGTGTTGTCCTCGGACTCGATCGACTCCGCGACCGCCATGACGAGCTGGTCGTCCGCGTCGAACTGGATCAGCGCGGTGAACAGGCCGTTCAGCACCTGGCTGCCGCATGTCTCGGCATTCACCTGCGGGATCAGCGACTCGGGCTCGCAGATCGACATCGACCACGAGCCACCCGTCGTGGTCCCGGTTTCGCCGGTTCCACCGGTCGGCCCGGTGTCACTCGGTTCGTCGCTGTCGCCGCCACACGCTGCGGCAACCAGCGCGAGCGTGAGGACCAAGCCGAGCCATACCGGCGCCCTCTTGAGACTCCTACTCATTCGACCTCCCTCCGATCGTGACTCCAACCTCTTAGCACACACGGCACGCTCCGCGCACGGGGCAGCCGCTGTGCCTCCACCACGTATACGGACCGCCGCCGGGGATTGGGTTGAGTCCTCTCTCGGAGAGGAGGTTCACCATCACGTCCCGCGATACTTGACGATCAGGGCGAATTCCTCTGGATCCAGGCTCGCCCCGCCCACCAGGGCCCCGTCGATCTCGGGATGCGCCATGAAGTCGCGGATGTTCCCGGCCTTGACGCTCCCCCCGTACTGGATCCGGACCGCATCGGCCACCTCCTTGGAGTAGAGCGAGCCGAGTGTCTCTCGGATCAGGCCGATGACCTGCCCGGCATCGGCGGGCTCCGCGTTTCGGCCCGTTCCGATCGCCCAGATCGGCTCGTAGGCGACGACGAGGGTCGCCGCGTCTCCGGCCGAGACCCCGTGCAGACCCTCGCGCACCTGCGTGGTCACCTTCTGCTCCGCCGCCCCCGCGTCGTGCTCGCGGAGGGTCTCGCCCACGCAGAGGATCGGCGTCATCTCGTGCGCGAAGACCGCTCGGAGCTTCCGGTTCGCCGTCTCGTCGGTCTCCCCGAAGAGCTCGCGGCGCTCCGAGTGACCGACGATGACGTAGGTGACGTTCAGCGCCTTCAGCATCGCCGGCGACACCTCTCCGGTGAACGCACCCTTCTCTTCCCAATGCACGTCTTGCGCACCGAGGCCGTAGGGCAGCCGGTCGCTCGACATCAGGGTGTCGATCGAGCGCAGCGACGTGAAGCTCGGGCAGATGACGACCTCGACGCGCTCGGAGTCGTCTCGGTCCAGCAGGTAGGAGAGCTTCTGGACCGTCTGGATCGCCTCCAGGTGCGTCTTGTGCATCTTCCAGTTCGCGGCGAGGATCGGCCGGCGCTCGCTCATCCCTCGACCTTCCTCTCCGCTTCGCTGCTCGAGTCCTCCAGCACGGCGATCCCCGGGAGCGTTCGCCCCTCGAGGAACTCGAGAGACGCGCCGCCGCCGGTGGACAGGTGGTCGAACCCCTCCTCGAGCCCGTACTTCGCCACGGCCGCCAGCGTGTCGCCTCCGCCGATGACGCTGTAGGCCTTCGACCCGGCGATCGCGGTGGCGACGCCCCGCGTTCCGGCCCCGAACGGTTCGAGCTCGAACACGCCCATCGGCCCGTTCCACAGGACGGTCTTCGCATCGGCGACGGATCGGGCGAACTCCTCGACCGAGCGCGGGCCGATGTCCAACCCCTTCATCCCCCGGGGGATCCCGCTCGCCGGCACGGTCTGTCGGGGTGCCTCCACCGCGATCTCGGGTGCCGCGATCACGTCCTCGGGCAGCTGGATCAGCGTGCCGAGCTCGTCCGCGCGGGCGCGCGCCGCGCGGACCTCGTCGAAGCGACCGGGCTCGACCAGGCTGTCCCCCACGTCCCCGCCTTCGGCGGCCAGGAACGTGAACGCCATCGCCCCGCCGATCAAGATCGCATCCACGCGCTCGACCAGCGCGCCGATCGTGCCGAGCTTGTCGGAGACCTTCGCCCCGCCGAGCACCGCGACGTAGGGGCGCTCGGGGTCCTCGAGGAGCTTGGAGAGGGCGTCCACCTCGCGTTGCAGCAATCGGCCGGCCGCCACGGGACGTCCTTGCTTCAGGAAGAGCTCCGGAAGGGCGACGACCGACGCGTGCGCGCGATGGACCGCGCCGAACGCGTCGTCGACGTACGCGTCGGCCAGGGCCGCGAGCTGCTCGGCGAACGCGACGTCGTTTCGTTCCTCCCGGGGATCGAACCGCAGGTTCTCGAGGAACACGACGTCACCGGGCTCGATATGACCGCACACCGCCTCGACCTTGTCCCCCACCACCTCGTCGAGTGCGAAGACCTCGCGCTCGAGCAGCTCGGCGAGCCGGTCTCCCACGGGGGCGAGACGGAGCTCCTCCTTCGCCTGCCCGTCCGGCCGCCCGAGGTGCGACGCGGCGACGATCGAGGCTCCGCGATCGAGGATCTCGGAGAGCGTGGGAAGCGTGGCGCGGATCCGGGAGTCGTCCGAGACGACCCCGTCCTTCAGGGGGACGTTGAGATCCACACGGACGAACACCCGGAGGCCGGCGAGGTCTCCGATGTCGTCGAGCGTTCGGATCCTCACGTCAGAGCGACGCGGCGAGCTTCTCGACGATGTCGACGAGCCGGTTCGAGTACCCCCACTCGTTGTCGTACCACCCGACGATCTTGGCGACGTTGCCCATCGTCATCGTGGAGAGCGCGTCGAACGTGCACGAGGCCGGCGACCCGACGATATCGCTCGAGACGATGGGGTCCTCGGTGTACACGAGCAGTCCTCCGGCCAGCGCCCCGCTCTCCGAGGCCGCCTTGAACGCGGCGTTGACCTCTTCGACCGTGACCTCACGCTTCAGGGTGGCCACGAGGTCGGTCACCGAGCCGTCGGGAACCGGGACGCGCATCGCGAGACCGTCCAGCTTCCCCTTCAGGTGCGGAAGCACGAGGCCGGTCGCCTTCGCGGCGCCGGTCGACGTCGGGATGATATTGAGCGCCGCGGCGCGAGCCCGGCGCAGGTCCTCGTGCGGAAGGTCCAGGATCCGCTGGTCGTTCGTGTAGGCGTGGATCGTCGTCATGAACCCCTGCTCGATCCCGAAGGCGTCGTCAAGGACCTTGGCCATGGGCGCCACGCAATTGGTCGTGCAGGACGCGTTCGAGATGACGTTGTGCTGCGCCGGGTCGTACTGGTCGTCGTTCACGCCGAGGACGACCGTGAGGTCCTCTCCCTTGGCCGGCGCGCTGATGACGACCTTCTCGGCGCCGGCGGCGATGTGTTTGTCGGCGTCCTCGCGTTTGGTGAACAGGCCCGTGGACTCGACGACCACCTGCGCGCCGAGCTCCTTCCACGGAAGATTGGTGGGATCGCGCTCGGCCAGGACCCGGAGCTCGTCGCCGTCGACGCTGATGCCGTTCGCGGACACGCGGATGTCTCGGTCGAAGGTCCCGAGGACCGAGTCGTACTTCAAGAGGTGGGCGAGCGTCTTGGAGTCCGTGATGTCGTTGACGGCCACGAAGTCCAGATCCGACCCGCGCTCCTTCGCCGCCCGGAAGAAGTTCCGTCCGATGCGACCGAACCCGTTGATCCCGATCTTGACGCCCATGGCTGTCCTCCTGCGAGGGGGGGAGTCCACTCTAGCCGATGGCGATTCCTCGAGATCCCGGCGAGATCCCTAGCGGTCGAGGTCGCGGTGGTCGACCGAGGCCGGCAGCCCCTTGTCGCGGAAGAACCGCGCGAGATCCTCGGCGATCACCACCGAGCGGTGGCGCCCGCCGGTGCACCCGACGGCGACCGTCAGGTACGACTTGCCCTCCGCGACGAAGCCGGGCGTCATGAACCCGAGGAGCGAGCGGAGCCGCCGCATGAACTCCCGATAGGTCTGCTGGCCCCGGACGTAGGTCCGAACGCGATCGTCGGTGCCGGGGAGCGGCCGGAGCTCGTCGACCCAGTGCGGGTTGGGAAGGAAACGGCAGTCGATCACGAGGTCGGCGTCGCGGGGTGCGCCGTACTTGTAGCCGAACGAGATGATGGAGACCTGGAGCCCCGCCGCGGGTGCCGTGTCGGCGAACGCGTCCCGGACCCGGTCCCGGAGGTCGTGCGGTGTCAGGCCGGAGCTGTCGATGATCAGGTCCGCCTCACCCCGAAGGCTCTCCATCATCAGCCGTTCCTTGCGGATCCCCTCGACGACCCGGTCCGCCGGAGCGAGCGGGTGACGGCGGCGCGTCGCCTCGTAGCGGTTCACCAGATCCTGGTCGGAGGCCTCCAGGTAGAGGATCCGATACGGGATCTTCAGCTCCTCCAGCTCGGCGAGCGCCTTCGACAGCTCACCGAAGAAGACGCCACCCCGCACGTCGAGCACGATGGCGACCTTTCCCGGCCCGCCCGGCTTCGCCGCGAGCTCGGCCATCTTCGCCAGGAGCGAGGGCGGCAGGTTGTCGACCACGAAGTAGCCGAGGTCCTCGAGGCACCGCGCCGCTTCCGAACGCCCGGCCCCGGACAAGCCCGTGATGATCGTGAACCCCGGCCCGGCGGGTCGTCGCCGCGTCCGTCCGGTGGTGACCGGCGCCTTGGCGACCCGCGGCGCCTGCCGCTTGCTCTCTGCTCGCTCCGGCGCGCTCATGCGCTCACCCTGCGCTCGCTCGGCGTCGCGTCCGTCAGTCGCTCGTGGATCGCGCGGGCGACGGCGGGTCCCACGCCGGGCGTCGCCGCGATCTCTTCCTCGCTCGCTCGCGAGAGCCGTGCCAGTGAGCCGAAGCGCTTCAAGAGGGCCTTCTTGCGACTCGGCCCGACGCCCGCGATCTCGTCGAGCGGGGAGGCGAGCGCGCGCTTGCCTCGCTTCTCCCGGTGGTACGTGATCGCGAAGCGATGCGCCTCGTCGCGGAGGTGCTGCAACACGAACAGCGCCTCGGATCCGCGAGGGATGAGGAGCGGGTCGGGTCGGTCGGGGAAGTAGACCTCCTCGAGGCGCTTGGCCAGTCCGATGGCGGGGATGTGGAGCCCCTCCTCGGCGAGGACCTTCGTCGCGACCGAGAGCTGGCCTCGTCCGCCGTCGACGACGATGAGCGCCGGCGGATAGGCGAACCGTCGCCGCTTGGGTTCCGTCTCGGACGCGTCGCGGCGGAGACGGGCGAACCGGCGGCCCAGCATCTCCTCCATGCTTGCGAAATCGTCCTGCCCGGGCACTCCCTTGATCTGGAATCGGCGGTAGTCCGAGCGTTTGGGCAGACCGTCCTCGAACACCACCATCGAGCCCACCGTGTCGGTCGGACCGAGGTTCGAGATGTCGTAGGCCTCGATGCGCAGTGGCGCGTTCTCCAGGCCGAGGAGGGCGCCCAGCTCCGCGAGCGCGCGGGACCGCGCTCCGAAGTCCGAGGCCCGCTTCAGCTTGTGCCGCTGGAAGTGCTCGCGCGCGTTCTGCGCGACCGTCTCCATCAGCTTGCGCTTGACCCCGCGCTCGGGGATCGCGAACGCGACCCGTCCCGTCCTGCGCCCCGAGAGCCACTCCGTCAACAGGTCGGCGTCGGCGGGGATCTCCGGCACCAGGATCCTGGGCGGCACCTCCTGACGCTCCATGTAGAGCTCGCGCACGAACGACGAGATCAGCTGCCGGCGGTCCAGGTCTTCCACGCGGTCCACGACCCAACCCTTGCGTCCCATCACGCGGCCCTTGCGGACGAAGAAGACCTGGAACGCCGCCTCGAGATCGTCCTCGGCGAACCCGACGACGTCGAGGTCTTCCGGCTGCGTGAGAACCATCTCCTGGTTCTCCAGCGCGCGCCGGGCGGCGATCGACTGGTCGCGGAGCTTCGCGGCCAGCTCGAACTCCTCGCGCCCAGAGGCCTCGCGCATCTCGCGTTCGAGACGCTGCAGGACCGGACGCTCGTTGCCGGCGAGGAACTCGGCGAGCGCGTCGACGTGCGCGCGGTAGCTCTCGTCCGTCACGCCCGTGACCTCGGGCACGCACGGCCCGGCGCAACGGCCGATGTCGTAGTACAGGCACGGACGGCCGGCCCGCGCCCGCTGGTCGAAGAATGCGTTCGAACACGTCCGGACGGGGAAGACCCGCGTCAGCGCGTCGAGCGTCTCGCGGATCGCGTAGGCGTGACCGAACGGGCCGAAGTACTTGACGTTCTTGCGCTTGGCACCGCGGAGGACCTGGGCTCGAGGCCATCGCTCGCCGACCGTAAGCGCCAGGTAGGGATAGGACTTGTCGTCGCGATAGCGGACGTTGAACCGAGGCCGGTGCTCCTGGATCAGGTTGTACTCGAGCATGAGCGCGTCGACCTCGCCCGAGGCCACGATCCACTCGACCGATTCGGCAGCCCCGACCATCGCCGCCGTCCTGGGGTGGAGGTCGCGGCCCCAGTAGTTCGCGAGACGCTTGCGCAACGACCGAGCCTTGCCCACGTAGACCACGCGTCCGTCGGCGTCCCGGAACAGGTAGGCGCCGGGAGCGTCGGGGATGGATGCGGGATCGGGGCGGAGAACGCTCACACAGTCATCGTAGCGCGGGCGTCCGGTGCGACCGGAGAAGTGAGGAGCCGTTCCCGTCAGGCGACGACGACGGTGCCGTTCATGTCCGGGTGGACGTCGCAATGGAAGTAGTACTCGCCCGCCTCGAGTGGGTCGATCGGGTAGTCGATCGTGTCCGGTCCGGTGATCTGGTCGCCCTGGAAGAGCGTCTCGGACAGGGTGTCGTCCGTGTAGATCGCGATGTTGTGCGGCACCCCCGGATCCTGGTTGTCGAACGTGATGGTGCTCGCGGTGTCGGCGGGCAGGTCGATCGTGTCCGTGTCGAACGCGATGTTCTGCGCCGTCACGGTGACGGCCGCGCCCCCGCTTCCCCCGCCGCCGCCCGTCGAACCGGTGGCTCCGGTGGCTCCGCCACCGCCACCGCCGCCTCCCCCACCTGCAACGGCGGTCCAGGTGCCGTTCATCGTCGGGTGGACGTCGCACTGGAAGTAGTACTCGCCCTCATCGAGCGCGTCGGCCTGGTACTCGACCGAATCCACGCCGGTGACGTTCTCACCCCGGAAGAAGGGGTTCGCGAGGTCGTCGGCGCTCGGGTAGATGGCGACGTTGTGCGGAACCCCGTCGTCCTCGTTCCCGAAGGCGATCGTGAACGGCTCCCCGGCGGGGACCTCGACGCAGGACGCGTCGAACGCGATGCCCCGCGCGGTGAGCTGCACCACACCGCTGATGGCCTGCGTGCAGTCGCCGCCCGGCTGGACGACCGGTGGCACGCCGACCGGCTCCGGGCTGGGGGCTGCGATCGCCAGCTCCTCGATCTCGCCGTACTGGCCGACGAGCGCGTCTTCGTGCTCGGTGTCGTACCACGCAAAGAAGGCCGTCGAGCCGTCGGGCGTGACGTCCACAGACGGCATGGCGCCGCTCGCGGTATCCGGCTGGGTGTCGACCGCCGTGAAACCATCATCGCCGCTCGAGGCGAACACGACGCCCTCGTCGGCGTCCAGCCAACCGAGCCAGAGCCTTCCCTCGTCGTCCGCAGCGACCGATGTCCCCGCGCCCTCCTCGGCATCGGACCCCGGCCCAACCGCGCCGGCGGAGGCGGTGTCGAACGGGCCGGTGGGCGGTCCCGTCGCGACGTGCACCTCGTCGCCCCGGTAATAGGAGAGCGCGATGCCGTCGCCGGTCGCGACGCCGCTGAGACCCTGGCCACCGCCCTGCTCGACCTCCTGGGCGACCCATCCGTTCTCGCCGTCGTTCATCGCAACCTGGACCGCGTTCCCCGCCGAGAAGGCCACCGCCGCTCCGTCGGATGTCGCGACCACGGCCGTCCGGCAGGCCTTGCACCCGGCCGGGTCGGCGATGCCTTCGATGATCCACCCGTCGCCCTCCGGTCGCGCGAGCTGGACCGACGCAAGCGTCGACGAGGACGAGTAGTACGCGATCCTCGGGCTGCCGTCGACGACGGCGATCGAAGGCCCGACCGGCGTCGACGAGGTCACTCGAGAGATCTGGACCTGCTCGGTCGCCGCGGGATCCGTGGATCCGGTCGCGTAGTAGAGCCCCCTTGGCGAGCCCCACACCGCGTGGAACGCGTCCTCATCGACCACGAGGTCAAGCCCGGTCACGTTGCCGGCGGTCAGGTCCGCGACCGTCTCGTCGAACGCCGGGTTGAACGGGATCTGCACGTTCGGGATCGACGCCTGCAGCGCGATGGCGCCGCGGGTCCAGATGCCCTCGGAGCTCACGGTCGCGAGCATCACCCCGGGGATCGATGACGCGCCGACCGGCCTCGTCTGCGGGAGCGCGTCCCCTTCCGGCACCTCCTCGAACGCGAAGTAGGCGACGATCGGAAGTCCTTCAGAAGTCACCGCCACCGAAGGCTCGACGCCCGAGTTGTTCAGCGAGTCCGCGACCATCGGGACGAACCGCAGGCCGGAGCCGAACTCGATGTCGGCCGCCGGGGGCTCCGCGCACGCGGCGGCGACGAGCGCCAGAACGAAGGCGAGCGGCAGCAGCTTCCTGGGCATGAACGGGCGCAATCCTAGCAAGCCCCTCGCTGCTCGCGGGTCAGGAGCTGCGCGACCGCCGCTCCCCCACGGGCTCGAGCGGAAGCGCTCCGAGCACCTCGGCGAGGAAACGGCCGGTGTGCGAGGTCGGATGGGCCGCAACGGTCTCCGGCGGACCGGCCACGACGATCTCCCCGCCCGCGTCCCCACCCTCGGGGCCGAGGTCGACGATCCAATCGGCCGTCTTGACGACGTCGAGGTTGTGCTCGATCACGACCACCGTGTTGCCCTGGGAGACGAGCCGCTGGAGCACGGTCAGGAGCTTTCGGACATCCTCGAAGTGCAGACCCGTCGTCGGCTCGTCCAGGATGTACAGCGTGCTTCCGGTCGCCCGCTTCTGAAGCTCGGATGAAAGCTTGATCCGTTGCGCCTCGCCCCCCGAGAGCGTGGGCGCCGGCTGCCCCAGCTTCACGTACCCGAGACCGACGTCCGAAAGCGTCTGCAGATGCCGGTGGATCACGGGGATGTTCTGGAAGAACTCCAGGGCCTCCTCGACGCTCATCTCGAGCACGTCGGCGATCGAGCGGTTCTTGAACTTCACCTCGAGCGTCTCGCGGTTGTACCGGTGGCCCTTACAGACCTCGCAGGTCACGTAGACGTCCGGGAGGAAATGCATCTCGATCTTGATCTGACCGTCTCCCGCACAGTTCTCGCATCGTCCGCCGCGCACGTTGAAGCTGAAGCGCCCCTGCTGGTAGCCGCGCACGCGCGCTTCGGGGATCTGGCTGAACAGCTTGCGGATGTGATCGAACATGCCGGTGTACGTGGCCGGGTTCGAGCGGGGGGTCCTGCCGATCGGCGACTGGTCGATGTCGATCACCTTGTCGATCTGCTCCCAGCCCACCATGCGCCGGTGCTTCCCCGGGAGCGCGCGCGACCGATACACCTTCTGCATCAGGGCGCGGAGCAGGACCTCCTGGACGAGCGTCGACTTGCCGGACCCGCTCACGCCCGTCACGGACACGAAGAGCCCGAGCGGCAACTCGAAGTCGATGGTCTTCAGGTTGTGCTCGCGGGCGCCGAGCACCTTCAGCCACCGGTCGCCGGGCGCACGTCGAACCTCGGGCGTCGGGATGACGCGGCGTCCCGAGAGGAACGCTCCGGTGATCGACTCCTCGCTCTCGAGCAGGCCTTTCAGGTCGCCCGCGTAGACGATCTCGCCGCCGGCGTTGCCGGCGCCGGGACCGATGTCGACCACGTGGTCCGCGGCCTCGATCGTCGCCTCGTCATGCTCGACGACGACGAGCGTGTTTCCGAGATCGCGCAGGCGGATCAGCGTGTCGATGAGCCGCCGGTTGTCGCGCTGGTGCAGCCCGATCGAGGGTTCGTCGAGGATGTAGAGGACGCCGACGAGCCCGCTTCCGATCTGTGTCGCCAGCCGGATCCGTTGCGCCTCACCGCCGGCGAGAGAGGCAGAGGCGCGCGAGAGCGTGAGGTAGTCGAGCCCGACGTCCACGAGGAACCGGAGCCGTTCGCGGATCTCCTTCACGAGCCGTTCGGCGATCATGTGCTCGCGCTCGGAGAGCTCGATCGTGTCGACGAACGCGAGCGTGTCGCGGATCGAGAGCCTCGTGAGCTCCGCGATGTTCAGGCCACCCACCGTCACCGCCAGGGTCTCCGGTCGCAAACGTGCGCCGCCGCACGAACGGCACGGGATCTCGCGCATGAACTGCTCGAGCTTGTCGCGCTGACTATCCGAATCCGTCTCGGAATGGCGGCGCTCGACGGCGGGAAGGACCCCCTCGTAGGTGGTCCAGTAGGAGCGGGTCCTCCCGTACCGGTTCTTGTAGCGGACGTGGATCTCCTCGTCCGAGCCGTACAGGAATACATCCCTCGCGCGCTTGGCGAGTTTCTTCCAGGGGGTGCGCAACGAGAACCCGTGTGTTTCCGCCACTGCCTCGAGGACGCGGTACCAGTACTCGAGTCGCGAGCCCGCCCACGGCGCGATCGCCCCTTCCTCGATCGACAGGTCGGGGTCGGGGACCACGAGCTCGGCGTCCACCTCGAGCCGGGTGCCGAGCCCGTCGCACGTCGGGCAGGCCCCGTACGGCGAGTTGAACGAGAAGTTCCGCGGCTGCAGCTCGTCGAAGGACAGGCCGTCGAACGTGCAGGCGAGCGTCTGGCTGAACGTCTGCACGTCCTCGCCCTCGTGGGTCTGGACGGCGATCGAGGCGATCCCCTCGCTCAGCTGCAGCGCCGTCTCGATCGAGTCGGCCACCCGGCGGCGGATGTCCGGCTTGGCCACCAACCGGTCGACCACGACCTCGATCGTGTGCTTGTAGTTCCGGGGAAGCTTGATCGGCTCGGCGAGGTCACGGACCTCCCCGTCGATCCGAGCCCGGACGAACCCCTTCTTCGCGAGGTCCTGCAGGAGCTTCTCGTACTCCCCCTTCCGGCCGCGCACGACCGGCGCGAGGACCTGGAACCGGGTCCCCTCCGGCAGCTGCATGACCTGGTCGACGATCTGCTCCGGCGTCTGACGGCCGATCGGCCGGCCGCACTTCGGGCAGTGCGGGTGCCCGATCCGGGCGTACAGAACGCGCAGGTAGTCGTAGATCTCGGTGATCGTCCCGACCGTGGAGCGAGGGTTCTTCGAGGTCGACTTCTGATCGATCGAGATCGCCGGTGAGAGCCCCTCGATGAAATCGACGTCGGGCTTCTCCATCTGTCCGAGGAACTGCCGGGCGTAGGACGACAAGGACTCCACATAGCGCCGCTGGCCCTCGGCATAGATCGTGTCGAACGCCAGCGAGCTCTTGCCGGAGCCGGACAGGCCCGTGAACACGATCAGCTTGTCGCGCGGAAGCTCCAGCGTGACGTTCTTGAGATTGTGCTCACGGGCGCCGTGGATGACGAGCGTTTCGGTGCCCACGGGACGATTCTACGGGCGCCCCGGACACACGCCGCCGGAGCACCCACGCTGCGTCAAGCCGCAGGCCCCGCCCGCCGATGACGAGCGTATGGAGTCACCGAAGGCCGTCCAGACGGTCTCGCCCGGTCGCCGCCACCCAAGCCGCGCCTCCGCGGGGCTCCACGGAACCGAGCTCTCGACCCCGAAAGTGCTCGTAGTCGTGTTCGTGATGACCGTCCTCACCTATCTGGTGACCTGGCTATCTCCCGTCGACGGGGATCGCACGGATATCGCAGGGTGGCTGCTCGCGGGCGAGGCGATCAAGCTCGTCCTGTGGCTCTTCGTCTTCGGGATGCTCGGGTGGTGGCGGGTCGGCGGTTTCGTGATCGAGGCGGTCTCCGCCAGGATCGCGCTGCCATTCGCGGCCCTCTCGCTGGCGACGGTTCTCGTCGTCGCGGGCGCTGAGGCGATCCCCGGCGGGGCCGCCGATGGGGTTCTCCTCGTCCTCGCCCTCCTCCTGGGAGCGCTCCGCGAGGAGGTCGCGTTCCGCGGGTTCCTGCTCCACGGCCTGACGAAGCGGCTCGGGGCGACGTCCGCGATCCTGGTCACGAGCATGCTCTTCGCGGCTTATCACCTCCCGAGGTACCTCCGCGAGGATCGACCACCCGCCGAGATGGCCGCCTTGCTGCTCGTCGCTTTCGGCGTCGGGGTTTTCCTGTGTCTTGTCAGGATCCAGACCGGGTCGATCTGGCTGCCGGCGCTCATCCACGGGTTGTGGAACACCCTCGTCGATGTGGGTCACTGGACGTTCCCTGCGGGCGAACTGCCGGACGCGTACGTGGTGCTGCAGACGGTTCCCTTCGCCGTCGGGATCGTGATGGCCCTGTTCCTCGCGCTGCGGGGGATCTCCGGTCTCCCCGGGATCGCCGCCGTGCCTCGACGCTCAACCGGATAGGGGGCGCTTCGGCGCATCCTCCGACCACGCTACCGGGGACGTGGTCAAGGGAGATCCCGGCTCGGCCGATGGCTTGGAGCATGGGAGCGGCTGCGAGACCCGTGTCGGTTCGACGAGACCGGGCTCGGAGCTGGCCTCCCGCCGCCGACCGAGAGGGGATGGATCTCTCCGTCCCGGCCGTCGTGGCGATCCTCGTCGGCGGGTGGCTGCTCTTGCTCGTCATCTTCGCCGCGGCCGGTGGCGGGCTCGGTTCCACGACACCCTCCTACGCCGGTTCCCCCACGCTCGTCGTGACGCGCCAGTTCGTGGTCCCGAGCGCGATCACGGTGGTGATGTCGCTCGGCATCGTCTTCTTCCTCGGATGGCACCGCGCGGTGGGACTCGGGATGGGCACGGCTTCGCGATGGGGCATCGTGCCGCTCGCGACCCTCCTGGTCGCGAGCGTCGTGACGCTCCGCCTCCCGCAGGTCTCCAAGGCCGGGCCGGGGTTCGTCGGATTGTTCTTCCTCGGTCTGCTCCTGGCCGCCCTCGCCGAGGAGATCCTCTTCCGGGGCTTCCTCCAATACGGTCTGACGCGGCAGATCGGCGGCCGCCGGGCCGTGCTGGTCGGAAGCCTGCTCTTCGCGGCCGGCCACATCCCCACGTTGGTGATCCAGCGTCAGCTCAACCTCCTGACACTGGTCGCGATGTTCGGCTTGGGCGTCCTGCTGTGCCGGATCCGCACGGCGACCGGCTCGATCTGGCTGCCCACGGGGGTCCACACCCTCTGGAACTTCGTGATCATCGTGGCCCTCGGATCCGTCCGCTCGCTCGAGGACGACCCGGTGGCGATCTTCGCGGTTCTGCAGCTCGCCATGATCGTGGTCGGCGTCGTGATCGGCGTCCGTCTTCTCGCGCGCCCGCCGGATCCGAAGCGCCCGGCGCCGCCGATGATCGTGTTCGCGATCCAGCCGGGCCTTGCCCTGCTTCCGCCACCGCCGCCGCCGCTGCGAACCCAAGCCTGAGTCCGGCTGCGGCCGAAGCCCTCGCGGCGCGGGGGTATCGTCGGCTCCCGTGAACGAGCCGAGCGCTCCCACGCACGTTCCGTTCCGCGACGCGCTGCGCTTCTGGGTCCGACTCGGATTCATCAACTTCGGCGGGCCGACCGGGCAGATCGCGATCATGCACGACGAGCTCGTCGAACGGCGTGGGTGGATCGACGAGCCGCGGTTCCTCCACGCCCTGAACTTCGCGATGCTGCTGCCCGGTCCCGAGGCGCACCAGCTCGCGATCTACATCGGCTGGCTGCTGAACGGCGCGCCGGGTGCGGTTGCGGCGGGACTCCTGTTCCTCCTTCCGGCGTTCGGGCTGATGGTCGGGTTGTCGTGGGTCTACGTCGTGCACGGCGATGTCTCCTGGGTCTCGGGGATCTTCGAGGGACTCGCGTGGGGGGTGATCGGGATCGTCGCGGCGGCGCTCGTGCGCATCGGGACCCGTGCGATCACCACTCCGACGATGCTGGCGATCGCGCTCGTGGCGTTCTGGGCCCTGTTCGCGTTGGGGGTCCCGTTCCCCGTCGTGGTCCTCGGAGCCGGCGTCGTCGGTCTCCTCGTGGGCGACCGTCTCGCCGCACGCGCGAGGGACGGCGGCGAGACCCCCATCGTCGGACGACCCGGCGTTCAGCCTTCCTGGCGACGGGCGGCCCGCGTCCTCGCCGTCGGGATCGCCGTGTGGCTCGGGCCGCTCGCCGTGATCGCGCTCGCCACGGGAACCGACGGCGTGATCGCCGACGAGGCCGTCTTCTTCTCGCTGATGTCGCTCGTCACGTTCGGAGGCGCGTACGCGGTGCTGGCCTACGTGAACCAAGCGGCGGTGGTTCGCTTCGGCTGGCTGACGTCGGGCGAGATGGCCGTGGGTCTGAGCCTCGCCGAGACGACGCCGGGACCGCTGATCCTCGTCGTCGTCTTCGTGGGGTTCGTGGCGGCGTACCGGAATCCGGGCGACCTCGGGCCCCTGCCGGCCGCCCTGCTCGGATCCCTCGTCACGGCGTGGGCGACCTTCGTCCCGAGCTTCCTGTGGATCTTCCTGGGCGCGCCGTCGATCGAACGACTCCGCGGGAATCGACGGTTGTCCGCGGCGCTCGCCGCGATCACGGCCGCGGTGGTGGGGGTGATCGCGAATCTCGCGCTCGTCTTCGCGATCGGTGTGCTCTTCGACGAGCGGAGCACCGAGCGTTTCCTCGGCAACGACGTGATCCTCCCGTTGCCGGGCTCGGCCGACGCCCTCGCGATCGCGGTGGCCTTGACGGCGTTCGTCGCTATGCACCGGTTCCGGGTGAACGTCGTCTGGGTCGTCCTCGGCAGCGGCCTGGTCGGTCTGCTCCGGGCCGTGCTCTGACCCCAGGGCCACCCGAACGGCTACGCTTGGCCGGTGCCGACACGCTCCGAGCTCGAGTCCCTCACGTCGCAGGAGCTGCACGACCGCGCGACCCGGCTCGCGTGGCGCCGGCTGGACGTCGGATTCCTATGGGACCTGCTGAAGACGATCCCGGAAGCGCGGGCTGCAGCGGGAGACGAGGACCGCAGCGAGAGCGACATCATGCGGCCGCTCGCGCTCCTGAACGATCTCGTCGACGCGGACCGGGGCGACCTCGCGGACGCGCTGCGGCCGTTGTACGTCGACTATCTCCTCGAGCACGCGGCGGACGACGAGGAGCTCGAGGAGAACGACGACGGCTGAACGCAGCCTCGAGTCGTACCGGGACGAGTTCCCGGTGCTCGCGAACAAGACGTACCTGATCAGCGCGTCCCTCGGCCCGCTCTCGAACCGTGGACGGGCCTCTCTGGACGGCTACCTCGATGCTTGGGCAGCCAAGGGCGCGCCCGACCACGTCTGGTTCGAGGACATCTTCCCGCGGATGCGCGGGTTGAAGGAGTCTTTCGCCGGACTCGCCCGGTGCGATACGGACGAGCTCGCGATCACCACGAACATCTCGATCGCGATCTCGACGATCGCCTCGGCACTCGACTTCACCGAGCGCAACAAGGTCATCCTGTCCGAGCTCGACTTCCCTACCGACGGGCACGTGTGGCTCGCGCAACGGCGGCGCGGCGTCGAGATCGAGTGGCTCCGCTCCTCCGACGGACTCACGATCCCGCTCGAGGAGTACGACCGCGCGATCGATGACCGGACCGCGGTCGTGATGGTCAATCGGGTCCTGTATCGCTCGAGCGCGGTCGCGGACGCGAACGAGATCTGCCGCATCGCGCGCGAACGCGGCGCCATCTCGTTCCTCGACGACTACCACGGGATCGGGATCGTGCCGCTCGACCTTCACGACGTCGGCTGCGACATCTACGCCGCAGGGGTCTTGAAGTGGCTCTGTGGCGGACCCGGTCTCGTCTTCCTGTATGTCCGGCGCGATCTGATCCCGACGCTCAAGCCCGCCGTTACGGGATGGTTCGGCACGGCGGACCCGTTCTCCTTCGACACGGAGCATCTCGAGTACCACCCGACGGCGCGACGGTTCGAGCACGGCACGCCGCCGGCCCCCGTCTACTTCCTCGCCCAGGGCGGACTCGACATCATCGCGGAGGTCACGCCCGAGCGGATCCGCATGCGCCAGGGAGAGCTCACCGATCACCTGATCGCCCGCGCCGACGAGCGCGGCCTGCCGGTGCGAACCCCCCGGGATCGGAACGCCCGCGGCGGCGTCGTCAACGTGGGCGTCGGTCCCGAGGCGGGAAAGATCTGCCACGCGCTTCTGGAACGGAACGTGTGCACCGACTATCGCGGCGACGGTCTTCGGATCAGCCCGCACTTCTTCAACAACGAAGACGAGATCGACCACTGCTTCGAGGAGCTCCGCTCGCTCGTCTGACAGATCCGTCACCCGCGACGGCCGGCGCCCCGGCGTTCAGCGAGGGACGACGCGCCCGGCGCGGATGACGAGCTTCAGGTCACGGAGCGCGTCCAACTCTTCGAGCGGGTCACGGCTCAGCGCGATGAGATCGGCGGGCGCACCAGGTTCCAGCCGCGTCGCGGTCATGGCGGTGAGCACCTCCTCGGGGCTCATGCGAACGGCCTCGTGCAGCAGGAGCGCCTCGCGGACGTCGATGCCCGGCGGGATCGCACCGTTCCCGAGGTCCGTTCCGTAGACGACCTGTCCCCCCGCGGCGCGGAACCGAACGAGGTTGTCGCACGCGGTGCGGAGCTCCGGCGTCACGTCGCCGAACGACAGGATGTCGAGGGTCGAAACCACACGCATCGTCCGGGCGGCCGCCTCGAGCAGCTGCTCGGACAACCGCTCGGTCCACGGCGCGTGGGCGAACTCGTCGAGGCCGGCGCCGACCGCGCGCTCCGCCTGTCCCACCCCCTGCACGTGCGCGGCGACCGGGAGACCTCGGCCGTGGGCGCTCTCGACGAGCGCCGTGAGCTCGGCATCGGACGGCGTGGGTCCGGCCTCCGCGTTCAGCGAGACCTTGATCACTCCCGCCCCGCGGCTCGCGAGCTCGTTCACCGCCCGGGCTGTGTGTTCCGGACCATCGAGCTCGAGCCCGGTGCCGGGCGGCGCCCAGCTCGCCTTCGTCGGGTAGCCTCCGCGTCCCGTGAGCATGGGGCCGGCTGCGCGGATCAGCGGGCCGTTGAAGCTCGGCAGCTCCGAAGCATCGGCGAGCGCGAAGATCTCGTCGGCGGGCCAGGCGAGGTCGCGGACCGCGGCGACCCCGCCGAGCAGGACCGCGCCCGGATCGGCGAGCCGAACGTGCACGTGCCGGTCGGCGACCGCCGGCATGAGGAACCCGTCGACCTCGAGTCGCTCGTCGGCAAGGGGCGAACCGGCGGACGGCCCGGCGAAGGTGATGATGCCGCCCTCGGCGATCACGGCCGCGTGCCGGACGAGGCGGCCGGGGCCGAGCCACGCCAGAGGAGCCTTGACCTTCAGGGACGGGCTCACGCGCGAACCCTAGCCGCCGCGGAGGCGGCTCGCGTCAGGAGCCGACGCCGGCCTCTCGCAGCGCCTTGAGCTCCTTGCGGAGATCGACGACCTCGTCGCGGAGCCGCGCCGCGTACTCGAACCGGAGGTCCTTGGCCGCCTCGTGCATCTCCTCCTCGAGCTGTTGGATCAACCGCTGGAGCTCCTCGGTCGGCATCTCGGGATGCGCGCGCTTGCGTCGCCGCTTCTCCGGTGTCGGCGCCCTGCCCGAGTCCACAGACATCGTGAGCAGGATGTCGGAGACCTTCCTGCGGATCGTCTGGGGGTCGATGCCGTGTTCGCGGTTATAGGCCATCTGGATCTTCCGGCGGCGTTGCGTCTCCGAGATCGCGTGCTTCATCGAGTCCGTCACCTCGTCCGCGTACATGAGGACCGCACCTTCGACGTTGCGCGCCGCGCGGCCGATCGTCTGGATCAGCGAAGTCTCCGAGCGGAGGAAGCCTTCCTTGTCGGCGTCCAGGATCGCGACCAGTGAGACCTCGGGCAGGTCGAGGCCTTCGCGCAAGAGGTTGATCCCGACGAGGACGTCGAACTCGCCCAGTCGCAGGTCCCGGATGATCTCGATGCGCTGGATCGTGTCGATCTCCGAGTGAAGGTAGCGGACCCGCACGCCCATCTCGAGGAGATAGTCGGTCAGGTCTTCGGCCATCTTCTTGGTGAGGGTGGTGACCAGGACCCGCTGGCCGGCCTCGGCTCGCCGGCGGATCTCCTCGATCAGGTCGTCCACCTGCCCCTTGGTCGGCCGCACCTGGACCTCGGGGTCGATCAGGCCGGTCGGACGGACGATCTGCTCGGCGATGCGCTTCGAGACGCGGAGCTCGTAAGGTGCAGGCGTCGCCGACATGTACACGGTCTGCGGGACCTTCTTCACGAACTCCTCGAACCGCAGCGGCCGGTTGTCGAGCGCGGAGGGGAGGCGGAACCCGAACTCGACCAGCGTCTCCTTGCGCGTCTTGTCTCCCTCGTACATCCCGTGGATCTGCGGCACCGTGACGTGCGACTCATCGAGCACGACGAGGTAATCGTCGGGGAAGTAATCGAGGAGCGTGTACGGGGCCTCGCCGGGTCGACGCCCGTCGATGTGGCGCGAGTAGTTCTCGATGCCGCTGCAGAAGCCGACCTCGCGGAGCATCTCGAGGTCGTAGGAGGTGCGCATCCGCAAGCGCTCCGCCTCGAGCAGCTTGCCGTTGGCCTCGAGGTAGGCGAGGCGTTCGCGCATCTCCTCCTCGATCGTCGTGACTGCGCGCTTCATCCGCCAGTCCGATGCGACGTAATGGGTGGCGGCGAACACCGTGATCTCGGAGAGGTCGCCGAGCACCTCGCCGGTGATCGGATCGAACCGCGTGATGCGTTCGATCTGGTCGCCCCACCACTCGATGCGGACGGCGGTCTCCTCGTACGACGGATGCACCTCGAGCACGTCGCCCTGCACGCGGAACTTCCCGCGCGCGAAGCTGGCCTGGTTCCGCTGGTACTGGATGTCCACCAGACGCTGCTTCGCCCACTCCATGTCGGTGGCGACGCCGCGATGGACGCGGAGGATCTGCCCCTCGTACTCCTCGGGCGAGCCGAGGCCGTAGATGGCGGAGACGCTGGCGACGATCAACACGTCGCGCCGGGTGAGAAGCGCCGCCGTCGCCGAGTGCCGGAGCCGCTCGATCTCGTCGTTCACCGACGAGTCCTTCTCGATGTACGTGTCCGTCTGCGGCACGTACGCCTCGGGCTGGTAGTAGTCGTAATAGCTCACGAAGTACTCGACCGCGTTCTCCGGGAAGACCTCGCGGAACTCGTTCGCGAGCTGGGCGCCGAGCGACTTGTTGGGCGCCATCACCAGGGTCGGCCTCTGGACGCGCTCGATGACGTTCGCGATCGTGAAGGTCTTCCCGGTGCCCGTGGCGCCGAGCAACGTCAGATGGGGCTCACCGCGCTGGACGCCCTCGGTGAGCTCTTCGATCGCCTTCGGCTGATCGCCGGTCGGCTCGTGGTCGGCGTGGATCTTGAAGGGGGGCACGCATCGATGCTAGCGCGCCTCCCGGACAACTCCTTCGCGATCGGGAACCGGCGTCCTCGTGCTCGCGTCGGACTACGCTCGGCCAGCGGAGGTGCTCGGTGAGGCGCAAGCTCGTGTTCGCCCTGGTGGGAACGACCCTCGCGGTGTCGCTGACGCTGCCGGCGCCGGCGTCGGCCGCCCCTTCCACACTCCGCATCTATGAGGGGACGACCTCGGCCGGCGGCACGATCGTGCTGTTCTCCACCTTCCGCAACGGCGTGACGCGCTTCCGGGCCGTTGGACTGGAGGATGCGGCGACGTGCGAGGACGGGACGTCCGTGCCGTTCGGCCACGGTTTCGATCTCGTTCCGCGCGGCATCCGCCTCGAGCAGGGCCAGCTGGAGGTCGAGCACGTGGGCTTCTCCGACGCCTTCTTCCTTGCCGGGACCCTCGGCACCAGGATGGGCTCGGGAACGATCACGCACCTGTTCGCCGGACTCGACGCGGCGGAGGAGCCGCAGCTCTGCACGACCGGAGAGCTGACCTGGACGGTCGAGCGCGCGACCCTCGACCAGGGAACCGCTCAGGCGGTCGTCGCGAAGATCGTCCACGGCGTGACCGAGACGTCGTGGCTCGCCGGCTCGGGCATCCCATCGCGCGCCCTGGCCGCTCCCCTCCGTGAACGACTGCGCACCTACGAGGGACGAACGTCCGCCCGTCAACCGTTGTTCATCATCACGGCCAGGCGCCCGGAGGGCGTCGTGCTCATCGAGCTCGGCTTCACCTGGGATCTCGCGTGCGAGGACGGAGGCGCGGTCGGGCTGGGGGTGTTCATCCTGTTCGCGGGCGAGCCGCTCGAGCCCGGCCGTGTCGACTACGACGCCAGCGCGCCCGAGATCGCCCTCCACGTCAACGGGCAGCTCGACCCGCACTCGGGCTCGGGAACGACGTCGGCGGTGATGCCCGCGCTCACGGCGGATCTCCAGGCACAGGCGTGCCGGACGAGCGACCTGACGTGGGAAGCCTGGCGGACGGACGCCGGGGCTTCGCCCGATCAACTGAATCTCGCCCCGTAACGACCTACCGGGTCCCCTCGACGAACCCGAACAGGCTCGCATGGTGGGCCTCGTCGTGCCGGAACGGTCCCGCCGGTCCGCCGAGGATGCCGCCGAGCCGAACGCCGAGCGGCTTGCGCCCGCGCGCGGTCACCGGTTTCCGCCAGCGCGCATCGGTCAGCCGCTCGATCGCCTCGATCAGCTCGGCATGCGTGCGCTGTGACTCTCGCCGGACCTTCGCGACCGACCACGATGCCTTGCGCTCGACGTTCTGACTGTTGATGCGGCTCGTGCTGACCGTGAACTGGAGGTCGTCGATCGGCGCCCGCGCTCCGCGTTCCCACGCCGCGAGCGCGTCGAGCGCGTACTCCTCCCAGCTGCTCAGATGGCCGACGAGATCCTTGGGCGACCACTCCCCGCCACCCAGGCCCGGCCGCGTGAAGCCGCCGCGTGGAACCCGTTCGAGAAGGTCGAGCGTGTGAGCTCGGCTCTCTCGCAAGATGCGGAGCGCGGCTCGTCGCGAGGGCGGTTCAGAGACCAGGGCAGTCACATCCGGCCGGCCTCGATGATGCTTTGGAGGAACCGCTGCGTCCGTTCCTGCTGTGGACGGCTGAAGATCTCGTCCGGCGGCCCCTCCTCCAGGATGACTCCTTGGTCGAGGAAGCAGATGCGGCTAGCGATGTCGCGCGCGAATCCCATCTCGTGCGTCGCGATGATCATCGTCATCCCCCCGGCGGCAAGCTCCCGGATCACGTTGAGCACCTCGGCCACGAGCTCAGGGTCGAGCGCGCTCGTGACCTCGTCGAGCAGCATGATGTCGGGCCGCATCGCGAGGGCACGCACGATCGCGACGCGTTGCTGCTGTCCGCCGGACAGACGGTCCGGGTAGTCGCCCCGCTTGTCCGCCAGGCCGAACCGAGCCAAGAGGTCGTCCCCGAGCTGCTCCGCCTCCGCCCTCGACATGCCGAGCGCTTCCATCGGCCCGAGCGTCACGTTGCGGATCACGCTCATGTGCGGGAACAGGTTGAAGGCCTGGAAGACGATGCCGATCCGCCGCCGGATCCGGTTGACGTCCACGCCGCGCGCGGTGATCTCCTCGCCCTCGACGACGATGCGCCCACGATCGATCGGCTCGAGGAGGTTGATGCATCGCAGGAGCGTCGACTTGCCGGATCCAGAAGCGCCGATCAGGCATACGACCTCGTGCTCCCCGACAGCCAGATCGATGCCCTTCAACACCTCGAGCTTCCCGAAGGACTTGTGCAGGCCCTCGACAACGAGCGCGACGGCAGGCTTCGGAGTCACAGCATGGCTCCGACCTGCCGCCGGCGCCGGTCCCTCGCAACGAGCCAGTCGACGAACCGAGCCTGCGGGATCGTGATCACGACGTAGATGAGCGCGAGAGCCACGAAGGGCGTGAAGTCGAAGTTGGCTGCCTGGATGATCTGCGATTGGCGCAGGGCCTCCGTATACCCGAGAAAGGCCACGAGCGCAGAGTCCTTCTGCAGCCCGATGAAGTCGTTCAGAAGCGGAGGCATCACCCTTCGCACGGCCTGCGGCAGGACCACGAACCGCAGTGCCTTGCGGCGACTGAGTCCCAGCGCCCGGGCCGATGCGACCTGCGACGGGTGCACCGAGTCGATACCGGCCCGATAGACCTCGGCCACGTACGCCGAGTAGACGAGCACCAACGCGACGATCGCCCAGAAGACGTCGGAACTCGGGACCCCTTTGATCCGAAGCGCGGGCGCCCCGAACCCGAGCAAGGCGATCACGAGGATCGTGGGGACGGCGCGGAACAGGTCCGAGTACACCGTGGCGATCAACCGGAGCGGTGTGTACACCGGACCGGTCAGGCTCCGCAGTACCGCGATGACCATCGCGAAGATCAGGACCAAGACCTCGGCGATGCAGAAGATGAACACGTTGCGCCGGAACTTCTCAACGATCTTCGGAAGGGACTCCACGAAGATCTCGCCGTCGAAGAACGCTTCCTTGATCTGCGGCCAGCCCGACGAGTTGACGACGATGATCACCAGCACCGTGAAGAAGACGACCGTGCTCGCGACCGCGACGGCGACGCCGCGGGCGCCTTCAGCGCGGAGCGGCGCGAGGATCTTCGAGCCCCGGTCGCCCGAGGGCAGCAGCGGATCACCCGGCTGGTATTGGTAGAGCTCCGGGGGCGGGCCGCTCATGGGCGCCCGGCGACTACGTCAGGACCGGCACGTCAGCCGTGTCGGCCAGCCACTCCTGTTCGAGCGCGTCGAGGGTGCCGTCGGCCCTCATCTCCTGGAGACCGAGGTTCACGCACTCCACGAGCGGGCTCCCGGTCTCGAACACCATGCCGAGGCGGTCCGGGATCTCCTCGGTTTCGATCTGCCCGACGATGACGCCGTTGTCGAGCTGGACCGCGACGATGAAGAACGCGCTCGAGACGTCGACGACGATCCCGTCGATGGCGCCGTTGTTCAGATCCTGGATCGCCGCCGCGAGGTCGTCGTACACGGCGGGCTCGGGGCCGGGCTGGATCACTTCCTCGATCACGGACAGGCTGGTGGTCCCGATCGGTGCGCCGAGGGTCGCGTCCGCCAGGTCGGCGATCGAGGCCGCGCCGTCGATCGGCGAGCCTTTCGTGGTTACCACCGCCTGCTCGGTGTCGTAGTAGCTCTCGCTGAAGTCGACGGCCTCGTCCCGCTCGGGCCGGTACGAGATCTGCTGGAGCACGAAGTCGTAGGGCTTCTCACCCGGCGCGAAGGACTTGTTGAACCCGACGGGCACGAATGTGACCTGATCGGGGAACGAGAAGCCGAGGCGAACCGCGAGATCGGCGACGACGGCGCCCTCATATCCCTCACCGTTCGCGGGTTCGTTCAGCTCGAACTCCGAGCCATCGGTCGGGCCGCCCTCCCACCAGGGCGGGAACGCCGGGTTGCCGGTGCCCACCGTGAGCGTTCCGGGGGACTCGAACGCATCGGCGTTGGACTCGGCGCAGCTCGCGGCCGTGACCTCGCCGGTGGGACCAGTTGCGCCCGTCTCGGTCGCGCCGGTCGGGCGCGGTGTCACCCCCGAGCGTCGGGTCGTCCTCGGCGCAGGCCGCGAACAGCAACCCGGTCGCCGCGAGGACCACGAACACCTTCCGCATGCTGGGAACCCCCCTCGATGGTGCGCGACGCCGGCCTGGGACCGACGGTGCCGCGGAGACTAGCACACGCCCTTTCGTACGAAGACGATCCGTCGACCGGCGCTACTTGCGTGGCTCCCAGGAGAAGAACCATGTCGCCAGAAGGAGCCCGACCACACCCCAACCCGCGACGATCGCGACGTCGAGCCACTCGAAGGGCAACGGAGAACCGTAGAAGGAGCCCATCGCGGCTTCCTCGAAGTGCTTCACCGGGAAGACGTCGCCGACGGTCTTCATCCACTGCGGGGAGCTCTCCTGGATCGGGATGAAGATGCCGGACAGGAAGAGCAACGGCAGGATGATCGCGTTCACGATGGGCGGTGCCGCATCGGCGTTGGGCACGATCGCGGTCGTCGCGAGGCCGAGCGCTGAGAAGGCCGACGCTCCGACCATGACGGTGACCAGGAACTGCCCGAGCGCGGCTCCGGTCGGCACGTCGGCGCTATAGACGAGGATGCCGAACGCGGAGGTGATGACCACCAGGAGCAGCGAGATCAGCACGGCATGGACCACCCGGCCGGAGAGGTAGATCCATCCGGGCAGCGGTGTCCCGCGCGTTCGCTTGAGGATCCCCAGGTCGCGCGTGAAGGTCAGGCTGATCGCGAGGTTCGTGTAGGTCGCCGAGATCACCGCGAAAGTTCCCATCGCCGCCACGTAATACCGGTCCTGCTGGATCACGATCCCCGGAGCGACCTCGAGCTCGCCGCTGCCGAGCAGCGACGTGAAGATCACCAGGAACATCAGTGGGAACGCGAAGGTGAAGAAGGCCGACGCCGGGTTGCGCCAGAAGGCCTTGTTCGTGAAGCGGACCTGCAGCAGCAGAAGTCCGGGATCGCTCACTCCGCCCCCGCCTCTCCCCCGGTGAGCTCGAGGTACACGTCCTCGAGGCTCGGCCGCACGACCTCCAAGCCGTCGAGCTCGATCCCCCGGGTGACGGCCCATGACGTGAGCTCGTGAAGCACGTGGGTCGGCTCCGTCGTGGAGAGCTCGAACCTGCCCGCGACACGCCGGGCGTCGCGAGCCACCTCGGGCAGGTCGTCGGCATGCTCGGAGACCCCGAACCGGACGACCGTCGCGGCGGAGCCCCGGCCACCGAGGGTCGAAGGTGGGCCCTCGGCCACGATCTTCCCTCTGGCGATCACGGCGACCCGGCTCGCGAGGTGCTGCGCCTCGTCCATGTAGTGCGTCGTCAGGAACACCGTCTTGCGGAGCGCGGTGAGGTTGCGGACGATCTCCCAGGCGTTGCGTCTCGCGCCGGGATCGAAGCCGGTCGTCGGCTCGTCTAGGAACAACAGCTCGGGGTCGCCGGCCAGCGCGATCGCCACGTCCAGACGCCGCTGTTGCCCGCCCGACAGCTTCAGGACTCGCACGTCGCGTTTCTCGGTGAGTCCGACGACCTCGATCACCTCGTCGACGTCACGAGGCGCCGGGTAGTACGCGGCGTACAACGCGACGGTCTCGCGGACCGTGAGGTACGGATCGATGCCGGTCGACTGCAGAACGATGCCGATCCGCCTGCGGAACGCGCGCTCATGCTTCGCCGGGTCGTAGCCGAGGACCGAGACGTCGCCGGCCGAGCGTTCGCGGTACCCCTCGAGGATCTCGACGGTCGTCGTCTTGCCGGCTCCGTTGGGGCCGAGGAGCGCGAAGACCTCGCCCACCTCGACCGTGAGATCGATCCCCGCCACCGCCTCGACGGACCCGTAGGACTTGTGGAGTCCTTTGACCTCGATGGCGACGGTCATGACGGCACGTATCCCCGTTCCTTGTCGACCACGTTCTTGAGCGGCCGGCCCGTGAGGTAGCGCTGGAGATTCTCGACGAAAAGCTCGACCAGCGCTTCCCGCCATCCGGCGAAGTCGCCCGCCATGTGGGGCGAGACGATCACGTTGGGCATGGTCCAAAGCGGGCTGTCCTTCGGCAGCGGTTCCTCCTCGAACACGTCGAGCGCGGCGGCGCCGATCCGCCCCTCCTGGAGCGCGCGGACGAGCGCCGGTTCGTCGACCGTGCTCCCCCGTCCGACGTTCACGAAGCGCGCGGCCGGCCGCATCGCGTCGAAGGCCTTCTCCCCGAACGCGTGCCGGGTCTCCGGCGTTCCGGGAAGGACGTCGACCACGTAGTCCGCCCAGGTGAGCGCATCCAGGAGCTCGTCCGCGCCGTAGACCACGCGGAACACGTCGTCGCGGCGCCGGGAAGTGGTCCCCACCCCTCGCACGGTCATCCCAAGCCCCCTGCACGCGACCCCGATGGCCCGCCCGATCGGGCCGACTCCGACGACGAGCACCTGCTTCCCGGCGAGGCCCTCGGTGTCCCGGGGCGTCCACTCGACCCGGGACTGCCGCTCCCAGACGGCGGGCATCCCCTTGGCGAACGACAGCAGCAACGTGAGCACGTACTCGGCGATCGCCTGGTCGAACACGCCGCGCGCGTTCGTCACCACGACGTGACTGTCGATGAGCCCGGGAAACAAGAGACGGTCGACGCCGGCCGAGGCCGACTGGATCCACTTCACGGCCCCCGCCCGATCCCACACCGGCTCCAGGAGCCCGCTGCGAGGCTTCCACGCCAAGATCACGTCGCTCCCCTCGAGCGCCTCGCCGAGCGCCTCCTCGGTGTCCGCGAAGAGCAGCTCGACGGTATCGGCGATCACGCCGATACCCGGCGGTGGGTGCTCGAGCGTCGCGCCCATCACGACGACGCGCGCGGAGGGAGCGGTCACCACGGCTGCCGGCCGATGAAGCCGGTGTCGAGCTCGTGCCAGTGCTCGACGCGCTCTTCGCCGGCGCGCCAGCAGAGCCAGACGCGACGGCCCTCTCGCTCGCCGGGGAAGTCGACCAGACCGGACTCGGGGTCCCGCAGGACGATGTTCTCCTCCGCGAGACGCTCGATCTCCGCCCGCAGCGTCGACTGCGCCTGCCAGTAGTCACGCCCGCCGTCCGTTCCCCCGCCGTCGGTGGCCACCTGCTCTTTCACCACCTCCGCGCTCTGCAGCAGGACCTGGCGCGCATCGCGGATCCGTTCGAGGCGCTCGCGAAGGTCGGGCAGCACGGCGTTGGCTTCGTCGAGGGTGTACAGGCGTTCCTCACTCATCGTTCGTTCAATCCGAGCACGTCGGGCAGCTCCTCCAGCGACGCGATCCTGATACCGGGAGCGTCCGGGAAGCGGTCGCGCCGGTCGATCAACACGGGGAACATGCCGACCGCGAGCGCGGGGTCGACGTCGAACTCCGGGTTGTCGCCGACGTAGACCGACCGGCCGGGCTCGACGCCGGCTCGCTCCATCGCAAGCTGGAAGATCCGCGGGTCGGGCTTCTCGAGACCTTCCACGCCGGAGATCACGCGGACCGAGAAGTACGAGCGGACGCCGAGCTGTTCGAGGAGCTGCTCGAGCCATTCCTCGAAGTTGGAGATGACCCCGAGCGACAGGTCCGCTTCCTCCAGCATCTTGAGCGCCGGAAGGACGTCGTCGAACAGCGAGTAGTTCGCCAGGTCGGTGAACTCGCGGTAGCACGTGTCCGCCAGGCGGGCGTCCACGATCCCGATGTCGCGAAGGAAGATCGCGTAGACCTCGTGCCAGAAGCGCCGCGACTTCTCCGGCGACGTGGTCCACAGCTCGTTCGTCCGTGCGGCCTCGCGGAACCGGTCGGACACCACGTGGATCCGGTCTCGGATCGCCTCGGGCGAGACCTCGTGACCCTCGCGCACCAAGATCCGCGCGAACAGGTCGGGGAAGCTGGGGTGCGGGTGCACGAGCGTCTCCCCGGCATCGAAGAAGACCGCGGCCCAGCGCATCAGGCGGGCATCGCGGCCGCGCGCGTCCGGAGCTCCTCCCACAGGCTGTCGACCTGCCGCTCGAGCGCTTCGAGGTCTCCCTCGTTGTCGACGATCACGTCGGCGATCGCCGCCTTCTCCTCAAGGGGAGCCTGCGCGTCGATCCTTGCCCGCACCTGCTCCTCGGACATCGCGCGGCCGCGCAGGAGACGCTCGATCTGGGTCTCGACCGAGGTGGAGACGAGCACGAGGACCTCGAACGCGGTGTGCATCCCGGTCTCGACGAGGAGCGGGGCGCTGAAGACGACCACGCGGTCGGTGTCGCCATAGGCCTTGCACCCCTCGGCGAACAGGCGGCGAACCTCCGGGTGCACGATCGCCTCGAGGTCGCGGCGCGCGGCGGGGTCGGCGAACACGATGCTCGCGAGTGCCTCGCGGTCGAGCTCGCCGCCGGGCGCGAGGACGTTCGCGCCGAATCGCTCGACGACCGCGTCGTGACCCGGCGTTCCGGGCTCGACCGCCTTGCGGGCGAGTGCGTCGGCATCGAACACCACGGCACCACGGCGCTCGAGCAGGTGGGCGACCGTCGATTTGCCCGAACCGATCCCGCCGGTAAGGCCGACGAGGAGCATCGGAGCTACTCGGAGCGTCCTTCGCGCCGCTTGAGGTCTTCCAAGATCGCCTCGAGCGAGATGTCCTCTGCGGACGGCTCTTCCTCGGCCTCCGCGGCCGGGGGTGTTGCCGGCGTGTCGGTCGCCTCGGCCGACCCTTCGGGCTGGTCGTCGGCGGTGGCGTTCGTGGTCGGTGCGGCTTCGGGCGCCGACGCTAGCCCTGCGGGCTCGTCGGTCGCCGCGACCGCCCCTCCGGGCTGGTCGTCGGCGGTGGCGCCGGTGGTCGGCGCGGTTTCGGGCGCCGACGAAAGCCCTGCGGGCTCGGCCGCAGCTCCCGCCACCGTGTCGACGACTTCGGCTTCCGGGGCCTGCGCGACCACCTCAGTGGGCGCTTCTTCTTCTTCGATCTCGGTTTCCTTGGGGGTGGGCATGGCGCCGCCGACTTGGCGCATCGACAGGCTGATGCGGCGGCGCGGGACGTCGACCTCGATCACCTTGACGCGGACCTGGTCCCCCACGGAAAGAACGGACTCGGGGGCGTCGATGTGCTGGTCGCTGATCTCGGAGATGTGGACGAGACCTTCGATCCCCTGCGCGACCCGGACGAACGCGCCGAACGGAACGAGCTTCGTGACCTGGCCGTCGATGATCTCGCCGGCCGAGTACATGCGCTCGAACTCCTTCCAGGGGTCTTCCTGCGTCGCCTTGAGGGACAGCGACACGCGTTCGCGCTCGAGATCGACGTCGAGCACCTCGACCTCGACCTCCTGGCCGACCTGGACGACCTCGCTCGGATGGTCGACGTGCTTCCACGAGAGCTCGGACACGTGCACGAGCCCGTCGACGCCGCCGAGGTCGACGAACGCGCCGAAGTTCACGATCGAGGAGACCGTGCCCTTGCGGCGTTCGCCCTTCTGGAGCGACTCGAGGAACTTCTTGCGCCCCTCGCTCTGGGACTCCTCCAGGAAGGCGCGGCGCGACAGCACGACGTTGTTCCGGTTGCGGTCCAGCTCGATGATCTTGGCCTCGAGCTCCTGCCCGACGAATGGGTGGAGGTCCCGGACCCGACGCAGGTCCACGAGGGAGGCGGGAAGGAACCCTCGGAGCCCGATGTCCAGGATCAGGCCGCCCTTGACGACCTCGATCACCGGTCCCTTGATCGTGCCGCCGGAAGTCATGACCTCCTCGATCCGGCCCCAGGCGCGCTCGTACTGCGCCCGCTTCTTCGACAGGATGAGGCGGCCTTCCTTGTCTTCCTTCTGCAGGACCAGGGCCTCGACGTGGTCGCCGACCTTGACGACCTCATTGGGGTCGACGTCGTGGCGGATCGAGAGCTCCTTGGCGGGGATCACGCCTTCGGACTTGTACCCGATGTCCAGCAGGACCTCGTCTCGGTCGATCTTGACGATCTCGCCCTCGACGATGTCGCCGTCCTTGAAGTCCCGCAGCGAGGTCTCGATCGCCTCGCGGAGCTCTTCCGGGGTGAAGTCGCGCTCAGGCGGAGCCGCGGGCGCAGGCTCGGCCTGGGTCTCACTCGTCGTCTCGATCCGGACCATCTCCTCTCGCCGCGCAAGGCGCGCCCCCCAGCGTTCAGGGATTTCGCCGGGCGCGAAGATGCCCGCGCGGCTCAGGGATGGTAGTTGTCCTGCGGAAACGCCGTCAACGGCTGAGCGCTCAGTGGCCGGCCGGAACGGCTTCGGCCCAGTTCGGTCCCCACCCGATATCCGCCCTCAGGGGCACCGTGAGCTCGTACGCCGCCTCCATCTCCTCTTTGACGAGTGCGGCGGCTTCCTCGACCCGGTCGGCGGCAACCTCGAACACGAGCTCGTCGTGGACGGTGAGCAGCATCCGCACGTCCAGGTTCGACGCTCGCAGCGCCGCGTCCACCCGCAGCATCCCGAGCTTGAACACGTCGGCCGCGCTCCCCTGGATCGGAGCGTTCAGCGCCATCCTTCGTCCCATGTCCCGGACGCGGGGGTTCGCGGCCTGAAGCTCGGGGATGTACCGGCGCCGGCCAAGGATCGTCTCCGTGAATCCCTCCGCGGCGGCGCGGGCGACCTGGCGGTCCAGGAAGTCCCGGATCTGCGGGAAGCTCTCGAAGTACGCGTCGATGAACTCCTGCGCCTCCTCCGCCGTGATCTCGAGCCGCGAGGCCAGTCCCCACGCGTTCATCCCGTAGGCGAGGCCGTAGTTGATCGCCTTCGCGCGGCTTCGGGTCGCGGGGTCGACCTGGTCCTCGGGGAGCCCGAACACCTTCGCCGAGGTCGCGGTGTGGATGTCCGTCCCGGATCCGAACGCAGCCTTCAGCCCTTCGTCGCCGGCGAGGTGCGCGAGGATCCGCAACTCGATCTGCGAGTAGTCGGCGACGAGCAGGAGCTGGTCCTTCGACCCCGGGACGAACGCCCGCCGGATCTTCCGGCCGAGCTCGCCGCGCACCGGGATGTTCTGCAGGTTCGGGTTCGAGCTCGACAGGCGTCCGGTGGCCGCGCCCGTCTGGTTGAACGTCGTGTGCACCCGCCGGTCGCGGGGATCGACCTGGCGCGGAAGGGCTTCGAGATAGGTCGAGTTCAGCTTGTCGAGCTCGCGCCAGCGCAGCAGGGCGTCGACGATCGGATGCGCGTCGCGGAGCTTCTCGAGCACCGACGCGTCGGTCGAAAGCTGGCCCTTCGAGGTCTTCTTGCCCGGCGAGAGTCGGAGCTCCTCGTACAGGATCTGGCGCAGCTGTGGAGGTGAGTTCAGATTGAACTCGCGTCCGGCATGCCGGTAGATCTCCGCCTGGAGGGTCGCCATCTCGTCCCGCACGCCCTCGGCCATCTCCTCGAGATACGTGACGTCGAGCGCGATGCCCGCCGCCTGCATGCGCGCGAGGACGGACGACAGCGGGAGCTCCACCTCGTCGAGGAGGCTCCGGAGTCCCGCCTTGTCGATGCGCTCGGCCATCACCGGCGCGAGGAGCGCGATCGCCGCGGCCTCGGCGGCGGGCGTCTTCCAGGCATCGTCCGCGAACAGCTGCCCCTCGGTCTCGGCGTCCACCTCGACCGAACCGAGCACGTCCGTACCCAGGTACGTCTCCCCGAGCGCGCGCAGTTCGTAGTCCCCGCCGCCGGGGTCGAGCAGGTACCCCGCGAGCATCGTGTCGAACGCGACGCCACCCAGGGCCGTGTCTACCGCGAGCGCCGCCGTCTCGGTGTCCTTGGCGTCGTGGGTCCATTTCGGCATCTCGCTCTGGAGGCCCTCGCTCACCTCCGACGCCTTCTTCACCGGCGCGTACGCCGCCTGCCCGCCGCCGGCGGATGCGGCCACGCCGGCGATCGCGCCGTCATCCAACGCGATCCGCACCGCCTTGGGTGCATCGGAAACGAGGATCCGCGTCAGCTCCTCCGGCGTTGTCTCTCGCAGGTCGAGCTCGGCGACCTCGACCGCGGGCTTCGCGCTCCGGCCGACCTCCTCAAGGCGCTCGAACAGCGTTCGGAACTCGAGCGAGGTGAACAGACGGCGGACGGCGTCGACGTCCCACTCCCCCATGACGGCATCTTCCGGACGGATGTCGAGCTCGAGGTCGGTGTTGAGCTGCGCAAGTTCCTTGTTGAGGACGAGCTGTTCTCCGGCGGCCTCGATGGACTCCTTGAGCTTGCCCTTCAGCTCCGCCGTGCGACCGAGGAGCTCCTCGATCGAGCCGAAGTCCTGAACCAGCTTGGACGCGGTCTTCTCGCCGACGCCGGGCACGCCGGGGATGTTGTCGGAGGTGTCACCCTTCAGGGCGACGTAGTCCAGGTACTTCTCCGGCGGAAGCCCGAAGCGTTCGGTCACCGCGGCCACGTCGTACCGGCGGATGTCTGAGATCCCCTTCACGTTGAACATCACCGTGATCTCGGGCCGCACGAGCTGGAAGAAGTCCCGGTCCGCGGTCACGATCACCGTGTCGATCCCCTGCTCCACGGCGCGAACCGCCAGCGTCGCGATGGCATCGTCTGCCTCGTGCCCCTCGATCCCGATGACGGGGATCCGCAGGGTCTCCAGGACCTCCACGATGAGCCCGAGCTGCTGACGGAACTCATCCGGCGCCTCGGGCCGGCCGGCCTTGTACTCGGCGTACTTCTCGAGCCGCACCGTGGGGGCGCCGATGTCGAACGCGACGGCGATCAGGTCCGGCTTCTCCTCGGCCAGGAGCTTGATCAACATCGACGTGAAGCCGTACACGGCGTTCGTGACCTGCCCGGTGGTCGTGGCGAGGCTGGTCGGCAGGGCGAAGAACGCCCGGTAACTGAGGCTGTGGCCGTCGAGGAGGAAGAGCCGCTTGGGCGCTTCGGTCTCGCGAGGGGTCACGGCGGCTGATCCTAGCGCGATCGGACGACGCTCCAGCCGCCGATCGCTCGACCACCTTCCCGGCGCCCGATGGAAGGCGCTCATTCGGTCACGAACGACCTTGACGTAAATCCGATGATCTGAATAGGATTTGCGCGCCGACGGCTCGGATCGGCTGTCGCAAGGGAGGTCCTACAAGGGATGGGCGCCACGTTCGTCATCGCCCTGCGCGAAGGCATCGAGGCGGCGCTGATCGTTTCGATCGTGCTCGCGTACCTCAAACAGCTGGGACGCACAGACCGTGCGCGACTGGTCTGGTGGGGAACCGGTCTGGCCGTCCTGCTGTCCGCGGCGATCGGGACCCTGATCTTCGCGATCGGGGCCGACTTCGAGGGGACAGCCGAACAGCTCTTCGAAGGCCTCGTCACGTTGACCGCGGTCGGGGTTCTCACATGGATGATCTTCTGGATGCGCCGCCAGGGAGCCCGCATCAAGTCCGACCTCCAGCACAAGGTGGACACGGCCCTCGTGACCGGAGGGTTCGCGCTGTCGGCGCTGGCGTTCGTCGCGGTCCTGCGTGAGGGCGTGGAGACCGCGCTGTTGCTGTTCGCAGCGGCCGAGGGAACCGCCGTCGAGGGTGGGGCCGTCGGGGCGCAGCTGCTCGGCTTCGGCCTCGGCCTCGGCCTTGCGATCGTTCTCGGCGTCCTCCTGTACCGGGGCGGGATCCGGATGAACCTTCGGACCTTCTTCAAAGTGACCGGGGTCATCCTCATCGTCGTCGCTGCCGGTCTGTTCGCCTTCTCGATGCACGAGTTGCAGGAGGCCGGATGGTTCCCCTTCTTCGAAGGACTCGCATTCGACCTGTCCGCTGCACTTCCGGACGACGAAGGGATCGGTGCGATCCTTCGCGGTCTGCTCGGCTACAACGCCGATCCGTCGGTGTTCGAGGTGCTCGCATGGATCGCGTACCTCGTGGTTGTCGGTGCGCTCTATCTGCGTCCGTACACGTCACTCTCGTCTCGCGCCGCGGTTGCGGATACGGCGCGCCGCTGACACGGTTCACGCGACCCGCGACGATCCGCGTTTCGTTTGTCACTCTTTCTTCGCAGGAACCACGACGCAGCTACCTGCGACATCGCTTCGTGAGCCTTGCGGCGCAGTGGTTCGTATCGCGTTGACACGCATGGGGTCCATCGCTACTGTTCGCTCCGGTCCCGAGCGGTCGCAGGGACCGGGAGGCAGAAGCGCCTCCGGATCGGCGGAAACGACCGACGGACGCAAGTCCGAAGGCGGCTCCACCGGAACGGAGAACGCGACGGTCGCCCGGGAGTCCGGGTCGCTTGGGACCACCTTTTGACGGGTCGAGGAACCGAGTAGACAACGCTCGCGTATGGGGAAGGCGTGAGCGGATCCAAAGGTTCCTCGGCCCGTCGATCTCTCTCGCGGGCTCATCCCTCCGGGATACGACGTGCCTTCGTTTCGATCAGCCGTTCGCGATGACGATCGTTCCCGACATCCCGCGGTCCTCGTGGATCAAGCAGACGAACGGATACCGGCCGGCCCCGCCGAACCGCGACGCGACATCCTCGATCACCAGCTGGCCGCCGGGGTCGACGTCCATCGAGTAGTCGAGCGCCGGGATCGTCACGTTGTGGCGGTTCCTGCCCGCGTTCTTGATCACGAGATCCCTCCCCGGCTCGATCGGGAAGGTCGGATGCGCGTCGTGGAAGTGGTAGTCGATCGCGGTGATCACGTACGGGCGTTCCTCCTCGCCGGCCAGGATGAGTCCGAGCGCCAGGGCCGACAGCGCGGCGCCGAGCGCCAGGAGCCTGAGGGCGGAGGATCTCACCGGCAGCGGCTCACAAGACCTTCGCGAGGAACTGCCGGAGGCGTTCGGTCTGCGGCTTGAAGTACATGTCCTTGGGCTCGCCCTCCTCCACCACCAGGCCCTCGTCCATGAAGATCATCCTCGTGCCGACCTCACGGGCGAACCCCATCTCGTGCGTGACCACCATCATGGTCATCCCGTCTCCGGCCAGCCGGATGATCACCTCGAGGACCTCGCCCACGAGCTCGGGGTCCAGGGCCGAGGTGACCTCGTCGAACAGGATCAGGCGCGGGCGCATCGCCAGGGCGCGAGCGATGGCCACGCGCTGCTGCTGCCCACCGGATAGGCGCCCGGGGTAGGCGTCCGCCTTGTTCGCCATCCCCACCCGCTCGAGCTGCTCCATCGCCCGCTCGCGCGACTCGGTGCCGTCCAGCTTCAGCACCCGCTCCAGGGCGAGCGTGATGTTCTGGAGCGCCGTCTTGTGCGGGAACAGGTTGTAGGCCTGGAACACGATCCCGATGTGCGTGCGAACCTCGTTCAGGTCCGTCCGGATGTCGGTGATGTCACGGTCCTCGAACCACACCTTCCCGAGCGTCGGGACCTCGAGCAGGTTGACGCACCGAAGCAGGGTCGACTTGCCCGAACCCGACGGGCCGATGACCACCAGCACATCGCGTTGCTCGAGCGACAGGGAGACGCCTCGAAGGACGTGGTTGTCCCCGAACCACTTGTGGACCTCCTCGAGCCGAAGGAGCGGCTCGTTCGGGCTCATCAGTGCTCCAGACCGACGCCGACGCCCAGGAGCCCGCTGCGGAGGCGGGTCTCGACGGCGTTCACGAGGCGGATCAGCGGCAACGTGACGGCCAGGTATCCGAGCGCCGCCGCGGTGAAGAAGGTGGCGTTGAACGTCTCAGAGACCCCGGACCGCGCCCACTGGAAGAGGTCGTACTCCGTCGCGAGCAGACCGAGAACGATGATGAGCGCCGTGTCCTTGATGAGGATCACGAACTCGTTCATGAGGGGCGGGATGACGCGCCGGACCGCCTGCGGCACGATCGCGTATCGCATCGCCTGCAGGTACGTCATACCCAACGATCGGGCCGCCTCGATCTGTCCTTGCTCGATCGACTGGATGCCGGCGCGGAACACCTCCGACGCGTAGGCCCCCGTGTTGAGGGCGAAGACGATCATCCCGACCGTGAACGCGGACAGCTTCAGCTCGAACCCGAACAGCAGGAGGAAATAGAAGGTCGCGAGCTGCCAGATCAGCGGCGTTCCCCGGAAGAAGTTGATGTACGCCCGTGCCGGGGCGCGAGCCGCGCGTCGCTGGGAGAGCGCCAGGATGGACAGGATGAGGCCGATGACGATCCCGCCGATCTCCCCGACGAACGCCAGGACCACCGTGTTCTTCATGGCCGAGAAGAAGGCGCCGGGGAAGTGTCCCCCAACGACCTCGAAGTTCAGGAAGTGTTTCGCGAACAGCTCTGGTCGCCCCCCGCGGAAGTACAGGATCACGACGGCGAGGACGACGGCCGTGAGTCCGAGGATCGCACCCGTGATCGCTTGTTCCCTGCGGCGGCGCGTGTCCATCCGAGCCTGAGTTCCCCATCCGAGCGCCATCGCGGCCACCGCGAAGACGATCCCTCCGTACAGGAGGATCGCCTCTTCGAAGGAGCGGAGGCCCTCGACGATGTTGCAGACACCCAGGTGCCCCGGATTGTCGAGCGAGAGCCCCACGTCGAGGCAGTGCTGGGTCATGACGCGTCCGGACAGCGCGTAGTTCAACTGCACCAGGACCGTCCCACCGAGCACGGCTGCGACGGCCAGGATGCCGAGCCAGAAGGTCGTCGCGGAAAGAGGAGAGCTCGATCCTCGGATATCCGGCGGCGCTTCGTGGATGATCCGCCGCTCCACTTCGGCTACGGCCATCGACCTGTCCCCCCTTCAACGCACGGAGGGGCCCGCGTACCCGCGGACCCCTCCGACCACGACGAGTCGTGTCAGGCTGACGGCGCGAACTCCGGTGGGAGTGGCGCGCCGGGGAACCACTTCTCGTAGATCGTCTGGTACGTGCCGTCGGCGATGATCTCGGCGAGCATCAGGTTGGCGGCATCGCGCAGTCCGGGGTTCTCCGGAGAGAAGGCGAGGCCGTAGACCTCGTTGGTGTCGATCCCCTGGACGACCGCCAGGCTCGGGAGGTCCGCGGTCGCCTCCGCGACGAAGGGCTCGTCCGCGACGAAGGCCGTCATCGCTCCGCCCTCCAGAGCGCGGAGGCCGTCGGTCGCCGACGTGAACGTCTGGAGCTCGATCCCGTTCGGCACCAGATTGTCCCTGGCCCACGCTGCGCCCGTCGTTCCCTTCTGGACGCCCACCACGTCTCCATCCTGGAGCTGATCGGTGGATGCGAGATCGGGGGTCTCACTCGTGTTCACCACGAGGGCCTGGCGAGAGTTGAAATAGGGGTCGGAGAAGTCGACCTCTTGTTCGCGCTCCTCGGTGATCGTGGATGCGGCCGCGACCATGTCGAACTGTCCGCCGGCCACGGCCGTGAAGATGGTGTCGAAGTCCGCCCGGATCCATTCGACGGTGAGTCCGAGCCGCGAGGCGATCTCCTCGGACAGCTCGACGTCGAACCCGACCTCGTCGTCGTTCTTCACCGTTTCGAACGGCGGGTAGTCGAGGCAGGAACCGACCTGCAAGACCCCTTCTTCGAGGGTCGTGAACTCGGGGATGGCCCCGGTCTCACCCGTCGCACCCGTGGCACCCGTCGCCGTCGGTCCGGTGGGCGCGGTCGGGCCGGTCTCGCCGGCATCGTTCTCGTTGCCGGCGCACGCGGCGAACGCGAGCGTGAACACGGCGACTGCTGCTGCGATGACGATCCTCGTCTTGGTCAACCTCATCCCCTTCCACTCCAGCCGGACCTCGGGTCCAGACGTCGGCGAGGATACGCCTCGCCCGGTTCCGTCGCTCAGGCCGGGCCCGGGCGACGCACCTGGCCCCTAGTACGAAGCCGCCGGGCCCGCGAGCTTGCCACGGCCGCGGAGCGGCTACGGGTCCGCCATCGCCTCGACGATGGTCCACCGCCCCCCCTCCACCCGGTAGATGAGGACGGCATCCGCCGGTTGCGCCAGCTCCCCTTCGGCGAACGCGTACGCGCGCCCGAGACCCTCGAACCGGTGCGCCGACGCGAGGCGTGCAGGGAGTCCCTCGCGTGAGGGTTCGGCGCCCTCGAGCGCGGCGATCAGCATGTGAGCCGCGTCCCATGCTTCGACCGAATACGGACCCGGCGGTGCCCCGAACTCGGATTGGTAGTCCTGGATGAACCGCTGGGCCCCCAGCCCGAGGGCGGTCGAGACGTCGGCACACGAGCAGAAGGCGACCGCGCCCTCGGCCGCGGTTCCCGCCTCGCTGAGGAAGTCCGGCTCGCGTAGACCAGGACCTCCGATCAGCATCGGGCTCGGCGACGGGGCGTCCTCGAACGACGCCGCGAGCTCGGCGCCGCCGCCACCGTCACCGGTCCAGATGACGGTCCCGCACTCGGCCGACGGCACCTCGGGGACCTCGCCCTCCGCGTCCTCCTCGAAGACCCGGAGGCCCGGCGAGAGGCCTTCGCGTACCGCGTTCGAGAACCTCGTCTCGTCGGCCGGCGGGACGACGAGACACACGTCGCCGTCGGGCCGGCGCAAGACGTTCACGCCGTCGGCGAGCGAGGACGCCTGAACGGCAAGCGGGGCGACGAACCGGAAGAAGGTTCCCGGCTCGGCTTCCTCGACTCGGTCGCGCGCGGACAGGCTGAGGACCGGCACCCCCTCGGGGCCGAGGAGCTCGACGAGTGCGCCGACCCCGTCGAGGTTCGGCGCGGCGAATGCGGCGATGAAGCCCGGGTTGGCCGCGATCTCCGCCACGACCTCGCCGATCGCCGTCGGATCGCCCTGCGTGTCGAACGCGACGACCTCGATCGGCGTTGGCATCTCTCCGGAAGCGGCGGCAGTCGCGAACGCCAGCTCGATCGCCTGGAGCGGCGGAAGGGTCGTGTCGAGCGCTTGCTCGGGCGCGAGGTCCTGCACGTACGCGACCTTGAGCGTGTCGAGCGGCGTCGGCGAGACCGACGTGGGACCCGCCGATGGCGACACCACCGAAGGCCCGGTCGCGGCCGGCGCCTGTGTGTCGCACGCCGCGAGCAGTCCGGTGAGCGCGAGGCCGGCCATCCGCCGCCACCCAATCCTCAATCCTCAAACCACCTCTCGGTCGTTGCGCGGAAAGGGAGTCTAGGTGCGGAACCCGGAACGAGGTCCGCCGAGCCGCTTAGACTGTTCGAGCCGCCGGGGTGGAGGAACGGCAGACTCGATCGCCTCAAAAGCGATTGCGCGAAAGCGCGTGCGGGTTCGAATCCCGCCCCCGGCACCGACTAGACGACGTGACCCTCACGGACGAGGTCGTCCCCCGCGAAGCGCTCCAGTCCAAGGCCCGAGATGTCCACCGTCCTTGCCTTCCCGTCCACGATGAGCTCGGCGAGGAGCTTCCCCACCACCGGCGCGTGCTGGAACCCGTGGCCACTGAAGCCGTTCGCGAGGTAGAGACCTTGCCTGCCGGGCGCCTCGCCGATGATCGGGTGGCGGTCGGGCGTCATCTCGTAGAGCCCGACCCATGAGTGTTCGATCGATGCCTCCTCGAGCGGCGGGAACACGCGCATCGCCGTCGGCAGGAGCTCGTCGGCGACGAACGCCTCGTCGGGCTTCGTCTCGAACGAAGCCCGTTCGTGTGTGCTCCCCATCCCCATCAGGACCCCGGGTCCTTCCCGGTGGAAGTAGAAGGTCGTGACCGCGTCGATCACGAGCGTGCGCCGTTCCGGTGAACCCTCGAATGCGCCGGTGACGAGGACGTGACGCGGGATCGGCTCGAGGGGCAGCTCGACGCCCGCGGTCGCGGCGAGAACGCCGGCCCACGGGCCCGCGGCGTTCACGACGATCGGCGCGTCGATGGACCCGTCGTCCGTGTCAACCCCGGTCACGCGCTCGCCGTCGTGCCGGATGGCGGTGACCGCGACGCCGAGCGCGATCTCGGCGCCCGCGCGTCGGGCGAGCGTTGCGTACCCCTGCGTGAGCCCGGACGGGTCGGCGATGCCGTCGTTCGGGCCGTATGCCGCTCCGACGATCCCGTCGGTCTCGATCCCGGGCGCCAGCTCGAGCGCCTCCTCAGCGCTGAGCAGCTCCGCGTCGACCCCGAGCGAGCGCTGGAGCGCGTTCGCCGTGACGAAGTCGCGCCACAGGGCTTCGTCCCGCACGAGGAACAGGTAGCCGTGCCGGGCGACGTCGAGCGGGAGACCGTGCTCCTGCGTGAACCCCGTGATCATCGGCACGCTTGCCAGCGAGAGCCGGATGTTGATCTCGCTCGAGAACTGCGTGCGGAACCCTCCGGCGCATGCGCCGGTCGACCCGGCGGCAAGCCGGTCCTCGCGCTCGAGCAGCGCCACTCGCCCCGCACCGGCCATTGCGAGGTGATACGCGGCGCTCGCCCCGACGACTCCCCCACCGACGACGACGACGTCGGCGGTCCGGCTCACGCGGCCGTTCACGAGCCCAGCCGATCGAACGCGGCTCGCGCGACGACGAGATCCTCGAACGCGACGCCGACGGACTTGAAGAGCGTGATGTCTTCGTCGGAGCCGCGAACCCGCGTCCCTCGCACCACCTCCGACAGGTCCGCAAGCACGTGGTCCCGCCCGATGGCTCCCTCCGCCATCGCGATGGCCAGGTCTCCGGCCTCCTCGGCCGCGGCCTCCCGCGTCTCGACCACGACTCGCGCGCGGCGGACCGCCTCCGCGTCGAGCTCGCGCATCGTCGTGGTGTACGCGCCGACGGCGTTCACATGGACGCCTTCGGGAAGGTTCGCGCCCTCGAGCACCGGGGTCGAGCTCGTCGTGCAGGTGCACACCAGATCCGCGTCCCGTTCCGCTCCGGGCGCCCCGACCGACGTCCGGAGCCCTCCGCTCGACGCCGATCTCGCGAGGTCTTGCGCTGCATCGCGTCCGCGCGAGACGATCACGACCTCCTCAACGGGACGAACCGCCCGCATCGCGTCCAGATGCGATCGCGCCTGCACGCCGGCCCCGTAGAGCACCAGCCTCCGCGCGTCCGGCCGTGCCAGCCATCGAGTCGCCAGTCCGCTGACCGCTGCGGTCCGAAGCGCGGTCAGCGCCGCCCCGTCGAACGTCGCCGCCGGCGCCTGCGTCTCGGCGTCGAACAACACGTAGACAGCGTGGATGAACGGCCGGCCCTTCCCGGGGTTCGCCGGCGTGAGCGTCACGAGCTTCACGCCCACGCCGGATGCTCCGTGTGCCGGCATCACCAGTAGTGTGCCGCTCGCGGTCTCGATATGGCTCCGAAGCGGCGACTCCGGGAGCGGGTCGGTCGCGAAGGCCGCCTCCAGCGCATCGATCGCGGCTGCCATCGGAAGCGATCGCGCGAGCACCTCCGGCCCGATCGCGGCGGGCGTGCCGAGCTCAGAGCTCGCCGAGGTACGCCTCCCGCATCAAAGGGTTGGCGAGCAGGTTCTGCGCCGTGTCGGCGAGGACCACCTCGCCCGTCTGGATCACGTACCCGCGGTCGGCGATCGACAGCGCCATGTTCGCGTTCTGCTCCACGACGAACACCGTCCGCCCGAGACCGCGGATCTGCTTGATGATCTCGAAGACCTGCTCGACGAGGATCGGCGCGAGGCCCATCGACGGCTCATCCATCAGGAGCACCTTCGGGTCGGCCATCAACGCGCGTCCCATCGCGACCATCTGCTGCTCGCCTCCGGAGAGCGTTCCCGCCTTCTGCTTCAGCCGCTCGCGGATCCGGGGGAAGGTCTGGAGGATGTGCTCCCGGTCCTCGGCGATCTTGGCCTTGTCCTTCCGCTGGTACGCCCCCAGGTCCAGGTTCTCCGAGACCGTCATGTTCCCGAACAGGCGGCGGTTCTCCGGCACCATCGAGATACCGCGCGCGACGATCTCGTTCGTCGGAAGGCCGCTGACGACCTCGCCGTCCAGCAGGACCTCACCCTCGGAGGGCTTCACGTAGCCGAGGATGGTCTTCAGCGTCGTGGTCTTGCCGCTCGCGTTCCCTCCGAGCAGGCACACCATCTCGCCCTGGTAGATCTCCACGTGGACGTTACGAAGGACGGCGACCAGGCCGTAGTGCGTGCTCACGTTGCGGAGCTCGAGGACCGCTTTCCGGTCGCCATCGGCCGACGTCGCCGGCTCGGCCGGGGCGGGCAGTGCATCGGTCTCGACCGGCTGCGTGGCGACGCCCGTCTCGCTGGGATCGGGAGTCTGCACCATCCCCGGGGTCTCGGTGCTCATCCCGCCGCTTTCGTGCCGAGGTACGCCTCCACCACCTGAGGGTTGTTCGCCACCTCGTCGTACGTCCCCTCGGCGATCTTGCGCCCGTAGTCGAGCGCGATCACGCGATCGGACACGCCCTTCACGACCCGCATGTCGTGCTCGATCACGAGGACGGTGAAGCCGAGTGTGTCCCGCATGCGGACGATGTGGTCCCGGAGCTCGAGCGTCTCGGTCGGGTTCATGCCGGCCGTCGGCTCGTCGAGCATGATCAGCTTCGGCTCCGTGGCGATCGCGCGGGCCATCTCGAGCCGGCGACGATTGGCGTACGAGAGCACGTTCGCCGGCTGGTCCTGCCGGTACCCGGCAAGGCGTGAGCCGAAGAAATCGAGCGCCTCCTTGGCCCGCTGGCGGATGCGCTCCTCCTCGCGCCGGGTGGACGGCGGGCGGAAGACGGCGCCGAACACTCCGGACTTCGTCCTGCAGTGCTGACCCACCATCGCGTTCTCGAGCACGGTCATGTTCGGGAACAGATGGACCGTCTGAAACGTGCGGGCGATGCCGAGCCGCGTGATCTGGTTCGGCGCCAGGCCCACCAGGCGCTCCCCGGCGTAGAAGACGGCGCCGTCGTCGGGTTCGTACAACCCCGTCACGACGTTGAACATCGTGCTCTTGCCCGCGCCGTTCGGCCCGATCACCGAGACGATCTCTCCGGCATCGACGTGCATGTCCAGTCCCGAGAGCGCGTACAGACCGCCGAAATGCTTGGCCACGTTCCGCAGCTCGAGCAGTGGGGCGCCGGAGCTCACTCGGAGATCTCCTCCTCGGGTTCCGCGCCCAGGTGCCCGCCCGCGACGACGGCCGCGTAGGTCTCGTCGGCCTCGCCACCGGTCTTGGGCTTGGCCCACGCGTCCTGCGTCACCTCTTCTTCCTGCAGCTCGCGCATCCGACGGACGTTCGGAACCAGGCCCTGGGGGCGCAGGATCATGATCGCGACCAACACTGCGCCGTAGATCAAGAGCCGGTACTCCTCGAACTCGCGCAGAAGGCCCGGAAGGCCGATCAGGACGAGCGCGCCCACGACCACGCCGGGCAGGCTTCCGAGGCCTCCGAGGACGACGACGGCGAGCGCCGTGATCGAGACGAAGATCTCGAAGCTCGCCGGCGTGAGCGAGCCGATCCTGACGGCGAACAGCGCACCCCCCATCGACCCCACCGCGCCGCCGATGGCGAAGGCGAGGAGCTTGTACCTCGTCGTGCTGATGCCCATCGCGTCGGCGACCTGCTCGTCCTCGCGCATCGCGTTCCAGGCACGGCCGATCCGCGAGGCGGAGAGACGCCACGAGACGAAGATCGCCAGGATCACGAACGCGAGCGCGAGGTAGTAGAAGTGCTGCGGTGCCCGGAACGAGTACCCGGCGATCGAGGCATCGGTGATGCCACGCATCCCTTGTGGCCCCCCGACGACCGGCGCGAGCCAGCGCGACTGCGTCAGGATGCTCACGATCTCTCCAAGACCGAGCGTCACGATGGCGAGATAGTCGCCCCTCAACCGCAGGACCGGCGCTCCGATCAGCAGACCGAGCCCAGCCGCGAGGATCGCCACCACGCAGATCGCGACGTAGAAGTTCAGGTTCAACGAGAAGGCGGGTGCCGCGGCTCCGGTCGTCGTGTTCAGCGTCGCCCCGGAAAGGAGCCCGAGCGCGTACGCGCCGAAGGCATAGAAGGCCACGTATCCGAGGTCCAGCAGCCCCGCGTAGCCGACCACGATGTTCAGTCCGATCCCGAGCAGCAGGAAGACCATGACGGTGCCGAGGACCTCGGAGATCACGGCCCCGACCACGAGCGGGAGGACCGCGAACAGCGCCAGCGCGATGACCAACAGCGCCGTCCGCGTTGCCGGCTGGTCGCGGACCACCGAGCGGACCCGGTCTCGGCCGGCCGAGCCGCTCCGCGCCCATAGGCTGCTCGCGCCGGCCGCGACCGCGAGGGTGCCGAGGCCTCCCGCCAGCGTCAGGCCGCGCGTGACTGGGCTGTACAGGAAGTCGGACTCCACACCGAGCTCGCGCATCGCGACCGGCACGATGCGCTGGAGCAGGCCCATCAGAAGGGTTACCCCAACGCCGAAGAGGATCGGCGCGCGCACCTGCGGCGAGCTGGCTCGCAGCGTTCCCCCGATGGCGGCCGCGACGACACCGAGACCGATCAGGATGACGATCCCCTTCATCACTCCTTGCTCGAAGGTGACGAACTCGATCAGCGCTGGGGAGGCGGCGATGAACACCTCTCGGACCCGGTTGATGTCGAACCATTCCACGAACGCGATCGTGGCTCCGAAAGCCGCCGCCGCTACCAGCCCTGCGGCGGCGCCGGCGAACGCTGCCTGGCCCGGCGTCGCCACCCGGCGCTCCCCGGCCACGACCCTCGGGCGAGTCACGACGTAGCCCACCACGAACGGCGGGAGGGCCAGCAGGACGCGCCCGAGCGTGACCTGCTCCCCGATCAGGTTGAGGTCGGCGAAGCGGGCAAGCAGGCCCACCAGGGCGAGGTAGACGGATACCGCCGCACCGAGGAGTCCGCCTCCGACGATGGCGCGGATCGGGATCGCGCCCAAATCAGACCTTCTCCGCCTCGCCAGTTCCCAGGATGCCCCCTGGCCGGAAGATGAGCACCAACACCAGCACGAGGAACGTGAACGCATCCTTCAGTTGGAACGGTGAGGGAACGGCGTAGCCCGTCAGGATCAGCGAGGGACCCAGGGACTGCAAGAGTCCCAGCGACAGTCCTCCGATCGCCGCTCCCGAGATGCTGCCGATCCCGCCGAGGACGGCCGCCGCGAACGCAGCGATGCCGGGCCGGACGCCCATGAGGAAGTTGACCTGCTCGAACGTGAGCGCATACAGCACGGCCGCGATGCCGGCGAGGAGGCCCCCGATCGCGAACGTCGTGACGACGACCCGGTCCACCCTGATGCCCATGAGGCTTGCGATCTCGTTGTCTTCGGCGACCGCGCGCATCGACTTGCCGGTCCTTGTCCTGGCGACGAAGAGGGACAGGGCGAGGACCACGAGAGCGACGGTCACCAGCACGAGTACCTGCATGCGCCGGATCTCGACGCCGAAGATCAGCCAGTTCCCCTGGAGGAGATCCGGTTTTCGGAACCCCCGCGTCTGGGGACCGAAGAGCCCGCGAGCGGTGTTCTGGAGGAAGAGCGAGGCCCCGATCGCCGTGATGAGCGGGACCAGCCGCGGGGCGTTGCGCAGGGGCCGGTACGCGACCCGCTCGAGCAGCATCGCAACCAGCACCGATGCGGCCATCGCGATCACCAGCAGGATCACGAGCGCGGGGATCGGGTGAGCGTTGAGGAATCCGCTTGCGGCATATGCATCGGCGAAGAAGTACGCCGCGAATGCCCCGAACATGAATACCTCGCCGTGGGCGAAGTTGATCATCCGAAGGATGCCGTACACGAGCGTGTACCCCAGCGCGATCAGGGCATAGATCGCACCCTGAGCGACGCCGAGGACGATGAAGCCACGCCACGCGTCCGCGGAGTACCGCTGCTCCGGCGGCAGGGTCAGCGTCTTGAAGGCCCCGATGGCGACCGTGCCGACGATGAACACGGACAACACGATCAGGATGATGCGGCGCCAAGGCAGCCGCTCGAGGCGCCCCATCCGGACCTCAGGGGCCGGCTGGTCGGTCACCGTCGACATGTTGCGCGAGCCTAGTCCATCGCGGAACGCGCCGCTGCGGGCGGACCGGTGGTCCGCCCGCAGCGTGCTGCCGCGTTTCGCCTAGATGACGTCGGCGAGCGTCTTCGTGTCCACGTAGATGGCGTCGGTCGGGTCCTCGCCGCCCTCGACCGGCCAATTCGGGTACTCGAACACGCCGATGGTGACGTCGGTGGCGCAGTCACCAAGTTCGTTGCACGTGATGATCCCCGTCATGCCCTCGTATCCGCTCGTCGAGAAGACGGCGTCCTTCAGGGCGGTCCTGGGGATCGTGAGGTTCCCGCTCCCGTCGTCCACCGCCACCGCTTCGATCGCGTCGAACAGGACGTTGGCCGCGTCGAACGCGTGCGCGTGGAAGACCGAGGTGGGCGCGGTCCCGATCTGCTCCTCGTAGGCCGGGATGAACGTGTCCGAGTAGAACGCGCCTCCCTGGAACACCGTCACGTCGGGCGATGAGGCGTAGTAGGTCCCCGGTGTGTCCCCCACCGTGTCGAAGAAGGACGACTCGAGACAACCGTCCGCCCCCATGTAGACCGTTCCCTCCGGAAGGATCTCGACGCCCTGCGTGATGGTCAAACCGCAGACCGGGGGGAAGTTCGGACTGTACACGAGCCCAGGCTCGCCCTGACCGATGCTCGTGAGCACCGGACCGAGATCCGTATCCGCGCTGTTCACCTGCTCGATCGCCGTGATCGTTCCGCCCAGCGCCTCGAAGTTGTCGCGGAAGGCGGTGGCGAGGCCGTCTGCGTACGGGCTCTCGTCGTTGATCGTGGCGGCCGTGTCGATGCCGAGCTCGTTGAAGACGAACTCGGCGGCGATCGCGCCCTGGATCTTGTCGTTGTGCGCCGTTCGCGCGTAGAAGGGCTGGTGCGCCTCCTCCGACGTGAGACCGGGGTTCGTGTTCGACGGCGAGAACAGCAGGACGCCGACATCGGAAAGGATCGTGTCGGCAACGCCGAGCGCCGCACTCGAACAGCTCGTCCCGATCACGGCCACCACCGTCGTGTCGGCTGCAAGTGCGGTCGCACCCGCCTGCCCACCCTCGGCCGAGCACCCATCGTCCTCTTGCGTGAAGTCGATGTCGTGGCCGAGGAGCTGGCCCGGCGTCGCGTCCAGCGCGCCGTCCAGATTGTCGATCGCGAGGGTGACCCCGTTGTTGCTATCGGTGCCGAGGGTCGACGTGTCACCTGAGATCGACAGCAGGGACGCGAGGTGGATCGGTTCGCCCGCGGCGATCTCCACGCAGCCGAACTCGTCGGCCTCACAATCGACGGCGCCACCCGTTGCTCCGCCTGTCCCACCGGTGCCATCTCCCTCGTCGTCGGCACAGGCCGCGGCGACAAGGCTGAGCGCCGCGAACAGTGCGAACACGGCGAAGATCCTTTGCTTCCTCATCGAACCCCCCTCCGGGTTGATCGGTTTGCCATCATCAACGAACAGGGATCGAAGAGCCGATGTTCGGCCGGTCCGTCCCGCCCGCCAGGACTGCTACCTATCACATCCCCCGTCCGGGGGGCCAATCGGCCTCCGGACGGCCTCCGGGTATCTGTACGCAAACAGCCGACCCGGCGGATGCCTAGACAGGCACGGCGGCCCGGAAGGCGGCGGCCAGCTCGAGCGCGGCGTCGCGCTCGCCGGCCACCAGGTGGCGAACGAACGCGCTCCCGACGATCACGCCGTCGGCGAAGCGGCACGCCTGTGTCGGCCTGCTCGGGCGTGCCGATCCCCACCCCGACGAGGAGCGGGAGGTCGGTAAGTGGCCTGAGTGCGGCGACCAGGGCTTCCGCCGTGCCGGCGAGGGCCTCGCGCTCCCCCGTCACGCCGTAGGTCGCGACGCAGTAGACGAACCCGCCGGCGAGCCCGGCGATCGAGCGGAGGCGCTCGGTGCTCGAGCCGGGCGCTGCGAGGAGCACGGGCGCCACGCCCGTCTCGCGGCATGCTTGCGCCACGTCCTCGGCTTCGTCGACCGGCAGGTCCGGCACGATCACGCCGGCGACACCGGCCTCGGCCGCCGCTCGCAGGAAGGTCTCCACGCCGTGCCGAAGGACGGGGTTGAAGTACGTCATCACGGCCACCGGCACCTCGACGCCCGCCTCTTTCACCGTGGCGAGCACGTCGGCCGGCCGCGTCCCCGAATCCAGCGCCCGGCGCGAAGCCTCCTGGATGATGCCGCCGTCCATCACCGGGTCCGAGAATGGGATGCCGATCTCGATCGCGTCGGCGCCCGCGTCCGCGAGTCCACGGAGAAGATCGGCGTCCACGCCCTCGAGCCCTCCCGTCACGTAAGGGACGAACGTAAGGCCACCGCCGTCACGCCGTGCTCGCAGCGCGGCCTCGAGGTCAGGCATCTACGTCGAGCGTCCGGCCGAGCGCGGCGCGAACCGTCTCGAGGTCCTTGTCGCCGCGGCCGGAGACGTTCGCGACGACGAGCGATCCTTCGGGCAGCGGGCGCGACAGCAGCCAGCCGATCGCGTGCGCCGGCTCGAGCGCGGGCAGGATGCCCTCGTTCCGCGCGAGCGCCTGGAAGCCGGCCAGGGCTTCGGCATCGGTCGCCGAGACGTACTCCGCGCGACCGGCCTCCTTGAGGTACGAGTGTTCCGGACCCACGCCCGGGTAGTCGAGGCCGGCCGAGATCGAATGGGTCGGCACGACCTGTCCGTCCTCGTCCTGCAGCAGATACGAGAACGAGCCGTGCAGGACACCGGGATCTCCGAGCGTCAGGGACCGGCAGTGTTCACCCAGGCCGTCGCCGCGACCGCCGGCCTCGACGCCGATCAGACGCACGGACGGTGTGCCGAGGAAGGCGGCGAAGATCCCCATCGCGTTGCTCCCGCCCCCAACGCACGCGACCACCGCATCGGGATCGCGGCCTTCGGTCTCCCGGATCTGGGAACGCGTCTCGTCGCCGATGACGCGCTGGAACTCGCGCACCATCACCGGGAAGGGATGAGGACCCGCGACGGAGCCGATCACGTAATGCGTGTCCTGCACGGTGGCCGCCCAATCGCGCATCGCTTCGTTCATCGCGTCCTTGAGCGTCCGGCTCCCCGAGGTCACCGACACGACCTCGGCGCCGAGCAGCAGCATCCGGGCGACGTTCGGCGCTTGGCGGACGGTGTCCTCCTCGCCCATGTAGACGACGCACGGCAGGCCGAACAGGGCGCAGGCGGTTGCCGTCGCGACCCCGTGCATGCCGGCCCCCGTCTCGGCGATGATCCTCCGCTTGCCGAGTCGCCTCGCGAGCAGCACCTGCCCGAGCGTGTTGTTGATCTTGTGCGCCCCGGTGTGGTTGAGGTCCTCGCGCTTCAGCCACAGCCGGTACCCGAGCTGCTCCGAGAGCCGCGACGCGAACGTCAGCGGCGACGGCCGGCCGACATAATCACGAAGGAGCGCGTCGAGCTCGGCGCGGAAGGGCGCGTCGTCCCGGAGCTCCGACCACGCGTCCGCCAGCTCGTCGAGCGCCGGGATGAGCACCTCGGGGACGTACCGGCCGCCGAAGCGTCCGAACCGGCCCCGCGCGTCGGGCAGCACGACCTGCGCGCTCACGACGGCACTCCGCGGAGCTCGCGGAGCTTCGCCCCGGCGTCCTCGGCCCGCATGAGCGCCTCGCCGACCAGGACGGCCCGCGCTCCGGCAGCCGTCGCCCGCTCGACGTCTCGGCGCGTGGACACCCCGCTCTCGAACACGGCGATCCGGTCCTCGGGCACGCGCCCCAGCAGGTCGAGGGCACGCAATGGATCGACCTCCAGCGTCTCCAGGTCCCGGGCGTTGACGCCCACGACCTTGGCGTCGGTTGCCAGCGCCTTCTCCAGGTCCTGTTCGGAATGCGTTTCCACCAGTGTTCCGAGGCCCAGGTCGTCGGCCGTGGCGACCATCGCCTTCAACTCGGACTCCTCGAGCGCCGCGGCGATGAGGAGCACCGCGTCGGCACCCTCGACCCGGGACTCGATCACCTGCGCCGGGTGGACGAGGAAGTCCTTGCGGAGCACGGGCACCTTCACCGCCAGGTGGACGGCTCGGAGGTCGGCAAGCGCGCCGTCGAAGTGCTCGTGCTCGGTGAGCACCGACACGCCGGCGGCCCCCGCCGCCTCGTACGTCCGGGCGAGGGTGGCAGGGTCGGCATCCGCGATCCGTCCGGCCGAGGGCGAGGACCGTTTCACCTCGGCGATCACGGCGGGCGCGGGAGCCGACCACAGCGTGCCCGCGAAGGGCCTGGCGGGCGGGAGGCGCAGCGCGAGCGCCATCAGCTTGGAGTCGTCCAGAGGCTGGCGCTCGAGCCTGCGCCGGACGCCGTCTACGACCTCGGTGAGGAAGCCCATCGGTGGGCCGGAAGTGTACGGGTCAGCCGACCGCGCGCAGGGCTTCGGCGAGGTTCAGGCCCTCGTGCAACGCACGACCCACCACCGCGCCCTCGACACCACCGCCGAGCCGAGCCACGGCGGTCAGGTCGTCGATCGAGCGGATCCCGCCCGCCGCGATGACCGGTTTGCCGGTGTGCGTCGCCAGGGCCCAGATCCCGTCCAGCTCGGGACCTTCGAACATGCCGACGCGATCGACCTCGGTGAAGACGTACCGCGAGACGTCGAGCTCCCCCAGCCAACGAAGCGTGTCCCAGAGCGAGAGCTCGACCTCCGCGCCGCGCGGGCGGATCGTGGGACCGCTCGCCTCGATCCCGACGCACACCCGGTCTTGGAACGAGGCGATCGTTCGTTCGGTCGCGTTTCGGGAAGCCAGCGCGGCCGAACCGAGGACCACGCGACCGGCCCCGGCCGCGATGAGCGCGTCGATCTGCTTCGCGGAGGTCACCCCGCCGCTCGCCTGGACCGGGACGCCGAGTCCCGCGATCGCTCGCAGGTGGTCGAGGTTGGTCGCAACGCCCGTGTGGGCGAGATCGACGTCGACGAAATGGAGCCTCGTGGCCCCGGACGCCACGAAGGACTCGGCCGCGGCGGCGGGGTTCCCGCCGTGCACGTCGAGCGGGACCGTCCCGCCACCGGACATCCGCACGAGTCGTCCGTCGGACACGTCGATCGCGGGGATCACCTCGAACGGCACCCGATGAGCGTAGCGGGCGGTCTCGGCGCCGGAAGGCCGCTCCGTCGGAAGGCCGCTCTGCGGACCCGCGCTTCAGCGCGACGCTGGCGCGATGTCGGGGACCCGGACCGCTTCCTGGTCCCGGTCGCCGCGCGGGACGACCTTCGCCGCGTCCTTGCCGAGCAGACCTCGAAGCTCCGACAGGAGGCCGGCGCCGGCGTTCACGCGGAAGGTCCCCACGTCGAGTGGCGTCACGCCCTGCGAGGAAAGGAAACGAACCTGCACGGGCGCGCTGCCCGAGTGAGCGCCCAGCAGCTCCTTGAGCTTGGCGATCACGGCGTTCGTGCAGCTGGCGGCGGCGACGTCGACGACGAGCGTGCCCGAGGGTTCCGCGCGCCGGGCGGCGCCGAGGTCGGGCTCCGCGATCTCGAGCGCGCGGAGCTGGAGCTCGCGTCCCCGCAGGTCTGCGCGACCGCGGACGACCACGATCGCGTCCGTCTCGATCAGCTCGGGGACCAGTCCGTAGACGTTGGGGAACGCGACGATGGTCACCCCGCCGGTCAGGTCCTCCAGCCGGAACTGGGCGAACGGATCGCCTTTCTTCGTGAACTTCCGCGCGACCGCGCCCACGATCCCCCCCACCGTCACCAAGTCCCCGTCGCCCAGGTTCCCGACGTCCGAGAGCTCGAGGTCGGTCTGCGCGGCGAGCAGGTCCTTCACCTCGAGGAGCGGATGGTCGGTCACGAACTGCCCGAGGACCTCCTTCTCCAGCCGCAGCAGCGTGCGCTTGTCGAACTCGTCCCCGGAGAGCACGGACTCGTCGATCTCGGTCGCGGCCCGGTCCCCCCCGCCGAACAGCGAGAACTGTCCGGCCGCCTCCGCCTTGCGTTCGGCCGCGATCGGCGCCGAGACCTTCTCCTGGCTCTCGATCAGTGCCCGCCGCCGATAGTCGAGGGAGTCGAAGGCGCCGGCGTAGATCAGGCTCTCGAGCACCTTCTTCGTGAGCACCGAGGGCTCCACCTTGCGACAGAAGTCCGCGTAGGCGGTGAAGCCGCCCTTGTGGGTTCTCGCGTCGATGATCTGCTGGACCGCTCCCGACCCGACGTTGCGAACGGCGGACAGGCCGTACCGGATCTTCGACCCGTCCCCGGGAGCGGGCGCGAAATCGAGCTCGGAATCGTTCACGTCCGGTGGCAGGACCTCGATGCCCGTGAGCCGGCACGCGTTCAGATAGAAGGGCTTGCGGTCCTTGTCGTCTTTCACGCTCGTGAGGACCGCCGACATGTACTCCACGGGATGGTGATGCTTCAGGTACGCGGTCTGGTACGCGACGTAGCCGTACGCACAGGCGTGCGATGCATTGAAGCCGTAGTCGGCGAAGGGTTCCATCAGCTCGAAGATCTGCCTCGCGAGCTTCTCCTCGTAGCCGTTGCTGCGGCATCCCTCGATGAACGTTTCCTTGTGCACCATGAGCTTCGCGCGGATCTTCTTGCCCATCGCCTGGCGGAGCATGTCGGCCTCCGCCATCGAGTAGCCGCCCATGCGGACGGCGATCTGCATGACCTGCTCCTGGTACACCATGATCCCGTAGGTGGGCTCCAGGATGTCCTGCAAGTCGTCGTGCGGGAACGTGACCGGCTTGCGACCGTGCTTGCGCTCGGCGTACTCGTTGTGCATCCCGGCGTTCAGCGGGCCCGGACGGTACAGCGCCACGAGCGCCATCAGGTCTTCGAACCGGTCGGGCGCCAGGACGCGGATGAGCTGGCGCATGCCGGGCGACTCCATCTGGAACACGCCGGTGGTATCCGCGCGCTGGAGCATCGCGTAGACGTCCCCGTCGTCCAGCGGCACGTGGTCGATGTCGAGCTCGACATCCCGGCGCCGGAGATGGCCGAGCGTGTCCTCGATCACCGTCAGGGTCCGCAGGCCGAGGAAATCCATCTTCAGCAGGCCGAGCTTCTCGACCCCGTGCATGTCGAACTGGGTCACGATCCGGCGCGAGTCGTCGCGCGAGTCCTTCGAGAGCTTGAGTGGCAGGTAGTTCACGAGCGGGGCGTCGCCGATCACCACCCCTGCGGCGTGCACCGAGTCCTCTCGGCGCAGGCCCTCGAGCGCCCGGGCGCTGTCGACGATCTCGCGCGCCTCCGGCTCCTTCTCGTACGCGTCCCGTAGCTCCGATGAGAGCTTCAGGGCCTCCTCGATCGGGTGTTCGCGGCCCAGCACCGCGGGCGGGTACATCTTGCAGAGGCGGTCCCCGACGCTCGCGGGGAAGCCCAGCACCCGGGCCGAGTCCCGGATCCCCTGCTTCCCCTTGATCGTCTGGAACGTGATGATCTGCGCGACGTGGTCCGATCCGTACTTCGAGGCCACGTACCGGATGACCTCGTCCCGGCGGCGGTCGTCGAAGTCCATGTCGATGTCGGGCATCTGGATCCGGCCCGGGTTCAGGAATCGTTCGAAGATGAGCCCGTACCGGAGCGGGTCCAGGTCCGTGATCCGGAGCGCGTACGACACGACCGACCCGGCCGCCGATCCCCGGCCGGGCCCGACCCGGATCCCGCTCTCGCGCGCGAACCGGATGAGGTCCCAGACGATCAGGAAATAGCCGGAGAAACCCATCGAGGTGATGACCTCGAGCTCGTGATCGATGCGATCGCGGATCTCGGGGCCGAGCTCTCCGTAGCGCGCCCGTGCTCCCTCGTCGACGAGGTGGCGGAGGTACGCGTCTCGTTCCATCCCCTCCGGCGGCTCGAACCGCGGCACGTGGAACCGCTCCTCGAGAGGGACATCGTCCCCGTAACGAAGTCGCAGCTCGCACATCTCCGCGATCGCCAGCGTGTTGTCGCAGGCCTCCGGCACGTCGCGGAAGATCTCGCGCATCTCCTCCGCGCTCTTCAAGTAGAACTCGTCGGAGTCGAAGCGAAGGCGGTTCATGTCCGTCTGCACCTTCTGCTGCTGGATGCACAGGAGGATGTCGTGCGGCTTCGCGTCCTCACGTTCGGTGTAATGCAGGTCGTTCGTCGCGACGAGGGCGAGACCGGTGCGAGCCGCGAGGTCGACGAGGCGTGGCAGGATCGTCCGCTGGTCCCCGATCCCGTGGTCCTGGAGCTCGAGGTAGAAGTTCCCGGCGCCGAGGATGTCGGAGTACTCGCCCGCGACGTCCTTGGCCTTGGCCTCGTTCCCGGCGAGGAGGAGCTGCGCGATCTCGGAGGCCAGGCATCCCGACAAGCCCGACCAGGCCCTCGGAGTGCTCGGAGAGGAGCGGCTTGTCGATCCGGGGGCGGTGATAGAAGCCCTCGATGTGCGCTTCCGTGACGAGCTTGAGCAGGTTCCGGTATCCGGCCTCGTTGCGGGCGAGCAGCGTGAGGTGCCGGTACTTCTCCTCGCTCTGGCCGGGCGTGCGGTCGTGCCGGGAGACCGGAGCGACGTAGGCCTCGACCCCGAGGATGGGCTTGACCCCCGCGGCGACCCCCGCCTCGTAGAAATTGAGCGCGCCGAACATCGCGCCGTGATCGGTCATCGCGAGCGCCGGCATGCCGTCGGCGGCGGCGCGCTCGAACAGGTCGGGGATCCGGGAAGCGCCGTCCAGCAGCGAGTACTCCGTGTGGGAATGCAGGTGGACGAAGCTGCGAACGCTCGACAAGCCCTCTGCTCCTGCTCCGCCTGGGGGAAACAGGCGCCGGACCGGGGATAACCTGTGGATACTTACATGCTTGTGATTCCTGCCGTTCGAAGGATAGACTCGGCGAACGTCGGAGGCAAGTCGAGCCACGGCCCGCACTCCGGGCTCGGAGGAAGAAGAAGCGGATGCGGCTCTCGTACTCGAGCATCAACACGTACGAAACGTGTCCCGCGAAGTTCAAGTTCCAGTACGAGGACCGGATGCCGCAGGCTCCCTCCCCCGCGCTGGCGTTCGGCGACTCCCTCCACAAGGCCCTGCACCTGTTCCACAACCGGCCCGTCCCGGTCCCGCCGCCACTCGTCGAGCTGCACGACATGCTGGAGGCGGTGTGGGTCTCGACCGGCTTCTCGAACGAGTCCGAGGAACGGATGTATCGCGATCACGGACGTCAGGTCCTCGCGCAGTACCACCGGGAGAACGCCGAGGACTACCGGATCCCCGCAGCCCTGGAGTTCAAGTTCAGGATCGACGTCGAAGGGGTCGAGCTCTCCGGCGTGATCGACCGAATGGACCGGATCCCCGGCGGCGGTTACGAGATCATCGACTACAAGACGAACCGCCGACTGCCTCCGCAGTCTCGGATCGACGGCGACCTCCAGCTCTCCGTCTACCACCTCGCGGCGAAGGAGATCTGGGGCATCGAGCCGGAACGGCTGACGCTCTACTACCTCCTGCCTGGCCAGCGCATGACGACCCAACGAACGCCGGCCGACGTCGACGAGCTCCGCCGCAGGATCGCGACCGTGGCCGAGCGCGTCTCCGCGGGGAAGTTCGAGCCGCGCCAGAACCCGCTCTGCGACTGGTGTGACTACCAAGCACTGTGTCCGCTCTTCCGGCACCGGTACGAGCGCGAGGAACACGATGCCGCGCCGCGCATGACGGAGATCGTCGACGAATGGATCGGGCTCAAGCGGCAGACACGCCAGACCTACCGTCGCTTCGACGAGCTCGTGCCGTTGATCAACGCGTTCGCCGACGAGCACGGATACCGGCGGCTCTTCGGCTCCGACGGCGCGGGGATCGACCGCCGCCCCCAGCACGTCACCGCCCCGATCGAGGAGAAGGTGCGCGAGATCCTCGAACCGCTCGGGATGTGGGAGCAGGTGCTCTCCGTCGACCCCGCCAAGCTCAACGCGCTGATCGAGTCGCGGACGCTCTCTCCAGAGGTCGAGGACGCGCTTCTCGCCTCTCGGGAGGAGGTCCGGACGCAATACGCGCTGTACCTGCGCGAGGCCGAGCGCGTACGGCGCTGAACCGACGCCGCCGGCGGGTCAGTCCTCCCTCCTGACCCGCCGCAGCGCCTCCTCGAGATCCGGCGGCAATGGCTCCTCCAGCTCGACCCGTTCACCGGTCGCCGGATGGTCGAACGCGATCCGCCACGCGTGCAGGAACGGCCGCTCGAGGCCGAGCTCCCTCGCGTGGTCGCCGCCTCCGCCGTAGCGCCCATCACCCAGGATCGGGTGGCCGACCGACGACAGATGCACGCGGATCTGATGGGTGCGGCCGGTGCGAGGGATCGCCTCCAGCAAGGTCGCCCGTCCGAAACGCTCCCGCACCTCGAAGGCGGTGGCCGCGGCTCGTCCCGAGGTGGCGTCGACGCGGATCCGCGCGCCTCGGCGTCCGAGTGGGGCGTCCACCTCGAACCGTTCATGAGGCACCGCGCCGCGGACCAGCGCGAGGTATCGCCGTTCGACGTCGTGCCGCTCGAACATGGCGGAGAGGGCCTCGTAGGTCTGGTCGTCGGACGCCACGACGAGCAATCCCGAGGTGCCGGCGTCGAGCCGGTGGACGATGCCGGGCCGCAGCGTTCCGCCGCGGGGCGCGAGCGGCACCTGCATCCCGAGCAGCCGGTTGACCAGCGTTCCGGTCCGGCGGTTCTCCGTCGGGTGGGTCGGAAGGCCGGCGGGCTTCGAGACGACGACCAGGTGATCGTCCCGGTATCGGACCTCGACCGCGGGACCTTCGGGCGCGAGGACCGACGAGGCTCCCAGCTCGACCCGGACGCGCTCTCCGCCGGTGAGCCGGAAGGACTTGGGCCTCGGCGCTCCGTCCACCGTGACGCCGCCCGAGGCGATCGCGCGCTGGGCTTCGGCCCTCGTCACGCCGAGGCGCCCGGCGACGACGGCGTCGAGCCGGCCGGGATCGGCGTCGAACGCTTCCGTCATCGGCTCAGGCTTCCTCCGCCGTTCCCTCGGGTTCCTCCCGCCGGGCCGAGGACATCGCGAGCAGGATGGCCCCGACCACGATCGATGCGTCCGCGAGGTTGAAGACGGGCCAGACCTGAAGGTCGATGAAGTCGATCACGGAGCCGGACAGCCCGGGCCCGTTGAGGATGCGGTCCGTGAGGTTGCCGAGTGCCCCTCCGAGGATGAGCCCCAGCGCGAGCGCCAGTGGCCGGCGGTCCAGCCGGAACGAGACGAACACGATGACCACGGAGACCAGGACGGTCGCACCGGCGAACACCCACGGCGCGCTCCGCCCGAGCCCGAACGCGCCCCCCGAGTTCGTCGTGTAGTTGAACGACAGGACACCGGGGACGATCTCCATCGGTGAACGGCCCGCGAGCGCCGCCTCGACCCAGAGCTTGGTCACACGGTCGAGCGCGTAGACGGCCGCCGCGGTGGCGTAGAGGGCGAGGGTGATCGATCGCGCGCGGGTCACGGCGCTATCGCCGCGACTGCGCCTGGGCGTCCTTGATGCAGAGGTCGACGTATGGGAGGGCTTTCAGCCGAGCCTTCTCGATCGGCTTGCCGCAGCGGGAGCAGATGCCGTAGTTCCCCTCGTCCATCCTGGTCAGGGCCCGCTCGATCTTGCGCAGCAGGTCGCGGACGTTGTTCTCGATGGAAAGATCGCGTTCGCGCTCGAACGTGAACGTGCCGGCATCCGCGTTCTCCTCGTCGAAGGAGACCTCGCCCGACAGCTCCGACTGGGATGCGGCGAAGGACTGCTCCTCGATCGTCGTCAATTGCTCCTGCAACTCCGCCTGCTCGGCGAGCAGGCGTTCGCGCAGGTCGTCGAGTTCCTTCTGGGAAACCGCGGTCTTCCCGGCCATGGTCCGGGGGACGCTAGCACCCGCAACAGAGCCCGACAATGACCTGCTCAGAAGGCTTGGAGGCGCCGTTCCAACTGGCCCCCGTCCATCCTCCGCATCTCGAAGACCTCGGCCGTGTAGCATCCCTCGGACAGGCGATGACGGGAACGAGTAGCGGGGTTTCCCACCTGGAGCGAGCCGGGGACGGTGCGAGCCCGGCGGCAGGGCCTCCGCGAACATCCTCCTCGAGCCGCCGCCCGAACCGGACGCGCGCCACGCGCCCCAAGTAGACGCGGCCGGGTCCGCCCGTGAGCGCGGAAGGCTGTGATCGCAGCCGCGGAGTGGCCGGTGCCGCGAGGCGCCCGGCAAGCGGGGTGGTACCGCGGGGCACACGCCTCGTCCCGGCACCGAGGGGACGAGGCGTTTCGCGTGGAAGGGGAGGTGACGGACACGGCACCGTTCGACCCGGTTGGGGCCAAGGTGAGCTTCCCCAAGCTCGAACGCGAGATGCTCGAGTTCTGGCGGACCGCGGACGTCTTCCACCGGCAACTCGAGTCCCGCAAGGACGGCCCGCTCTGGGTCTTCTACGAGGGTCCACCCACGGCGAACGGCAAGCCGGGGATCCACCACACCGAGTCGAGAGCGTTCAAAGACATCTACCCACGGTTCCGCGCGATGACGGGCCACTACGTTCCCCGCAAGGCCGGGTGGGACTGTCACGGCCTTCCGGTCGAGCTGGAGGTCGAGAAGGAGATCGGGACGAAGAGCAAGCGCGACATCGAGGCCTTCGGGATCGCCGAGTTCAACCGTCTCTGCCGCGAGTCCGTCACGCGATACGTCGACGACTGGGAGCGCATGACGGAACGCCTGGGTTTCTGGATCGACATCGAGGATGCGTACTGGACGATGAACACCGAGTACGTCGAGAGCGTCTGGTGGTCGCTCAAGCAGCTGCACTCCAGGGGCCTGCTCTTCCAGTCGGACAAGGTGACCACCTACTGCCCCAGGTGCGGGACGGCGCTGTCCGACCACGAGACGGCGCTCGGCTACACCCAGGTCGTCGACCCGAGCGTGTACATCGGGTTCCGGATCGTCGAGGCGTCCGACCCGGCGCTCGTCGGGGCATCCCTCCTCGGGTGGACGACGACGCCGTGGACGCTGATCTCGAACACGGGCGTCGCCGTCGCCGAGGACGCCTCGTACGTCGTCGTGGATCACGGAGGTGAGCGGCTGATCCTGGCGGAAGCGAAGAAGGACGAGGTCCTGCCGGATGATCCGGTCGTGGGTGGGCCGATCGAGGGCCACTCCCTCGTCGGCGCCCGCTACGAGCCGCTCTATCCGAACGTCGAAGGCGCGCACCGCGTCGTCGTGGCCGACTTCGTCTCGCTCGAGGACGGCACCGGCGTGGTGCACATGGCACCAGCGTTCGGCGCCGAGGACCTCGAGATCGGCCGGCGAGAGGGATGGTCGATCTTCAAGCCGCTCGACAACGAGGGTCGGTTCACCGACGAGGCGCCCGAGTTCGTCCGCGGCGTCTTCTTCAAGGACGCCGATCCCGCGATCATCGAGGACCTCCGCGCCCGGGGCCTGTTGCTTCGCGCGGAGACGATCGAGCACACCTACCCGCTCTGCTGGCGGTGCTCGACACCCCTGATCTACTTCGCCCGCACCTCGTGGTACATCCGCACGACCGCCGTGAAGGAGCGCCTCCTCGAGGTGAACGAACAGGTCAACTGGTTCCCCGACCACATCAAGCACGGCCGGTACGGGGACTGGTTGGAGAACAACGTGGACTGGGCGCTCTCGCGCGAGCGCTACTGGGGCACCCCCCTGCCGATCTGGCGATGCCAGAGCGGTCACGACACCCCGATCGGATCGCTCACGGAGCTCTCGGAGCTGGCCGGGCGCGACGTGACGGCGATCGACCCGCACCGGCCGGCGATCGACGAGGTGACGTTCGACTGCGGGGAGTGCGGTGACCAGGCCGTACGCGTCCCCGAGGTGATCGACACCTGGTACGACTCCGGCGCGATGCCCTACGCGCAGTGGAGCTACCACCCGGAGCTCGGCCGAGGGCTCGAGGAGTTCGAGCGGCACTTCCCCGCCGACTTCATCAGCGAGGCGATCGACCAGACGCGCGGCTGGTTCTACACGCTGATGGCCGAGGGCGTCCTGCATCTCGACTCGATCTGCTACCGCAACGTCGTGTGCCTCGGTCTGATCGTCGACGAGCAAGGACGCAAGATGTCCAAGTCGGTCGGGAACGTCATCGACCCGTGGGACGTGCTGGACCGGCAGGGCGCGGACGCGCTGCGCTGGTACCTCATCACGGGAGGCTCGCCGTGGGCCGACCGGCGGATCGGCATGGGCATCCTCGACGACGTCGTTCGCCAGTTCCTGCTGACGCTGTGGAACGTGTACGCGTTCTTCGTCACGTACGCGAACGCGAACGGGTTCGATCCATCTTCCGGGCAGGAGATCTCCGCCGCCGACCGGCCGCCGCTCGACCGGTGGATCCTGTCGCAGCTCGCTCGCACCGTCCGCCGGGCGCGCACGGGTCTGGAGACCTACGACGCGACCGACGCCGGGCGCGCGATCGCCGCCTTCGTCGATGACCTGTCGAACTGGTACGTGCGCAGGGCCCGACGGCGGTTCTGGGATCCGGGAGGCTCCGGCGGTGCGGATACCCGCGCGGCGTTCCTCACGCTGCACGAGTGCCTCGTCGCGCTGGTGCAGACGCTCGCGCCCTTCACGCCGTTCGTCACGGAGGCGCTGTGGCGCAACCTCGCGGCCAACCGCGGCGGCCGGCCCGACTCGGTGCACCTCTCGGACTACCCCGTCGCCGACGAGCACCTGATCGACGACTCGCTCGACGAGGCCATGGCGGCGGCCCGCGAGATCGTCGAGCTCGGGAGGCGGATCCGGACCGAGACGAAGATGCGCGTGCGGCAGCCGTTGCTCGAGGCGGTGGTCCACTATGCGGGCGACCACGGAACGCTGCGACCGTTGCTCGACCTCATCGCCGACGAGCTCAACGTGAAGCAGGTCCTGTTCGCCGAGTCGGCGGAACAGCTCGGCCGTTGGCGAGTCAAACCCAACTTCAAGGTGCTCGGGCCGAAGCTCGGCGCTCGGGTGAAGGAGGTCGCGGCCGCGCTCGAGAAGGACGACGGATCGATCGCCGCCGCGCTCGAGCGCGGCGAGCGCGCATCGGTCCCCACGGCCTCGGGTGAAGTGACGCTCGACCCGGGCGACGTCGACCTCGTTCAGGAGACGCTCGAGGGGTGGGGGGTGGGGAGCGATAGCGGCCTCACGATCGCGCTCGAGCTCGACCTGACTCCCGAGCTCCGCCGTGAGGGTCTGGCCCGAGAGCTCGTCCGCCTGGTGCAGGATGCGCGGAAGGCTGCCGGGCTCGAGGTGAGCGATCGGATCGTGCTGGGGATCTCCGGCTCGAACGAGGTGGCGGAGGCGCTCGACGCGCACGCCGATTACGTGGCCGGCGAGACGCTCGCGACCGACCTCCAGGGTTCCCCGCTCGGCGACGCGACCTACACGCAGTCGTCCGAGATCGACGGCGCCACGGTCACGCTCACGCTCCGTCGCGCGTGAGGCTTCGCCTCATCCGGCGAAGCGGATGACGCCTCAGTCCTCGCCGCCCCAGAAGAGCTCGCGGAGCGAGCGCTCCCTTCCCTCGTTCGCCGGCGCGCCCTCGGTGCTGTACGCGGGCTCGGTCGCGCTCTCGATCAAGACCGGCGGGTCGACCGCATCGGCCTCTTCGGTGCCGGACCCTTCCGGCACCCCGAGTCGCTCGCGGATCTCCGCCACGGATGCGGCGCCCGCGACGGCGGGGACGGGTTCCGGCTCCACCGGTGCCGGCGCGTTCTCCTCACGCGCTCGGAGCGAAAGGACCATCTGCTTGATCTCCTCGGCGTGCGTCTGCACCAGGGATCCGAGGCTCTGCAGGAACTCCCGCTCCGTGTTCAGGAACGGGGCCACCGCGGCGCGCGCGGCACCGCGCGCGCCGGTGGAGCCGCGGATCGCGGCCGCCTCCTGCTCCGCCCGGCGAACGATGGCCGCCGCTTCTTCCCGGGCGCGCGAGATGATCGCATCCGATTCGGCCGACCCGTCCCCCACGGAGACCTGGCCGACCGTCGCGGGGCCCATGCCGCCGCGCAGCTGAGCGTTCTCCTCCACGTACGAGGCGAGGTCCTCGGTGATCCGGTCGAGGAACGCGTCCACGTCCCGCTCGTTGTAGCCGCGGAACGCGAGCCGGAACTCCACCTGCTGGATGTCCACGGGCGTGATCCGAGCGTCGCCTCCCTCGGACACGGCCCGGTCCTCCCCCTTCTTCCTCCGCATGGCCTTCCCCCCGTCAGCAAAGAGCGCGTTGCAGAACGATGAGGATAACGAACGCCACGAGGATGGACAGGTCAAATCCCATCGCGCCTGCGCGCACGGGCGGGATCAGCTGTCGCAGAGGTCGAAGGACCGGTTCGGTGAGGGCTTGCAGCAGATCCAGGATCTTCCTGATCGGGCCGTACATCGGCGGGCGGAACCCGAACATGGTGGCCCACGAGACGATCACGCGGATGAGCAGGAGGATCCAGAAGATGGTCAGGACGATGCAGACGATGTCGAGCCCGACGTTGTTCGTCTCCTGCGCGATCATCCGAAGGCTCGACCGGGACCGGTCAGAACTGGTTGTAGAAGTCGCCGCCCGCGATCCGCTCGCGCTCTTCGGCGGAGACGTCGACGTTGGCCGGCGTGAGCAGGTACACGCGGTTCGCCACCATCTCGATCTTGCCGTCGATGCCGTAGACGAGTCCCGAGGCGAAGTCGACGAGACGCCGCGCGATCGTGTCGTCGGTGCTCTGCAGGTTCATGATCACGGGGATGCCGTCCTTGAAGCGGTCGGCGATCTCGCGCGCCTCGTTGAACCGACGCGGCTCCGATTTGTGGATCGATCCCGCCGTCGCCGCGCGTGAGGAGGAGATCGTCCGAACGATGCCTTCGTGCTCGGGCTCGAGCGCCACCTCGCGGACGGCCTGCGGCCGCTGGAAACGTCGCACCTCGCCCCGCTCGGGTTGGGCGGAGACCTCGTCGAGCTCCTCGAACTCTTCGTCCTCCACGAGCCCGAGATAGGTGAGCGTCTTCTTCCACACGCCAGCCATCACGTCCTCCCGGTCGACGCCGAGGGCCGCGCCCCGAAGAGCGCGGTCCCGATCCGAACCATCGTAGCGCCTTCCTCGATCGCAACCTCGTAATCGAACGACATTCCCATCGAGAGCTCGACGGCCCCCGGATGACGCTCCGCGACGTCCCCGAGCAGCGCCCGGAGGTCCCGGAAGTAGGGGCGAGCCTGCTCCGCGGCCGGGGTCTGCGGGGGCAGCGTCATGAGGCCGGCGAGCGCGAGACCGTCGGTCCCGGCCACCTCGTCGCACGCCGCGGCCACCTCCTGCGGGCGGACCCCGGTGCGCTCGCCGGTGAAGTCCACCTCGACGAGGGCGGGCAGCGTCCGGTCCCGGTCGGCGGCGCGGCGAGCCAGCCGGTGCATGGCCTTGCCCGGTACCACCGTCTGGACGACGTCGGCGAGCTCGGCGACGTGATGTGCTCCGCTCTCCTGCAGCGTTCCGACGAAGTGCCACCGCGCGCCGGAGACCGCCTCGTGCTTGTCCCGAAGCTCTCGCACGTAGTTCTCCCCCAGGTCCTCGATCCCCGCCTCGCGGACCCATCCGAGCGCCCGCGCCTCCACACCCTTGCCGATCGCGACGAGGCGGATCGCTCCGGCCTCGCGCCCTGCGCGTTCGCACGTCCGTGCGATCACGCTCCGGACCGACGCGAGGTTCGCGAGCACGTCCTCCTTGGTCCGTTCCACGGGTCACGGAAGGTAACAGAAACCACACACGATTACAGGAGCCACAGGGTCGTCGGCTCGCCGCCTCCGGGCCGTCGGGGACCGCGAGCCGTGCCCGGACATGACGAGGGGGCGGGGATCCGTCCCCAGAGGCGGGGGAAGGGCGCCTCTGCGCTCGGGTCTCCCGCCCCCACGACTCGCGTCGCGTGGACCGGAAGGTCCTCAGCTCTTCAGGAAATCCGGGATGTCCAGGTCCTCCTCCGCATCGAACGAGACGGGCTCGGGAGCCGGACGGAAGATCTCGTCTTCGTCCTCGACCAGGATCGAGGGTCCGCGCACCTCTTCCTCCTCGCGCATGCCCGCGCTCGGACGGGCTCCCTCGGAGACCACCACGAGGGGTTCGGGCTCCTCCAGGAGCCGGGAGAGCCGGCTCTCGAAGGGCGACGACGTTGCGGCGGTCGCCCCGAGCTTGTCGAAGCCCGCCGCGATCACGGTGACGCGGACCTCTTCGCCGAGCGCGTCGTCCACCACGGCGCCGAAGATGATGTTCGCGTCCGGGTGCGCCACCCTGGTGATGAGGTCGGCGGCCTTGTTGACCTCGTGCAGCGAGAGGTCCGTCGGCCCCGCGATCGACAGCAACACGCCGCGCGCGCCCTCGATCGAGGACTCGAGGAGCGGCGAGCTGATCGCCGACTTCGCGGCTTCCTCCGCGCGGTCTTCGCCCGAGCCGTGACCGATCCCCATGAGCGCGGAGCCCGCGCCGGTCATCACCGACTTCACGTCGGCGAAGTCCAGGTTGATCAGACCCGGTGTCGTGATGAGCGACGTGATCCCGTCGACTCCTTGGAACAAGACTTGATCCGCCATCCGGAACGCGTCCAGCATCGGGGTGCTCGGGTCGGAGACCTGGAGCAGCCGGTCGTTCGGCACGACGATCAATGTGTCGACGGCCTTCTTCAGCTCCGTGATCCCGACGTCCGCCTGACTCGCGCGCATCCGGCCCTCGAAGCCGAACGGGCGTGTCACGACCCCGATCGTCAGCGTGCCGAGGTTCCGCGCGATCTCGGCGACGATCGGAGCGCCCCCCGTTCCGGTCCCACCACCCTCTCCGGCGGTGATGAACACCATGTCGGCGCCCTTGAGGATCTCCTCGATCTCGTCGGCGTGCTCCTCCGCGGCGCGACGACCGACCTCGGGGTCCGAGCCGGCGCCCAGTCCGCGTGTCGTCTCGCGCCCGATGTCGAGCTTCACCTCGGCGTCGGACATCAGGAGTGTCTGCGCGTCGGTGTTGACCGCGATGAACTCGACGCCGCGCAGGCCGCCTTCGATCATGCGATTGACCGCGTTGACCCCGCCGCCGCCGATCCCGACGACCTTGATGACGGCGAGGTAGTTCTGAGGAGAATCCATCACCTGCGACCTCCGCTCCCCGGTGCGAGTCGCGCCCCGGTCTACCTGGGGAAACGCCGTTGTTGTCTCCCTAGCCCGATCCTGTCTGCTCGTGCTCTCTCTGCTCGATCCTGCTCGAACGGTGAACCTCAACTCGAAGTTGATTGTTATATCTACTTCACGGTAATCGCTGCACGCTACTCGCAAAGGCCTGGTCCGTCAACATACCCAGCAGGCACGTTGTGCTGTGGCGTGACAGTTCCGCGTGGCTACGGTTCGAGCCGCACCGCGGGCGTTCGTGGAGAGGCCACGTTCACGTTCGCAACGGTCTCCCCGGTCTGGCGACCCCACGCGAGGATCCGCTCGAGCGCCTGCGCCTTGGCAGCCGGCGCCGCCGGTTCGCCGTACCGAACGTGGATGCCGGAACCGAGCCGCATCGTCATCCTCCCATCGACGAGGACCCGGACCGACACGACGTCGGCGCGCAGCTCCGGACTCATGGCGCCGAGCGCCGCCGCCGCGCCTCGAGCCGAGGGACGCGCGCCGTGCGGGATCGCGGTGGCACCGTCCGGCCATGCCCTGCCGTCCACCCCCGCGGCCATCGGGAGATGGATCGTGGGCAGGTCTGGGATCCGCGACGCCGCCCCGAGGGGCGTTCCGTCCGCGGCCACGAGGGTCCGCACGAGCCCGTCGCTCACGACCGCGACCGGGGTCCGTTCGACGATCTCGATCCGGATCGTCGCGGGGAGCGCGACGTGGACCTCGGCGTCGGCGACCCAGGGATGTGTCTCGAGGGTTCGCTCGATGCCCCCGTCGTCGAGCCACAGCACGTTCGTCGCCTTCGACACGGCCGCCAGTCCGACGATGTCGGATCGGGAGAGGTGATCCGCTCCGCTCACCTCGATCCCGCGCGCGTGGACGAACGAGGAGCGGGAGAGGAAGAACCCGCCCGCGATCGCGGCCACGGCGACGAGCGCCACGACGCCGGGCCGCCATGCCACGACGGGACGGCGGATCCGTTCAGCGAGGAGCGCGGTCGAGATCGCCAACGAGATGCACCTCCGGCTCGAGTCGGATCCCGGAGCTCGCCTCGACGACCTCCTGGACGGTTCGGATCAGCTCCACGACGTCCGCGGCACTCGCGCCGTCGGACGCCACGATGAAGTTCGCGTGCTTGGCCGAGACCGAGGCGCCGCCGACGGCGAGATCCTTGCCTCCCGCCTCCTCGATCAGGCGGGCGGCGTGGTCCCCGGGGGGGTTCTTGAAGACGCTCCCGCAGTTCGGCTCGGCGAGCGGCTGGGTGCGACGGCGCCACTCCCGGGCCTCGTCCATCAGCGCGCGGATCTCCGAGGGCTCCCCCGGCTCGAGCGCGACCGTCGAGCCCACGACGACCGCGTCGGCCGGCAGCTCCGACCGGCGGTAGGAGAAGCCCGCGTCGGGCGCGGCGATCCTGCCGCGTGGCCCCGGCGAGGAGCTCGAACACCTCGACCGTCTCGAGCACCTCGGCGAGCTCACGTCCGTGCGCTCCCGCGTTCATCTTCACGGCGCCGCCGAGGCTCGCCGGGATCGCGACGCCGAACTCGAGCCCGGCGAGGCCGTGCGAGAGCGCGACCCCGGCCAGTGCGGGGAGCGGCATCGCGCCGCCGGCCGTGAGCCGGTCGCCCTCCCGCGCCGCCCATCGGTAGCCGCGGCCGAGACGAAGGACGAGGCCGTCGAACCCCGCGTCGGCGACCAGCACGTTCGATCCCTTGCCGAGGACGACGAAGGGGATGCCGGTCTCGCGGACGGCCTCGCCCGCGGCGACGAGATCCGCGTCGGACTGCGGCTCCAGGTACAGCGCCGCCGGACCGCCGATCCGGAACGACGTGAGCGGCGCCAGGCGGAAATGCGTTCGCACGCGATCGTCGCAGGCGGCCCGCAGGATCGACTCGGCGCGACGGATCCCCTCGCTCACGCGGCACCGTTCCCGATGCGTTCGAGCGCGGCGTCTCCCAGCATCCAGACGTCGCCGCAGCCCATCGTGATGACCAGATCGCCCGCGCGTACCTCGCGGTCCAGGAACTCCAGGACGTCGGCGCGATGCGGGAGGTACACGACCCTCTTGCCGGGTGCGGCTCCCGCCACCCCGCCGACGACGAGCTTGCCGGTGACGCCGGGGATCGGATCCTGCGCCGCACCGTAGACGTCGGTCACCACGACGAGGTCGGCCTCGACCAGGCTCTCTCCCAGCTCTTGCCACAGCGCCTGCGTGCGCGTGTACCGGTGCGGTTGGAACACGGCGACGAGGCGCTCCGGCCGCGTGCGGCGCGCGACGTCCAACGTGACGGCGAGCTCGGTCGGCACGTGACCGTAATCGTCGTAGAACTTCGCTCCCCGCGCGGTCCCGCGGTGCTCGAATCGCCGGTGGACGCCGATGAAGGAAGCGAGCGCTTCGGTGGCGAGGGCCACCTCGACGCCGACCGCCCGGGTCGCCGCGACCGCCGCCGCGGCGTTCAGGAGGTTGTGGGCGCCGTCGACGGAAAGCCGCAACGCATGCCTCCCGCCGTCGACGACGATCTCCGCCAGCGCTCCGCCGGGTCCCACGGACGAGATCTCGATCCGGACGTCGGCTCCCTCGGCGATGCCGTACGTCGTCACGGGAACGCCGGCACCCGCGGTCGACCGCACGGCCCCTTCATCGTCGGCACAGACGACGAGCCGCTCGCAGCGCTCCGCGAAGGCCGTGAACGCGGCCTCGATCTCCGGGAGGCCGCCGGGATAGAAGTCCACGTGGTCGACCTCGACGTTCGTGACGATCCCGATCGTCGGTGTCATCAACAGGAAGGAGCCGTCGCTCTCGTCGGCCTCGGCGACGAACAGGTCGCCGTCGCCCGATCGCGCGCCACTGCCGGTCTCGTTCGGATCGCCCCCGATCACGTACGTCGGGTCGAGCCCGGCTCGCTCGAGGACGAGGGCGACCATGGCGGTGGTCGTCGTCTTGCCGTGCGTCCCGGTGACCGCGATGGTCCGCTGCTTCGCGGCCGCCGCCGCGAGCGCCTGCGCGCGCATCCACACGGGGATGTCGCGGCGACGGGCCTCGACGAGTTCCGGATTGGACTCCGCGATCGCGCTCGAGATCACGACGGCGTCGGGGTCGCCGACCTGATCCGCCGAGTGTCCGACGGCAACGACCGCTCCCAGCTCGCGCAGCTCCGTCATCCCCTTCGAGTCCTTCAGATCCGACCCGGTCACCTCGATCCCGCGCGACAGGAACAGCCGGGCGAGGTTCCGCATCCCGGCGCCGCCGATCCCGATCATGTGGATACGCCGGATGCCCCGGAGATCGGGGACCTCCAGCGTCGGGATCGTTCCCTGCCGCGGCGTGTAGGCGCTCACGAGCCGCCTCCGGCCGAACGCACCGCGCCGGCGAGCGCGCGCGCCGCCTCGGGCCGGGACCACGTCCTCGCCCGCTCCCCCATCGAACGCAGGGTGTCCGAGGCGTCCAGGAGCGCGCCGATCCGCTCGGCGAGCACCCGGCCGTCGAGGACGTCGTCCATGAGGACGGTGGCGCCGCCCGCACGCTGCAACGCGCGGGCGTTCGCTTCCTGATGCCGGCCGGTCGCGTACGGGTACGGGATCAGGACCGACGGCACGCCCGAGACCGCGATCTCCGCGACGGTGGTGGCTCCCGCCCGCGCGACCACGAGATCCGCGACGGCGTAGGCGAGCTCCATCCGCTCGAGGAACGGGATCACGCGAACCGGAACCGGCGGGGACCCGCCGATCGAAGCGCGGACGGCATCGGCGTGCGCCCGCCCGGTGAGCAGGACCAGCTGCACGTCGTCCCGCGCCAGCCGCGGGACCGCGTCGACCACCGACCGGTTCACGTGCAGCGCACCCTGGCTCCCGCCGAAGACCACGACGGTACGGCGATCGGTCTCGAGCTCGAGCTCCACGACCGCTTCCTTCTCGAGGCGGTCGCGCTCGGTCGCCACGGCGAGGATCTCCTCGCGAACCGGGTTGCCCGTCACCACCGTCCGCGCGCTCCGAGGCAGCATCCGTGCCGCCTCGGCGAACGAGAGGGCCACCGTCCTCGCCGGGCGCGCGAGGAGCCGGTTCGCGAGCCCGGGGACCGCGTTCTGCTCGTGCAACACCAGCGGGCGGCGGGACCGGAGCGCGGCGAGCGCGACCGGAACGCTCACGTAGCCACCCATCCCGACGACCACGTCGTGCTGCCTCGACGAGCGGGCGGCACCGGCGCACGGAACGCAGCGCGACCACGGGCGCCATGAGGGCGCGCGCCGACACGGCACGAACGAACGGTTTCGCCTCGACGGCGACGAAGGGGAATCCGGCCGCGGGAACGAGCGTCGCCTCCTGCCCGGTGGCCGTCCCGGCGAACGCCACCTCGTCGCCCTCGGCGGCGAGGGCGCGCGCGAGGGCGAGTGCCGGGAAGACGTGCCCGGCCGTCCCACCACCCGCGATCAGGACCTTCACGCGACCCTCGCGCGTCGTCGCTTGGGCGGTGCGGCTCGGGCCTTGCGGCGTGGGGGCGCGTTCGCGATGTTCACCAAGATCCCCACCGCCGCCAACGAGACGACGAGCGAGGATCCGCCGTACGAGAGGAACGGCAGCGGGACGCCGGTGATCGGCAGCAGCCCGGTGACCGCCCCGAGGTTGATGAGCGCCTGCAGGCCGAACCACGAGACGATGCCCGCGGCCAGCAGTCGCCCGAACACGTCGGTGGTGCGCGCGGCGATCCGGATACCGGCGTAGATCAGCGTGCCGTAGGCGACGAGCACCACCAGCTCGCCGAGCAGCCCCAGCTCTTCGCCGAGGATCGAGAAGATGAAGTCGGTGTGCGCGTTCGGGACGTACTGCCACTTCTGCCTCGACGCGCCGAGGCCCACACCGGTCCAGCCGCCCGATCCGAGCGCGATCAGCGATTGCGCGAGCTGGTACCCGGTGTTCCGCGCGTCCTCCCACGGATGCAGGAACGACAGGAACCGGATCCGCCGGTAGTCGGCGCTCATGACGAGGCCCATCCCCACGGCCGATCCCACGATCGCGGCGAGCGACAGGTACCGGAGGCGCACGCCGGCGACGAACACCATCAGGAATACCGACCCCGCGAGGATCGCGGTGGTGCCGAGGTCGGGCTGGAGCATGACCAGCCCGCAACAGAGGATGCCCACCGGGAGCAGCGGCACGGTGAGGTGCCCGACGTCGTCCAGACGACCCCACTTCCGGGTGAGGGCCGCAGCCGCGAACACGACGAGCGAGAGTTTCGCGATCTCCGACGGTTGGATCGTCACCGGGCCGAACTGGAACCACCTCGACGACCCGTACGCCTCGATGCCGGCGCCGGGAAGGAGCACGAGGACCATCAACACGAACGTGATGGCGAGCAGTGGTGTCGCGAGCCGTTGCCACGCCGCATAGCGCATCCGCGACGTGAGGATGAGCGCAAGCACACCGACGACCGCGTAGGCGATCTGCCGCTGGAAGTAGCGGAAGCTGTCCCCGTACTCGGCGAACGCCGAGATCGAGCTCGACGACAGCACCATGATGAGCCCCGTCCCGACCAGGAAGGCGGTCGACCCGAGCAGGAGCGCGACCGTGCGACGCGTGGCCACACGGCTCTTCGCGCGCGACCCAAGGAGGTCCTCCGCACGCACCAGCCGGAGATGGTGTGCGCGGGACGACGCGGCGGCCGAGCTGCTCACGTTCGCTCCTCCCGTGCGATCTGCAGCGCCGCGGCAGCGAAGCGGTCGCCCCGCTCCGCGTAGTCGCGGAACATGTCCCAGCTCGCGCAGGCGGGCGCGAGCAGGACCGAGCCGCCCGCCGGCGCGAGCTCGAACGCGGTATGCGCCGCCTCCTCGATCGATCCCGCCTTCCGCGTCGGCACGCGACCCTGGAAGATCCCGACGACCTCGTCGGCCGAGGCTCCGATCGCCACGACCCCGGCGAGCCGGTCCACCAGCGTCCCGATCGGCGACAGATCCACGCCCTTGGCGTCCCCGCCGGCGATGAGCACGACGCCCCCTGCGGCATCTGCGGCGGCGAGCGCCGCATGCGGGTTCGTGGCCTTGGAGTTGTCGACGAACCGCACGCCGCGGACCTCCGCGACGATCTCGCCCCGGTGACGCTCGGGAGTGAACGCCCCAAGCCCGTCGCGGATGGCCTGAGACCCGATCCCGAACGCATGGCTCGCGGCGGCGGCGGCGGCGGCGTCCGCTCGCATCGCCGGTGTGTCGACGGCACGGTCGCCGAGGACCTCGACCCCGCCCCATCGCGCCGCAAGTTCGGACCCCCGGTACCCGGTCTCGCCCTCCTGCGGCTCAAGGAGGGTGAACCAGGCGACGTGACATCGCGCCGTCCGGGAGATCGCCGCCGCGTCACGGTCGTCGCGATTGCCGATGTGCGTGTCGCCGTCGTCCTGCCGCGCGAGCACCTTCGCCTTCGCCGCGGCGTAGGCCTCGAACGAGCCGTGCCAGTCCAGGTGATCGGGCGCGAGGTTCAAGAGCACCGACACGCGGGGGTGGAAGGACTCCTGCATCTCGAGCTGGAAGGACGAGCACTCGACGACGAGCGCCGCGCGGTCCTCGCGTGCCGCGACCGGGAACGGATGGCCGATGTTGCCGCACGCGATCGCGTCGAGGCCGGCCGCCTGCAGCATCGAGGCGATCATGCCGCTGGTGGTCGTCTTGCCGTTCGTCCCGGTCACCGCGATGCACGGTGCGCTCACGAGATGCGCTCCGAGCTCGAGCTCCCCCCACACCGGCAGGCCGCGGTCGCGCGCCCACGCGATCACGGGCGCGGTCGGGGGAACACCCGGGCTGACGACGACGAGCGTCGCGCCGTCGAGGTGGCCCCGCTGGTGGCCGCCATCCAGGACCTCGATGCCGAGCTCCCGGAGGTCGGCCTCCTCGCCCGCATCGGCTCGCGCCTCGCTCACCCGGACGTCCGCCCCTTCTTCGGCGAGCACGCGCGCCGCGGCCCGCCCGGCGACGCCGAGGCCGACAACGACCGCCCGCTCCCCCACGAAGGTCCCGCTCATCCCGTCCCTCCGCGCGCAACGAAGTCCGTGTAGAAGAGCCCGATCCCGACCGCGACGCACAGGCCGGTCACGATCCAGAAGCGCACGATCACGGTGAACTCGGGCCAGCCGGCCAGCTCGAAATGGTGGTGGATCGGCGACATCCGGAACACCCGTCGCTTGAACACCCGGAACGCGAAGACCTGGACGATGACCGACGTGGTCTCGATCACGAACAGCCCGCCGAGGACGACGAGCAACAGCTGTGTGCTCGTCACGATCGCGAGCGCGCCTATGAGACCCCCGAGCGCCAGCGCGCCGGTGTCCCCCATGAAGATCTGGGCCGGGGCGGCGTTCCACCACAGGAACCCGGCCGCGGCACCGACCCCCGCCCCCGCGATGATCGCGATGTCGAGCGCGGCGTTCACGTCGATCGGGTAGCAGGCCTCCGGTGGCCCGAGCGCGCACGTGTGGCGGAACTGCCAGAAGGCGATGAAGACGAAGGCGGAGAGCACGAGGATCGAGGAGCCCGACGCCAGACCGTCCAGGCCATCGGTCAGGTTCACCGCGTTCGAGGACGACGCGAGGATCACGAACACCCACACGTAGAAGAAGACGCCGAGATCGAGCCCGGTCTGCCGGACGAAGGAAAGTCCGGTCGGCACGTCGGCGAACTGGACGACGACGACCCCGAAGACCACGGCGACCACGGCCTGGCCGATCATCTTCGCCGTCTTCGACAGCCCGAGCGAACGCCGGCGCCGCACCTTGATGTAGTCGTCGACGAACCCGAGGACGCCGAGCAACAGGGTCGCGATGAGCACGGCCATCCCGGCCCCGGTCACGGTCTGGAACACGATGCGCGTCGCCACGTAGCCGGCGACGATGCCGAGCAGCATGACCGTGCCGCCCATCGTCGGCGTGCCCAGCTTCTCCAGATGGGTGTGAGGACCGTCCTCGCGGATCCGTTGTCCCCAGCCCCAGACGCGGAACAGGCGGATCGCGATCGGGGTTCCGAGCAACGTCACGATCATCCCGACGCCGGCGGCGAGGAGGATCTGCCTCATCGGAAGGCCTCCGCGGCGCGCTCGAGCCCCACCACGCGCGATCCCTTGAGAAGGACCACGTCGCCCGAGCGTGCCCAGGCCCGTGCATCGTTCGCCGCCTCGGCCGGCTCGTCGTAGCTCGCGACGTCCTGCGGCAGCTGTCCTTCGCGGATCGCCGCCCGGGCGATCGCAGCGGGCCGGCTCGCCGACCGTGATCAGCCGGTCGACCCCGATCCGAACGACGAGCTCGCCGAGCCGCTCGTGTTCCTCGAACGCGATCGGGCCGAGCTCCGCCATGTGCCCGAGCACCGCCACGAGCCGCCCCCGCCGCGCCATCCAACGCGAGGTCTTCAGGGCGGCCGACATCGACTCCGGGTTCGCGTTGTACGCGTCGTTCACCACGATGACGCCGTCGGTCGTCGTGTACGTCTCCATCCGCCAGGCCGCGATCCGCGCTCCCTTCAGCGCGGCCGCGCACTCGGCGGCGGTGAGGCCGAACTCGAGCCCGCTCGCCGCGGCCGCGAGCGCGTTCGGCACCATGTGCTCTCCCGCGACGGCGAGCTCGACGCGTTCGCGCTCGCCACCGGCCTCCAGGGTGAAACTCGCTCGCCCGTCGTCGTCGAGCGCGACGTCGAGCGCCCGGACGTCCGCCGGTGCATCGACGCCGAAGGTCACGACGCGCGCGCGAGCCTGCTCGCCGTACGCGCGAACCACCGGGTCGTCCGCGTTCACGATCGCGACGCCGTCCGAACCCAGCCACTGGACCGGCTCGGCACCGGCTCTCGCGATGGCGTCCCAGGAACCGAAGATCTCCATGTGCGCGACGCCGACGTTCGTCACGACGACGACGTCGGGGCGCGCGACCTCGCACAGGAGTGCGACGTCCCCTTCTCGCCGCGCACCCATCTCGGCGACCACGACCTCGGTCCCGGGCTCCGCCTGAAGGAGCGTCATCGGCAGGCCGACCTCGTTGTTGAACGAGGCCGGGTTGGCGTGCGTTCGGAAGCGCGTCGAGAGCACCGCCGCGGCGAGGTCCTTCGTCGAGGTCTTCCCGTTCGCGCCCGTCACGCCGATCAGCCGCGTCTCCGGCGTCCGGCGCCGTTCGTCGGCAGCGAGGTCGAGGAGGGCCCGGCCCGTGTCGGCGACCTCGATCACCGTGCCGCCGGACCCGGCAGTCTGCACGACTGCAGCGGACGCGCCGCGCGCCAGGGCATCGCTCACGAAGTCGTGGCCGTCCGAGTGAGGTCCCCGGAGCGCGACGAACAGCGCTCCGGGTTCGACCCGGCGACTATCGGTCTGCACGACGCTCACCGTCGCGTCGATCCCTCGGAGGCGGCCGCCGACCGCCTCGGCAACCTCGGACAGGAGTCGCGGGATCACGTCCCCGCCTCCTGGAGTGCACGCAACTCTTCCGCGGCGACCGCGCGATCGTCGAACGGGATCGTCCGGTCGGCGAACTCCTGGTAGGGCTCGTGTCCCTTCCCGGCGATCACGATCACGTCGGCCGGTCCCGCCTCGGCGATCGCCAGCCGGATCGCGGATCTGCGGTCCGGCTCGATCACGTAGGCGCCGCCCCCGGCCCTCGCGCCGGGCTCGATCTCGGCGATGATCGCGGCGGGATCCTCGCTGCGCGGGTTGTCGCTCGTGATCACGGCAAGGTCGGCGTTCGACGTCGCCGCGCGACCCATCAGCGGACGCTTCGCGCGGTCGCGGTCGCCGCCGCAGCCCAGGACGACGATGAGCCTTCCGGTCGAGAGCCGGCGCGCGGCCCGAAGGACGTTCTCGACGCTGTCGGGCGTGTGGGCGTAGTCCACGAGCACGAGGAACCCCTGACCCGCCTCCACCGCCTCCACGCGGCCGGGAACCCCCTCGACAGATCCGATCGCATCGGCCGCGACGTCCTCCGCGATCCCGAGGACTCGAGCGGTGGCGAACGCGGCCAGACAGTTCTCGACGTTGAACAGCCCTCGGAGCGACGAGTGCACCCGGACGCCGTCGACCCGGAAGTCGATCCCCCGGGCCGTCGCCTCGACGTCGTTCGCCTGCACGTCGGCCCCAGGCTCGATCCCGTACGTGATCGTCGGGATCCGCCCGATGAGCCGGCGGCCTTCCGCGCTGTCCCGGTTCACGACGGCCCGGTCGCTCACCTCGGGCGTGAACAACCGCGCCTTCGCCTCGAAGTACTCCTCCATCGACGGGTGGTAGTCGAGGTGGTCCTGCGACAGGTTGGTGAACACCGCGACCGGAAAGCGGACGCCCCCGACGCGGTGCTGATGCAGGCCGTGGGAGGACACCTCCATCGCCGCCGCCTCGACGCCCTGGTCCGCCATCTCGGCAAGCAATCGCTGAAGGTCGGGCGCCTCCGGCGTCGTCCGCGGGAACGGGGCGGGCCGTCCGTCGATCCGAACGCCCGTGGTCCCGATCACCCCCGGCGTCCACCCCGCCGCACGGAAGACCGACTCCAGGAGGTACGTCGTCGTCGTCTTGCCGTTCGTCCCGGTGATGCCGACGACCGTCATGCGTTCCGCGGGACGCCCGTAGAACGCCGCGGAGATCGGCCCCATGGCCGCCCGGACCGACGGGACGAGCACCTGGGCGGCCGCGAACGGGAGGACGCGCTCGACGACCAGCGCCACGGCGCCGCGCCCGACCGCGTCCTCGGCGAAGTCGTGTCCGTCCGCGTGATCGCCGGGAACGCAGAAGAACAGCGAACCCGGGGCCGCCTCGGCCGACCGGTAGCAGAGCGCCTCGACACGCGTCGCCGGGTCGCCGCGGACCTCATGGTTCGGGAGGTCCGAGAGCAGGTCGGACAGAGGCCGCACGGAGGGGAAAGGGGCCACGGACGATGAGCGTACCGTCTGGTCGGCGCCCGCCGAAGCACGCGCGGTCATCGGATGGGCAGGGCGTGCGGGGGCGGGGGAAGCGGGCTGGCCGGCTCGATCCTCAGTTGCGCGATCGCCGCCCGCGCGATGCGCTGGAAGAGCGGGGCGGCGGCGAGGCCTCCGTATCCCTGCGCGGGCCGGTCCAAGATCGCCGCCACCACGACCTGCGGGTCTCCCGCGGGCAGGTAGCCGATGAACGAGGCGATGTACTGCCCGACCTCGTAGCCGGCCGCGTCCTTGAGCGGGATGCGCGACGTTCCGGTCTTCCCCGCCACCTGGTACCCGTCGATGCGGGCGTTCGTTCCGGTGCCGTGCTCGACGGCGAACGCGAGCATGCCGCCGACGGTCCGCGCGGTCTCCTCCGATACGACGCGTCGCGTCGGCGAGGGCGGCACGTCGTGTCGTACCCCATCGGCATCGATCGTCGCGCGCAGGAGCCGGGGTTGGACCCAACGCCCGTCGTTCGCGATCGTCGCGAACACGGACGCCATCTGGAGCGGCGTCGCGGCGATGCCCTGTCCGTACGCCGTGGTCGCCAGGATGACCTCGTCCCATCGGTAGAAGGGGACGGTGATCCCACTGGCTTCGCCGGGGAACCCCAAGCCGGTCTCGGCGCCGAGGCCGAAGCGGGCCAGATACGTCGCCATGTCGGTCGCACCGACACGGTTCGCCACATGGACGGCGCCGATGTTGCTCGACTCGGCGATGATGTCGCCGAGCATCATCCGCTGCACGGCGTGCGGGTGCGAGTCGTGGATCGTGAACTCCCCCACCTTCATCGTCCATGCGACGGGCAGACGCTGATCGAGCGCCAGTACGCCTTCCTGCACCGCCGCTGCCGCGGTGATCACTTTGTTCGTTGAGCCCGGCTCGAACATGTCGGTCACAGCCCGGTTCCGGTACGTGCTCTGCGGCGCGTCGCCGAACGCGTTCGGGTCGAACCAGGGGTAGCTCGCCATCGCGAGGATGTCCCCGGTCCTCGGATCCATCACGATGACGGTTCCGCCGGTCGCTCCCTGGTTCTCGACCGCCTCCTCGAGCGCAGCCTGGGCCTGGAACTGCAGTTCGCGGTCGATCGTCGTGACGACCGTTGCCCCGGCGACCGGCGTTCGCTCCATGTGCACGCCTCCGACGATCGGCTTGCCCGTCGGGTCGAGCTCCTGCATCCGCTCCCCCGGCGTGCCGGCCAGCAGGTCCTGATACTCGAACTCGAGACCCGCGAGCCCGTCGCCGTCGACGCCCACGAATCCGACCACCTGCGCGGCCACGGATCCCGACGGGTAGAAGCGCTTGGTTGCATCGAGGAAGCCGATGCCGGAGAGTCCCAGCTCGTCGATCTGCTCCGCCGCCTCGACCTCCACCTGTCGCGCGAGGTAGACGAAGGTCGCGTCGGTGGTCAGCTTCGATGCGAGCGATCCGGCCGTCTCGCCGATCAACGGGGAGAGCCGGATCGCCGTGGTCCACGCGTCATCCACGTACCGCGGATCCGCGTACACGTCCACCGCAGGCACCGAAAGCGCGAGCCGTCCGCCCGAACGATCTTGGATCTCACCTCGTTGCGCCGGCAACACGACCGTCTGCAGGCGTTGGTCCGTCGCTCGAGCGCGAAGGTCGCTCGCCTGACTCACCTGCAAGATCGCGAGCCGGAAGAAGATCGCGCCGAACGCGAGCGACATCACGACGAGCAAGGCGAGCAGCCGTCCGATCGGCGGCCGTTTCACCCTCCGATCCCGCTCGCCATCGAGGTATCCGTCCCGGCCGGATCCGACGGGCCGTTCGGCGCGCGGAGGATCCGGATGTCGTCGGGGAGACGCATGCCGTGCCGGCTGGCCCATCCGGCGATCCGGCCGGGAGCGGACAGGGTGGCCTGTTCGCGAACCAGCCCGAGGCGCTCTCGACCGAGCGCATCGATCCGCCGTTCCGACTCTTCGATGCGGAACGACTGCTGCGCGAGCAGGACGTTCAAGACCACGATGCCGAGGACCATCACGCCCACCAGCACCGATGCAGTCACCGCGAAGCCCAAGTGGTGCTTCTTCCTGCGCCTTGGCGTGGTGGCCGGGCGAGGATGGCTGCGCAGGGGGCGCTTCGCTCCATCTCCTCGCTGCGCTCGTCGATGAGCCCCTGCTCCGCCACCCTCGCCCGGCCTTCCCGTCCCAGGCGAAAACCTCCTCGAGGGCTGTTTCGGGGGGAGCTTGCGGGCTGGGGAGCTCATGCGGCCTCGTCCTTCTTTGCGGGCTTTGCGGGCACCTTTTCGGCGACGCGGAGCTTGGCGGCGCGAGAGCGGGGGTTGCGTTGCTGTTCGGACTTGGAGGGGCGAAGCGGCTTCTTGGTGAGGACGTCGAGGTCCTCCCGATCGTTCAGGAAGCGTTTGACGATCCGGTCCTCGAGGGAGTGGTAGCTGATCGTGACGACGCGGCCACCGGGAGCGAGGATGTCCGCCGCCCGAGGCAGGGAGACGGCGAGCTCCTCGAGCTCCCGGTTGACCGCGATGCGGAGCGCCTGGAAGGTCCGGCGCGCGGGGTGGGGGCCGCCCCGCCGCGCCCCCAGGGCGCCCGCGACCACGCGGGCGAGCTCGTCCGTCGTCGCGATCGGCGCGCGAGAGCGGGCGCGCGCGATCGCTGCCGCGACGCGCCGGGATCCGCGCTCCTCGCCGAGCTCGTAGATCAGGTTCGCGAGCTCCTGCTCCGGGAGCGCGTTGACGAGGTCCATCGCGCTCTCGCCGCCGGGCCCCATCCGCATGTCGAGCGGTCCGTCGGCCCGGTAGGAGAAGCCGCGCTCGGCACGATCGAGTTGCATCGAGCTGACGCCGAGGTCGTAGAGGACGCCGTCGACCCGGTTCTCCGCGGGCACGTCCGAGAACCGGGTCGAGACGGCGGTGAATCGCTCGCCGAAGCGCGCCAGCCGCGCGGTGGCGAGCTCGATGGCCTCATGGTCGCGATCCACGCCGATCAGCCGTTCCACGCCGGACTCGAGGAGCGCCTCCGCGTGGCCTCCCGCGCCGAGCGTCAGGTCGATCACGGTTCCCCTGCCCCCGAGGAACCGCAGGACCTCCTCCACCATGACCGGCTCGTGTCCGGCCGTCGCCACGCCGCGCCCCTCATCCGAGCAGCCGGGCGGCGAGCAACCCGATGCCGAGGAAGACGCCCATCGACGCGGCCGTCATCGCGATCAGCGAGAGGCTCTGGCGAAGCTCTCGGTCGAGCGAGCCCTTGTTCATGCGCTCCCCCCCGGTGCGAGCGTTCCCGACTGGTAGGCGCCGCCGTGGCCGGACTCGTAGCGCTCGTGCGTCTCGCGATCCCAGATCTCCATCCGGTCGAAGACGCCGAGGACGACGGCCTCCTTCCGGATCCCGACCTCGTTGCGGAGGCGCTGCGGGATCAACAGCCGTCCCTGCCCATCGAGCTCCACCGACTCCGCCTTTCCGAAGAACAGCCGCGCGTACGCGCGGCCCTCGGCGCGGGAGAGGGGGAGGCTGCGCACCTCGGCCGCCCGGGCTTCCCACTCGGCCCTGGGGAAGCAGAAGAGGCATCCGTCCTGGCCCAGGGTCAGCACGGCTCCGTCGGCGAACGCCTCTCGGAACCGACTGGGCAGGCTGATCCGCCCCTTCGGGTCGAGTTGATAGCTGTGCGTGCCGAGCAGCTCGGCCACGCGTCCTCCCCTTCTCCTCCACTGCGCTCCACTGTTATGCCACCTGTACTCCACCGCGTCAAGCGCCGGCGTGCGGAAAGGCCGTGCGGATAGCAGGGGATGACTGCGGTCGGTTGGCGCGAGCGCGGCCGGTGGCCGCGCGCGGTCAGTGGATCAGGAGAGGAATGGCTCCCATTCGGGTTCGAGGCGGCCGAGCGAGAGGCGGAACCCGTCGCGCGGCGCATACGGACGCTGGGTGAGTCGCAGGCCCGCGTCCTCGATCAGCCGGTTCTCCTTCTTGGAGTTGCATCGCCGGCAGGCCGCAACGACGTTGTCCCAGGTATGCGCCCCGCCTCGGGACTTCGGCACCACGTGATCCAGGTTCTCCGCCGGTGCCCCGCAGTACTGGCACGTCCAGCCGTCGCGCGCGAAGACGGCGCGCCGGGTGAGCGGTGCCTGAGCCCGATAAGGGACGCGCACGAAGCGGCGGAGCCGGAGCACCGACGGCGCGTCCATCGCGACGTGCTCGGACCGGTAGACCTCGCCGTTGTAGACGAGCACCTCGGCCTTCTCTTTCAGCACGAGCACGACCGCCCTCCGCGCAGACACCACTGCGAGAGGCTGGTGTGTCGCGTTGAGCACCAATGTTCTGCCCATCTGGGTGACGCGAGTATACGCACGCACGCCCGCGAAACCGGATGGATGCTTGAACCCGGTGAATCCCAGTGGTGTGATTCGAGGCGGCGGCGGTTGCCGTGCTCGACGGGACGCCTGGAATAGCGAACAAGGGGCCGCGCGGGGCGTCCAGCGACCGGGTACAGCACCGCCGCCTTTTCTCTTTCTCTTCCCGACCGCTTCGCTACTTGAGGCCATTTCCTGCAACTGGCCATCGCTCGGCCTGGAGGTGCACGTACTCCTCCCGAGGCCGCTGACTGGGGAACCGGGGAGTCCCGCGGGCCGTCACAGGCGAATGGCTCCAGGGGAACCACTCGCCTTTGCGATCCGTACACCTCGGTAAGATGTCCGAGCCCCGATCCCCGGAGGTACCGTTGCAGGCCCCAGAGGAACCGACCCCGGACTGGCAGCGCTTCGCGGAGCGCTTCCAGCTGATCGAGCAGAACGTCGAGCGCGTGATCCAGGGCAAGCATCGCGAGATCCGTCTCGCCCTCGCCGCGCTCGTCGCCGAGGGTCACGTGTTGATCGAGGACGTGCCCGGCGTCGGCAAGACCATGCTCGCCAAGGCCATCGCCCGTTCGATCGACTGTTCCTTCCGGCGGATCCAATTCACCCCGGACCTCCTGCCGACCGACGTCACCGGGGTCAACGTGTTCAACCAGGAACGGGGCGACTTCGAGTTCCGGCCGGGCGCGATCTTCGCCAACGTGGTGCTGGGCGACGAGATCAACCGCGCGAGCCCCAAGACCCAGTCGGCGATGCTCGAGTGCATGGAGGAGCGACAGATCACCGTCGACACCGAGACGTATCAGCTCGGGAGCCCGTTCATGGTGATCGCCACACAGAACCCGATCGAACACGAGGGCACGTATCCGTTGCCCGAGGCCCAGCTCGACCGGTTCATGATGCGGATCGGGATCGGGTACCCCTCGGCGGAAGTCGAGGCGGAGATCCTCGCGACCCACGGCGTGCGTTCCACGCTGCCCGACATCGAAGCGGTCGCCGACGCGCTGGGCGTTCGCGAGATGATCGAGCAGGCGCGCGGGGTCCACGTCTCCCCCAGCGTCCGCCGATACATCGTGGATCTCGTCGAGGCGACGCGGCGAAGCCCGGACGTCTACCTCGGTGCCAGCCCCCGGGCCTCGATCATGCTCCTGCGCGCGGCGCGGGCGGTCGCGGCCGCCGAGGAACGCGACTACGTGATCCCCGACGACGTGAAGAAGCTCGCGTCACCGGTGCTCGCTCACCGGGTGATCGTGACCGCCGACGCGGTCATGGGTGGACGAACGTCGCAGGCGGTGCTCGAGTCCCTGGTGAACGAGGTCGCGGTACCGGTGACCGGGACGGCCTGACGTGCCCTCGGGGCGAGGCGCGATCGTCTTCGCCGCCGCGATCGGGCTGTGGGCCGCCGGACGCATCGCGGGATCTCCGACACTCCACATGATCGCGGTGGGGCTCGTCGTTCTCCCGTTCGCCGCGTCCCTGTTCGCGCGGTGGAGCCGGCAGCGGCTGCGGGTCAGACGGCGCGTCTCCGACACGCGGATCCAGCCGGGGCAGCGGGCGTACGTGGAGCTCGAGGTCGAGAACCTCTCGCCGACGCCCACCTCCTTCCTCCTGATCGAGGACCGCCTGCCGGCGGCGCTCGGGCGGCCGGCGCGTCTGGTGATCGCCTCGCTCCACGGGAAGGCTCGGCAGCGGGTGCGGTACTCGCTCACGCCCCGACAGCGCGGCCGCTACATGCTCGGCCCGCTCACGATCGACCTCTCCGACCCGTTCGCGCTCACCCGGCTCCGCGTCGAGTTCGACGAGCGCGACGAGCTCGTCGTCGCACCGGAGGTCGAGAGTCTGGCGGGGGGCCCGGACTCACCCTTCGGGATGGCCAGCGGGCTGGCGCTCGCCAAGCACCTGTTCCGGACGGGCGACGAGTTCTACACCATGCGCTCGTACGTCGAGGGAGACGACTTGCGACGGATCCACTGGCCGAGCGTCGCCCGGAGCGGCCAGCTGATGATCCGCCAGGACGAGTCCACGCGCCGTTCGACCGCGGTGCTCTTCGTGGACACACGCGACGCAGCCATCGGCCCGACCCACTCGCCTTGCTTCGAGAAGGTCGTGTCCGCCGCGGCCTCGCTCGGCGTCCTCCTTCTTCGGTACGGGTTCTCGCTGAAGCTCGCGACCGCGCAGCTGCACCCACAGCGCGTCGGCGAGGAGCAGCTCCTGGATACCCTCGCGGGGATCTCGCATCACACGTCCCGGGCCCTGTCGACCGGGCTCGGGCGCCTCCGGTCGGTCGCGGCGAGCGACACGACGCTGTTCGTCGTCGGCTCGCCGCCACCGCCCACCGAGCTCACGGCGCTGATCCGCACCGGCGCGACGTTCGGACCCAAGGTCGGCGTGTTCGTCCATCCCACGGAGCCGGAGACCCTGCCGCCGGAGCGCCGGGCTCAGCTCGAGGGACGCGCGTCTCAGGCTCGGCTGTCGATGTCCCGTTCGGGCTGGGAGATCGTGGTGCTCCCGCCCTCGGCCAGATTGCGAGAGGTATGGCTAGCCAACAGGACACGTCCGCTGGTCGTCAGCGGCTCGTAGCCACCGCGGCCGTCTCGGCGCTCGCGGTCGCGACGGCGTTCGCGTTCGGTCGTGTGTTCGTCGGCCGCGTACCGGTGCTGTCCCTCATCGCCGCCGCGCTGGCCTCCGTGCTGATCGCCGGAGCATGCGAGCGGCGAGGTCTCGGGCTGTCCCTCATCGCGAGCGCCGTCGGGCTCGCGGTCGCGCTGACGTGGATCGTCTACCCACAGACGGGGTGGTACGGCCTGCCATCGCTCCGGACGCTTCGCGCCGTGGGACGCTCGCTGGAGTTCGTGGCCCAACAGGCCAAGGTCCAGGTCGCGCCGACGCCTCCCTTCGCTCCGCTCCTGCTGGCCGCGGTCACGGCGACCTGGACCGCGGCGTTCTCGACCCACGCGCTGGCGATCCGTGCGGGCAGCCCGCTCCTCGCCGTCTTGCCGTCGGTCGCGCTCGTCGGGTTCGCCGACACGGTGCTCGACGACGGCGCGCGGCCCGTGTACGCCATCGCCTTCCTGCTGGCGGCGCTCGGCGTCGTCTTCGTGGACGGTCTTCGGCGCGTGCGGCAGTGGGGACCGATCTGGTCGTCGCTCCGGAGCCGGCGCCTTTCGAGCGTCGCCTCCCGCGGCGCCCGGCAGGTCGCGACGCTCGCCGTGCTCGCGGCGGTGCTGGTCCCCTGGCTGTTGCCGGGCTTCGGCTCGGCGGCGCTCGTGGACTTCTCCACCACAGGCGGCGACGGGATCCGGCTCGACCCCTTCGTGTCGATCCAAGCGCAGCTCGAGGGGAACGACCCCGTCGACCTGTTCAAGGTGACGTCTTCGGCCGGTCCCGCGTACTGGCGCCTGTATGCGCTCGACGCGTTCGACGGCACGACGTGGAGCAGCACCGATCCTCGCGCCGAAGAGCGCGGCCAAGTGCTCGGCTCCGACGCGCTGCTGCCCACGCAGCCGTTCCCGGCGTCCTCCGAGACCTTGGTTCAGCGGTACGAAGTGCTGCGCGACATCGGCGACCCGTGGCTGCCGATGGCCCATCCGGCGGAGTCCGTGAACGTTCCGCTGTCGGAGATCCGCTACCAGCAGGATCTCGCGAGCGCCGTCGTCGACGGCGGGCTCGGGGAAGGGCTCGAGTACACCGTCACGTCCCGCATCGTCGCGCCGACGGGCCAGGAGCTGGATGCGGTGGACTTCCAGCCGCCGGCCGAGTACGGGCGGTACACCCTCGTCCCCGCGACCGTCGATCTGCGGGTGCGCGACGTCGCGCTCCGATGGGCGCTCGACGCCGGATCGCCCGCATCACCGTACCGGCAGGTCCTCGCCATCCAGCAGCATCTGCGCACCGAGTTCGAGTACTCCCTCGACGTCGAGCCGGCCTCGGACGCCAACGCGCTGCTGGATTTCCTTCGGGTCTCGCGCCGGGGGTTCTGCCAGCAGTTCGCGACCGCGATGGCGATCTTGGTCCGCGAGCTCGGATACCCCGCTCGGGTCGCGGTCGGGTTCCGAGAGGGCACCGCGAACGGCAACACCTACCTCGTGCAGAGCAAGGACGCCCACGCCTGGGTCGAGGTCTACTTCGAGGGCTACGGCTGGTTGCCCTTCGAGCCCACTCCGAGCCGCTCGAACCCGCTCGCGGAGCCCGGGAGCTATCTGAACCCGACCGCGCCGACCGCCCCGGGCGGTTCGGATCTGCCCGGAGGCGAGGGCGCGAACGCGGGCGCGGGCGAGGGCGCCGGGGCGACCTGCCGAACCCAGAGCGGGCGACCCTTGCCGGACCCTCGGCTGTGCGGGCGGAACAGCACCACGATCGTCGGGCCGGGACAGATCGGGGGACCGGGGTTCAACGAAGGGTTCCCCACGATCGAACCCGTCGACGAGCGCGGGTACTCGATCCCCTACCGCTGGATCCTGCTCGGCGTCGGAGCGGTCGCCGGGCTGCTGCTCCTGATCACCCCGATCGCGAAATGGGTCTGGCGACGCCGGCTCCTGCGGGCGCCTCGCGACCCTCGCGGCCGGATCCTCGCGACGTACCGCGTGTTCGACGGGAAGGCTGCGGAACTCGGTCTGGGCCGGCGCGAGGGCGAAACGGTCGAGGAGCATCGCGCGCGTCTTTCGGCGGCGGTGGCGCTCTCCGACGGGCACCTGAGTCACCTGGCAGCGCTCGCGGCGCGAGCCGCCTATTCGGCGGTCCCGCCGTCGCCGACGGAAGCGAGTCAAGCCGTGAACGACGCGAGGACGGCGATCGGCGACCTTCGACGAGACGCCGGTTGGGTCCGCCGCATCGTCGGCGCGTACCGTCCCGGGGTCTGATCGCCTCTCGCGGAAACGGTCGGCGGGCTACGAACCGGTCTGGGCGTGCGCCGCGGCCTCGCGCAGCGCACGGACGAACCGGTCACGGTCTTCCCGGAACTGGCCGACCTTGGTCTCCACCCCGGTCGCGATCTCGTCGATCGCGACGAAGAAGGCCAGCTGGCCTTCACGAAGGGCGTCGATGATCTCGCCGTTGCGCCGGGCCACCTTGAAGATGCTCACGCCGTCGGTGATGAGCTTGACCTCCGACAGGTGGCGGTCCAGATGTGCCCGGCGGTTCAGGTAGTCCCACGCCCGCCGCACCCGCTGCAGCGACATCCCGCTATCCAGCAGCGACTTGACGACCTTCAGCGCAACCAGGTCGCGGAACGCGTACATCCGGGGCACCCCCGGCCTTCCCCCGGTGCGTTGGACGCTCGGTCTGACGAGACCGATCTGATCCCAATATCGAAGCTGACGTGGCGTGCAACCCGTGAACTTGGTGGCTTGATGCGCGGTGAATCCTTCCATCAGAACGTGCACCCTCCGAGACTGACCCGTCACTCCACGACCAACACGCGGCCCGCCAGCGTCGCCGAGGGAGAAGGCCCGACGTGCGGTTGACGGTCACGCCCCTGGGGAAGGTGAAGCATGTTGTACTGCGTCGGCCTCGCTCCATGCAAGCGCACAGCGAGAAGCCCTGAAACTTTTCATGTCGAATATCGTTCGGCGCGCGCGGATCGATGCGGCGCTCAGGATCCGGGAGCTCGCGGCGGCGACTGCGGCCGGTCGCGGAATCGCTCCGCGAGACGGGCCAACAGACCTGCGAGCGAGAAACGGCCGGACTGCTGCTGGATCGCGCGCACCTGGTCGCGGCCGAGCTGTTTGAGGTACCGGTAGACGAGGAGCGACGAAGCGAGCATCACGCCGAACCCGACCACCGCCACCGGCAGCGATGCCCAGAACGACATCAGCATCACGAAACCGACGAGGAACCCCAGGAGCGACCAGCGGATCCGCCGCGCGAGGTGCGTGTACAGCGACGTGCGGCTGACCTGCTCGGCCAGCCTCGGGTCCTCCTCGGCGAGACGCTGCTCGATCTCCTCGAGGATCCGCTGTTCGTCCGGCGACAGTGGCATCAGGTCCGTGTCCCTTTGCGTCCTCGGCCGGCTCGGCCGGCGTCCGTGGGGTTGATTATAGGAACGACCTCGCCATCGGGAAGGGACGGGTCAAGAGGCGGGCCAAGGGACGGGCGAAGGGACGGGAGGGACCGGCGATCTCGACGGTCGAGCAACGCCGCCGGCACCGCGCTCCCCAGGCCGAACCGCTTGTCGATCCGGTCCACGGCACGCTCGACGTCCCCCCAGCGCTCACCCCGGAGCAGCGCGAGCTGCTCTTCGCCCGCAGGAACCAGCCCCGTCGCCGCGACGCCGAGCAGCCTCACGCGACGCCGGGCGCCGGGGAGGGCACGGAAAAGCTCGGCCGCGACGTGATAGATGTCCGCGGCCACGTCCGTCGCCGGCTCCGTGGTTCGAGACCGGGTGAGCGTGGTGAAGTTCGCGAGCCGCACCTTCAACGTCACGGTCCGAGCGCGATAGCCGTCCTCGCGGAGCCGGGCCCCGACCCGTTGGGAGAGCGCGAGGATCTCGTGGAGCAGGTCCTGCGCGTCGTCCAGATCGCGGTCGAACGTCTCCTCGTGGCTCACCGACTTCGGCGACTCGTAGGGAACGACCGCCCGAACGTCGCCGCCCCGCGCGAGTTCCTGCAGGTCTTTCGCGTGCTGGTCGCCGAGGAGCCGGCCGAGGACGACGTGCGGCAGCCGGCCGAGGTCGCCGACGGTCTTCACCCCCAATCGTGAGAGCACGTCCATCGTCTTCTCGCCGACCCCCCAGAGCGCGCGAGCCGGCAGGGGCTCGAGGAAGGCCGGGACCGCATCGTCGGCGACCGCGACCAGGCCGTCGGGTTTCGCGTGCTCGGAAGCGAGCTTCGCGATCAGTTTGTTCGGTCCGACGCCCACGGAGCAGGTGATGCCGAGGTCATCTCGCACGTCGGCGCGAACCCGCTCGCCGATCGTGACCGGGTCGCCGAACAGCAGGATCGCCCCGGACACGTCCAGGAACGCCTCGTCGAGCGCGATCGGCTCCACGAGCGGGGTGACGGCGAGCAAGATCTCGCGGAACCGGTTGGAGTGGGTTCGGTATGCATCGAAGTCCGGTGCGACGAAGACCGCGTCCGGACACAGGCGCCGGGCCCGGACCGCAGGCATCGCGCTCCGGATCCCGAACGCACGCGCCTCGTACGAGGCCGACATCACGACGCCGCGCGCCCCCGCGCCGCCGACGACGACGGGCTTGCCGGCCAGGCTCGGATCCTTGCGGACCTCGACCGATGCGTAGAACGCGTCGAGGTCGACGTGAAGGATGGGCTCGGTCACTCGGTCTCTCGGCACGTTCTCGGAGGGTACTCCTGGCGTGGGTGGCGGCCGGTGCCTCGCGCGGCTTGCATCAGAGATGACGGCGCTTCGCGACGCACCGGCCGCCAAGTTCATCAGTGACACCGTCCGAGAGCAGGCCGGGCGACGGGTCACGTCTTCACCGCGGCCATCTGTGACGCGGTCCGCGAGCCGCGTCCTTCGGGACGTGCTCCGCGAACCACTTCAGGCGCCCAGCTGCGTGGTCACCGGCCGGCGGAGCCGCCGCTGGAATGCCAGAGCTTTCGGGGAACCGCCGCGGGGATGGTGGGGCCTTGGTGGGCGAGGGCTTCGGGGAGGCGGTGAGCGAGACGGGCACGGTGGAGTGCGACGAGGTCCCACACGTCCTCGGCGACGACGCTCACGCCCTTCTTGCCCGTTCGCCGGACGGTGCCGACGACGGCAAGCACGAACGAGTGGAACACCGTTTTGGCGACCTTCGGCTGGACGCTCTCGAACACCGTTACGTCCACAGGGCCCGTCGCGTCGTCCAGGGTCAGGAAGATGATCCGCTGTCCGCTGCGGATCGCGGGGGTCTGCGAGGCGACCTTGACGCCGACGACCATCACGCGCTCGTCCGAACGGCAGCGATGGAGATCCCTCGCGCGCGTGACGCCGAGATCGGCGATCAACGGCTCGAAGAAACTCACGAGATGGCGGCTGGCGTCCAGGCCGAGGACCTCGAGCTCCGCCCGTACGCGTTCGGCATCCGTGTACTCGGGGAGGGAGAAAGGCCCCGGTGGGCTCCGGTCGGCGATCGGCTGCGCAGTGGGCGCTTCGCTCTCCCGGCCAGCGTTCGCGAGCGACGGGCGCAGCGGCAGAAGGTCGAACGCGAGCTGGTCGCCTTCGCGTTGGGGGGTGGTCGTCATCGCCGCGTACAGACGGTCCCGCCGCGTACCCCGATCGATCCCGTCGAACCCCCCCGCATGCGCCAGCGCCTCCACCACCGGCTTCGAAACAACCGTCCGCCTCAAGAAGTCCCCGATATCGCGAAAGAACCGCTCCGCGCGAGCCTCCAGGATCGACCGCACCTCCGCATCCGTGATCCCATGCACATCGTTCAATGCGAGCCGTATCCCATAGCGAGGAGCGAGCCCGAGATCGGCTCCGAGCCCCTCGTCGCCGGAGCCACCGACGTGCCCGGGCACCACGGACGGTCGGCCGGCGGGGCTCTCGCGAAGCGCCGTCATCTCTGATGCAAGCGGCGCGAGGGCCCCGCCGGCCCCCACCGCGACTCCCCGGCCTCGACCCGCTCAACGACGTACTCCGGCTCGGAGGCGTTCACGTCGAGCGGCAGGATCGGGATCCCGTGCCCGCGAGCGTCCTCGAGGAGCAGGCGCCGCGGATACATCCCCGGGTCGTGGGTGAGGATCCCGGCGAGGAAGTGCGCCGGGTAGTGCGTCTTCAGCCACGCCGACTGATAGGTCGGGACCGCGAAGGCCGCCGCGTGTGCCTTGCAGAAGCCGAAGCTCGCGAACTCGGCGACGGCGGCCCAGGTTCGCTCGGCGACCTCGCCGGAGAAGCCTCGAGCGCTCGAGCGGCGCAGGAAGTCCTCGCGCAGCGCGGGCACCAGGTCGTCCCGGTCGAGGTGGCGGCGGATGAAGTCGGCCTCGGTCAGGCTGTAGCCGGCGAACGCGGCGAGCGTCCGCATCACCTGTTCGTGGAAGACGATCACGCCGAACGTCTCGCGCAGCGCCGGCCGCAGCGCGGGGCTCGCGTAGGTGGGCCGCTCCATCCCGTGGCGGCGGCGCAGATACGGGTTGATCATGTCGGACTTCACCGGCCCCGGCCGGAACAGCGAGATGTCGACGATCAGGTCCTCCCAATGGGTGGGTTGGAGCTTCTGCAGGAGCTCGCGCTGCCCGGGGCTCTCGATCTGGAAGCACCCGAGCGTGTCCGAGGCCCGGATCAGCTCGAACGTCGGCTCGTCGTCCGTCGCGATCGCGTCGAGGTCGACCTTCACGTGCTCGGTTCGGGCGATCTCGTCCAGGGCGTGTCGCATCGAGGAGAGCATCCGCACGCCGAGGACGTCGAGCTTCAGGTAGCCGAGCAGCTCGACGTCGTCCTTGTCCGCCTGGATCACCCGGTAGCCCTGGAACGAGCGCTCGAGGGGAACCCGGGTCACGAGGTCGTCGTTCGAGAGCACGATGCCCGAGGGGTGGAGCGCGATATGGCGAGGGAAGCCGTCGAGACGTTCGGCCACGCGGAACAGGTGCTCGAGCTGGCCGGCGTTCAGGTTCGAGCCGGCGAGCTCGGGCAGGCGCTCGATCGCCACGCGGAGGTCCTTCGCGCCGATGTGCGGGAACGCCTTCGCGACCGTGTCGACCTCGGGCTCGGGCAGACCGAGGGCCTTGCCGACCTCGCGGACCGCGGCACGGGCGCGATAGGTGTCGACCATCGCGACACACGCGCACCGGTCGTCGCCGTAGCGCGACAGGACCATGTCGTAGACGTCCTCGCGCCGGGCGGATTCGACGTCGACGTCGATGTCGGGGAGCTCGTCGCGCATCGGGTTCAGGAAGCGCTCGAACGCGAGGTCGTGCCGGATCGCGTCGACGTCGGAGATGCCGGTCAGGTAGCAGACGAGCGAGCCGGCGGCGCTCCCCCGGCATGCGCAGCGGATCCCCATCGCCCGCACGTCGGCGACGATGTCGGCGACGGTGAGGAAGTACGCGGAGTACCCCATCCGGTGGATCATCGCGAGCTCGTGGTTCAAACGGTCGCGGACCTTCGCCGTGGGTCGCATCCCCCGGTGATCGAGCCCGCGCCAGCACCGCTCGGCCAGGACCGAGGAAGCCGATCGCCCACGCTGCGTCGGGAAGTCGGGGAAGTTCACGCGCCGAAGGTCGAGGTCGAACGTGCAGGACTCGGCGATCTGCAGCGTCGCGGTGAGCAGGTCCGGGCGCTCGGCGAAGAGCGCGCGCATCTCGCGAGCCGGCTTGAGCCATCCCTCGGCGTTGCGGCGGCTGACGTTCGTCCGGTTGATCGGGACGAGCTCGCGCATGCACTCGAGCGCGTCGGCGAGGAACGCGTCCGAGGCAACCAGATACCGGACCGGGTTCGTCGCGACGGCTCGCACCTCCGCGCGTTCGGCCAGGCGAAGGAGCGCGCGGACCTCTCTCGTCGAGCCTTCCTCCAGCCGGTGCTGGACGGCGACGAACAGGCGCTCGCCGAACGCGTCGCGGTACGGACCGAGCGCCACGCGTCCCGCGTCGATGCGACCGGCGAGCGCGAGCGCGCCCGGAGGCGAGGCCGGTCCGAGGAGCGCGACGAGCCCTCCGGCGTGCGCGCAGACCTGCTCGGGGGTGAGCGAGGGGTCGCCGCGCTCGCCGATCATGTGCGCGTCGGTGATCAGGCGGCACAGGTTCGCGTAGCCGGCCGCGTTCCGCGCGAGCAGGATCACGCTCGCATCCACCGGCTTGCGCCCGGTCCCCGCTCGGGGGGCTATCGCTCGCCCGGAAGGGCTCGCTCCTTGAGCCCCCCGCACCCCCCGCGGGAGCGGGAGGGTCCCGGCATCGCGGACCGTGACCGATGCCCCGAGGATCGGATGAACGCCCTCGCGCTCGCACGCTTCGACGAACCGCGCGACGCCGTAGAGCCCGTCGCGGTCGGCGATCGCGACCGCCGGCATCTGCAGCTCGGCCGCCCGGCGCGCGAGCGCCTCGGGCGAGAGCGCGCCCTCTTTCAGGGAGAAGTACGAACGGACGTCGAGATGCACGAAGCCGCCGGGCATCTCACCGCACCGACCGGACGCGCGGATCCGCTAGCCGCGCTCCCAGATCCGGGGGTCGTGGGCGAAGTGCACGCGCACCGGCGCGAGCGCGCGTAGGTGGAGCACCGAGCGGGCGTAGGCGTCGCGGTCCGGCGCGTCCGGCTCGCCCGAAGACGCCTCGTCGGTCGCGCCCTCCCACTCCGCGAGCGACTGCACCGCCTGTCCGGCGAGGACGACGGTTCCGTTCGGCGTCTCGATGGCGAGCGACTGGTGCCCCGGCGCGTGACCCGGCGTCGGGATCAACGTGAGACCCGGTGCGACCTCGGTTCGGCCATCCAGGAGCTCGTACGAAAGACCGGGCGCGTCGACCCACTCGGGGACCGTGTAGTCGGGCACGTTCACCATCCGCCATTCGTCTCGCTGCGCGAAGATCGGCACGCCGGGCGGGAGGCGAACGTTCTGCCCGCTGTGGTCGAAGTGCAGGTGACAGTTGGCGACGCCGGTGACGTCGGCGAGCGCGATCCCCTGCGACGCGAGCGCGTCCTCGATCGGCGTGATCCGAGGCGAGTACCGTTCCTGGATCTCTGCGTTGCCGAACCCCGCACCCGTATCGAACAGGAACACCCCGTCGCGATGGACGACGGCATGCGCGATCGTCGGCCACCACTCGGTCCCGAGCGCCGCCCGCTCCTCTTCCGGCAGGTGCAACTCCGAGACGAGGAACGGGACGACGCGAGACTCGGTCACGGCCGCGATTCAATCCCACAGCCGCTCCATGTGCCAGCGGTCGCGCTGGCGGTCGTGGTACAGATCCCACACCGATCCGCCGCGCGCCTCGATCCGCCAGTACTCGCGGTCGCGGCCGTCGGCCCACCACCGGCCTTCGATCCGCCACCGGCCGATCACGTCGGCGACCTCGTAGCGTCGCCCCCGCCACACGAACGCCGAGGGCATCCCCGCCTCGCGCTCGACCCGGACCTCGACCTCCTCGTCGTAGCGCTTCGCCATGCTTCAGTGCTCCCCGACGACCGGCTCCTCCAGGGAATCGAACGTATGTTCGAGAGGGAACGAGACCGTACACCCGGCCTCGGACGGCGGTCAACCCCGGAGGTTCGTCCTGGTCAGGCGGGGTTCTCGCGCCGTTCGTACCACTCACGGTGCAGGGTGCACCGGCCTCGCTCGTCGAAGTCGAGCACCAGGATCCCGTCCAGCTCGATCCTGCCGTCGTCGGATCCGAACGAGACCCGCCAGTTCGCCACCCCGCGCTCCCCGGCGACCGCGAGCGGCTCGACGGACCATCCGAAGCCCGGCTGCACGCCCCCATCGACCCATCGCCGGACGATCTCGTCGCGACCGCGCGCCTCATCCCGGAACGGCCCGTACGAGTAGACGGCGTCCTCGGCGAACAGGGCCGCGACATCGTTCGCGTCGTTCGACTCCCACGCGGCGAAGTAGCGCTCGAGCCATCCGCGGAACGCGTCGAGGTCCATCTCCCGCATCGTAGGCTTCTGGCCGATGGATCCGAACGCGCTCGTCGTCTGCGTGCCGAACTTCAGCGAGGGGCGCCGCGCCGGCACGATCGAGGCGATCTGCCACGCGCTCGCGAGCGTCCCCGGTGTCCGGCTCGTGTACCGCCAGGCGGATGCCGAGCACAACCGGCTCGACACGACGATCGTCGGTTCCCCGGAGGCCGTGCGAGCGAGCGCCCTCGCCGGTGCGACGGCGGCGGTCGAGCTGATCGACATGACGACGCACTCCGGCGGTCATCCCCGGATGGGCGCCGCAGACGTCATCCCGTTCGTGCCCCTTCGCGACGTCTCGATGGAGGAGGTGGTCGAGCTGGCGCGCGGGTTCGCGAAGGAGCTCGCGGACGCGCTCGACCTTCCCGTCTATCTGTACGACCGCGCGGCGCTCGATCCGGCGCGCGCGAGCCTGGCCGAGGTGCGCCGCGGAGAGTACGAAGGGCTTCGCGAGGCGGTCGAGCGCGGCGAGCGCCTCCCCGACTTCGGGCCGCACCGCATCGGCAAGGCCGGTGCCACCGCCGTCGGGGCCCGCAAGCCGCTGATCGCGTTCAACGTCTACCTGAGCGGTTCGGCCGAACACGCCAAGGAGATCGCCAAGGCCGTGCGAGAGTCGAGCGGCGGGCTCCCGGCCGTACGCGCGATCGGGTTCGAGGTGCCCGAGCGTGGCGGGGTGACCGTTTCGATGAACCTCGTCGACGTCGAGGTCACGGGCCTCCGACGGGCGTTCGACGAGGTGGCCGAGCTCGCGGCCGAGCGGACCATGGAGGTGCGCTCGTCCGAGATCGTCGGCCTGGTGCCACAGGAAGCGCTCGGCGACGGGGACGAGGAGCACGTGCGACTGGAGGGATTCGATGCGGACACGCAGATCCTGGAGCGGCTCGTGAACGACGGCGAGGGCGACTCGTGAACGGCGGCGGGCATGACGACGGCGGGAACACCGGCGGTGGATTCGGCTCGAACACGATCGATGGGTTCCTCGAGGCGCTGGCGTCTGACGCCGCGACCCCCGGCGGCGGCGCGGTGGCGGGTCTTTGCGGCGCGGCCGGCGCCGCGCTGATCTCGATGGTCGGTCGCCTCACCGTGGGACGCGAGGGCTACGAGGACGCGGAGGAGGAGATGCGCCGGTACCTCGAGGAAGCCGACGCGGCGCGCGCCGTGTTCCTCGAGCTCGCGGATCGAGACGCGCAGGCGTTCGATGCCGTGATGTCCGCGTTCAAGATGCCCAAGGAGGACGATCGCCAGAAGGCCGAACGCAGCGCGGCGATCCAGCGCGCCTACGAGGGCGCGGCGCGGGTTCCGCTCGAGATCGCGCAACGCGCGGTGGATCTCATGGACTCCGCGAAGGCCACCACGGAGCTCGGCAACGTGAACGCGGCGTCCGACGGTCTCGTCGCGGCGTTCGCCCTGCATGCCGCGACGTACAGCGCGCTCGCGAACGTGGAGATCAACGTCGCCGCCTTGAAGGACGAGACGGTCGCCCGGGAGCTCCGCGGCGAGACCGAGGCGCTCAAGACCCGCGCCGAGGCCCTCCTGTCGGAGACCAAGGCGGCGTTCTCTGCGCGTCTCGCCTGACCCGGTGCGCCGATTCGACACGGGCCGGGCCGTCGCGCTCCGCGAGATCTGGCGCGGCGGCGTCTGGTCGGCTCGGCCGGCGACCGTGGTTACGGACGACGACGACGTGCAGATGTTCTACGTCCCGATCGGCTCGCGGTGGATGTCGCCGCGCGACGAAGGCGGCTCGGTGCTCCGGGCTCGACGGGATCGATGGACCCTCAGCGAGAGCACCTGGGAGGACCACCACGTGCTGTCTTTCGCATGGCCGGGGTTGGGACACGCCGTCCTGTTGTTCTTCGATCGCGCGTGGTCGCCGACCACCTGGTACGTGAACGTCCAGGAACCCATGCGCCGGTCCCCGGTGGGGTTCGACACCATGGACCACGATCTGGACGTCCTCGTTGCCCTGGACGGCTCGTCCGCGCGATGGAAGGACGAGGACGAGCTCCTCGAGGACGTCCGGCTCGGCAACTACACGCAGCATGAAGCGGCCACGTTCCGCGCCGAGGGCGAGCGCGGCGTCCGCCGGATCCTCGAGCGGGAACCTCCGCTCGACCGGGACTGGACGACCTGGCGGCCGGACCCCTCGTGGCCGACCGCGACGCTCCCGCCCGGCTGGGACAAGCTCGGCGAGGGGTAGCAACATCCGCTACCCAGGAGGGACGATCCCCTCCGGCGAATGGAGCCGTTCCTCGGCGACCACTTCGCCCTGGGGCGCGGGGCCGACCCTCGTCCACAGGAGGAACACACCGCAGGCCGCGAGCACGATCGCGTTGACCAGGTACATCGGCCGGAAACCCAGCACGCCGACGAGCACCGCACCCAAGCCGATCGACCCCGCGTACGGGAGGTTGAGCACCGTTTCGGTCGCCGCGAACACCCGCCCCTGCAGGCCCACGCTGGTCCGCCGCTGGAGGATCGTGAAGTAGCCGACGTTCAGGGCGGCGAGACCGACGCCGACGGCGACCGTGCCGACGAAGACCGCCGGCATCACCGCGGTGGCGATCGGTGCAAGGCCGACCCCGAGCAGCAACGAGCCGGCGCCGATCACTTTCAGCTCCGCGAATCGGCGGATCGCGCGCGCCGCGAGGACTCCCCCGGCGACCGCGCCGACGCCCTGGACCGTCGCGATGATGCCGATGAACTCCGGAGGCCGATGGAGCCCGTCGTCCACCAGAGCGAAGAGGGCTGGTTCGAGGAAGCCAACGACGCACAGGGCGATCGCGAACACGATCACGAGCAGGCGCAGCTCGGGCGTCCCCAGAACGTGACGGATGCCTTGTGAGACCTCGTGGGCGAAGGACTCGTCGTCCCTCTGCCTCCGCCCGATGTCGGGCACCCGCAGCAGGGACAACAGGAACGCGGACGCGAAGAACGTCGCCGCGTCGAGCATCGCCGTCGCGCCGCCGCCGAACGCGCCGTAGAGGGCGGCGCCCGTGAGCGGGCCGACGATGCGCAGGCCCGCGCGGATCGACTCGAGCGCTCCGTTCGCATCCGGCAAGGCGTCGGCCTCCAGCCAGGTCGCGAGCAGCCCCGAGCGAGCGGCGAAGAAGATCTGCTGCGACACGCCGTAGAATGCGGCGACCGCGTAGATGACCCAGACGTCCCCGCGATCTCGAACGAGGAGCAGGGCAAGGACGACGACGCCCGTGGCCAGATCGTTCGCGATCATCACGAGCCGTCGCGGAAACCGATCGATCCACACGGCGACGACCGGGGCGACCACCATCGGCAGGATCAACGCGAGGAAGACGGACCCCGCAGCGCCGTCCGAGCCCGTCAGGTCCTTCACCCAGATCGCGAGCACCAGGAACAGCGCGACGTCGCCGAACATCGTGAGCGTCTGTGCCGCGAGCAGCAGACGGAACCTGCGGTCGGCGAGGAGACGACGCATGCGGGCAGCCTATCGTCGGGGTGTTTCCTACCGGTTGCCAGCCGCGGCCCCGTCCCGCAAGCTCTGACCGTGATCGATCTGTCGGAGGTCCGGACCCGGTTTCCCTCGCTCTCGCGCGAGATGGACGGGCGTCCGGTGGTGTTCGTGGACGCTCCCGGCGGCTCCCAGGTCCCGGGGTCCGTGGTGGACGCGATGGCGGCCTATCTGCGGACGAGCAACGCCAACACGCACGGCGCGTTCCCGACGAGCCAGGAAACCGACCGCGTCATCGACGAAGCCCATCGCGCCGGAGCGGACCTCCTCGGCGCCGACCCCGACGAGATCGTCTTCGGGCCGAACGCGACGACGCTGATGTTCTCGATCTCCCGTTCCGTCGCCCGGACGCTGCGGCCCGGCGACGAGGTCGTCGTGACGCGCCTGGATCACGACGCGAACATCCGACCCTGGATCCTGGCGGCCGAGGACGCGGGCGCGTCGATCCGCTGGGTCGAGTTCCGGCCGGATGACGTCACGCTCGACCGCGATTCGTTCGAGAGCGCGCTGTCCGAACGCACGAAGGTCGTCGCGTTCACGCTCGCCTCGAACGCCGTGGGAACGGTGACGCCGGCCGCCGAGCTCGCGGCGCAGGTCCACGAGCGGACGGAAGCCGTCGTCGTGTGCGACGGCGTGCACCTCGCGCAGCATCGGCGGATCGACGTTCGCGCCCTCGGCGCGGATGTCGTCGTGTGCTCGCCCTACAAGATCTTCGGGCCGCACTTGGGCATCCTCTACGGGCGCCGCGAGCTTCTGTCCTCGCTGCGGCCGTACAAGGTTCGACCGGCACGCGATGCACTCCCCTACGCGTTCGAGACCGGCACGCAGAACCACGAGGGGTACGCCGGGTGGATCGCCGCGGCGGACTACCTCGCGGGGCTCGGGGAACAGGGCAGGGGACGCCGTGTCGCGCTCGCTTCGGCGTTCGAGCGGACGATCGCGCCGTGGGAGAACGCGCTCTCGCATCGGTTCCTCGAGGGGCTCCGGGCGATCCCGGACATCCGCCTCGTCGGGATCTCCGACCTCGACCGGCTCGACGAGCGCACGCCGACCTTCGCGATCCGCGCCGGGGACCGGCATCCCGCCGAGACCGCCAAGGCCCTGGCCGAGCGCGGCATCTACGTCTGGGACGGCCACTACTACGCGCTCGAGTTGATGGAACGGCTCGGGCTCCAGCAGACCGGTGGCGCCGTCCGGGTGGGCTTCTGTCACTACAACACCCCCGCGGAGGTCGACCGGGTGCTCGAGGAGCTTGCCGCCCTGCCCTGAGCGGCGCGTTGCTAGGATGACCGCGACCCCACGACCTGGCGAGAGAGGCGCGATGCGCATCCTGATCCTCGGCGGGGACGGGTACCTCGGCTGGCCGACGGCGATGCACTTCGCGCGTCGCGGTCATCAGGTGCACGCCGTCGACAACTACCTCCGCCGGCGCGCGCACGAGGAGGCCGGCACCGATTCCCTCACGCCGGTCGGCGAGTCGCTTCCCGCGCGCGCGCGGGACTTCGGCGAGGTGTCGGGGCTCGAGATCGGCGTGACCGAGGGCGACCTCACCGAGTGGGACGTCGTCGAGCGCGTGTTCCGCGAGTTCGAACCGGAGGCGATCGTCCACTACGGCGAGATGCCGTCGGCTCCCTACTCGATGATCGACCGGGAGCATGCCCTCTTCACGCAAACCAACAACGTCATGAACACCCTGAACGTCCTGTACGCGATGGCCGAGCTGGCGCCCGACGCGCACCTGGTCAAGCTCGGCACGATGGGCGAGTACGGGACTCCGAACATCGACATCGAAGAAGGGTTCATCGAGATCCACCACAAGGGCCGGAGCGACACGCTCCCCTTCCCCAAGCTCCCGGGCTCGATGTACCACCTGTCGAAGGTGCACGACTCGCACAACATCCAGTTCGCGTGCCGGATCTGGGGCCTGCGGTCGACCGACCTGAACCAGGGCGTCGTCTACGGCATCCAGACCGAGGAGACCGAGCTCGACGAACGCCTGATGACCCGGTTCGACTACGACGAGGTCTTCGGCACGGCGCTGAACCGCTTCTGCCTGCAGGCGGTCATCGGACATCCGCTCACGGTGTACGGCAAGGGCGGCCAGACCCGTGGCTACCTCAACATCGTCGACACGCTCCAGTGCGTCGAGCTCGCCGTGCAGAACCCGCCGGATGCCGGGGAGTATCGCGTGTTCAACCAGTTCACCGAGCAGTTCTCGGTCGTGCAGCTCGCCGAGCTCGTTCGCAAGGCCGGCGCCGAGGTCGGCATCGACGTGCGCGTGGATCACCTCGAGAATCCCCGCGTCGAGATGGAGGAGCACTACTACAACCCGATGCACACGAAGCTGCTCGATCTGGGCCTGCAGCCCCACCTGCTCTCCGAAACGCTGATCGAGTCGATGTTCACGGCGATCGACCGGTACAAGGACCGCGTGATCGCCGATCACATCCTCCCCGCGACGAGATGGCGCGGTGTCCGGGAGGGCTCGGCTCCGTAGCCCGGTCCCGGGCGCCGGACGATCGACCGCCTTACCAGAGCTTTCTCATGATCGTCCTGCGGGGCGATGGGTAGCCTGGCTTCCGAACCCCACAGAGGAGGTCGAGGATGAGACGAACGCTTCTCGGCGTCGTGCTCGTACTGGGGACGATCGGGGCATCGTTCGCGATCGCGATCCCCGCGTCCGCGCAGGTGATCGTCGTGCTGCCCGGTGAGTCGATCCACCAGGCGGTCAAGACGGCCCAGCCAGGCGACACGATCCAGCTCAGCGCCGGCGTCTACGAGGACGTCGTCGCGGTGAAGACCAGCGGCATCACGATCCAGGGCGTCGGCAGCGACACGAACGGGACGATCCTCAGGCCGCCGGCGGAGCTGCCCGGTCGGTGCTTCCGTGGGATCGCCGGTATCTGCATCCTGGGGAACTTCCAGGACGGGACGCCCGTCGACGGTGTCTCGATCACGGGCATCCGAGCCGAGGGCTTCATCGCGGCGGGGATCATCGGTGTCCTCACGTCGAACACGACGTACGAAGGCAACGCGGGCATCGGATCGCAGGAGTACGGCCTCGCCGCCTTCGAGAGCACCGGCATCACGATGCGCAACAACACCGCGTCGGGGAACGGGCTCGCCGGCTTCTACATCGGTGACTCGCGCCGGGCCAGCGCAACGGTCGAGGGCAACGAGAGCTTCGACAACACGTACGGCCTGTTCCTTCGCGACGTCTCGCACGGAAACGTCACCGGGAACCAGTTCCACGACAACTGCATCGGCATCCTCAACCTGGACACCCCCGGGCCGGTGCGGGCGGGGCGGTTCACGATCGCCGAGAACACGATCGAGCACAACAACGCGTTCTGCCGCGGACAGGGTGGAGACCCGTCCACGGCGGGGATCGGCATCGCGATCGTTGGCGGCCGCGGGAACACGATCCAGGGCAACGTGATAGCGCGGAACCGGACCAGCAGGAACATCCCGTTCCACGGGGGTGTCGTGCTCGTCGAGTCGGCATCCAACAACAGCGTCACGGGCAACACGCTCGTTCGGAACCGCCCGAACATCTTCACGGATGGTTCGGGATCGGGGAACGAGACCAGCGGCAACACCTGCACCCCCGGTTGCTAGCGCAACCATCTCTGCTCGAGGCCGCTCCCGACCGGGGGCGGCCTCTTGCTATCCTCGGCGCGCGCGATCCCCGCGCACGGGAGTGAGAGCATGCTCGCCCTTCGCGTCATCGGCGCCGTGCTGGCGATCGTCTTCTTCGGCGTAACCGTCGCTCGGTACCAACGTCGTCGCATCAGCCGCCTCAGCCTGATGATCTCGAGCGTCATCGCGTTCGCGGTCATCCTGCTCGCGGTCGTTCCGGACCTGTTCAACCCGGCCTTCGAAACGTTCAACTTCGAACCGGATACCGGGGAACGACTCACGGCCGTCTTGCTCGCCGCGGTCGTGATCCTGTTCGTGCTCCTGATCCGGATGCAGTCCTATGTCGACACGAACGAGCGCAGCATGCGACTGCTCGTGGAGTCGTTGGGGCACGCCGGGTTCGACTGGGAGCGCGCCGAACGGCTCCCCGAGGGCAAGCGGATCGTCGTGATCTCGCCCGCGTACAACGAGGCGGAGAACGTCGGGGCCGTGATCCATGCGATGCCCGAGGAGATCGAGGGGTACGACGTCGTCCCGATCGTGGTCGACGACCGTTCCGACGACGCCACCGCCGAGGTCGCGCGTGAGGCGGGCGCTCTGGTCGCGAGTCTCCCGATCCGCCGCGGCGGGGGCCTCGCGCTGCGGGTCGGTTACGGGATCGCGCTCAAGCTCGGTGCGGACATCGTGGTCTCGATCGACGCCGACGGACAGCACCAACCCGAGGAACTACCGATCCTCGTCAAGCCGATCCTCGAGGGCCAGGCCGACCACGTGAACGGCTCGCGCATGCTTGGCGACTACGAACGCGGTCCGGTGATCCGACACGCGGGGGTGCATCTCTTCTCGTGGATCGTGACCCTGCTCACGGGGCAGCGGGTCACGGACATCTCGAGCGGCTACCGCGCGACCCGCGCGGACATCCTTCGCAAGCTGATCCTCGAGCAGGACCAGTTCTGGACGTCGGAGGTGACGATCGAGGCTCTGCGCCAACGCGCGAGGATCGTGGAGGTGCCGGTGACGTTCCTCACGCGACGCGGCGGAGAATCCAAGAAACCGAAGTCTCTGCGCTACGCGTGGCACTTCGCGAAGGCGATCGCGAAGACCTGGCTCCGGTAGCGCGTTCTCCGAACCCGCGTACGCCGACTCAGGCCGGGGTGGTCGCCGCGGCGACCACGATCTCCCCCGCCAGGCGCGCGTTCGATTCGAGCAGCGCCAGGTTCGCCTCCAGGCTCGCACCGCCGGTCCGCTCCGCGAGGCACGAGAGCAGGAACGGCGTGACCGCCTTGCCGCGCACCCGGGCCTGCGTCGCCGCTTCCTCGCACGCCCGGACGGCGTCGGCGACGATCGACGGATCCATCGCCCGATCCGCCGGGATCGGATTGCACAACACGACGGCGGACGAGTCCTCGAGACGCCGAAGAGCGTGGATCAGCCGCGAAGCCGACACCAGGTCGTCGACGCGCTGATCCAGCTCGACGTCGCTCTCGAGCGCGAGGAAGAACGGCATCCGGTCGCACCGGTAGCCGACCATCGCGACGCCGAGCTCCTCGAGGCGCTCGGCCGTCGCGACCGGATCGACGATCGACTTGGGGCCCGAGCACACGAGCAAGACCCGGGTCCGGGAGAGCTCGACGAGGTCGGCGGACACGTCGCCGGTGCCGCGATGGACACCGCCGATCCCGCCGGTCGCTCCCACCGGAACGCCGGCCCGGGCCGCCGCCCAGATCGTCGTCGAGACGGTCGTCGCGCCCAGCCCGCCCCGAGCGAGCGCGTACGGCAGATCGCGACGCGCCACCTTGGCCGCCCGGCCCGGCTCGGCGAACGCCTCGAGCTCGGACTCGGAAAGGCCGACGCGAACCTCGCCCTCGACGACCCCGGTCCATCCGGGCACCGCGCCGGAAGCGCGCACCCCGGAGGTCATCCGCTGGATGCATTCCACGTTCCGTGGGGATGGCAATCCCTGCGCGATCACGCTCGTCTCGAGTGCGACCACGGCCCCGTCGCCGGCGAGCGCCTGCTCGACCTCTTCGGACAGGACGATCGGGCCGTTCACCGCGATCGCTTGTCCGGCCAGGTCTCGAAGCTGCCCGCGACCTGCGCTCCGGCGCGGCATGCCGCCTGCAGCGCGTCCCCGGGCGAACGGCCGGCCGCCAGCTGCGCGAGCAACACCCCGTCGAACGCGTCCCCTGCGCCGGTCGGGTCGACCTCCGCGACCGGCGTACCCGCATAGCGGATCACGAGCCCCTCCCACGACATCAGCGCGCCCGATTCACCCTGCTTCACGCAGACGATCGGGAACCGCTCGGCGAGCTGGTCGGCGGCCGCATCTCCTCTCCGCCCGGTCAGGACCTCCGCCTCGCGCTGGTTCACGAGGATCGTGTTCGCCGACGTGGTCGCCTCGAAGAACCGCGCCGGGCCGAAGTCCCGGATCAACGGCCAGGAAGCGCCGTCGATCGCGACGAACCGAGCGGTCGCGCGGTCCAGCGCAGCCTTCGCCGCATCGAACGTCTCCTCGAACAGGAGCGCGTAGCCAGAAACGAGCACGGCGGACGCCTCGAGCCGCTCGGGGAGGTCCTCGGGGGTCAGCGTCGCGTTCGCGCCCCGATCCGCCACCATCGAGCGCTCGCCGGGCTCGTGCACGATGAGCATCGTTCCCGTATCGGATCCGGGGTCGATCGCGAGCGCGGGTTCGACACCGCGGCGGATCAGCTCGTCCCGGATCAACGCGCCGGCGGTGTCGGTCCCGACGCGCCCGTACACGCGCGCGCGAGCGCCCGCTTCGGCGGCCCAGACCCCGGCGTTGCAGGCGCTTCCCCCAGGCCGAACCAGGACACGCCCGTGGACGTCGCCGCCCTCCTCGAGCGCGTCCGCGTCGACCCGAACGTCGAGCATCACGTCGCCGACCGTCACCACGTCCACGGTCGCAACCCTAGCGGGTAGCGTGTCCGGCCAGATGGGGAGATCCAGGCCGTCCGAGCGGGTGAGGATCCGTCGTCCGCGCACGTCCGACGAGACGGAGTTCCTTCAACGCGTCCGCGCGAGTCGCTCGCTGCATCGGCCGTGGACCTACCTGTCCGAGACGTCCGAAGGGTTCGCCCAGCAGCTCGCGCGAGCTCGAGCCCCGAGCCATTCGGGCTTCCTCATCGTTCGAACGGAGGATGACGCGATCGCCGGGCTCGCGAACCTGAGTCAGATCGTCCTCGGAGACTTCCGGAGCGCCTACCTCGGGTACTCGGCGTTCGTGCCCTTCGACGGCAAGGGATACATGACCGAAGGGTTGGATCTGGTGCTTCGGGAGGCGTTCGGATCGATCGGGCTCCACCGGGTGGAGGCGAACGTGCAGCCGGGAAACGATCGATCGATCGCGCTCGTCGAACGGCTCGGTTTCCGGTTCGAGGGCTACTCGCCGCGGTACCTCAAGATCGGAGGGCGCTGGCGCGACCATCTGCGGTACGCGATCCTCGCCGAGGACTTCCTCGCCGGAGAGCCTTCCGGTTAGCCGGCCTCGGCGATGCCGGCCGCCTCGGCGGCCCACCGCCCGAACGCACCCCAGAAGGGGTCGAGCCCCGGATGCTCCATCGGTCGTTCGCCCTCGGGCGTCACGAGGAGCTTGCCGGCCGAGGACTCCGTGACCTCGCCGACGTCCGCGGCTTCGATCCCGGCATCCGCGAGCGCGGCCACGAACGCCTCCGCGCGTGCGGGAACGACGGTGGCGATGAGCGTCCCTTCGGAGATCGACGTGTACGGGTCGATCCCGGCGTGCTCGCAGACGGCGCGGACCTCCGGCCGAACCGGGATCGCGGCGAGGTCGATGCGCATGCCGACGCCCGACGCCGTCGCAACCTCGGTCAGCCCCCCGACGACGCCGCCCTCAGTCGCATCGTGCATCGAGGTCACCCCCGCGTCGCGCAGTCCGAACTCGCGCGCCACCGTCGCCTCGGGAACCACCGTCATCCGCTCGAAGAGCGTATCCGCGGACTTCACCACGTCGGCCCCGACGCCCTTGGCGAGCCGGTCGGGGAACGTCGCGGCGAACAGGGCCGTCGCCTCGATCGCGGCTCCCTTCGTCACGACGACGCGATCCCCGATCCTCGCCATCTCGGGCGTGACGAACGAGCTCTCGGGGCCCGATGCGATGCAAACGGCGCCACCGACCATCGGCCAGTTACAGCCGTCGTAGCGGGCCGTGTGTCCGGTCACGACGGCCACCCCGATGCCCTCGCACGCGCGGTGGAACGCGTCCCACAGCGCGGTGAGCTCGTCGTCCGTGACCTCGGGTGGCAGGTTCAGGTCGACGGCCATCCACCGAAGCGGCAATCCGCTCGTCGCGGCGTCGGACGCGAGGATGTGGACGGCGAACCACGCTGCGCGCTCCCACCCGTACGCCGGGACCACGAACACGGGGTCCGCCGTGATCGCCATCACGACGCCGTCGGCCACCCGCACGACCCCGACGTCGACGCCGTGACGCGGTCCCACCAGCACGTCGGGGTCGCGAGCGCCGAGGCGGCGAAGGATCACCTGCTCGAAGAGCTCCGCCGTCGCCTTTCCGGTCCGTTGCTCGGTCATCGCCGCCGGACCTCCGCCGCCCGGACCGCCCGGACCAGGCGCCGCGTCGCGGTGACGGGATCGCGCGCCGCGCCCACCGCCGAAACGACGGCGACGCCGGCGGCTCCGGCCTCGAGCGCCTTCCTCGCGTTGTCCGCGTCGACGCCGCCGATCGCCACGACCGGCAGTGACGTGCCGTCCACCACCGAGCGCAAGCCCTCGATGCCGATCGGCGAGGCTTCCGGCTTCGTGACCGTCCCCCAGACCGTGACGCCGAGGTAGTCGGCGCCGGCGCGCTCCGCCTCCACCGCCTGCTCCGAGGACGAGACAGAGATGCCGAGGACGGTCTCCGAGCCGATCCGTCGGCGCGCTTCCGACGGGTCGTCGCCCTGACCGACGTGGACGCCCGCGCCCGCTTGGGTCGCGACGTCGAGGCGGTCGTTGACGACGAACAGGACCCCGGCCTCACGGCACCGCTCGGCCAGATCCGACGCGAGTGGCCGGAGCTGCTCGTCGGAGAGTTCGGGAGCGCGGAGCTGGATCGCCGTCGCGCCGCCCTCGATCGCCGCGAGGGCGACGTCGCGATGGCCGCGACCGGGTACGAGGCCACTCGAGGTCACGACGTACACCGCGAGCGAGCCGGTTTCGAGCGCTCCCATCTTCCTCCCTCCGCCGGCATTACCCGGTTCAGGTTCGTCGGGTCGCCGCCACGACGAGGCAGCCTCTCAGCCCGGTCGCCCGAGCTCCCCGGTGGATCTTCAACAAGGATAGTCCAGAGCGATCGCCGACCGACCTCGGGGAGAACCACCCGTCAACGGTTCGCCTGGAACCGGGCGACCCGCAGCTCGCGACGAACCCGCTTCCAGTCGCTCCTTCGCACCGAGAACAAGATGTCGCTCGCGATCTGCAGGACCCCCAGCGCGATCAGCGCCCACCCCGCCCAAGCCGGCGCCGCGGTCGCGGGCCAGAACGCCACCGACACGAACGGCGCCAGCTTCGTCGCGACCGCGCCCGATGCGTGCATCCACACGCGTGCGACGGGTTCGGCTCGAAGGTACGTCTCGTACCGCGTCTTGAGTCCCGGGCGCGGCGGGAAAGGCCCCGAGAGGTAGTACGACGAGAACCGGATACCGGCCAGGCGTCCGACCAGCCAGTGCGCGAGGTCGTGCCATGTCACCGCCCAGACGCCTCCGGCGAACACGAGCGCCAGGCCCGCGACGAGATCAGAGGTCGTCCTCGTCGCCAGCCACACGGCAACGGCCCCGGCGAGCGTCCCGAGCAGGAGCAGGAGGTTGCCCGCCCAGACGGGGACCCGCAGGCGCACCCGCGACTCGAAGGCCCTGCGGTCGATGCGGCCGGCGACCTCCGCCCAGTGCAGCGCGAGCGCCGGCTCGGCCTTGACCCGTCCCAGCAGTCGCCAGAACCCGAGGGCCCGCAGGTCGGTGTTCCCGGACTCGAGGGCGGCTTCGATCCGCTCGAAGGCCTCTTCGTAGGTCTCGGCGCCCTGCGGAAGGGTCATCTCGGCTACCAGGAGGGGCGCGCGGGATGCCCTAGGATGGTCGTCCGGACGCACCCCCGGCCCCTGTTCGCACGCCCGCAACGGCCGACTTCGAAACGGCCGAGATCCGAAGGGGAGGAGCGACCATCTCCAGAGGCACCATCCCCGAGCGGCCCGCAGGCCGTTCCGGTTTCTCGTTCGCGCTGACCACCCTCGACGGCCGCTACCACGTCGTCGATCGTATCGCCGCGGGCGGGATGGGCGAGGTGTTCCGCGCCCGCGATGCCGTCCTGGAGCGCGAGGTCGCCATCAAGGTCCTGCACCGGCAGCTCGCCGGCGACACGGGGTTCGTCGAACGGTTCCGCCGCGAGGCGCGCGCCGCCGCGAACCTCTCGCATCCGAACATCGTCGGGGTACACGACTGGGGTGCGGTCGACGGCGTGTACTACATGGTCATGGAGTTCGTCCGCGGCCAGAGCGCACGAGACATCCTGAACGCCGAGGGCGTCATCGCGCCCGCGCAGGTGGCCGACGTCCTGATGCAGACGCTCTCGGCGCTGGACCACGCGCACCGGCAAGGCATCGTGCATCGCGACGTCAAGCCCGAGAACATCATGGTCACGCGGGACGGCATCGTGAAGGTCACGGACTTCGGCCTGGCGCGCGCGTACGCCGACGCGCAGATCACCGAGGCCGGGATGGTCACGGGCACCGTGCAGTACCTTGCGCCCGAGCAGCTCCAGGGCGAGCCCGCGGATCCGCGCACCGACCTGTACGCGCTCGGCATCGTGGGCTTCGAGCTCCTCACCGGGAGCCTCCCGTTCACGGCGGAGACGCCGATGGGGATCGCGTACAAGCACATCCACGAGCGCGTGCCCGCTCCATCGAGCCGGAACCCGGCCGTCCCCAAGGGTCTCGACGGCTGGGTGGCCTCGATGACGGAGAAGCAGCGCGAGCTGCGACCCGATTCGGCGGCCGAGGCCCGCCGGGATCTCGAGGCCGAGGCGCGCTCGCTCCCGGCGGCCAAGAACGTCGGCACGCTCGTGCCGGAGGTCTCCGTCCTCCCCGTCCAGACGGGACCCGCCCGGGCGACGACCGTCACGATCCCGAAGAGCCGCGGAGCCAAGCGCACCCGCCGGCGCAAGGTCCGGTGGGTGTTCGGCGTGCTGCTCGCCCTGGCGGCGCTCGGCGCCTCGGCGTGGGGAGCGTGGGCGTACCTGCTCCCCCACGACACGGAGGTCCCGCAGGTCCTGGGCTTGAGCCTCGAGGCCGCGCAGCAGCGGCTCGAGGACGCCGACCTGGTCCCGCGGATCGCCGACGGCGAGTACTCACGCCAGGTCGAAGCCGGGTTCGTCCTCGACGTCGATCCCGCGGAGGGCGCGACGCTCGAGCCGGGCGACCGCGTCGATCCTGACGCCCTCCCTCGGTCACGAGCCGGTCCCGGTCCCCGACCTGATCGGCAAGTCCGTTCCGAGGGCTCGGGAGCTCTTGCGCGGTGCCGACCTTCGACTCGGGGAGGTGACGAAGGCGTACGACGAGGAGCTCCTTGCAGGCCAGATCGTCGAGCAGAGCGTGCGGGCGAAGGACGATGCCCCGTTCCGGAGCGAGATCGACGTCGTCGTGAGCAGAGGGCCCGAGCCCCAGCCGGTCCCCCGGGTCACCGGCCGAACGCAGGAGGAGGCGACCACCCTCCTGCAGGGCGCGGGCTTCCTGGTCGTCGTCGAGGAGGAGTTCTCCGACGACGTCTCGCGCGGCAGGGTCATCTCGCAGCGGCCGGAGAAGGGAACCGAGCTGCAGCCCGGCAACACGGTCACGATCGTGGTCTCGAAGGGACCACCGGAGTTCCCGATGCCCGACGTCGTCGGCATGACGAAGGACGCGGCCGTCGCGAGACTCACGTCCTTGGGATTGCAGGTCGACGTCGTCCTGGTCAAGCCCGACGGCTCGAAGGTCGTCTTCCAGGAACCCGCCGTGGGCGCGACGGTTCACGCCGGCGACGTGGTCCACATCTACGTGGCGTGAGGGTCGGCGCCCACCTTCGAACGCCCGGGGGCCTGCGCAGCGCCGTCGAGACGGCCCGGGATGTCGGAGCCGAGGCCGCGCAGCTGTTCATCTCGAACCCGCGCGCGTGGTCCGGCCCGCGGCTGGAGACCGCGGAGAAGTTCGGCGCCGAGTGGCGCGAGGGCGGGATCGGGCCGCTCTTCGTCCACGCGCCGTACCTGGTGAACATCGCCTCGCCGAACCCGGAGTTCCTCCAGAAGTCCCTCGCGCTGTGCGTGCAGTCGGTGCGCGCATGCGGTGTCCTGGGAGCCGGGGGTTTCGTCGTCCATGCCGGGGCCGGCGGCCCCGGTGAACCGGCCGCCGCGATCGAACGTGCCGCGACGATCCTGCAGGCGATCGTCGACGAGACGCCAGAGGAGACCCAGCTCCTCGTCGAGCTGATGGCCGGAACGAGCGGAGCCGTCGCGTCCACCGTCGAAGAGGCCGCGCGGCTCTTCGACGCCGTCGGCCGAGACCGGCTGGGCTTGGTGCTCGACACCTGCCACCTGTTCGTGACGGGCTACAGCCTCGACGAGCCGAGCGGGGTCGACGCGCTGTTCGAGGAGCTCGGGACGGCGGGTCTGTCCGATCGGCTGCGCCTCGTGCACCTGAACGACGCGAAGAACGAGCGCGGGAGTCACCGGGACCGGCACGAGGTCGTCGGCGAGGGCACGATCGGGCTCGGCGGGTTCGCGGCGTTCCTCAGCCGCCCGGAGGTGCGAGACCTGCTCGGTGGTCGTCGAGACGCCGGCCTCGGGCGAGGCCCGCCGCGCCGAGCTCGACAGGATCCGGGCGCTGCTCCCCTAGGGCTCAAGCAGCGAAGCGGTAGCCCGAACCGGATCAGACGCAGTCGCCGTGGCCGCCGTCGGTGAACGGCGCCTCGCCCTGCGCCGTCACGAACTCGAAGTCGTAGCCGCCTTCGAGCAACGTCAATCTTCAGGGCACCGAACGACGTGTCCTGCCCGGCGACCATGTTCGCGGCCGCGTCGCCCTCGGGGAGGGATCCGTAGGTCGACCCCCCGGTCCCCACCGTGAACTGGACGATCCCGTTCGGGTCCGGCCGCCCGTAGGCGTCCAGCGCGGCATACCGCTGGTACGAGTGCTCGTGGCCGTTCAGCACGACGTCCACGCCGTTGTCGTCGAGAAGCTGCCACAGCGGCTGGAGCTGGAACAGGAACACACCGGCCGGGTAGGGCGTGGCGCCGTGCAGCGGGTGATGGAAGAACGCGAGGGTGCACTCCGCCGGATGCAGGGCGAGATCCTTCTTGGCCCACTCGTACATCGGCGTTCCGGGCCCGCACCCTTCGCCGATCGCGGTGTTCGCCGTGATCGGGATCCCCTGGCCGAGATCCGGGTTCCACGTCGAGCCCTTGCAGATCTGCGAGTTGAGCGCCACGAGATGCCAAGACCCGAGGTCGAACGAGTAGAACCCGCCCGGACCGTGCGCGTCCTTGCCGAAGTAGTCGTAGTAGCCCTCGGCGTACAGGGTGTACGTCTCGTGGTTGCCGGGCACCGGCGCGGTGATCTCCTTCAGGCCGCCGAAGTAGCGGTCGTAGTACCGCCGGAAGTCCTCGAGACCGCCGTGCAGGTACTGAAGGTCGCCGAGCGCGAGGAACGCGTCCGGTCCGATCCCCCGGACGACGTCGGCGACGGCGTCATAGCGACAGCGCCGGGTGTGTTCGCTCGGCAGGGAGTTGCACGCGATGTCACCGACCGCGGCGATCACCGGGTCTGGATTGCCTTGGCGCGGTTGCGATCGCGGGGCGTCCGCACAGCCCACGACGACCAACATGAGCGTGATCACCAACAGGACCCGACGTCGCATCGCCTTTGCCTCCCGCCGTCTCGTCGGCGGATTGCAACGCATCGCGGCGGCGCGGGTCAAGCGAGTCGTTTCGCTCGGGCGCTATCGCTCCATCTCGGCGCGAGGTCCTTCCTGGTAGCTGTAACGCTCCTCGCGCCAGGGATCGGCGTGGATGTGGTACCCGCGCACCTCCCAGAACCCGCGCTTGTTGGTCTTGGAGAACTCGAGGCCGCGCAGCCATTTCGCGCTCTTCCAGGCGTACCGCTGCGGGACGACGAGACGGAGGGGGTACCCGTGCTCCGGCGTCAGGTCCTCGCCGTCGTGAGCCCACGCGACGAGCACGTCGTCGTCCATCATCGCCTCGAGCGAAAGGTCCGACGTGTAGCCGTACTCGCAGCGCGCGATGACCCACTTCGCGTCGGCCATCGGCTTGGCCCGCTCGGCCAACACGCGGAACGGGACGCCCGTCCACCGGTTGTCCAGCGTGGACCAACCCGTCACGCAGTGCATGTCCGCCTGGACGTCCTGCGGGCCGAGCGCCTTCAACGCTTCGTAGGTCAGCGTGAACGGGTTCTCGACGAGCCCGGAGACCTCGAGATCCCAGTCCGAGCCGTCGGAGGTCGGGATCGGGCCGTAGTGCAGGACCGGCCAGGTCTTCACCAGACGCTGGCCGGGTGGGACGCGCTTGGCGACCTCTTCCGGGTACCGCGGGCCGAACAGCTTCACGGGTGCTCCTCCTCGCGCCGTCCGCTCCCGGCCAGGCGGCGCCATGCCGTCAGCGCCGTGTCGATGTCTTCGTCGGAGATACCGACGTGGGTCACCATCCGCACCCTCGGAGGCACGATCGTGCAGCCCACGCCCTCCTCCTTCAATCGCAGCACGGCCTCGAGCGGATCCAGACCGATCGGTGACGGGTCGACGAGGACCATGTTCGTCTGGACGGCGTCGAGGTCGACCGAGCCCGGGAACGCCTCGGCGAGTCCTTCTGCCAAGCGCCGAGCTCGCGCGTGGTCCTCATGCAGTCGCTTCGGACCCTCCTCGAGCGCGATGATTCCCGCCGCGGCGACGACGCCGGCCTGACGCCACGCTCCCCCGTACAGGATCTTCAGGCGTCGGGCCTCGCGCATCAGCGCGGCCGGACCACAGAGCAGCGAACCGATCGGCGCCCCGAGCCCCTTGGAAACGCAGAACATCATCGTGTCGACCTCGGCGGTCCATTCGGTCACGTCGACCCCGGCGGCCGTCGCGGCGTCGAAGATCCGCGCGCCGTCGAGATGGACCGGGCACCCCGGCCTCCTGGGCGACCTTGCGGATCTCGCGCATCTCCTCGACGGGCAGGACGGTCCCGCCGGCATGGCCCGCGGTGTTCTCGACGGCAAGCAGGTCGACGACCTCGACGTCGTAGTACGTGTCCGGCTCGAGGAGCTGCCGCGCCAGATCGGCCGTCATCCATCCGTTCGGCGCGCGCGCGGTGCGATACGTGATCCCCGACAGCACCGCGGCCGTCATCACCTCGGTCGACGCGACGTGCGCGAGGGCCTCGGCCGCGACGAGGTGCCCGTTGCCGGACCAGTGGAGCCGAAGTCCGATCTGGTTGGCCATCGTGCCGGTGGGGACGTAGATCGCCGCCTCCATGCCCACGACCTCGGCCGCGCGCTCCTGGAGGCGGTTGACCGTCGGGTCGTCGCCGTACCAGTCGTCACCGACCTCGGCCTCGGCCATGGCCCGGCGCATCGCGTCCGAGGGCTTCGTGACGGTGTCCGAACGCAGGTCGACACGCAGATCGCCCATGGGCTCGCCAGTATAGGAGCCGTCTCGGATAGGGGGGTCGGCGCTCAATACAGGAACATCGGCTTGCCGTCGACGTGGCGGATCTTCGGGCGATACGCGTCGACGTCATACAGCGCGCCGACGTCCACCCGCTTCACGCCCTGGCGCACCACATCGATGCGGCACGTTCACGTAGTTGCCGTTCCGCAGCGCTACCAGCCGGCCGTACTCGCCGGTGGCCACGAGGTCGGCCGCCATCACGGCGTAGTTGATCGCCACCATCAGGTCGAGCGAATCCGGCGAGCCCGAGCGCATCAGGTACCCGAGGTGCTGGTTGATGATCCCCTCGCCGGTGATCGCGTGCAGGAGCTCACCGGTGACCTGGCCGATGCCTCCGAGCTTGCGATGGCCGTAGGCATCCTCCTTGTCGCCCATCACCATCTCGCCGCCGACGAGCGTCGCGCCCTCGGAGATCGTCATCATCGCGTAGTGGCTGGGGTTGCGGCGCTTGTCGTCCATGAGGAGCGACGCCAGCCGCTCGATGTCGAAGGACACCTCGGAGATCACCGCGCGCTCCACACCCGCGAGATAGGCGGAGACGAGCGAGGTCTCGCCGCTGTACCGGCCGAACACCTCGACGATCGCGAGGCGCTCGTGCGAGCCGGCGCTCGTGCGGAGCTGGTGGACGAAGTTCACCGTGCGCGTCACCGCGGTCGAGAACCCGATGCAGTAGTCGGTTCCGTGGACGTCGTTGTCCATCGTCTTGGGGATCGCGACGACCGGAACCCCCTCCGCGTGTAGTCGGAGCGCGAACGAGAGCGTGTCGTCGCCCCCGATGGGGAGCAGGGCGTCGATGCCGAGCGCGTCGAGCACCTTCAGCACGTGGCCGGTGTGGTCGCGCGGCTCGTCGTCTTCGCGCCCGGCCCTGAGGAACTCCGGCTCCTCGGCGGGACGAACCTTCGCGGGGTTGGTTCGCGACGTGTGCAGGACCGTTCCCCCGGTCCGGTCGATCGTGCGCACCACGACCGGATCGAGCGGTGTCGTGTTCGAACCGATCGTTGCGGGATCGCCGGGGTCGGTCTCCAGGAGACCGGCCCATCCTCGCCGGATCCCGACGACCTCGTGGCCGTCGTCGATCGCGCGGAGCGTCGCCGCCTTGATGCACGCGTTGAGACCGGGAACGTCTCCTCCCCCGGTGAGGACCGCGACCTTCATCGCCGAGGACCTCCGGCTCATACGAAGAACGTCTCCGCCACCCGATACAGCTCCTCCGGCACGGGACGAACCTTCGTCGCGTCGATGAGGGGGACGTCGACGACGTCCGAACCCTGGAGCGCCACCATCCGGCCCCAGCCACCCGATGAGACGAGGTCGACGGCCGCGTGACCGAACCGGGTCGCGAGGATCCGGTCGGCCGCGATCGGGCTCCCGCCGCGCTGGACGTGACCCAGGACCGTCACCCGCGTCACCCAACCCGTCAGGCGCTCCAGGTGCGGCGCGATGATCTGCGAGATCCCCCCGAGCCTTGGGAAGCCACGCTCGTCGAGCGGGTACTCGGGGATCTCGAGCGTTCCTTCGACCGGAACCGCGCCCTCGGCCACCACCACGATCGAGAAGGAGTGACCTTTCAGGTGCCGGCGACGGATCTGCGTCGCCACCTCGTCGAGGTCGAACGGGTGCTCGGGGATCAAGATCATGTCGGCGCCACCGGCGAGCCCGGCGTGCGAGCGCGATCCAGCCGGCGCTCCGGCCCATCACCTCGATGACCATCAAACGGTTGTGGCTCTCGGCGGTCGTGTGGAGGCGGTCGATCGCGTCGGTCGCCACCTGCAACGCCGTCGCGAACCCGATGCATGAGTCCGTCCCCGACAGGTCGTTGTCGATCGTCTTCGGGATGCCGATGACCGGGATCCCCTCCTCGGCGAGCCGGGCGGCACTCCCGAGCGTCCCTTCCCCACCGATCGCGATCAGCCCGTCGATGCCGAGGTCGCGCAGCGTCGCGCGAACCCGCTCGGTTCCGCCCTCGCGGAAGGGGTCGGCCCCGCTGCTCCCCAAGATGGTGCCCCCGCGGTGCAGGATCCCCTGGACGGACTCGAGCGTGAGCTCGCGAACGTCGCCGTCCACGACGCCCCGGAACCCGTCGCGGAACCCGAGGACCTCGTGCCCCAGCACGCCCACGGCCCGGCGGACGATCGCGCGGATGGCGGCGTTCAACCCTGGGCAGTCGCCCCCGCCCGTGAGGATGCCGATCCGTTCCAGAAGCCCCCCTGACCGCGATGTCCGGACCGACTCAAGGAAGCCGGTCCGCAGGTCGACCTCGATTGTACGGCCGGACAACCGCGCCCCCGGCTCACGCGCGCACCGAAGAGCCGGGCGGCCCGGAGGACCTCGGATGAGATCGAAGTTGATCGCGCTCGTGCTCGCCCTCGCGGCGTTGAGCGCCGCGGTCCCGGCCGGCGCTCATGACGTCCGCCATCTGATCCGGGCGGGCGGTGACCTTCCGGAGGTTCGACGGCTCGCCGAGCTTCACAGGGAACTGCATCATCTGCTCGCGCGATACGAGGCGCTCGAGCGCCGAGCCGGGCGCGCTTGGCTCCACACGGTCGGGACGATCCGCGAGGCCGAGGCCGCGCAGGCGGCGGCCGATGTCGCCCGACTGCGGTTCGATCAACGCGTGCGAGCGGCCTACCAGTTCGGTCCGGGAGGATCGATCGAGGCGATGCTCGGCGCGACGACGTTCTCCGATCTCGCGGCCATCGCCGAGTACACCGCCCGGACGATCTCGCTCGACGACACCGCGGTCCGCGAGACGGAGGAAACCGAGGCGCTCCTGTCGGCCAAGCGGGCCGAGGCCGAAGCCGCGCGAGCCGCGTTCGCCCCCCGCCTCGAGCGGCTCCGGGCGATGCTCGCCCAGATGCAGCGCAAGGTGGAAAAGGCGACGGCCCTGGCCGAGCGGGCGCATCTCGAGGCGCAGGCCCTCGCCGCGCAGGCGCTGGCCGAGCAGGAGCGACAGATCGCCGCCGCGATGTCGCGGCTCGGGAGCTGGGACCTCGGCGTCATCGACTACCAGCAGGACCAGAGCCATCTCCTGGCGATGCTCGGACCGACCGGCGGACGGACGTGCGAGACGCCGCCGGATCTCGTCGAGACCGGCGATTCGATCACCGGGTACGCCAGCTGGTACGGCTGGGAGTTCGGCGGCCAGCCCACGGCGACCGGCGCGATCTTCGATCCACGGCTGTTCACGGCGGCCAACCGGTGGCTGCCGTTCGGGACCTTCCTCCGCGTGCGCTACGGCGACCGATGCGCGATCGTCCTGATCAACGACCGTGGCCCCTACGGCCGGCTCGAGCGCGTGATCGACCTCTCCGAGGCGGCGGCCGAGTACCTCGGCGTCGGCGTCTCCTGGGTGAACGCCGAGATCTTGATCCCTCGCGACGGCCTGCCCGGCTGACCCTTCAGTAGCATTGCGTCGTGCTCGTCGCGTGGGGGCTCCTGGAGTGGTTCTTCGTCCTGGTCCTGCTCGGACTGACCGGGGCGGTCGGCGCGGTCTTCCTGTTCATGGTGGGGACGCTGTTCGTGAATCCCGGCCGGCGCAAGCGGTCCAGCCGTAGCTGATCCCGCATGAGCGCGTTCCCCGTGCGCCCGGGTGCGGAGGCGTTCTCGCTCGGCGAAGGACCGGTCGGCGTCCTCATGGTGCATGGCTTCACGGGCTCGCCCGCTTCGATGCGCCCGATCGGTGCGTGGCTCGCCGCTCGAGGGCTCGCCGTCGAAGGCGTTCGTCTCCCCGGCCACGGCACGAGCATCGACGACCTTCGCGACCGTCACTGGACCGAGTGGGTCGACGAAGCCGGCCGGGGCCTCGACGCGCTCCGCGCGCGGTGCCGAACGGTCGTCGCGTTCGGACAGTCGATGGGCGGAGCCGTGGTGCTGCGACTCGTCGCGTCTCGCCCGGGCGACGTCGAGGGGATGGCCCTCGCGAACCCGTACGTCTTCGACCCCCGCCATCTCGTGATCCCGATCGGCCGATTGTTCCTCCGTGAGGTCGGCGGCGTCGCGAACGACATCGCGATGCCGGGACAGGACGAGAACGCCGACGAGCGCATGCCCGTCCCCGCGGTCGCCGAGATGGCCGCGATGCTGCGCCACGTCCGGCGCGACCTCCCCTCGATCCGCGTTCCGGCGGTCGTCTTCGTGTCCGGCGCCGATCACGTGATCCCGAAAGGAAGCGCGCGGAAGGTCTACGAGCGGCTCGGGTCCGAGCGGAAGGAGCTCGTGCCCTGTCCCCGCTCGTACCACGTCGTGACGCTCGACCACGACGCCCCGCTCGTGTCCGAGCGCGTGCTCGCCCTGGCGCGCGAGCTCGACACGGGCCGAACGGGATCGCAGGTCCGCGGCTAGCCGGGATCGGGCAACGTGAGCTCCGCGACGACCGGCCGGTGGTCGGACGCCACCCGCACCTCTGGGATGGCCGGGACGAGGGCGCGTTCGACGCGGATCCCCTCGGAGACGAACAGGTAGTCGATGCGTGCCGTCGGCTCGTCGGCAGGGAAGGTCTCGCCCGCCACGTCCCCACCGAGGAGCCACGTGTCCCAGAACCGCTCCGAAAGGAACGACACCGCGCGCCCACTCGGCGTCTCGTTCAGGTCGCCGCCGACGACGACGGGACCGTCGAGCCCGCGGAGGAGGTCCCCGAGCTCTTCCGCATGACGGCGCCGCTCGGCCGGACGCAGGCCGAGGTGCACGGCCGCCGCCCAGAGGCGATAGCCCGAACGCGCGACCCGCACGACGACCGTTCCGCGCGGATACCACCTGGCGGAGTCCCCGAAGCGCCGGAACCGCCGCTCGAGCACCCTCCAGGGAGCCCGGACGAGCACCGCGTCCTTCACCCGGCGACGGAACGGCGACCACGGATCGCCGACCGCCTTCATCTGGACGCGCTTGGCGAAACGGCGCAGGCGCCAGCGCCCGCCGCTCTCGTTCAGCAGGACGATGTCGGGCTCGAACCGCTCGAGCACCGACGCGACGCGGTCGGCGCCGTCGCGGAAACCGCGAACGTTGTAGACGAGCACGCGAACCCGCACGCCTCGACGCTACCGGGCGTCGGCTCGCGCTGCCAGGACTCGGAGACCGTGCGTGCGCTACGACGCAACGATCGTGGTTCCGGCAGCGCCCTCGAGCACCGCCTCGGCCTCGTCGAGGTCGCCGATCGCCGCGCGTCCGCCACCAGCCTCGACGAACGCGACGGCCGCTTCCACCTTCGGCCCCATCGAACCGGCACCGAACTCTCCGGCGTCGATGAGCGTTCGCGCCTCGGCGACGGTCAGCCGCTCGAGCTCCTCGGCCTGCTCGGTTCCGAAGCCGCGCTGTACGCGCTTCACGTCCGTGAGGATCAGAAGCGTCGAGGCCTCCACGTCCCGGGCCAGGATGGCGGCCGCGAAGTCCTTGTCGACGACGGCCTCGACACCGACGAGCCGTGGGCCCTCTTCGATCACGGGCACTCCTCCGCCGCCCGACGCGATCACGATCACCCCGTCGCCGACGAGCCCGCGGATCACGGGCGCCTCCACGATCGAGTACGGCGAGGGCGACGGCACCACGCGGCGGAACCCACCGTGCGGGTCGGGACGCATCGCCCATCCCTTCGTCGCGACGAGCTCGTCCGCCTCGGGCTCCTCGTAGAACGGGCCGATCGGCTTCGTCGGGTCCTTGAAGGCCGGGTCGTCGGGCCGCACGCGGGTCAGCGTGAGCACCGTCGCGACCGGTTTCTCCATGCCGCGCTCGAAGAAGACGTCCCCGATCGTGACCTGCAACAGGTAGCCGATCTGGCCCTGGCTCAGCGCGCCGCAGACGTCGAGAGGCATCGGGTGCACCCATCTCCGAGCCGCCTCCTGTTGGAGGAGGATCCGCCCGACCTGTGGCCCGTTCCCGTGCGTCACCACGACCTCCCACCCGGCCGTGGCGATGTCGGCGATGCTCTCGGCGGCCAGCCGCGACGAGCGGTACATGTTCTCGAACGTGTCCTCCTCGCCGCGTCGAAGGAGCGCGTTCCCACCGAGAGCGACGACGACGCGGTCCATCGTCAGCGGAGCACGGGTCGCAGGACGTCCTCGAGCGAGGGCGAGTCCGGCAGGACCTCGAGGTCGTAGCTCACGCGGACGGCCGGCTTCCGGATCTCGATCACGTGACGCAGATCGATCGGCGTGCCGATGACGACGAGATCGGCGTCGGCGGCATCGATCGTCTTCTGCATCTCCTCGAGCTGCTCGTCCGAGTACCCCATCGCGGGCAGCACCGGGCCCACGTCGTATCTCTGGAAGGTCTCCTCGATCGTTCCCGTCGCCCACGGCCGCGGGTCGACGATCTCTGCGGCGCCGTGGGCGCGCGCGGCCACCACGCCGGCGCCGTACTTCATGTCTCCGTGCGTCAGCGTCGGGCCGTCCTCCACCACCAGCACCCGCTTGCCCGCGATCGCGGTGGGATCGTCGACGGTGACCCGGCTGTTGGCCTTGACCACCGTGGCACGCGGGTTGACCTCGCGGATCGTTCCCATCAGCGCGTCGACCTGTTCGGCCGAGGCCGAGTCCATCTTGTTGACGACGATCACGTCCGCCATCCGCAGGTTCGCCTCGCCGGGGTGATACCGCGTCTCGTGCCCCGCCCGTAGGGGGTCGGCCACCACGACGTGCACGTCCGGATCGTAGAAGGGAAGGTCGTTGTTGCCTCCGTCCCACAGGAGCACGTCGCACTCCTGCTGGGCCTGCTCGAGGATGGCCTGGTAGTCCACGCCGGCGTAGATGATGGTTCCGGACGTGATGTGCGGCTCGTACTCCTCTCGCTCCTCGATCGTCGTGTCGTGGCTGTCCAGGTCCTCGAGGGTCGCGAAACGCTGAACGCGCTGGGCCACGAGATCCCCGTACGGCATCGGGTGACGAACGGCGACGACGCGCTTGCCCGCTCCCTTCAGCGTGGCGGCGATCGCGCGGGTCGTCTGGCTCTTGCCCGAGCCGGTGCGAACGGCGCAGACGGCGACGACCGGGACCTTCGCCTTCAGCATCGTCGCGCGAGGACCGAGGAGCTCGAAGTTGGCCCCGGCGGCGAGCACCTCGCTCGCCTTGTGCATCACGTGCTCGTGCGCCACGTCGGAGTAGCTGAATACGACGTCGTCGACCTGCAGATCGGTGATGAGCGCGGTGAGCTCGTCCTCGACGTGGATCGGGATCCCGTTCGGGTAGCGCTCACCGGCGAGAGACGCCGGGTACGTGCGGTCGTCGATGAACGGGATCTGGGTCGCCGTGAAGGCGACGACCTCGGTGTTCGGGTCGTCGCGATACACGACATTGAAGTTGTGGAAGTCGCGCCCGGCGGCTCCCATGATCAGCACACGACGCGGCATGCCGGTCCTTTCCGAAAGATGTGATGCGCGGGCGGGACGGAGAAGACCCGCTCTTCGAAGGGGAATCTACCTGCGCGGAACGCGGTTTGGCATCCGACCTAGGCTGCCCTCGGCGACGCCGTAGGCCCGACGTCTCATGTGCCGCACCCCGGAACGGGCTACGCTGCCTCGGTGCAGATCTGCGACGCGTGCCGTGAGGAATACCAACAGGTGGCGGCCTTCTGCCCCAACTGCGGCGCACCGCTGTCCTCGCTCGCCGCTCGGTTGCGCGACGTCTCGCGCGTCGTGACGCTCTCCGAGTCCGAGGTCATCGTCCGTGTGGACGATGCACCCGGCGGGTCGGATCATCGCTGACCCGAGACGCTTCCTGACCTAGACTTCGGCCCCGTGCCGGCCTGTCCGAACTGCGGCCACGAGAACGCCGACGGGGCCAAGTTCTGCTCCGAGTGCGGCGCGAACCTGCTCGCCCGAGGGCCGCGTCGTCGCGAGATGCGCAAGACCGTCACGGTCGTGTTCTGTGACGTGACGGGCTCCACCGCCCTGGGCGAACGCCTGGACCCCGAATCGCTCCGCGGCGTGATGACCCGCTACTTCGCGCGGATGAAGGCGGTCCTTGAGGCTCACGGCGGCACGGTCGAGAAGTTCATCGGGGACGCCGTGATGGCGGTGTTCGGGATCCCCGTCCTGCACGAGGACGACGCGCTCCGCGCCGTGCGAGCGGCCGCCGAGATGCGCGACGCGCTCGCCGAGCTGAACGTCGAGCTCGAGCGCGAGTGGTCCCTGTCGCTTCAGGCCCGGATCGGCGTGAACACCGGTGAGGTCGTCGCCGGAGACCCATCGGCGGGACAGAACCTCGTCACCGGCGACACCGTGAACACGGCGGCCCGCCTCGAACAGGCGGCCACCCCCGGCGAGATCCTGATCGGCGAGGAGACCTTCCACCTCGCGCGGGATGCCGTCGTGGCGGAGCCCGTCGACCCGCTCGCCCTCAAGGGGAAGGCCGAGGTCGTCGGGGCGTACCGGCTCCAGTCGGTCAAGGCCGGTGTCGCGGGACACGTCCGCCGGCTCGACTCCCCGATGGTCGGGCGCGAGCGGCCGCTGCGGATGCTCCTCGACGCGTTCGAGAGCGCCTCCGCCGATCGCGCGTGTCACCTGTTCACCGTGTTCGGCCCTGCCGGGATCGGGAAGTCGCGGCTCGTGCGCGAGTTCGTCTCCACCGTCGGCTCGGATGCGCGCGTGCTGACGGGCCGGTGCTTGTCGTACGGCGACGGCATCACGTTCTGGCCGGTCACGGAGATGGCCATCCAGGCGGCCGGGATCGCCGAGGACGACACGCCGGAGCGCGCGCGCGATGCGCTGCACACGATGCTCGCGGGTGCTCCGAGGGCGAGGTCGTGGCCGCGCACCTCGCGAGACTCATCGGGCTCGACACGGGCGGTCCCGTCGAGGCCCCCTGGGCGGTCCGCCGGTTCTTCGAGACCTCCGCCCGAGAGCAACCGCTCGTGGCGGTCTTCGACGACATCCACTGGGCCGAGCCGACGTTGCTCGACGTGATCGAGCACGTTGCGGACCGATCGCGCGACGTTCCGATCGTCCTGCTCTGCATGGCCCGTCCCGAGCTGCTCGACGAGCGCCAGGGATGGGGCGGCGGCATGCGCAACGCGACGAGCGTCCACCTGGAACCGCTCTCCGAACCCGAGGCCGATGCCTTGATCGAGAACCTTCTCGGCCACCCGGCACTCACCCAGGAGATCCGGGAGCGGATCCGCGCCGCCGCGCAGGGGAACCCGCTCTTCGTCGAGGAGATGCTCGCGATGCTGCTCGACGACGGCGTGCTCGTCCTGAAGGAGGGCGAGTGGGTGGCCGCGGTCGACCTCACGACGGTCCACGTTCCGCCTGCCATCTCCGCGCTCCTCGCTGCGCGTCTGGACCGGCTGTCGAACGACGAGCGGGCCGTCCTCGAAGCTGCGTCGGTCGCCGGCGAGGTCTTCGAGCGGTCGGCCGTGCGCGAGCTCGTGCCCGACGGGGTTGCAGCCAACGTCGACGCCCACCTCGGCACGCTTCTCCGGAAGGACCTGATCCGGCCGAGCACGTCCGACATCGGCGGCGAGGAGTCGTTCCGATTCCGGCACATCCTGCTCCGCGACGCGGCGTACGACGCCGTCCCCAAGGGTGACCGTGCCGAGCTGCACGAGACCTTCGCCGCCCACCTCGAGACGTCACTCGGCGAGCGCGCCTCCGAGTTCGACGAGTTCACGGGCTACCACCTCGAGCAGGCGCATCGCCTCCGGACCGAGCTCGGTGCGCACGACGAGCGGACGCAGACGCTCGCCCGAGCGGCCTTCCTGCGGTTGGGCGCCGCGGGCCAACGCGCGTTCGATCGAGGAGACGCGACCGCAGCCGCGAACCTCCTCGGCCGCGCATCGGAGCTGCTTCCTCCGGACGACCCGGAACGGCTGCGGATCGCGTGGCAGCTCGGCCAGGCCCTGTTCGACTCGGGCGCCCTCGCCGAGGCGATCGACATCCTCGAGGCCACCATCGAGCATGCGCGGGACGAAACCGTGGCCGGGTACGCGGAGACCGTCCTCGTCGCGTGCCGGATGCTCTCGGACCCCGAGGGCGACGCCGCCGCATGGGAGCGCACGGCCGATCGCCTGATCGCCCTGTTCGAACGGACCGGCGACGATCTCGGCGCGTCGCTCGCGTGGATGCAGAAGAGCTACGCGCTGTGGCTGGTGTGGCGTCTCGAGGAGTCGGGCGTCGCGGCCGAGCGCGCGGTGGAGCACGCCCGTTCCGCCGGCAACCGCCTCGTCGCGAACGAGATGCGCGCGCACCGCCTCGGGACGTTGGGGCTCGGTCGCGGGTTGCGTTCCGCGGTTCGGCAGGCGGCGAGCGCGATGCTGGAGGAGGCTCGCGCGAAGCGGTGACCGGCGACTCGAAATGCACGCGCTCAGAGGGTTGGCCATGAACGCGGCCTACGGTGGTGACTTCCCCGATGCGCGCAGGCTGATGGCCGAGGGTCGGGCGATCGTGGCCGAGCTCGGCCTGACGCTCGAATACTGGGCCGGCGCGCAGAACGCGGCGCGGATCGAGATCCTCGCCGGCGACCTCGACGAGGGCGCGAGGATGCTGCGCGAAGGATGCGAGCACCTCATCGAGCTCGGCGAGACCGCGTTCCTGTCGACCACGGCCGCCATCTTGGCCCAGGTCGAGCTCCGACGCGGGAACGAGTCGGAAACGCGGCATTGGCTCGAGGTCGCGGGACGGACCGCTTCACCGGACGACCGGGCGTCGCAGATCGCGATCGCCGTCGTGAAGGGACTGCTGCTCCTCGCCGAGGGCGATCCCGCCGGCGAGCGGCACCTCCGCGACGCGATGCATCAAGCCGACCAGACCGACGCGCTCATCTGGCGGGCCGAGATCCGGTTGGACATCGCGCGGTCGCTCCCCGCGCACCTGCGCGACGACGCCGCGACCGTCGCCCGCGAGGCGCTCGAGCTCGCCGAGACCAAACAGCTCCCGGTCCTCATCGACGAGGCGCGGCGGATCCTCTCCGAGCTCGGCGAGGGCACCGGCGGCGATTGACCGCGCGCCGGTGCGGTCAGGTCACCCGAGGTCGCGGCGGGCGGTAGCGGTCCTGGATATCTTCGCGCGCACGATGTCCCGACCGCTGTCACTCGAGGTCGGCCGGCTTCGTCGACGTCGAACAGGGTTCGACGGTCGGGGTCAAGGGCGTGCCACGTGGCCTCGTCGACGATCGCGACCCGAAGGGCGTCCAGGAGATCGCGCAGCCGGCGGCGACCCGAGTCGAGCAACGCATGCGCCGCGTCGCGCGCGCTTTCGACACGGAGTACGGCGGGCAACGGGCGGAACCCGTCGCCGTCGGCAAGGACCACGGCTTCGACGGGCGCCTCCACCGCGACCTTCAACAACTCCAGGAGCACCGGAAGTTGGAGATCCGGCATGTCGCCGCCGGCGAGGAGCGCGAGCTCGGTGCGCACGGCCGAGAGTCCCGTGTACGCGCCGGCGAGCGGCCCTTCGCCTTCGCGCGCATCGCGGACGATGCCGGCCGGCGCCCCGAGCGGAAGCGGCGGCTCCTCGGCATCGGGCGCGATGACGACCACGACGTCGTCGCACACCTCGGCGAGCCGGAGCACGACGTGGTGGAGCAGTGGCATACCGCGATAGGGCTCGGAGAGCTTGTCGCGTCCGAATCGCGTCGATCGTCCTCCGGCGAGGACGATCCCGGTCGCGTCAGACAGGCTGATCTCCCGGCGAGGGCGGCACCGCGCGATCGGCCTCGGTCTCGGCCGTCTGCGCGCTCGGGACCGGCGCGCGATTCTGCACGAACTGGAACCCGAAGCGACCCTTGATGCACAGGTGTCCGTTCGTGACCGAGTGGTCCCACGGCGAGGTCACCTTCACGATGGTGTTGTCCTGCACGTGGACCTCGAGGTCGCATCCGACGCCGCAGTACGGACAGATCGTCTCGGTCATCGCTCTGCTGCGTCTCGTCCCACGTGCCTTCCTGCCGCATCTCGTGCTCGCTCCGGAACATCAAGCGCGCCGGTCGGACAGACCCCGATGCAGTTGCCGCAGTAGACGCATGCCGACTCCGGCAGCGCCGACGTCGAACTCGGTCGAGATCCGGGCGTCGAAGCCGCGGCCGGCGACCGCGATCGCGAACGTGTTCTGGGCGTCGACGCCACACGCCTCGACGCACTTGTAGCAGAGGATGCAGCGCGAGTAGTCGCGAACGTACAGGTCGTTGTCGACCTTGACCGGCTGGTCGACGGTCTCGGCGACGGCGCCCTCCGGCTCGTGGTGATGGCCCGCATGCCGGGCGTCGCGCTCCCCCGCGCTCGCAGGTTCCATCGCCGGCCCGTACCGCGCGGGGTCGGCCTCGTAACTCTCCATCCAGCGGGTCACCGCGGCGTCCGCGAGGCCGAGGTCGACCGTCGACCCGAGGAACTCGAGCACCATCCGCCGCGAGTGCCGGACCCGCTCGGTGTCGGTCTTGACCTTCATGCCCTCCTCGACCTTCCGCGCGCACGAGGGCACGAGCACGCGCGCGCCCTCGAGCTCGACGACGCACACGCGACAGGCGTTCACCGGCGTCAGGTTCTCCGCGTAGCAGAGGGTGGGCGTGTCGACGCCCTTCGAGCGGAGCGCGTCCAGGATCGTGGTGCCCTCGGCGACCCGGATCGTCTCGCCGTCGATCTCGAGGTCGAGCAGGCGTCGCGGCGGCGCGAGCGGCATCACGGTCATCGAGCACCGTTCCCATCGAAGACGCCGAGCCGCGCGATGGCCGACTCGACGGCGTTCGCCGCGAGCTGACCCAGTCCGCAGATCGACGCATCCTTCATGACCTGCCCGATCTCGCCGATCAGTGCCAGCTCGTCCTGGCGGGACCCGATCGGCCGATCCTTCACGAGCCGGTGGAGCGCCTCTTCCTGGCGAACGGTGCCGACGCGGCACGGCACGCACTGCCCGCACGACTCGTCGCGGAAGAAGGCCGCGATCCGGAGCACGATCTCGGCGAGGTTCACCGTGTCGTCGAAGAGCATCACGACGCCCGAGCCGAGCGTCGTGCCGGCGGCCTTCGAGTCCTCGAACGTGAGCTTGAGCCCGAGGTCCTCGGGCCCGACGAAGACACCGGCGGCCCCGCCGAGCAGCACCGCCTTCAGCTCGCGACCGCCCCGCACCCCACCGGCGAGCGCGATCAGCTCGCCGAGCGTCATGCCGTGCTCGACCTCGTACACGCCGGGGGTCTCGACGCACCCGGACAGGCAGAACAGTCGCGTGCCCGTCGAATCCGGCGTGCCGAGCTTCGCGTACTCGAGGCCGCCCATCGAGAGCACCTCGAGCACGTTCACGAGGGTCTCGACGTTGTTGATACCGGTCGGCTTGCCGAACAGGCCCTTCTCGACGGGGAACGGTGGTTTGTTGCGCGGCTCGCCGCGCTTGCCCTCGATCGAGTTGAACAGCGAGGTCTCCTCGCCGCAGATGTACGCGCCGGCACCTCTCCGCAGTTCGACGTCGAAGGCGAAGCCCTCCCCCATCACGTCGTCGCCGAGGAAGCCTCGGGTGCGCGCCTGGTCGATCGCGTTCTCGAGCATCGAGGTCGCATGCGGGTACTCGCCCCGGATGTAGAGGAAGCCCTCCTCCGACCCGGTGGCGTAGCCGGCGATCGTCAGCGCCTCGATCACCGCGAAAGGATCGTGCTCCATCAGGACGCGGTCCTTGAAGGTGCCGGGCTCGGACTCGTCCGCGTTGCAGATGAAGTAATGCGGGCGGACCGTCTGCCTCGCGACGGCTTCCCACTTCACGCCGGCGGGGAACGCCGCACCGCCTCGTCCGAGCAGCTTCGCGTCCTTCAGCTCGCGGATCACGCCGTCCGGACCGAGCTCGACCGCGCGCCGAAGCGCCTCGTACCCACCGTGCGCCCGGTAGTCGTCGAGCGACGTGGGATCGATGACACCGGCCCGGCGGAGGAGCCGGAGACGTTCGGGTGCCTCGATTCGGCCGCGGTGCATCGGTATCGGTTCGGTGCCGGTACTCGGGGCCCGATGAGGGGCCACGCGCTTCCTCCAACGCCTTCGTCGCCGTGGCGGGCGCGATCGTGACGTCGCTCATCCCCGCACGTCTGCACGAGGGCCGCAGGGCGCACGGTCGCAGAGCCCGAGGCACGGACTGCGGACGACGCTGACCGGCACCTTCGCCGCCGCTTCCTCCATGAGCGAGACGATCTCTTCCGCGCCCGCGATGCGGCACGCGATGTCGTCGCAGACGTGAACGACCCGGCTGCGGTCGCGGTTCCGTCGAGAACAGCGCATAGAAGCTCGCGACCCCGTACGCCTCCGCCGGCGGGACGTCGAGCCGCTGGCTGACGTAGGTGAGCCCACCCTCGCTGATCCATCCCACGCCAGATTGCAGCGCATGGAGCGCCGGCAGCAGGAGGTGCGCGCCGCTCGCGGAGCTCGTGCCCGCCCCTCGACACGTGGCCTTCGTTGGCGTCGCGTTCGCCGCCCGACCACCCGCTCTGCGGCGGGCCGAGCACCTCGTCGACGGCCTCGCGTTCGGCCGCGGTCGGCTGGGCCGCCATCAGACGGAGATCCACGACACCTCCGTCACTCGCCCCCGCCACCGGCCGCGGCCGGCACGTCGAGCTTCTCGATCCGCACGGCCGTCGCCTTGAACTCGGCGGTTCCGGACTTGGGATCGGTGGCGTCGATCGTGAGCACGTTCGTCTCGACCTGGTCGGGGAAGTGCAGCGTCATGAAGACGAGCCCGAGCCGGAGCCCCCGGTCGACCCGGACGGGGACCTCGAGGGATCCGCGGCGCGAGGAGACCCGAACGACCTCGCCCTCGTCGAGGCCGAGCCGCTCGAGCTCCTCGGGCGACACGTCGATCGTCTCGCGGCGGCGCATCGGGGAGGAATAGCCGCTCGTCTGGACGCCCGTGTTGTACGAGTCCAGACGCCGGCCCGTCGTGAGCCGGAGCGGGAACTCCTCGGTGAGCTCGTCGACCGGCGGCTCGTGGACCGTGACGCTGAACGGCGCCGGCGTGCCGCGCTTCTCGGGGTCCTCCTCCCACAGGCGCGCGTGCAGGAACAGCGTGCCCGGATGATCCTCGGTCGGGCAGGGCCACTGGATCCCGCCGAGCTCCTCGAGGCGCTTCCACGACATCCCGGCGTGCATCGGCGAGAGCGTCCGAAGCTCCTCCCAGGCGTCGAGCGGCGTGACGTCGCCCCAGTCCATGCCGAGGCGCTTCGCGAGCTGCGCGATGATCCAGATGTCGTCCTTCGCCTGACCCGGAGGATCGAGCGCCTTGCGCACGCGTTGGACGCGCCGCTCGCTGTTGGTCACCGTCCCGTCGGACTCGAACGCCGAGTTCGCTGCCGGAAGCACGACGTCCGCCATCTCGGCGGTCCTCGTCAAGAAGATGTCCTGCACGATGAGCGTATCGAGGTTCGCGAGGAGCTTCTTCGCGTGATGGGCATCGGCCTCCGAGCTCGCGGGGTTCTCGCCGATGCAGTAGACCGACGTCAGCTCGCCCCGCTCCATCGCCTCGAACATGTCCGACAGATGCCAGCCTTTCTTGGGCGGGATCGGCCGGCCCCAGGCCTTCTCGAACTTCTCCCGCGCCGCCACGTCGGTCTCGATGTCCTGGAATCCCGGCAGCTTGTTCGGGATCGCGCCCATGTCGCCGCCGCCCTGGACGTTGTTCTGGCCGCGAAGCGGGTTCAGCCCGCTGCCGTAGCGCCCGACGTGTCCGGTCAGCAGGCCGAGGTTGATCAGCGCGAGGACGTTGTCGACCGCATTGTGGTGCTCGGTGATGCCGAGCGTCCAACAGATGACCGCGCGGTCCGCCTTCGCGTAGGCGTGCGCCAGCTCGCGGATCGCGTCTGCCGGCACACCCGTCTCCGCCTCGCCCCGCTCGAGCGTCCAGTCCGTCACCGAATCGCGATAGGTCGCGAACCCCTCCGTGCCGCGTTCGATGAAGGCCTCGTTGTGCAGGCCGTTCTCGAGGATCTCGCGCGCGACGGCGTTCGAGAGCGCGATGTCGGAGCCGACGTCGATCCCGAGCCACAGGTCGGCCCACTCGGCCGAGGAGGTCCGCCGGGGGTCGACGACGATCAGCCGGGCGCCGCCCCGGACCGCCTTCAGGACGTGATGGAAGAAGATCGGATGCGTCTCTCGCGCATTCGACCCCCACAGCACGATGAGGTCGGTGTTGGCGACCTCCTCGTACGAGCTGGTCCCGCCTCCTGCTCCGAACACGGTCGCCAGACCGACGACGCTGGGAGCGTGTCAGGTGCGGTTGCAGCTATCGATGTTGTTGCTGCCGAGGACCTGCCGGGAGAACTTCTGTGCGACGAAGTTCATCTCGTTCGTGGCCTTCGAGCAGCTGAACAGGCCGACCCCCCAGCCGGGGTTCGCATCCACCGCCGCCTGCAGACCCGAGGCGGCCCGATCGAGGGCCTCGTCCCAGGTCGCCGTGCGCAGACCGCCGTTCGAGCGGACCATCGGCTCGGTGAGTCGCACGAGCCCGTTCTTCATCGAGCGTGCTCCTTTCACCGACCCTCGTTCGGACGCCATTCTAAGCCGACCCCTCGGGGGCGGCCGGGGGCGCTACTCCCGGTCCTGGAGTGTCCAGATGCCGATCGCCACCAGGAGCACGCCGGCGACGAAGAGCGCCAGGCCGGAGACGAGGCCCTCGAACAGGACGTATCCCAGGAAACCGAGGACCGCGACCGCGATCGCCGCGGCGTTCGCCGAGCGACCGCCCATCTCTCCGGGTAGATACTCGGCCCGCCGCCGCTGCGTCAACCGCCGTAGGTCGACCGGGGACGAGGCGATCTAGACGAGGACGCGCTCGGGGTGCGTGTAGACGTTGAATCGCTGCTCGCGAACGAACCCGACGAGCGTCATCCCCATGCGCTCGGCCGCCTCGACGGCGAGCGAGGACGGCGCCCCGACCGCCGTGATCACGGGGATCCCGGCGCGAGCCGCCTTCTGCACGATCTCGAACCCGATCCGCCCGGAGACTTGGAGCACGCGCTCGGAGAGGGGGAGGTCGCCGGCCAGCAACCCTTGCCCCACGATCTTGTCGACGGCGTTGTGCCTGCCGACGTCCTCGCGGAGCGCGAGGAGCTTGCCCCCGGGCGCGAAGAGGCCCGCCGCGTGGAGCCCTCCGGTCTGCTCGAACACGCGCTGCGCCTTGCGGAGCGCGTCGGGCATGGCGGTGATCGCCTCGCCCTGTACCTCGGGCCCCGGCGCGATCGGCGCGCAGTGCACCTCGACGTCGTCGAGCGTGGCCTTCCCGCAGATCCCGCAGGACGAGCTCGCGAAGAAGTTCCGCCGCAGCACCGTGGCGTCGAACGGGCGCGAAAGCTCCACGGTGACCACGTTGTAGTGCTGCTCCTCGGGCTCGAGGTCCTCGCAGTAGGACACGCGGCGAACCTCGTCGCGAGATGAGATCAACCCCTCCGTGTACAAGAACCCGACGGCGAGCTCAAAGTCGCTCCCGGGGGTCCGCATCGTCACGGCGACCGCGACGGCCTCCTGGCCGGAGCCCTCGACGCGGATCTCCATCGGCTCCTCCGCCGCGAGCACGTCGGGGCGCTCCACCTTGCTTCCGGCGTCGACGGCAAGGGCTCGGACTCGAGCGACGTTGCGCCGGATCGGAACGGCTTCGGCCATGGACCCATTATCGGCCCGCGGACGGCGTGCGGTCCCGGCGCGTGCGGTCCCGGCGCGTGCGGTCCCGGCGCGTGCGGTCCCGGCGCGTGCGGTCCCGGCGCGTGCGGTTCCGAACCGGGGCTCGGGGTAAGCTCAGCGCTCTTGAACGGCCGGTCAGGGGGTGTTCACGGATGAAGAGCGGGCTCGAGATCGCGCAGGAGGCCGTGCTGCGGCCGATCGCGGAGGTCGCCGCCGATGCGGGCATCCTCGCGGACGAGCTCGAGCTCTTCGGACGCTATCGGGCGAAGGTGTCGTCCTCGGTCTTCGAGCGCCTGTCCGACCGGCCCGACGGCAAGCTCATCATCACGACGGCGATCACCCCGACGAAGGCGGGCGAGGGCAAGACCACCACGTCGATCTCGCTCACGCAGGGCCTCGGCAAGATCGGCAAGAGCGTGATGCTCTGCCTGCGCGAGCCCTCGATGGGCCCGGTCTTCGGGATCAAGGGCGGCGGGACCGGCGGCGGCTTCGCCCAGATCGTCCCGATGGAGGACATCAACCTTCACTTCAACGGCGACTTCCACGCCGTGACGGCGGCCCACAACCTGCTCGCGGCGGCCCTCGACGCTTCCCTGTATCACGGGAACCCGCTCGAGATCGACCCGGCGACGATCACGTGGCCCCGGACGCTGGACGTGAACGACCGAGAACTCCGCTACACGGTGGTCGGTCTTGGCGGAAGGGCCCACGGCGTCCCTCGCGAGAACCAGTTCGTGATCACCGCCGCGTCCGAGGTGATGGCGGTGTTCGCGCTCGCCTCCGACGTCCGCGACCTGCGGACACGGCTCGGGCGGATCGTCGTGGCGGAGACCCGGGACGGCGATCCCGTCGTCGCCGAGGACCTGAAGGTCGCGGGCGCGATGACGGTCGTCATGAAGGACGCGATGAAACCGAACCTCGTGCAGACGCTCGAGGGACAGCCCGTCCTCGTGCACGCCGGTCCCTTCGGCAACATCGCCCATGCGAACAACTCGATCATCGAGGACCGCATCGCGCTCAAGCTCGCCGACTACGTCGTCACCGAAGGTGGCTTCGCGTCCGACCTCGGGTTCCAGAAGTTCTGCGACATCGTCTGCCGCGTCGGCCGCCTCACGCCGAGTGCGGCGGTCCTGGTGACCACGGTCCGCGCGACGAAGTCGCACGGCGGCGTCCCCTTCGCCGAGCTCGCCGTGCCCGATCTCGCGGCGGTCGAACGGGGCATCGAGAACCTCGCCGCGCACATCGGGATCGTCCGCCAGTACGGGCTCCCCTGCGTCGTCGCCGTCAACCGCTTCCCGACGGACGGCGATGCCGAGATCGAGCTGCTCGAGCGGCTCGCGAAACAGGCCGGGGCCGAGAACGTCGTGGTCAACGAGGGGTTCTCGCGAGGCGGGGAAGGCGCCGTCGACCTCGCGAACGCCGTCGTCGACGCGGCCGAGCAGCCGAGCGCCTTCTCGACCCTCACCCCCGACGGAACACCGATCCGGGACCAGATCGAGGCGATCGCTCGCCGGCTGTACGGGGCCGACGGCGTGGACTACCTCCCCCAGGCCGAGAAGGACATCGCGCGGATGCAGACGCTCGGGATGGGCGATGCGCCCGTGTGCATGGCCAAGACCCATCTCTCGCTCTCGCACGACCCCACGCTCCTGAACCGGCCGGCGGGGTTCCGGCTGCCCGTGCGCGGCGTGGTCCCGAGCGCGGGCGCGGGCTTCGTCGTCGTCCTGTGCGGGGACATGCAGCGCATGCCGGGTCTCGGGAAGACACCGGCCTTCATGGGGGTCGACATCGACGACGAGGGGCGCACGGTCGGGCTGTTCTGAATCGCGCTGACGTTCAGTCGAGCAGGGCGATCGCTTCGATCTCGACGAGCTGTCCCCGATAGCCGAGCGTCGGTACCCCGACGAGCGTGCTCGGCGCGCTCCCGATCGCCGAGGAACGCACGACCTGCCAGACCGCGCTTTGCGTGTCGTAGCTCGCCCCGGCCACGTAGACCGTGGTCTTCGCCACGTCCTCGGCGCGAGCTCCGCCGGTCTCGAGCTGGATGAGCAGGTTGCCGATCACGCGCTCGGCCTGGGCGAGCGCGTCACCCTCGCCGACGAGGTTCCCATCGGCGTCCAGCGGGACAGCACCGGCCGTGAACACGATCGTGCCGCCGCTGGCCACGGCGACATGGGAATAGCCGGGGGGCGGGGCGAGCGTCTCGGCGTTCCGGAGCTGGACGGCCACGGATCAGCCGGCCATCTGCGCGGGACCCTCGACCTGGATCCACTCGGCGCGCGTGATCGCCTCGTTCCGGTCGAAGTCGAAGACCCCTCTCCACGGCACGGCCTCCCACGTGGCTCCGCAGTCGGCACAGACCCACAGCGACATCGTCCTGGGCGCGTCGTCTCCGCGCGGCGGTGCGCACGTGTGCAGCGGCATCCCCAACCTCCCCCGATCACAGGAACCCGAATCACACGGATGTGATTACCGGAGTGTAACTCAGGGATGCGACCGGTTCCAGCCGACTGAGGAGACCGGATCCAGGCACGGATGGCTTCGGCGACCCGGGTGCCGGAGGTCAGGCGCGGGGACGCTGTTTGTTCGTGTCGTAGATCGGGAGCACGTCGACCGTCGCCGGGGTGGTGCCCTCGCCGACCTTCACGTCGACCGTGGTGCCGGCCGAGGCGTGGCCGCTCCGTAGGACCGCCAGGCCGATCTTGCCGAACCGCGGGCTGTCGGCCGGGCTCGTGAGGACGCCGATCTCCTCTCCGTCCTTGGTCACCTCGGCGCCGTACTCGGGAAGGGTGTCGCCCTCGAGCTTGAGCGTCACGAACCGGTTCGGAGGATCGGCCGCGACGGCGCGGAGCTCCTCGTTACCGGCGAGATCACGGTCCTGGTCGAGTGCGACGAACCGATCCAGGTTGAAGTCGTACGGGCTGCGCTGGTGCGCCTCGTAGTCGTAGTCGGTCACGATGAGCCCGGCCTCGATGCGAAGGATCTCGATCGCCTCGACACCGAGCGGCGTGACGCCCGCCCCGACGACGGCGTTCCAGAGCGCGGGCGCGTCGTCGGGGTCGGTGAGGAACAGCTCGTAGCCGAGCTCGCCGCCGAACCCGGTCCGCGACAGGTAGACGGGCACCCCACCGACCTCCACGGGCTCGGGGTGGAAGCGGAAGTACCGCAGCGCGCCGACGTCGGCATCCGTCAGCTTCTGGACGACCTCGCGGGAGCGGGGACCCAGCACGCCGAGGTGCGGCATCCGCGGCGCGATCCACTCGACCTCGACGTCGTAGCCCGACAACATCTGCGCGAAGTACTCCTGATGGTCCTTGCCGTTCGTCATGACCCAGCAGTGGTCCGTGCGGTCGGTGTTGAAGACCGTTCCGTCATCGACCATGAGGCCCTCGTCGTCCAGGAACGCGCCGTACCGCGCCTGTCCGACGTCAAGGCCGAGCGCGTCGTTGCTGAACACGCGCTGAGCGGCCTCGAGGGCGTCCGGACCGCGGAAGTCCCACTTGTTCAAGGGTGAGACGTCCCAGACGGCCACGTCGTCCCGGACCGCCGAATACTCCTTCTGGGGATCGCCGAACGACTCGACCCAGAACCACCCTCCGTCGGCCACGTGGGTGCCACCGGCTGCCTGGGTCACATCGTGGAACGCGGTCTTGATGGCCTCTTCCTCGGTCATGCGATTCCCTTCCGGGCGGGAGACGGGAGACGGCGGCATCCTGCCACGGCATTGACTGGCCGTTCAAGTCGGAGGGCTCAAGTCGGAGGGCGGATCACCTCGTCCTCGGTGACGATGACGTCGACGGGCGAGTCGCTCCGTCCCTGGGGCACCTCGTCGACGAGCTGCACGGCGAACCCGACCGCGACGGCCGGCACCGACGGCGCTCGTGCGAAGAGCCGGTCGTAGAACCCTCCCCCGTAGCCGACGCGCCCGCCGCGTCGGTCGAACGCGACGCCCGGCACGATCACGACGTCCACGTCCTCGGCCGGCACGAGGTCGACGCCCACCGGTTCCATCGCCCCGAACGAGGTGGCGCTGACCGGATCGCCAGGCGCGTACGCGACGGCCACGATGTCGCCTTCCGCGACCCGGGGAAGGGCCACGCGCTTGCCGGCTTCGTGCAGGCGTTCGATCAGGGCCGAGGTCTGGACCTCGGAGGCGAACGACCAGAACGCCATCACCGTTCGCGCCGCGCCGACCTCGGGGAGCGCCAGCACGCGTTCGACGATCCGCTCGCTCTTGGTGGAACGCTCCTCCTCGTTCAGGAGATCGCGGCGTGCGATGGCCGCCCGCCGAACGGCGCGCTTCCGCGCCTTCAGACGGTGCGATGCGTCGTCGCTCACGCGCGTGCGGCGAGGCGAGGGAGCAGTCCCTCACCGATCATGTCGATCCGCTCGGTTCCTCCGAGAACGAGCAGGATCGCCCACGTGGCACCCGCCTCGGCCAGCCGGTCGAGCCATCCGGCCGTCGCATCGAGATCGCCGGCGAAGGCCTCCTGCATGCTCCCTTTCTCGCGGCGGCCCGCGACGATCCGCTTCACCTCCGCTGCATCCTGCCCGACGACGACGGGACCGGCCCACGTCGGCTCGACGGGACGCCCGTCGGCCTCGGCTCGAACGAGTCGAACGCGAGCGGCGAAGGTCTCCTCGTCCAGGCTCCACCCGTTCCAGCCGTCGGCCTCGCGCGCGGCGATCCGGGCGACCGGCTCGGACTCGCCGCCGATCCAGATTGGCGGACCGTCCGGTCTCGCAGTCGGAAGGAGCGGGCCGGTCATCGCCGGAACGTGCTCGCCGCCGGGCCACGCCTCGCCGGCGAACAGCGCTCGCACGGCGCGAACCGTTTCGATGAGATGCGCACGCCGCGCCTCTTTCCCGAGGTAGGGCAGGCCGAACACCTCGTGTTCGGCTTTGCTCGCATCGTCACCCGTCCCGATGCCGAGCACGAACCGTCCCCCGCTGATGTCGTCGAGCGCCGCCGCCTGCTTCGCCAGGAGACCGGCCGAACGGAGCGAGGCCCGCGTCACGAGCGTTCCGATCCTCACCCGCGTCGTCACGGCGGCGATTGCGGCGAGCGTCGCGTACGCCTCGAGAGACGGGCGGTCCGACGGCGCGCGCGGTGGGAAGAAGTGGTCGAACGCGAAGAGCCCGTCGAAGCCGAGCTCCTCGGCATGGCGTGCGAGCGCCAGCAAGGCTTGGGCATCGCTCGACGACATCGGCAACACGAGCCCGATCCGGAGTGGGCTCACGAACGGAGGCGCCCGAGCTCCTCGAGGGCGAGGGTCGCAGCCCCGACCGCACCGGCGTCGTTGCCGAGCTGCGCCGCCACGATCGGAACGCGCGGGCGATGCTCGGGAGCCTCGACCGCGTCGATGAAGGCCTCCCGGGCGGGATCGAGCAGCAGGTCTCCGGCGACGATCGCTCCTCCGCCGACGACGACGATCTGCGGGTCCAGGATGTTCACGAGGCCCGCGATCCCCTGGCCCAGCCGGCGCCCGACGGTGTCCAACACGGCGATCGCCGCCTCGTCGCCCCCTTGCGCCGCCTGCGTGACGAGCCGGCCCGTGACCTTCTCGGGATCCCCGCCGGCGAGCTCGACCAGCGCCGACCGCGGATGCTCGCGCGCGGCCTCGCGGCCCAGCCGATCGATCGCGCGGCCCGCCGCCACCTGCTCCCAGCACCCGAGGTTGCCGCACCCGCATCGCGGGCCTCCCGGCTCGACGATGATGTGGCCGATCTCGGACGCGAACCCATGAGCGCCGCGGAACAGCTGGCCGTCGGAGATGATCCCACCGCCGATCCCGGTCCCGACGGTGACGGCCAGCAGGTGCCGGTACCCGCGTCCCGCGCCGAAGCGGAACTCGCCGTATGCGGCCATGCTCGCGTCGTTGTCCACCTGGCACGGCAGCCCGAGCGACTCTCTGAGGCGCGCGCCGATCGGCAGGTCGCGCCACAAGAGGTTCGGCGCGAAGCGCAGGACCCCATCCGCCGCGTCGACCAGACCGGCGATCCCGACGCCGATCGCGACCACGTCGTCGGTCAGCATGGCGCGCGCCAGGTCGACCATCTGCGCGAGCATCGCCTCGGCGTCTTCGGCGGGCGTGGGGATGTTCTTGCGGTCGAGGATCTCACCGTCCCGGGCGACCCGGAACGAGTTGATCTTCGTGCCCCCGACGTCGATGCCGATCGCTTCGCCGTCTCCCACCGACGCCCCCCTCCTACGCGATGTCGATCCGCTCGAGGTTCCTCGTCTTGCCGTGCTGGCTCTCGAGGTCGTCCGCGCGAGCGTCCACGACCGCGCGCGCCGCGAGCAGGAACTCGCGGGCGGCGTTGAGCAGATGCTCGACGGCGTCGGGTGCCACCGTCTGCGCGGCCGTCACGGCCATACAGATGGGACAGAAGGCGACGGTGCAGACGGGCCGTCCGTCGTCGGCAGCGTTCGCACGCGGCACTTCGGCAACCGGTCGTGTCCGTCCCGCTTTCGTGGTCCTCTTGGTCTCAGCCACGCGCGCTCCTCCCCGTCTCGGAGGCGTCCGAGGCGGGCGCCTTCGCGAAGACGATCTCGAGTTGATCACCGACGAAGTTCGCACCCCGAACCTCCAGGCGCTGCAGGCTCTGCGGCAGGACGAGGTTCCGCTTGTAGGTTCCGACACGCACGTAGAGCTCCTCACCGCGCCGGTGGATGTCCATGTCCTCACGGGCGACGAACGGCAGCCGCATGACGAGCACGTATCCTCCCCCGCGCTTGCGAACGCGGATCGGGTGGTCGCGGAACAGCACGTCGATCACGGGCCGGTCGCCGTAGACCTCTCTGCCCATCTCCTCGAGCAGCGGCACGCCGATCATCTCGCGGTCGAACAGCCGCGCCGTCAGGATCGGCACCGGTTCGAAGGACTCTCGAACGGTCTGCAGGTGCTCGGCCTGGATGTCCTTCCACTTGCCGAAATACGGATCGGTCACGTCGTCGGGGATGATCCGGTTCACGACGACCGCGTCGACCCGGTAGCCGAACAGTCCGAGGTACGTGTAGGTCCGGCGGGCCTCGGCGATGACCATCTTCTCCGGGTTCACGACGAGACGAACCGTCGAGGATTCCTCGTCGGTCAGGATGCGATGTACCGCGTCGAGGTTGCGGTGGAGCCGTTCGATCGCGGCGAAGAACCGGTCTCCCGCGATCGGAAGCGACGTCATCTTCGACATGATCGGGCGGACGCCCTTCACGAGCCTCCGCTGCACCGGGAAGATCCGTTCGATGTACCAGTTCATGATCTCGGGCAGCGAGAGCAGGCGGAGTGTCTCGGCCGTGGGCGCGCAGTCGACGACGAGCAGGTCGTACTTGGCCTCCTCCACATGCGTCTTCACGTCGATGAGGCTGAAGATCTCGTCGAGACCGGGGATCACCGACAGCTCTTCGGCCTGGATCGTGTCGACGCCGGCCCAGTTCATCAGCTGCACGAAGTAGTCCTGGATCTCGCGCCAGTTGGACTCCAGACGGCTCTGCGCGTCGATCTGCTCGGCCCACAGGTTCTTCGTGACCGGCGTGGCGTGCTCGCCGATCTCGACGTCGAACGAGTCCGCGAGCGAGTGCGCGGGGTCGGTGCTCATGACCATCGTGCGGTTCCCGGCCCCGGCGGCTCGCACGGCCGTCGCGGCCGCCACGGTCGTCTTGCCCACGCCGCCTTTGCCGGTGAACAGGAGGACCCGCATCGGCGGCTAGCCTACCGAGTCCCGTTCGGTGCCGGGACCCGCGAGCCTCAGCCCTGCTCGACGCGCCGCTTCAGGCCCTCGAGCGCGTTCTCGATCACACGCTTCTCGCCCTGAGTCCGCACGAACCCCGGGAGCAGGACCCCGAGATCGACCGAGAGCCGGTAGATCACCTTCGTCTCGTCGTCGTCGACCTCGGAGAGCAGGTACTCGCCCGAGATCTTCGAGACGGCGCCGTGCGCCTCGGTGGAGATCCAGGACATCCCGCCGTCGGCCGGCGCGTACCGATACGCGAGGGTGTAGTTGGCTTTGCCCAAGAGCGGGACCTCCACCGCGAACGCGACCTTCGTCCCCACGCCGCCTTCACCGCGCTCGAGCACCTCCACGGACTTCACGTCCGCCCATTCGGGATAGGCCTCGAAGTCCGTGAGCACGTCCATGATCTCGGCGGCGCCCGCGTCGATCACGATCTGGCCCTCGGTCTGCTCGCTCATCGAAGGAATGCTACTGGCGGGCGGCCGGCAAGGTGAGGAAGCTGGCGAGCGCCACCGAAGCCACGATCAGGACCGCCGAGGCCCACAACAGCACGCGAGACGAGACGAGCGGCGAGTCGCCACCGGCGAGGCGGTACGCATCGATGGCCGAGACCGTGTAGACGGCGCTCGCGGCGACGAGGAACAGGGCGACGAGCGGGAACACCGGCCCGAGCCCCCCGGTCCCGAACCGCGCGACGAGCAAGATCATCAGGGTCCCGAACGTCCAGGCGAACAACACGATCCGGGCCACGCCATCGGCTCGATAGCCCGCCTTCCAGTGACCGACCCCCGGCCAGACGAACGACCAGGTGGCCGCCGTCTGCGGCCGGATCTCGGGGCGCCGGGTCGGCTCCTCGAGCAGACGCCCGAACGGGGCACCGCACGTGGCGCAGAAGGTGGCCTCGATCGGGTTCGGCTCGGAGCAGACCGAGCAGGTCCAGGTCGGCTTGCCCCCGGGCTCGACCTCGATCGCACCGCCGCCCGGGGTGGCCAACGCGATCGCCGCGGGCGGCTTCGCCGAGACATCGATCTCGGCCACCTCGGCGCGCTCGAGCGGCATCGCCGTGAAGCATTGTCCGCACCATTCGGCGTCCGCCGCGACCAGGGCCGCGCAGTTCGGACATCGGCGTTCCTCGCTCACGCGTCCAGGGTAGTGGGTTCGCCTTCGCGAACCAGTACCTAGCCCACGGCCTCGCGCAGCCAACCGGCGAGCTGTTCGGCTGCGCGCGGCCAGGCGTAGTGGCGTTCGACGCGGGCCCGGCCCGCCGCCCCCATCCCCCGGGCGCGCTCGGGATCCTCGAGCAGTGAGGCGACGGCGTCCGCGACCGCGTCGACGTTCGATCCGTCGACGAGCAGTCCGGTGACCCCGTCCACGAGCGCCTCGCGCGCGCCGCCCGAATCGCCGGCGATCACCGGACGTCCGCACGCGGCCGCCTCGATGAAGACGTTGCCCCATCCCTCGACCTCGAGTCCCGCACGGCGCGTTCGGCACGGCATCGCGAAGACGTCCCCCGCGCGGTAGTAGCGCGGAAGGTCCTGCTCGGAGACCTCGCCGGCGAACACCACCGCACCCGGCGGGGAGTCCTCTGCCAGCGTCTCGAGGGCCTTCCGGTACGGCCCCCCGCCCACGATCAGCAGAGCGGCGTCGGGTACCCGGCCGCGAACACGTCCCATCGCGCGGATCAGCACGTCCTGGCCCTTGCGTGGCACGAGCCGGCTCACGCACACGACCAGCGGACGATCCAAGACTCCTTGGCGCTCCCGGAGGTCCTCGAACGGAAGGTCCGGATGGAAGGCGTCGACGTCCGCGCCGGGGTACAGGACCGAGACTGGGACGTCATCGGGGACCGCCGTCCGGACGACGCGGGCGATGAACTCGCTGCACATCACGGGGACGCGAGCGGCTCGAGCGGTCGCCTTGCGGACGAGCGCGTGGGCTCCGGGCGCGATCGAGAGCCAGTACTCGAACCCGTGCGCCGCAGCCAAGTACGGGGTTCCCTTCCGCGCGAGGCGCGGTCCCAACAGGGCGAGCGGGTAGATGGCGCCGAAGAGCACCACCTCCGCCCCGAACGCTCGCACCGCGGCGTCGACCCGGCGACCCAGGGCGGGGGTCGGCCACAGGAAGCGCTCGGGTTGGCGGAACACGCGGTAGGGAGCGTTCGCATCGAACGCCTCCGCTCCGTCCCACGAAGGGGCCAGCACCGCGACGCGTTCGGGTGGGAGCGCTCCGGCCAGCGCTCCGAGGGTTCGCTGGATGCCGCCGACCCGGGGAGGGAAGTCGTTCGTGACGAGCAGCATCTTCGGCACGTCCACGGGCGCCTATCCTCTCAGACGATGCGTGCGCTCTCGCTCCAGAAGGAGATAGAGGCCCTGGACGAAGGGCGGGCCTACGCCGAGCTGGAGCAGGTCGCCTTGGCGCTCGTCTCCGGATCCGACGCCCGGGCTTGGCTGAACGACCTCGTCACGACCGACGTCCAGACCCTCGACCGCTTCCAGTCGCGCCCCTGTTTGCTCCTCGGGCCGACCGGCCGCATCCGGGCGAGCTTCCACGTGCTGGCGCTGGGCGAACGCGACTTCCTCCTCGCGCAGCCGGTGGATCAGCCCGAGCCCGTCTCGGACGCCCTGGCGCCCTACGTGCTCTCGTCGGACGTCGCCCTCTCTCCCTCCCGGCTGCGGCTGTTCGCCGTTCCGGGGGGTGCCGTTCCACCCGACCGGTTCGGCAACGCCTACCGCCCGTCGATCCTCGGCGGCGGCTACGACCTCCTCATCGGCGCGAGCGACGACGCCGTCTTCGACGACCTTCGCCGGGATCTGGCGTCCGAGGGACTCCTGCCGGCCGGTCCCGAGGTGGTCGAGGCTCGACGCATCCGCCGAGGCGAGGCGGCCTTCCCCAGGGACCTGGACACGGACTCGCTGCCTGCCGAGGCCGGCCTGGACGTCGCTCCGGTTACCGATCGCGCGAAGGGTTGCTTCCTCGGGCAGGAGGCGGTCGCCAAGGTGGCGAACCTGGGCCATCCGACCCGCATCGTGTTCCCGGTCGAAGCCGCCGCCCCGATCCGCGAAGGCGAAACCGTTCGGATCGGGAGCGGAGCGGACGTCGGCCTCCTGACGAGCGCCGTCGATCGCCTGGGGATCGTCCGGGTTCGCTGGGATGCCCGCGATGCCGACCTCGCGACCTCATCGGGAACGCTTCTCCACACTCGCTGAGGGGTTTTCCACTACTCCTCCAACTCCAAGTTTTCAAGACTGTTTTCCATTCGGGCCCGACTGATACAACCGGGGGGTCGCCTCTCCCCGGCCCCGAACTCGGCCGCGGCGGGCGCATCGTCCGACGAGGCAGGAGTTGCTGGTGACCAAGGAACGCATCGCCGGTATCGACCTGAAATCCCTCCCAACGAACCCCTCACCCCCGGACATGTGGCAGGAGAAGGCGTCCTGTCACGGCATCGACCCCGACGTGTTCTTCCCGACCTCGGAGGAAGAGGCCGGGCCGGCCCTCGCGTACTGCGGTGCCTGCGGGATCCGCGACGTGTGCCTCGCCTGGGCGCTGAAGAACGGCGAGCGCTACGGGGTCTGGGGCGGTCTGACCGAGCAGCAGCGCCGCCGGGTCGTCCGCTTCGTCGCCTGAGGACGCGCTGGTCACCGGCCTCGGCCGGTGCCCATACTGGCGGGCCGATGACCGAGTCCACCGTGCGCGCCACCGCGCCGCTCCGCATCAGCTTCGTGGGCGGGGGGACGGACTTCCCCCATTACTACGAGCGCAACGGCGGCGCCGTCCTGTCGGCCACGATCGATCACTGCGCGCACGTCGACGTCACTCCTCGCGAGGATCGCCAGGTCACGATCCGATCGCTGGATCTCGGACACCTCGTCGAGTACCACCTCGAGGAGGACCCGGTCTACGACGGGGTGATGGACCTTCCCAAGGCGGCGATCGCGCGCATCGGATCGCGAGCCGGGCTCGATGTCGACATCGCGTCGGACGCTCCTCCCGGAAGCGGGCTCGGTGGATCATCGGCGCTCGTGACGGCCTGCGTCGGCGCGCTCGCCGCGCTGGCGGAGCTGCCGCTCTCGACCTTCGAGGTGGCGAGGCTCGCGTACGCGATCGAGCGAGACGACCTCAAGATCGCCGGAGGGTGGCAGGACCAGTACGCGACAGCGTTCGGCGGGTTCAACCTGCTGGAGTTCACCTCGGACGGCGTCACCGTGACCCCGGTGGTGCTCGATGAGAGCGCGCTCTCCGAACTGCGGTCCCACCTCCTGCTCTGCTACACGGGCCGCGTTCGAACCGACCTGGGATTGATCGACACCCAGATCCGCATGTACCGAGAGGGGCGCGAGGAAACCATCGTGGGCATGAAACAACTGCACGAGATGGCCTACGAGATGCGCGATGTGCTCGAGGCCGGCGATCTGGCGTCGCTCGGCGGGCTCCTGCGTCAGGCGTACGAGAGCAAGAAACGGATGAACCCGCACATCGCCGAGGGAACGCCGATCGAGCGCCTGATGGATGCCGCTCACGATGCCGGCGCGGCCGGCGGGAAGATCTGCGGCGCCGGCGGCGGCGGCTACCTGCTCCTCGCGTGCCGGCCGGATCGCCAACCCGCCGTGCGCGCCGCGCTCGAGGGGCTCGGTGGGCAGCTCGCGGAGTTCTCCTTCCGACGTCGCGGGGTCGAAGCTCGGGTCGGCGACCGCGTCTGGAGGCCGGCGTGAGCCGGCGGTTCGTCCTGCTCGACCGCGACGGGACCATCAACGAGGAGATCGGCTACGTCCTTTCCCCGGCCGAGCTTCGGCTGATCCCCGGAGCGGCCGAAGCGATCCGCGACCTCCGCGCGCTCGGACTCGGCATCCTCGTCGTCACGAACCAATCGCCGGTGGGTCACGGCTGGATCACCGAGGCCGACCTCGCAGCGATCCACGACCACCTGCGCGAGCTCCTACGCGCCGCCGGCGCGGACGTCGATGCCATCGAGCACTGCCCACACGTACCGGAGGACCACTGCTCGTGCCGCAAGCCGCGCACGGGCATGGTCGACCGGGCGGCAGCCGCGCTCGGCTTCGACCCGGCGGAGTCCTTCGTGGTGGGCGACCACGCCGGCGACATGGCGCTGGGGCGAGCGATCGGAGCCCGCACGATCTTCGTTCGGTCGGGACACGGCGAGGAGGAGCTAGAGGGGGCGAGAGACCTGGCCGACCGCGTCGTCGCCGACCTGCCCGCCGCCGCGGCTGCCATCCGGGACGAGGTCCTCACGGGGGCGGGGCGATGAACCTGGAACCGGTCCGCGCCTATCTGCTCGAGTCCTCTCGGACGATGGCGGGAACCGCTGCGGAGTGCGGCGAGTCGATCCTGGCCGCGGCCGCGGCGATCGTCCACTCGGTCCGCGACGGCGGCAAGCTCTTGATCTGCGGCAACGGCGGCAGCGCGGCGGACGCACAGCACCTCGCGACCGAGTTCGTCAGCACGCTGAAGGTCGACCGCCTGCGGGCGGCGATCCCCGCCATCGCCCTCACGACCGATACCTCTCTGCTCACGGCGATCTCGAACGACTACGGGTTCGAGCAGGTCTTCGCCCGGCAGGTCGAGGCGCTCGGACGGGCGGGCGACGTCCTTCTCGGCATCTCGACAAGCGGGAACTCGCAGAACGTGGCGATGGCGTTCGAGCACGCTCGCACGCGAGACCTGCGGACGATCGCGCTCACCGGCCGGTCCCCGGGCAAGCTCGGTCCCCTCGCGGACATCGAGATCGCGGTTCCGAGCGATGAGACGTCCCACATCCAGGAGGCGCACATCGCGATCGGCCAGCTGATCGCGTTCCTGGTCGAGGACGAGCTGCATCCGCGCACGTAGCCTGCGCTCGAACCGGTGCCACCACCCGGAGGGTTCTCGTGCTCGCCACCGTGCCGGAAGGGGACAGGGCACCTAAGGTCGTGACCACGATGGCCGTCATCGAGACCGAGGGGCTTCGCAAGGAGTACCGGCGTGCCCGCCGGGGCAAGACCGTCGCGCTCGACGGGCTCGACCTGTCCGTCCCCGAGGGCGGCGTGTTCGGATTCCTCGGCCCGAACGGTGCCGGCAAGACCACGACGATCCGGTGCCTGCTCGGGCTCATCCGCCCCTCCTCGGGACGCTGTGCCCTCCTCGGCGCGCAGCGTCATGTCGAGATCGCGGGCGTGATCGGCCGCGTCGGCTCGATCGTCGAGACGCCCTCGCTCTATCCGCGTTTCTCCGGGCGAAGGAACCTCGAGCTCCTCGGCCGGATCGCCGGGATCGGCCGCTCCCGGGTCGCGGAGGTCCTTCAGCAGGTCGGCCTGGCCGACCGCGCGGACGACCTCGTGAAGACCTACTCGCTCGGGATGCGCCAGCGACTGGGCATCGGCGCCGCGCTCCTCAAGGACCCCGAGCTGCTCATCCTGGACGAGCCGGCGAACGGGCTCGACCCGGCGGGGATCGTCGAGGTGCGCGACCTCATCCGCCGGCTGGGGCGCGAGGGACGGACGGTGTTCGTCTCGAGCCACATCCTGAGCGAGGTGCAGCAGACCGCCGACCGCGTGGCGATCCTCTCGCGGGGCCGCGCGGTCGCCGCGGGGCCCGTCAACGAGGTGCTTTCCGCGGGCCGGGTCGCCGGGTTGATCGCCAGGGTCGACGATGTGCCGGCCGGATTGCGTGCGCTGCTGGACGCGGGCATCCGCGCCGATGCCGCCGACGGGCTGCTGCGCGTGGAGCTTCCTCCAGAGGAGGCGGCCCGCGTGACACGCACGCTCGCCGACCGCGGGCTCTACCTCACCGAGCTTCGTCCGGACGCCGTCGATCTCGAGACGGTCTTCCTCGAGCTCACGGCGCCGCCGCCGGGAACGGAAGCCGGGTCGATGCGCGGCGCGGATGCGGAGGCGGCGCTCCCGCAAGGAACGGAGACGTCATGAGCGCGCTGTTGGCCACGGAGCTCCTTCGGTTCTGGTCCCGGCGGCTGGTCCGGATCGTCGCGGCGCTGGTCGTTCTCGGGATCGTCGTCGCGGGCGTGATCGTGTTCGCGACCCAGTCCTACGACCTCGCCTCGCTGCCGGAGGTGTTCCTGGGCACGAGCTTCGTCTTCGTCATCCTGGGATGGCTGTTCGGCGCGTCGTTCGTCGGTGCCGAGTGGCATGCGGGAACCGTCACCACGCTTTTGACCTGGGAGCCGCGACGCACCCGCGTGATCGTCGCGAAGGCGACGGCCGGGGTCGTCTCGGTGTTCGTCCTCACGGTCCTCCTCCAGCTCGTCCTCGGAGGGGTGCTCGCGGTGGACGCAGCGACGCAGGGAAGCACGGCCGGCGCCGACGGCGCATGGGCGGCCGAAGCCGCCGGTGTCGGACTGCGGGTCGCGCTCGTTTCGTCCGTCTTCGCCGGGGTCGGGTTCGGCATCGCGTCGATCGGCCGGAACACGGCCGCGGCGCTCGGCGTGGGGTTCGGCTACATCGTCATCGTCGAGAACCTGGTCCGAGGCCTCCGTCCCGCGTGGGCGCCCTGGCTCCTCACCGAGAACGCGGGCCTGTTCCTGATCGCCGACCCGGCGGACTTCCCGAACTTCACCGCTCCGTCGTCGGAGCCGGGATCTACCTGGCGGCCGTGGCGACGCTGCTCCTCGTCGCCGCCGCCGCGCAGTTCCGCGTTCGCGACGTCACCGTGTAGCGGCCATTCCTCACGCTCGTCACCCGGCTTGACCATCGAACACCTGTTCGGATAGGGTGAGCGCCCTCGTGCGGCCCCGCGCGGAGGTCGAACGTGAGCCCGGGCAGCCGAGCGGAGGCGCATCAGCCGACCCTGGAGGACGGCGTTCCTCTCGACGAGGTGGAGTTCGTCGTCGTCGACCTCGAGACGACCGGAGGCTCCCCGCGCGAGTCGCGGATCACCGAGATCGGCGCGGTGAAGCTTCGCGGCGGTGAGCGGGTCGGGGTGTTCGAGACGCTCGTGAACCCGGGCGCACCGATCCCCCGCTCGATCACGTACCTGACCGGGATCGACGACGGGATGGTCGCCGGCGCGCCGCCGATCGAGTGGGTGCTGCCGTCGTTCGCCGAGTTCGCGCGAGGATGCGTCTTCGTCGCGCACAACGCGCGGTTCGACTTCACGTTCCTGAACGTCGCCTTCGAGCGCCTGGACTACGACCCCCTGCCGCCGCCGCCAGTGTGCACGGCAAGGCTCGCACGCCGCGTCGTCTGGCCCGACGTCCCGAACGTCCGGCTGGCGACGCTGGCCCAGTACTTCCGGACGGCGGCGAAGCCGACACACCGCGCGCTTCCCGATGCCGAGACCTGCGGCGAGGTGCTGCACGGTCTGCTCGACCTCGGCGGGCGGCTCGGGATCCACACGCTCGGCGACCTGCACGCCGCGGTGCGAGCCCGCGGGCGGCCGAACTTCGGCAAGATCGCCCTCGCCGACGCCTCTGCCGCGCGCCGGAGGCGTCTACCTCTTCCGAGGCCGCGACCGGCCGTGTCCTCTACGTCGGGAAGTCGAACGACCTTCGCACGCGCGTGAAGAGCTACTTCTACGGCGACTCCCGCAAGCGGATCGAGGACCTGCTCGCCGAGACCATCTCGGTCGAGGGCATCGCCTGCGGATCCGAGCTCGAGTCGCTCGTCCTCGAGGCGCGGCTGATCCGTGAGCACGAGCCGAAGTACAACCGCCGCGGGAAGACCTGGCGCCGGTACGCCTACCTGTCGATCGACGAGCGCGAGGCCTATCCCAGGATCAAGGTGGTCCGCGAACCCAAGGCGTCCGGCGCGCATCTCGGTCCGTTCCCCTCGTCCAAGACGGCGCGGATGGCGAAGGAGGCGCTCGAAGAGGCGTTCCCGATCCGCCGATGCACCCGCTCGATGCGGGCGTCGACGCGGTTCGCGCCGTGCGCGCTCGCCGACATCGGGCGGTGCACCACACCGTGCGACGGCCGCATCGACCCCGAGCACTACGGGGAGCTCGTCCGGTCCCTCATCTCCTCCCTCTCCACTCCGGGCGGGCTCCTCGCAGCGCTCGAGTCGCGGATGCGCGACCTCGCGGAAGCCGAGCGATTCGAGGAGGCCGCGCTCGCGCGCGACCGGCTGCGCGCCCTCGCGGAGGCCCTCGCCCGCGCGAGGGTCGATGCCTGGCTGCTCCGGCCGGCCGAGCTCGTGCTCGCCGACGAAGAGGGATGGCGCTTCCGGATCGAAGGCGGCGCGCTCGTGCGTGGCGACCGTGCCGAGCCGCTCGGCGCTCCGTGTCCACGCGACCGGGCCGACGAGCTCGCCGTTCTGCGAGCCTGGATCGCCCGGAACGGACCACGCATCGACGCGACGGACGTCCCGCTCGCCGAGCCCGTCGACGGCGGGGCGCAGCTCAACAGGCTTCTGGTCCTGCTCCGTGAGAGCGACCGTTCGGCAGGCGTTCGGCTCGGTGGTCGGCTCGCCGCACCCCGGTAGTAGCGTGGGCGCATGAGGCGCGCGACCGAGCTTCTGACCGACCAGCTGCGCGAGGCGTACGCGATCTTCCGCCGGTGCGTCGAGGGTGTGAACGACGAGGAGTTCATGTGGGAGCCGGCGCCCGGCAACACCTGGAGGGTATTCCGAGACGAGTCGGGGCGATGGAACCACGACTACGCGGAGCCCGATCCGATCCCGTCGCCTTTCACGACGATCGGATGGCGCATGGCCCACGTCGCGACGTGCAAGGTGATGTACCACGAGTGGGCGTTCGGCACTCGCGAGCTGACGTGGTACACGATCGAGACGCCGCACGACGTCGCGGGCGCGCTCGCGAAGACCGAACGCGGGCACCAACTCCTGTTGGACGACCTCACCGCTCTGGGCGATCACGAGCTCGACGCTCAGCGCCTGACGAACTGGGGCGAGGAGTGGCCCGCTTGGAGGATCTTCTGGACGATGGCGCACCACGACCTCCAGCACGGCGGCGAGATCGGGGCGCTTCGAGATCTGTACCGCGTGACCGTCACGGCCGGTCGCGCGGAGTCCGGCCGCTAGACTGGGCTCGTGGAGCGCGCGGTCATCGTCGAGGGCGCCCGGACGCCGATCGGCAAGTTCCTCGGGGCGTACTCCGACCTTCCCGCGGTCGACCTCGGCGTGCTCGCCGCCACCGAAGCGATGCGCCGAGCCGGCGTCGCGCCGGATCAGGTCGACCAGACGATCTTCGGTCACGCGCGGCAGGCGGGCAACGGTCCGAACACGGGGCGGCAGGTCTCGGTCCGCTCCGGAGTCCCCGTCGAGGTCTCCGCCTACAACGTGAACATCGCGTGCGGTTCCGGGATGAAGGCGGTGCAGCTCGCGGCGCAGCAGATCCAGCTCGGCGACGCCGAGGTGGTCCTCGCGGGTGGGATGGAGAACATGACGCGTGTCCCCTTCATCCTGGACCGGATGCGCACGGGGTACCGGATGGGCGACGCACAGGTCTACGACGCGATGTACCGAGACGGGCTCCTGGACCCGCTGTGCGGGCTCGTGATGGGCGAGACCGCGGAGAACCTCGTCGATCGGTACGACATCTCGCGCGAGGAGCAGGACGAGTTCGCTCTGGAGTCCCAGCGCAAGGCCGAGACCTCCAAGGAGCTCCGAGCCGAGGAGATGTTCGCCGTGGAGGCGCCCGACCCGCGCGGGGGTGGCGCGACCACGCTCACCGGTGACGAGCATCCGCGACCGGACACCGACCTGGAGGCGCTCGGCAGGCTCAAGCCCGTGTTCCGCGAGGGCGGCACGGTGACCGCGGGCAACGCGAGCGGGATCACGGATGGAGCCGCCGCGCTCGTCGTGATGAGCGAGTCGCGCGCCCGCGCCGAGGGCCGCGAGCCCCTCGCGAGGATCGCCGGGATGAGCTGGGCCGGCGTCGAACCCGAGGTCATGGGCATCGGGCCGGTCCCGGCGACGAAGAAGGTGCTCGAGAAAGCCGGGCTGTCGCTCGCGGACATCGACCTGATCGAGATCAACGAGGCGTTCGCCGCACAGGTGATCGCCTGCGAGCGTGAGCTCAAGTTCGACCACGACCGGCTGAACGTATGGGGCGGCGGGATCTCGCTCGGTCACCCGATCGGGATGAGCGGTGCGCGGCTGCTGCTGACGCTCGGATACCAGATGCGCAACCGAGGAGCCGCGCTCGGCCTGGCGACGCTGTGCATCTCGGGCGGCCAGGGGCTCGCCGTGATCCTCGAGCGCGCGTAGGCTTCCGCCGATGACCGGGCCGAGCTGCGTGGGAAGGGAGATGGATCCATGAGCGTCCACGCGGTCGTGCTGATCCAATGTGAGATCGACGGGATCCCCGAGGCCGCGCAGGCGATCGCGGAGATCGACGGTGTGAGCGAGGTGTACTCCGTCGCCGGCGAGTTCGACCTGGTCGCGATCGCCCGCGTCGCCAACCACGACGATCTCGCGACGGTGATCCCCGGGGGTATCTCGAAGGTCCCGGGCGTCGCCAGGACCGAGACACTGATCGCGTTCCAGGTGTACTCCACCCACGACCTCGAACGGCTCTTCGCGATCGGCTTCGAGGAGGCCTAGGCCCCCGAGGTCCCGCGCCCGCGTCAGCCCTCCGCTGGCGGCTCCGGGAGCTCGATCGTCACCGCGACCGCCGTCCTCGCCCACTCGGTGAGGTCATCCGAGTAGCGCGGCGCATACTTCTCGAGGAGCAGCCGGCGCGCGAGCTCGTCTTCCGCGTCATCGTCGATGACGGATGCCCGGCAGATCATGTCCCGGTCTCCGATCCGCACGCCGACCGTCGGGTTGACGCGCAGGTTCTTCACCCAGTCGCTCCCCTCGCCGCCACCCGAGAGCAGGTACACCCGTCCCTCGTGCTGCGCGAACCAGATCTCGATCGTGTGCGGGTTGCCCGAGCGGCGTCCGGTGGTCGTCACGTAGCAGTAGTCCAGGTCGGCCGGCTCGGCCGCGTCCATCTAGCGCACGGCCCAGACCACGAGCGCGGCGACCACCACGATCGCCGCGACGAGGTACAGCAGGTCGGCCCGCTTCACCTTGCCGGGCCGCATCGTATTGAACCCCACGTCACTCCCCCTCGGCGATCGCGTAGGAACGCCGGAAGGCCGGCTCGGAGAGCCACTCGATGTGCTGGCGAACTACGGAGGCGTACGTCCGGGCCTCGACCTCGTCGCCGCAGGAGCGTGAGGAGACCTCGGCGCCGTCCGGATCCAGGATGGCCACCCGCCAACCCGCGTCCTCGCGTTCGACCCGGACGCCGTACCGGTTCTCGGCGAACTCAGTGGTGGATGCCGTGGGCTCGCTCAAGCCTCTCGAGATCCTCTCGGGCCTGCCCCAGCACCGACTCGGCATCCATGACGAACTCCGGCTCCAGGTCGGCGAGCTTCTGCAGCGCGTTCTCCAGCGTGCTTCCGGCGGTCTCGGCCTGCCGAAGGGAGTCGACCAGCACCGCCGCGTAGTCGTCCTGGAACGACTTGCCGTCCCACGGGCACTCGCCGCCGTTCTGGATCACCTGTTCGACGAAGAACTCCCGTCCGCACCTGCGGCACGTTCCCTTGATCTTCACGCGGTCTCCTTTTCGGTGCTCTTCGGCTCGGTGCTGTTCGGCTCGGTGCTCTTGGTCACGAGCTCCAGCAACCGGTCGGCGAGCTCGAACGGATCGATCGGCTTGACGAACCAGGCGTCCGCTCCGGACCAGTTGGCGAGCCACTCGTCCTGGCGCCGCTCGAGCAGGATCACGATCGTGCCCGGGTAGGGGTCGAAGTCGTCGTGCAGCGTCCTCGCGAGCGAGAACGCGCCCTCGCGCGAGGCGATCTCGTCCGCGACGATCGCATCGGGTCTCGCCCGCCTCGCGATGCGCACGCCCTCCTCCCCGTTCGCGGCCTCGAGGAAGACGATCGGGGAGCCGAGCCGTCGTTCGATGCTCCGGACGACCAGGCGCATCATGTCGCGCGAGGCAGGATCGGGCGACACGAGCAGCACGTCCATGCGCGGATACTACCCAACGGCCTTGGGCTATCGTCGCGCGCGTGGGATCGGCCAAGGCGGCGGTTGCCGAGCTCGTCGCGACGTTCGCCCTCGTCTTCATCGGGGCGGGCGCGAGCATCGCGTCGGGTTCCGGGCTCGATCTCACAGGCGTCGCACTCGCGCACGGGCTGGTCCTTGCCGCGATGATCGCCTCCACGGCCCACCTCGGCGGCGGGCTGGTCAACCCGGCGGCGTCGATCGGCCTGTGGGTCGCCGGCAGGCTCACGACGACGCGGGCGGCGGTCCTGGTCGTCGCCGAGATCCTGGGCGCGGTGGCGGCCGCCTTCCTGCTCCGGTACCTGGTCCCAGAGACGGCGTTCACGTCCGCGTCGGGCGGTACGCCCGTGCTCTCCTCCGCCGTTCCCGCCGGCAAGGCCATCGTGATCGAGGCCGTCTGCACCTTCTTCCTCGTGTTCGTCGCCTTCGCGCTCGTCGTCGACGGTCGTGGATCGTCCAGGACGGCCGCGGCGTTCGCGATCGGGGCCGTGTATGCGTTCGGCATCATGGCGTTCGGGCCGTTCACCGGCGCCGCGATGAACCCGGCACGATGGCTGGGGCCAGCGATCGCGAGCGGAAACTGGGCGAACTGGTATGTCTGGATCGTCGGCCCGTTGTCCGGTGCCGTCATCGCGGCCGTCCTGTACTCCGGGTTGTTCCTTCGAGACCGCTCCCCCGCCACGCCGTAGCGGAGGAGGGCCTTCGCGAAGACCGGCCTATCATGGCCAGAACCGGTTCAGAGCCCAGACCACGGGACCCCAGCGATGACGACCGAGACCTACCTCGACCACGCGTCCGCGACACCGCTTCATCCACGCGCTCGCGAGGCGTTCCTCGACGCCCTGGACCGGTTCGGCGATCCCTTGCGCCTGCACCGCCAGGGGATGGACGCCCGCCGGTTGCTCGACGAGTCGCGCGCCGCGATCGCGGAGGCACTCGGCGCGCAGCCGGACGAGATCGTGTTCACGAGCGGTGGGACGGAGTCCGTCGCGCTCGCGATCTGGGGCGGCGTTCGTCCGGTCCGCGAGATCGGCACCCGGATCGTGACCACGACGGTCGAGCACCCCGCCGTCGGCGGCGTCCTCTCCACGCTCGAGACCGACGGCTTCGAGTCCATCCTCGTCGAGGTCGACGAGGATGGACGTCTGGACCTCGATCGATTCGGCCGGGAAGTGCGAACGCCCGGGACGCTCCTCGCCTCCGTCCATCATGCGAACCACGAGGTCGGAACGATCCAGCAGGTCGCCGAGGCCGCACTGCTCTGCCGCGAGGGGCGGGTCCTCCTCCACACCGACGCCTGCCAGACCGTCGGCCGCCTGCCGGTCGACGTGCACGCGCTCGACGTCGACCTGCTCTCGCTCTCGGCCCACAAGTTCGGAGGGCCGGCAGGGGTCGGAGCGCTCTACGTTCGCCGCGGGGTTCCGATCGCCGCGTACCCCTGCGGCGACGACCGTGAGCGCCGGCGCCGCTCGGGGATGGAGAACGTCCCGGGCATCGCGGCGATGGCCGCCGCGCTGGCCGTCCGCCTGACCGATATGGCCGACCAGGCCGCCCGCCAGTGGTCGCTCACCGATCGCATCCGCGCCGGGATCGCAGAGCGCGTTCCCGATGCCCGCGTGCACGGCCATCCGACGCAGCGTGTTCCGCATCTCGTCTGCTTCTCGGTCGCCGACCTCGACGCCGAGATCCTGAGCATGGCCCTCGACGACCGGGGGTTCCGGATCGCCTCGGGCTCGAACTGCTCGGGAGCGCCCGGAGACGCGTCATCGGTGCTCGAGCACCTCGGTCATCCGGGAACGACGAGCTTCCGGATCGGGATCGGTCCGGAGACGACCGGATCCGACGTCGACCGGCTCCTGGACACCCTTCCCGCGCTCGTTCACGAACTGCGCGAGGTCGGTTCGGTGGCGGAAGCAGCGATGGCCCGCTACGGCGCGAGCGCGGATCCGAGCACCTAGCCCGGTCTCAGCCGACGTTCCAGGTGTCGCCGGAGTGCAGGAGCTTGTCCAGGCTCCCCTTGCCGAGCCGCTCGGTGGCGGCATCGACCTGCGCGATCGTCGCCTCGCCGAAGACGGGGCGCTCCACCTCGCGGAACACGCCGATCGCCGTCGGTTCGGTCGGGCCCCGTGAGAGGTGGGCCAGCGCGAACGCGAGCGAGGGCCGCCCGTGCACGTCGTGCACGACGATCGAGCCCTCGTCCACCTCGTCGACCTTCGCGACCACGAGACGGCCGTTGTCCCCGACGGCCACGCAGCGCGTTCCCTCGTCGAACACGATCGGCTCCCCGTGTTCCAGACGGATCTGGTTGTGCGAGCCCTGCGGCTTCTCGCGGAGCAGATCGAACGCGCCGTCGTTGAAGACGTTGCAGTTCTGATAGATCTCGACGAACGCGGCGCCGCGGTGCTCGGCCGCCTGCCGGAGCACCTTCGTGAGGTGCTGTTTGTCGTTGTCCATCGTCCGCGCCACGAACGTGGCCTCGGCGCCGAGCGCGAGCGCGATCGGGTTGAAGGGATGGTCGACCGAGCCGAACGGGGTCGACTTCGTGACCTTGCCCTCCTCCGACGTCGGCGAGTACTGGCCCTTCGTCAGCCCGTAGATCTGGTTGTTGAACAGCAGGATCTTCAGGTTGACGTTCCGGCGGAGCGCGTGGATCAGGTGGTTGCCTCCGATCGACAGGCCGTCCCCGTCGCCGGTCACCACCCAGACCGACAGCTCGGGGCGCGCGGTGGCGATCCCGGTCGCGAGCGCGGGCGCGCGGCCGTGGATGCCGTGCACGCCGTACGTGTCCATGTAGTAGGTGAACCGACCAGAGCAGCCGATCCCGGAGACGAAGACCGTGTCGTCGGGCAGGATGCCGAGCTCGGGCATGAACGACTGGACGGTCGCCAAGATCGCGTAGTCGCCACAACCGGGGCACCAGCGGACCTCCTGGTCGCTGGTGAAGCTCTTCTTGGTGAGGGTTCCGACCACTCCGCCGCCGTTGCCGCCTGCGGAGCCTCCGTTGCCGGCCGCGCCGCCGCCGTTGCCCTCGGGGGCCGGTGTCTCCTGTTCGCTCATCCTTCGATCACCTTCAACATCTCGGCTTCCAATTCGTCCAGGTGGATCGGGAGACCCTGCACCTTCGTGAAGCTCTGCGCGTCGACGAGGAACCGGCCTCGGATCAGCAGCGCGAGCTGCCCGAGGTTCATCTCGGGGATCAGGACCTTCGGGTAGGCGCGCACGACGTCTCCCGTGTTGGTTGGCATCGGGTTCAGGTGGACCAGATGTGCGACGGCGACCTTGTGGCCCTGCTCGCGCAGCCGCCGGGCCGCGGCCCGGATCGTTCCGTAGCTCGAACCCCAGCCGAGGACCAGGAGCTCCGCGTCGCCGTCGGGGTCGTCGACCTCGAGGAGTGGGATGTCCTCGGCCACCTTCTCGACCTTCGCGGCTCGCAGGTTCGTCATCCGCTCGTGGTTCTCGGGGTCGTAGCTGATGTCGCCGGTCCCGTCTTCCTTCTCGAGCCCGCCGATCCGATGACGGAGCCCCTTGGTCCCCGGGATCGCCCAGGGCCGCGCGAGGTTCTCATCGCGCAGGTACGGCAGGAACTCCTGTCCGGCGTTCGGGCCGTCTGCGAAGTTCGGGTCGATCGTCGGCAAGGTGTCGACGTCCGGGAGCAGCCAGGGCTCGGAGGAGTTCCCGAGGAACGTGTCCGAGAGCAGGATGACCGGCGTCCGATACTTCACCGCGATCCGCACGGCCTCGATCGCGGCGTCGAAGCAATGCGAGGGCGACTTGGCCGCGACGATCGGCAGCGGCGACTCGCCGTGGCGCCCGTACATGGCGAGCAGGAGGTCGGCCTGCTCCGTCTTCGTCGGCATCCCGGTCGAGGGACCGGCGCGTTGCACGTCGACGATCACCATCGGAAGCTCGAGGGTCACCGCGAGACCGAGCGTCTCGGCCTTCAGGTCCATCCCGGGGCCGCTCGTCCCCGTCGCTCCCAGATCGCCGGCGAAGGCCGCACCCAGCGCGACGTTGGCCGCAGAGATCTCGTCCTCGGCCTGGAGCGTGATCACGCCGAAGTTCTTGAGCCTCGACAGCTCGTGGAGCAGCTCGGAGGCGGGGGTGATCGGGTAGCTCGCGTAGAAGAGCCGGAGACCGCTGCGCTCCGAAGCGGCGACCAGACCCCAGGCGAGCGCCGTCGCGCCGGAGATGTTCCGGTACGTCCCGGGCTGCGCCGGCGCGGGCTTAACCATGTAGGAGGTCGCGAACAGCTCGGTCGTCTCCCCGAAGTTGTAGCCGGACTTGTACGCCGCGACGTTCGCGTCGTAGACCTGGGGCTTGTCGCCGAACTTCTTGTGCAGCCAGTTCAGCGTCACGTCGGTCGGGCGCCCGTACATCCACGACAGCAGGCCGAGCGCGAACATGTTCTTGGAACGCTCCGCCTCCTTGCGCGTGAGCCCCAGCTCCTCGACGGCGCGAACGGTGATCGAGGTCATCGGCACCTTGTAGACCTGGAAGCCGTCGAGCGTTCCGTCGGTCACCGGATCCGAGGTGTACCCGGCCTTCTGGAGGTTCCGCTCGGTGAAGGCGTCCTCGTTGATGATGACCATCCCGCCCTTCTCGACCGAGGCGAGCTCGGCCTTCAAGGCGGCGGGGTTCATCGCGACCAGCACGTTGGGGTGATCCCCCGGCGTGAGGATGTCCGTCGAGGCGAACTGGATCTGGAAAGCCGAGACGCCGTGCACGGTTCCCGCGGGAGCCCGGATCTCGGCGGGGAAGTCGGGAAGTGTCGCGAGGTCGTTGCCGAGCACCGCAGTGGCGTTCGTGAATCGGTCGCCGGTCAGCTGCATCCCATCGCCCGAGTCGCCCGCGAAGCGGACGATGACGCGCTGTTTCTCTTCGACCTGCTTCGTCATCTGGCCCGGGCGTCTGCCCGGCCGCCTCCTTCAGGGGTCGCAGGAGTTCGCTTTTCGACTACCAGCGTACCGCGTGCCTGCGCGGAGAGACCGCCGGTACATTGATGCCGTCGGTCACCGGGTGCCTATCGCTCCCCGGTCGGAGAAGGGAGAGAGCCTGGGATGAGGACCGCCAAGCTCGGATCGCGAGGACCGGATCTCTCGGTGATCGGTTTCGGTGCCTGGGAGGCGGGGATGGGGCGCGAATGGGACGATGCCCCGCCCGAGGAGCAGGTGGTCGGGGCCATCGCGATGGTCTTCGAGACCGGGATCAACTGGATCGACACGGCGGAGGTGTACGGGAACGGGACCTCCGAACACCTCGTCGGCCGGGCGGTCGCGGGCCGGCGGCACGAGGTCTCGATCGCGACGAAGGTGGCGCCGGCACCGGACGGTACGGGGTTCCGTCCCGACCAGGTGCACGAGGCGTGCCGGAAGAGCCTCGAACGGCTCTCGACGGACCGGATCGATCTGTACCAACTCCACTGGCCCGACGCCACCGGGGTCCCCATCGAGGAGACGTGGGGGGCGATGGCCTCGCTGGTCGACGAGGGCCTCGTGCGCGCTATCGGGGTCTCGAACTTCGATCGCGAGCTGATCGAGCGCTGTCTGGCGATACGGCACGTCGACTCGCTCCAGCAGGAGTTCTCGATGCTGGTGCTCGACGATCGCGACCTGATCCGCTGGTGCGGCGACGTGGGCATCGGGGTGCTCGCCTACGGACCGCTCGCGTACGGCCTGCTGACGGGGGCCATCACGGACAAGACCAAGTTCGCCCGGCGCGACCATCGTCGCGTCGAGAAGGGGTACCTCTTCGGCCCGGGGAAGCGCGAGCGGAGCCTCGCCGTCGTCGACGCCATGCGTCCGATCGCCGACCGTCTCGGCATCACCGTGTCCCAGCTCGCGCTGGCGTGGACCGTGCACCAGCCGGGCGTCACCTCTGCGATCGCCGGCAGCCGCAACCCCGACCACGTCCGCTCCAACGCGGCCGCCGGAGACGTCGTGCTGGACGCCGCGACGCTTGCCGAGCTCGAGCAGATCCTGAGACTCGGCCCCGCGTTCGACTGAGCTCTTCGTGGCGGGGCGGTGACGGCGGTCGCGCGTTCGTTGCGCTTGCGTGACGACCTCGTGGTGATGACCGGACCCACCGCCTGAGGCACCGGTGGCCGGCATAGCGTCGGCCCGTGAGGGTCTGGCGCCCGCTGGCGAGCGTCCTGGGATGGGTGAGCGCCGCGACGTGCTCGCTGACCGGGATCGCGTACGCGGGCGAGTCCACGTTCGGAGAGGCCGGTGCGTTCGTCGCAACCCTGGCTTGGCTCGGCGCTGCAGCCCTCGCCGCGGTCTCGCTGTGGCAGACACTCACGACATCAGGTGCTCGAACGGCGCTCCTGATCCTGCTCGCGGTGCTCGCCGCCGGGTTCGTCGCCGCGAACGTGCTCGCACTCGTGGCGTCCTCCGAAGGAGTCCCCCAGGTTCCGCGAACCCTGCATCTCATCGGGACGATCTCCGGCTCGGCGCTGTACCTGGAGGCGCTCGTCGACGTCTCCGTCGCGTTCCTCTCGGCCGGGAAGCGGCCTCGCGACCCGATGGAACGGGCGATGCCGGTGTAGGCTTCCGCGTTCTGCCACCCGCGGAGGGATGGTCTTGGCCTACAAGCGCATCGTCCTGGCGACCGACGGTTCACCATCGGCCGAGACGGCGGAGCACGTCGCGGCGACGCTCACGGCGGCGACCAAGGCGAAGCTGACCATCGTCCACGTGGCTGCCGATCCGTCCGTGGCCGGCGAGGCCGTGGCACGAGCCCTGCGCATCGCGGAGCGCGAGGGGATCAAACACGAGGTGGTGATCTCGACGGGTGATCCGGCCGAGGCGATCATCCACGCGGCCGAGGAGGCCGACGCAGAGATCATCGTGACGGGCAGCAAGGGCCTGTTCCACGCCGAGCAGCTGATCGGCAGCGTGGTGCGCAAGGTCCTGACGCACGCGCCGTGCGACGTCCTGCTCACCCGCGCCCGGGACGAGGCCGACCGACCGCACGGCTCACCGCCGTATCGGCGGATCCTTCTCGCGACGGACGGATCGGCGACGGCCGACCGCGCCGCGCACAAGGCCTACGCGCTGGCCGGCCGGCTGGAGGCGTCGATGACGCTCGCGTTCGTCGGGCACCCGAAGACCGGCGAGCTCGTTCTGAGCGACACGGCGGCGACGATCGGCGAGAGCGCGCCGGTCGGGATGCTCATCCTCGACGGCGACCCGGCCGAGCAGATCGTCGCGACGGCAGACAAGGAGGGGTTCGACCTCGTGATGGTCGGCAACAAGGGGATGAGCCGGCGCCCGGGCCGCCCTCCTGGGCTCGGTGCCGCGCGATATCGCCGAGAACGCGACGTCCGACGTCCTCGTGGCCCGAACGATCGCCCAGAACCTCTCGGAGATCGAGCCGGGCGAGGGCGGGATCGTCGCGACCGGCGATCGAAAGGTCGCCGTCTACCGCGACGAGCGCGGCAAGGTCACGACGCTGTCGGCCAAGTGCACCCACATGGGCTGCACGGTGAAGTGGAACCCGGCCGAGAAGACATGGGACTGCCCCTGTCACGGCTCGCGCTTCGCTCCGACGGGCGCCGTGGCGAACGGCCCTGCGGAACGCCCGCTGCAACCGACCGACCTCTGAGGCCTCGGCGTCACACCTGCCAGAGGGGCTTCCAGATCATCAGCCAGGTGATGATCACGAGCGCGGCGATCCCGAAGACGGCATTGAACAGCGCCCCGCGTGCCCGGAGCAGATCGTCCAGCTCCTCGTCGCTCCTGCGCGGAACCCCGGACGGGCGGAGCTGGATCGCGTCCTTCAGCTGCTGGTAGTACGGCCTCGCGACGGCATACATCTCGGCGATCGTGGCGACCAGCAGCCCGAGCGAGATCCAGATCCACCAGTAGCTCCACCACTTGCCGGCGAACCCGGCGACCACGCCGAAGATGACCAGCCCGCCGAGCGAGACGTACATCCCCATGATCGATGAGCCCGAGAACTGCAGGAGCTCGGCGATCCGGACCCGGTCTCGCTCCTTGCGCAGACGCAGCGCGACGAGCACCGACACCCCGTGGAACAGCACGAACCCGAGCACGGCGGCCACGTGCAGGAACTTCCACCAGCGGTAGTCGATCGCCAGCATCAGCCGCTGATCGAGCGCTCCGCCTCGCGCAGGCGGTGGGCGACGACCGCCAGGATCTTGGCGGCCACCGCGGGCTCTTTCGTCACGACGCGGTCGAACGAGCGCTTGAAGATCCGGATCGCGGTGACCGGCGTCTCGGCGACCACATCCGCGGTCCTCGGTCCCCCGTCGAGCAGCGAGATCTCACCGAAGAACTCGCCGGGTCCCAGACGATCCACCGCCTTGCCGTCGCGCGTCACCTTCGCCTCGCCCTCCAGGATCACGTAGAACGTGCCGCCGGGGCGGCCGGCCCCGACGATCTCCTCGCGCTCGCGGAACCCCACGACGTCGGCGTGCTCGGCGAGCTGCTTGAGGTGACGGCGCGACAGGCCGGAGAACAGCGGCACGCCGCCCAGCAGGTCCGGGGCGCGTCGGCCCATCGGACCTTCCGGCCCCTTGGCCGGCCCCTTGGCCGGCCCCTTGGCCGGCCCTTTGGCGAGCGCTCCCTTGGCCACCGCTTTCCCCCGTTGGGCCTTCGCCGCTCACCATCGCGGCGCGGACCGCGGCAGCCTACCCCACGCTCGAACGCTGGTCATACCCGTGGGCGGCCGGTAGCGTTTCGGCATGCGGGAACGGCTCGAGACCCTGCTCGCCGAACGGATCCTCATCCTGGACGGCGCGTACGGCACCGCGATCCAGGGTCGCGGCCTCTCGGACGAGGACTACCGCGGCGACCGGTTCCGCGACCACCCACGAGACGTCGCCGGCGACCCCGACCTCCTGAACCTCACCCGTCCGGACGTCGTCGAGGACATCCACCGGACGTACCTGGAGGCCGGGGCGGACATCATCACGACGAACACGTTCACCTCGACCTCCGTCTCGCAGGCGGACTACGGTCTCGAGGGGTTCGTCCACGAGATGAACCGCGCGGGCGCCGAGATCGCCAAGCGGGCCGTTTCCGGCTTCGGGCCGGACCGGTTCGTCGCCGGCTCGGTCGGGCCGACGAACCAGACCTTGTCACTCTCCCCTCACGTGAACGACCCGGCCTACCGCGCCCTCACGTTCGACCAGCTGTGCGAGGCCTACGCCGAGCAGATCCGTGGGCTGATCGAGGGCGGTGTCGACCTGCTCCTGGTCGAGACGATCTTCGACACGCTGAACGCGAAGGCGGCGATCGCCGCCGCCAAGGACGTCGCTCCCGACGTCCCGCTCATGATCTCGGTGACGATCACCGACCGGAGCGGCCGGACGCTGTCCGGGCAGACGATCGACGCGTTCTGGATCTCGGTCGCGCACGCGGAGCCGTTCAGCGTCGGCGTGAACTGCGCGCTCGGGGCCTCGGACATGCGCCCCTATCTCGAGGTGCTCGCCCGCGCCGCGCCCGTCTACACGACCTGTCATCCCAACGCGGGATTGCCGAACGCGTTCGGCGGCTACGACGAGCGGCCCGAGACCACGTCCAAGTACCTGCGCGAGTTCGCGGAGAGCGGTCTCGGCAACGTCCTGGGCGGGTGCTGCGGCACCACCGACGAGCACATCCGCGCGATCGCGGGCGCGCTCCAAGGGCTCCCGCCCCGCCGGCTGCCGGCGCCCAAACGCCTCGCGTCCTTCAGCGGCCTCGAACCCTTCCAGATCGCCCCCGACACCGGGTTCGTGGTGATCGGTGAGCGTCAGAACGTGACCGGGTCGGCGAAGTTCCGGCGTCTGATCGAGGCCGGCGACTTCCAGAGTGCTGTCGAGATCGCCGCGGATCAGGTTCGGAGCGGCGCGAACATGCTCGACGTGAACATGGACGCCGACCTACTGGACGGCGTGAAGGCGATGACCACCTTCCTCAACCTCATCGCGACCGAGCCGGACATCGCGCGCGTGCCTGTGATGGTCGACTCGTCGAAGTGGGAGGTGCTCGAGGCCGGCCTCAAGTGCCTGCAGGGCAAGGGCGTGGTGAACTCGATCAGCCTCAAGGAGGGAGAGGAGGACTTCCTCCAGAAGGCCCGGCGGGTCAAGCGCTACGGGGCGGCCGTCGTCGTCATGGCGTTCGACGAGCGCGGCCAGGCCGACACCGTCGAGCGCAAGATCGAGATCTTGGAGCGCGCCTACGGTCTCCTCACCGAGCGCGCAGGCTACGTCGCCGAGGACATCATCTTCGACCCCTGCATCCTCGCGATCGCGACGGGGATCGAGGAGCACGCCGAGTACGGCAAGGCGTTCATCGAGGCGACGCGGATCCTGAAGGAACGGTTCCCAGGGACGAGGGTCTCAGGCGGCGTGTCGAACCTCTCGTTCAGCTTCCGCGGGAACGACCGCGTGCGCGAGGCCATCCACTCGGCCTTCCTCTACCACGCGATCCAAGCCGGGCTCGACATGGCGATCGTGAACGCCGGTCAGATCGCGCTGTACGAGGACATCCCGAAGGACCTGCTCGAGCATGTGGAGGACATCGTCTTCGACCGGCGCCCGGACGCCACCGAGCGGATGGTCTCGTTCTCGGAGACCGTCAAGGGCGAGGGGATGAAGAAGGTGTTCGACCTCTCGTGGCGCGAGGCCTCGGTGGAGGAACGCCTGAAGCACGCCCTCGTCCACGGGATCGACGAGTTCATCGTCCAGGACACCGAGGAGGCCCGTCTCGCCCGCGAGCGGCCGCTCGACGTGATCGAGGGCCCCTTGATGGACGGGATGAAGGTGGTCGGCGATCTTTTCGGCGCAGGCAAGATGTTCCTCCCCCAGGTCGTCAAGAGCGCTCGTGCGATGAAGCGGGCCGTGGCGCACCTCGAGCCCTTCATGGAGGAGGAGAAGCTCCGGCTCGGGCCGAGCGGCGACCGCGCGAACGGCAAGGTCGTGCTCTGCACCGTCAAGGGCGACGTGCACGACATCGGCAAGAACATCGTCGGCGTCGTGCTCGCCTGCAACAACTACGAGGTGATCGACCTCGGCGTGATGGTCTCGGCCGACGTCCTGCTCGACACCGCGGCCGCCGAGGGCTGCGACATCGTCGGCTGCTCCGGGCTCATCACGCCCTCGCTCGGCGAGATGGAGAACGTGGCCCGCGAGATGGAACGTCGGGGCCTCGAGCTCCCACTGCTGATCGGCGGTGCGACGACCTCGCGCCAGCACACCGCCGTGAGGATCGCGCCCGAGTACACGCCGCCGGTCCTCCACGTGATCGACGCCTCTCGGGTGGTCGGCGTGGTCAGCGACCTCCTCGATCCGGAGCGGCGCACCAAGCTCGACCGCCAGAACCGCGATGACCAGACGCGGCTGCGGAAACTCCACGCCGAGCGCGAGTCACAGCCGCTGGTGCCCATCCGCGTCGCCCGGGAACGACGATCGCCCATCGCCTGGCGCGCCGACGACCTGCCGGAAGCACCGTTCATCGGGACGAAGGCGCTGGAGCCCGAGTTGGCGACGCTCCGCGACTACATCGACTGGACCTTCTTCTTCACGGCGTGGGAGCTCAAAGGTCGGTACCCGCAGATCCTCGATCACCCGGCGCACGGGGAGGCCGCGCGCGACCTGTTCGAGCAGGCGAACACCCTCTTGGACACCATCGTCGCCGACGGGTCGCTCAGGGCTCGCGCCGTCTACGGCTACTGGCCCGCTGTGACTGAAGGGGACGACATCCTGCTCGAGGACGGGACGCGGTTCCCGATGCTCCGGCAGCAAGCCGATCACGGCGACGACCGGCCGAACCGCTCGCTCGCCGACTTCATCGCCCCCGCCGAGACCGGACTGGCCGACCAGGTCGGCGCGTTCGCGTGCACGGCCGGGATCGGCGCCGACGACCTCGTCGCGGTGTTCGAGGCCGACAACGACGACTACTCCGCGATCATGGTCAAGGCCCTCGCGGACCGCCTTGCCGAGGCGTCTGCCGAATGGCTCCACGAAACGGTCCGGCGGGAGTGGTACGAGACGGGTCCGGCGATGTCGGGAGAAGAGCTGCGCGGCGAGCGCTACCGGGGCATCCGTCCGGCGTTCGGATACCCGGCCTGTCCCGATCACTCGCGCAAGCAGGCCCTCTTCGACCTCCTCAGCGCCGGCGAGATCGGGATGGAGCTGACCGAGACGTACGCGATGACCCCTGCCGCGAGCGTGTCGGGTTTGTACTTCGCGCATCCGGCCTCGCGCTACTTCAACGTCGGCCGCCTCGGAAAGGATCAGGTCGAGGACTACGCGCAGCGGTGCGGGATGGACCGGCGCGAGGCCGAGGGATGGCTCCGTCCCAACCTCGCGTACGACGCGGACTAAGGACCTTCGCCCGCTCGGGAGGCTAGTGGAAGGAGTTCCCGCAGGCGCAGGATCCCTGCGCGACGGGGTTGTCGATCGTGAAGCCGGAGGCCTCGAGCGTGTCGACGAAGTCGATCTTGGCGTCAGACAGGTACGGGACGCTCATCTTGTCGATCACGATCCGCACCCCGAACTGCTCCTCGGCCACATCCTTCTCCGAGAGCTGATCGTCCAGGTACATGGCGTATCGGAGCCCGGAGCAGCCGCCCGGCTGGACGGCCACGCGGAGGGCGATGTCGCTCCTGCCCTCCTCGACGAGGAGCTCCTTCACCTTGCCGGCGGCGCTCTCACTCAGCTGGATCATCGGTCCTCCGGTCCATGGATCCGTACCCGCGATTCTAGCGGCTGAACGGCTCAACCATCGCTCGGGTGCCCGGATTCCTTCAGTTCCACGACCTGGGCCTCGGCGCTTCGCTGCAGCTCGGAGGGGCTGGTCCGGAACACCGAGTCCGGCGTCCCGGCGGCGGCCCACACGTCCTGGTGGGTCAGGAGGTCCCGGTCCAGGAACGCGCGAAGCCGGGTCGGATGCCCGAAGGGCGGCGTGCCTCCCACCGCGAATCCGGTGGCGCTCCGGGCCTCCTCCGGGTTCGCGCGCCGAACGGTCGCCGCTCCCGCGAGCTCCGCCAGACGTCGGGTGTCCACGCGGTTGGCTCCGCTGGTGAGGGCGAGGAGGGGCTCGTCGTCCGCGACGAACACCAGCGACTTCACGATCTGCGCGACGTCACAGCCGATCGCGCGCGCGGCGTCCTCGGCCGTCTTGGTCCCCTCCGGGAAGCGACGGACTTCCACGGGAAGGTCCAGCACCCGCGCGGCCTCGAGGAACCGGTCGATCGCATCGCTCACGGCGGCGACGATAGCCGCTCCGGATCGAGGGCGACCTCGGCAGCGAGGTCCTCGAGCGATCTGCGCGCATCGCCCATCGCGCGCTCCTCGCCGAACCGCTCCACGAGTGACGCGACACGCGCCTCGGGCATCTCGATCTCGGAACGTCCGCACAGCACGGCCATCGGGATACCGGTGCGTTGCGCCTCCACGAGCAACCCCGAGATCACCTTCCCGCGCAAGGAGGATGCGTCGAGTCGGCCCTCCCCCGTCACGAGGACGTCGGCGGACGCAACGCGCCGCCGGACGTCGAGCGCATCCATCACGACGGCAACGCCCGGCCGCAGCCGGGCGCCGAGGAAGGCCACGAGGCCCGCGCCCGCGCCACCGGCGGCTCCCCCGCCGGGCAGCGCGCGGAGGTCGATCCCGAGATCGCGATGGATGACCGCCGCGTAGTGCGCCAGCGCGCGCTCGAGCAAGAGCACGTCGTCGGGCGAGGCGCCCTTCTGCGGGCCGTAGACGCGTGCGGCACCGCGAGGACCCGTCAGCGGATCGTCGACGTCGCACGCCACCACGAACCGGATCCGTCGCACGACCTGCTCGAGACCGGTCGCGTCCACGCGGTCGAGCTCGAGCAGGCCGCGTCCGCCGTCGGGGACCGGCCGGCCGGCGCCATCGAGCAGCCGAACCCCGAGCGCGGCCGCGATCCCGGCACCGCCGTCGGTCGACGCGCTCCCGCCGAGGCAGACGAGGATCTCGCCCGCGCCCTCGCGCGCGGCGGCGAGGACGAGCTCGCCGGTTCCACGGCTCGACGCCCGGAGCGGGTTCCGCCTGGCCTCGCCGACGAGCGCGAGTCCGGACGCGCGCGCGAGCTCGATCACGGCCGTGGGACCGGACGGCGTCACGATCATGCCGAACGACGCGTCGACCGGATCACCAAGCGGACCCGAGACGCGTGCGGTTCGGAGCTCGCCACCCAGCGCCGCGACGAGCGCGTCGAGCGTTCCCTCGCCGCCGTCGGCCATCGGGACCTCGTCGACCTCGTCGGAGGGTCGCTCGCGACGCCAGCCCGCCGCGATGGCGCTCGCCGCCTGAGCCGCCGTCAGGGTTCCCCGGAACTTGTCCGGCGCCACGAGGACGCGCATCGGGCGAGGGTACAATCCGCCGCGGTTGCCCTATCGGGTTGCCCCCTCGGAAGGAGCGCGGACGCCGTGACGCTCGGCCGGAACAAGCTGCTGGCGATCGCGCACGCCGAGCGCGACCGTCTCGGCAGGACGATCCAGTACGCGCCGCCGGAGACCTGGGACTCGAACAGCGTCTGCGCCGGGTGGCTCAACCGCGACGTCATGGCGCACCTGGCCGCGCAGGAGGTCGCCGCGGCGCAGCTCGTCGCGGGCGATCCGGCGGTGGAGTTCGACGCGTTCCGCGAGGCCAACGACGGCGAGCTGTGGGTGGACGGGTTCAACGAATGGGCCGTCAAGGTTCGTCAGGAGATCCCGGCCCGGCAGGTCATCACGGACTGGGGCAAGGGCGCCGACGCGTTCCTCGAGCTCTGCGCCCGCCTGAACGAAGACGAGTGGCGCACGACGCGCGTCGATTGGGTCGCCGGGGCGATCGGCGTGCGCTACCTCGTTCAGTCGCGGACGATCGAGTGGTGGCTGCACGGAGAGGACATCCGTGAGAGCGCGGCGCTGGAGGAGAACCCACAGCATTGGCCCGTCTACCTGACGAACGACCTCGCGATCCGCATGCTCCCCTACGCGCTCGGCCTGGCCGGGATCTCGTACCCGGGGCGGAGCCTCGAGGTCGACCTCGAGGGCGTCGGAGAGGGCACGTGGCACTGGGGCCTCGCGCCACGTGAGATGCCTCCCGAGGACAAGAAGCCCGACGCGTTCATCAGCGGCCGCGGGCTCGCCTTCGGGCTCGTCGCCGGGCGACGGTACGAGGCCGGGGAGTTCCTGGACGACGGGGCGCTCGTCGTCGGGGGCGACGAGGAGCTCGCGCTCACCGTGCTCACCCACCTCCGCGCCTTCGTCGAGTAGGCGAGCCGATCCGGGCTCCGGCCCGTACTTCCAGCGAGTACCGTGCTGACCGTGCGATCCCGAGGCCCTCGCTCCGACTCCGCGCTCATGCGCGCCTTCGCCGCGCACGACCAGGCGGCGGCGGACGAGCTCTACGAGCGCTTCGCCTCCCGCGTGTACGGCCTGGGGATCGTGATGCTCGGCGGTGACGCCGCCGCGCAGGATCTGGTGCAGGACACCTTCGTGAAGTTGTGGCGGAACGCCGGCCGCTATGACGCGACGAGAGGCAGGCTCGAGACATGGGTGTTGCTCGTCGCCCGGAGCCTGGCGATCGACGCGTTGCGCCGACGGGTGCTCGAGGCCCGAGTGCTCGAGCGCAACGGCCTTTCCCGCGAGGCCTCGGACGAACCGGGTCCCGATCTGCGCGCGGAGGTCGCCGACCTGTCCGACCGCGCGCGCCGCGCGATGGGCGCGCTCACGGACGGGCAGCGAGCCGCGCTCGAGCTCGCCTACTTCGGCGGGAAGACGAGCGCCGAGGTCGCCGAGCTCGAGGGGATCCCTCTCGGGACCGCCAAGACACGGATCCGAACCGCCCTGCTGAAGCTCCGCGACGCGTTGGAGGAGCAGCGGCGTGACGTGTGAGCAGGTCCGCGAGCAACTCGCCGAGCACCTGCTCGGCACGCTCGACGAAACCGTCGACCGTGAGGTCCGCGTCCACCTGCGTGGCTGCGGGTCGTGTCGCGCCGAACTCCGCGCGATGGCCGACGGCGTCGGAACGTTCGCGGCCGCCGCCCACGACGTCGATCCCCCCGGCGAGCTGCGGCAACGCGTGCTGAGCACGCTCGACGACGAGTGGGCATCGGCCGCCCCGGCGGGGGTTCGGAGCGGACGACCCGGCCGGGTCGCCGTCATCGCGGCGCTCGCGGCGGCGCTCGCCTGGGGAGCGGTGGCGACGGTTCTCGCGTTGAACTACGAGGAGGCCGCGGACAAGTACGAGACGTTCCTCGCTCAGCTCGGCGGCGAGAACGTGCGGGTGGGTGCCCTGCGGGCGGAGGGATCGCAGGACCTGCAGGGAAGCGTGGTCATCTACGAGTCCAACGTTGGGCAGTCCTGGGCCCTCGTCCTATGTCGCGCGCCGGGTTGGGAGGGAACCGTCAACGTCACGATGCTCGCGGGAGAACGCCGGATCGACCTGCGCCCGATGGAGCTCGGGCCCGGCGGCGAAGGCTCGACGTGGCTCGTCACCTCGTCCAACCTGACGTCCTACGACCGCGTGAATCTCTGGGACGACAGCGGCCTTCTCGCGAGCGCCGATCTCGAGGCTTAGCGGGTGACCACGAGCCGCTTGACCGAGCGAGGGACAGCGCCGAACCGGTACTTGTATGCGTAGTCGCCCTTCAGCAAGTCGAACACGGAGCACCCGGCCTCGATCGCGATGCGGATATCCTCGGCGACGAGCACCATCCCCGGGGACGCGGCCTGATACGAACGGTCGAACGCCGAGTTGTAGAGGGAGTACGTCCCCTCGAACCGGAACCCGATCGTCCCGGCGAGCTTGTGATGGTCCTCGACCTCGATGAACGTGAGGTTGAAGACCCCGCGGGGCAGGAACTCCTCGCCGAGCCGGCGGAAGAAGATCTCCATCCCCGGCTGCATGAAGACGCCCTTCGGCCCCTCGCTGGTCCGATGCAGGTCGACGAACCGGTCGAGGTCGGCCTCGAGCGTTTCCTGCGTCGCGAGGCAGATGTGCCAGGGGCCGATGTCCGTTTCGAGCTTTCGGGCCTTCCGCTTGATCTCGTGCCGGAGCTTGGCCGGCAAGAGTGCGAGGTACTCCGCGAAGGACCCGGGAAGGGCGATGAACGGCGCGACGCCGTTCTCCTCGTCGGCGACCTCGACCGTGTTGCCCTGTGCTTGCGCGGCCTCGGCGAGCAGCCCGAGCCAATCGCGGTCCACCGGAAGCCCGCGCAGATCCGCGTCGCTCCATCCATCGAGTCGTCCGAGCGCCGCGAACAGCTCCTTCGCAACGGTGGGCTGGACGTCGGGCAAGGCCACCGGGCCCTGGTAGTCGGTCACCTCCGTTCCACCCAGGAACCGAAGCGTGTCCCCGATCCGCTCGAACGCGACGGCGCCCACCTGCGCGCCGTCCTCCTCCGCGAACGCGAACAGCAGGTGGTCGGGCTCCCTCCCGAACTCCTCCCAGTAGAGCTTCAGGTACTGCGGTGTGTGGAAGAACGTTCCGGCAGGGTCGGCGGTGACGAGACTCGACCAGTCGCGGCGCGCGAAATCGCGAGGGTCCTCGGAGAAGACGATGTCCACGGGGTGTCGAACCGCCTGTCCGTCGCGGGTCTTCCCGACCCTACCAGGAGCCTCCGCCCCCACCGCCACCGCCGCCGCCGGAGAATCCACCGCCGCCGAAGCCGCTGCCACCCGATCCGGACGGCGTTGCGCTGATCACGCCGCTCGTCGTGACCGCGAACGAATCCAGACTGTCGGCGAACTCGTGGAACACGAACGGCCGCGTGCTGACATACCAGGACATGTCGTCAGAGGGCAGCTGTCCGAGGGGCTCGAACGCCTTCGCCCACTTGTCCGTGACACCGAACACGATCGCGTAGGGCAGGAACCGCGTGAACACGTTCTCCTGCTCTGCCCAGCGAGCCGTATGCTCCTCGGCCGTCTCGATCACGACGCGGAACCCGTTCACGCGGCGCGTGATGGCGGTCCCCTTCGCCGTCCGGGCCGGCATCCACTTGGCGCCGACGAGCAGGAGCAGGCCGCCGATCGCGAGCGGGATTCCGAGGATGGCGAGCTTCGTGTGCATCGCCAGGAGTACAGTCGCACCGATGCCAGCCAGCAACGCCACCACGCCGATCCCGAGCCAGGCCTGCCGGACCTTGTCGGGCCGACGAAGGAACCATTTCCTCGCGACGACGTCTCGGTACAGTGCGTCCTTCACCTTCTCTAGGCGCGCCGCGAACTTCTTCCGCAGATCGGAGAGCTCGACCTCGTCCCCGTTCTCGAACAGCCCGTCGAGCAGGACGTGCTCGTACGACAGCAGACCGTCGGTCTCCCCGGGCAGCCGTGTGAACCTCCAGTCCGGCTTGCCGAGGAACCATCGCTTCGGGATCTCCTCGATCACCAGGTGCTTGCGCACGGCGAGATCGACGATCGTGGCCGACACATCGAGCGTGTTCGCCTCCTCGTCCACGAGTGTCCCGATCTGACCGGGGCGGAGATCCTCGGGCGGGGCGAACTCCACCGGCGCCGTGCCGCTCTCGAACAGGGGCACGGCCTGCGTCTCGGTCTCGATCGGTCCGCCCATCACCTGGTCGACCTGCGACCCTCGGAACCGGAGGTCACGACCGCGGCTCCACGCGAGCAAACCGAACCCGCCCACGACCAGGACGAGCAGCGCGGCGGCCGTGGCCGCGGTGCCGGGCGTCACACTGAACGCGCGGGAAAGACTCCACCGCTCTTCCAGGATCGGTGCCGTGCTCCCGACCGCGCCGACGGGAAGGGCGACCACGATGGACATCGCCGTGAACGAGCCGAGGTCCTCCTGGAAGAACACGGCGGTTCCGTCCTTGATCTCCGCTCGGGTGCAGCCGAGCGTCGAGCCGAACGGTCCCCGGAAGCATTCGATCCGCTCGACCGCGGCTGGCGCCTCGACGCGCACCCGCATGAACCCGATCGGTTGCTCCCAGTCAATCCCGATCGGGTTCCAGTACAGCTCATCGTGGGTCTCGAACCCGTTCATCGCGCCGTCGACCCGATACACGATCCCGTACGTGTGCTCGCCCGTGACGGTCACATCGGGGTCTCCGATCCGGATGACGAAGGAGCCGTTCTCCTCCTTGGTCTCGACGTCATCCGGCGTTCCTTCGGAGGTCTCAACGGCAACGAGCTCGATCGGATAGACGCGGTCGAATCGGTCGTCGATCTGCTGCCGGTTCGGGATGGTGCGGAAGATGCCGTGGCGCGGGACGTCCCCGAAGTCCTGCACGATGGTCTCGGTGACCCGGAGCGCTCCGCTCGGTTCGATCACGATCCGGACGTCGAACCGCGGGGTCGACTCAGGTGTGAGGCCTTGGCCGGCGGCCGGCATCGCAGCCAGGAGCGCGGCAGCGACGAGCGCGAGGAGCACGAGCGCGGTCCTTCGATTCGTCGCGCCTCCAGCATCGTTCACAGGCGCGTTCACAGGGGCGTTCACAGGGCCTCCACGAAGTAGAACGAGATGGCCATGATGACGTACGCACCGGTGAGTTGCGCGCCCTCGAGCCAATTGCTTCGGCCGTCGACCGAGATCATGAAGACCAGCACGGTCGACAGTGCGACCGCCGCCACCTCGAACGTGCTGAAGACGAAGTCCATCGGGTGACCCACGAGCAGGCTGATGAAAACGAGCGCCGGCGCGACGAACAACGCGATCTGCGTCGAGGATCCGATCGCGATCTCCAGGGTCACGTCGACCTTGTTCCGGAGCGCGAACAAGATCGCCGAGGAATGCTCGGCCGCGTTGCCGATGATCGGGATGACGATCAGGCCGACGAACAGCTCCGACAGGCCGAGATCGTCCAGCGCCGGCCCGAGCGAGCTCACGAGGAACTCGGCCTCGAGCGCCACCACCGCGGTCGAGGCCAGGAGCAGGCCGATGGCCTTCCGGCGCGACCACGAGGGGTGCTCCTCGGGCGCCGGCGTCCGGAACATGTGCTCGTGCGTGACGAGCGTGAACACGAGCGCGGCCACGTAGAGACCGATCAGCACGGCCGCGACCGTGCCGCTGACCACCTCGCGCTGAAGCGGAGTCTCCTCGGACTGCGAGAGTGCGAACAGCGCGGGCATGAGCAGCGCCACGACGGCCAGCACCAGCGAGGTCGCGTGGATCGAAGCCGATCGGGCGTTGTAGCTCTGTTCCTCGTGTCGCAGCCCGCCGAACAGGAACGACAGGCCGAGGACGAGCAGCAGGTTCCCCAGGATGGACCCGGTGAGCGAGGCCTTCACGATGTCGACCTCGTCCTCCAGGATCAGGAAGACGCAGATCACGAGTTCGGTAACGTTGCCGAAGGTCGCGTTCACCAGACCGCCGATCCGTGGACCGGTGTGGATCGCGAGCTGCTCGGTGGAGCGGCCGATCAGTCCGGCGAGCGGAAGGATCGCTCCGGCCGAGGTCAGGAAGATGAGGAGCTCGTTGCCGCCCGCGATCTCGAGGACGATCGAGAGCGGAACCAGGATGAGGAGCCAATCGAGGGACGGCCTGATACGCGTGGGCACGGGCGAAGCCTAGAGCCAAGTATGGTGCGCCGCGTGGACCTGCCGCGCCTGTACGGCGAGCTCGCCGAGTGGTGGCCGCTCCTGTCGGCTCCCGAGGAGTACGCCGACGAAGCCGCGGAGTACCGCTCCGTGATCGAGGACGGCGCGCGGATCCCGGTCAACGAGGTGCTCGAGCTCGGCTCCGGCGGCGGGAACAACGCCTCGCACCTGAAGGCACGGTTCCAACTCACGCTCGTCGACCGGTCGCCCGGCATGCTCGAGGTCAGCCGGCGCCTGAACCCCGAGTGCGAGCACGTCGAGGGCGACATGCGCTCGGTCCGGCTCGACCGGACCTTCGACGCGGTGTTCGTCCACGACGCGATCGCCTACATCACGGCCGAGGAGGATCTGCGCGCCGTCTTCGAGACCGCGTTCGCGCACTGCCGACCCGGCGGGATCGCGCTCTTGGTCCCGGACGAGGTTCGCGAGACGTTCTCCGAGCGGGTCGACCACGGCGGCCACGACGGTGACGATCGCGCGCTGCGTTACCTGGAATGGACGTGGGACCCCGATCCGAACGACACCACGGTCCGGATGGACCTCACGTACGTGTTCCACGAGGCCGACGGATCGGTCCATGCGGAGCTCGACTCGCACCTGTGCGGTCTGTTCCCGACCGAGACCTGGCTGACGGGTCTGCGGGACGCGGGGTTCGAGGACGTCAGGAGCGTCGAACTGGCAGGCGACGACGGCGTCGGGGCCATGGGTTTTGCCGGCGTCCGTCCCGGCGCCTGACGCAACGCCGCCCGACCGAAGGCTAGTGGGGGGAGGTGCCGGCCGCGGCGCCCTCGCCGGCCAGCGCTTCCTGCAGGACGTCCCACGCCAGCACCGCGCACTTCACGCGGATCGGGTACTTGACCACGCCCTTCAGCGCGACGAGCTCCCCGAATTCGTCCTCGTCGGGCTCGATCTCACCCGACAGCATCCCCCGGACGCTCGTCGAGAGCTCGCCGACCTCCTCGACGGTCTTGCCGCCGACCGATTCGGTCATCATCGAAGCCGAGCTCTGGCTGATCGAGCACCCCTGACCGACGAACGAGACGTCGAGGACCTTGCCGCCGTCCGCGTGCACGTACACGGTGATCTCGTCGCCACAGAGCGGGTTGTTCTTCGAGCAGGTCAGCTCGGCATCGGGCATCTCCCGCTTGTTCCGCGGGTTCTTGTAGTGGTCGAGGATGACTTCCTTGTAGATCTCGTCGAGCGCCACGTGTCCCCCTAGGTCCCGAAGACGCTCTCGGCCTTGCCCAGGGCCTCGATGAGCGCGTCGACCTCGTGCTTCGTGTTGTAGACGTAGAAGCTGGCCCGCGTGGTCGCAGGGACGCCGAACCGGCGCATCACCAGCTGGTTGCAGTGGTGACCCGCCCGGACCGCGATGCCCTCGTCGTTCAGGACCGTCGCGAGGTCGTGCGGGTGGATCTCCTTGTACCAGAAGCTCACGGCGCCGCCGCGGCTCGACGTGTCCGTGGGCCCGAAGATCCTCGCACCCGCGTCGAGGAGCCGCTCGAGCGCGTACCCCGCGATCTCCTCCTCGTGCGCCCGGACGTTCTCCATGCCGAGCGCCTCGAGGTAGTCGACCGCCGCGGCGAGCCCGACCTCCTGCGCGATGTTCATCGTGCCGCCCTCGAACTTGCCGGGCACTTCCTGCCACGTCGAGTAGTCGTGGAAGACCTCGTGGATCATGTGGCCGCCGCCGATGAACGGGTCCATCTCCTCCAGCAGCTCGCGCTTGGCGTAGAAGCCACCGGATGCGGTCGGCCCGAGCATCTTGTGCCCCGAGATCGTCAGGAAGTCGCAGTCGAGCTGAGCCACGTCGACCGGGAGGTGCGGGACGAGCTGCGCGCCGTCCACGACGAGGACCGCGCCCACCGCGTGCGCGGCGTCGGCGAGCTTCCGCACCGGCGGAAGCGTGCCGAGCGAGTTCGACCCGCCGGTGACCGCGAACACCTTCGTCTTGCCGGTCAGGAGCGAGTCGAGCTCAGACAGGTCGAGTAGGCCGTCGTCGGTGATCGGGATGTACCGGAGCGTCGCCCCGGTCGCCTTCGCGGCGAGCTGCCAGGGAACGATGTTCGAGTGGTGCTCCATGTCCGTGAGGAGGATCTCGTCGCCCTCCTTCAGGAACTTGCGGCCCCACCCGTGCGCGATCGCGTTGATCGACTCCGTGGTCCCGCGGTTGAAGATGACCGTGTCCGGGTCCGTGGCGCCGATGAAGCCCGCGATCTTCGCGCGGGCGCCCTCGTAGAGCTCGGTGGCCTCTTCCGAGAGCAGGTAGATGCCTCGGTGGACGTTCGCGTTGTGTCGCTCGTAGAAGTCGCGCTCGGCGTCCAGGACCTGGCGCGGCTTCTGCGACGTCGCCGTCGAGTCCAGGTAGACGAGCGGCCGGTCGCCGACCGTGCGCGACAGGATCGGGAAGTCCGCGCGCACGCGTTCGACGTCGAGTCCCGCCGTTCGCCGCTCCGTCACCGCCATGGTGTGTCGCCCCCGTCCCCGGTCAGTCCGTCGCGGCCGGGCCAGCCTCGAGCCCGAGCTCCGTGCGGATGCCCTCGTAGCCCTTCTCCTCGAGCTCGTGGGCCAGTTCCTTGCCGCCGGACTTCACGATACGCCCGCCGATCATGACGTGAACGAAGTCCGGCGTGATGTAGTTCAGGATCCGCTGGTAGTGGGTGATGAGCAACACGCCGAGGTTCGGTCCGATCAGCTGGGCGACGCCGCCAGCCACCGCCTTCAGCGCGTCGATGTCCAAACCAGAGTCGGTCTCGTCGAGCACCGCGATCTCGGGCTCGAGCACCGCCAGCTGCAGGATCTCGTTCTTCTTCTTCTCGCCTCCGGAGAACCCGTGGTTCACGTAGCGCTGGACCATCGCGTCCTCGATCCCCAGGAGGTTCATCTTCTCCTTCATGTGCTTGCGGAACGCGAGCGCGTTGATCTCCTCGCCCTTCACGTTCTTGTATGCGGTCCGCAGGAAGTTCACGATCGAGACGCCCGGGATCTCGACCGGGTACTGCATCGCGAGGAACAGGCCCCGCTCGGCCCGCTTGTCGGCCGTGAGCTTCGAGATGTCCTCGCCCTTGAACAGGACCTGGCCGCCGGTGATCAGGTAGCCCGGTCGCCCCATCAGCACGTTCGCGAGCGTGGACTTGCCCGAGCCGTTCGGGCCCATCAGCGCATGGGTCTCGCCCTGCCGCACGACCAGGTCGATGCCCTTCAGGATGTCCTTCCCCTCCACCGAGACCTCGAGGCCCCGGATCTCCAGCGTCGCCACGTCGGTCTTCACGTCGGTCTTCACGTCACTCATCTGCCACCTCGATCAGTACGTCGTCGGATTCCACCTTCACCGGGAACACGTCGACCGGCTGGGTCGCCGGGAGCGTCCGCGGCTTGCCCGTGTTGAGGTCGAAGGTTGACCCGTGCTTCGGGCACTCGATCGTCTCGTCGTCGGGGTCCACCTCGCCCTCGTCCAGGAAGTAGTGCGCGTGCGAGCAGATCGCGTCGACCGCCCGGAACCCCTCCTCGCCCAGGTTCGCGACCGCGATCGGCCGGTGATCGTGCTCGAACCGCCGCACCTCGCCCACCGGGACGTCGTCCACGCCGCAGATCCGCACGAGGGCCACCGTCAGAACCCCTTCTCCAGCTCGCCTTCGATCGCGGCCATGAGGCTCTCGCGGATCTCCGGGATGTCGACCCGGTCCAAGACCTCCTGGAAGAACCCGAACACGATCAAGCGCTCGGCTTCCTTCCTCGGGATCCCGCGGCTCATCAGGTAGAAGATCTCGTCCTCGGAGACCGGACCCACGCTCGCCGCGTGACCGCACCGGGTCGGATCGTTCGTGAGGATCTCCAGGTTCGGCACCGAGTGCGCCCTGGCGCTCTCCGAAAGCAGGATGTTGCGGTTCGTCTGATACGCGTTACACAGGTGCGCGCCCTGCTCGATGATCACGGTCCCGGTGTAGATCGCGTTGGAGCGGTCGCGCATCGCTCCCTTGTAGAGGAGGTCGCTCGAGGTCCGGGAGCCCACGTGGTCCTGGATCGAACGGTGGTCGATGTGCTGGTCGCCGTCGCCGAAGTACACGCCGAGCATCTCGCTCGTCCCGCCGTCCTCAGCGAGGATCGTCTCGACCTCGGCCCGGGCGAGCGTGGCGCCGAACGCGACCCCGAGCGTCTTCACGTGCGCGTCGCGCCCGACCCGGGCGCGCTGGACGCTGAGGTGCTGCACCCCGGTGCCGTACTCCTGGAGCGCCACGTAGCGAACGCGCGCACCGTCCCCCGCGTAGATCTCGACGACGGCATCGCTCAAGGAACGCTCGAGCGCGGGCGAGACGTAGCGGTCGATGAACGTGACCTCGGAGCCCTGCTCGGCGACCAGCAGGGTGCGAGGGAAGATCGCGGCGCCGTCGGCGTCCAGGTAGGTCAGCGTCTGGATCGGCAGCTCGATCTGGACATCTCTCGGCACATACAGGAGCGTGCCGCCCGAACGGAAGGCCGCGTGGAGCGCGGTGAACTTCGAGCGGTCGGTCGCCACGAGCCCGTGCAGGTACGGCTCGACGAGCTCGGGCTGTTCGTTGCTGGCTTGGTCCAGGTCGCCGAACCAAACACCCTTGGCCTTCAGCTCCGGCAGCAGATGGGTGACCACCACCTCGGAGTTCCGCTGGATCTGCAAACCGGCTCGCTCCCCCACATTGCCCGCCGCGGAGAGGATCTCCTCGGGAACATCGTCCAGGTTCTCCGCGCTTCCGCCGCCGGCGAAGGGCGCGAGGTCGAAGTCGAAGTGCTCGACGTCCGTGTATCGCCACTCCTCCGTCTCCTGGGACGGGATCGGGAGCGCGAGGTACTCGTTGAACGCCTGCTTGCGGAGTGTCTCGACGAACGGCGCGGGTGAGGCAAGCGCCGCGAGCGCCTCCTCGTCGAACCCCGTCTTCGTCGCTTGCGTCATCTCGTCCCCATCCGTACGAGAGGGCAGACCGCGCGGCCTGCCCTCGTCCGATCCGGCCGCGCCGGGCGCTATCCGATCGCGCCCTCCATCTGGAGCTCGATCAGCCGGTTGAGCTCGACCGCGTATTCCATCGGGAGCTCGCGGGTGATCGGCTCGATGAACCCGTTCACGATCATCGCGGAGGCCTCGGCTTCGGTGAGTCCACGGCTCATCAGGTAGAAGAGCTGGTCCTCACCGATGCGGGCGACGCTCGCCTCGTGGCCGAGCTGCGCCGTCTGCTCCTCGACCTCGACGTACGGGTAGGTGTCCGATCGCGAGATCTCATCCAGGATCAGCGCGTCGCAGCGCACCATCGACTTCGCGTGATGGGCGCCCTCCTCGACGCGGATCAGACCGCGGTACCCGGTCCGGCCGCCGCCCTTGCTGACCGACTTCGAGTTGATCACCGACGTCGTATACGGCGCCGCGTGGATCGCCTTGCCGCCGGCGTCGGTGTGCTGGCCCTCGCCGGCGAACGCCACGCTCAGCACCTCGCCGTGCGCGCCCTTGCCGAGGAGGTAGATCGACGGGTACTTCATCGTGACCTTCGAGCCGATGTTGCCGTCGATCCACTCCATCACGGAGTCCTCGTAGGCGGCGGCCCGCTTGGTCACCAGGTTGTACACGTTGTTCGACCAGTTCTGGATCGTCGTGTACCGGACGCGGGCGCCCTTCTTCACGATGATCTCGACCACGGCCGAGTGGAGCGAGTCCCGGGTGTAGATCGGTGCCGAGCAGCCCTCGACGTAGTGCACGTAGCTGCCCTCGTCGGCGATGATCAGCGTGCGCTCGAACTGGCCCATGGCCTCCGCGTTGATCCGGAAGTACGCCTGGAGCGGGATGTCGACGTGCACGCCCGGCGGCACGTAGATGAAGGAGCCTCCCGACCACACGGCCGAGTTCAGGGCCGCGAACTTGTTGTCGTTGGGCGGGATGATCGTCCCGAAGTACTCCTTGACGATGTCGGGGTGGTCCCGGAGCGCCGAGTCCATGTCGGTGAACAGGACCCCGATGTCGTCGAGCTCCTTCTTGATCTTGTGGTACACGACCTCGCTCTCGTACTGGGCCGAGACGCCGCCGAGGAACTTCTTCTCGGCTTCAGGGATCCCGAGCTTGTCCCAGGTCCCCTTGATGTCCTCGGGCAGGTCCTCCCAGTTCTCGGCCATCTTCTCGGTCGAGCGGATGAAGTAGTAGATGTCGTCGAAGTCGATCCCGGACAGGTCGGCGCCCCACCACGGCATCGGACGCTGCTCGAAGTGCTTCAGGGCCTTCAGCCGGTACTTGCGCATCCACTCGGGCTCGTCCTTCAGGGCCGAGATCTCCTCGACCACACGGGAGCTCAGGCCCTTCTTCGGCTCGAAGACCGAGTGCGAGGGGTCCTTCCAGTCGAAGCGGTAGCCCTTGGAGAGCTCCTGGAGGTGTTCTTCCTGGCTGACGGCCACGGTGATCCCTTCCACTGCCTTCGGCTGGCCCTTCCCGCACAACCAGGATACCCGCGGGCAAGGCCGAAAGTCTATCTGCGCAGTAGGAATAACACCGTCGACCGACCGCCCTGTTCCCCCGCCTACCCCCGGAGCGCCTCGACCGCTGCCTCGATGCGGGCCTGGAGCTCCTCGAGGGCCGCGCGGACCCGCTCCCACGCCCGCCGGGCCTCTCGTCCCGCGTCGCCGGACGCCTCGTCCGCCCGTTCGCGCAGCTCGGCGGCCCGGCGCTCGAGGTCCTCGTACGCCTGCTCGGCCTCGTTCCCGGCGAGGTCCGAAGCGGCGGCGATGTCTTCTTGGATGTTCTCCACACCGACTCGGACGTTCTCGAACGCGGACCTCGTGGCATCGTCGATCCGGTCGTCCACCTCGGCGAGGACCTCCGATGCGGTCTCGGCCGCGGAATCGACCGCGCCTTGGACCTCGTCGCGAAGGTCTCCGCCGATCTGGACGGCCTCGTCGCACGCTGCCAGACCGAGCGTCATAGCCGAGAGCAGGGCGACCACGCGCCAGGCGGATCGGATCATGCGAGCAACCTACCCGGCGCAGTGGACCGGCGAAACGGCTCCAGAAACAGCTATGGAAAACAGCAGGGGCGGGCGGGCGAGGCCTTCCCGCCCCTGTCGCGAGATGCGCGCGACTAGCCCTTCTCGACGGGCGCGCCGACGAGCGACCCGTACTCGGTCCACGAGCCGTCGTAGTTCTTGACGTCCTTGAACCCGAGCAGCTCGGTCAGGGCGAACCACGTGTGCGAACTGCGCTCGCCGATCCGGCAGTAGGCGATGACCTGCTTCGTGTCCGTCACGCCCTCGGCCTCATAGAGCGCCTTGAGCTCGTCCGCGGTCTTGAACGTGCCGTCGTCGTTCGCCGCCTTGCTCCACGGGATGTTCGCGGCCCCGGGGATGTGACCCGGTACCTGCGCCTGCTCCTGGGGAAGGTGGTCGGGGGCGAGCTTCTCGCCGCGGTACTCCTCGGGCGAGCGCACGTCCACGAACGTGGCGTCGCCCAGCCTGGAGAGCACCTGGTCCCGGAACGCGCGGATGTCCTCGCGCTCGGGCGCCGTGAGCGTGATGCCGCTCGCCGGGTACGAGGGGAGGTCCTGCGTGAGCTCTCGGCTCTCGAGCTCCCACTTCTTGCGCCCTCCGTTCACGAGCTTGACGTTGTCGAAGCCCCGGAGCTTCAAGATCCAGTACGCGTACGCGGCGAACCAGTTGTTGTTCCCGCCGTACAAGACCACCGTGGTGTCATCGCTCACCCCGGCCCTGGACAGCAGGTCGGAAAGCTCCTGGCGGCTCAGGTAGTCGCGGCCGACCTTCGCGTGCAGCTCGGTCGTCCAGTTCCAGCCGACGGCGCCACGGATGTGCCCCTTCTCGTACGCCGCCGTGTCCTCATCCACCTCGATCGCGCGGATGTCCGCGTCGTCCAGGTGCCCCTCGAGCCAGTCGGTCTCGACCAGCGCGTCCGGGTTCGCGTAGTTCCCCATCGCACCCTCCCCTTGTTGTCTCGTTGCCTGTCCGCCTGTCCCGATCGCCGGGAAAAACCGATTTCCGACTTCAGGCATCGGATTTGCAGGTGCAAGTCAACCCGCTCGCCCTCGGGAGTGTCAAGCGTTCGTGGCCCGCTCGGAACAGCCAGTCAGAAGTAGCCGAGGGCGGCCTTGGCCTCCTCGGACATCATCTCGGGGCTCCACGGCGGCCGGATGACCATCTCGGCTTCGAGCGAGGTCACCCCGGGGATCCCCGCCAGCAAGGACTGCATCTGCTGCTCGATGAGCGGCCCGATCGGGCAGCCCATCGTGGTCAGGGTGTACTCGATGTGGACGGCGCCGTCGGGGGCGATCCCCACGTCGTAGACGAGCCCAAGGTCGACGATGTTGATGCCGAGTTCGGGGTCGATGACCTGCTTGAGCGCCTCCAGCACCCGGTCGACCGTGAGGTCGCCGGCGCCCGTCTCGACGGAGATTCCGGCGGCGTCGGGGCCCTCGGCGGCATCGGCGCTCGGCTCGGCCGAGGCGATGGCCTGGTGGCTGTGGGTTTCGTCCATGGGCAAGTTCATTCCCTCGGGGAGTTGTTGGCTCTATCCTAAGGGACACTCATCTTCCGACACCTATTCCATGAGGGGTTCCGAGAGGGGCATGCCTCCCATCAGAATCTTGATCGTCGATGACCACCCGGTGACCCGGGAGGGTCTCCACGCGGCTCTGGACCTCTCCAACGATGTGGTCATCGTGGGCGAGGCGGAGAACGGCGAGGACGCCATCCTGAAGGTCGGCGAGCTCACCCCCGACATCGTGTTCATGGACGTGCGCATGCCCGGGATGAGCGGGATCGAGGCGACCAAGGCGATCCGGGAGACTTCGCCCACGACCCGGGTGATCCTGTTCACGGTCGACGAGTCCCGAGCCTCCATCTCCGAGGCCATCCAGGCGGGCGTCTCCGGGTATCTCCTGAAGGACGCCTCGGCCGACGAGCTCGTGAAAGCCGCGCAACTGGCGCTCGAGGGCAAAGCGGTGATCCACCCGCAGCTCACTCGGGCGTTCATCGAGGAAGTGCAGATCGCGGAGAAACGCGTCGAGTCTCCTCCGCTCTCCAAGCGTGAGAAGGAGATCCTGCAGAAGGTCGCCTACGGCGCCACGACCAAAGAGGTGGCGCACGACCTCGGGATCTCCCCGCACACGGTCAAGACCCACCTCGAGCGGATCTTCGAGAAGCTCGGAGCGAACGACCGGGCTCAGGCGGTCGCGATCGCCATCCGAAGCGGCCTCGTCGAATAGGCCGGCGGGGGGTCCCCCGCCCGTACGCTCAACCCTTCCGGACCGACACCCGATACCTTCGGTGATGCCTACGAAGGTGCTGATCTGCGACATCCCTGACGGCCTTGCCCAGCTGCAGTACACGCTCCTGAAGTCGGGGGCGGACCTGGAACTGGAGGTCGTCACCGACGGCTTCCGGGCCGTCGAGGTCGCCGCGCGCACCCAGCCGAACGTCGTCGTCGTCGAGATCGGCCTCGAGGGACTCGGAGGGACCGACCTCGTCCGCCGGCTGCTTGCCATCGTCCCGGAGACCTCGGTGATCTGCTGGACCAACGTGTCCTCGCCGATCATCGCGGCGCAGATGCTGCATGCCGGGGCGTCGGGGTACCTGGTGAAGGAGGACGGTCCGGAGTCGGTCCTTCGCGCGATCCGCGCGGTCCTGGACGGCAACGTGGCGCTCAGCCACCGCGTCGGCGGTCAGCTCGGGCAGCGCCTCGTCGGCGAAGCCACACAGCGACGCGACCTCGAGATCGCGCTCGGCGAAGTGTCCGAGCGTCTGGAGTCCCTCACGACGGCCAAGGCCGACTTCCTCGCGAACATCTCTCACGAGCTGCGTACCCCGGTGACCGTGGCCAAGGGCATCGCGTACGTCTTGAAGAACCGCGGCATCCCGGACGAGGAGCGTCAGGAGTTCCTCAAGCAGCTCGAGGCCTCGCTCGAGAAGCTGATGATGCAGATCGACGAGATGCTGACGATCGCGGACCTGGACCGTGGCACGCTCACACTCAAGCTTTCCGAGATCGACCTCGCGCCCGTCCTGCACCACGTGGCCGACGAGATCGGCCGGCAGTACCACACGGTGCAGATCGTCCGCAGCATCCCCGATCGGCTCGCGGGAGCCGCCGACCCCGTCCGCTTCGCCGAGATCGTTCGGCAGCTGCTCGACAACGCCTGTCGCTACTCCCCAGCCGGTCAGCCCGTGGCCCTCAAGGGGCGCCAGATGTCGGAGGGCGTCGTCGTCTCCGTCACCGATCGCGGCGACGGCATCTCGCGCGACGTCGTCGCCAAGGCGTTCAACGAGCCCTTCACGGCCGGGGAGGACATCCTGCGCAAAGAGCGCGCCGGTGCGGGCATGGGTCTGCACATGGCACGCCAGCTCGTGCTGCAACACGGCGGCATCATGTGGGCGGATCCTCTCCCGGCCGGCGGCACACGCATGTCGTTCGTCATCCCGGCGCACCGGGGCGAGACGGTCACCAAGCCTCCGTTGCTCGGCGAGCTCGAAACACCCGAGGGCGCCGGCGTCGCGGCGCCGCCCCGCGCGGCGGACCCCGTGGCCGAGCCCGAGAGCGCGGAGACGGACAACGTCGTTCAGTTCACTCACCGAACGGGAACGACGAGCTCGTCGTAACTCGCAACCACGGTCGCCACGCGCCGGAGCCCGTGCCACAACTCGGTTGCCGTCCCGTCGGTGAAATCGCGTTCCTCGATCGGCACCTGCTCGACGAGGTAGGTCGGTGTTCCCGCGCGCGCAGACTCGAGCGCCAGGCGAAGGTTCTCGACGTTGCCGGGACCGAACGGCGCATCGCAGACGACGAGCAGATCGGCGGCCTGCATCAGCGTGCGCACCGCCTCTCCGGCCTCGGCGTCGATGTGCGAGAAGGGCGGAACGCTCACGCGGATCAGGTTGAGACGCTCCGCTACCGCCGCGTCGGTGTCCGATGCGTGCAGGACCCCCACACTCACGTCGAACCCGGCCTCGGTCAGCTTCCGTATCACCGGCGCGCCTCTGCCCGCCCCGCCGACGACGTGGGCCCGGCGACCCAGGCGCGGGGTGGCCGGCCGCGGCGCCCCGACGCGAACGCTGGGACGACCCGTCATCTCGTCGGTCATCACCTCGGCCTCGACGCCGTAGACCTCGCGCAAGAGCGAGGGCGTCACCACGGCCTCGGGAACACCCTCGCTGACGACCTCGCCGCGGTGCAGCACGACGAGCCGGTCGCACGTCGAGGCGGCGAGGCTCAGATCGTGCAGGATCGCCAGCACCGCGGTGCGTTCGAGCGACGCGAGGCCACGGACGATCCCGAGCAGGTCGAGCACGTGACGCACGTCCAGATGGGTGGTCGGCTCGTCCAGGACGAGGACCGGCGCAGACTGTGCGAGCGCCTGCGCGAGGACCACGCGACGGCGCTCGCCGCCCGAGAGCTCGTCGACCGGACGGTCGGCGAGATGCTGGACGCGGGTCGCCGCCATCGCGGCGCGTGCGCGCGCCCAGTCCTCCGGACCGCCGCCTCCCCACGGCGACAGGTACGGCGAGCGGCCCATCAGGACGAGCTCGAGTGCGGTGAACGAGAACGCGGGGAGCACGTCCTGCGGGACGACGGCGACGAGGCGAGCGGCCTCGCGAGCGCCGATCGCGTAGAGGTCCTTGCCGCGGACGGCGACGCTCCCGCCGGAAGGGCGGAGCGCACGCGATGCGGTGCGCACGACCGTCGTCTTCCCCGAGCCGTTCGGCCCGACGAGACCGACCACCTCCCCTTCCCGTACCGCGATCGAGACGTTCCGGAGTACCGGCTCGCCGGTGTAGCCGGCCGTCACTCCGCGGAGCTCGAGCGCGACCCCGGAGCCCGGCGGGCTCGCGATCTCAGGCGCGGGCACCGGCATTCCTTCCCTCGCGGCGGAGCAGGAACAGGAAGAACGGACCGCCGAGGAGCGCGGTCACCACCCCGACCGGCAGCTCCGAGGGAGCGACCACGGTGCGCGCCACGAGATCGGCCAGGATGAGCAACGTCGCGCCCCCGAGCAGGGATGCGGGAAGCAGCCGGCGATGGTCGGCGCCGATCACGAGCCGGAGCAGGTGCGGCGTCATGAGGCCAACGAAACCGATCACGCCGGCGACCGACACCGCCGCAGCCGCGAGCAGGGCACCGATCGCGATCGCTCGCCGTTTCAACCGATCGACCTCGACGCCGAGTTGCGCGGCCCGTTCCTCCCCGAGGGCGACGAGGTTCAACTCGTGCGCGACGAGGGTGGCCCCCGCGACGCCGACGAGGACGACCGGAGCGACGATCGCGATCGAGCGCCACCCCTCGGCGACGAGGCCGCCGAGCAGCCACGCGTAGATGTCGCGGATCTCCTCACCCGAATAGGACATGACGAGCGACATGAGGCTCGAGATCACCGCGGCGATCGCGATCCCGGCGAGCAACAGCGTCGCGACGTGCACCGCGGGTCCGACCCGGGCGAGCCGGTAGACGACGAAGGCGGTCGCCGTCGCGCCTGCGAACGCCGCCAGCGGCACGGCGAGCGCCCCGAACGATCCCGCCCCGACCGTCACGATGACCAGTACCGCCCCGAGCGCCGCTCCGGAGGACACGCCGATGATCGCGGGATCGGCCAGCGCGTTCCGGAAGAGACCCTGGAACACCGTTCCCGAGGCCGCGAGCGCGGCGCCCACCACCCCCGCGAGGAGCACCCTCGGGAGCCGGAGCTGGAACACGATCACCTCGGCAGACCGGGCCACATCGCTCGGCCGCTCGATCACGCCGAGCTTCCAAGCGACGAGCCGAAGCGTGGTGAGTGGCGATACCCATACCGCACCGACCGCGACCGCGAGGAGGAACGCGGCAACCAGCGCGGCCGCCAACCCCACCATCAGTCGCCGGTAACGGATCGCCGTCCTCATGTCAGGCGAACGCCTCCGGATGCAGCGCTTCGGCGATCAGACGAAGGCCCTGAACGATCCTCGGCCCGGGCCGCTCCGTCAGGTCCGCGTCGACCGGGACGACCCGGCCACTCGCCACGGCGGAGATCGCCTCGAAGCCGGCACGGCGTGCGACGGCTCGAAGGCTGGCGCCGGACTCCGATGAGACGAGGTAGACGTCCGGGCTCTGCGCGACGAGATCCTCGACGGACCATTCGGGGTACTGCTGATCCGAGGACGACGTGACCGGGTCGCAGCCCGCTCGCACGAGCAGGTCGTAGATGAACGTGCCGGGACCGACCGTGAACAGCGGCGGGTAGAACGTCTCGTAGAAGCACGTGACCGGCTCGACGTCGCCGACGGCCGCATCGACGGCGTCGGCTTCGGCACGCAACTCTTGCACGAGCGCCGCCGCCTCCTCCGTGCGGCCCGTGATCTCGCCGGCTACCTCGAGGTCCGCGAGCAGGTCGTCGAGGTTCGCGGCGTCGAGCGTCACGACCGGCACGCCGAGCTCGCGCAGGCGGGCCTTCCACTGGTCACCGCCCTTGATCGTGAGGAACAGGTCGGGCTCGAGGGTGATCACCTGCTCGACGTTCGGGTCGACCCCGAAGTCGCCGGCGCCCCCGATCTCCTGGACCTCGGTCGCCTCCGTGGGGAAGTCGTCGAACGGGCCGGAGACGCCGACGAGGCGGTCGCCGAGTCCGAGCGCGTAGACGATCTCGGTGGCGGAGGGAGCGAACGTCGCGATCCGTTGCGGCTCCGCAGGGATCGTGACGGAGATGCCGTCGTCATCGGTGATCGTGACCGGGAACGCCGGACCGGCGGCCGGCTCGGTCACGCCGACGGCACCGGATGGCGAGCCGGACGTGGCGGTTCCCGCTTGGCCGCACGCTGCGGCGAGCAGGAGCAGTACGAACAGGAGCCCGATGCAAGTGTGGCGGGGTCTCACGCGCGTCTCCTTTCGTGCGAAGGACGACCCGTGGCTCCCTCGAGGTAGGTCTCCTGGCTCCCGGATCTCTGCTCCCCCGACCCTTCCCGGGCTTTCGGCCCAGTGGTTCCGTCGGGTTCGCTCCCCGGTCACAGTGGCGCGACCGCGCCGGTCTCTCACCGGCTTCCCTCTTCCGCGGAGACGGGATTCGGCCCGCCCCGCCTCGGTTCGGACAGACGAACCTGTGCGTCCGAAACACCCCGAGGGCACGAAACTCTTCAGTTGTGGGCGGGATCCTATCCCGATCCGAGATCCGAGGCGACCGGCTCCGAAAC
>CAWBAK010000006.1:0-195487 GCA_963786805.1 uncultured Actinomycetes bacterium
ACATCGCTGCGACGGCGGAGATCAGGTTCGAGTCGCGGAGCTTGCGGAGCGCCTCGCGCTCGATGAGCCGGACGCGTTCCCCGGACAGGCCGAGCACCTTGCCGGTCTCTCGCAGCGAGAGCGGCTGACCGTTCTCCAGGCCGTAGCGCAGCGCGACCACGTGGCGCTCGCGCTCGTCCAGCACCCGGTCCACGGCGGTTCCGATCTCGTCGCGGAGCAGCGCATCCTCGACCTCGTTGAACGGCGCGTCCGAGTCCACCTCCTCGATGAGGTCTCCGAGTTCGGTGTCCTCGCCGACGGGCGACTGCAGCGAGAGCGGCTCGCGACGCCCCATCTCGGTCAGGTCGTCGATCTCCTCGACGGTCGTGTCGAGCGCCTTCGCGAGCTCGTCCCGGCTGGGCTCGCGCCCCATCGTCTGCGCGAACTGGAACCGCGTCCGGTTGAGCTTGCGCAGCCGGTCGTGGATGTGAACGGGCAGGCGGATCGAGCGCGAACGATCGGCGATCGCCCGGGTGATGCCCTGGCGGATCCACCACGTCGCGTAGGTCGAGAACTTGAAGCCGCGGCGCCAGTCGAAGAGCTCCACGGCGCGCATCAGGCCGATGTTCCCCTCCTGGATGAGGTCCAGCAGGGGAAGGCCCTGCCCCTGGTACTTGCGGGCCACGGATACGACGAGCCGGAGGTTGGCCATGATGAACCGCTGGCGCGCGGCCTCGGCCTTCCGGACCTCCTGGCGCGCCTTCATGATGGACTTCTCAGACCGCAGCCGGCCGGCCCGGAGGCGATCTTCGGCCTCCTTGCCGTGCTCGATGAGGATGGCGAGCTCGACCTCCTCCTCTTTGGTGAGGAGGGGCTCGCGCGCGGCGGCCTCGAGGTACAACCTCAGGTCGTCGGCGTCATCCGTGCCGAGCGGTCGTGCAGGTTCAGGCATCTATCCATCTCCTCCCCGGAGCCTCCCCGCCCGGGCGCGTTTCGACCCGGCGGAGGTCTTCGGGACCGTGCTTTCGCGGACAACCGGCCCGGGCATGAAAAAACCGGCCTCCCCCGGGCCTTCTGAAGCATCGTAACTGCAGGTCAGCGCTCCTGTAAAGGTCTCGTTCGCGTCTCACCTATGAAGACATCGTGAACAAGGCAGGTATTCCCTGTTCAAGGCCGTTCGACGCCTCCTGACCCTCGGTTCGATCGCCAGGAGGCCGCGAGACCGCCCAAGCGTACGCGGAGCGCGCTCAGAGGTTCATCGGACGGCCCGTCAGGGTTCTCTCTGCCGACATCTCCATCGGGTCCAATCGAGCCGGCCGGACCGATCCGAGGAAAGGAGATGGCCATGCCCGAAGAGATGACCCTCGAGCAGGAGATCGACCGGATCTTCGCCGCCCTTGGGAACGCCGAGATCGTCTCCGGACTTGGTTCCCGACCGATCGTGGCGGCCTGGACCCCGGAGCCCGAGGACCAGGAACCCGACGGGACCGACGACGACGCCGACGACGGGGATCAGGACTAGCCCCGCGGCGCTGAAGGCGACCCGGGCCGGCTCGCCGACCCGGGTCGTTTCACGAGACGCGGACGGAAAGGACCGGGGCGATCTCCGCGGCGACGCGTGACCACGTGGCGCCGGCGTCGGCCGAGCCGAACACCTCGCCGGAGGTTGCCCCGAAGTAGAGGCCGAGCGGCTCGCCACCGTCGTGCGCGAACGCTTGCCGCAGCACTGTCAGGTACCCCGCCTGAGGAAGCCCGACGTTCCTGGCGGTCCAGGTCCCTCCGGCATCTCGCGTCTCGTAGACGCGGACGCGGCCCTCCGCGGTCACGCGATCCTCGCCGCCGTTCATCGGGATCACGTATGCCGAGTCCGGATCCGCCGGGTCGATCACGATCGGGAACCCGAAGTCGGCCGGCAGGCCCTCGGCGATGCTCTCCCAAGAACGAGCCGCGTCGTCGGACCGATAGACCCCGCCGTGGAACTGCATGAAGAGCCGCTCCGGCTTGAGTGGTGCGCGGTGCATGTTGTGGATGCACCTGCCGAGCGGCTGCGCCCGCGCCTCCTCGGGCATGTACCGCGGCACGATGCCGGCGTTGCCAACCTCCCACGTCTCGCCACCGTCCTCGGTGACCCAGACGCCGACGGCGGAGATGCCGACGGCGAGCCGGTCGGGCTCGCCCGGCCACGGGCAGATGGAGTGGAGGCACAGACCACCGGCGCCGGGCCCCCACTCGGGCCGCGTGGGCTGGCCCCACAGCGCGCGGTTCAGCTCCCACGTCATCCCGCCGTCACGGCTCTCGAACAGGGCCGCCGGGTCGACGCCCGCGTAGACCAGGCCGTCTTCCTCGCCCGGTGTGATCACCCAGATCCGCTCGACGGTCGCATCCTCGCCCTCGGAGAACCGAGGTCCGTCGGTCTGTGCCCACTCGCCGGTCGGGTCGTCGGTCACGAAGACTCGCGGGCCGAACTGACCGTGTGTGACGCTCGCGTAGTACCGGCCGGTTCGTGGGTCGCGGATCGCATACTCGACGGAGTTGCCGGGGAAGGCGCGCGCCGCGACGTCCATCGGCTCGCCGCTTCGCCCGCGGAGAACGAACAGCCCCTTCTTCGTGCCGACCAGCACCTCGGTGTCGCCCGAGCCACCCGACACGGCCCCGATGATCTCGAGACGGTCCGCATCGGAAACGCCTGCGTCCCCCTCGACTCGCTCCCCGCCAAGGAACACCGCGACGTGCCGCCGCACCTTGCCCTGGTCGTCCAGGACCCAGCCCGCGAGCTTCGGGTGCTCGGTCTCGAGCCGTCGAAGGACGTCGCCGACGGTCTGCCCCGCCAGCTCCACCTCGCGTTGCCCGCCGGCGAGCTCTCGCAGCGGCGGACGGAGTCGTACGACTGCCATGGGTGCAAAGTGTATGTCGTCGGCCAGACGAGCGGCTTGGCATCATGAACCCGGGAGGTTCAGCGACGTGACGATCGAGGTTCCCGAGAGCCGATGGGCGGACCTGGACGGCCCGGTCCACTACGTGGAGTGGGACGGACCGGCGGAACGCACCTTCGTCCTCGTCCACGGCCTGGGGGGCTCGCTCTTGTCCTGGCTGGCGGTGGGCCCGCGTCTCGCGCGGCACGGCCGGGTATTCGCGCTCGACCTCGCAGGTTTCGGGCGGACGCCTCGGGCGGGCCGCAGCAGCCGACTGTCGGACAACCGGAGGCTGGTCTCTCGATTCGTCGAGGAGGTCGCGGGCGGCGGGCCGGTCGTGCTCTGCGCGAACTCGATGGGCGGCGCGATCTCGATGCTCCAGGCCGCGGTCGAGCCGGCATCGGTCGACGGCCTCGTCCTGTCGAACTCGGTCTTCCCTTGGGTGCGCGGGGCATACCCAGCGCCGGTGGTGATGGCGGGGTTCGGCCTCTACCAACTGCCGCGGGTCGGCGACTGGGCCTCGCGCAAACGCATGAACGGCCTCGACGCCGAGCGAGCGGTCCGGATCGGGTTCCGGATCATCGCCGCCGATCCGGACAGGATCGACCCCGACCTCGTTCGACTCCACGTCGAGCAGCTCCTTCGCCAACAGGAGAACGACGACGCCGGGCCGGCGTTCCTCGAAGCCGCGCGGTCGCTGATGGCGCTCGGACGCCGCCGCAAGCTCGCGGGGTGGATCCTGGACTCCGTGAAGTGTCCGGTGCTGGTGATCCACGGACGGGAGGACCGGCTGGTGCCGCTCCGATACGCCGAGAGCGCGCTCGCCGGCCATCCCGGATGGGAGATGCGCCTGCTCCCCAAGGTCGGGCACGTCCCACAGATGGAGACGCCGGAGCGCTGGCTTTCCGCAGTCGAGGACTGGATGGCGCGCGTCGGGCCGCGCTCCGGTTAGACGCCGGCTGTCTTGGCCACCTCGGCGAGAGACTCGTCCAGCGCGAGGGCGAGGGCGTCGACGTCCGGCATCCCGTCCCAGTCGCCGGTGAAGCCGAACGCCATCGTGCCCGCAAGGGACGTGCATGCGATCGACAGCGCGGAGTTCTCGCCAAGCGGCATCGAGGGGTAGCTCGCGACGAGTCGCGCACCGGCGAGGTACATCGGCTGTTGCGGGCCGGGGATGTTCGACACGACGAGGTTGAACCACGGCCCGCGGCTCGCGAGACGGGCCGCGGCGGCGAGGAGACCGCCCGGCGCGTAGGCGCCGAGACCGATGATCGCGTCGGCGCCCATCGCCATCATCGTGTCCTTCAGGTGTGCCGTCCCCTCGCGGACGCGCGCGAGGCGGCGCTTCGGCGACATCGCGCCGACCGGCAGGTCGACGAAGGCAGGAGCGACGCGATTGCCGAGCGGGTCGTTGCCCGGTCCTCGGACCGAAACCGGCACCATGACCCGAAGGGTCCGTCCCTTGGTCGGCTCGCCGCGCGCCTTCAGCACCCGGAAGAGCGCACCACCGATGACCGTGAGGACGGCGTCGTTCACCGTTCCGCCGAGCGCGTCCTTGATGTCCTTGAATCGCTGGACGGGAGCTTCGGTCATGCCGAACCGGCGGTTCGGTCCGATCTGCACGTCGAATGGTGAGGATGGGCGCGCGCCCATGCCGAAGATGCTGCGAACTCCCATCAGCACGGACCCCAGACCGAGCGCGGCGAGCGCCGGCGAGCTGCGGATGTTCTCGAGCGCGGTCGAGACCGCCTCGATCGGATGGGCGGAGAGCAGTGCGATCGCATCGCCGAGGAGCTCCTGCGGCGTGGGCTCGGGATCGGGCGTCCACGGCTCGGGCGCGAGCAGGTCGGGCGACTCGGGTGAGAGGTCGTAGAGCACCGCGGCGAGCGTCATGCCGGAGATCCCGTCGATCATCGCGTGGTGCACCTTCAGCAGCGTCGCTACGTGGCCGTCCTCGAGTCCCTCGATCACGTAGAGCTCCCAGAGCGGCTTCGTCCGGTCGAGCGGCCGGGACAAGATCCGCTGGACCTGGTCGGCCAGCTCCCGGCGACCGCCCGGAGCCGGAAGCGCCGCGCGGCGCAGATGGAAGTCGAGGTCGAATCCCGGGTCGTCGGCCCAAACCGGCAGGGCCAGGTCGAACGGGACCCGGAGCACCCGCTGGCGGAACCTCGGCGCCAGGTGCAACCGGGAAGCCATCACGCCGGCAACGTCCTCGAACCGCAGACGTCCGTCGGGCCTCGTCGACGGGTCGAGCACGGAAAGCCCCGCGACGTGCATGTGCATCGCGGGTCGTTCCAGATACAGGAACGAGGCATCGAGGGCGGTCAGGCGTTCGGTGGGCACAGCCCTACGGTATCGCGCGGCCCGGATCGCTCCACGGTTCGTGCGTGAACCGGTGCTACCCTCCGCGCCGATGCACCGACGCCTGCGCGCCTCGTGCGTCCTCGCGTTCCTCGCCCTCGTCTTCAGTCCACAAGCCCGGGCTTCTCCGAACGCGCACGTTCCCGTCGAGGCCGTCGTGGCGGCCCGGTCCGCGCAGACCGGTGACGTCGGGCCGGGCCGGGAGACGCCGCCGTCGCTCCCGGGCGAGACCGTCCTCGTGCCGCAGGACGCCGAGACGATCCAGGACGCCGTCGACGTGGCCGAGCCGGGCGGGCTCGTCCTCATCGCGCCCGGCGTGTATCACGAGGAGGTCGACGTCACCACACCCTTCCTCACGATCCGGGGCCTGGACCGCAACGAGACCATCCTGGACGGCGGGTTCGAGCTGAACAACGCGATCCGGGTGAGCGAGGCGGACGGCGTCGCGATCGAGAACCTCACCGCCCGCAACTACCTGGAGAACGGCTTCCTCTGGTCCGGCGTGTTCGGATACCGCGGCTCGTACCTCACGGCGTACAACGACGGCGCGTACGGCTTCTTCGCGTTCGACTCCGTCTACGGACAGTTCGATCACTCGTACGCGAGCGGCCATCCGGACTCCGGCTTCTACATCGGACAGTGCCAGCCCTGCCACGCCGTCGTCACGGACGTGCTCGCCGAGAACAACGCGCTCGGCTACAGCGGGACGAATGCGGGCGGATCGCTGTTCGTCGTGAACTCGGAGTGGCGGGACAACATGGCGGGGATCGTCCCGAACACGCTCGACCGGGAGGCGCTCGCACCCCAGCGCGACGCGGTGATCGCGGGGAACTGGGTCCACGACAACAACAACATGGGAGCTCCCGCGGAGCCGCTCCAATACCCGTTGTTCGGGAACGGGATCGCCGTGACCGGAGGCCGGGACAACCTGGTCACGCAGAACCTCGTCGAGGACCACGTGAACTTCGGCATCGCGATCCTGCCCGGCCCCGACGAGAACTTCTGGCTGAGCGAGTCCAACGAGGTGCGCGACAACGTGGTCCGCAGCTCCGGAGACGCCGATCTCGCGCTCGGGGCGCCGGCGGCAGGCGGGGACTGCTTCAGCGGCAACGACTTCTCGACGAGCCTTCCCGCGGCGCTCGAGTGGCGGAACGGGTGCGACTCGTTGTTCCGCCCGATGGCCGGTGGGTCGCTCGGCGTTTCGATCGGTCCGCTCACTCGGTTCCTGGAGGCGAACTCGGCCGTCCTCGAGGCCGGGGATTGGCGAACGCAGCCCGTCCCGCCCCCGCTCGAACCCATGCCGGGCGCCGCACAGGCTCCGCCGGCGCCCGCGACCCCACCATCCCCCGATGGAACGGGCGGGGCCGTTCCCCAGCGCATCCAGATCCGCGACGCCCGCACGCTCGACGTGCCGGCGTCATCGAACGTCTCCCAGGAGGTCACCGTGCTCGGTTTCCCGCTCGCCACCGGTTGGTGGGGCATCTTGATCGGTCTCTACGCGTACGCGCTCCCGTTGATCCTGTACTCGGCATGGATCTCGATCGCGCTCTGGGACCTCGTCCGGCAGGATGCGGTGCCCAACGGTGTTCGAGTCGCGTGGATGGCCGGCGTCATCGCCGTTCCCGTCCTGGGTCCCATCGCCTACTACGCCTTCGGCCGCTCGCCGATCCAACGCTCGTTACGGGTGATGCTCGTCGCCGGCGGGCTCGCGATCTACGTCGTCCTGGCTGCGATCGGGGTCGCGGTCGGCGCCTCGTAGCCGAGTGACGAGGCGTCAGGGGATCTGCTGCTCGCGGGGCGTAACGGCGCGGGCGAGGCTCGCCAGGACCGCCCCGACGAGGATCAGCGCGCCGCCCGCCGCCGTGCCGGCGCTCACGGACTCGCCGAGGTACAGGTATCCGAGGAGCGCCGCGGACAGGGGCTCGGTGGCGGAGACGATCGCGGTGCGCACCGCGCCGATGCGCTGCAGCGCTCCCATGAGGCAGACGAACGCGCCGGCGGAGGCGAAACCCATCACGACGATCGCCCACACGTCCTGCGAGCCGGTCGGTTGTGTGAACCGGCCCGAGATCGCCGCGAAGAGGAACAGGCCGACCGAGGCTCCGCCGCTCACCCACATGGCGCTCGTCATGGGGTTCGTCGTGCGCAGCACGAAGTCCGCACCGACGAGGTAGCCGCTGAACGTCAGAGCCGCCGCCAGCGCGAACACGACCCCCGCGACCTCGACCGACAGACCGGCGCCCGTCCCGGCCACGATCGCGGCACCGGCGACCGCGCACAGGAGCGCGATCGTCGTGAGACGACCGGGGGCCCCTCGCCCGAACGCCCACGCGCCGAGCATGACGAACACGGGGTACGTGAAGAACAGGAGCGTGACGGCCGCCGCGGTTCCGTGCTGTGCGGCGGTGAAGAAGAACGTTGCCTCGACCCCGTAGCCGAAGACGGCGAGGAGAGCGAGCCCTTTGCGCTCCCCCGGAGCCGCGATCAGAGGCCGGCCCAGCGCAACGAGGGCGACCGTCAGCACGATCCCCGCGACCGCGAATCGGAACGCGAGCATCGACTCGACCGACATCCCGCGCTCGAGCACGCGCTTGCCGACCACGACGATGACCCCGAACTGCAACGACGCGAGCGCCGCGAGCGCGCCGCCCACGACGTCGTTCCGGGTGCGGACGTCCCTCGAGGCCGTCAACGCCTCAGTCGGCGTCGCCGAGCTCGATCCGCATCCGCTTGAAGTCCTTGCCCTTGTTCTCCGTCTTGGCGACGCGGACGCGGCCGACCTCGGCGGTCGAGCGGACGTGGGTTCCCCCGTCGGCCTGCTTGTCGAGGCCGTCGATGTCGATCACGCGGATCGGATCCACCGAGTCGGGGATCAGGTTCACCTTCGTGCGGATCAGGTCGGGATCGGCGAGCGCGTCGGAGCGCGGGAGGAAGCTGACGCGCACCGCACGGTCTGCGGCCAGCTCCGCGTTCAGCTTCTCCTCGACCTCCCGGCCGAACTCCGGCGTGATGGTTTCAAGCTCGAAGTCCATCCGGGCGGCTCCGGGTTCCATGTTGCCGCCCGTGACCTTCGCACCGTAGTCGCGGAACACGATCCCGGACAGCGCATGCAACGCGGTGTGCGTCCTCATAAGCGTGTGCCGCCGGTCCCAGTCGATCTCGGCGGTCACGGCGATGCCGACCACCGGGGGATCGCCCTCCAGGACGTGCACCAACGTGCCCGACCGCTTGAAAGTGTCAGCGACGCGCGCCTGCCCGCCCTCCCAGCGCAGCGTCCCGGTGTCGCCGGGCTGTCCTCCTCCTCGCGCGTAGAAGACCGTCCGATCCAGCACGACGCCCTCGTCCGTGACCGCGGTGACAGTTGCCTCGCAGGTCGGGCGTACGCGTCGGTCGAGAAGAGCTCCTCGGTCACGCGCAGAGCCTAGCCGAAGGCGGCTCAGGCTCGGCCGGCAGACGCCGATACACCTCTCTAGGGATGGCCTCGACCGAGAAGCCGCATCTCGTTCTTCGGTTCGCCGTGGCGAGCCTGGCGGCGTTCGTCCTCGTCGGCGCGGCGGGGATCGTCCTCATGATCCGGTACGCGCGTGAGCGAGCCGAGCGCGATGGCGAGATCCACTCGACCTTCGTCGCCGACGTCGGTCCTCGCCCCGGCGCTCGCAGGCGTGGATCTCTCGAGCCCTTACGGGACGCGAAGTACGACCGCGTGCTCGCGTGTCGTCGCGAACGCATACTGACGGATGGGCGAGACGTCCGGGTCAAGGTCTTCGGCGCCGACGGGACCATCGTCTTCTCCGACTCCCGCGAGATCGTCGGTCTCCGCTTCGACGAGGAGGCCGAAGAGCTGGGAGAGATCTCGAGCGGCGCGGTCGAGAGCGAGATCTCGGACCTCGACGCAGCGGAGAACGTCGAGGAGCGCAACTTCGCGGACAAGCTGCTGCAGGTCTACGTCCCGCTGCGGATGAGCCGCGACGGTCCCGTGGTCGCCGTCGCCGAGCTGTATCAGGATTACGCGTTCATCCAAGCCGACATCGATGCCATTCGTCGCCCGGATGGCGCCATGCTCGGTGGTCGCGACTCCTCGTGCTCTACGCGGCGACCCTGCCGATCGCGCATCGCGCCTCGCGCGAGCTCCGGCGGCGCAACGAGCGGCTGAACGAGCTCCTGGAGAACGAGCAGCGGACGGTGGCCGAGCTACGCGACCTCAACCAGAAGATGGACGACTTCGTCGCGGCGGCGTCCCACGAGCTCCGAACCCCGCTGACCTCGATCATCGGCTACCTCGCGACGCTTCGGGATCCCGGACCTCGGGGACGACCCGGCGGTGCGCGCCGAGTTCCTCGAGGCGGCGGACGCGCAGACGAAGCGGCTGCTGCGTCTCATCACGAACCTGCTGTCGGCATCGAACATGGAGGAGGGCTCGCGTCCGGTCGCCATCGAGCTCGTCGACCTCGCCGCCATCGCGCGTACGGTCGTCGCCGAGCTTCCCGGGGCCGCCGAACGCGTCCGGATCGACGTTTCGGCGGACCAGGCTGTCCCCACAGACCGCGGACGCATCACCGAGGTGCTGATGAACCTGATCGACAACGCCATGAAGTACTCGCCTTCCGACACGCCCGTCGAGGTCGGCGCGAGCGCGGACGCCGAGGGCTTCAGCCTCTGGGTGAGCGACCGCGGGGTCGGGATCGACGAGCGTGAACAGTCCGCGATCTTCGAGCGATTCCATCAGGTCGATCAGTCGGCCACCCGGCAGTTCGGCGGCGTCGGCTTGGGCCTGTACCTCAGCAGAGGTCTGGTTCAGGAGCTCGACGGAAGGATCGAGGTGACGAGCTCGCCCGGGGGAGGGAGCACCTTCACCGTCGTGTTGCCCGCCGGCGCCATGCCGCAGGCAGCTGCTGAGCGGGTCCCCGCGACGACGGCCTGAACCGACGCCTCAGGCTTCGAAGTTCCTCTCCCCCGCCCGGATCGCCACCGTGAGCCAGTTCTCCCCTGGAGGGATCGGACAGCTCCATTCGGGGTTGTAGGCGCAGTACGGGTTGTAGGCGTCATTGAAGTCGACGACGACGTTGCCCCGTTCATCGGGCGGCGCCACCTCCAGGTACCGGCCGGCCCCGTACGTCTCCTTCCCGCTCGTGGCGTCGCGGAACGGGACGAACAGCTCATGCATCTCTGGCGACGCGTACACGGTGACCGCCGTCGGCTCGCCGTCGACCTCGAACCGCACGACGCCGGCTCGGTGATAGGTCTGCTCCCCGCCGGTCGTCGTCTGCATCACGATCGCCTGCTCGCGATCGACCCCCTCGGTCTCGAGGGGCGCCCGGACGATCAGCGCCTCGTTCTCGGCGAAGTAGTCGAGCCCCCGGAAGGTCGCGCGCTGCGAGGCCGTGAGCGGCGAGCTCGGATGCTCGCGGAAGAACGCGTCCTTCTCCGCACGGAACTCGCTCAGCTCGCTCACCGTTCATCCTCCACCGTCTCGCGCGGCTCATCCATCCCCCCGATGAACGAGGAGACCCTCGACACGAGCGCCGGCAGCTCTCCGAAGAGCTGCTCTTGGCTCGCGAACGCGATCAGCTCCGCGTTCGGCATCAGGTCGGCGAGGATCTTCGCGACCTCCGCCGGATGGATCTCGTCGCCCTCGATGGACACGATCAACGTCGGTGTCCGGACCTCGCGGAGCCGTTCCCGGTCGGGGATCGGCCAGTCCTCGACGACGCCGTCGATCGCACGCGCGAGACCGTCGACGTCCTCGTGCTCCCACAGCATCCGGTCGAGCTCGAGCCGCCACGGCGTCTCGAGATACATGCCGGTTCGCGCGGGATCCTCGAGGACCGCCGCGAGCGCTTCCTCCGGCGTCTTGCCCTCGATGTTCCCTGCAAGCTCGTGGTAGCGGCCCGCGAGTGGGAAGGGGAGGTCGAGCCCCGCGGGCAGGAGCCACACCATCCGCTCGAACCGGTCGGGAACCCGGCAGACGAGGTTACCGATCGCCCCGGCGCCGAGCGAAGTGCCGACGGCCACGGTCGCGCCGAACTCATGGGCGACCGCATCGACGTCGCGCGCGAAGTCCTCGAAGCGGAAACCGGTTCCCGGGCTGCTGGATCGGCCGTGGCACCGGAAGTCGAACCGGACCTTCGTCCCCGGGACGAACGAGGTGAACGCGGCAAGCTCGTTGCGGTTGTTCGTGAGCCCGTGCGCGAGCACGGTGACCGGCTCGCCTTCGCCGTCCACCTCGCAGTACAACGTCGCGTCCGGCGTTCGAACCTCGGGCATCGGCGGGTCAGGCCTTGACGGCGTCGAGCGCCCTTCGGCCCTGCGCGAGGTGGAAGCGGTCGTGCCCGGCGATCAGCCGGAACGAGAGGTCCAGGCTCTCGGGTCCGCGCTCGCTGTGGAGCCCGACCCGCTCGCGCTCCTGCGGGTTGCTCCGGTTCCAGAAGTCCAGGTTCGCCTCCCGGAGCGTTGCAAGGAGCGCCAGCAACGCCTCGGGATCGTCGTCTTGGTGATGGAGCCGTCGCACCCACAGGTCCTGGTCGTAGCCGATCAACGGAGGCTCGTCGTGGGCAACGATCCAACGGTAGCGACCCGAATACACGATCTCGGCATCCGCGGCGTGTCCCAAGCACTCCAGGACGGACCACTCATCCGGTTCCGGTCGTTCGCGCACACGATCGGCCGCCTCCTCGACCAGCGCTCGCCACGCCGCGGGCGTCTCGGCCTGGACCTCGGCCGGGTCGTCGTCGCCGAGCAGGCCGAGCAGATGCTCCTGGTAGGCCTTGGGCTCGTCGACCGGGTCCGGGGACCGCGCCTCGTTCACGGGCGGGTCTCCGCAGCGCTCTCGGCGAGGTCGTCCTGGGGCGCGAACTGATCGCGGATCGAGCGCGCCCAGCGAGCGACGAGGGCCGTGAGCGCCAGGAACACGACCCCGGACGCGACCAACAGGATCCCGGCCCGGTCGTCGTTCCACACGAGCACCAGGATCGCCGCCGGAACGATGAAGCCGAGGTTATAGGCCACGTCGAAGAGCGCGAACGCCCGCCCGCGGAAGTCGTCGGGCATCGCCTGCTGCACGATCGTGTCGGCCGAGATCTTCCCGAGGAAGAAGGCGAAGAAGCCGCAGAACAGCAGCGCCGAGAAGCCGGCCAGCCCCACGAGGAACCCGAAGACGAGGGCACTGGCGCCGAGCAGCAGCATCGAGCCGAGCAGCAGTCGGACCGGCGGCACCCGGTCCTTCCACCGCTGCGCGAGGACCATGCCGAGCCCGCCGCCGACGAGGCCGCCGCCCCCGACGATCCCGAGCGCCACGGTGTCGACGTCGCCGCTCGCGACGAGCGAGCGCGCGTACAGCGCGAACACGCCGAGCGTGAATCCCCAGAACTGGTAGCGGAGCATCTGGAACGACGAGAGGCCGAGCGCGGCCGCCGGCCGCTGCGCGACCTCGCGGATGCCGTCCACGATGTTCCGCACGACGCGCTTCGCCTCTTGCGCGAAGGTCGTCGTGTGCGGCGACACCTCCATCCGATGGATCCGTTTCGCGACCGCCGCGGCGACGACCAATGCGATCCCGCCCACGATCACCACGACCCACGAGGGCAGCGCTCCGCCGGCCCCGAAGGCGACACCGGCGCCGAGCACCTGGAAGAGCGCGCCGCCGGCCTGTGACAGCGCGTTGCCGTTCATCAGGTCCTTGCCGCGGAGCACGCCGGGCAACGCGGCGGACTTCACGGCGAGCATGATCCGGACGCACGCCTGCATCACGAGCATCGCGACCACGAGGCCGAGCGTCGCCATGACGTTGCCCTCGGTCGTCTCTTTGCCCAGCGGGATCATGATCGCCGCGGCGATCAGCGCCGTCACGACGGCCGTCACGACACTCGACACGGCGAGCACACGCCGGCGTTCGAACCGGTCGATGAGCACGCCGATGAACGGCGACGCGAACGTGTAGGGGACGTAGAGCGCCAGGACCACCTTCAGCAGGTAGTCCGCGGAGGGAACCGTCGTGATGTCGAACCCCTCCTGGCCACCGAACGCGATGGACTTCGCGATCGAGCCGCGGACGAGACCGTCGGCGGCCATCACGAGGAACTGCACGCCCATCAGCGCGGCGAAGTCGGCGTTCGAGAAGGCCGAGAACATCTTGTTGAAGAAGCCGCCGAACCCGTTCAGGACCCGGAGGATCGGCGCCTGGCCGAACCGGAGGACGGCCCCACCGGCGGTCGCCAGCCCGAGCGTCGCCCATCCGTCTGCCGTCGAGAACGGCGCGCGATGTACCGCCACGACGATCACGCCTGCGATGACGGTGAGCGCGATCGAGATCCCCGGGATCAGCGAGATCTTGAGCCAGGTGTCGTCGAGCTCGAGGAAGCGGGCGGCCAACAGGCCCGGCACGACCAGCAGGAGTCCGAGCGCGAGGATGACCCACAGGTTGTGCCCGATGTTCCCGAGGATCCCCGGGTGATCGGCGTAGAACTCCGCGACCTCGGTCTCGGCCGCGCGTGCCTCGTCGATCGCGCCGTCCGACGGCGAGGTGAGACCCTCGCCGGTCACCACCGCGATGTCGTCGCCGAGCGCGAGGAGTGAGGCGTCGCCCGAGTCGAGCAGCTCCTCGTTCCCGGTTCCCTCGTTGAACTGACGGACGAGGAACGCGACGGGCGGGCCGGCGTACTCCTCGCGCAGATCGGTCAGCTCGTCGTAGAACGCGCGCGACATCGTGTTGTAGGTGTCGTCGGTGAGCACGGTCGGCCGGTCCGCGAGGAAGTCCTCGACCGCGCCGAAGTACGTCATCGAGCGTTTCACGGCGTCGCCGGGCAGGCCGGTTCGCGACACGTTCGTGAACGTTTTCGACCAGCCGTACGCCTGGTACGTATCCCCGTAGTTCACGATGAACACGATCGGCGAGTCCTCGGGGGCGTCGGCGACGATCGCGCCTGCGGCCGACAGCGCCGTCCGGGTGGGCTGGTCGATCCACTGGCCCTCGGGATCGGCCCAGTTCGAGACCTCGCGCCCGTTCACCCAGATGAAGCCGAGGGACGCGACGATCAGGAGCGAGGCGAGGATCCCGGCGACCTTCGCGGCCCCCGTGCGTCCCCACAACCACTTGATCGCCACGTACGCGCCCAGTCCGACGAGGGCGAACAGCGCAACGGTGGCGTTCATGAACCGGTAGTACGGGTACGCGGCGCCGGTGACCCACCCGAAGACGCCGATCAACGGAAGGAGCAGCATCGCGGAGATCGTTCCGAACCCATCCGACGGCTCATGAGTGCGGCGCGCGCGCCAGATCGTCCAGCCGATCGCCAGCAGGATGAGCGGCACGACGATCATCGGTTGCAGCGAATCCACCCAGCCGCCGAGGCGTTTCATGAACACCTCGCGCGTGTACGGCGGCGGCAACGCCGCGTCGGCGAGGGACCCGGCCACACCCCAGGGCGCGAAGAGCCACGTGGCCAGCCCGAAGATCATGCCCGAGCCCGTCGCCATCAACGACGGGCCGAGCTCCTTGAGCGCCGGCCCGAGGTGGAAGCGGCTGGTCAGCACGCGGAGCCCGAACACCGCCATCAGCGAGGCGCCGAAGATCACGCACGTCGTCGGATGCGTGTACGCGGCGACGATGCCCAGTACGAACAGCGCGGTTCTCGCGCCCCACGACGTCCGCCCGGGTTCGAAGAACGCGAGGATCATCGCCAGGAAGTACAGGACCGTCAGGTTGTCGAGGTACCCGACGTACGGCGTCGTCAGCGACAGCGCCGCCGTCGCGAGCATGACGAGGAGGAACAGCAGCGGGTCCCGGTGCCTGCGCCAGCTGAACGCGCCGAGCGCCAGGCCGGTGAGCACCGGAACGCCGACCATCATGAACGCGCTGAAGGTGTAGAGGTCGATCCCGGCGACCCGCTGCAGGATCGAGCCGTAAAGCGGGACCGAGACTCGATACCCGCCGCCGAACATGGAGAGCGGACCCCAGTCGCCGGCGACCAGCCCGGGGTCGTCGTTCATGATCACGTTCGAGCGCCACGTGTACCAGGCGGGGTCGCGCGTCGGGGCGCTGATCGACGGGTCCTGCAGGTACGTCCACCCGAACGCCACCAACAGCAGAGCGATGGCGAGCGCGAGAACGAGCGGACGGCCGAGCCCGCCCCGCCGGGGGGTCGTCGCCACGCGAACGCCCTCGTCCGGCCGGTCTTTGGTCAACGCCATCCGCTACCTGCTCCTTCTACGACGTGCCCGCACGAGCCTCGGGCAGGCACGGGAGCCTGACTAGGATAGACGACGGCAACGCGGCGGCGAACACGGGTAGCCCCTCGTTCCCGGGTTGCGGCAAGTTCTGGTTCTTGAAGGTGTCGGCCTGCGTCAGCCCGAGCAACCATCGGGACACCTGCGCGAGTGTGAAGCCGTTCGCGTCCAGCTCGTCTTGGTCGAGCCAGATCTCGGTGGGCCGCACCTTCTGCACGAGCGGGGTCTCGTCGCCGTCGTCGAACGTGCGCGTGAGCCCCGACTCCAGTTTGTCGATATCGATCATGAACGCGCCTGACGTCGCCGGGTCGCGTTGCGTTCCGTGGTCGGCCGTGAGCACCATCGCCCACTCCCCCTCGCCGACGGTCTCGTCGAGGAAGTCCACGAAGCCTCGAAGCGCAGCGTCCTGCGTCCGCACCGCGTCGGACATCTCGATCCCGTCCGCGCTGAACAGATGCCCGATCGTGTCGATGGCCTTGTAGTTGACGAACAGGAGGTCGGGAACGTCGTCGGCACCGAAACCCTCGTGCTCGATCACCGACTCCACGAGCGTCTGCTGGAACGGCGTGCGCGCCGGGCTGTCGAACCCGCCGGAGAGCTGGTCGAGGTCGTTATCACGCCACATCCCGTCGAGCGCTCCGTCCTGCCGGTCGACGTCCTCGACGTAGCCGACGAGCGGCGGGAGATCGTTCACGTAGGACGGGAGGTCGTAGAAGGGAGCCATCGCCGAGGTGAGGTTCCAGCTCACGCTCTCCTCGCCGGCCGTCTCCCCGAACTCCTTCTCGCGCGTAACCGCGAGGTCTCGGTCCCCTCCTCCCCACATCGCGCCGTGGCTCATCATCATGATGTGGGCCGAGAGCGTCGCGATCGCGCCGATCTTCGGCTCGTTGTCGTTCGCGAGGTCGTACAGATCGGCGAGTGTCGGCTCGAGGAGGAAGGCCGGACCGTTCGCGTTCGGCTTCTGCATCCGGCCGTTCACACGCATGTATTCGTCCACGAACCCGTGGTGCAGGGGGAACGCGCCGGTTCCGATCGTCGCGTGCCCGATGGGTGTGTTGGACGGCGACGCTCCGACCGTCGCGTTCGTGAACCAGGCGCCGTCCGGCCTGAGCGACTCGAGGTACGGCCAGCTCTGGGGCCACCGCTCGAGCACGTCGTCGCCGCCCGAATCCCAGATCACCGTGACCACCAGACGGGGCAGGCTCCGTTCGGCCTCGGGTAGCAGTGCGGGAGTGAGGGCGCGCCCGTCGCGGGCGGAGAACGGGAACTTCAGCAAGGCACCCGTCGTCGGCGCGAGATCGGCCAGGGTGACCGGACGATCGTAGACCCCCGGCCGAACGAACCCGGGGCCGTACAGGAGCAGCGGGACGTCCTGCGTGTAGTCGAACGGCGTGGCGTGGGTCAGGCCGCCGTTCACGAAGTTCGGCTCCACCGGCACGATCTGGATGTCGCCGCTGCGGTCCAGTCGGACTCCACGCCAGGTCCGAAGGAGCACGTCGTGGTCGGTGTTCCGGCAGGCGTCCTCGGCGAGCGCCGACGCCCGGACCGGTTCCTGGAGCGTGATCGACACGGTTCCGCTCGGCTCCCCGGTTGGAGCGGTGTCGCCCGTGGCCGCGGGCACTGCGTCTCCGCCGGTACACGCGCCCATCAGCGCGGCGAGCAGCAGCAGAAGCGTACGCGAGTCCCGCCCTCTCACGCCCGGGCCTCCGGAAGGCACGCGAGGCCGGGCAGGATCTCGATCGGGAACGCGGCCGCGAAGACCGTGTCGTCGAGCTCGTCCACCGGCACCGTCGAGGGGTCCGGCGCGCCCTGCTCCTTCGTGTAATCCAGGACGAACCGCGCGATCTGCGCGAACGTGTATCCGCTCGCCTGCATCGCGTCCTCGTTCACGTAGATCTGGCTGGTGCGCACCGCCTGGAAGACCGAGCCCTGCACGGCCGAGGGGAAGGCCGCCTCGAGGTCCTGCTCCAGCTGCCCGGGCGTCACCTGGAACGCGCCCGAGACCTCCGGGTCGAACTGCGCCCCGTGATCGGCGGTGAGCACGAGGACCCAGTTCCCCTCGCCGACCTGCTCGTCCAGGAACCCGATGAACCGGCCGAGGTCCTCGTCCTGCCGGCGGAGCGTGTCCTGCATCTCCGGGCTGTTCGCGCTCCAGATGTGACTGACGTGATCGATGGCCTTGAAGTTCACGAACAACAGGTCGGGGACCTCGTCGGCTCCGAAGCCCTCCCGCGCGACGACCTCCTGGACCATCCGCCCCTGGTACGGGATCCGAGCCGGCGTGGCCCATCCCTGCTCGTACTGCTCGATCGAGTTCGTCAGCCACTTGCCGTCGCGCGCCCCGTCGGCGCTGTCGACCTCGTCGGTGTAGGACGACAGCGGCGGCAGGTCGTTCACGTACTCGGGGAACTCGAAGTACGGCGAGAAGCGGCCCTGGACGTTCCACGTCGTTCCCTCGGCGCCCTCGTTGATCGAGCGGCCGGGGACGCGAAGGACGGCGATGTCCCGGTCCCCTCCACCCCACAGCGCACCGTGGCTCGCCATGTTGAGATGCCAGGTCACGCTCGCGAGCGCGCCGACGATCGGCTCGTTGCCCATGGCGCGGTCGTAGAGATCGCCGAGCGTCGGCTCCATGAGCAGGATCGGTCCGAGCTCGCCCGCCCGGACGAGGTCGGGGCCGATGCGGAACTCGGCGTCCGTCTGACCCGTCCGCATCGGGAACGCGCCGGTGCCGATCGTGGCGTGCGTCGCCGGCGTGATCGAGGGGCTCGAGCCGACGCTCGCGTTCTCGTACCAGACGCCGCCGTCGATCAGCGACCGCAGGACCGGCCAGTCCTCGGGATACGTGTCGAGGACGCTCCGGCCGCCGGCGTCCCAGACGAGGGTGACGATCAACCGCGGCGGTTGCTCGGGGGGTGGGATCTCGCGAAGGACGCTCCCGTCGGGCGCCTCGAAATCGAAGTCGAGGAGCGCGGCCTGCGTCGGCGCGATGTCGGCGATGGTCACCGGCCGGTCGACGCGCCCGAGCGCCGGGACCACGCCCGGACCGAACCAGAGCAACGGGACGTCCTGCAGGTAGTCCCAGGGACCGGAGTGCGGGAAGTTCGATCCCACGAAGTTCGGCTCTTGCGGAACGAATGCGATCTGCCCCGACCGTCCCGGGTCGGTGCCGCGCCAGACGCGGAGGAGCTCCTGGTGGGGCATCGCGCACGCGGCCGCTTCGAGGGCGCCCGGCGCCGGCTGGTCCCGGCGACCCGGCCGAGCTGGCGCTCGGCGAGGGGTCCTGCGGACCCGGCGTCCCCTGGGCCCGGCTCTCGTCGCCACCGGAGGTACACGAGGCGACCAGGATCGACGCAGAAAGCAGCACGGCCGGGACCCGGATCCTCACGCGCGCGCCTCGGGCAGGCACGGAAGCGAGTCCATGATCGAGGACGGGAAGGCCGCCTGGAAAACGGGGTCGCCGGCCTCGGCGGCCGGAACCGTCACGCCGGGGAGCGCCGTCTCGGCCTTCGTGAGCCCCATGACCCACTCGCTCACCTCGTCGAGCGTGTGCCCGTTCTGCCGCAGCTCTGCTTCGTTCACGAACACCTGGGTCGGCTGGACCAGTTCGACCAGGTGAACGTCGTCGCCGTCGGTGTCGAAGGTCGCGTTGATCCCGGAGGCGATCGGGGTCGCCGAGATCGGGAACGCGCCGCTGATGTCGGGATCGGGGATCGAGCCGTGGTCGGCCGTCAGCACGAGCGCCCACTCGCCCTCGCCGACGGTCGCGTCGAGGAAGTCGACGAGCACCTCGAGCTGCTCGTCCTGCGACCGGACCGCGTCCTTCATCTCGGGGCTGTTCACGGTCCACACGTGGCTGATGTAGTCGATCATCTTGAAGTTCACGAAGAGCAGGTCGGGTACGTCGTCGGCGCCGAAGCCCTCGCGCGAGATCAGTTCCATCAGCACGCGCGTCTGGTACGGGATGCGCGCCGGCGTGTCGAACCCCGACAGCAGCGGCGCGATCTCGTTCGCCCGCCAGCGCCCGTCGATCTGCCCGTCGGCGGCATCGACCGCGCGCACGTCATCCTCGAAGCCCGCGACCTCGTTGATGTAGTCCGGGAATCGGTAGTACGGCTGAAGGACGGGGGTGAGGTTCCACTCGAACCCCTCCGCTCCGAGCGTGTCTGCTCCCACCTTCTCGCGGATCACCGCGATGTCCTGGTCGCCGCCTCCCCACATGGCGCCGTGACCCAGCATCCCCAGGTGGATGCTCACCGTCCCGAGCTCTCCGACCACCGGCTCGTTCCCCATCGCGATGTCGTACAGGTCGGCGAGGGTGGGATCGATCAGGTACGCCGGGCCGAGGCTCCACGGCGTCGTGAGCTCATCCCCGATCCGGAGCCGGTGCGCCACGATGCCGTGATCGTCCGGAAAGGTGCCGGTGCCGATCGTCGCGTGCGTCTGCGCGGTCGAGGTGGGCGAGGTTCCCACCGTCGCGCGCTCGTACCACGCGCCCTGCGGGATGAGCGACTCGAGGTACGGCCAATCGTCCGGCCAGCGGTCGAGGACGTTGCGGCCCGCCGCGTCCCACACCATCGTGACGACCAGCTTCGGAGGCGTGTCGTTCCCGGCGATCGCCTCGCGCATCGGCGAGCCGTCACGGGTGGCGAACGGGAAGCCCAGGAGCGCCGCCTGCGTGGGGGCGATGCCCGCGAGCGTGACCGGCCGGTCCACGATGCCGGCCGGCGCGATGTGACCGGGTCCGTACCAGAACATCGGGATGTCCTGCGCGTAGGGCCAGGGGCCCACGTGCGGAAGGCCCGAGCCGACGAAGTTCGGCTCGATCGGCAGGATCTGGAGCTCGGCGCTTCGGTCATCACGGTTCCCGCGCCAGGTGCGAAGGAGCCACTCGTGTGGGAGGGAACAGGCGAGGTCGGCCAGCCGCCCGCTCGCGAGCTGGCCCTGCGGGGCCGTGGATCCTTGGTCTTCTTCGGGCTGCGCGCCCTCCGACTGCGAAGACGGGGTCCCGGGCGCATCGCCGCCACCGCTGGTGCACGCCGCACCGAGCACGAACAGGGCGGCGAGCAGCGCGACAACGCGACGGGAGGGGGTCACGAACGAGATACGAAACACCACGCAGCGTGGAACGACAACCCACGGCGAAACGCAGGTTCCGCGGTAGCGTGAGGCGCGTGTCCGGACGACGACTGCTCACGCTGCTCGTCGTGCTGGCGGCGATCGGCCTTCCCGCGGGCGTGCTGCAGGCGCTCTGCGTGGGCAGATCGTGCGAGGCCGAACGCGGTGAACCATCTCGGGTTCCTTTCTGTCCGCTCCCCGCGGCCCTTCGCGACCTGATCGCCGGCGGGTATCGGGAGGGACGATCGCCGGACATCCTCGGCGTGGTTCAGAGCACAACACCCGTGTTCACGGAGATCGGCGGCACCCGGCTGTCCTGGCCCGGGATTGACACCGCCGTCGATGACCTCGCCGTCCCCCTCGCGTTCGCCGGTGCCGGGGTGCGTCGCGGCATCGAGCTGCCGTCGGGGGTGACGCTCGACCGCGTCGCGCCGACGATCGCGGAGGTCCTTGGATTCGAGCGACCCTTCCCGAACGTCCGCTCCGGGACGGCGATCGACGGCATCGCCGGCGGCGATCCACCCACGCTCGTGGTGTTGATCGGATGGAAGGGCATCGGCGCCGTGGATCTCGTCGGCCCACCCGGACGACTGGCCGTTCCTCGCTTCGTTGCTCGACGAAGGCGCGGGGACGCTCGTGGCCTCGACCGGCTCGCTGCCGCTCGATCCCGCGGCCACACTCGCGACGCTCGGCACGGGCGGCCTTCCCTCTCAACACGGGATCACGGGTTCCTTCGTCCGGAACGAGACGGGCGAGGTCGTCGCCGCGTTCGGCACCGGCGCGCCGGTGCCCGTCATCGCGACCCTCGCCGACGACCTCGATGCCCCCTCCTCGCCGGGCGTTCGGTCCCCGTACGAGCAGCGTCCGGTCATCTCGCTGGTCGCGACCGACGACCGCGATCGAGGACTCATCGGTGGGGATTGGTACGAGAACCACGACTCCGACCGCGTGATCCTCGCCGTCGGGGCGGACGCCGTGTCGTCCGCACGGTCGTTGCTGAGCGACCTCCGCGACGACGGCGTGCCGGATCTGCTCGGCGTGGTGCTCGACGGATCCGTCCGTTCGATGGATCGTCGCAGCGAGCAGATCGCTACGGCGGCAGAAGATGCCACGCCCGGGTCGGCGCTCGTCGTCGTCGCGGGAACAGGAGCCGAAGCGAGCTCGACATCAGGGGATCCCGACGGTGCGCTCGTTGCCGCCGTCGAGGACGCGGTGCCCGGCGACGCGCCGGCCGTGGTGGCCACGGTCCCCGGCGGCATCTTCCTGGATCAGCGCGCGCTCACGGAGGCCCGTGTCTCCGGCCAGGTCGCGGTCGACGCCCTCCTCGGCGTGACGAGCTCGGACGGGCGGGAGATGATGGCCGACGCGTTCCAGGGCTTCGCCGTTTCGTTCGCGAGGTACTGCTGAACCCATGAGGAGCGACTGAATGGCCCTCGTCGCGCGCGGACAGCGGCGTGTCGGAACCCGCGCCGCGCTGATCGCCGCGGGAGTGGTCCTCCTTTGCGCCGTCGCCGTCCGGCTGGCGGACCCGCAACGCGTCGAATGGGTCCGCACGTACCTCGTGATCTTCGGCTCGCTCCTCGTTCAGGCCCTGCCGTTCGTGATGCTCGGCGCGCTCGCCGCTGCGCTCGTCGAGGTGTTCGTGCCGATCGGGACGCTCGAGCGGCTCGGCCGTCTGCCCCGGCCGTTGCAGCTGCCGACGGCGGCGCTCGCGGGACTCGCCTTCCCGATCTGCGAGTGCGGGTCCGTGCCGGTCGCGCGCCGCCTCGCTCAGCGCGGGCTGATGCCATCCGCGGCGGTGACGTTCATGCTCGCCGCCCCGGTGATCAATCCGGTCGTGATCGCCTCGACGTTCGTCGCCTATCGGGGACGCACGACCACGTGGACGATGGTGGGCGGCCGGTTCCTGCTGGGGATGCTCGTCGCGATCGCGGTCGGCTGGGTGGTCGGGAGCCGCACCACCGACGAGTTGTTGAAGCCGAACCCCGAGGAGGAGCGCGAGCACCTCACGCATCTCGCCCGGCCCGAGGCGCGCTGGCGGCGGTTCTTCGTGCACCTCGGCAACGACTTCCTCTTCATGGGGCGGTACCTGATCCTCGGCGCGATGATCGCCGCCGCGATCCAGACCTTCCTGCCCGCCTCGGTGCTCATCAGCGTGGCGGACGTCCCGGTGGTGTCGATCGTCGTGATGATGGTGCTCGCGGCGGCGCTCTCGCTCTGCTCCGAGTCCGACGCGTTCGTCGCGGCTTCGTTCGTCCAGTTCGGGCCCTCGGCACAGCTCGCGTTCCTCGTATCGGGGCCGATGGTCGACGCGAAGCTCGTGACCCTATACGCGGGGACGTTCCGCCGCGGGTTCGTGCGCGCCCTCGTCGTCGGGGTCTTCGCGGCGACCCTCGTCGGCGCGTTGTGGGTCGGGGTGCTCGCCGGATGAGCGACACCCGCGACGGAGCCGTCGGGCCGGAGCTGCGCTGGAGCCCGGTGCGGGTCGCGGGCACCGTCGTGCTCGGGGCGTGGGCGGTGCTCTTCTGGTTCCTCCTCGCGTCCGGCAGGGATGCGTTCTACCTCTCGACGCGGACCGAGTGGGTCGTGCCCGTCGCGGCGGTCCTGCTCAGCCTGGCCACCTTCGGCCGGCTCGCCTCAGCCCGCGCCGCGCAAACGGAGCCGCTTCGGAGCCGCGAGCTCGGTGTCATGATCGCGATGGTCGTCCCGGTGCTCCTGATCACGATCCTCCCGCCGGCGACGCTCGGATCGTTCTCGGCCGGCAAGCGTTCCGCCGTCGCCGGCGCCGGGTTCTCGGCATCGGCCGGCGACATCGCGACCGGCGACCTGACGCTCGTCGACGTCGCCACGGCCCAGACGACCCCCGAGGGCGAGCGGGCGCTCGCGAGACGCGCCGGCGAGCAGGTCGACATTCGTCGGTTTCGTCACGCGGTACCAGGACACGCCCGCCGACGAGTTCCTGCTGACGCGATACGTCGTGAGCTGTTGCGTCGCGGACGCAACGGTTGCTCAGGTTCGGGTTGTGAACGTGACTCCGGGCGCGCTTCGAGGACAACGAGTGGGTCGAGGTCACCGGCACGATCTATCCGATCGGGCGCGAGGTGATCGTGAACGCGTCGACGATCCTGGACGTGCCGCGACCGGAACGCCCGTACCTCTCCGCCTAGCGCTCACACGGGTCGTGTAGCCTCCGCGCCGTGATCGGGGCGACCGCGTCCGTGTGGGGCAGCACGCTTGCAGCGGTCTTCGCCGTGAGCCTGATCTCACTGGTCGGGATCCTCGGACTGGTCGCGCGCGAAGCGCTGCTTCGCCGGCTCCTCCCGCTCTTGGTCAGCTTCGCCGTCGGCGCGCTCCTCGGAGACGCGCTCTTCCACATCCTGCCCGAGCTCGCGGAGGACGGAGGGTTGACGACGGGCATCTCGACCGTCGTGGTCGGCGCGATGGTCTTCTTCTTCGTCCTCGAGAAGTTCATCCACCTTCATCACCAGCTCGGATCCCCGGGTCAGGGGCACATCCACCCGGTCGCCCTCAACAATCTCCTGGGCGACGGGATCCACAACTTCGTCGACGGCGCGATCATCGCGGGTGCCTTCCTCATCGACGCGCGGCTCGGAGTCGCGACCACCGCCGCCGTCGCGTTCCACGAGATCCCGCAGGAGATCGGCGACCTCGGCATCCTCGTCCATGCGGGACTGACGCCGCGAAGGGCCGTGATCTACAACCTCGCCTCCGCGCTCACGGCCGTGCTCGGTGCCGTCCTCACGCTCGCCTTGCAGGACGCCGTCGGTGGCCTGGAGCGGCCGCTGCTCGCGATGTCGGCGGGCGCGTTCATCTACATCGCCGGTGCCGACCTGATCCCGGAGCTGCACCGCGCCACCGACCTCCGCACGTCATTGATGCAGTTCGTCGGCGTGATCGGCGGCTTCGCGACGATGGCGGCGCTCCTGCTGTTCGAGTAGCGAGCTCCGCGCAGCCCGGCGAGTCAGGACCGCGTGCGTCGAAGCGCCTTCTCGGCTGCGGCTCGTGCGGCCGAAGACCCGAAACCGAGCTGCCGGGCGCGTCGCGCGTAGGCTTCCGCAGCCTCGGCGAGGCGCGCATCGCCGTCGCCGGCCGATGCCGAGAACCGCTCCGAGACGAAGGTTCCTCGGCGGCCACGTCCGACGATCGAGCCCTCGGACGTGAGATCGCGATAGGCCTTGGCGACCGTGTTGGGCGCGATCTCCAGCTCGGCGGCCAGGTCTCGGACCGTCGGCAACCGCTCGCCGGGTGCAAGGCGGCCGGATGCGATCCGCGCCGCGAGCGCGGAGCGGAGCTGCTCGGAGAGCGGTTCTCGGGCCGACGGGTCGAGGCGGATCCTCACCGCATCCATCATGCCTGCTCGGTCGAGCTCCGGCGCGCGTGTACCGTGTCGCCGATGACCGTTCGGGTCGGGATCGGGCTGTTCACAGGCCAGGTGCCCGCGGACTCGTCCCGCACCTTCGCGCAGGAGTACGGCGAGACGTTGGAGCTCGTCCGCCTCGCGGAGGCCGCGGGCTTCGACTCGGCGTGGGTGAGCGAGCACCACGGCGTCTCCGACGGCTACCTCCCGTCGTTGCTGCCGATGCTGGCGGCGTTCGCGGCGTCGACCGAGCGCATCCTGCTCGGCACCGGGATCGTGCTCGCGCCGTTCCACGACCCGCTGCGCCTCGCCGAGGACTCGGCCGTCGTCGACCAGCTCTCCGGCGGCAGGCTCCTGCTGGGCCTCGGGATCGGCTGGCGCGAGGAGGAGTTCCGCATGTTCGGCGTTCCCCGTAGCGAGCGGGCGGTTCGGACCGAGGAGACGATCGAGATCCTGCGCCGGGCGTGGACGGGCAGGCGCTTCTCCTTCGAGGGACGCGCGTTCCGCTACGACCGCGTGAAGGTCACGCCGCCGCCCGCCCGGCTCACCGGGATCCCGATCTACCTCGGCGGCTACGCCGACAAGGCCGTCCGTCGGGCCGGGCGACTCGCCGACGGATACGTCGCGGACGCGGCGCCCGAAGACGTGCAGCGGTACGTATCGCTCGTCGAGGAGAGCGCGCGAGGCGCCGGGCGCGACCCGTCGACGCTCGCGCTGGTGCTGCTCCAGAACGCGTTCGTCCAGAGCCGACGGCGATGCCTGGGAGACGGTCGCCGGCGGGGTGGCACATCAGTTCGGCGCGTACGACGCGTGGGACGCCGGAGCAGACACGCCGGCGAACGACTCGCTGACGATCGGCGCCGCCCGACGAGGCCGAGCTCCGCAAGTTCACGCCGGCCGGGACGCCCGAGGAGGTGCGCCGAGCCGGCTGAAGGAGATCGTCGCGCCGTTCGCCGACCACCCCGACGTTCACCTGGTCGTGCGGCTGCACTACCCCGGCATGGATCTCGACACCGCAGCTCGCGCGGTCGAGCTCTTCGCAGCCGAGGTCATGCCCGCCCTGAAAGCGACCTAGCCGCGCGCGAGCCGGACCCTGCCGGCGGGCCGACCCGCGAGGGCCGCCGGACCGGCCTCGACGAGCCCGTCGCGCCGAAGCGCGTCGACGGCTTCTCGGACCCGGTCGGGCGAGTACCCGGTGCCCCGAGCGATCGCACCCAGCGACCAAGACCCGCCCCGGCGGAGCGCATCGACCACCGCCCCGCGCACCTGGCGTGATGAACCATCGAACCGGCCCTGCTTGCGCCGAGCCGGAACCGGCGTGGCGCCCTCGGCCAGGAACCGGCAGCCGAACGCGATCGGACAGGCGTCGCACCGCGGACGCGGGCGGCAGATCTCGCGACCGAGGTCCATGAGCGCCTGGTTCCAGGTCGCGGGATCGTCGCGGTCGAGCCACCGCTCGGCGAGCTTGCGCAGGTCGGCGATCGCGAGCTCCTCGGCGTCGCGCCCCGCCCGCACCCGCGCGACGACGCGCCGGACGTTCGTGTCGAGCGCCGCGACGGGTTCGCCGAACGCGAGCGATGCGACCGCCGCCGCCGTGTAGTCGCCGATGCCCGGGAGCCGGCGCAGGAGCATCCGGGTCGCGCGGGAACCGCCCACCGTGCTCCCGGACCAGGGACCGCGCCGTCTCGGAGAGCGCCACCGCGCGGCGGTTGTACCCGAGCCCGGCCCACGAGCGCACGACGTCGTCCCGCGGGGCCCGCGCGAGGTCCTGCACGGTCGGGTACCGGTCGAGGAACCGCTCGAACGTCGGAGCGACACGCGAGGCCTGGGTCTGTTGGAGCATCACCTCGGAGACCAGGATCGCGTACGGATCGGTCGAGCCCCGCCAGGGGTATCGGCGCCGACGGGGACGGAACCAGGCACGCAGGGCTTCCGTGAGCGCGCGCGCCTCGCTACGCTCCTCCCCGAGACCATGGTCACCGTTCGCGACGTCATGAGCACCGACCTCGTGACCGTCGAACCCTCGACGAGCGTCGCCGAAGCCGCCACCGTCATGGGCGGGCGTCACGTCGGATCCGCCATCGTGCTCGGAGACGGCGGTATCAGCGGGATCTTCACCGAGCGCGATGTGCTTCGAGCCCTGGCGACCGACTTCGACGCGGCCCATCACGCCGTCGAGCAGTGGATGACCCGGGCGCCCGCGACGATCGCGCCCGAGGACGAGGTCCGCGAAGCCCGCGACCTGATGCTCGAACGCGGGTTCCGGCACCTCCCGGTCGTTGAGGACGGGAACCTCGTCGGCATCGTGTCGCTCCGAGACCTCTTCCGAGCCGAGCCCTAGAAGCCGGTCCTCGCCCGCTCGGGAAGATCCGCCGCCGCCTCCCGGAGCGCCGCGAAGACCTCCTTGAAGACCTGCCCGGGGAACCCGGGAGGCTGGCTGTTCTCCCCGCCCATCGCGCCGCGGACGGCCGACGCCGTGATCTCCACCGACTTCTCGAACAGCACCCAGTCGAACTCTCGAGCCATCCGTTTCCTCCTACTCGGTCGTTGGCTACTCGGCTTGGCTACTCGCGGCTACTCGTATGCGCGAAGGCCGGTCAGCGCCTCGCCGACGATCAACGTGTGGATCTCGTTCGTCCCTTCGTACGTCAGGACGGACTCGAGGTTGTTCATGTGGCGGATCACCGGGTACTCGAGCGTGATCCCGCTCGCCCCCAGGATCCCGCGGGCCTCGCGCGCGACCTTGAGCGCCTCGCGGACGTTGTTCATCTTGCCCATGCTGACGTGTTGCGGCAGGAGCGATCCTTCGTCCTTCTTCCGTCCGAGGTGCAAGGCCAGCAGCATCCCTTTGTTGAGCTCGACGGCCATGTCGGCGAGCTTGCGCTGCGTCAGCTGGAAACCACCGATCGGGCGGCCCCACTGCTCTCGCGTCTTCGAGTACTCGAGCGCGCTCTCGAAACAGGCGCGCGCGGCACCCATCGCGCCCCACACGATGCCGAACCGCGCTTCGGTCAGACACGCCAGGGGACCCTTCAACCCTTCGGCGCCGGGCAGCCGCGCGTCGTCGGGAACGCGGACCTCGTCCAGGACGAGCTCGGACGTCACCGACGCGCGAAGCGACAGCTTGCGATGGATGTCCTTCGTCGAGAAACCGGCCGTCTCCGTGGGGACGAGGAACCCTCGGATGCCCTCGTCGGTCTTGGCCCAGACGACGGCGACGTCGGCGATCCCACCGTTCGTGATCCACGTTTTGGTCCCGTGCAGCACCCACCCGTCGCCGTCGCGCCGGGCCGTGGTGCGCATCCGGCCCGGGTCCGAGCCGACGTCGGGCTCGGTGAGGCCGAAGCAGCCGATCACCTCACCTCGCGCCATGGCGGGGAGCCACCGCTCCTTCTGCTCATCGCTCCCGAACCGGTGGATCGGGAACATGCACAGCGACCCCTGGACCGACACGAACGACCGGAACCCCGAATCCCCCGCCTCGAGCTCCAGGCACGCCAGGCCGTAGGAAACGGCGCTCGCACCGGCACACCCGTATCCCTCAAGGTGCATCCCGAGAAGCCCCAGGTCGGCGAGGCCTTTGGCCACCTCACGGGGGAACTCGCCGCGTTCGAACCAATCGGAGATGCCGGGCAGCACCTGGTCGCCGACGAAGCCCCGGACGGCGTCTCGGATCGCCCGCTCCTCGTCGGACAGCAGCCGATCGACATCGAGGAAGTCGAGCGGATCGGGAGCGCGGCCCATAACGGTCCGCTAGCCTAGCGCCAGAGAAGAAACCCCATGGCCGTCAGGTCCGTCTGGTGGATGACCCCACATCTCGCGGACGGAGCAGGAACGAAGAGCGATGCTGTTCCCGACCACGGATTTCGCCATCTTCTTCGCGGTCGTGTTCGCGCTGCACTGGGCGCTGAACCCGTACCGGCGCGCGTGGAAGTGGTTCATCCTCGCCGCGAGCTACGCCTTCTACGCGTGGTGGGACTGGCGTCTCGTGTCCCTCCTCGTGCTGGTGAGCGCCACGGCGTGCCTCGGCGCGATCTGGGTGGAGCGCGAGGACGACGAACGCAAACGCCGGCACCGGACGACGCTCGCGGTGATCGCGCTCCTGCTCCCGCTCGGATGGTTCAAGTACTACGGGTTCTTCGCCTTCAGCCTCACGAACGCGTTCGAAGGGATCGGCATCTCGGCTCCGCTCCCGCTGTTGCAGGTCGTGCTTCCGATCGGGATCTCGTTCTACACGTTCATGGCGATCAGCTATGTCGTCGACGTCTCGCGGCTCGAGATCGTCCCGGCCCCATGGCTCGACGTGTTCGTGTACCTCGCGTTCTTCCCTCACCTGGTGGCGGGTCCCATCGTGCGGGGGGACGAGCTCCTTCCGCAGATCCGCCGGCCTCGCGACTCCGGCGGGATCGACGTCTCGCGTGCCGCCTATCTGATCTTCGGCGGACTGTTCAAGAAGATCGTCGTGTCGACCTTCCTCGCGACCCAGCTCGTGGATCCCGTGTTCGGAGCGCCGGGCGCGCATTCGGCGCTCGAGACGCTCGTCGCGATCTACGCGTACGCGATCGTCATCTACACGGACTTCAGCGCGTACAGCGACATCGCGATCGGCGTGGCCCTGTTGCTGGGCTTCGAGTTCCCGAAGAACTTCGACCGGCCGTATTCGGCCACCTCACTCCGCGACTTCTGGCGGCGATGGCACATCACGTTGTCGCGGTGGCTGCGGGACTACGTGTACATCCCGCTCGGCGGGAGCCGGCGCGGCGAGGTCGGCATCGCGGTGAGCGTGATGGTGACGATGCTCGTCGGCGGTCTGTGGCATGGGGCCGGGTGGACCTTCGTCGCCTGGGGCGGCCTGCACGGTCTCGGGCAGGTCATCGGACGGTGGCGCCGGCGCTCGCGCGTCGAACGCGGACTGCCGGGCGATCCGGTTTCGCCGGCCGCGATCATGCGTGCGCGCATCCTCACGTTCCACCTCGTGTGTCTGGGATGGGTGTTCTTCCGGGCGGAGTCGCTCGGCTCGGCGTTCGACGTCCTCGGCCGGCTCGCGACGGGATGGGGTGAGGAGGCACCGCTGGTCACCCCGCTGGTCGTGCTCGCGATCGGCGGCATGCTGCTCTTGCAGAACCTGCCGAGGACTCCGGCCGTACGTCTGCAGCTCGTCTTCTCGCGCGCGGGGCCCGTCCTGCAGGGTGCCGCGTTCGCGATCGTCCTGTTCGTCATCACGGCCGTCGGCCCGTCGGGCGTGGCGCCGTTCATCTACTTCCGGTTCTGACGATGGCCCAGACGCTGCTCTCGCCGCTGCCCTCGCTGAACGATCCCGAGCCACAGCCGGTCGCACCCGCTCCGGGCCGGCGTACCATGACCGCTCCCCGAGCCCTTCTCACGATGGTCGTGTGCCTCGTCACGTGGGGGCTCCTGTTCAGTCCCGTGCTCGAACGCACCGCGGAGAGCGGGCCCATCGGCGCGAGAAGGACGGCGGCGCTCGCCGTCCTACGCCCGCTCGCCGCGATCTCGAACGCGCTCTCGGTCGGCCGAACCACCGATGCGGTGATGCGCGCCCTCGGACGCGATCCCGACGCCCCCGCCGGCGGAGAGCTGGTGTTGCCGGACTTCGATCTGCCGCCACTCCCTTCGCTGCAGCCGGAGCCGTCGCCGCCACCGCCGCCGAGCCCCGAAGCCGAGACGCATTCGGGCGCTCCGTCCCCGAGCCATGACGGTTCGAACCGTCCCTCGCCGTCGCCGGATCCCGAACCCGCGCCGGACCAGATCCGAAACCCGACCGAGGACGACAAGCTGCGCGTGGCCGTCGTCGGCGACTCCCTCTCGCAAGGCCTCGGCCCCGCGGTCGCGCGGCTGTTCGACGCGGACGTGAGCCGGGTGCTCCCGCTCGGACGGCAGTCGACGGGCCTCGCGCGGCAGGACTACTTCAACTGGCGCGCGGGGATGCGCAAGATCGTCACCGAGTTCCGGCCGGATCTCGTGTTCGTCATGCTCGGGTCCAACGACGACCAGGCGCAGATCACCGCGGAGGGAGACGCGGTCCGCCTCGGGAGCACCGCCTGGGTCCAGGGCTACCGCGAGCGCGCGACGGAGTTCCTCGAGGAGGCGACCTCTGCGGGAACACGCGTCGTCTGGGTCGGCATCCCGGTCGTGGCCGAGCGGCAACGCTGGGAGTTCTACCGGCGCGTGAACGACATCTACGAGGACGTCGCCCTCGACGCCGGCCCGCTCGCCACCTATGTGGACGCCTGGCGGCTCTTCCAAGGGCGAGACGGCGGCTACACGGCGTACCTTCGGAACGATCGCGGCGACCTCCAGCAGATGCGCGCCGGAGACGGGCTCCACTTCACCCCCACGGGCTACGGCTACCTCGGCCGCTCCGCGATCCAGGCGGCGGCCGAGGCCTTCGGCCTCCCGCAGAAGGCGGTCGTGTTCCGGATCTGAAGTTCGAGCTCGCCGCTTGTCGAAAGACCGGGACGCCCATTCGTCGTTAGGGTGACGGCGATCGGTGGGATCGTCCGCGCGGAAGGGGGAACCATGAAGTTCGCGCTCCTGATCTATGGCGACGAGAAGGCCTGGGAGAACGCGTCGGAGGCCGAGCAGGCGAAGATGTATGCGGGGCACGAGGCGTTCGGCAAGTGGCTCGCGGAGACCGGGTGGGCACGCGGCGGCGAAGAGCTGCACTCGGCCCAGCAGGCGAAGACGGTCCGGACCGACGAGGGCGGAAGCGTCGTCGCCGACGGTCCCTTCGCCGAAACCAAGGAGCAGCTGGGCGGGATCTACCTGATCGAGTGCGACACGCTCGACCAGGCGGTGGACGCCGCCAAGCGCATCCCGGCCACGACCGTCGAGGTCCGCCCCATCGTCGGCGAGAACGACCACTGATGCGATACCTGGTGTTGATCTACGGGGAGGAAACGGATCGCCCCGACATGTCGCCGGAAGAACAAGCGGCGGAGTTCAAGCGCTGGGACGACTACACGGCGTGGCTGCACGAGCGGGGATGGCACCTCGGCGGCGAGGCACTGCAGCCGACGTCGACGGCGACGACGGTTCGGGAGAAGGACGGCAAGACCATCACGTCGGACGGACCGTTCACCGAGACGAAGGAACAGCTCGGCGGCTACTACCTGCTCCAGTGCGACAACCTCGATCAGGCGATCGAAGCCGCGTCGAAGATCCCCAGCGTGAGCCGCGGGTCGGTCGAGGTCCGCCCGATCATGGAGTTCGAGGCGCCGTCGTAGGAGCGGATGCGCGCGAGGTCGTCGACCGCCTGTTCCGGCAGGAGCAGGGTCGAGCGGTCGCGACCCTGATCCGGATCCTCGGCGACTTCGACCTGGCGGAGGACGCCGTCCAAGAGGCGTTCGCCGAGGCGCTCCGCACCTGGCCGGGTCGCGGTGTGCCGAGGAACCCCGGCGCGTGGATCACGACGACGGCTCGCAACCGCGCGATCGACCGCCTCCGACGCCAGCGCGCGCTCGCCGAGCGGACCGACGCGCTCACGCGGCTCGCCGAGCTCGAGGCGCTCGAAGGAGATGAAAGCGACGTGAGCGGGATCCCCGACGACCGCCTCCGACTGATCTTCACGTGCTGTCATCCCGCACTCGCGCTCGAGGCGCGCGTCGCGCTCACGTTGAAGACGCTCGGCGGCCTGTCGACGGGCGAGATCGCCCGCGCCTTCCTCGTCGGAGAGCCGGCGATGGCCCAACGCATCGTCCGGGCGAAACGCAAGATCCGCGACGCGGCGATCCCGTACCGCGTCCCGCCGCTCGAGCTCCTGCCCGAACGTCTGCCCGGCGTCCTCGCGGTCCTGTACCTCGTGTTCAACGAGGGATACTCGGCGACGTCGGGAGCGCTCGTCCGCGTCGATCTCGGCGACGAGGCGATCCGGCTCGCCCGGGTGCTGCACGCACTGATGCCCGAACCCGAGGTCACCGGTCTCGTCGCGCTGATGCTGCTGCAGCATTCGCGCCGCGAGGCGCGCGTATCTGCCGATGGCGCGCTCGTGCTGCTCGAGGACCAGGACCGGTCCCGATGGGATCACCCGATGATCGACGAGGGCCTTTCCCTGATCGTCGCGGCGCAGGCGGCCGACCGTCCCGGCCCCTACCAGGTGCAGGCCGCCATCGCGGCCGAGCACGCTCGGTCGCCGCGGCCAGAGGACACGGACTGGCCGGAGATCGCTGCGCTCTACGGGCTGCTCGAACGGATGACTCCCTCACCCGTGGTCGAGCTCAACCGCGCCGTCGCGATCGCGATGGCCGACGGACCCGATCGCGGGCTGTCCCTGGTCGACGCCCTCGCGGACGAGCTCGACGGCTATCACCTGTTCCACTCGGCGCGCGCGGATCTGCTGCGCCGGCTCGATCGGCGCGACGAATCCGCAGCCGCGTACCGGCGAGCGCTCGAGCTGGCCTCGAACGAGACCGAACGCGCCTTCCTCGAGCGCCGGCTCGCCGAGGTCAGCGCTCCTTGACGAGATAGGTCATCGGCGAGCCGACGGGGAGCGGGCCGTCGTCGCCCGCGAGCGTCGTGCTCGAGATGAACGGCCCGTGCGCGTGCCGGTAGCCAAGGGCCTCGATACAACCGCCGGGCGGGCTCGGCCTCCGCGGAGATCGACACCGCGAGGCCGACGCGGGACATCCCGTTCGCGCTCGCGGCGTCCTCGAGCGACCGCATGATCGCGCGCGCCACACCCGCACGGCGGCGCTCGGGGACGACGAACACGTCCCGGACCTCCGCGCAGCGCTCTCGAGTCGCCGAGTCCGAGTACTCCTCGTGCTCGGGGAAGAGGACCATCCCTCGGCCAACGGGAACGTCGCCGTCCCACGCGACGACCTGCGCCAGCTGGATCCGTACCTGCGCGGCGAGTCGCCGACGCGTACTCGTCGCGGTTCCAGACCGGGAGCGAACGGTTCAGCTCGTCGAGGTCGCCGGCCTCGAGCGCCCGCACCTCGATGTGTTCAGCCGATCGGCACCTCCGGCAGGCGGGCGAGCGCGGCCTCCTCGGCCGCGGGATCGAACTCGACCTCGGGCAGACGGCCGTTCAGGTAGTCGTCGTACGCCTGCATGTCGAAGTGCCCGTGGCCCGAGAACCCGATCAGGATGACGCGCTCCTCTCCGGCCTCGCGCGCTGCGATCGCTTCCTTCACGGCTCCGCGGATCGCGTGCGCCGTCTCGGGCGCCGGGATGATCCCCTGGGTCTTCGCGAACAGCACGGCGGCCTCGAACACGTCGTTCTGCGTGTAGGCCTCCGCCTCCATGTGCCCGTGCTTCACCAGGAGCGACAGCGACGGCGAGTCCCCGTGGTACCGGAGCCCGCCGGCGTGCACCGGAGCCGGGACGAAGTCGTGGCCGAGCGTGTACATCGGCAGCAGCGGCGTCATCCCGGCCGTGTCGCCGAAGTCGTACGCGAACCGTGCCCTTCGTGAGCGTCGGGCAGGCCGCCGGCTCGGTGGCGAGGAACCGCATGTCGGGCGTGACCCCGCGCAGGCGATCGGCCATGAACGGGTACGCGAGCCCTCCGTAGTTCGAGCCGCCGCCGACGCAGCCGACCACGACGTCCGGAACGTCGCCGGCGAGCTCCATCTGCGCCTTGGCCTCGAGACCGACCACCGTCTGGTGCAGGAGCACGTGGTTCAGGCACGAGCCGATCGAGTAGTTCGTGTCGCCGTTCGTCGCGGCGATCTCGATCGCCTCGCTGATCGCGATACCGAGCGAGCCGGTCGAGTCCGGCGTCTCCTCGAGGATCTTCTTCCCGGCCTCGGTCGTGGAGGTCGGCGAGGGCCGGACCTCGGCGCCGAACGTCTCCATGAAGATCCGGCGATACGGCTTCTGCTCGTACGAGGCCTTCACCATGAACACGAGACACTCGAGGTCGAAGAAGCTGCACGCCATCGAGAGCGACGAGCCCCACTGGCCGGCCCCGGTCTCCGTCGACAGGCGGCGAACACCCGCCTGTTTGTTGTAGAAGGCCTGCGCCACCGCCGTGTTCGGCTTGTGCGACCCCGCCGGCGAGACACCCTCGTACTTGAAGTAGATCCGAGCGGGAGTGTCGAGGGCACGTTCCAGGCGATCGGCGCGGAACAGCGGGGACGGCCGCCAGATCCGGTAGACGTCGAGCACCTCACCGGGGACGTCGATCCACTCCTCGGTCGACACCTCCTGCATGATGAGCGGCTCGGGGAACAGCGGGGCCAGCAGATCCGGAGTGACGGGCTCCTTCGTCCCCGGGTGCAGCGGTGGAAGGAGCGGGATCCCTGCCTGGGCCATCACGGGGAGCAGGTTCTGCCACGCGGCGGGGATCTGATCCTGCGCAAGGTCGAAGCGCGTACGCTCGCTCACGTCGTCCTCCTGGGTCGGGGAAGGGGGGCGAAGCCTAGCGGACCGAGGGGCTCAGCGCGGCGCCTCCGGGATCCGGAACATCCCGCTCTGGTAGTCGTGGACGTCGTCCTCGCCGCTGATGTGCCATTTCCTCGGGGCGGTCAGCGCGTCGGCCTCCGGCGGACCCCAGGTCCCGGGCTCGTAGAACGTGATCGGCGGAGGGTTCTCCAGCAACGGCTGGAGGATCTCCCACGCGCGTTCGACGCCGTCCTGGCGGATGAACAGCGAGTGGTCCCCCTCCATCGCCTCGAGGATCAAGAGCTCGTAGGCATCGGCGATCTCGGCCTGCGCGAAGTCCTCGGCGTAGTCGAACTCCATCGTCACACGCCCGAGCTTCATCCCCGGCCCCGGTTGTTTCGCGTTGAAGGCGATGCTGATGCCCTCGTTCGGCTGGATCCGGATCGTCAGGTGGTCGCGCTTGGAGAGCTCCACGTCGGTTCCCTTGAACACGTTGAAGGGGACCTTCCGGAACTTGAGCGTGATCTCGCTCACCTTCTCCTTCAACGCCTTGCCGGTCCGCAGATAGAACGGGACGCCGGCCCAGCGCCAGTTGTCGACCTGTAGCTCCATCGCGGAGAACGTCTCGACGGTCGACTCGTCGGAGACGCCCGGCTCCTGCCGATACCCGCGGTACTGACCCCGCACGACCTTCCTCGGGTCGCACACCTGCGTGGCGCGCAAAGCCTTCACCGTCTCGTCGCGGAGGCGCTCGGGCTCGAAGGAGACGGGCGGTTCCATCGCGATGAAGGTCATCGTCTGGAACAGATGCGTCGAGATCATGTCGCGGATGTTGCCGGTCTGCTCGTAGAAGGCGCCGCGGCCCTCGATCCCGATCTTCTCCGCGACGGTGATCTGCACGTGGTCGATGTACCTCCGGTTCCAGATCGGTTCGAACATCCCGTTCGCGAACCGGAATGCCAGGATGTTCTGGACGGTCTCTTTGCCGAGGTAGTGGTCGATCCTGAAAACCTGCGTCTCGTCGAACACCTCGTGGATCGTCGCGTTCAGCTCCTGCGCGCTGTGCAGATCGCGCCCGAACGGCTTCTCGATCACGATCTTCGCGTTCTTGTTCAGTCCCACCTCGCCGAGGCGGCGGACGATGTCGGGATAGGCGGCCGGGGGCGTGGCCGCGTAGAAGAAGCGGCGCCCCTGCGTCACGTGCTCCTCGTCCAACCGCTCCAGGTGCTCGGCCAGTCCCTTCATCGCGTAGGGCTGCGAGAAGTCGCCGGGGAGGTACGAGAGGTGACGGGCGAAGTCGACCCAGACCTGTCCTTCGGGAGCGTGTCGCGAGTACTGCTTGATGTGTTCGTGGGCGTCCGCGACGAACTCCTCGTCGGACATCTCGGTCCGCGAGTAGCCGACGATCGCGAACCCCTTCGGCATCCGACCGCGCACGAAGAGGTTGTAGAAGGCGGGCAGCAGCTTGCGTTTGGTGAGGTCGCCGGAGGCCCCGAAGATCACGATCGCCTGCGGCTGGATCTCCTGCGGCATCAGATACCTCCCTCGGTTCCGGCCTCGGTTCCGGCCTCGGTTCCGGCCTCGGTTCCGGCCTCGGCTCCGGCCTCGGCTTCGTGGCCGACCTCGATCCATCCTTCCCGGACGCGGACCGCGAAGAGCGGCACGCGGTCGACGGCCGGGCCCTGGAGCGGTTCGCCCGTGCGCAGGTCGAACTCGCTGCCGTCCCCGGGGCAGATCACGGTGTCCTCGTCCGAGCCGAGCTCACCGTCGGCGAGCGATCCGAGGTCGTGAGGACACTCGTCGGCGAGCGCGAACAGCTCCTGCTCCACGTGCACGATCGTGACCCGTCCTCGAGCAAGGTCGAACGCGCGGAGCTCGCCCTCGGGGACCTCGGCCAGCGATGCGACGCGCTGGAACCCGTTCTCCACGTGCGCTCCTCGTGTCGGACCCGCTGCATCTTCTCGCATCCGGCGCCGGGAGGGTTGAGCCGTTTCGGACGCGTCACCCTCGCCGTTGCCGTGAAGGACGCAGCCTCGTGGTGGCCGGGATGCGCACGAGCGCGGTCCACCCGCGCTGGAGGACCGTGATCCCACCGAGCGTGGTGAGAACGGCCAGCGCGGGGAGCAGCGCGTGCGGGATCGGCAGCCCGATCATCATCGCGACGTGGCGCTCCAGGCGTTGGAAGAACCCCTCCGAGAGCGCGACGCCCGCCGCCTCGGCCTCGGCGCGGATGTGGCTGACGGAGAGCGCGATCACCAGCGTGGCGAGCGCGAGCGCGGCCTCCAGGCGGTGGCCCTGCCCTGCGAGCGACCAGTACAAGCATCCGAACAGGATCAGGTCGGAGATCCGATCCAACACCGAATCGAGGAACGCGCCGAGCCGGCTCTCCTCACCCCGCAGTCGCGCGACCGCGCCGTCCAAGATGTCGAGCAGTCCCGCTGGGACGAGCAGCAGGCCCGGGACGAGACGGTCGCCGCGGAGCAGGAGCACTCCGGCCCACACGCTCGTGGCCAACGCCAGGAGGGTGAGATGCCACGGCCGGAATCCCATCCGATACACGCCGGCGAGCACGACTCGGTACGGCCACGTGAAGATCCAGCGCAACGGCTTCGCGGCCAGACCCGTCGCTTGTCGAGGCGCCGGCATGTCGCGGATCCGCGGAGCGTTCTCCCGCTCCTCGGTCTCGCGCTCGGGTGAGCCTTCGTCCACCGTCCTCGCCTCAGGCCCTGGGTTCGAACCCGACCACCAGGTACCGGAAGCTGCCGCCGGGCGCCTCGTAGGCGATCTGGTCCTCGAGACGCGCGCCAAGGACCGCGGTGCCGAGCGGCGAGGTGGTCGTGATCGTGCGCACGCCGGGCGAGCGTTCCTCGGCGGATTCGGCAAGCAGGTACGTCTCCTCCTCGGGCGCGTCGTCGTCGAGGGGTCGCAGCGTGACGAGCATCCCCGGTCCGACCATCTCGGAGGCCGACGGAGCCTCGACGATGTCGGGGTCGCGGAGCATCCGCTGGAGCGTGCGGATCCTCGCCTCCATCAGCGCCTGCTCGTTCTTCGCCGCGTCGTACTCCGCGTTCTCGCGGATGTCGCCGTGCTCACGAGCCGCCTTGAGACGCTCGGCGATGGTGCTGCGACCTGCCGACGTCAGCTCCTCGAGCTCGCTCTTCAGGCGCGCGTAGGCATCGAGCGTGAGCGTCGCCGTCGGTTCGGAACCGGTGTTCCTCGGCGGCCGGCTCGCGAGTTCCTCGGGAAGGTCTTTCATCGGTCGAGCCTATCAACCGACCGTCGCGGCGCGTTTGAGGAACGCGCACGCACGCAGCGTGACCCACTTGCTCGGTGCGCCCTGGTGCTCGACCTCTTCCCAGGTCTTCCCGTTGTACGCGTGACGGTTGCGCCATCGTCCGCGCTCGTCTTGAAGGGTCAGGAGCCACTCGATCGCGTTGCCCAGACGCGGGTCCTTGGCTCGACCGGCGTCGGCGAGCGCCTCGAGGGTCTCGAGCACATCGCCGACGTACCCCAAGGGGAAGCCGAGCTTGAACCAGTTGCCGGAGATCTTCGTGCCGGTGGGGTACTCCGCCGTCGATGGATCGACCGACAACAGGAACTCGCTGGCCGAATCGATCGCGCGGCGAACGAGCGCCGTCCGGCGACGGCTCGGGATCCGAGCGAGGCCCCGAAGCGCCTTGTTCGCGCCCCACGCGCAGGGCAGCGTCCCGTTGATCGCGCACGAGAACCCCGGGCCGCTCGTCCCCCACCGCTGATAGCCCTCGAATCCCTCGCCGGTGATCGAGCGCGCCTCCCAATCGATCGCGCCCCTCGTCCGGTCGTCGTCGAGGTATCCGAACCCGATCACGGCTCGCAGCAGGTTCCCGTTCAAGCAATGGAGCACGGTCGAGTTCGCGGGAACGGCGGTCGTGCTCCCACTCTGGCCGAACCCGCCGTTATGGGCGATCGTGTGCGCGAGGACGTACTCCACGGCCCGGCGGACGCGCCGATCCCGGGGATCCGCGCCCATCTGGTCGAGGAACATCACCGACCACGCGGTGCCGGTGTACTTGGGGGCGTAGCCGCTGCCCGGCTTGACCCAGTACCCCTCGGCGTCCTGCGCATCCAGGATCGAGCCGATCGGGTGAACCTTCATCGCGCGCGAACGTGCCCGCCGCACCGTGGGGTCGTCTTCGGGCTCGTCGAGCAGCAGGCGGAGCGCGAGATGGCGAACCGCGGGCGTGTCCTGCTCGAGCAGCCACGGAAGCGGATCGGCCCTCAGCGCGCTCCGCCAGTCCGCCACCCCGTCTCCCCTCGAGCGGTCGTCCTAGTCCTGGGAGAAGAACACGTTCTTCACCTCGGTGTAGAGGTTCACGGCGTGCATCCCCATCTCGCGGCCGATCCCGCTCTGCTTGAATCCGCCGAACGGCGCCTCGTTGTGCACGCTGTGCGCGCTGTTGACCGAGAGCACGCCGGTCCGGATCCCCTTCGCCACGCGGATCGCTCGCCCGAGGTCGCGCGTCCAGATCGAGCCCGAGAGCCCGTACGGCGTGTCGTTCGCCAGACGGATCGCCTCGTCCTCGGTGTCGAACGGCATCACGCACGCGACCGGTCCGAAGATCTCGTCCTGCGCGACACGCCACGAGTTGTCGACGTCCGCGAGGATCGCGGGACGGATGTAGAAGCCTCCGGGGGGATCGGGAGGGATCTCTCCGCCGGTCACCAGTCGAGCGCCCTCCTCGACCCCGATCTCGAGGTAGTCCAGCGAGGTCTGGCGCTGGCTCGCCGAGATCATCGGGCCGAGATCGGTCCCCTCGTCTTCGGGACGGCCCACCTTCAGCTCGGCGGTCCGCTTGGCCATCCGCTCGATGAACTCGTCGTAGATCGGGCGCTGCACGAAGATCCGCGCCCGCGAGGTGCAGTCCTGGCCGGTGTTGTCGAAGATCGCCCACGTCGACTTCTCGACGCAGACGTCGAGGTCGGCGTCGGAGAAGATGACGTTCGCCGACTTGCCGCCGAGCTCGAGTGAGATCCGCGTGATGTGGTCGGCCGCCTGCTTCATGATCTGCGCGCCGACGGCGGTCGATCCCGTGAATCCCACCTTGTTGACGCGCGGGTCGGTGACGAGCGCCGTGCCGACCGTCGAGCCAGGCCCGGGGAGCACGCTGATCGTGTCGGGCGGCAGACCGGCCTCGACGAGGAGATCCGCGAGCATCAGGACGGTGAGCGGCGTGTAGGTGGCGGGCTTCACGACGATCGCGTTCCCGCACGCGAGCGACGGAGCGATCTTCCACGTCGCGATGACGAGGGGGAAGTTCCAGGGGGTTATCAGCGCGCACACCCCGACGGGCTCGCGCAGCGTCACGTCCAGGCCGGGATCTTGCACCGGGATCGTCTCGCCGAAGATCTTGTTCGGGGCGCCGCCCCAGTACTCGAGGACGTTGGCGACGAGGCCCATCTCGCCGCGGGCCGCGTTGATCGGCTTGCCCGCGTTCCGCGACTCGACGGCCGCGAAGGTCTCGAGGCGGTCGCGGAACAGCGTCGAGGCGCGGAGCAGGACGCGGCCGCGCTCGGTCGCGTTCATCTTCCGCCAGGCACCCTCATCGAACGCCTTCACGGCGATGTCGACGGCGCGCTTCGCGTCCTCGACGCTCGCCTCGGCGACCTCGGCCATCGGTTCGCCCGTTCCGGGCTCGATGACCGACGAGCTCGCTCCATCCGCCGCGGACGTTCGCTCTCCGGCCAGCACCAGCAGTTCCGTCGACATCGGTTCCTCCCACTCCTTGGCCGCTCTCTTGGCCGCTCTCCTCGCAGGAACGGATGATAGGCGGAAGACGAAACTCGGGTCCCCGGCGCTTTCTCGAGCCCGTATGCTCCGCTCGTTCCACCGGGCTTTCGAACCAGGAACCGAGCGCGACGCAGGAGGAGCGATGGGACGGCTCGACGGCAAGGTGGCGCTGATCACCGGCGGGGCGAGCGGGATGGGGATGGTCGCCTCACGGCTCTTCGCGAGCGAGGGCGCGAAGGTGCTGCTCACGGACGTCGCCGACGAGGCCGGCGAGGCCGTCGCGAAGGAGATCGAGAGCAGCGGGCGGCGAGGCCGCGTACGTCCACGCCGACGTCTCGAGCGAGGACGACGCGAAGCACATGGTGGGCACCGCCGTGGAGCGGTTCGGCGCACCTGCACGTGCTCTACAACAACGCCGGCGTGATGCTCCCCGACGACGGCTCCGTGCACCTGACCGACGCGTCGATCTGGGACACGACGCTGGCGATCAACGTCAAGGGTGTGGCGTTCGGTTGCAAGTACGGGGTCCCCGCGATGATCGCATCCGGTGGCGGCTCCATCATCAACGTCGCGTCGTTCGTCGCCTGGCTCGGAGCGGCGACGTCGCAGACCGCGTACACGGCTTCGAAGGGCGCCGTGCTCGCGATGACCCGGGAGATCGCCGTCGAGTACGCGCGGAAGGGGATCCGCTGCAACGCGCTCTGCCCCGGACCGATCGAGACGCCACTTCTGATGGAGCTCCTGTCCGACGAGGCGAGGCGCCGGCGCCGGCTCGTGCACATCCCGATGGGTCGGCTCGGCCAAGCGGAGGAGCTCGCGAAGGCGGCGCTGTTCCTCGCCTCCGACGACTCGTCGTACATGACCGGGGCCTCGCTGATCGTCGACGGCGGGATCACCGCCGCGTACGTCACGCCGGAGGACTGACCGGATGGATGCGCTGCTCGGCGTCGGCGGCCTGCGCGTGCGGCCCCAGGGCGGCTTCGACTTCTGGTTGCCGACCTACAGGATGCTCACGTTCCTGCTCGCCCGCTCGGTCGTCGGCATACGACCTCTCGCCGGTGATCACCGCCTTCGTGGGTGGCACCTGTGGGCGTGGGCGGCCGACGGGCTCGGCATCCCTCCCGCGGCCGCGTTGGCGATCTTGCTGGCGATCATGGCCGGTGGGATCCGGCGTCGAGGAGGCTGGCAACGGATCCCTCCCCGCTGAGGGAACGTCAGGCCCGCTCGAACACCGGCTTCAGCGCGAAGTACACGTCCCGGTAGCGACGGTAGGCCTCGTCGTAGATCTCGCGCCGCTCGGGTCGGGCTCGTGCTCCTCGGGCCGGAACGAGACGAACGCGTCGACGGCGCCGGCCATGGTCCCGTGGATCCCGGAGCCGACCGCCGCGAGGATCGCCGCCCCGGTCGCGGTGGTTTCCACGCTCGTCGGCACCCGCACCGGCAGACCGGTGACGTCCGCCTTGATCTGGCGCCAGAGCGGCCCCTTGGCGCCGCCCGCCCACGATGGTGAGCCGGCGGACCTCCAAGCCCGCCGCGGTCATCGCCTCCAGGATGTCGCGGAGCCCGAACGCACTGCCCTCCAGGATCGCGCGAGTCATGTGCGCTCGCGTATGCGCGAGAGTCAGCCCGTAGAAGACGCCGCGCGCGGCGCCGTTCCACTCGGGCGCCATCGCGCCTTGCATCGCCGGAACGAAGACCAGACCCTCGGCGCCGGCCGCAACGCGTTCCGCGTCCTTCGACAAGAGGTCATAGGCGTCGCCCTTCCCGGCCGCCTCCGCTTCGCGCTCGCCGGGAGCGAAGTGATCGCGCCACCACCGCAGGTTCCCGCCGGACACGAACCCGGGGTTCTCGAGCAGCCAGGCGTCGGGGTCCGCGTGCGGGTGGCACTCCACGAGCATCGTCGGGTCCTCGCGCGGCTCCGCGGAGGCCGCGCAGACCGGCTCGGCCGTTCCGACGACGTCGCAGACCTCGCCCGGAGCGAACACCCCGGCGCCGAGCGTCGCCGCCATCTCGTCCCCGCATCCCACGGCGACCAGCGTCGAGGCGTCGAGGCCGCTCTGCTCGGCGAACGCGGCGGTGATCGTCGCGATCGGCTCGGTCGCGGCGACGACCTCGGGAAGCATGGACTCGGGCAGGTCCACCGCGCCGAGCGCCTCCGCGGACCACTTCCGCGAGCGCGGGTCCAGCAGGGCCATCGACGACGCGTTCGAGTAGTCCACGGCCACCACGCCCGCGACCTCGTGCAGCACGAAAGTGCCCGGCGTCATCAGCAGCGCGGCCTTGGCCCACAGGTCGGGCTCCTCGTCGCGGACCCAGAGCGCCTTGAACACGGCGTGGGACGAGTCGAGGTTGGCTCCTACGGCGCTGATAGAACTCGCGCGGATCGATCCGCTCGGCGACGGCAGCGGCCTGCGGCTCTGCCCTTCGGTCCATCCAGATCATGGCGGGCCGCAGCGGCGTTCCCGCTCCGTCGCACACCACCATGCCGTCCAACTGCGAACCGAACGAGATCCCTTTCACCGCGGCCGGACCCTCCGGCACCTGGACCAGCACCTCGCGGACGCCGGCGACCACCGCGGGTCTCCAGGCGTTCGCATCCTGCTCCGCGGCCCCCGGGAAGGGGTAGGCGAGGTCGTACGTCTGGTACGAGGACGCCACCAACGTCCCGTCCGCCGAGTAGAGCGCGCAGTTCGTTCCCTGCGACCCGACGTCGCAGCCGATCACGTACGGGCCGCTCAGGGGACGATCACCATCTTCAGCCCGGTCCCGGCGCGGATCGTTCCGAACGCCTCGTCGATGCGCTCCAAGGGGAACCGATGCGTCACCACGGGAGCGAGGTCGTCCTTGCGGCGGTCGAGGTAGTCCATGGTGATCCGGTACTGCCGGTGCGTGGCGCCGTACGCCCCGAGGATCGCGAGCTCCTTGTAATGGAGCTGGTTCATGTCGAGCGGGCTGATCGGATCGTGCTTGGGGAGCCCGGCGAAGTAGACGACGCGCGCGCGCTTGGCCGCGAGCTCGAGTGCCGACTGCTGCGCCTCCTTCGAGGGCGCCGCGACGCTCACGCGTTCGGCCCCCCGGCCGTCGGTTCGCGAGAGCACCTGCTCCACGCCGTCGTCGCCCTCTCCCGTGACCCAGGCGTCGTCGACGAAGTCCCCGACGGCGCCGAGCGCGAGCTGGAGCCGATCCTCCTTCACGTCGGTCATGTAGATGCGGCTCGCGCCGCGGTCGCGGCACATGACCGCCTGCCAGCAGCCGATCGGACCCGTTCCGAGGATGACGACGGTGTCGCCCAGCCGAACGTCGAGCACCTCGACGCCGTTCAGCGCACACGCGAACGGGTCCGCGACCGTCGCCAGGTCGGAGGGGAGGTCCTCAGGGAGCGGGATCAGGTTCTTCATCGCGATGGGTGGAACGGCGGCGAGCTCCGCGTAGGCGCCGGGGAACGGGTCGTAGCCGTACAGCAGGTGGTGCTCGCACAGGTTCTGGAACCCCTCGACGCACCAGCGGCACTCGCCGCAGGTGAGGATCGAGCCGAGGAACACCCGGTCGCCCACCTTCACGTCCGGCGGGAGATCGGCATCGGGCCCGACCTCCAGCAGGACCCCGACGGGCTCATGCCCCAGGATCCAGGGAGGCGGGGCTCCCGGGTCGCCGTTGAAGAAGGTTCGCGCGTCGGTCCCGCAGATCCCGCACGCCTCCACCCTGAGGATCGCGCCGGCGGGCGGGAGCTTCGGTTCCTCGGTGTCGCGGACCTCCACCGCGTTCACGTCGGTCATGAACGCCGCTCTCACCGCGTGCCTCCCAGCTCGTCCTCGAGGGCGTCGTACGCCTTGTCGGCGCTCCAGCGTTCGCGGATCACGCGGGAGAGGGCTCGGGTGATCGCCTCGGGCGAATCGTGCATGAAGATGTTGCGGCCGACCGAGCATCCGATCGCGCCGGCCTCGACCGCGACCTGCATCCGCCACAGCAGGTCCTTGTCTTCCAGCCGCGAGCCGCCCGCGAGGACGACGGGGATCCCGCTCGTGGCCTCGACGAGCTTGCCGAAGGACTCGGGGTCGCCGGGCCAGTTCGTCTTCACGATGTCCGCACCGAGCTCGGCGCACAGACGTACGTTGCGGCGGAGGTACTCGAACCCATATTGCTGCTTGAGCTCCTCGACGGTCGCGTACGTCGTCGGGAACTCGGCCTCGGCGATGAACGGCATGCCGAGGGCGGCGCACTCTCGTCCGACGCCCGCGAGGATCTCGATCATGCCGGGCTCGGTGTCGCCGCCGAGCGCCGTGAAGAGCACGACCGCGTCGGCGCCGAGCACGAGCGCCTCCTCGACCTCGGCGATCTGCACGATCTGCGGCCGGTCCCCGCTCGGGTCGCCCGACGCCGAGAGCAGCAGCGCGAGCGAGGTCGTCGGCGCGAACGCCGGCTCGGCGACGCGGATCATGCCCTTGCTCATCATGATCACGTTGGCGCCGCCGAGGATCGTCTCGGCCGCTCGCGTCGCGATGTCCGCCAGCGGCTCGAGGAACGTCGGTGAGGTCATGCCGTGATCGAGCGCGCAGATGATCGAGACCCCCGCGGGGTCGACGACCCGCTTCATCCGCATCGCCTTGCCCACGTTCGTCGTCACGTGTACCTCCTTCCGGGGCCACGGCGGACCACCGAGAACTCGAAGGCCTCCGCCAGGTGATGCTCGTGAGCCGACAGCACCGGGCGGCCCGACTCGTCGAAGTCCACTTGCCGGATGTACAGGAGCAGGGTTCCGCGCGGCACGCGTAGCTGCGACGCGACGTGGCCGTCCGCGCGCGTCGGTTGGAACGTGGCCAGCCCGTGGTGGATCACGATGCCGAGCTCGCGCTCCAAGCACCTCGTAGATCGAGCCGTGCTCGAGCGTCAGGAGCACGGACTCATCTCCGTGGGCGAGCCGCATCGGCAGGATGTCCCGGGAAAGGACCACGGGACGCCCGTCCGCGGTTCGGATCCGATCGAGCACGGCCACGTCCTCCCCAGGCTCGATGTCCAGCCGGTCGGCCTCGTCCGCCGAGGCTGCCTCGACCCGAACGGTGGAATGGTCGGTCCCGGGCTCCATCCCCGAACCGCGGATCGCATCGCTGACGCCGAAGTTCGCGTCAAGGTTGTTCGCCATCCGCGGCCGGTCTGCGACGAAGGTGCCCGCGCCGCGCGTTCGGCGGACGAGACCCTCCTCCTCCAGTGAGCGCAGCGCCTCACGAAGGGTCGCTCGCGACACCCCCATCTCGGCCGCCAGCTCCGGCTCTGGGGGCAGCTGACTTCCCGCAGGGACGTCGACGATCCGCGTCGCGATGTCCCGTCGAACGGACACCGTCTTGGACCTCGAACGTCCCACCCGCTCCCCCTCGCCGAACGGCCCGAACAGTATTTGTCCGACAAAAGAGCGTCGTCAACCCGTTCCCCCGCTGCGAACCTCCCGGTGGGCAGCCCGCGCGCCCGTTTCCTGTTTGACATGACGGCGGGGTTCGGGCTGGAATACGCCCCGAACGACCTACGTGTGGTCCGTGGCAGCCAGGGAGGTGGCGCTTCGTGTCGGAACGCAAGGTCGGCTCGGTGACCTACCAAGAGGTCAGCGACGAGTACTTCAAGAACCGGGGACTCCGTCGGCATGCGGGCGTGTGGTCGCTCTGGGCCCTCGGGGTCGCCGCCGTCATCTCCGGCGACTTCTTCGGGTGGAACCTCGGACTGCTCACCGGTGGGTTCGGTGGCCTCGCGATCGCCACCGTGATCATCACGATCATGTACATCGGCCTGTGCTACAGCATCGCCGAGATGTCCCCAGCGCTGCCGCACACCGGTGGCGCGTACTCGTTCGGCAGGTCGGCCATGGGGCCGTGGGGCGGCTTCATCACCGGCCTGGCCGAGAACATGGAGTACGTGGTGACGCCCGCTGTCGTGGTCGTGGCGATCGGGGCGTACATGAATGCCATCACGGTCGAGCTGTTCGATCTCGACATCCCGCTCCAGATCTGGTGGGCGATCGCCTACGTGATCTTCCTGGGCCTGAACATCGCGGGGATCGAGACCACGATGCGGTTCACGGTCGTGATCTGCTTCCTGTCGCTGGCGATCCTGGCGTTCTTCTTCATCGTCGCGACGAGCCAGTTCAGCGTCGACCATCTCACGAACATCGCTCCAGAGCCGGGGAATTCGAAGTGGCTCCCGTTCGGCATGGACGGGATCTTCAAGAACCTCCCGTTCGCCATCTGGTTCTACTTGGCGATCGAGGAGCTCCCGCTCGCGGCCGAGGAGTCGATGGATCCGCAGCGCGACATCCCCAAGGCGACGATGTGGGGACTGTGGACGCTGATCATCTTCGGGGTTGGGACCCTGTTCCTGAACACGGGCACGGACTCAGGCGCCGCCGGTATCGGCGCCACGGCCGAGCCGCTGTTCGTCGGGTTCCAGGACATCTTCGGAGATGGAACTGCGGCGGCGCTCCTCGCCCTGGTCGCGGTGATCGGGCTCGTCGCCAGCTTCCACACGATCATCTTCGCGTACGGTCGCAACATCTTCTCGCTGTCGCGCGCGGGCTACTTCCCGAAGTGGATGTCCATCACGCACGGGACCCGCAAGACGCCGTACGTCGCTCTGTTGCTCGGCGGGGTCGTCGGCTACGGGCTGGCGTGGTGGATCAACGAGTCGACCGGAACGAACACCGGCGCCGCGCTGCTCACGATGGCCGTGTTCGGCGCCGTGATCTCGTACTTCATGCAGATGCTCTCGTTCATCCTGCTTCGCAGGAAGCTGCCGAACATCGAACGCCCATACCGGAGTCCCGTGGGGATCGCGGGAGCGGCCATCGCGGGGATCATCGCGCTGGTGTCGCTCGTTTCGCTGTACCTCGACAAGAGCTACCGGCCGGGCGTGGTCGGCACCGCGATCTGGTTCGTCCTTGGCCTGATCTACTTCGCCGTGTCGGGCCGCAACAAGCTGGTCCTGTCACCGGAGGAGGAGTTCGCGCTCTCGCAGGGCGAGCGGGGACACCCCCAGACCCAGGGTGTCGGAACGAGCCACGTCGGGGACGCGATGTGAGCTCCTAGCCGATCCGGATCGGCCGTATCCGAACGGCGGGCCTCGAGGCCCGCCGTTCGCGTTTGACAGTCCGAACGCCGCGATATCCGATAGCGCTCGCTACCAGCTCGGGAGGGATGACCCGTGAACGCACCGACCGGCAAGCTCGACGTGAAGCAGCTGGAGGAACACGCGAACGCCGGGGAGATCGACACCGTCCTCTGCATGTTCACGGACCTGCAAGGCCGGTACATGGGCAAGCGCGTCGTCCCCCACTTCTTCCTCGAGGAGATCCTCGGCGAAGAGGGCCTGCACGCGTGCCTCTACCTGCTCGCGATCGACATGGAGATGGAGCCGCTGCCCGGCTACCAGTACGCGAGCTGGGAGACCGGATACGGCGACTTCCTGATGGTGCCGGACCTGTCGACGCTCCGGATGGTCCCGTGGCTCGAGAAGACCGCGATGGTCATCTGCGACGTCGCCGACGAGGAGACGAAGGAGCCCGTCGAGGTCGCCCCGCGCCAGATCCTCAAGCGCCAGATCGAGCGAGCGCAGCAGGCCGGCTACACGTCCAAGATCGGGTCCGAGCTGGAGTTCTACCTGTTCAAGAACTCGTTCGAGGAAGCGGCGGCGGCCGGCTACCGGAACCTCGAGCCGTCATCGAGCTACATCATGGACTACCACATGCTCCAGACCACGCGGGACGAGTGGATCATCCGGCAGATCCGCAACGACATGCTCGGGGCGGGCATCCCGGTGGAGTTCTCCAAGGGAGAGTTCGGCAAGGGCCAGCAAGAGATCAACATCACCTACGCCGACGCGCTGGAGGCCGCCGACAACCACGCGATCTACAAGCACGGGGTGAAGGAGATCGGCACGTTGAAGGGAGCGGCCGCCACGTTCATGGCGAAGTGGACGATGGCGGAGGCCGGCTCGTCCTGCCACATCCACTCCAGCATGTGGAGCCCCGACGGCAAGGAATCGCTGATGTGGGACGACGCCGGGAAGAACCACATGTCCGAGACGTTCAACCACTACCTGGGCGGACTGATGACGACGGCGCGCGAGATGGCCTGGATGTTCGCGCCGTTCGTGAACTCGTACAAGCGGTACCAGCTGGGATCGTGGGCCCCGACGGCCATCGTCTGGAGCCACGACAACCGCACCTGCGGCTTCCGCGTGGTGGGCGAGCACAAAGGGAACCGGGTCGAGAGCCGGATCCCGGGGGCCGACGCGAACCCGTACCTCGCGTTCGCGGCGACGATCGCCGGCGGCCTTCACGGGATCGCGAACCGGATCTCCGCACCCGAGATGTTCCACGGCAACGCCTACGAAGCCAAGGACGTCCCGAGGGTGCCGACCTCGCTCCACGAAGCCGTCGATGCGTTCGGCGCGAGCGAGGTCGCTCGAGAGGCGTTCGGAGATTTCGTGTTCGAGCACCTCCTGAACACGGCCGAGCAGGAGCAGATCATCTTCGACAACACGACCGTCACGGACTGGGAGCTCGCCCGCTACTTCGAGCGCGGCTGAGGTGCTCGCCGGACCGCGTCGGTAGACTCGTTCGACATGCGACCCGTCCTGTTGATCGGGCACGACCGGAACGAGACCTTCGGGCTGCGCCCCGGCCGGTCTCGCCGGAAGCGGCGTCGAGGTCATCCAGCACCGGGCGCTCACGGGTTCGGCGCTCCCGCCGCTCGACGCGGTGTCCGGCGTCGCCGTGTTCGGCGGTTCGATGAACGTGGACATGACCGACCGCTACCCCTTCCTTGCGGAGGAGCGGGCGTTCGTCCGTGAGGCCGTCGACTCGGGGGTTCCCGTCCTCGGGATCTGCCTGGGTGCGCAGATGCTCGCGAGGGCGATGGACCGCGACGTGTACCCGGCCGGGATCCGCGAGCTGGCGTTCAACGTCCTGCATCTCACGCCCGAAGCGGCCGACGACCGGCTGATGTCCGTGTTCCGCGACGGGGACATGGTCTTCCACTGGCACGAGGACACGTTCGACGCCCCGGATGGCGCGACGATCCTGGGGACCGGGGACGAGGTCCACCTCCAGGCGTTCCGGATCGGCGATCTCGCGTGGGGGTTGCAGTTCCACTTCGAGATCGACCGTGCCGAGCTCGAGATCTGGCTGGAAGCGGCGGGCGAGGACGTCGTGCGCGCGTGGGGGAAGACCTCGGCAGAGGTCCGCGAGGAGGCCGATCGGTTCCTCGACACCCAGGAGTCGCGCGCCACCGAGCTCTTCGGCCGGTTCGGGGAGTTGGTCCGGCAGACAACGTTTGGTCGTACGGCAACCGGCTAGACAGGCTCCCCCTTGGGGTGCAGGATTCTCGGTACGAGACCTGTCGGGGGCCCGGCCGCCGGACGTCGCGCCCCCACTTAGGAGGGGGTGTCGGATGGCAACGCAAGCCGACGAGCAGATGCTCTCGGAGAAGGTCGCACCGGTCCTGGTGGCGAGGACGCTCAGGCCGTTCGACCTGATCGTGATCTTCGTCTCGATCGTTCTATTCATCACCAACGCGGCGGGTCTGCAGTTCGCCGGGCCATCGGTGTTCGTCTTCTGGATCGTCGCGTTCGCGACGTTCCTGATCACGGGCGCCTTCGTCACGGCCCAGCTCGGGCGCATGTTCCCCGAGGAGGGCTCGCTCTACGTCTGGACGCACAAGGTGCTCGGCCCCTTCTGGGGGTTCTTCGCCGGGTTCGTTGCCTGGTGGCCCGGACCCATCGTGATGGTCACGTGCGGCATCCTCGTGGCGAACTTCCTTCAGCAGGTTGCGGCGTTCGGGGACACCGCGATCCTGACGAGGAACTGGCAGATGGGCCTCGTGGTCCTTGCCGTCCTGTGGTTCAGCGCCGCCATGTCGCTGCTGAAGATGCGGCTCACGCAGAACTACGTGAACGTCCAGTTCTTCTTCTACGCGGCCGCGATCTTCGTCATGGGCCTCGCCGGGCTCGTGTGGTTGTTGAAGGGCAACCCGGCGGCCACGGACTTCGGCACCGGCTGGGACCCGTTCCAGGGCGACTCGCTGGCCCTCGGTCTGCCCGCGAACCTGACGTTCTTCTCGTTCGCGATCCTCGCGCTCCTCGGGATCGAAACCCCGATGAACCTGGGCGTCGAGGTGACCGGCGGCGAGAAGGCGATCAGGACGTACCTGCTGTGGGGCTGCGCCATCGTGATGGCCGCGTACCTGTGGGCCACCTGGGGGAACATGGTCGTGATCGAGGTCGGCGGCGCGAACGCCACGACGGGCGGCGCACAAGCCGTCGGGATCGCGATCGGCGAGTGGGCGGGCGTCATCGTCGCCCTGATCCTGGCGTGGGTCTTCCTGACCGCGGCGGTCGTCTACAACTACGCGTTCGCGCGGTTGCTCTTCGTTTCGGGTCTGGAGAAGCGCCTTCCCCATCAGTTCGGGCAGGTCAACAAGAACAAGGTGCCGGCGAACGCCGTCATCCTGCAGACCGTGCTGGCGAGCATCATCGCGATCGTCGTGTTCTTCGTCTTCGGGGCCGGCGACAGCGACCCGTACAAGTCCTTCTACGGGCTCTACGCGGGGCTCACGATCGTCTGGTGCATCTCGACCGCTCTGTTGTTCCTCGACATCTTCTTCGCGAAGCGGGCGAACCCGGCGCTGTTCGAGCGTGAGCGACGGGTCCCACTCGGATTCCTGTACCTGTGCGGGATCGTGGGCACGATCGTGAACCTGCTCGCCGTGCTGTTCATCTTCGTCGGGTCCTGGTATCCGGCCGGCTTCCCGACGCTCCGGGAGTGGAACACGTGGATGTTCGCGATCACGGGGATCTCCGTGGTCTCCGGCATCGTGATCTACGCGATCTCGCAGCGGACCCGGCACGGCAAGTCGGACGTGCAGCTGCTGTCCGACACCCGGGCTTCCGTGTCCGCCGGAGATGGGGGCGTCGGCTAGTCGTCTGGGCGAAGACTCAGCGAGGGCCGCTCACGACACCGTGAGCGGCCCTCGTCGCTTTCGGACGCCTCACCCGTCGATGCCGTGCAGCGTGCGACAGTTTCCGGCGAGGACGAGCGCGCCGAGCTGTATCGCCTGCTCGGCGGAGACGTAGTCGCGCTCGACGAAACGCCCGAGCGCTCGCTCGAGGGCCGGCCTGGCGAGCAACGCGGACACCCAGAACCCCTCCGGCTCCCCCGCCTCGTCGGAGCCGTAGAGCAGCTTGGCCGCCGGGACCGTGCCGACGAGCATCTCGAGCGCCCACTCGACCTGGCCCCATCCCCACGGGATGAGCTCGGACAGCTCGAGGTAGACGTTCGGCAGGACCGAGGCGATGTACGCCGACTCTCGGATCCACGGGTATCCGGAGTGCACCAGCACGACCGGCTGGTCCTGCACGTCGACCAGCAGCGGGAACAGGCTCTGCGGCGTGGCGTGCGCGAGATCGATGTCGGGATCGCCTCCACCGCAGTGGAAGTGGAACGGCCGGCCCGTCTCCTTCGCCACCGCGAGCGTGCGCCGGATCAGGAAGTCCCGGACCGGCTTCGCGTGCGCGCGACTCTCGCGCCACTCGTCCTTCCCCCAGCGGACGAACGCCTCCGCGGCCTCGGAAGGCGACGGATCGCCGACGTCCAACCCCGTCCGGTACGCGACGATCGACTTGAACGCGACGCAGTTCGGGTCCGAGGCGGCCTCGTTCGCCGCGGCTTGCACGCCGGAGACGAGATCGTCGAACGTCCCGTCCCGGTGCTGGAGGATCCACGGCTCGAGGCGCGCGACCCGATGCACCGGAACGCCGATCGACGCGGCGAACTCGGTCGCCGGGATGGGCGGCTGCGGGTAGCCCTCGTCCGAGAGCACGGCCACCACCCCGGCGGCGTCCAAGAGGCCCTTCGTGTAGCTGACCGGATCCGCGCGGAGTGCCACATCCCTCGCGGCCGTGACCGCTTCCCGCGTCGGTTCGCAGCCGAGGTGCCGCGCGAGCCAGCGAACGAGGGCGATCCCGAGGACGGTCGAGTCCGTCAGCTCGTCGACGAACGACCACAGCGCCGGATCCAGACGCGAGGACGACTGGAACGATTCGCCGAGGAACGTCGCCCGCGTGTCGAAACCCGCCGATCCCTTGGCGAGCAGATCCTCGTTCCGATACGGGTGCGTGTGCGCGTCGACGATGTCGACGCCCGACAGATCCACCTCGACCATCGTCGATCCTCCTGGGTGCGTCTCAGTAGCGCCAGCGGTGGGCGCGAACGGCGTCCGCGGGTTCCATGCCCTCGTATGCCTCGCGCTCACCGCGCCGCGTCGCGAGGAAGGACTCGAACAGGACATCTCCCATGGCGCCGCGGAGCACCGATGACCGTTCGAGCTCACGGATCGCCGCCCCGAGCGACGACGGGAGCTGGCGCACCCCCAACTCGCGCCGACGCGAAGCGGAAAGCGACGCCGGATCGTCCAGCACGGGCTCGGGCAGCGACAGCTCGCGGTCCAGGCCGTCGATGCCCGCGGCGACGATCGCCCCGAGCGCGAGGTACGGGTTCGCGGCCCCGTCCATCGCCTTCACCTCGAGGTTCGCCGCCTCGGCTCGGCTCCCCACCATGCCGGTCACGAAGCGGAGCGCGGCCTCGCGGTTCTCTCTTCCCCAGCACGCCCACGGTCCGCTCCAACGGTGAGGCTGCAGCCGCTGGTAGCTCACGACCGCGGGGCACATGATCGCCGTGAGCGCCGGCAGCGACTCGAGGATCCCGGCCGCGAACGCTTCGCCCTCGCGCGACATACCCTCGGGCCCGCGCCCGCCGTGGAACACGTTGCGGCCGCGCCGGTTCCACAGGCTGAGGTGAAGGTGGGCTCCGTTGCCGACGAGCCCGGCGAAGACGACCGGCGCGAACGACGGCGCGAACCCCTGGCTCCGCGCGACGGCTCGGATCGTGTGGCGAACGACGAGGCTCGTGTCGGCGATCGCGATCCCGGGTCGATGCGACACCGAGACCTCGAGCTGTCCCGTGGAGTACTCGGGGTGGAACTGCATGACGCCCGTGCCCTGCTCCTCGAGGGCGCGGATCAGCGCCGTCGCGAAGGGCTCCACGTCGGCGAGCGCGATCGCGCTGTAGGCGGGGCCGGCATGCGCGGGCGGCGGATCGGCCTCGATCTCGGAGCCGGGGGGTTGGCGCCTGCCGAGGAAGAACTCCAGCTCGAACGCCCCGCGCGCCTCAAGGCCGAAGGTCGCGAGGCGCTCCAGGGTGGTCCGCGCGAAGGTCCTCGGACATCCGGGGTACTCCTCGCCTTCCTGGTCGAGCTGGTCGACGGGGGCCAGCGCCCAGCCCGGGCTCGCCGCGAGCGCGACGGTGCCCGCGGGATCGGGCATCAGGCGGGTGTCGCCCGTCGGCCCGCCGATGTGTGGGGAAGAAGTGATCTGGTCGTCCATGAGGAAGACCGTGAACACCGGGGAAAGGCCGACTCCGAAACGCACGACCTCCTCGAAGCGGCGCAGCGGGATGGCCTTCACGAGCGTAACGCCCGCGTTGTCGACCATCGCGAGCGCAACGGCCTCGACCCCTGCCGAGGCGAGGCGCCGCGCCGCTTTCGCCGCGGGGTCCGAGCCGCCTCCGCGTGCCTTGGGCCGGCCTCGCGCGCCGGTCGTGCGACTCAGAACAGCTCCAGGTACTCGGTCCGTTCCCAGTCCGAGACCCAGTCCTTGAACCGGGACAGCTCGTAGCGGCGCATCCCCGCGTACGCCATCACGAACTCCTCACCGAAGAACTCCTTCGCCGCGGGCTCCTGCTCGAGCGCATCGAGCGATTCCTCCAGCTCGAGCGGGAGCTTCTCGAACGAGTCGTCCTCCTCGGCCGGGACGCTCGGCTTGGAGGGCTCGGGCGCGGGCAAGCCTTCCTCGATGCCGCGGAGGCCGGCCTGGATCAGCGCCGCACTGACCAGATACGGGTTCGAGAGCGCCGACGGAGCGCGGTACTCGAGGTGCTTGTTCTCCGCGGCACCGCCCTTCACCCGGACGAGGGCCGAGCGGTCCTCCAGACCCCACGAGATGTTCGTCGGGCTGAACGTGTGACGCCGCCGGCGACGCAAGCAGTTCACGGTCGGAGCGACGACCGAATCGATCGCTCGGGCGTACTTCAGCAGCCCGCCGATGAACGACCGGCAGGTGTCGGTCATGCCTCGCGTGTCGTCCGCATCGCCGAAGACGTTCTCTCCGGACTCGGCGCTCAACAGCGACACGTGCGTGTGGCAGCCGCTCCCGGAGTGGCCGGCCCACGGCTTCGTCATGAACGTCGCAACGTACCCGTCCTGCTTCGCGATCTCCTTCACGCCGTTCTTGAACGTGAACGCGTTGTCCGGCCCGGCCAGACCGCGGCCCGGTGCGAAGTTGATCTCCCACTGCGACCCCGCGTACTCGCAGTTCGCGGTGATGATGTCGACGCCGACCTGCGGCATCTCCTCGACGATCCTGCGGATCGTCGGGACGTAGTCGTTCCGCACCGTGTTGAAGATGTGGTACCCCTCGAACAGCGGTTCGTGCGTGTCGCCGGTGAGGAGGTAGAACTCGAACTCCGATCCGATGACGGGCTCGAACCCCATCGACGTGGCCTTCTCCAAGGCCCGGCGGAACACGTGCCGCGGCGTCGCGGCGAGCGGTGTCCCGTCGTACCACTGCGCGTCGCAGATTAGGCGTGCCGTCGCGTCGACCCACGGTAGGATCGCCGCCGAGTCGGGGTCGGGGAACAGCAGCTGGTCGCCGTACCCGCGCTCCTCGTGGTACAGCGTGCCGGGAACCACGTCCGAGCGGGAGTCCAGGACGCTGGTACCCCCGTACATGTTGAGTCCCCGCTCCGCGTAGTCGAACGCGTGCGCGATGGGGATCGTCTTGGAGCGCGAGATGCCGTGCATGTCGGGCAGCTCGAATCGCACGAACTTGATCCCCTGCTTCTGCCAGCCCTCGAGGATCCCCTTCACGTCGCTCATCGGTCGTCTCCCCGCCACGGTTCCGAGATGGTGGGTATACCGTGCCGGCTGCTGGCCCGCAACGGGTGTGGACCGCTGCGCCGGAGCGCAACCGAGGCGTCGGCGCGCCCCGGCAACGAGCATGGTGTGCGCGGAGTGCGGGAACCGTATCCTAGGCGCCCGGCAGACCCGGCGGCCGCGCGTCATGTGAAGGAGGGCGGGATGGCCCAGTCGTCCGTCCAGAGCGATCGAACGCACGTCCTTCCCCTCGAGCTCGGTCGCGCGATGCCGGTCATCGTTCGGGGCGACGGCGTGTGGGTCGAGGATCTCGACGGCCGCCGATACCTGGACGCGATGAGCGGCGGGTCGATGGCCGCGACCCTGGGGCACGGCCGGGCCGACATCGTCGCCGCCGCCCGCGCGCAGGCCGAAACGCTGGCGTACGTCCACAACGAACGACTCACGAATCCGGCGCAGGAGCGCCTCGCCCGCGAGCTCGCCGACGTGGCCCCCGAAGGGTTCACCCGTGCGCGCTTCACCACCAGCGGGGCCGACGCCAACGAGATGGCCATCCAGATCGCGCGCAGCTACCACGTCGAGCGCGGCGACCGCGACCGCTGGCAGGTGATCTCGCCCGCGCAGGCCTATCACGGCCCGACGATGCAGACGCTCGCGCTGACCGGCAGACCGGGGTTGCACGGCCCGTTCGGGCCGTACCTCCCGCGGCATCTGCACATCCCGCCGAGCACGTGGCGGTTCGATCCGAGTGGAGAGGCCGCGCTCGACGCGCTGGATGCAGCCCTCGAAGAAGCGGGTCCCGGGAACGTGTCCGCGTTCTTCTGCGAGCCGATCAGCGCCGCCGCGCTCCCCGCGTACACCCCGCCCCCGCGCTTCTGGGAGGGGCTCGCCGAGCGGCGCGAGCGGCACGGCTTCCTCGTGTGCTTCGACGAGGTCGTCACCGGCGTCGGCCGCACCGGCCGCTGGTTCGCCGGCGAAGGCACCGCCTGCACGCCGGACATCATCGCGACCGCAAAGGGACTCGGTGCGGGATACACGGCCATCGGAGCCCTGCTCGTTCAGGATCACGTCTACGAGGCGTTCGCCCGCGGCTCGCGCCGCTTCACGCTCGGGCACACGTGGGACGGCGCGCCGCTGGCGTGCGCCATCGGCCTCGCCGTGATGCGCGCGATGCGGTCGGAGCGGCTGGTCGAGCGCGTCGGCGAACGCGGGCCGGGTCTTCGAGACGAGCTCGCCGCCGCCCTCTCAGGCATCCCGCTCGTCCGGGAGGTTCGGGGCCACGGGTATCTGCTGGGAGTGTCGTACGTCGATCCGCGCGACGGGGATTCGTTCCTCCCGCCGGAGCTGCGCGTCGGCGGCCGGATCGACGGCACCGCCTTCGACAAAGGCCTCATCACGCTCTCCACCCAACCGACCCGCGACGGCTTCGCCGGAGACCAGACGCTCTTCGCGCCGCCGTTCACATCCACCGACGAGGAGCTCGCGGAGATGGTTTCCCGGTTCGCCGAGACGGTCCACCAGGTCGCGGAAGAAGTGGAGCCAGAGCTGTCCGCGGCCGCACCGCTGTCCCCATCGATCACCGGAGGTCCCCGATGAGTCCCACGGAAGAGACCGAACCTCGCCTGCGAGCCCTCATCCTTCAGCACGAGGAACCGACGCCCCCGGGACTCGTCACCGAATGGCTCGATGCGCACCGGGCGAGCGTCGAGACGCTCCGGATCGACCTCGACGACCGCGAGGTCGACGTCGCCGACCACGACCTCATCGTGTCGCTCGGTTCCGAGTTCCCGGCGTTCGACGATTCGAAGCCGTTCGTGCCGCGCGAGGCGGAGCTTATGCGCCGAGCCATCGACGCCGACGTGCCGGTGCTGGGCCTGTGCTTCGGCGGTCAGATGCTCGCGAGGGTGCTCGGCAGCGAGGTGTCCCGCTCATCGGAATCCGAGATCGGCTGGCTACCGGTCCGCAGCCGCGACCCGCAACTGGTCCCCGAGGGGCCGTGGTTCCAGTGGCACTTCGACGTGTTCGCCGCGCCCCCCGGGGCGAGGGTGATCGCCGAGACCGACCTCTGTCCGCAAGCCTTCGTCGCGGGGCGGAGCCTCGGCCTTCAGTTCCACCCCGAGGTGACCCCCGAGATCATGGACGACTGGGTGCGCGTCTACCGCCATGAGCTCGACGCCGACGGCGTCGATCCCGACGCCCTGCTCGAGGAGACGCACCGACGGGCATCGGAGAGCCGGCGGATGTCGTGGCAACTGCTGGAGCGCTACCTGAGCGACGTCGCTGGGCTGAGCACGGAGGCAACCCCGGACGGCGCGGCGGACCGGCGCGCCGCGGGGTGAGGGTGCGCGCTCGATGACCGCCGAGGAGGTCGAGATGCGGGGGACGATCCGATCCGAGGAAACGCATCTGTTCCCTCGCTTCCTCGATCTCGCGTACCCGAACATCGAGCGCGGCGAGGGCGTCTGGCTCTCCACGACCGATGGCCGGCGCATCCTCGACGCGTGCTCCGGCGGCGCGATGGTGACGTGTCTCGGCTACGGGGTCCCCGAGGTGGTGGCCGCCGCCGCCGAACAGGCCGAGCGCATCTCCTACTTCTACAGTCACCACTTCACGAACGAGCCACAGGAGCGCCTCGCCGAGCGCCTGCTGGAAGTCGCGGCACCCGAGATGGCGCGGGTCCGGTTCGTGTCGGAGGGGTCGGAGGCCAACGAGACGGCCCTCCAGCTGGCCCGGCTGTACCACGTCGAGCGAGGTGAGACCGATCGCTGGCGGGTGATCTCCCCGGCGCAGGCGTACCACGGATCGACGATGGGAACCCTCGCGCTGAGCGGCCGGCGCACGCTCCAGGAGCCCTACACGCCCTACCTCGCCTCGCATCTCCACCTCGCACCCTCGACGTGGCGGTTCGATCCGACCGGCGAGGCCGCGCTCGACGAGTTGGACCGGCTGATCGAAGAAGCCGGACCCGAGACCATCGCCGCCTTCTTCTGCGAGCCCGTCAGTGCTGCGGCGCTGCCGGCCTACAGCCCTCCCGACCGCTTCTGGAACGGTCTGGCCGAGCGACGCGACGAGCACGGGTTCCTGATCTGCTTCGACGAGGTCGTCACCGGCATGGGCCGCGTGGGCTCCTGGCTCGCCGCGCATCAGCTGCCCATCGAGCCCGACATCGTCGCGATCGGCAAGGGCCTCGGTGCGGGCTTCGCGCCACTCGGCGCCGTGCTCTGCCGCCAGGAGGTGTACGACGCCCTCGATCGCGGCTCGCGCGAGTTCGACCTCGGACACACCTGGGACGGCGCCCCGCTCTCTTCCGCCATCGGCCTCGCGGTGCTGGACCTGCTCGTCGAACGCGGCCTCGTGGAGCGGGTCCGCGATCGAGGACCGAGCCTTCGAGACGAGCTCGCGTCGGCGGTCGAAGGCTCGGAGATCGTGCGAGAGGTGCGCGGCAGGGGTTTCCTCCTCGGCGTGGAGCTCGTCGACCCGCGCGACGGGGAATCGTTCCTTCCCCTGGAGCTCGACGTCGCATCGCTCGTCGACGACACGGCGTTCGAGCACGGACTCCTCGTCACGTCGTCGCATCCGCAGGCCGACGGCTTCGCCGGAGACCAGACGCTCATCGCGCCGGCGTTCGTCAGCTCGGACGATGAGCTCGCGGAGATGGTCGACCGCTTCACGACGACGATCAGCCACGTCGAGCAGACGATCAAGAGGTCCCTGTGACCGAGGGCGCAGGAGAGGAGTTCGTCCTCCTGGGGATCCCCGACGTCAACGGCTCGCTCCGCGGGAAGGCGCTGCGGCCGCACGCGTTCGAGGCGGCCCTGAAACAGGGAACGGTGATGACCGACCTCCTGCTCGGGCTCGACCCCGTGGACGCGCCGATCTCGGACTACGACGGGTTCGGCATCCGAACGGGCGCGGCGGACCTGGTCGTGCATCCCGACCCGGACACGATCCGTGAACTCAGCTGGCGTCCCGGCTGGCGCGTCTGCCTCGCCACCCCCAGCTGGCCCGATGGGAGCCCGTGCGAGCTCGCGTCGCGCGAGGTGTTCCGAAGGGTGTTGGACGACGTGTCCGGCCTCGGTTACGACGCGATGTCGGCGATCGAGTACGAGATCCGCATCTGGGACGAGCGGGGAGACCCGGCCTCGAGCGGCATCAGCTACAGCCTCGTCGAGATCGCGCGCTTCGACCGGCTCATCGACGAGCTGGTGCGGGCGCTGGAGGACCTCGGGATCGAGCTGTCGGCCGTGCACACGGAAGCCGGTCCCGGGCTGCTCGAGCTGAACATCGGCGCGCGACGCGGGCTCGCCGCCGCAGACGACGCCACGCTCCTGAAGTTCGCAGCGAAGCAGGTCGCCGCGTCGCTCGGCATGCGCGCCAGCTTTTTGGCCAAGACCGTCCCGGGCGAGGAGGGATCGAGCGGACACGTCCACCTGTCGTGTTGGTCGGGCGAGACGAACGCGTTCGCCGGATCGAGCCCGGGCGACCCGATGCCGCCGGTGTTCGCCGCCGCCGTCGCCGGCGTGATCGAACACCTGCCCGCCTCCTCACTGTTGATGAATCCGACCCTGAACTCGTACAAGCGTCTGGTTCCCGGCTGGTTCGCGCCGATCAACGCGTCGTGGGGCTACGAGAATCGTTCCTGCGCCGTGCGGGCGATCCGCTCGGGCCGGCCCGATCTGTGGCGGCTCGAGTGCCGAAGGCCCGGAGCCGACGCGAACCCGTACCTCGCGCTCGCGGCCATCGCCGCGTCCGCGGCGGACGGCATCCGCCGCGAGTCGACGCCGCCGCCGGCCGTCGAGGGCGATGCCTACGCGCGATCGGACCTGCCGGAGCTACCGGGCTCGCTCGAGACGGCGCTCCGCGCGTTCGAAGGCGACACCGCGTTGCGACGCGCCCTCGGGGAACGCTTCAGCGAGTACTACGCCACGTCTCGCGCCTGGGAGCTCAAGGCCTGGCGCGAGACCGTGACGGACTGGGAGCGAGAGCGCTACGGGCGAGCGGTCTAGGTGGAGTCGTACCGGCCGCTGATCGCCGTCGTCGCGTATCACCTGGCAGACGACCGCGTCCCCAGGTGGCCGCACGGTGGCTACGGGGTGCCCGGCCCCTACCTCGACTGTCTGCGCCGAACGGGAGCGCGGACCGCGATCGTCTCACCCGGAGAACCGGTGTCCGCCGATGAGGTGCTCGAGCCGTTCGACGGCCTCCTGCTCGTCGGCGGTGGCGACGTGGATCCGCGGCGATACGGACAGGAGCCCGGCGAGGACGTCTACGGCGTCGAGCCCGACCGCGACGCGTTCGAGATCGATCTGCTGCACGCGGCCGACGCGACGGGTGTTCCGACGCTCTGCATCTGCCGCGGCATGCAGGTGATGAACGTCGCGTACGGCGGCACCCTCGTCCAGCATCTGCCGGGCACGCCCGGGCTCCTCGAGCACGGCGTCCCGGTCGCGGACACGCAGTCGCTCCACGACGTCAAGACCGATCCTCAGTGCCGGCTGCGCGCGACGACGGGCGCCGAGCGCCTCACGTGTTCTTCGCACCACCACCAAGGTGTGGATCGGATCGGCGAGGGACTCCGCGCGACCGGATGGAGCGAGGACGGGCTCATCGAGGCGATCGAGCTCGAGCTCGCCGGGGATCCGGACGACCGCCCCGCCGAGGCGGGATGGATGGTCGGCGTCCAATGGCACCCCGAGGACACGGCCGATCGCGACCGCGCGCAGCAGGCCCTGTTCGGCGGATTGGTGAACCTCGCGCATCTCCGAGGCACTCGCGCTACGGGCGTCCGCGCAGGCCGGAGCCGGGCGTTCTTCGTCGGTGACTACGATCCCGCCTGGCCCTTCATGTTCGAGCAGGAAGCGGCGAGGATCAGGGATGCCCTCGGGCCGGTCGCTGTCCGGATCGAGCACGTGGGGTCGACGGCCGTGCCCGGCCTGGCAGCCAAGCCGGTCATCGACATCCAGGTCTCGGTCGAACGGATGGTGCCGCGGGAGCGATTCGTCGTTCCGCTTGAAACGCTCGGGTACGCGTTCGTCGCAGATCCCACCAACACGGAGCACGAGTACTTCAAGAAGGAAGTCGGCGGTGTCAGCACGCACCAGATCCACGTATGCCCCGTCGGGAGCGAATGGGAGCGTCGTCATCTCGCCTTCCGCGACTATCTACGAGCGCATCCGGAGGAATCGGCTCGATATGCGGAGTTGAAGCGCCTGCTCGCGGACCGGCACCCGAACGACGTCATGGCCTACGTGGACGCGAAGACCCCGTTCATCCGCGAGGTCGAGCGCCGCGCGAAGGATTCGCTCGAACAGGCGGAGCGCTAGTCGAGCAGGCGGTCCAGCGCATAGGCGAACGGGGTCGCGAGGATCATCGCGAGGGCGACCGCGATCGCCACCCACCGCCACCACGAGGGCCGGGCACGAGGCGTTGGCTCGTCGTCATCTCCCCAGTCACCCGGATCAGCGTCGTCCGGCGGCGCGATGAACTCACCCGGATCGACCAGCGGCACGCGCTCGAGATGGTGAGGCACCCCTCAACGATAGCGCTCCGCCCCGTCGCGTCCCCGGCCGTCCGCGGCTACGCTTCGCGCGAACCGGCGCGAACGGCGCGACGTGAAAGGAGCTGGAACGCGATGGCGTGGACGACGCCGCTGCTGTACGAGCGTCTGACCTGGCCGGAGGTGCGGCGCGCCGTCGAGGAGGACCGCGTCTGCCTGATCCCCGCGGGAACCCTGGAAGATCACGGCCCGCACCTTCCCATCGACTGCGACAACCGCATCGCCTCGGAGATCTGCCGTCGCGCCGCCGAAGCGATCCCGAACGAGGTCGTGCTGCTGCCGACCGTCACCCACGGCTACACGCCGCACCACATGGACTTCCCCGGACCGATCACGATCGGCTGGGAGACCTTCACGAAGTACTGCGTGGACATCGGGAGCTCGCTCGCGCGCCACGGCTTCAAGCGCATCCTGTTCCTGAACGGGCACGGCTCGAACATCCCGCTCGTCAACATGGCGGCGCGGCTGATCGGACTCGAGCATCCCGACGTCCTTGCCGCCGCAGCCTTCTACCTGACCAGCGCCGAGGGCCAGCGCGTCATCGCCGAGGTCCGAGACTCCGAGATCGGGGGCATGGGCCACGCCTGCGAGCTGGAGACCTCGATCTACCTCGCGATCGACCCCGATGCCGTGTTCATGGAGAAGGCCGTGGACGAGAACTCGTTCCCCGAAGGACCCCACGCCTGGATGGATTGGTCGGACGGACCGCTCCAGATCATGCCGTGGTGGAACGCGATCTCCCACACGGGGGTGCACGGCGATGCAACGAAGGCGACGGCGGGCAAGGGCGCCGTCCTGCTCGACGCGGCCGTGAAGGAATGCGTCGAATTCGTCCGAGAGTTGCGGGAGAAACCGCTCCCCGTCCGCTGGGAACCCAGCGAGACACCGCCGTGAGGCTGCCTTTCGCTTCGCGGGAAGCCCGTGCTAGCGTTCGGCTTGGCTGAACGGCTGGTCAAAGACCGGTTCGAAGGGGGCACGATGCGGCGCTTGCTGAAGCTCGGGGCAGCTCTGACGACACTGGCGATCGGGGCCTTGATCGCCTCCTCGGTCGGCGCGGGGGCGCAGGAATCCCCCGCTCCGGCAGACGAGAAGGTCACGTTCACGGTCGGGATGGTGAACGACGCCATCACGTTCAATCCGATGTTCATGATCGAAACGCCCGAATACTCGACGGCCGATCTCGTGTACGAGACGTTCCTGAGCTGGGACGAGGAATTCAACACGGCACCGGGCCTGGCCACCGACTGGGAGCAGAGCGAGGACGGGCTGACGTGGACGTTCCAGGTTCGCGACGACGTGACCTGGCAAGACGGCGAGCCCCTCACGGCGAGCGACATCGCGGCCACCTTCAACTGGATCATCGACGAAGGGGTCGGCAACTACATCGACTACCTCCCCTTCACCGATGAGATCACCGCGCCGGACGCGACGACCCTTGTCTGGAAGACCACCATCCCGACCAGCGCGCCGATCTACCCCCCGTACATCTACATCCTGCCCGAGCACGTCCTCAGCCAGTACGAGGACAAGGCCGACTTCCGGGCGTGGAAGGGATTCCCGGACGCCGTCGGCACGGGACCGTTCGAGCTCGTCGAGTGGAGCCGAGGCGACTTCTGGCGCCTCGAAGCCAACCCCGACTACTGGGGCGGTGCCCCCGTGATCGATGAGTTCGTGTTCCGCGTCTTCCAGAGCGAGGAGTCGTTGATCCAGGCGCTCAAGCAGGGCGAGATCGATTTCGCCGACAACGTGCCCTCCTCGCTCTTCGACTCCCTCGAGAGCGACCCGAACATCACGGCGAACGAAGGGGCGTCCGTCTACTTCATCCAGATGAGCTTCAACATGTGCACGAGCGAGGTGCCCTACTGCAAGAAGACCGGATTCAACCATCACCCGGCGACACTGGACCCACAGTTCCGCCTTGCGGTCGAGTACGCCATCGACCGAGACGTGATCGTCGACCGCGTGAAGCTCGGGCACGCGACGCCGGGTTCGACCGTCATCATGCAACCGAAGTGGCATGCCGACCCGTCGAACATCGTCGCGTACGATCCGGCCGAGGCCAACCGGATCCTCGATGAGGCCGGATACATGGACACCGATGGCGACGGGATCCGCGAGATGCCCGGTGGCGGAGAACCTCTCAGCCTGCGGTTCATCGTCCGCACCGAGAACCCCGACACCATCACCGCCGGCGAGTTCATCACCGAGTGGCTGCAGGATGTCGGCATCGCGACGGAGACCGAGGCCGTCAACGACTCGAGGCTGACGGATATCTGGTACTCGAACGACTACGACATGTACATCTGGGGATGGGGCGTCGAGCCCGACCCGAACTTCCAGCTCTCGACGTACACGACGTCACAGTGCGGTATCTGGAGCGACACGTGCTACTCGAACCCCGAGTACGATCAGCTGTTCCAGGAACAGCAGGCGGCGTCGACCCTCGAGGAACGGCAGCAGGTGGTCGACCAGATGCAGCAGATCCTGTACGACGACCGTCCCGAGATCGTGCTCTGGTACGAGACCTACCTCCAGGCGTATCGGAGCGATCGCTGGACCGGTTTCGTCGAGCAGCCACCCGTCGACGGCGCCATCCTGTTCCAATACGGCTACCACTCGCTGTTGAACATCCGGCCCACCTCCGAGGGAACGGCGGCCGGTGGGAACAGCGGGATCCCCATGCTCGTCTGGATCGGCGCCGCCGCGCTCGTGGTGGTGATCGCGGGCGTCGTCCTCGCCCGCCGTCGCCGTTCCGAGGAGGAGGCCGCCTAGGCGAGGCCGGGCGGCCGGAGCGGCGGTGGGGACCCGCCAGTACGTCCTGAAGAAGGTCGTTCAGGCGTTCGTCACGCTGATCGCGATCTTGATCTTCAACTTCTTCCTCTTCCGGGTCTGGTCTCCCGGCGACCCGGTGTCGTTCCTCACGCGTGGTCAAGGCGCGAACATCACCGCTCAGGAGCGAGCGGACCTGATCCACGAGTACGGATTGGACAAGTCCACGTGGGGCCAGTTCACCGAGTACATGAAGGACACGTTCACCGGCAAGCTCGGCGCCTCGAGCTTCTACCAGGGAGAGCCGGTTCGGGAGGTGTTCTTCCGCTTCCTGTCGCCGACGCTGCTGCTGGTTGGCATCTCCACACTCATCTCGGTGGTGGTCGGCATCTGGATGGGGATCCGATCCGGATGGAGACGCGGCAGCGCGTTCGACCGCTCGTCGATGATCTCTTCGTTGGTGCTGTACTCCATGCCGGAGTTCTGGCTGGGGCTGCTGCTCCTGCTGCTCTTCTCGACGACGCTGAACTGGTTCCCCGTCGGCGGCCGGATCTCGACGAACGTCAGCGAGCTCAGCACGTGGGGATACGTCCTCGACGTCGCGAACCATCTGTTCCTGCCCGCGCTGACGCTGGCGCTGGGATACCTCGGGCAGTACTACCTCGTGATGCGCTCCTCGCTGCTGGACGTCCTCGGCGAGGACTACATCACGACCGCCAGGGCGAAGGGTGTTCCCGAGCGATTCGTCCTGAACCGCCACGCGGTCCGGAACGCGCTCCTGCCGACCATCACGCTCATCGCCCTGGACTTCGGGTACGTGATCGGCGGCGCGATCACCGTGGAGGTCGTCTTCTCGTATCAAGGGCTCGGCCTCCTCACGTATACGGCGATCCTCGGGAAGGACTACTGGCTGCTGCAGGGTCTATTCCTGTTCTTCTCGGCCGCCGTGATCGTGTTGAACCTCGCGGCGGACCTGCTGTACGGGTACCTCGACCCGCGGGTTCGGGAGGCATAGCCGATGCAGACGCCTCCGCTCCACGTCGGTACCGACGCGCCGGTCGCGGCAGACGAAGCGGTGCCGCGACCTCCTCCCGGTTCGCCCCGGAAGATCCGGTGGGCGCGACGTCGAACGGCCGTGCGCAGGTTCTGGAAGGCCTTCCGCCGGGACAAGATGGGCCTGGCCGGGCTGTTCATCCTGCTGTTCTTCATCGGGATCGCCGTCTTCGCGATCCTCGCTGACAAGACCGGGACCGAGATCACCAAGGCCACCGGTCCCCGGCTGGCGCCGCCGAGCCCCGAGTACCTGTTCGGAACGGACGATCAGGGCCGCTCCGTGCTTACCCTCACGATCCAGGGGGCGAAGGTGTCGCTCCTCGTCGGTGTCTCCGCGACGGCGATCACGATGCTCATCGGGTCGGCCGTCGGCCTGATCGCGGGGTTCCGAGGCGGGTGGATCGACCAGCTCCTCATGCGCGTGACCGACTGGGGTCTCGTCATCCCCTGGCTGGTGCTCGCGATCTCGCTCGCATCCATCTTCGGTCAGTCGCTCTCCGTCATCATCCTCGTGATCGGCATCACCACGTGGCCGAGCACGGCACGCCTCGTGCGCGCGCAGACGCTCTCGGTGAAAGAGCGGCCGTATATCGAGCGGGCCCGGGCGCTCGGAGCGAGCAACTGGCACCTGGTGACCCGGCACATCCTGCCGAACGTCATGCCGGTCATCATGGCGAACACCGTGCTCATCGTCGCGATCGCCATCCTTTCCGAGACGACCCTTTCGTTCCTCGGCCTCGGCGATCCGTTCAGCATCTCGTGGGGACAGATCCTCGAGCAGGCTTCGAACGGATCCGCGGCGACGCTGGGGGCGTGGTGGTGGCTCGGCGCACCCGGTGTCTGCATCGTCCTGGTCGTCCTGGCATTCACCATGATCGGGTTCGCGCTGGACGAGATCGTGAACCCGAAGATCCGGCAACGATGAGCGTCCTCTCGATCCGCGACCTCCACATCACGTACCGGACACAGGGCGGCGACGTTCCCGCGGTGCGCGGCGTCGATCTCGAGATCGACCGTGGCGAGGTGCTCGGGCTCGCCGGAGAGTCCGGGTGCGGCAAGTCGACGATCGCCGCGGCGATCCTGCGGCTGCTCCCGCCGCGAACCGGGGTCGATGGGCGCATCATCCTCGACGGCGAAGACGTGCTCGAGATGAAGCAGAACCGGCTCCGCGCCGTCCGCTGGACCGGCGCCTCCATCGTGTTCCAAGGGGCCATGCACGCGCTGAACCCGGTCCGGCGGGTGGGTGATCAGATCGCCGAGGCGATCACGACCCACCAGCAGGCGAGCGAGCGCGAGGCGTTGGTTCGGGTTGGCTCCCTGCTCGAGCAGGTCGGACTGCCTCCCCGGAGGATCTCGGACTATCCGCACGAGCTCTCCGGGGGGCAGAAGCAGCGCGTGATGATCGCCATGGCACTGGCGTGCAGCCCGAGCGTCATCATCGCCGACGAGCCGACGACGGCCCTCGATGTGATGGTTCAAGCCCAGGTCCTCGCGCTCTTGAAGTCCCTGCAGCGAGAGCTCGGTCTGGCGTTGCTGTTCATCACGCACGACCTCTCCGTGCTCGTGGAGGTCTCCGACCGGCTCGCGATCATGTACGCGGGCAAGATCGTCGAGGACGGCCCGGCGAGGAGCGTCTTCGCAGATCCCAAGCATCCGTACACGCGAGCGCTCGCCGCCGCATTCCCGGAGATCGGCGATGAGCGGTTCCGAAGGCACCCCTCGGGCCTGGGTGGCGACCCGCCGGACCCCCAGGCCATCCCGAGCGGGTGTCCGTTCCACCCGCGTTGCCCGGACGTCTTCGAACCCTGCCCGACGCACGTGCCTCGCCTGTTCGATGCCGGCGCGGGACGACGGGCCGCGTGCCTGCTCGTCGAGGGCGCGCTCGCGACCATCCGGGAGGGCGAGGGATGAACCCGGCCGCATCCCCGTCGCCCGACGTTCGGTACGACGAGCCGCCGGTGCTGGAGGTCCGCGATCTCACCGTCACCTTCGCCGGCCGGATCGGGCTCCTCTCGGGACTCCTGGGCAGGAAGGGCGCCGAGGCCAGGGCCGTGGACGGCGTCAACCTCTCGCTGCACCGTGGAGAGATCCTCGCGCTCGCCGGAGAGTCCGGGTGCGGCAAGACCACGACCGCGCGAGCGATCATGGGCCTGCAGAAACCGAAGGACGGCACGATCTTGTTCCAGGGCGAGCCGCTCCGGAGGAACCTGCGCGGCTACCGGCGCCGCGTCCAGATGGTCTTCCAGGATCCGACGGGATCGCTGAACCCTCGCCAGACGATCTACGAGATCGTCGCCGAAGGGCTGCGTATCCACCGGGTCCATCGCGGTCCCGGCGGCGAGAGCGAAGAGGAGCTCGTCGCGAGAGCGCTCTCGCGAGCGGGGCTCCGCCCGCCCGAGCGGTTCTTCCTCCTGTATCCGCACGAGCTCTCGGGCGGGCAACGACAGCGGGTCGTCATCGCCGGCGCGCTCGTCCTGGAACCGCAGGTGATCGTCGCCGACGAGCCCGTCTCCAACCTGGATGCCTCGGTACGCGGCGAGATCCTGCGCCTGTTGATGAAGCTGCGCGACGAGGACCAGATCTCGATCATCATCGTGACGCACGACCTCGGCCTTGCCTGGACGGTGGCGGATCGGGTCGCGGTCATGTACCTCGGACGGATCGTCGAGCTGGGCCCGGCCGAGGACGTCCTGACCAAGCCGCTCCATCCGTACACACAGGCGCTCTTGGACGTCGTCCCGGAGGCGGAGGGCATCGACCGCCCGATCCTTTCCGGGGAGCCGCCGGACCCGACGCGGATCCCGCCCGGCTGCCGTTTCCACCCGCGCTGCCCCGAGGTCGCGTCCGGAGCTGCCGCACAGATCGGCGTCGAATCCAAGTGCCGTGCGGAAGATCTCGGTCTCGCGGAGCTTCGGCCGGGACACCTCGCAGCGTGTCATCTCGCGAGCGCGATGGCGCGCGGTGGCAACGGCGGGACACCACGTCCGGCCGCTCCGCCGGCAGAGCGCTCCGCGGGCTAGCTCTGTCCGGCCGGTTCGCTCTGCTCGGCTTGCTCGTTCTGCTCGGCGGGTTCGTCCCGGTCCGGCGGGTTCGCTCTGCTCGGCTTGCTCGTTCTGCTCGGCGGGTCCGCTGTCCGCGCCGCCCTTCAGCACGCCGAGGATGGCTTCCATCTCGGTGTCGCCGACCGGGGCGTCACGACCGGCACCCTTGGCGGCGGCGAGGAGCGTCCGCAGGTTGCTCTCGGCCATCTCCGCTCGGGCCTCGAGCTCCTTGACGCGGGCGGCGAGCGTGGACGCACGGCGTTCGGCGTCGTCGCGACGCGCCTGCGCTTCCCGCGCCTCCTCGCGCGCCGTCCGGAGCCCGCCGCGCAACGTGCCTACCTCGCGGCCGAGCTCGATGAGCCGCTCGACGGATTCGCGCCCGATGTCCGAATAGGCGGTCCGCTTCCGGCCGCCCGGCTCCGCGGCGGCTCGCTCGGTCTTTGCCGAGGATCGTTGCCTGGGGCGCCGAGGACGCGGGACCTGCTCCCGCTCTCCGGGCTCGATCGGCCGCGCATCCAGGAGGCGGTAGCGGCCGTCGACGGTCTCGAGACGCCGCCGGGCGAGGAGGGCCCGGACCGCCCGTGCGGCAGCGAGCGGTTCATCGACGCCGATCTCTCGTCCGAGCTCTGCCGGGGAGAGGTCGACGAGCTCACCGGCGCTCGCCCGTCCGGCCACGGCGGCAAGGAACGCGTTCGCGCGTTGAAGGCTTTCCTGGTTCACGCCCGTATCGTGCGGTATCCGGCCGCAACGCGCCAACTGGACTCGCTGGAGGCGTTGCGTCGAAGGGCGCCCCCAGACGGGATCGGGAACTCCGGAAAGAGTGACAAGAACGATCGCTCCGATTTGACCGCTTGCCACTCGCTGGTGTTGGATGTGTGTGGCGCCGCTGGAACCCTCGGGTTCCGGCGGCGCCGCTCTTTGGCCCCCACCCCAGGAGAGCGCCCGTGTCCGACCAAGCTCGTTCGGCGGGCTCCCTGCCGCTTTCCGGGGTCCGGGTCGCCGACTTCTCCCGCGTGCTCGCCGGACCGCTCGCCACGATGCTGCTCGCCGATCTCGGAGCCGACGTCGTCAAGGTCGAGCGGCCCGGGACGGGCGATGACGCGCGCGCGTGGGGTCCGCCGTTCGTGGGCGAGGACGCGGCGTACTTCCTGGCGTTGAACCGGAACAAGCGTTCCGTCGTCCTGGACCTCGAGACCGAACGCGACCGTGACTTGGCACGCCGGCTGGCGCTCTCGACCGACGTGGTGGTCGAGAACTTCCGCCCCGGGTTGATGACGCGGTTCGGCCTGGACTACGAACGCCTGTCGGCGGACAAACCGGAGCTCGTCTACTGCTCGCTCACGGCCTTCGGCGAGCGCGAGGGGGCGGTCTCGCGGCCCGGGTACGACATCATCGTGCAGGCGCTCTCCGGGCTGATGAGCGTCACCGGGCACCCCGGGGGCGAGCCGACGAAGGTCGGCGTCGCGCTGCTCGACGTGATCTGTGGCCTCTACGCCGCCAACGCGATCCAGGCCGCACTGATCGGGCGGCAACACACGGGACGAGGGATCCACGTCACGGTGTCGCTGTTCGACGCCGGTGTCGCGGCCCTGGTGAACCAAGCCGCGAACCATCTGCTCGGCGGGATCGTCCCCGGTCCGATGGGGAACGCCCACCCCAACATCGTTCCGTATCAGCTGTTCCGCACGAAGGACCGGCCGATCGTCATCGCGGCCGGCAACGACCGCCTCTTCTCGCGGACCTGCGAGGTGCTGGGCCTTCCGCAGCTCTCGACGGACGAGCGCTACTCGACGAACGAGTCGCGCGTGCTCCACCGCGAGGAGCTCATCGAGCTGCTCTCGAACCGGCTCGCCACCCGCTCCGCGAGCGGATGGATCGCCGAGCTCGAGGCAGCCGGCGTTCCCTGCGCGATCGTCCGAACCCTCGAGGAGGTGTTCTCCTCCCCCGAGGGTGCGGCGGCGATCCAGGACGTCGTCGATCCCGTTCGGGGGCCGCTTCGCCTGGTGGCCGAACCGATCCGCCTCGACGGTGTGACGCCACCGGTGCGGTTGCCGCCACCAAGGCTCGGAGAGCACACCGACGAGGTCCTTCGCGAGCTCCGCGAGCTCGACGGTTGACGGCCGTCAGCGCCGGCGATCGCGGCGGGCGACGTAGTCCCGCACGACGAACTCGCCGATCTCGCGGTCGTCCATGAGGAAGATCCGTCCGGCCGTGAGCTCGGCCAGGCGCTCCATGAAGCCGATCAGCCCCGGTGAGTCCTCGAGCATGAACACGTTCAACGTGACGCCGCTCTTCGCGAGCTTCTTCGCCTCGGCGAGGGTCAGACGGATCGTCTTGGGAACGGGCGGCCAGCTGAAGAACGCCTGATCGCCTTCGAGGTGTGCCGTCGGCTCCCCGTCCGTCACCATGATCACCTGCCGGGTCGCGCGCGGGTGTTGCGAGAGCAGCCGGCCGGCAAGGTTGAACGCGTGCTGCATGTTCGTTCCGTAGACGCGCTCCCACCCCGCCGCCGTCAGGTCCTGAGGCTTCATCTGCCGCGCGTAGTCGCTGAACCCGATCATGTAGAGGGTGTCGTGCGGGTATCGGCCCTCGATCAGTGCGTGGAGCGCGAGCGCCATCCGCTTGGCGTGGACGAAATGTCCTCGGAGCGGCATCGAGAAGGACAGGTCGAGCAGGAGCGCGGTGGCGGCCTCGGTGCGCTGCTCGGCCTCCACGAGCTCGAAGTCGTCCGGGTGCAGCCGGACTCCTCCGCCGGGCCCCCCGCGCAGGACGGCGTTGAACACGGTGCGCTGGACGGCGATCTGCCCGCTATCGCCGAACCGCCAGGGACGGGTCGAGCCGGTGGGCTCGGCCAGACCGCCGACCTCGCGGGCCTCGTGCGTTCCCTCGCGGTCGCGGCGAAGCTGTTCGAACACGCGGACGAGCGCTCGCTCCCCGAGCTTGCGGGCGCCCCTCGGGGTCACCTCGAGCCGGCCGTCGCGCCGTGACACGAGTCCCGCGCGCTCGAGCGCGCGCTCGATCTGCTTCAGGCGGCGAAGGTCCCGAACCGCGTCCTCCCCGAGGCTGCGCCGCAGTGCGTCCTCGTCGACGTCGTCGATCGAAGCGCCGGCGTAGTCGCCGCGCATCGAACGATCCAGGTCCTCGAAGTCGTGGAGCCGTTCCATGGCGTCGACCGTCGCGGACAGCGGCATGGCCTCCTCCCCTCCCGTGAGCACGGGCTCCCCCCAGCCCATCTCGGGGAACGCGGAGGCGAGGTTGGCGCCGAGACGGTCGACCTCGAAGGCCAGGTCCATGTCCTGCATGACCTGCTCGGCCAGACCCTGGAGCTCCGCCCGCTGTTCGGGCGACATCGAGGCCAGGACGCGCGACATCGCCGCCATGCGACGAGCCATCTGCTCGAGCAGCTCGTCGAGCGTCTGCGGGTTCTCCGGGAAGAAGTCCCCGTGCCGTTCCATGAAGCCGTCGAAGTCGTACGGCTCGCCGCGCTCGCGACGTTCGACCATGTCGTTCAGCTCCGCGAGCATGTCCCGGAAGCGCTGAAGCTCCTCGGCCGACAGGTTGCGCATCCCCTGGGCCATGTTGCGGAAGTACGCGCCCATGACCTCTTCGCGCAGACGTTCCATCAGCTCGTCGAACTCGCGCTGCGCCTGCGCGTCGGTGAAGCGGTAGTCGGTGAGCTCCCCGACCTGCCCGGGCACGTCCGGCGGCAACGAGTCGAGGAACGCCTCGCGCATGCGCGCGTCCTCGCTCGGCTCGAACGACAACGCCGTCCGCTCACGCTCCACGATCTCCTCGAGCCGTTCGCGGATCTCCTCGAGGGGACCCTGCAGGTTCATCGCCGCCTGTTCGCGCCTGCGGCGTTCGCGGAGGCGGGCGCGGAGCGCGTCGAGCCCGTTGAATCGGCCCTGGATCCCGCGCCGCATCAGACGCGAGAGCGCGCCCTCGGCTCCGCCGCCCGACAGGATGTCGTCGGAGAGCTCCTCCAGGAGTTCGGCGGCGGGGACGTCAGCGCCGAACGGGTCCTGCGTGTCGTCCCAGCGCGAGTAGCGGATCCGCATCCGTTCAAGCCTACGCCGGTCTCGCCGAAGCGATGGATCAGCTCAGGCCGAGACCCGTCGTCAACGCGCGGAGCGACAGCCCGAAGCAGATGAAGGACGCGAGCGCGAACGGGATCCACGGGCGCGAACGGAATTGCTCCTCACGGGCGAGGAGGTGGCCGATCGCGAGGATCGCGATCGGACCGAAGCCGTACACGTAGTGGAGCCAGTCGGTCGGACGCCGGCCCATCACCAGCAGCACGATGCCCACGAGCGCCTGCGCGACCGCGAGGACCTGCGCCGCGACCAGCCAACGCCAGAACCAATCGCCGGCCTGCCGGCGCCTCACCCATAGGACGATGCCGAACAGCCAACCGATCGAGAACGTTCCGACGACGAGGTACCCGACGTAGCGATGGAGGTCACTCACGGCGGCCGAATCCTACGAGGTCGAACTCGAAGGGCCGCCTCGAACCAGCCCCGGCGCTAGGCGCTGTCCGTGCCCCGGTACCGGAACGCGCCGGCGCGCCGGCTTCGTCCTTGTTCAACCGGCGGGACAGGTGCAGGCCCTCGAGGGCGAACTCGACGGCAGAGGCCGCGACACCCGGACTCTCCTCCTTCACGCCGAGGCGCTCGAGAAGCTTGGACAGACCGGGGAGCTCTCCGAACTGCGCGAGCAGGTCCGCGGCGGGCGTCAGATCCGAGGTCTCGGCCGCGAACCCTTGCGCGAAGCGCGACAGGATCGGCTGGAAGTCGAAGCCGGACAAGCGCCGGCGGAAGACCTCGAGCTCGGCGCTCTTCGCGGCACGGACAAGGATCTCCTCCTCCCGGCCCTCCTCGATCGTGTCGAACTCGATCCTGCCGAGGCTCGATTCGAGCACGGCGGGGAGATCGCAGACGCGCGGAACGGCCTCGGGCTCGCCGGTTCTGGCCGCGCGGCGCACCGCGGCGGCGGCGAGCGTCTCGAGGTTCCCGATCGAGTAGCGAACGCTCACGCCGCTGCGATGGTTCACGTGCGGCGAGCGCCGCAGCTCGCCGGTGAGCGCGGCCAGGACCTCCTTCAGGTAGGCGGGAACGCGGAGGGGGACGACGCCGGTGGACGGTCGCGCCTCCTGCTCCATGATGCGGATCTCGTCGTCGAGGGTCTGCGGGTAGTGCGTCCGGACCTGCGTGCCGAAGCGATCCTTGAGCGGGCTCACGATCCGGCCTCGATGCGTGTAGTCGTCGGGGTTCGCGGTCGCGACGAGCAAGAGATCCAGCGGCAGCCGGATCCGGTAGCCGCGGATCTGCACGTCGCGCTCCTCGAGGATGTTGAACAGGGCCACCTGGATCCGCTCGGGAAGGTCGGGCAGCTCGTTGATCGCCACGATGCCGCGGTTCGTTCGCGGGATGAGCCCGTAGTGGATCGTGAGCTCGTCGGCGAGGTAGCGCCCCTCCGCCACCCGGATCGGATCGACGTCGCCGATGAGGTCGGCAACGCTCGTGTCCGGCGTCGCGAGCTTCTCCGCGTACCGGTCCTCGCGGTCCACCCATCGCACGGGGACCGAATCCCCCTGCTCCGCGACGAGCTGCCGGCATCGCGCGCAGATCGGCCGGAACGGATGATCGACGACCTCACAACCCTCGATCGCCGGGACGCGCTCGTCGAAGAGGTCGACGATGCGACGGATCAGACGGGTCTTCGCCTGTCCGCGCTCGCCGAGGAGGATCAGGTCGTGCCCGGCCAGGATGCCGCGCTCCAGCGTCGGCAGCACGGACTCGTCGAACCCCACGATCGACGGGAAGAGGGCTTCCCCGCGGCTCAGCTTGGCGAGGAGGTTCGCGCGAAGCTCTTCCTTCACGCTTCGGTCGGGGTAGCCGGCAGCCCGGAGCTCGCCGATCGTGGATGGGGTCGTCACGCCGACCAGCCTACCGGCGTTCGCGCGAAGCGGGGTGGCTACGCGAGACCGCGGGACGCGAACGCCTCGCCGTAGCGCTTGGCCGTGATCCGGCGCACGATCTCGGCGGTCAGCACGAGGAGCAGGGAGGCGAAGAAGATCACCGAGGAGACCGCGACGAGCTGCGGCAGTTGGCTGGGCACCCGCAACTGCGCGAACAGGTAGACGGGCCAGGTCGCCTGCGTTCCCGACAGGAACGAGGCGATCGCGAACTCGTCGAACGACAGCGTGAACGCGATCAGGAACGACGAGATGAGTGCGGGCGCGAGCAGCGGGAGGGTCACCCTGCGGAACCGCTGCCACGGGCCCGCGCCGAGATCCTGCGCGGCCTCCTCGAGCGAGATCGACAGGCGTTCGAGCAGCGGCATGATCGTGAGGATCGTGTAGGGCAGCGACACGACCACGTGGCCGATCACCACGGAGTGCAGCCCGAGCCCGATGAAGTAGCCCGTGGACTCGGCGAGGATCTTGTCCAACGCCGTGAACAGGACCAGCAGCGAGACGCCGAAGACGACGTACGGAACCACGAGGGGGGAGAAGAACAGGGCCGAGGCGGCGGGCTTGCCGACGAAGCGCCGTCGCACCAGCACGAACGCCGCGAGGACCCCGAGGGTGACGGCGATCGTGCTCGAGCACAGCGCCACGATCGCGCTCCGCTCCAGGGCACGGAACAGCGTCGGGTTCGACAGGAACCGTTCGTACCATTGGGTGGTGAATCCCTCCAGGGGGAAGCTCACGTCCCCGGCGTTGAACGAGAAGATCGCCAGGATCGCGATCGGGAGGTACAGGAACACCACCAGTCCGATGAAGAACAGCCGCAGGAACGCCAGCGCGCTCCGGGACGCGGCCGCCTCGGTCATCTCAGCAGCCCCTCCGCTTCGCGCAGGCGCTGCTGGGGCTACCGCTTCGCTGCTTGAGCCCCATCACGCCGTCACGCTCCTCGCCTGGAGGAACCGGCCGAACAGCGCCATGAGCACCGCGACGACCCCGAGCAGGAACAACGCCAGCACCGAGCCGGTCTGCCAGGCCGTCCCGCGCGTGAACAGGTCCTGGATCGCGTTGCCGTACATGTAGCCGCTCGTCCCCCCGACGAGCAGCGGCGTGACGAACTCGCCGATGGTCGGGATGAACACGAACAGGAACGCGGCGACCACGCCCGGAAGGCTGAGGGGCAACGTCACGCGAAGGAACGTTCGCCACCGGCCGGCGCCGAGGTCCCCGGCGGCCTCGAGGTAGCTCCGGTCCAGGTTGTCCAGGCTCACGAAGATGGGAAGCGCCACGAACGGCACCCACACGTAGGCGAGCACCAGCATCACGGCGAACTGGCTGTAGAGGAGCCAGGTGATCGGCTCGTCGGGACTTCGCACGTGGGACCAGGACAGGAACGAGTTGAGGACACCCGCATCGCCCAGGATGACCTTCCAGGCGAGCACGCGCAGGAGGTAGCTCGTGAGGAACGGGGCGATGATGAGCAGCAGCAGGACGTACTTGCGCTTCTTCACGCCGAGCGCCAGGAAGTAGCCGACCGGGTACGCGAGCAGCACGACGGCGATCGAGACCGTGAGGGACATGCGGATCGACTTCCAGAACAAGCTCATGTAGACCGACCCGCCACCGAGGAAGCGACGCCAGGCCTCGAGCGACAAGACGCCGGTGTCGGTCGGGAAGATCCCCACGGCACTCACGCTGTAGGCGGCGATGAACAGGACCGGGGCGACGAAGAAGAGGATCAGCCAAAGGAGCGGCCCGGACAGCAGGCCGGCCGTGGCCTTGCGCTCGCGACGGCGCCAGGTCCTGTCAGATGCGCCGGCTTCGGAGGTCGCGGCTTCGTTCTGCTCGGCCACGACCGGCCTCAGGCGGCGAGCACCTCGGCCCAGTACTGGGCGTACACGTCGCGCCGAGCGATGTACGACTCGGGGATCGCGTTCGGAGGATCGAGCACGGTCGGGTCGTCCAGTCCCAGCGCCTCGACGAGACCCTGCGGCACCACCGAGAGATCGGCCTCGGTGTTCGTGTGGCCGTAGTAGTAATACGCGAGGAGGAACTCGGCCGCCTGGGTGCTGGTCCACGAATCCACGTACTCGTGGGCGTGGTGGTAGTTCTCGCTGTCGGCGAACAGGCCGAAGCCGCACACCCAGGAAACGCGGCCTTCCTTCGGCTTCATGTAGTGGTAGTTCATCCCGTCCGCCTCGGCGTAGCCGACGGTGTCCGGCCAGGCGTAGCCGGCCCAGACCTCTTCCTTCTGGAACGCGAGCCAGAAGTCGTAGGACTGGTTCCACAGGAACTTCACGAGGTGCTTCTTCGAGATGAGGAAGTCACGCGTGTCGGCAAGCTCCGCGTCCGTCATGTTGAACGGGTCCGCGACGCCGAGGAACAGGCCGCCGATGTACATCATGTTCAGCGTGTCGACCCACGAGATCTTCCCCTCGTACCGATCGTCGAACAGCACCCCGAACGTGTCCTCTTCGGACGTGTCCACGCGGTCGGCGTTGACGAGCGGCGCGATGAAGCCCCAGTCGACCGGGATGAAGTACTGCTGACCGTCGATCACACCCGACTCGACCAGGCCCGGGTTCAGGCTCGAGAAGTTCGAGATGAGCGAGGTGTCCCAGGGCTGCATCGCCCCCAGATCTACCCAGTCCTGGTACCGGTACCCGCACGGGTGCACGACGTCGTAGCGCGCTCCGGCGGCAACCTCGGTGAAGCCCGCGTCGTCGTTCTCGAACAGCACGAAGGAGGGCTCATCGCCGGTCTCGCTCGCGTACTGACCCCAGAGGAACTGCCGCTCCTTGTCCGGGTAGTAGGTGCCGTCGCCGTAGCCCGCCCAGTCGAAGACCTGGAGTCCTCCGGGTTCCTGCTCGATCGATGGCCTGGACGTGGTGCCGCCCGTCGCACCCGTGGGACCGCCGCCACCGCCACCACCGTTCGTCTCGGCCTTCCGGCAGGCGGCGAGCACCGCGGCACTGACGCCGCCGAGACCGGCGAGCCGGAAGAACCTCCGGCGGTCGAGTCGCTGAGCAAGGATGCGGTCGAGGTCGTTCACGGAGCCCCCTTCGTGGATCGTTCGCCCGACAACCGCCGTATCATGCGCCGAACCCCTCGGTTGCGCCACTTACCCGAAAGGTCAACGGTGGGAGGCAGGTCCCGGCCGGTCATCGCAGTCCTCGTGGGACTCCTGCTCGCGGCGTGCGGATCCGCCGCCCCCGGCCCGCGCGCGATCCCGAGCCGATGCCCTCCCCGGCGTGGCGGGCGAAGCGATCCGGCTCGACGCCGCGGCGGTGGCGATCGGCGCCAACGACACCAGCGAGCTCGAGACGCTCCTCGTAGACGCGGGGTTCGTCGCCGGCGCGGAGCGGTCGTTCGCACAGGTCGACGGTGGGAGGAAACGTGCGCTCGCCCGGGTGCTGGTGTTCGATCGAGCCGACGGTGCCCGCCGTTACGTCGCATGGCTCCAGGACCACGTCGACGAGCTCATCGGGGACTCGGAATCGCTCGGGCTCCCGCAACTGCCCGGCGCCAGGTTCCTCGTCGTCAACGAGCCGGACGCCTGCTGTCCCAGGGAAACACCCGTCTACCTGGCGGCCTGGGGATCGGGCGCCACCGTCGTGACGCTCGAGGTCGGCGGGGTCGGCGTCGAGCCGGCCGACGTGAAGGCCCTCGCCTCTCAGCTCGACGCCGCGATCTGAGCCGAGCGTGACCGCATCGTTCGAGACCCTTGCGACGGACCTCGATCATCCCGAAGGCGTCGCCGCCGGGCCCGACGGTCTCCTGTATGCGGGAGGCGAGGCGGGACAGATCTACCGGATCGAGGCGGACAGCTCGGTGCGAGAGATCGCCTCGACCGGTGGCTTCATCTACGGGGTCACGCTCGATGCGTTCGGGAACGTGTACGCGTGCGACTACGGCAACGCATCGGTGATGCGGATCTCATCCGAGGGCCTCGTGACGACCTACTCGACCGGAACGACCGGCCGTCCCATGCGGGTGCCGAACTTCTCCGCATTCGACGGCGAGGGCAACCTGTACGTCACCGACTCCGGCGAGTGGGGCGACGACGACGGGGTGATCTACCGCGTCGCCAAGGACGGGGCCACGGTCGTCTGGACCGACCTCGCGGCCCGGTTCCCGAACGGCTGTTGCCTCGATGCCGAGGGTCGAACCCTCCTCGTCGTCGAGTCGCACGGCCGGGCCATCGTCCGTATCTCGATCCGCGACGACGGGACGGCGGGGGAACCGCAGCAGGTCGCCGACCTCACCGGCTCGCAACCCGACGGGATCGCCCTCGCGGACGACGGGTCGATGTTCATCGGGTGCTACCGGCCGGACACGATCTTCCGGGTGGATCCCGATGGATCCTTCGAGGTGTTCGCCGAGGACCCGGACGGCGTGATCCTGAACCAACCGACGAACGTCGCGTTCGCAGGCGAGTCTCTCGACCGGCTCGTCGTGTCGAGCCTCGGCGGTTGGAGCCTCATCGCCGCCGACGCGGGGGTGCGAGGCGTTCCGCTCCGCTACCCGGCGCTCTGAGCGACGGGCTTGTCCGCCATCAGCACGAGGTTGTTCCCGTCGGGGTCCTTGAAGAACGTCATCCACAGCTCCGAGGATCCTGCGCGATGGACGAGGTGGGGCGAGTCGCGAAATTCCACACCGCGCTCGCGGAGGGTCGAGTAAGCCTCGTCCAAGTCCCCGACGACGAAATACAGCAGCGGGTTCGAACGGAACTCCGGCGACTCGGGAACGCCGAGGTACAGACGCACGCCGTTGCAGTCGAAGAACGCCATCGGTTGCCCCTCCACACGGAACAGGAACGGGATCCCGAGCACGTCTCGATAGAACGCAACCGACCGGTCGACGTCCGTCACGCTCACGTGGATCTGTCCGATCGCACCAAGGCCTTGGAACGCCATCGCGCGCTCTCCCTTCGACGTTCGTGTAAGCATGACAGTCATACGAGCCGGGCGACGAGAAGTGCGGCCGCGAGCAGCGGCATCGCCAGCGAGAACCAGCGGAGCGCCGCCTCCGGGGCCGCGCGGATCGAGGTCGCGTCGAGCGGCTCGGTGGAACCGTCGGCTAGGACGACCTCGCCGTGCACGTCCCGCACGCTTCTTCGCAGACGGCGGACCGGTGTCGAGAGCGCACGTTGCCCGCCGGAGATGGCCGCGCACGCCGCCGCGGCAAGGACGGCCTCGACGCGGATCGTCCCGGTCTGGGCGAAGTACGCGGTGAGCACCGGGAAGGCGCCCCAGGAGAGCGCGAACCAAAGGTCCGAGTGGACGACTCCGCCGAACAGCTCGAGGTTGTAGGCGACCACGAGGAAGGCGCCCGCCACGATGAACGCCCACAACCACGGCGAGACCTCGAGGGTACCGTGGATCCCCAGCCCGATCGCGGCCGCGAGCCCGACCACCGCGATCGCTCGAAGCACCCCGTCCGGGATCCTCGTTCGGAGCGGGCGTCCGTTCAGCTCGTCGAGGGCGTGGGCAGCGAGTCCCATCGCGAGGAGGAACGCGGCGAGCGTCTCGAGGAGCCAGCCGACCCGGACCTCGGGTGCGAGCGCGGCGCCGATGACGACGTACGAGAGGTGCCACAGCGTGTACGGCGGATGCAGCAGCGACCAGTAGTCGCGCCATCCGCCCGGCGACAGCGCGTAGAACGCCGGGCGATCCCTCGTCTCAGGCATCGGTGAGTGCGGTCGCCTTCGTCCCCCACGTCACGACGGCCGAATCCATCGTCATCCGCTTCGTGCGCACGAGTCTCATGCCGGCGTCCTGCCACATGCGCACCTGGACCGGGAGCGGATAGCGCCGAACGAACTCGGTGATGCTGGGCCCGAGGAACCTCGCGGTCCGGAGCCACGCGTTCGAGACCGAAACGCCCATCAACGGCATCACGCCCCGCGTGTAGGCGTACCAGCCGGCGTGGATCCACGGATCCTGCGGCGTGTGGAACTCCAGACTGGCCATGACCCCGCCCGGCCGAAGGACGCGAGCGAGCTCCCGAAGGGTCGCCGCCGGGTCGTCGACGTAGCGGAGCAGGTAGGTGAAGGTCACCGCGTCGAACGTCTCGGGGGGGAACGGGAGCGCTTGCGCCTGCCCGAGCACGAACCGCACCCGGTCCTCCTGCCCCGAGTCGCGAACGGCCTCCAGCCCTCGCCGGACCATCGAAGGGCTCTGGTCCAGGCCGACGACGCGGACGTTCTTCCGGGCGAGCTCGCGTGCGACCAATCCCGTGCCGGACGCGACGTCGAGCACCCAGGAACCGGGGATGGCGTTGACTCGGGAGACGAGGAACCGTCGCCATCTCGGATCCTGGCCGAGCGAAAGGACCGCACCCATCCGGTCGTACTCGGGCGCGATCCCGGAGAAGATCGTTCGCGCCTGGCGAGTGCGCTCGGGATCCATCGCCGGTCGAGCCTACGACGGCTCGAGCAGGTCGGGGAGCTCGGCGATCGAGCCGAGCTCGACGTCCGGCGTTCCCGAGGCGGCCGCGAGGTCGAGCTCGCGGAACTTCCCCGTTCGCACGAGGACGCCTCTCAGTCCGGCCGCCTGCGCACCCAGCACGTCGTTCACGACGTCGTCGCCCACCATCGCGGCGCGATCCGCCGGCACGCCGAGCTGCGTGAGCGCCGCCGCGAAGTGCGCCTCGGCGGGCTTGCCGCACACCACCGCGCGCGTTCCCGCGGCCTCCTCGAGGCCGGCGACATAGGCGCCGCCGTCAAGCTGCCACCCATCGCTCGTGCGCCAGTACAGGTTCCGGTGCATCGCGACGAGCGCGGCTCCGTCCATCAGCATGCGGAACACGCGGTTCATCGTGGGATAGTCGAACCCCTCGAACGCGCCACCGAGCACCACCACATCCGCGGTTGCGTCGGCGTCGACCAGGCGGACGTCCTCGAGGTCGGCGCGCGCGTCCCCGTCGGACAGGAGGAAGACCGCGGCGCCGGGGTGCACCTTCCGTAGGTGTGCAGCCGTGGCGACCACGGCGGTCACGATCTCGTTCGGAGCGACGACAAGACCGGCGTCGGACAAGGTCTCGGCGAGGGCGGCGCGGGTGTGCGTGGTCGTGTTGGTGATCAGACGGAATTGGACGTCGTGCGCTCGAAGCCAGGCGAGGGTCTCGACGGCGCCCGGGAGGGGTTCCCAGGAGACGGTGAGCACACCGTCGACGTCGAGGAGGACGCCGTCGATCTCGGACACGGCGCGGAGTCTAGTCCGGCAGGCTCTTCGCCCGGTCGAGATCGATCCCGAGCCGGCGTTTCAGCCGCTCCAACTCGTCGGAGCCGCGACCTCGCTCGCGCCGGCGCCACTCCTGGTACGGCCCGATGTACCGGTACCGGGGCGGAAGCAGCGGCCGCAACGCCCGGATCGTCACGAGGCCCGCGCGCATCGCTGCGCGCTGCCTCGCCGTCGGCTCGAACCCGTATGCCTGGCGGAGCGGAGGTGGCAACGTGGCGAACGCGAGGCGGGAGACCGCCTTCAACACCGGACGCCACTCGGCGTCCTTGGGAGGATCCCGGAAGAGCCCTGCGACCCGTTCGGCCGCCTCGGTGACTCGGAGGATCCCCGACGACTCGACGTCGCGGAGGTACGCACGCAGAGCCGGAACGGTTGGCGGGATGATCGATCGCGGCACATGGACCATCTCGGCGGCGAGCATCTGCTCCTCGTGGAACCGCTGACGGCCGGCGTCATCCAGCTTCCCCACCGTGAGCTCCTCGAACAGCAGGGCGCTGTCCACGAGACAGGCGTGCACGTACAGAAGGAGGGCGGGATCCATCGCGTCGTACGGGAGACCGGTCACGTCGTCGATGCCACGGATGCGCGCGTGGACCTCGTTGATCCTGTCCGCGGCTGCGCGCGCCTGTGCCTTGGTCCCGAACGTGATCGTGTACGTCAGGATCAGCGTGCGCTGCAGCCGGCGCCAGGGGTTGCGCTCGTAGAAGCCGGACTGACGAGCACCGGCGATGACGAGCGGGTGCGCGGCCTGCATCAGCACGGCACGTGCCCCGCCGAACAGCACGGTGATCTCGCGGTGCACTCGCCAGGAGACCGAACGTGGTCCGAAATAGCCGAGATCGTCGCCGGCCGCCATCGATGCAACCTAGCAGCGGATCCGCTGTCCCCCGATCGAAGCCTGGACACGCCGATGCGGAGACGGAAGAATCGAGCGCTTCGACCCCATGATCCTTTTCCTCTCCGCGATCGCGCTCGCCATCGCCCTCGGCTTCGTCTTCGGCGGCCGCCTCCAGGGGCTCGGAGAGCTGCGCTTGCGGTGGTGGGGACTGGCCATGGGCGGATTGGCTCTGCAGTTCGTTCCGCTCCCCGAGGGAAGTGGCGGCAGGGATCTGATCGTTCGGACGGCCGTTCTCGTCGCCTCCTATCTGCTGCTTCTTACGTTCGGAGCCGTGAACATCAGACTGCCGGGGATGCCGCTGGTGCTGGTCGGGCTGGCGGCCAACCTCATCGTGATCGGAGCGAACGGCGGCATGCCGGTGAGCGCCGACGCGCTGCGTGATTCCGGGCAGGCCGAGCTGATCCCCCAGCTCCAGGAGGCGGGGGCCGACAAACATCACCTGTTGAGCGACGGTGACGTCCTGACCCCACTCGCGGACGTGATCGGCGTGCCAAAGCCCATCGGCCAGGCGATCAGCATCGGAGACGTCTTCCAGTACGCCGGCTTGATGTGGCTGGTGATCGCCGCTATGCGGGGACGGATTCCGTCGAGCCAGATGGCGTCGGAACCGTACCGGGGGAAGCACCGTCGAGGGGAGCAGCCGGTCCTCGCTCCGGACCCGGGGCCGGCGGCGACCCTTCCTGCAGCCATGACGTCGGGAACCGAACCGTGATCGTCGCGCCCTCGCCGGGCGCACTCTCCAACTTCAGCGTGCCGCCACCGACCGTCGCACGCTCACGCATCATCGTCATGCCGAAGTGACCCTCGGGCTCCGGCGCGTCCGCGTCGAACCCGACCCCGTCGTCGCGAAGGACGAATTCCACCTCGTCGCCATCGGGTTTGACCGTCAGCCACATGTTCGAGGCCTCGGCATGCTTCAGCGAGTTCATCACTCCCTCGCGCGCGATGTGGTACAGCAGGAGCGCGATCGGGGCCGGCAGTTCGACCTCATCGATGTCGGTGTGGAATTGGACCTCCGCGTCGCGGCCGGCGTCCGCGATGAAGCTGTGAAGGGCCTCCCCGAGTCCGGCGCGGCCGAGCGGTGAGCGATGCAGGTCGCGGATCAGCGCGCGGATCCGGTCGGACGTGCGGTTCTTCGTGTCCTTGATCTCGGCCAGGAGCTGCCCCGTGTCGCCGAGTCTCCCCGAATCGAGATGGCGCCTCGCCACATCGACTTGGATCGACAGGCGGAAGAGGAGCTGCGCCAGATCGTCGTGGAGGTATGAAGCGATCTGCATGCGTTCGTCTTGCCGCTCCTCGGCCATCCGATTCGAGAGCGCGCGAAGCACGTGTTCGCGATCCTTGAGCTCCTTGTGTGCCTCCTCCAACGCTTTGCTTCGGAAGAACATCTGCCGGGCAAGAAGCAGCGGGATGACAAAGACGGGCACAGCGTAGAAGTAAACTTCCCGGAAGACTTTTGCGAGAATTACTCCGAAGACCGCAAGGCCGAGATAGCTAATGACGAATTCGCTCAGCCGGCCTACTCGGAGCTGCCGGATGACCCGCAACGGATTCATCCAGTAGTGAATGCTTGCAGCCAGGCATACGAGGGTCGCGTTCACAATGTAATCCACCACTGCGGCGACGCTCGCTGCTGCAAGCAGCGGAAGGGGGCCCGATCCTTCGAGGGGTGAGGCCGGGATTGATGCTAGAGATTGGAAGACGGCGCTTGCAGCGCCGACTGCGAGCGCCACTTGACATCTGTTGAATAGGGCACGTAGCAAGCCAACCTCTCTACGAAACTCCCGCGGATCGGACGCCGCCAAGAAGGCGGCTGAGGCCGCCAACGCGGGGTCATAAAGAAATGCCACGACCATCAGTAGAGGAAAACCCATGCTGATGTGGGTGCCTCGCCACATTGGCACAGGAATCAACTCGACCAGTCCAATAACGAGGACCCAGATCGCGAGATCTCTCCCGACATCCCCGGCGAGCGTGGCCTGTTGTCTCGCAACTTCGAGCGCGAGCAGAATCAGCGTGGGGAAGACCACAATCACCTCGAATAAGGCGAGACCCCACTGACGTGGCTGTTGTCTTCCGCCGTCCGCGTTCCGGTCCATAACTCCCCCAAAAGACGTCTTGAAGCGTAGACGGACATCTTGACGGCTTCGCAGCCTGGAGCAAACCACTCTCCTCAGCCACGTTTCTCGCGGGCCCTACCCTAGATGGCGTAGGTCGCACGCCCGGCTTGTCGGCCGATGAGGGGTCCCCCGATAGTTGGCCCCGGTGTCCCCCGAATGTGGCGGATCCTGAGCTTGGGGGATAGGAAACAAGGGCAGGGGGCACCTCGGCTCAACGAGGGAGGTGGACGGTGAAGCTGATCAAGCGGTTCGCGATCGCGCTTGGCTCGCTCGGAGCACTTGTGCTCGCCGGCGGCGCCCACATGCGCTTCTAGCTCACCGACCGAACATGAACTTCATTAGTAGGCTCCGAGCATGGGCTCGGAGCCTACACGTGTTCAAAAATCAGTGAATCGGGAGCCTGACAAGGACTCGAGTCCCGCTCCCAGGCGAGCTGTCGACCTGCAGGATTCCGCCAGCCAGTTCAACTCGCTCACGCATTAGAGCCAAACCGAAGTGCCGCGCTTGATCGACATCGTCGGGCTCAAAGCCGCATCCATCATCCTCAACCTGGAGTCGAACAACCTCCGTATCGCGTCGGAGCGCGACGTGCACGGACGACCCACGTGAGTGCCGGAGCGCATTCCTAAGAGCTTCTCGTGCTACCTGGAAAGTCAAGAGTTCAACGACAGGAGTCGCTCTTGCATCTTCTAGTTCGGCAACCAGTGTCATCGCTGTCTCTGATTCCAAGTCACGCAACAATAGATGAAGCGTGTGGGCGAGCCCACCGGCCCCTAATGAGGTAAGACGCAGATCCCGGATGAGAGACCGGATTGTTCCATTAGCCTCATCTGTCGCCCGGAGCAATTCCGGTAAATCATCCTCCATCGCGAGAAGTCGTCCGGACGACAATTCTTGCCGCAGAACCTGACCCATCAAGTGCACCTTAAACAACGGTGGGAGCACGTCGTCATGCAGACCAGCAGCAATGGTCAGGCGTTCATCACGACGTTCATTGAGGATTCTGCTATCCACATCTTGCAGAGCTCGGCTTTGAACACTTAGACGACTGATCGCTCCTTCGAGACTTTGTCCGTGAGAAAAGGCCTGTCTAGCTAGCACTACGGGCATTGCGAACAGGAGCAGGGTCCACGGCCCGACCGTTTCGTATGCCTGTGCTAAGAGAACGCTAAGGAGCCCAAAGCTCCCGTAAGTCGCGACGAAATCAAGAATGGAGCCTAGGCGAAGGCGAGCCATGGAAACCTTAGGTGACACGCCTTCCGACAGCGCCATGATCCCGCCAACCATCGCGTAGTTAACCAAACAGTCAGTTCCCACCGCGGCAAGAGCACCCGCGGCGGCCCCGGGAAAAACCCCAACATCGTTGGCGACTACAGAGAAGACTGCGGCCGCAGCCATGACGCTAAGCGATGTTTGCGCTCGATTGAAGAGGGCACGCTCAAGGGAAATCGCATGTCGAAACTCTCGGATGTCGATGTAGCCGGCGAACGCGATGATTCCGGCCGGAATCGGTCCCAATAGGTATCCAGCGGCAAGGAGGACTGGCATGTCCAAACCAAGCTGTTGGCCGGAGGGGGTCTGAATCGCAGCGGGGCCGACGGCTGCTGCTGCTGCGGACCAGAGAAGTATGTCAAGCCAGTGATTGAGAAGACTCCCCTCCGCAACCCATGCCCCCGCGCCAACAATTGCAAGATCGATGCCGATCGCAGCGACAACTGCAATCCGGACGAGGTCGAACGATCCATGTCGGCGTCTAGCCTCGCGGGGAAGCCCGTTAGGGACCGTGGCGGCGTTCGTCGTGACGGACACCGGAGCCTCCTCTTCGAGCTGAGGGCTGGCATCATGGAGACCCCCGCTTACCGAGGTCAAGAACGCCAAAAGCGTCTGTACCATCGTTGTCATGAAGCCGAGGATCCTCGTCGTCGAGGACGAATCGTCGATCTCTGAACCGCTTGCGGAGAATCTCGCGCGCGAGGGCTTCGAGCCGGAGGTCGCCTCGACGCTCGAATCCGCGCGGGCGGCCGTTCAGGCAGCCATGCCCGACCTCATCCTGCTCGACGTGATGCTTCCCGATGGGGACGGTCGCGACCTGGCGCGGGACATCCGTCGCGAGTCCGACGTGCCGATCATCATGCTCACCGCTCGCGGCGAGGAGATCGACCGGGTGGTGGGGCTCGAGCTCGGCGCGGACGACTACGTCGTGAAGCCGTTCTCGATGCGTGAGCTCACGGCGCGCATCCGCGCGATCATGCGCCGAGGTCGAGGACCGGAGCGCCGAGGCCCGATCGAGATCGCCGAGGTTCGCCTCGATCCCGCCTCGAGGACGTGCACGAAGGCTGGGGAACCGGTCGAGCTCGCCGCCAAGGAATTCGACCTCCTGCATCTGCTGATGTCGAATCCAGGTGAGGTGCTCACCCGGGAGAAGATCATGGACGAGGTGTGGGATCCGCACTGGTTCGGTCCCACGAAGACGCTCGACGTCCACGTCTCTTGGCTCCGCAAGAAGATCGAAGACGATCCCTCGAACCCTCGGTACATCACGACCATCCGCGGCGTCGGCTTTCGGTTCCTCGCACCCGGCGAAGCGTAGGAGGCTCCCACGAAGGTCCGCACCCGCCTCGTCCTCGCGTTCACCTACGTCCTGGTCGTCATGCTCATCGCGCTCGGCCTGCCGCTGACGATCACGCTTCAGCAGCGAGCCACCGCCGAGCTCGAGAGGGAAGCGTTGATCGAGACACAGGGCATCGCCGCGGCGATCGACCCCGGAGACGTCGACGACCCCGAGAAGCTCCAGCCGATCGTCGAGCAAGCCTCGGCGCAGGTTGGCGGCCGCGTGATCATCGTCGACGAGGACGGAGTGCTCGTGGTGGATTCGCAAGGACCCGGGGAGCGCGGCACGTTCTTCGCCACCCCCGGTCGTCCGGAGATCCGAAGCGCGCTCGACGGCTCGCCGCTCTCGCAGATCCGCGACAGCCAGGATCTGTCGGAAGACATCATGGCGACGGCGGTTCCGATCCCCGATGAGAGCAGGATCGTCGGAGCCGTCCGGGTCACCAGGAGCGTTCAGCACGTGAACGACCGTGTTCGGAACGTCACCCTGGGTCTGCTCGCGATCGGCGGCGCGGCGCTGTTCGCCGGCCTGCTGCTGGCGTTCGGTCTGGCGAGATCGTTCTCGCGACCGCTGATCGGCCTCGCCGGCGCGGCCAGGCGACTCGGCTCCGGAGATCTCTCGGCGCGTGCCCAGGACGTCGGCGGGGCGACCGAGATCGAGGACCTCGGGCGATCGTTCGACGAGATGGCCGGCCGGCTCGAACGGACGGTGCGAGCTCAGCGAGAGTTCGTCGCCAACGCGTCACATCAGCTCCGGACGCCGCTCACGGGGATGAGACTTCGCATCGAGTCGGCCATCGCCGAGACCGAGGACGAGGGCGTCAAGCGACAGCTCGCCGCCGCCGAACGTGAGGTGGATAGGCTGTCCGAGATCGTCGACCGACTACTCGCGACTTCCCGGAACGTCGAAGAGGGCAAGCCGACGCACGTCGATCTCGGAGACGCCGTCGCTCGAGCGGTCACGCGATGGAGCGAGCGCGCGGAGCGCCTGGAGAGCACCCTGATCACCCGCGGTCCCAGCGAGACCGCACAGGGAGACCCGTCCGACATCGATCAGATCCTCGACAACCTTATCCACAACGCGATCTCGTACGCGCCGGGCGACGTGACGATCGAGACGGGTCGGAGAGATGGGAGCGCCGTGTTCACCGATCAAGGATGCCGGGCCGGGGATCCCCATGCGACGACCTGCCACGCGTCACCGACCGCTTCTATCGAGGACGCGGCTCGCCTGCGGGTGGGTCCGGCCTCGGCCTCGCGATCGCGCGCGACCTCGCCGAGAAGTGGGGAGGCTCTCTCGAGGTGACGAGCACCCCGGAAGAGGGGACGCGAGTCGAGGTCGCCTTGCAGCTCGCCGCCTCGTAGAGGCTTTACCCGCTCTTATCGGGGGTGTCGATACGCTCGGGACGTGGCGAAGCGTGTTCTCACCGTGCTCATCTGGGGTTTGGCGGGCCTCGTGGTCGCCCTCGGCCTCACTGCGGGCGCGTTCGCGCTCGTCGGTGGAGACATCGCCGAGCCGGGTGATCCGCTGGTCTTCACGCCATCGCCGGGACCGCGCGCGTCGCCATCCGTCGGACGAGATGATCCCGCGTCGCGGAGCCCGGAGCCGAGCGCCACGCCCTCTCCGTCCCAGGGCGGGGACGACGACGACAACTCCGGGCCTGGTTCAGGCGACGACTCGGGCTCCGATGACAGCTCGGGACCCGGCTCAGGTGGGTCGGACGACAACTCCGGGTCCGGTTCGGACAACTCCGGGTCCGGTTCGGACAACTCCGGGTCGGGTTCCGACCACGACGACGACTGAACCGCGAACCTTATTCCCGTCTTATCCCTCCTCTGTCCGATCCGTAAGACGTCGCTGACTAGGGTGAAGAGGCAGCAGGTCGAACGGAACATCGGTCGAATGGAGGAGGTAGCGATGAAGAACACGATCCGGATCGTCGCCATCATCGGCGCGATCATGCTCGTCGCCGCGCTCGGGGTCAGCGCCCTCGCAGCGAGCGGCGGGAACTCGCCGACGCCGAGTGTCGGCCCCAGCACGTCTCCCTCGCCGGGCGACGGCGACGACTTCAGCGGGCCCTGCGACGAAGCGGAGCACGCCAACGACCCCGAGTGCCAAGGCGTGACGCTCGATCCTGAGGATGACGCCAACGACGACGGCGTGGAAGCCGGCGAGGACATCTCCGGCAACTGCGACGAAGCCGAGCACGCCAACGACCCTGAGTGTCAGGGCGGCGGCACCGCGGACGGCGACGACAACTCCGGTCCTGGAAACAACGACGACGACCAGGGCGACGTGGACGATCACGACGACGGTGACGTGAACGACGACAACTCCGGCCCTGGCGGCGGAGATGACGACCAGAACGATGACGACGACAACTCCGGGCCACGGTGGCGGAGATACGACGACAACTCCGGGTCCGGTGGCGGAGATGACGACAACTCCGGCCCCGGCGGCGGCGACGATCACGACGACGACTGACCGAACCGCTTTCCGATAGGCCTGAACCGAGCGGCCGCGCCCCGACCAGGGTGCGGCCGCTCGGGCATTCACCTCCAACGGATCCCGCCCGCGGCCCCGTACCATGGGTGCTCGATGCCGAATGTCGCTCGCTGGGTTTGGTTCCCCTTCGGGGTCACGATCCGCTTCATCGGTCGCAACGGGAAGCGGATCGCGGTCAGCATCGCCGGGTTCGCGTTGGTCCTCGTCGGCCTCGCGATGCTGGTCCTTCCCGGGCCCGGGATCCTCGTCATCATCGCGGGTCTCGCGGTGCTCGCGACCGAATACGTGTGGGCCCAGACCGCCTTGAACTACACCAAACGCAAGGCGACCGAGGCCAAGGATCGCGTGTTGCGGAAGAAACCACCGGCCGTCGGGCCGCCTGACGTCGGGCCGCCTGACGTCGGGCCGCCTGACGTCGGGCCGCCTGACGTCGGGAAGGACGGCTAGGCTGGCGGCGTGGGCCGCATCCTCATCGGCACGGCGAGCTGGACCGATCCGACGCTCGTGAAAGAAGGGAACTTCTACCCGCCCGACGCCAAGTCGGCGGAGGCCCGTCTTCGCTTCTACGCGGAGCAGTTCCCGATCGTCGAGGTCGATTCCACCTACTACTTCCCTCCGAGCGAGAAGAACTCGGTGCTGTGGATCGAGCGCACGCCCAAGGACTTCACGTTCAACGTCAAGGCGTACTCGCTCCTGACGAACCATCCGACGAAACGCGAATCCCTGTACAAGGACCTGCTCTCGGAGATACCCGAGGAGGTCGCCGCGAAGGCGAACCTGTATCGAGCGCAGCTCCCCGAAGCGGTCGTCGACGAGGTCTGGCAGCGCTTCCACGATGCCCTGATGCCGCTGCACTCGGCCGGGAAGCTCGGTGCCGTGCTGTTCCAGTTCCCGCAGTGGTTCGTCATCGGCCGGAGGAACAAGGACTACATCCTCGAGTCCGCGGAGCGACTCAAGGACTTCCGGATCGCGGTCGAGTTCCGGCACAAGAGCTGGCTGGAGGAACGCAACGCCGAGGAGACACTCTCGTTCCTGGAGGAACACGACCTACCATTCGTCGCGGTCGACATGCCCCAGGGGTTCGACTCGAGCGTGCCGCCGATCGCCGCGGCGACGGCTAAGGATCTCGCGATGGTCCGGTTCCACGGCCGCGATCCCGAGGTGTGGGCGAAGAAGAACGTGAGCGCCTCCGAGCGGTTCCGCTACGAGTACTCGGAACCCGAGCTGCGCGAGTGGGTCCCCAAGATCAAGGAGATCTCGGAGCAGGCCCGCGAGACCCACGTCCTGATGAACAACTGCTATCGCGACTACGCGGTCACCAGCGCCCGACAGTTGGGGGACCTGCTCGAAGAGTGAGGTCCGGCCCGGCCCCGCAGGCATGCCCGCGTTGGAAGGGAGGGTAGGCCGGGCCGGACGCTGTTACCGGAACCGCCTGGTGGGCCGGTCCGGACGACGTTTCCAGCGTAACAGCGCCTCCGCGAAACATGGCCCACTTCGTTCAGGCCTCAGCTCGATCCCGTCGCTCCGGTCGGCGAGCCCGTGGTCGGGGTGGGCGATCCGGCCGTGGGCGATGGCGTCGGCACGAGCTCGCCGTACTCCTCCGAGACGGTGATCCGGTGCACGGTGAGGCTTCCCGAGTCCGCCTGTTGCTCGATCACGTCGTACGCGATCAGCTCCGGGTCCTCCCCGCGCGAGAAGTACAGGACCTCCGCGGTGAACGGGAGGTCGAGCCCGCGGAAGATCCCCGCGCCCGAGCCACCCGTGGTCCCGATCCGCAGGAACAGGGTCCCGTTCAGGACCCGCCCGTTCGTCTCGTGGAAATGGCCGGAGAGGACCAGAGGGATCCGGCCCGCCACGGACTCGGCCATCCGGTCATCGTGCACGGCGATGACATCGACCGGTTCCTCCATCGCATCGAGGTCGGCCGCGATCTCGAGCCCTGCCGCCCGCGTGAGCTCCTCGAACACCTCGTCGTCGACGGGCACTCCTCGCGCCGGCGTGAACGCCGGATGACCGAGCCCGTAGATCCGCAGCCCGTCGATCTCCTGCGCCCGCCCGTCGAGGACGACCGCGTTCGGCTGTCGGGCGATCTCGGCTTGGAGCGCGAGGGAATCGTGGCTTCCGCGAACGAACACATAGGGCACGTCGAACTCACGGATCCCCAGGACGATCAGGTTCTCGACGGGCGTCGCGAACGAGGTGATGTCGCCCGTGTCGAGCACCATGTCGGCCTCGAAGCCGCGCGCCACCTGGAGCGCGAACTCCATCCCGAGCGGCGACGCGTGGATGTCCGAGATGTGCAGGACGCGGATCGCGTCGTCGCCGAGGGGACTGGTCTGCAGCGACGTGTACGCGCGAACGGTTCCGTCGACGATCTGCTCGAGGCTCGCGCGGAAATCGTCGATCCGGTCGGTCGCGTCCCGCGCCGGCCCGATCAGCTTCGGCGCGAGCTCGAGCGATCCCGAGTAGGTGGGCTCGCTGAACGCCGCGGGCCGGTACGTCGCGAGCATCGCCACCTCGCAGCCGGCGACGCCGAGGAGGGCCGCCGTGAACGCGGCCGCAACGAGACGCCACCGGTTCCGGAACACCACCAGCCCCAGGGCGACGCCGCCGAGGCCCCCCACGACAAGAACCCGCCAGGCCAGCGTCTGAACGCGATCCAGGGCATCGCGCTCGACGTCGGCGACGAGGCCGTCGATCCCCCGGCGCTCGACGACCTCGGTCAAACGTTCCACGCCGACGTCGTTCAGCGTCGCCGACAGGTGCAGCGGCGAGACATGCGTGTCCGCCGAGAGCGAGCCGAACGGCGGCAGGCCGAGTCTCGTCTCGCCCTTGCCGAACCCGGCATCGAGCTCGACGCGGAACGGCCCCATCGGCACCGTCATCTGGGCGAACAGGGCCATCCCCAGCCATGCCCCGATCAGGCCGATGCCTGCGGCGACGCCGAACACGAGAACGATCCGGGCTCGGCGCTTCCTCTGCTCGTCCACCCGCCCACTGTCGCAGACGGCTGTTCGGAGGGGTGGAGGCCTCAAGAAGCGAAGCGGTAGGCCCAGAGGAGACGTCGGGAACGACGTCTCCTCAGTGGCGGGTAGTCTCGGTGCATGTTCGGACGCTCGTTCCGGATCACCACCGTCCGAGGGATCCCGGTGTTCGTGGACTCCTCGTGGATCTGGATCGCCGGACTCGTCGTGTACACGCTTTGGTCACGTTTCGAGGCGAGGTTCCCGAGCCTGGAGCCCACCGGCGCCATCGCGTACGCCGTCTTCGGAGCCCTCCTGTTCTTCGGTTCCGTCTTCCTTCACGAGCTGGCGCACGGGATCTCGGCCCGCGCGCACGGGATCCGGGTCGACGGCATCACGCTCGTGTTCTTCGGCGGCTTCACCGCCGCGCGCTCCGAGGAGAAGGGGCCGGGGCCGGCGTTCGTCATCTCGGCGGCCGGACCGGGGACGAGCCTCGCGCTCGGCGCGCTCTTCTGGGGGATCTCGAAGGCGACCGAGGGAACGATCGGGCCGCTGCCCGGCCTGTTCGGCTACGTCGGCTGGGTGAACCTGTTCATGGCCGGCTTCAACGTGCTGCCGGGCCTCCCCCTCGACGGCGGGCGGATGCTCCAGTCCGCGGTCTGGAAGATCACGGGGAACCGGAAGACGGGAACCCGCATCGCAGCCTGGGGCGGGATGGCCGTCGGGATACTCCTCTTCGCCGGTGCGGTTCTGGAGGCGACGCAGCAGAATCTGTTCGCCGCGATCTGGCTCGCGCTCATCGGGATGTTCATCTTCCAAGGCGCACGGGCGTCCATCGAGCAGTTCGGGATCGTCGAGCGGCTCGCCGCCGCGACCGTCGCCGACGCGATGGAACCGCCACCCACCTCGGTTCCGGCGGGCCTTTCGCTCTCCCAAGCGCTCGACGAATTCCTGCGCGGGCACGAGGAGGAGGCCTTCCCGGTGCTCGACGAGAACGGGACGGTGATCGGGATGGTCTCGTTCGGCTCGGCGCGCGAGCTCGGAGCGCGCGATCCACTCCGTCCGGTCCGCGATGCGCTCATCCCTCTGGACCAGGTCCTGGTCGCGTCGCCGGACGAGCACCTCGACGACCTCTCGGAACGCCTCGACTCGGGCAAGGCGGCGCTGGTGATGCGCGACGGTGAGCTCGTCGGCAGCATCACCGCACGCGGCCTGCGTCGGTTCGTCACCTCGCGTTCCCGCTAGGCGCGCACCCGGCCGGCCTGTCGGCGGCCGGGGGTAGCATCGGGCCGATGGCCCCCTTCGTCCCCGACGCCGATCAGCGGCGTGTGCTCGAACACGTTTCCGGACCGATGCTCGTCACGGGCGGGCCCGGAACGGGGAAGACCACTGTCTTGCGGGAGCGGTTCGCTCGGCTCATCGAGGCCGGAGCGGATCCCGAGCGCGTGGGGCTCGTGGTCGGTTCCCGTCGCGCGCGCGACCTGACCCGCGACGCGATGCTCTCGCGCCTCGGGATGGCGCTGCCGAACCTCGTCGTCGTCACGATGCAGGGACTCGCGTTCCACATCGTCGGTGCGCGGTTCGAGCAGCTCGGCTACGCGGCGCCGCCGATGATCCTGACCGCCGGGCAGCAGTTCGGGCGCGTTCGAGAGCTGCTGGACGGCGAGGACCCGGCGCGATGGCCGGCCTACGGTTCGCTGCTGCCGCTGCGGGGGTTCGCCGACGAGGTCCGTCAGTTCCTGACGCGCGCGCAGGAGGCGCTGGTCCTGCCGGAGGACATCGAGCGGCGGGCATCGGCGGCCGGGCTCGGCGGTTGGCACGAGCTGGCCGCGTTCCTCCGCCAGTACCTCGCGGTGCTCGACCAGGCCGCCGAGGTCGACTTCGCGGGTCTCGTCGCGCAGGCCGCCGCGGCGGCAAGCCTCGGCGACCGGCTCTTCGACCACGTCCTCGTCGACGACTACCAGGATGTGACCTTCGCCGCCGAGAAGCTCCTGGCGGAGCTCCGGCCGGACACCCTCGTGGTCGCCGGCGACCTCGAGCAGCACATCTTCTCGTTCCGAGGGACGACCGACGAGCCGCTTCGGCGCTTCACCGAACGGAACGCCGGTGCGACGGCGCTCACACTCTCGTCGGGACACCGGCCGGCCCACGTAGCCGTCGAGGCGTGGCGTGCTCCGCACGTCTCCGAGGAACACGCGGCCGTCGCGCGCGAGCTGCGCCGGCTCCACGTGCAGGATCGCGTTCCCTGGCGCGACCTCGCCGTCGTCGTGCGACGTGAGGGATCGCACGCCGAAGGGCTTCGACGTGCGCTCGATGACGCCGGCATCCCTCGCGTGGCCTCGGAGTCGGGATCGCCGGCGACCGTCCCGGCGACCCGGCCGTTCATCCTCGCGCTGGAGTGGATCGTTGCGACGGACGACGTTCGCGACCGCCTAGTGGAGCCATTGCTCACGTCCGAGCTCGGCCGCCTCTCACCGGCGTCGGCACGGTCGCTCCTCCGGCTCGTCCGCGCGCACGGCCGGCGACCCTCGAAGGTCCTTTCGTCGCCCGAGCATGCCGGTGACGACGACCGGGACGCGATCGCCGAGCTCGACCGGACCCTCCGGCGAGCCGAGGCGGCTCGTCCATCGGTGCTCGACGCGTTCGGGGTCCTGTGGCGCTCGCTTCCGTACGCGCAGGATCTCGTCCGCGAGGCGGAGTCCGACGCCCGCGCCCGGCTCGACCTCGATGCCGTCGTCGAGCTCTCACGCGCGGTGTCCGAGGCGGCCGCGACGGGAGACGCCTCGGTCGAGGCGTTCCTGTCCTCGCTCGCGGCCGCCGAGGGCGGGCCGGAGGTGGCGGCTGGCGGCAGCGACCGCGAGAACGCGGTCCACGTGCTCACCGCTCACGCCTCGGTCGGCCGCGAGTTCGACACGGTGATCGTGCTGGATGCGCTCGAGGGCGACTTCCCCAGCCTCTCCAGGCCCGAGCCGATGTTCGATCTCGCCGCGCTCGACGGGCCGCGTTCGCGATCGACGGTCAACCGGGCGAGGCTCGCGGACGAGCGCCGCCTGTTCGCGATGGTCCGGAGCCGGGCCCGTCGCCGGGTGCTCGTGACGGCGACCGATCCGCACGGCGACGCGTCGGCCGTGACGATCACCTCTCGGTTCGTCGACGAGCTCGGCGTCGAGTGGCGACCGCCGCCGTCCGTTCGCGACGCCGAGCCCGTTTCGGCGCGCGAGGCGGCCGCCGCGTGGCGGCGCGAGCTCTCCGACGTCGGAACGCCGCGCGCCGATCGGCTCGCGAGTCTCGCCGGACTCCTCGCGCTCGGCGTGGACCCGCGCCGGTGGTGGTTCCAGAGGGACTGGACCGACGTCGGCGCCGAGCCGGCCGAGACGCTCCAGCTGTCGTACTCGCGGCTGTCCACGCTCGAGAACTGCGAGCTGCAGTACGTGCTGAGCAGCGAGCTCGGGCTCGATCCCGGCGGCGGGTATCAGGCGTGGGTCGGCCGCCTCGTGCATTCCATCATCGAGGACTGCGAGAACGGCAAAGTCGATCGCACACCCGAAGGCTTCACGCGCGTCCTCGAGGAACGGTGGGAGCGCGAGCGGTTCCCCTCCCATGCGATCTCCGAGGCGGAACGACGGAACGCCATCGCGACGCTGATCCCGAACTGGTTCTCGCGCTATGTCGATCCACCCGCGACGGCGACCGAGCAGATGTTCTCGTTCCCGTTCGAGGGGGCGAAGATCCGCGGCAAGATCGACCGCATCGGCCCGGGACCAGGAGGCGGAACGCGTATCACCGACTACAAGACCGGACGAGCCGACAGCGCTCCCAAGGCCGGCGAGAGCCTTCAGCTCGGCATCTATTACCTCGCCGTCACCGAGGACGAGACCCTCGCCGAGCACCGGCCGGTCGAGGCCGTCGAGCTCGCGTTCCTCGGTGGCAAGAAGGCCGGCCCCGAGCTCGTCGTGAAGGAGTGGGCGCTGCCCGACGACGTCGAGGAGGACTACCAGACCCGGATGCGAGAACGCGTCTCCGGCCTGATCGGGCAGGTGCGCGCCCTCGAGGAGGACCGGCGATACGTCGCGAGCACGAAGGCGAACTGCTTCTTCTGCCGCTTCCAGACGCTTTGCACGCGATACCCGCAGGGAGGCGCGGTCTTCCCCATCGCCGAGCCGGCCGGCCAGATGACCGTCGAGGTGACCGCCGAGTGAGCGAGTACCCCGTCCCGATCGTCGAGTTCATGGGCGGCGAGCCCACGCCGGAGCAGTGGCGCGCGATCTCATGGCCCCTCGAGCCGTACGTGTTGGTCGCCGGCGCCGGGTCCGGGAAGACCTCGGTGATGGCCGCGCGCGTGATCTACCTGGCGATGGTCGCGACCGGCCGCTGGCCCGCCGATCACGCGGGCGTGATGCCCGGCAACGTCCTCTGTCTGACGTTCACGAACAAGGCGACGGAGAACCTGATCGTTCGCATCCGCGACGCGCTGCGGACCCTGCAGCTCGAAGAGGGCGAGGAGCCCGAGATCCTCAACTACCACGGCCTCGCCGCCCAGGTCCTGGAGCGCCACGGGATGCTCGCGGGTTTCGAGCCGGGCGCGCGCATCCTGAGCCCGGCGCAACGCACGGAGGTCGCGGCGCGGGTGCTCGACCGCATGACCTTCGAACACCTCCACACGCGTTGGCAGCCCGCGATCGTCGGCTACATCCTTTCGCTGGACGAGCAGCTCGCGAACCATCTCGTCGAACCCGAAACCGTGATCGAGCACGTCGAGGGCAAGGTCGACGCGCTCGCGCGCGCGAGATCGCAGGACCCACACGACGCGGCCGTGGAGCGGATCGAGATCGCGCGCGCCGTCCGCGTGTTCCGCGACATCAAGGCGGAGCTCGGCGTGATCGACTTCGGCGATCAGATCGCGCACGCGGTCCGCATCGCGATGCAACATCCGGCCGTCGGCGAGGCGTATCGAGACCGCTTCCACACCGTCCTGCTCGACGAGTACCAGGACACGAACCACGCGCAAGCCGTGCTCCTTCGGAATCTCTTCGGCGGCGGCCATCCCGTGACCGCGGTCGGCGACCCGGACCAGAACATCTACGCCTGGCGTGGCGCGAGCCTGAAGAACCTGCTCTCGTTCCGCGACGAGTTCCCGACGGCCGGCGGAGCGCCCTCGGAGCGTCTGCCGCTGTACACGAACTTCCGCTCGGGCGCCCGGATCCTCGGCGCGGCCGACGAGGTCATCGCGCCGCTGCCCGCGTCGCAGCGTCCCGATCCGGACAAGCTCCTGCGACCGTGGCCCGCGAACGGCGAGGGACGGGTCGAGATCACGCAGTACGAGCACGAGGTGGCCGAGGCCGAGGGCGTCGCCGAACGCCTGCTCGCGCTGCACGCTTCGGGAACACCGTGGAAATCATGTGCCGTGCTCTGCCGGACGCATCGACTGTTCGAGCCCCTCCAGCTCGCCTTCGGGGCCAAGGGCGTGCCGGCCGAGTTCGTCAACCTCGCCGGCTTGATCCACCTGCCCGAGATCGTGGAGGTCCTCGCGTACGCGCGCGCGGCCCAGAACCCCGCGGACGGCGTCGCCCTCGCGCGGATCCTCACCGGGCCGAGGTATCGCGTCGGCCTCCGCGACCTCGCGAGCGTGGCGGCGTGGTCCCGGACCAGTGGCTACGAGCTCCTCGACGCGCTCCGCGAGCTCGAGCTCGACGAGGACGAGGACCTCCTCGAGGATCACCCGTTCCTGATCGCCGAGGCGCTCGAGCACCTCGACGAGATCGAGGACCTGAGCGACGCAGGGCGCGCACGCCTGGCGGAGTTCCGCGACGAGCTCGCCGGCCTGCGGGTCGCCGCGCGCCGGCCCGTCGGGGAGTTCCTCGCCGAGATCATCCGGCGCACCGGCCTGCTCGACGAGCTCGACGCGGCTCCGGGCACGGCGATGGCGTCGTCGAGGCGCCGCAACCTCGCCGCGTTCCTCGAACAGGTCCACGCGTTCCAGCCCGTCGCGGGCGAGCTCACGCTGGGAGCGTTCCTCGCGTACGTCGATTCGATCGACGACGACCGCGAATGGAACCCCGTGCAGCCGAGCGACGAGGACTCGGTCAAGGTCATGACGGTGCACGCCGCGAAGGGCCTCGAGTTCGACACCGTGTTCGTCCCCGGCCTCGCGAAGGGACTCTTCCCCGACACGCGGATCCAGCAGAACCCGCTGCGGAAAGGAAGTTCGCTCGACGTCGAGCTGCGCCGCGACCGCGACCTCCTGCCGGTGTTCGACGACAACATGAAGGCGTTTACCGACGCGCTCCGCGATCAGGAGGAGTACGAAGAGCGGCGGACGTGTTACGTCGCGCTCACGCGCGCGAAGCAGCACCTGTTCGCGTCCTCGGCGTTCTGGTACGGCGAGACCCTGGAGGCGAAGGGGCTGGGCAAGTTCTTTGCCGAACTGATGCGATGGGCGCGCGCCGGTGGAGGCGATCACGCGATCGAGGGCGAAGGGATCGACGACATGAACCCCCTGGAGGGCTTCCGCCAGCGGTTCGTCCGGCCCTGGCCCGGTCCGTCGGCCCCCGACGACCGCGACGAGCTCTTCCCCGAAGGTTGGCGGCGCGTCGCCGCCGAGGCATGGGAGGCGGGCGCCGTACCCGATCGGATCGTCGCGTCGCTCGAAGCGGACGAACGGCGGGACTACGAGCGCGCCGCCGCCGAACGGGGCACGCTCGCGCTGCATCTCATCGAGCGCGAGCAACCGCAGCCGCGCGAGCCGACACGACGGGGGGCCGTCGCCGTCGGCTCCCTGATCGACTACGCCCGTTGCCCGAAGCTCTTCTACTGGTCGACGGTGCGCCCCCTCCCGCGCTTCGCAGGGCCGGCCGCCCGGATCGGGACCGAGATCCACCGGTGGATCGAGATGTCCTCGCGCGGTCAGGCCACGCTCCTGGAGGTCGAGGACGAGCCGGACGTGACGGTCGAGGAGCTCGCCGGCTCACCCGGCAAGATCCAGGACCTCCGTGAGGCCTTCCGCAGGAGTCGTTTCGGCGACATGGTCCCCCTGTACGCCGAGCGGCCGTTCCTGCTTCCCGTCGAGGGCTTCACGGTGAAGGGCCGGATCGACGCGATCTACGGCCTTCCCGACGGGCCGTGGGAGGTCGTCGACTACAAGACCGGCCGCCGGCCGCCCGAGGACGACGCTCTCGCCCGGGCTCAGCTCGACCTGTACGCGCTCGCGTGCATCGACGTGTGGCACAAGGCCCCGGAGGAGCTGCGACTCACGTACCTCTACCTCGCGAGCGGTGAGGCCGTGTCCTATCCGGTCGACGACGTGGAAGCCGTGCGGCGGCGTGTCGCCGAGTGGTTGAGCGGGATCGCGGCCGAGGCGTTCGAACCCGACCCCGGTCCGCACTGCCGGTGGTGCGACTTCCGGCCCTTCTGCGACGCGGGGCGCGCCTGGGTCGAAGCGAACGAGCGCTAGGTCGCGGTGAGACGGCCCACCTGCTCGTCGAAGGTGCGGTAGTTCGCGGCCGGATCCCAGCCGTTCCGCACGTCGTCGACGACGAAGCGCACCGCGAGTCCGAGCGACGGCGCGCGGGTAAGCAGCGCCGCTCGGAACCACTCCAGGGACCCCGGCTGGAGCACGGCCTCGCCGTGGGCACCGCGCGGCAGGAGCGCCGGATCGGAGACGACGACGGGCGTCGGGCGGAGGATCCGGTCGAGCCCCTCGACGGCAGGCCCGGTCACCTCGATCGAGGCAGTGCCGGACCAACGTGCGACGGCGACGACGACGCGTTCGGATCCGTCCGGCCGGTACAGCTCGGCGCGCACGAGCGCGTTATCCCGACGCGGAGCGCTCGAGGCGCCGAAGCATCATGGCGACGTGACCGAGGAGCCGGACGCCGACGGCGGGTTCTCGCTGAACCACACGAAGGAGAGACGATCGCGACAGGGCGAGCATCGTGAGCGGCGTCTCCGCCACCACGCTCGCGGTCCGCGGTCCTCCGTCGAGGAGCGAGATCTCGCCGAAGTACTCCCCCGGCCGGAGCCGGTTGACGACGCGCCCAGACGGGCCGGCTACCTTCGCCTCCCCCTCGAGGATCACGAAGAAGGTGTCGCCGGCATCGCCCTGCCGAACGACCGTGGCGCCTTCCATGAAGCGCACTTCCTCGGTGAGATCGCCGATGCGCTTCAGGTGCCGCGGCGGGAGCCCCGCGAACAGCGGCACCTGTGCCAGCGAATCCCGGGCTCGTTTCGCTTCGCTCTTGCCTTTCATCGGTCCCGGAAGCCTACCCCGGGCGCTCATGCGGTGTCGGTGGGAGGAGGTACCGTCCCGCGCCGTGGGGCTCCCGGCCGATAGAACTGTCGCGGATGGGACCGTCGCGGGGACGCCACGCCGGCTCCCCCACGGCGAGGTCGTCATCCGGCAGGGCGATCCGGTGACCTGCCTGTTCTTCGTGACCCAGGGAGCGGTCCGGCTCTCGGCGGTGACGCGCGAAGGCCGAGAGGTGGTGGTCGCCATCCTCGGCGCCGGTGAGGTGTTCGGCGAGTGCGCGTTGCTCGGGAGCCCCTCGCCGGTCGAGGTACGGGTCCTCGGGCGAACCGATGTCGTCGCGATGCCCGTTCCGCTGCTGCGCGACGTGCTCGAACGCCACCCGTCGACCGCCGAAGAGCTGCTGCGCCTGGTGGCGTCCCGGCTCCATCGCACCGCCCGCGCGCTCGGCGAGACCCTGTCGAGTGACGTTCCGACCCGGCTCTCGCAACGGCTGCGCGACCTCGCCGAGGACCACGGCGCGCCCGCCGCCGACGGCATCCAGATCCAGGTGCCGATCACGCAGGAGGAGCTCGGGCGGATGGTCGGTGCCTCTCGCGAGGCGGTCAACCGGACGCTCGGAAGTCTCATCGCGCACGGTCTCGTTCGAAGGAGAGGGCGAACGGTCGTGATCCCCGACCCTTCCGCGCTGAGCGCCCCGCCTTGACAGGTAGACAACGCCGGGTTGTGCTTGCGCATGGACGACTACGGCCCCGGTACCTACGGCGACCGGGTCGCCGGCATCTACGACGATTGGTACGCGGAGCTTCCGTTCGGGGGCGAGCTCGCCACGACGGTCTCGTTCCTGCGGGAGCTGGCAGCCGACGGCAGCGCGCTCGAGCTCGGGATCGGGACCGGTCGCGTCGCCCTGCCGCTCCGTCAGGCCGGCGTCGACATCCACGGCATCGACGCCTCGGATGCGATGGTCGAGCGCCTCCGCGCGAAGCCCGGCGGAGCCGACATCCCGGTCACGATGGGCGATTTCAGGGACTTCTCGCTCGAGAAGCGGTTCCGCCTCGTCTACGTCGTCTTCAACACGTTCTTCGGCCTGCTCACCCAGGACGACCAGGTCTCGTGCATGCGCGCGGTCGCCCGACATCTGGACGACGACGGTGTCTTCGTGATGGAGGCCTTCGTGCCCGACCCGGGCAGGTTCGACCGGGGTCAGCGAGTCTCGGCGATCCGGGTGGAACCCGATGCCGTCGCACTCGAGGTCTCGAAACACGACGCCCTCGCGCAGCGGACGGACTCGCAACACGTCGTGATGCAGTCGGACGGCGTGCGGCTGTACCCGGTCAAGATCCGTTACGCCTACGTCTCGGAGCTGGACCTCATGGCGAAGCTCGCGGGGATGGAGCTCCGCGAACGCTGGGCCGACTGGGACCGGACCGAGCTCTCGAGCGAAAGCCCCAAGCACATCTCCGTTTGGGACGTCGCAGGTCCGACGACCTAGTCGGTTCCCTGCAGCATCGCCAAGCTGCACGCCCCGCAGAAACGCGCCTTGCCGCGCACCGGTCGGCCGCATCGGGCGCACATCCGAGGCTCGATCACCGCGTACCGGACCTCGCCGCCTTTCGAGGACTTCTCGATCCGTCCCTCGGCGTCGAGCTTCAGCAGGTGCGCCAGCACCGAACGCGCCGCGAGCTCCAGAACGTCCTTCGGGTACTCGGCGTAGATCTCGGACACGAGCTCGTCGATCGTCCTTGCCCCGGCCTCGAGCGCGTCAACGATCTGGCGTTCGCGCATCGCCCGGTGCTCGAGGTACTCGTCGAGCTTGGCGGTTCCGCCGAGAACGATCGGGCCGTGGCCCGGATAGATCGTCCGGGGCGCGAGCGCGCGCATCCGCTCGAGCGACCGGAGGTACGCGACGAGATCACCCTCGGGAGGGTCGATGACGCTCGTGCCCCGGCCGAGTACCGCGTCGCCGGTGAACAGCGCCCTCGCTTCCTCGGACCAGAACGCCGCGTGGTCGGGCGTGTGCCCGGGGGTCGGGACGACGCGAAGCTCCACACCGTTCGAGGCGACGACATCGCCTCCTCGCAGTCGGTCACCCCCGGCCGGAGGCCGCATCCCGCGGACGGTGGCACCCGTCGCCTCCGCCAACCGAGATGCGCCGGGCGCGTGATCCGGGTGATCGTGGGTGAGCACGATCGCGCCCACTCGACCGGCGGTCCGAGCGACCTCCAGGAGATGCCGCTCGTCGTCGGGTCCGGGATCGACGACGATGGCCGGCGCCTCGCCGACGATGTAGGTGTTCGTGCCCTCGAGCTCGCGAACACCGGGATTGGGGGCGAGGATGCGGACGACGCGCAGCATGGTCAATCCTGCCAGAACGTCGCGCGCGGCAAGCGCTCGACCTCGTCGGTGTCGGGCTCACGCGTGTCGATCCGCAGCGCGAGCAGATCGGCAACCCGCTCGCATCCCGCGATCGCCTGGACGGTGAAGTAGGTGGGCCAGTAGAGCTTGCGCTGCCCGGTCCGCCATCCCTCCAGGAGCTCACGCGGGCTCGCCCACCACGCCGCGGCCGTCTCGTCGCCGTCGGGAACCAGGCGGAGGCCGGCCGGCGCTTCCAGCGCGAAGTACCGCGCGTCGAACCGGACCGGCACCTGGGACGGCGCGACCCAATGCGCGACCTCCGGGAGCTGATCCGGCGTGGGCGGGGACGAGAGCGCCTCGAGCGTCCGGTCGGCCGACTCCTCGAGGCCCGCGGCCGTGAGCGCTAAGCCCACCTCCTCGAGGAGCTCGCGGACGGCGCACGCTCGGGCGCTCTCCTCCGCGGTGCCGAACCAACGCTCGGCGAGCTCCGCGTCCTCTTCGTCCACCGACCCACCGGGGAAGGCGACATAGCCGGGCAGGAACCGGTTCCGCCCACCGCGTTCGAGGACCACGACCTCGAGGCCGTCCGCACCGTCGCGCGCGACGATCACCGATGCGGCTTTCCGCAGTCCCTCGTCCATGCGGCGGAATCCTTGCACGCGCCTTCGCGAGCGACACCTCTACGCTGTCGCCGTGAGCGAGCAGGTTGCCGAACGCATCCGTCGGCGGGTCCGAGAGCAGGGACCGATCACGTTCGCCGACTACATGGAAGAGGCCCTGTACGGCCCCGGCGGCTTCTACATGGGAACGCCGGTCGGTGCCGCGAACGACTTCGTCACGAGCCCGCACGTGCATCCCGTGTTCTCGCGGCTGGTGGGGATCGCGCTCGAGGAGCTCTGGGCGGCGCTCGGGCGTCCCCTTCCGTTCCGGCTGGTCGAGATGGGAGCCGGCGACGGAACCCTGGCGAGCGAGCTCGTCGCCGGCTTCACGCGCGGAGGGATCGAAGTCGAGTACACGGCGGTCGAGCTCGGGAAGGAGGCTCGGGAGCGGCTCGCCGCGGTCACCCCACACGTCGCGACCCGGCTCGCCGACGTCCAGCGTCTCGACCCGGGTGTCCTGATCGCGAACGAGCTCCTCGACAACCTCCCCTTCCGCCGCGTCCGCCGGCGCGGCGGCGACGCTCGAGGAGATCCGGGTCGGTCTCGACGGCGATCGGCTCGTGGAGGTCGAGGTCCCCGGCGACGTGGAGCTCGCCGCGATCGCGCCGGATCTCGAGGATGGGGCCGAGGCCGTCATCCCCACCGGCGCGTTCGCGTTCGTGGATGAGCTCGCCGGAACACTCGGCCGCGGGTACGCCGTGCTGATCGATTACGGAGCGAACGGCCCGCAGGCAGGAGAGGTCCACGGCTATCGCGGCCATCGGGTCGTCGAGGACGTCCTGGCCGATCCCGGGTCGACGGACGTGACCGCCGGCGTCGACCTGCGGTCGCTCGCCGATCGCGCAGAGGCGGCGGGACTCGTCTCGCTCGGGACGGTCTCACAAGAGGCGGCGCTGCGTGCCCTCGGCTTCGACGAGTGGATGCGGGACGAGCTGACACATCAGGGAGATCTCCTGAACGCCGGGCGGGGTTCGGCGGCGACGCGCACGTGGGACGGGCGGAACCGGGCGCGGATGCTCGTCCAGCCCTCCGGCCTGGGCCGTCTGCGATGGCTCGTGCTCGCCACCCCGGGCCTGCCCGAGCCCACGTGGCTGGACCCGGTCGCGCCCGACCCATTGGATTGACTCGCCGTTCAGGCGGGCGATAGCGTCGCCTCGTGCGACGGACCCCGATCCTCGTCGGCATCGCCACGGTCGCGCTGGCGATCGCGGCTGCCCTCTTCGTGTTCGGGAGATCCGACGACACCCCACGAGTGCGGAGCGACGGGCCTCCCGAGGAGGCTCGGGACGGCGGCGCCGAGGAGCTCGAAGAGCAGGAAGAGAAGACCGAAGAGCGGCTCGAGGCCCTCGCTCTCGCCCGGCAGGAAGGAACGCTGGGCGTGATCGACCGGGTCCGTCGCGAGCCCGCACCGGGATGGGCCGGGCGAGCGGATCGTGAACGAGACCGGCGACGACTGGGAGCCGGCGATCGCGGCGGATCCGAACGAGCCGTTCGTCTACATCCTGCACAACCGGTACGGCGGCGAGCCCGCATGCCGGAACGGCTGCCCGGACCCCGCGATGATCCTGCACGTCTCGGATAACGGCGGCAGGACCTGGCAACCCGAGCGCTATCTCTGTCGGTGCAAGGGCATCAAAGGTCAGTTCGACCCGCTGATCGAGGTCGTTCCGCAGACCGGTGACCTGTACGCGGTGTGGATGAACAACTTCCACATCACCTTCTCGGCCTCGACCGATCACGGCAACACCTGGTCGCCACCGGTGTTCCTCCATCCCGACACCAACTGGGGCGACAAGCCGAACATGGCGGTGAGCCCCGACGGCCAGGACGTCTACGTGTTGTTCAACGGTCCGACGGCTGGTGATGTCCATGCCTCTTCGTCGCACGACGGCGGCCAGACCTGGTCGACCATCCGCGTGACCAACGGCCCCCGGTATTACTTCGACTACGGCGGCATCGTCCTTCCGAGCGGCCGCGTCGTGTTCTCGCACATCAGCTTCGACTACTCGGGACCGAATGACGCCCCCGTCGGTCCCGTCCTGACCCACCTGCTGTCGTCCGATGACGGCGGCGCCACATGGAGCGACCTGGTGATCGACACGCTCGAGGCCGGGACCCGGTGCGCCTCGCGCGGGTGCTACCCGGACTTCTGGGACTCGGGCCCGGTCCTCGCCTCCGATCCCGCCGGAGACCTCGTGATGGCGTACAGCGGCGCCTCGGAACCCCTTGGGAACCGAACCGTGTATGCCCGGTCGTCCACGGACGAAGGCCAGACGTGGAGCGACCCCATCCGGATCTCCCGCATGGGTGTGAACTCCGCGTACGCCGCCGCGGTCGGACGGGGCGACGACGAGGTCCGCGTGTACTTCGCCGACCAGCGGACGGGATCGTGGAACGTTCGCTACCGCACCTCGACGGATCTCGGCGTCACGTGGTCGAAGGCGGTGCGCATCTCGGACGCGATCTCGGGCACCGCGTACAAGGACCACCGCGGCTTCCTCGAGTTCTACGGCGATTACGGCGAGATCGCGATCACGAGCGCCGGGAAGACCGTGGCGGTCTGGGGCGAAGGTCCCAGCTACTACGGGCCCGGCGGCATCTGGTTCAACCGCGAGCGATAGTTCCCTTCGGTCGGGAGCGCCCGCCGGGGCTGGGGCTTCGCCGACGGGGTTTCCGTTGGCCCTGCTCGTCGAGGAACCGCTCGACGAGCCCTCGGACCACGGCCGCCATCGAGAAGCCGTGCTCGTTCGACCAGCGCCGCAGCCGCTCGTGGAGCTCCGGCGGGAGCCGCACCGGGAGCATCGCGACCCCAGAGCCGGACCCCTCGACCGATCCGACCTGCGCGGACGCCGGGTCGGAGAGCAACAGCATCTCCGGAGGGATCGGCGCGGAACCCGGTCGCGGATGGGGAAGCGACACCGGCGACGGGCGTCCGGCGGTCGTCACCGGTGACGGCAGCGCCGAACGGATGAGCGCTGCCAGGACCTGATCCTGCTCTCGTTGCGGGAGCCCTCGCACCGCCTTCAGCAAGAGCTTGGAAACGCGGTCGTCCACCGAAACCTCCTCGGGCCAACGGGGAGGCCGATATCGCGATATCGGCTAGGGGCGATATCGTGCGCCAGCTCGCGACGACGTGCAAGTGGCCGACGGACAGGGGCATACGAAGTCGCCTCAGCGGTCGACGTCGCCGACGACGAAGAAGACCGAGCCGAGGATCGCGATGAGGTCGGGCACGAGCGTCCCCGGCAGGATCGCGGGGAGCACCGAGACGTTCGAGAAGGACGCCGTCCGCATCTTCAGCCGGTACGGGTTCACCGTCCCGTCCCCGACGAGGTGGTACCCCATCAGGCCGAGCGGGTTCTCGGTGCGAACGTAGACCTCGCCGTCGAGCTTCAGGGATTTCGGGAGCTTCGCCGCGCGGAACTCACCCGGCGGGAGCTTGTCCATGCACTGTTCGACGATGTCGCACGACTGGCGCATCCTCTGCGCGAGGACCCACAGGCGATCGTACGAGTCTCCGCTGCTGCCGATCGGCACCTGGAACTCGACCTCGTCGTACTTCTCGTAGGGCTCGTCTTTGCGCGGGTCCATCGGGACGCCCGATGCGTGCAGGATCGGCCCGGAGCACCCGTAGGCGATCGCCGTCTCGCGCGGGATGACCCCGATCCCCTTCGTTCGGGCGAGCACGATCTCGTTGCCCATCACGAGGTTGTCGAAATCGTCGAGCTTCTTCCGCACGTGCTTGAGGACGTCGGCCGACTGCTTCAGCCATCCGCGCGGCAGGTCGTCCTTCAATCCCCCCGGCCGGATGTACGAGAAGTGCATCCGCGCCCCCGTCGCGCTCTCGAGCAGCGCCTGGATCATCTCGCGCTCGATGAACGCGTAGAAGATCGGCGTCATCGCGCCGAGCTCGAGCGGATAGGACCCCATGAACATCAGATGGCTGAGGACGCGGTTCCACTCGGCGAGCATCGTGCGGATCCAGCTGGCGCGCTCGGGGACCTCGATCCCCGCGAGCTTCTCGACCGCCAGCATGAACCCGAGCTCGTTGTTGAACGCCGAGAGCCAATCGTGTCGGTTCATGAGGACGAGGGTCTGGCGAGCGTCCCGGTGTTCGGCGAGCTTCTCCGCCGCCCGGTGCATGTAGCCGATGACCGGCTCGGCACGAACGATGATCTCGCCGTCGAGCTCGAGCACCAGCCGGAGGACACCGTGCGTCGACGGGTGTTGCGGACCGATGTTGAGGATCATCTCCTCGGTCCGAAGGTCTCCTGCGGAGACCACCTCGATGTCGATCCCGCCCCCGCGCACCATCCAGTGCTCGCTGGCGGCGCTGAAGACGGTCCGCTCTTCCGTGTCCACCGCGCCCAATCCTACCCGGGCCGGCGGAACGCCTGTCACCGCGGCAGTCGGCGAACGAGCCGATAGGCTGAGCCGCCATGGAGCGCGCCGCCGCGGAGCCCCGCCGCAGGATCCCGGCCGTCGACGCGCTCCTTCGATCCGACCCCGGGCGTCGCGCGAGCGCCACGTTCGGGCGGGCGCTCGTGAAGCGGACCCTGACCAAGACCCTCGAGGAGGTCCGTGCCGCCGCCACCCGCGGCGTCGCACCGCCACCGGACGACGAGATCCTGGCCGCGGCGCTCGCTCGCGCGTCGTCGGCCGCACACGGGCTCGGCCGGGTGATCAACGCCACCGGCGTGGTCCTGCACACGGGCCTCGGCCGCGCGCCGCTGCCCGAGGCCGCCGCCGCAGCGGCCGCGAAGGTCGCCTCCGGCTACTCGGATCTGGAGATCGAGCCTGAAACGGGCGCCCGCGGCAGGCGGAGCGCGCGCGCCGAGGTCCTGCTCACCGCCATCACCGGGGCCGAGGACGCGCTCGTGGTCAACAACGGCGCCGCCGCCGTCCTGCTCGCGCTCGCGGGCCTGGCGAGGGGGAAGCACGCGCTCGTGTCCCGCGGCGAGCTCATCGAGATCGGGGGGGAGTTCCGGATCCCGGACATCATGGCCGCGGCCGGCGTCCGCCTCGTCGAGGTCGGCACCACGAACCGGACACGGCTCTCGGACTTCCGGGGCGCCCTCTCGGACAAGACCGCGTTGATCCTCAAGGTCCATCCGAGCAACTACCGCGTCGTGGGCTTCACTGCCGAACCACCGGCTCGCGATCTCGCCGCGCTGGCGGCCAAGAACGGCGTTCCATTCATGTACGACATCGGCTCCGGACTGCTCGAGCACGTCGCCGGGATCCCGGCCGACGAGCCGTCGGCCGAGGGTGCGCTCGCCGACGGAGCAGATCTCGTGGTCTTCTCCGGCGACAAGCTCCTCGGAGGGCCGCAGGCGGGAGTGATCCTCGGCCGGGCAGCGCTCGTCGACCGGCTCCGGCGGCACCCCGTCGCCCGCGCGGTTCGGGTCGACAAGATGCAGGTCGCCGCGCTCGAGCACGTCCTCGCGGCTCACGCCACGGACCGGCGGGCCGAGATCCCCACGTGGAGGATGCTCCGCGAGACCGCCGAGCACGTGCGCCACCGCGCCGAGCTGCTCGCCCGAACCCTCGACGGCGAGCTGGCGGGCGCGCGGGTCGTGGCGTGCGACTCGGCGGTCGGGGGCGGCTCGCTGCCCGGGTACGTCGTCCCGTCCTCCGGGGTCGAGGTGAGCTCGCCCGAGCCGGCCGGGATGGCGGCTCGACTTCGCACGGGTTCCCCGCCGGTGTTCTGCCGGATCACCGAGCGCGGCGTCCTCCTCGACCTGCGAACGGTCGGCGAGCAGGAGCTCGCGGACCTCGCGCGCGCGGTCCAGTACGCGCGCGAGTGGGACGACCCCGACGGCGAGTGAGCACCCGGCTCGGCGCGACGGGCGACGCGGGCGGCGAGGCTCCGCTCCACGTCATCGCGACCGCCGGACACGTCGACCACGGCAAGTCGAGCTTGATCGCCCGGCTCACCGGCATCGACCCGGATCGGCTCGAGGAGGAGAAGCGCCGGGGTCTGACGATCGACCTGGGGTTCGCGTGGTGCACGCTCCCGTCGGGACGAGAGGTCGGGTTCGTCGACGTGCCGGGGCACGAGCGGTTCGTCCGCACGATGCTCTCGGGGGTCGGGCCGGTTCGCCTCGTGCTGTTCGTCGTGGCCGCGGACGAGGGATGGAAGCCGCAGTCCGAGGAGCACCTCGCGATCGTCGACGTGCTCGGGGTGCAGGGTGGCGTCGTCGCCCTGACGAAGCGCGATCTCGTCGACGCGGACCGCGCGGAGCGCACCGAACGCACCGTGCGCGAGCGCCTCGCCGGAACGACGCTTGCCGACGCGCCGATCGTCGCGTGCTCGTCCGCGACGGGTGAAGGGATCGACCACCTCGTCGCGGCGCTCGACGCGATGGTGGGGGCCGCGCCCACTCCGGAGGAGGCCGACCGGCCTCGGCAGTTCGTCGACCGCGTGTTCAGCATCGCCGGCGCCGGGACCGTCGTGACCGGAACGCTCACCGGGGGACGCATCGCCACGGGCGATGAGGTCGAGCTGTTCCCCTCGGGTGTCCGGGCAAGGATCCGCTCGCTCCAGACCCACAAGCGACGGATCGACTCAGCCCGGCCCGTCTCGCGCGTGGCCGCGAACCTCGCCGGCGTCGAGCGATCGCGGATCGAGCGGGGCGACGTCCTCGGCCGCCCCGGCGACTGGCGTCCGACCGATGTGATCGAGGCGCGGATCCATCCGGTTCGCGGGCTGACCCATGTGTTGTCGCCGCGCGGGTCGTTCACGTTCCACGCCGGCGCCGCCGAGCGTTCCGCGAGGATCCGCCTCTACGGCGCTTCGTCGGTCTCCGAGGACGGGGTGTTCGCGCGGATCCGGCTCTCGTCGCCGCTCGTGCTGGACGTGCACGACCGTTTCGTCCTGCGCGAGTCCGGGCGGCGGGAAACGGTGGCGGGCGGCGTCGTCCTGGATCCCGCGCCGCCGCAGCGCCCCGGTGCGACCGCGGCTGACCGTCTCGAACGCCGCGAGAAGGCCCGGCGAGCGGACATCCCAGCGCTCCTGCTCGCCGAACGCGGAGCGGTGCGCGAGGCGGAGCTGCGGAGCCTAACCGGCTTCGATGAGATCCCGGGCGCGGAAAGCGTCTCCGGTTGGTGGATCTCCGAGCGGGTACGTTCGGTGGCGGAGAGCGCGGCGATCGGACTGCTCACCGCCCACCACAAGGCGAGCCCGTCATCCGAAGGCTCGGACGTCGCCGAGATCCGTCACGCGGTCGCCGGCGCCGTGCGTCGCGCGGGATCCCCCGGCGACGACGAGCTCGCGGCCTCCATCGTCGACGACCTGGTGCAGCGTGGCACGCTCGCGCGATCTGGGTCCTTCCTGCGGATCCCGTCGCACCGGGCCGAGGTCGTTCCCGGGGAGCTCGACCGCTTGACGGCGGCGGTCGCGGCCGGGGAGCCGACACCGCCCTCGATGTCGGAGCTGCAGCGGAACGGGTTCACGCGCCTGGCGATCGAGTCCGCCGTCCGGTCCGGCGCCCTCATCCGGATCGCACCCGACCTCGTCCTCACGCGTGCGTTCGTCGAGCGCGCCGTCGACATCGTGCGCGAGGCCAAAGACGCGGGGATCACCGTCGGCGACGTCCGGGCCCGGCTCGGGACGTCGCGGAAGTACGCCGTGCCGCTGATGGAACACCTCGACCGAACCGGCGCCACGCGAAGGTCGGGGGACCTCCGGTTCGCTCGCGGGACCTAGCCGGCGCGACGGCCTGCCTCGTTCAGGCGATGCGGACGATCATCGCGACCTCCACCGATGCCCCGCGAGGAAGCTCCGAGACCCCGACGGCCGCGCGCGCGTGCCTTCCCTCCTCACCGAAGATCTCGACGAGCAGGTCGCTCGCTCCGTTCGCCACCGCCGGCTGGTCCGTGAACCCGGGTGCCGAGGCGACGAACACGTCGACCCGGACGATGCCCTTCACGCGATCCAGCGATCCCAGGGCGGCACGCAAGGCGGCGAGGGCCTGGAGCGCGCACCGCCTCGTCGCCTCCTGTCCCTGATCGATCGAGACGTCCGCGCCGAGCTTGCCGGCGGACAGGATCGTTCCGTCCTCGATGGGCACCTGACCCGCGACGTACGCGTGATCGCCCGAGATGCGCACCGGCACGTAGGACGCCAGCGGGGCGACGGGCTCGGGCAACCGGATCCCCAGCTGCGCGAGGAGCTCTTCGACCAAGATCAGCCGGCCTGCAGGGTTCGCCGGCGGAGGATCTGCCGGCGCTCGAACTCGTTCAGCCCGCCCCAGATGCCGTGGGACTCACGGATCTTGAGCGCGAACTCGAGGCAGACGTCCTGAACCGGGCACACGAGGCAGAGCGCCTTCGCTTTCGCTTCGCGCCGGTCCTTCTCGTCGCGCTTCTCGAAGTAGTTCGGGGCGAAGAACAGGGCGGAGTCCTCGCCGCGGCAGGCGGCATCGAACTGCCACCCCTGCATCCAATCCGCGTACATCCGCTCGGCCACGCCGGACCGTCCTCCTGTTCCGTCCTTCGATAGGTGTTTCGTATCTGAACGCCGGGAGGATTCCGCTGGTTGCCTCTTTGTCCCGATGAGGGTCGAAAAGCGCAACACGCTCGGGGCCCGGGGCCGGGAGGTTCTGCCGCGACTCCGCCCGGCGATCAGGGTTCCGGGGGTGCCGGCTCGTCGCTCGGCCCGGCTTGGGGTTCGGGCTGAACCCGCAGGATGAGGCCGTCGACGCCCCGGACCCGGACGCGGGTGTTGGGCGCGATCGGGTCCGTTCGCGCTGCGCCCGCGCCACAGGGTCCCCTTCACGTAGACGGGGCCCTCGGGCTTGAGCTCGCCGCGGGTCTCACCGACGAGCCCGACCAGGCCCTTCTGGGTCGAGGAGATCCGCTCGCGCGCCTGCACGGCCACGGTGAGCCCGAACCCCCAGTACAGGGCCGCGGCGACGACGAAGGCCCCGAGCAGCCACGGCGACACGTCGATCTGATCGGCCACGCCGCCGAACAGGAGCACCGAGCCGCCCAGGAAACCGGCGAGTCCGGCCGCCGTGAGCGGGCCGAGCCGTCTGACCAGGACGTCTCCGGTCATCAGTCCGATCCCCGAGAGAAGCAGGCCGAGCCCGATCCACGAGAAGGGCACGACCGTGAGGCCGTAGACCCCGAGCGCGACCATCCCGGCTCCGGCGAACCCCGCGAACCCGAACCCCGGCTGCGTGAGCTCGAAGGCGAGCCCGGCGAGCCCGAGGACCAGGAGCACATAGATCCAGGTCGGGGACGCGGCCGCGTGCAGTACCCGGTCGATCGGCCCGAGGTCGACGAATCGAACGTTCACGGGCTCCTCGCCCTCGACCAGCGCGATCCGGGTCCGGAGCGTGACCTCGCCCTCGGGCGTTCGGACCACCCGTCCGTCGAGCCGGTCCAGCAGGTCGGGGATCGAGGCGGCCGCGATCGAAGCGACGCCCACGTCGAGCGCCTCCTGTGCGGGAACCGGCTCGGCGGGGAACGCGCCGGGCAGGGGACGGCCGCGCTCGCGCATCCACTCGGACGCGAGCTCGCGCACCGCCGAGGGCGCAGGTTCCGAGGCGCCGGCGAGGTCGAGAGGCTCGAGCGGTCCCACACCGGCTCCCGGCGCGACCGCCGCATCGCTCGCGGCGTACATCAACAGGAGCGCGGCGCCCTGGACCTTGGCCGGCGCCGGCCCGACCCACGCGATGACCGGAACCGCGGCCTCGTGCACCCAGCCCGCGATCTCGACCGCGTCCTGGTCGAGCGTTCCCGCGCTGTCGAGCTGGAGGATGACGGTCGAGCCGCTTCGCTCCGCATCGGCCAGCGCATCGCGCAGGTATGCGGCCACGGTGCGGTCGATCGACCCGTCGACCTTCACGACGGCGATGGATGCCTCTTCTCCTTGCGCGACCGCGGGCCCCACCGAGCCGGCGATGAGTCCGGCGACGGCGAGGATGAGCAGCAGGAACGGTGCGGACCGGCGCATGGGCGTCTCATGCTACCCGTGCCACTCTTCGCCACCCCCGGGCTATCCTTTGCGCCGAACCCCCATGCAAGCTCCCCCCAAGCCCGGATCCGAGACGACGTCGCGCCGGACCACCGCGCCGGCGCGACAGAACCTGCTTCGTCCCCGGCGAGTGATCGCGCCGCTCGTCCCCGTGGTGCTGGCCTTCGTACTGGCGTTCGGCGCGGTGCTCGTCGCCTTGGTGCTTCTTCCGCTGTTCGCGGGGGCCGGGATGGGTGTGAACGCGTTCCGCGACCGGCTCACGGACGCGGGGGTCGGAAGCGTGCAGATCCCGCGGTTCCCCGAACGCTCGGTCATCTACGCGGCCGACGGGTCCATCCTGGCGACGGTCTTCCTCGACGAGAACCGCAGGATCGTCAGGCTCGAGCGTGTCTCGGAGGTCGCGCGCAACGCGGTGGTCGCGATCGAGGACTCCTCGTTCTACGAGCACGGGGCCCTGGACTTCACCGCCTTGATCCGGGCCGCGATCGCGAACCTCGCGTCCGGCGAGATCGAGCAGGGCGGTTCGACGATCACCCAGCAGCTCGTCAAGAACGTCCTGATCGATACCCCCGCGCAGACGTTCGCCCGCAAGTTCCAGGAGGCGTCGCTCGCGATGCGGCTCGAGCGCCGCAAGACGAAGGACGAGATCCTCGAGCTCTATCTGAACGAGGTCTACTTCGGCAACGGCGCGTACGGGATCGGCACGGCCGCAGAGACGTATTTCAAGAAGCCGCCCGGCGAGTTGAAGCTCGCCGAGGCCGCGCTCCTCGCGGCGCTGATCCGGGCACCGGGCACGTACGACCCGGTGACGAACGAGGCGGCCGCGCGCGGCCGTCGCAACCTGGTGCTCGCGCGGATGGCCGAGCTCGGGCTCGCCGACCCCGAGCGCGTCGAGCGCGCTCAGCAGAAGGGGCTCGGTCTCGCGCGGAACGTCGGACCTCCGAAACAGAGGATCGAGCCGTTCTTCGTCTACTACATCCGCAACCTGATCCTGGAGAACGAGGACGGCGAGTTCGACGAGTTCGGCTTGCGGCGCCTGCAGCGCGTCCACACGCTGTATCAGGGCGGCTTGAAGATCTACACCACGCTCGACCCGGCCTGGCAGGAGTACGCGCAGGCGGCCCTGGACGCGAGCCCGAACCTGGGTCCGGAGAAGACCTCGCCCGACGCATCGCTCGTCTCGGTCGAAACGCGGACGGGAGCGATCCGGGCGATGCTCTCGGGCAAGAACTACGAACGGGACCAGTTCGACCTCGCGTGGCGTGGCACGCGGCAGGTGGGCTCGGCGTTCAAACCGTTCACGCTGGCCGCCGCGTTCCGAGAGGGCTTCCCGCCGGGCAAGGTGTACTCGTCGGCGTCGCCGCTCTGCGGCCTTGCCGGTTGGATCAGTGCGAGCGGCTGCGTCAGCAACGCGGAGGGCGGGAGCGATCGCGGGTACATGGATCTGTGGACCGCGACCGAGAACTCGGTCAACGTCGTGTTCGCGCAGCTCGCGCTCGACGTCGGTCCCGAGAACATCGTGGAGACCGCCCACCTCATGGGGATCACGTCGGCGCTCGACGCCGTTCCGTCGATCACCCTCGGCGTCGAGGAGGTCTCGACGCTCGACATGGCCTCGTCGTTCGGGACGCTCGCGAATCAGGGCGTCCACTGCGAGCCGTACGCGGTCGCCAGGGTCGAGGCGCCGGACGAGGACGGGAGCGGCGTCCACAACCTCTACCGGCATCGCCGGCAGTGCGAGAAGGCGATCGCCCCCGACATCGCGAATCTCATCACGGCGATGCTCCAGCGCGTGGTCACCAGCGGCACGGGCACGGCCGCGGGCATCGGCCGGCCGGTGGCCGGCAAGACCGGTACCGCGCAGGACTACACGAACGTCTACTTCGCTGGCTACACGCCGCAGGTCTCGACGGCGGTGTGGGTCGGCCACCCCTCCGGGCAGATCGAGATGAGTGGGTACTTCGGCGGAACCGTCGCGGCGCCCATCTGGCACGACTTCATGATCCAAGCGATGCAGGGATACCGGATCGAGGGCTTCCCGGCGCCGCCGGCGCCAGAACGTGGCCAGGTCCCCGACGTCGTCGGGCTGAGGTCGGAGGAGGCGCAGGCGCTCCTCGTCGAGGCGAACTTCACCCCGATCGTCGAGAAGGTCGACTCGTTCGAAGAGACGAACACGGTGCTGTCGCAGACGCCGGGCGGCGGCGCGAGCGCGACCCTCGGCAGCGCCGTGACCGTCCAGGTCAGCAACGGCAAGGGCGAGCCCGTGATCGTTCCGCACCTCACCGGCCTGCGCGAGGACGATGCCGTGAAGAAGCTCGAGAAGTTGGAGCTGTTCGCGTCGATCACGTACGTCGACGTGAACGACCCGCACATGGACGGCATCGTCCTGGCTCAAACGCCGATCGGCGACGGGACCAAGCAGGTCGACGCCGGGTCGACCGTCGAGCTCCAGGTCGGGCAGTTCCAGGACGGAAACGGCAACGGCGATGGCAACGGCAATGGCGATGGCGATGGCAAGGCGGGAACGGGAACGGGAACGGTTCTCGGGCACTCCTGCGACGCCGCGCCTAATCGCCGAGGCGCTCCCGGACCTTCCGCTGGACGACGGTACCGTCGACGGCACCCTTCGCCTTCCCCATGACGACACCCATGACCTTGCCCATCTCTTTCAGGGACGTCGCGCCGGTGGAGGCGAGGGCCTCGTCGATCATCGCGTCGACGGCCGCCTCGTCGAGCTGCTCAGGGGCGTAGGGCTCCAACACCTCGCGTTCCGCGCGTTCCTTCTCGGCGAGCTCGAGCCGGCCCGCGGACTCGAAGGCCTCGATCGACTCGAGCCGCTTCTTGACCTCCTTGGCGGCAACGTCGCGGACCTCGTCGTCCGAGAGCTCTCGGCGAAGCTCCTTCTCCCGGTTCGTGATCGCGGCGACCAGCATCCGGAGCGCGCCGAGGCGAACGCGTTCGCCGGCCTTCAGCGCGGCCGTCATCTCCTCGTGCGCTTTCCGCTTGAGGGTGGCGTCGCCCACCGTAGACTCCCCTCCCGTGCTTGCGTGGATCCTGCTCGCGATCGCTCTGCTCGGCGTCGCGTGTGTGATGTACGGGGTCCTGATCGAGCGTCGCGCGTACCGGCTGGTCCGCCGCCGCCTGGCCATCCTACCGGCGAACGGTCCCGAATCACTCAATGTCCTGCACCTGTCGGACCTGCACTTCGTCCGAGACGACGAGCGGAAGCGGCGGTTCCTCGGATCGCTGCCGATGGCCGATGTCACGGTCGTCACCGGCGACTTCCTGGCCGAACCCGAGGCGGTCGAGATCGCCGTCGCCGCCGTTGGCGCGAACCGAGGTCGCCTCGCGTCGTGGTTCGTCCTCGGCTCGAACGACTACTTCGCGCCGCGCTTCGTGAATCCGCTCCTCTACCTCGTCCGCCGCCGCGGCGCCAGACCCCGACGCGCGCGACGCGGCCGCCCTCGCGAGCTCGTTGCGGCACTCCAGGCGGACGGATGGCGAGACCTCACGAACGTGCGCGAGGAGATCGATCTCGAGGGCCTCGCGGTAGAGCTCCTCGGATTGGACGACGCCCACATCAGCAAGCACGACCTCCGCCTCGCACCCCGCCGGGCACCGGAGCGCTTCGGGTTCGCGGTCATGCACTCGCCGGATTCCGCCCCAGAGGTCGTCGCGTGCGGCTATCCGCTCGTCGTCGCGGGGCACACGCACGGAGGACAGGTGCGATTGCCCCTGGTCGGCGCGCTCGTCACGAACTCACATCTTCCACGGCGGGTCGTTTCCGGCCTGCTCCGTCTCGGCGACGGTCTCGTGCATGTCTCGCCGGGGCTCGGCACGAGCAAGTTCGCGCCGTTCCGCTTCCTCTGCCCTCCCGAGGCGACGATGCTCGAGCTGTCGCGAGCCCCTCAGCGGCAGTAGGGGAAGCAGCCGCCCTCCGTGTCGATGCCGTGCCAGGGCGGGACCGAGGCTCGTCGGTCACCGGGCTCGCCGCGTAGCTTGATCAGTCGATCCTGGATGTTGTTCGCGGTCGAGCCCTCGAACAGCAAGCCGGTTGGGTTCACCTCGGTCCGGATGTAGTAGTCGCCGTTCGGCAGGTCCGTGATGTCGAACGCCTGTCCGGGGATGAACTGCCCGTAGGTGTCACCCCAGCCGACGTCGAGGACCTCGCGGATCCAGATCGCCCCCGGTCCTCCGCACATCGAGAACAGGTCGCCGCCGAAGTAGGCGGTCCAGTTGGCGTTCGGCACGGCGAGATCGATCGCGTCCGTGTTGGCGAGACACCAGGATTGCTTGCCCGAGATCGCGATCTCGCCGCTGTTCGCGTCGAGGATCGAGTACTGCGTGAACTCCTCGAAATGCCAGTGCGTATGCGACCGGTGATACTCCAGCTGGCCGACCGGCGCCCGGCCCAGGGGGACCCCGTCCACGTGGAAGTACTGGAACGCGTCCATGAAGTCCTGGTCGATCTCGCGGAACCCCTCGACGACCAGGGTCCCGGGGCCGGCGTTCCACTCGGTGGCGTTGAACGCGAGGTAGTCCCGGCCCCTGCGGTGATACGTCGAGATCCCCCACGCGGGCAGCGCGACGAGGTCCGGCAGACCCTCGGGATCGGGGGTCGTGGTCGTCGGAACCCGCGGACCTGGGGCGTACGGCGACGCCAAGGTCCGCTCGGCGCGAGCGGGGATCGTGCCTCGGTCGAACACCTCGATGCGCACCCGAGCCTCGGACTCGAGGGGCTCGAGGCCGAGCGCCTCGACCCATAGGGGATCGACCCATACGCGGAGCGAGTAGTTGCGGCGCGGCGCGTTGAACCCGAGCCCGAAGTCGGACATCGCGGTCACGGCCCAGTGATCGTCGATCCCCCACACCATGCCCCGGGTGAACGGGTTCCCGCCGCAGATGTACGGATACGCCGAGTTGACCGGGCCCTCGTCGTCGAGCCGGGCTCGGTAGTAGGTGTTGGGGCAGAAGTCGAACGACTCGCGGGTGATCAGCGTGCCGTGAGCGTCGCGGACACTCACGTGCACGAAGTCCTTCAACCCGGACCAGCCGCGCAGCAGCTCGACCGGGAGCGTCCGAAGGATCGCGCCGGTGGTCGGGTCCGTCTGGACCAGGGTCACCGGCGAGTCGTAGTCGGCGCGCGTCGCCCGGAGCTCGAACCCTCCGCCGACCGAGGCTACCCAGACGCCGGGGTCGACGAACACGAAGTTGCGCCGGTCGCGCTCGACCGTGACCGTCGTGGTGGCGGCGAAGAGTCGCACCTTCGGAGGATCGACGGCCGCCGCAGGCGGCATCCCCGCGAGCACTGTCAACGATGCGAGAGCGAGCACGAACGAAGCGAAGGTGCGACGCGGGCGAGACATGGGGATCCCCTCCAGTGTTCGAGTGCAGCCGGCCGATGGTACCGGGGTACGACGGCTGTGGCTTGCCTCGCGTTCCGCCGGGCACGGGTTTCGGACGGATCAGCCGCCTGCCGCGCGCTCGTAGACGCGCTCGTAGCCGGCGACCATCGCGTCCTTGGAGAAGAGGCGCTGAACACGCTCACGGGACACGTGAGGGTCGAGCTCGTCGAGATGGGCGAGCCGTTCGGCAGCACGCTCCGCGTACGGATCGACGTCGACGATCCATCCGGTCCTGCCGTCCTCCACCAACTCGGGAACAGAGCCTCGCGGCGTGCCGATCACGGGGGTTCCGCACGCCATCGCCTCGACCATCACGAGGCCGAAGGGCTCGGGCCAGTCGATGGGGAACAACACCGCTTTCGCCCGGCGAAGCAGATCGACCTTCTCGTCGTGGGTGATCTCACCGAGCACCTCGAAATCCGCAGGCAGGATCGGCTTCACCCTCGCTTCCCACTCGTGATGCTCCGCGGGCTCGGCGATCTTCACCGCCGAGACGAGTCGCACACCCGCCAACTTCGCGGCCTCGACCGCGCGCCGCCATCCCTTCTCGGGCGCCGCGCGACCGAGGAACAGGACGAAGTCCTCCTTCTGCTCCTGGAGCGGATACATGTCCAGGTCGATCCCGTTGTAGACGACGCCTCCGTAGTGGAGACCTGGTTCGAACGCCTTCTGCGCCTCGCTGATCGCGACGTACCACGCACGGTTGCCGGCCTGCGAGTACAGGAGCTTCATGTCGGGGGTGAACGACCCGTGCAGGGTGTGGATCGTGGGGATCCCCGTCTCGATGGCCGCGGCCAGCGCCGAGAACGGCGAGTGCACGTGCAAGACGTCGAACCGCGATCGCGCGTCCCTGAGCGCCGCGAGGGTCTGGGTCGTGTCGAGGACGATGTCGTTGATCGCCGTCGGGCCGAGTGCCCGCTCGTAGACGTACTCGAGCCGTGCCTTGGTGCGGGAGTCGCCGGTCGCGAACAGGGTCACCTCGTGGCCGGCCTCCGCGAGCCCGTCGGCCAGCAGCGCCACCACCCATTCGATCCCGCCGTAGCCCTTGGGGGGCACGGCCAGCCACGGTGGAGAGAGCTGCGCGATCCTCATGCCACCTCCATCGTCGGCGCCGCGAGCCGCAATGTACCCGGTCGCCTGAAGGTCGAGCCGCTAGACTGGGCACACGGGACGTAGCGCAGCTTGGTAGCGCGCAGCGTTCGGGACGCTGAGGTCGCGGGTTCAAGTCCCGCCGTCCCGACCCACATCGGTACTCTCCGAACTCGAAAAGGTTCCGCCGCAAAGCAACAGAGGTTTGACTGGCCCCCGGCCGGTCGATATCCTCGTTCGCGGCTGCCCGGGAAGGCAGCCTTCTTCATGTCCGGAGGCTGATGATAAGAACCGCCCGGTTCCTCGCCGCCCGGCTGCTCGCCGTGGTGATCCTCGTTTCGGCTTCCCTCGGCTCCGTGACCCTTTCCTCGGCGGCTCCCACGCAGGACGACGTCCGCCGCGCGAAGGATCGACTCGACGCTCTCAACCGCGACCTCTCCCTGCTCGTGGAGCGGTACAACCAGGCGCGGATCCGCCTGAACGACGTGCAGGTGCGTCTGTCCGAAGTCCGACTCCAGGCAGAGCTGGCGCAAGCGGAGGCGGACCGCGCCCGAGCGAGCCTCAACCGCTCCGCCGCTCGCGCGTTCACGGGCTTCGGGTCACAGTTCGCGGTGCTGTTGGACGCCACCTCGCTCGGGGACTTCTCCGACCGGCTCGAGTTCATCGGGAGCATGGCGGAGGCGGATGCGGACCTCGCCACGCAAGCCGAGCTCGCCGGCCAGGAGGCGCGGTGGACCGCCGACGAGTTGCAGGCCGCCGTCGAACAGCGGCGCGACATCCTCGACGAGCTCGCGGCAGAGAAAGAGCAGATCGATACACGGGTCGATGAAGCACGGGCGTTGTACTCAGAGCTCGATCGCGAGTACCACGAGGCGCTCGCGTCGGCTCGAGCTGCGGCCGAGGCCGCCGCTCAGCAGGAGTTCACGGGCGGCTCCGGCGGCGGCTCGGTGGGTGTCTCTCCCATCCCACCGCCTCCGGCTCCGAACGCGAACGTCGCGGCCGTTCTCGAAGCCGCGTACTCGGCGATCGGCACGCCGTATCAGTGGGGAGGCGCGAGCCCGGAGACCGGATTCGACTGCTCGGGCTTCACGATGTGGTCCTGGGCGCACGCCGGTGTCTCGCTCCCGCACTCTTCGGCCGCGCAGTACGGCTCCCTGCCGCACGTCGCCCGCGAGGACCTGCAAGCCGGGGATCTCCTCTTCTTCTACAGCCCGATCTCGCATGTCGCGATGTACGTGGGGGGCGGACGGATGATCCACGCGTCGCACCCCGGGACGACCGTCTCCGTCGTCGCGGTGTACTGGGACAGCTTCTCCGGTGCCGCGCGGCCCGGCTGACCGGTCAACGCCTCAGGCCGGCGGCAGGTCTCCCAGGTCGGCGAGCCTCGTGTCCGCTTGCTGCACGAGCCCGTCGTTGCCGATCTCGACCGCGGCGGTTCGCGCTTGCAGCAGAAGGTCCCGAGCCTGCTGCTTGCGGACGTCCGTCTTCCCGGACGTCGCGTACTTGAGCTTCTCGTCCGCCTTGACGATGAGCTCGAAGATCTCTTTCGGATCCAACGGGTCTCCTCACATCATGTGAACGGGCTTGGACTCCTGCGCCTCCAGGAACTGCCGGATGCCGATGGCCGCCGCCGCTCCTTCGCCGACGGCGGAGGCGAGCTGCTTCGTCGATCCCGAACGAACGTCGCCGGCCGCGAACACGCCGGGCACGTTGGTCATCATCCCCATCCCCGTCAGGATCAGGCCGCGGTCGTCCAGGTCGACGACGCCCTTGACGAAGTCAGTGTTCGGATCGAGACCGATGAACACGAAACACGCGGCGGGATGGAGCTCCTCGACCTCGCCCGACTCCCGGTCCTTCAGCTCGATGGCGCCGAGCTTGCCGCTGCCGTCGTCCTTCGCGCGGAACCCGACGATCTCCCGGTTGAACAGGACCTCCATCCGGTCGTCCATGTTCACCTTGTCCTGCAGGAGCTTGTTCGCCGTCAACCGATCGCCTCGCTGGACGATCGTCACCTTGTCGACGAACTGCGTGAGGAACAGGCCCTCCTCGAGAGCGCTGTTGCCGCCGCCGAGGACGACGAGCTGCGACGCGCCCTTGTAGAACGGGCCGTCACACGTGGCGCAGAAATGGATCCCGGCGCCGATCAGATCCTCCTCGCCTTCGGCGCCGGTCCGCCGGTAGGTGGAACCCGTGGCGATGAGGGCCGCGCGGCCGTGATAGTGGTCGCCGGTCGCGGCCTCGACATCCACCTGCTCGCCCTCACCCTCGCTCTCGATCTGCACGACGGAGACGGCCTGCAGCATCTCGACGCCGTACTTCTGGGCTTGCTGCACGATCCGATCGGCCAGGTCGGCGCCCCCGATGCCCTCGGGGAACCCCGGGTAGTTGTCGAGGCGCTCGGTCACGCCGGCCTGCCCGCCGAGGCCCTTGCTGTCGATCACGAGGGTCTGCAGGTTCTCGCGCGCGGCATAGATCGACGTGGTGAGGCCGGCCGGACCGCCGCCGATCACGATCAGGTCGTACACGTGCATCATCGCCGAACGCTCGAGCCCGATCTTCTCGGCGAGCTCCTCGTTCGTGGGTTCGGACAGGTGCGATTCGTCCGGGAAGACGATCGTCGGGATGATGTTGTTGCCGTTGTTGCGCTCTTGGACGACGCGGACGCCGTCGGGATCGGTCTCGATGTCGTGCCACTCGAACGGGACCCGCTGGTCACCGAGGAAGCGTTTCGCGCGCCGGCAGTCGGGGCACCAGCTGGCGCCGTAGACCTTGATCGTGTCCACCATCACGTGACCCCTTTCGAGCGGTTCCGCGGAACACCGAGTGAACCGCGCCCGGAGCGTTGCACGTCCACAGACGTACCGCCACCGCCGGCGAGGAGCGCATCACTCCTCGGATGGTTCACACTGTCGGGCGCCATGGCGGACCCGCTGCTCGCCCCGTCGATCCTTTCGGCCGACTACGCCCGTCTGGCCGAGGAGATCGCCCGCGTTCGTCCGGCGTCGGACTGGCTCCACGTCGACCTGATGGACGGCCACTTCGTGCCAAACCTGTCGATCGGCCCGCCCGTGGTGGACTCGATCCGGCGTCACACCGACCTGTTCCTCGACTGCCATCTGATGGTGACCGATCCGGGGATGTGGCTGGAGCCGCTCGCAGCGGCCGGTGCCAACCTGTGCAGCGTGCACGTCGAGCTCGGCGATCCGACCGCGCTGCTCGGGCGGACGCGAGAGCTCGGGATGCAGGCGGGCGTCGTCGTCGACGGCCCCACGCCGTTCGAGGTCGTCGAGCCGTACCTCGACGACCGGATCGACCTCCTGCTCGTGATGACGATCACGGCGGGGTTCGGCGGCCAGCCGTTCGTCCCCGAACATCTGGAGAAGGTTCGCCGGGCCGCGAAGCTCCGGCAACAGCACGGCGCCACGTTTCTGATCGAGGTGGATGGCGGCATCTCGCCGAAGACCGCGGGTGAGGCGGCGCGGGCCGGTGCCGACGTGCTCGTCGCGGGGAGTGCGATCTTCCTCGCGCCGGACCCGCTCGAGGCCGCACGCGAGATCCGGTCTGCGGCATCGCGCTGACCACGCGCGAGAAGGCTCTCCGCCGCCGCCGGAAACCGGTTCGACCTCTCGCGGACGGAGGACTACGGTGATGGGCTCGCCGTTGGATTGAGAGGAGCAGGCCGATGGACCGCCTCCAACAGCTCTCGGCCGCGGGGCAGAGCCCTTGGCTCGACTTCGTCCGCCGCACCCTGATCTCGAGCGGCGAGCTGCAACGGCTGATCGATGAGGCCGGCATCACCGGCGTGACGTCGAACCCGAGCATCTTCGGCAAGGCGATCGGCGGTTCGACCGACTACGACGAGGAGGTCGTCCGGATCGCGAACGCCGGAGAGGACCACGACGCGCTCGCGGTGTTCGAGGAGCTCGCGATCGCCGACATCCAGGCGGCCGCCGACGTCCTGCGTCCGATCTACGACGGCACCGAGGGTGCCGACGGCTTCGTGAGCTTCGAGGTCGAGCCTCGGCTGGCACGCGAAACGGATGAGACCGTCGAGGCCGCACGCCGGCTCTGGGCTCGGATCGACCGGCCGAACGTGATGATCAAGGTCCCCGGCACGCCCGAGGGCGCCGTGGCGTTCGAGCAGCTCACGGCGGACGGCATCAACGTGAACGTGACGCTGCTCTTCGCCGTCGAGGCGTACGAACGGATCGCGGAGGCCTACGTCCGCGGGCTCGAGCGCCGCGCCGAAGCCGGCCAGCCCGTCGACCGGATCTCCTCCGTGGCGTCCTTCTTCGTGTCCCGCGTCGACTCCGCCGTCGACCCCACGTTGCCCGAGGACTCGGAGCTCCGTGGCAAGACGGCGATCGCGAACGCGAAGCTCGCCTACGACCGGTTCCGCGAGATCTTCTCCGGCGATCGCTGGGAGCCGCTCGCGGCCGCCGGCGCGAACGTCCAGCGGCCGCTGTGGGCGTCGACGTCGGCGAAGAACCCCGCGTACCGCGACACCATGTACGTGGAGGAGCTCATCGGGCCGGACACCGTCGACACGATGCCGATGAACACGATCGACGCGTTCCGCGACCACGGCGAGGTCAAGGAGGGATCGGTCGCGGATGACGTGGAAGGGGCCCGCCGCCACGTCGAGGCGCTCTCGGCCCAGGGCATCGACCTCCGAGCGGTGACCGACCAGCTCTTGGAAGAGGGCATCGAGTCATTCTCGAACGACTTCGACGCCCTGCTGTCGACGATCGACGGGAAGCTCGAGCGGGTCCGCGCCGGCCGGGAGCGCCAGCGCACCACGCTCTCGAGGATGCTCGCCCCCGTTGCCGACCGGCTGACCCAGATGGACCGCGACCGCATCGTCGAGCGCATCTGGCGCAAGGACCACACGGTCTGGAAAGACGATCCGACCGAGATCACGAACCGCCTCGGCTGGCTGTCGGTGGTCGACCTGATGCACGAGCGCATCGGCGAGCTCGACGCCTTCGCCAAGCAGGCGGCGGCCGACGGGTTCGAGACCGCCGTGCTGCTCGGGATGGGTGGATCCTCGCTCGCGCCGGAGGTCTTCGCGTCCACGTTCGGCGTGGCCGACGGCATGCTCGAGCTCATCGTCCTCGACACGACCCACCCGGTGACGGTCGAGCGCGTCACGCAGCACCTCGAGCTGCCGAAGACGATATTCATCGTCGCGAGCAAGTCGGGCACGACGACCGAGACGCTCTCGCACTTCGCGCACTTCTGGGAGCGGACGCCGAACGGGAGCCAGTTCGTCGCGATCACCGACCCCGGAACGCCGCTCGAAGGGATGGCTCGCGATCACGGCTTCCGCGCCGTCTTCCCGAACCCCGACGACATCGGCGGGCGGTACTCGGCGCTGTCGTACTTCGGGCTCGTCCCGGCCGCCCTCATCGGGGCGCCGCTGCACGCGGTGCTCGACCGGGCCGAGGAGATGGAGATCGCCTCCGAGCGCATCGTTCCGGCCGCGCAGAGCCCGGGCGCCACGCTCGGCGCCGTCATGGGCGAGGCGGCCAAGGCCGGGATGGACAAGCTCACCCTCGTGCTCCCCGAGGAGATCGCGAGCTTCGGCAACTGGGTCGAGCAGCTGATCGCGGAGTCGACGGGCAAGGAGGGCAAAGGCGTCGTCCCCGTCGTTGGCGAGCCGCTCGCCGGACCCGACGTCTACGGCAACGACCGGGTCTTCGTCGCCATCGGCGAGCACGACGGACTGGACGCGCTCGAGAACATCGGCCATCCGGTCACCCGCTTGGCGTACGAAGACCGGGAACAGATCGGCGGAGAGTTCTTCCGATGGGAGATGGCGACCGCGGTCGCCGGCTACGTCCTGAGCATCAACCCGTTCGACCAGCCGAACGTCCAGGAGGCCAAGGACGCCACGAAGCAGATCCTCGCGAGCGGCGCGGTCGAGGACCCGGGCTTCGACGACCTCGGAGCGCTCCTCAAGGAGGTCGGAGAGGGCGACTACGTCTCGATCCTGGGGTACCTCGACCGAACCTCGGAGACCGAGGAGCTGCTCCAGCGCACGCGCGTCGCGATCCGCGACCGGTTCCGCGTCGCGACGACCGTGGGCTTCGGGCCGCGGTACCTGCACTCGACCGGGCAGCTGCACAAGGGCGGGCCGAACAACGGGGTCTTCATCGAGGTCGTCGACCCCGAGCGCTCGGCCGACGTGCCGATCCCCGGCCAGCCGTACACGTTCGGAACCCTGATCGACGCCCAGGCGCTCGGCGACCTCCGCTCGCTGCGGGCGCAGGGCCGGCGGGTGGCACGCGTGAAACCCGATTCGCTCTCGGAGGTGACCTGATGCAGCTCGGGATGGTCGGCCTCGGCCGCATGGGCGCGAACCTGACGCGCCGCCTGATGCGGAACGGCCACGAGGTCGTCGTGTACGACGTCAGCGCCGACTCGGTGCGGCAGCTCGAGGGCGAGGGGGCGATCGGCACCGGCTCCCTCGAGGACTTCGTGAACAAGCTCTCCAAGCCGCGGGCGGCGTGGGTGATGGTGCCCGCCGCGTTCGCCGAGCAGACCACCGACCAGCTCGCGGACCTGATGGAGTCGGGCGACATCGTCATCGACGGCGGGAACTCGTACTACCGCGACGACATCGACCGCGCGGAGCGCTACGCCGCCAACGGCGTGCACTTCGTCGACGTCGGAACGAGTGGAGGCGTGTTCGGGCTCGAGCGCGGCTTCTGTCTGATGATCGGCGGCGAGGAGGGCATCGTCCGCCACCTCGACCCGATCTTCGTCGCCCTCGCACCCGGGATCGAGAGCGCGCCGAGGACCTCCGGGCGAACGGACGCGAACGCCTCGACCTCCGAGGCGGGGTACCTGCACTGCGGTCCCGTGGGGGCCGGCCACTTCGTGAAGATGGTCCACAACGGGATCGAGTACGGCCTCATGGCCGCGTACGCCGAAGGCCTCAACGTCCTGAAGCACGCGAACGTCGGCGCGGGCGAACGCGAGACCGACGCCGAGACGACACCGCTGCGCGACCCGAAGTACTACCGCTACGACCTCGACCTCCCCCAGATCGCCGAGGTCTGGCGGCGCGGAAGCGTGGTCGCGTCGTGGCTGCTCGACCTCACCGCGGCGGCGCTCGCCGAGGACCCCACGCTCGACGCGTACTCGGGGCGTGTCTCCGATTCCGGTGAGGGGCGCTGGACGTTGCTGGCCGCGGTCGACGAGGGCGTCCCGGTGCACGTGCTCTCGGCCTCGTTGTTCGACCGGTTCGAGTCACGAGATGAAGCCGAGTTCGCGAACAAGATCCTCTCGGCGATGCGCAAGCAGTTCGGAGGCCACTCCGAGAAGCCGAGGTAGGCCCGTAGGATTGGCGATCGTGACCAGCGACGGTGCCCGCGATCTCGCGCGCGCGGTCCGTGGCCTCGCCGACCGGCTTCCCGAACGGCTGGGGCCGCTCGCCCGCGTGGCCTACAACTACCGGTGGTCGTGGACTCCCGGCGGCGAGGAGTTGTTCCGCAGCCTGGACCCGATGCGGTTCGAGCGGTGCCGGGGGAATCCCGTCCGCCTCCTCTACCAGCTCCCGGCCAAGGTGCTCGAGGACGCGGCGAGGGACGACGACTTCCTCGTCGCCGCGGCCGAGCTCCAGGCGACGATCGCCGACGACCTGTTCGCGCCGTCGCTGTCGCGCGGAGCGGTCACGGCCGAGCACCCCGTGGCGTTCGTGTGCGCGGAGTTCGGCATCCACCGTTCGCTCCCGATCTGCCAGGGCGGACTCGGGATCCTCGCCGGCGACGTGCTGAAGGGCGCCTCCGATCTCCGGCTGCCGATGGTCGGCGTCGGGATCCTGTATTCACAGGGGAACTTCCATCAGCGCCTGGATACGACGGGGTGGCAGCACGACTACTGGATCGAGGTCGAGCCGGATTACCTCCCCGCCGCGCTCGTGACGGACGAGGACGGCGCCCCGCTCGTCGTCGAGCTGCAGATCCGCGGACGAACTGTGCGGGTGCAGGTGTGGCGGGTGCAGGTCGGCCGCGTCGCGCTGTACCTGCTCGACGCGAACCGCGAGGACAACGGGGTCGACGAACGCTGGATCACGGCGCGTCTCTACGTCGGCGACCGCACCGTGCGGCTCGAGCAGTACGCGCTCCTCGGGGTCGGAGGGATCACGGTGCTCGAGGCGCTTGGGATCGAGCCCTCGGTCGTCCATATCAACGAGGGACACGGGGCATTCGCGCCGCTCGCGCTCGCCGCGCGCGAGGTGGCGCTCGGGGCGACGCGCGAGGAGGCGCTCGCGCGCGCACGACAGAAGACCGTGTTCACGACGCACACGCCCGTCGCCGCCGGGAACGAGACGCACGACCCGGAGACGGTCCTCGAGGTGCTCGGAGACCTCGTCGAACCGGACGTGCTGAACCAGCTCGGAGCGACCGAGGACGGCGAGATCGGGATGACGTCCCTCGGGCTGCGCCTCTCCCGCCGCGCGACGGCGGTCAGCCGCGTGCACGGCGAGGTCTCCCGGCACATGTGGCGCTCGCTCTACGACGTGAAGCGCGAGGAGGACGTCCCGATCGGCCACGTGACGAACGGTGTCCACGACGCGACGTGGATGGCAGCGCCGATGCGGGCGCTTCTCGAGCGCCATCTCGGCGAGGGATGGCTCGAGCGCGCGGACGACCCGGCGATGTGGGAGGGCGTCGACGACATCTCGGACGAGGAAGTTTGGGCGACACGGACGGAGCTCCGCGCGAGCTTCTACGACTACCTCCGCGAGGCAGACGCGGCATCGCGACTCGGCCGCTACGAGGACCCCTCGGCGGTGGACGCGGCGGCGGCCGCGTTCGACCCCGAGCGCCTGACGCTCGGCTTCGCGCGACGGGTCGCCACGTACAAGCGCCTCCACCTGCTGCTGCGCGATCCCGATCGGCTCGAGTCGTTGCTCCAGAAGCCGGACACGGTGCAGTTCGTGATCGCCGGCAAGGCGCACCCGCGCGACACCGACGCGAAGGCCGTCCTCGCGGAGCTCGTCGGCCGGCCCTGGCCCCCCGAGGTCGCGCCGCGGATCGCGTTCCTCGAGGACTACGACATGGACATGGCGTCTCATCTCGTCGCCGGCTGCGATGTGTGGGTCAACGTGCCCCGCCCGCCGATGGAGGCGAGCGGCACGAGCGGGATGAAGTCGGCGCTCAACGGCGGGCTGAACCTCTCGGTGCTCGACGGCTGGTGGGCCGAGGCCTACGACGGCACGAACGGCTGGGCCGTCGGCGAGCCGAACGGCTGGGAGGACCCCGATGAACAGGACGACCACGACGCTGCCGCGCTCTTCGACCTGATCGAGAACGAGCTGCTGCCGATGTTCCACGACCGCGACGATCGCGGGATCCCGCTCGGCTGGGTGGCGCGCGTCAAGAGCTCGCTCCGAACGATCGGCCCGCGTTTCGGGACCGCGCGGATGCTGCGCGAGTACCTCGAGCAGGTCTACACGGCGCCGTAGCCGCCCTTGCCGTCCCGCTTCACGCACGGAAGGATGCGAGCGTGGACCGCCCCGAGACCCGGTACGCCATGAGCGAAGGCGTGAACATCGCCTACCAGGTGGTCGGCGATGGCCCGTTCGACCTCGTCTACGTCCCGGGATGGGTCTCCAACATCGAGGTGATGTGGGAGGAACCGCGCTTGGCGGCGTTCCTCGAACGGCTCGGGTCGTTCGCGCGACTGATCGTGTTCGACAAGCGGGGCACGGGTCTGTCCGACCCTGTCCCGGACGCGGAGCTCCCCGGCCTCGAACAGCGGATGGACGATGTCCGCGCGGTGATGGACGCGGCCGGCTCGGATCGAGCGGCGCTGCTCGGCCACTCGGAGGGCGGGAACATGTGCATCCTGTTCTCGGCGACCTTCCCCGCCCGAACGACCGCGTTGGTCCTGGTGGGGTGCTACGCGAAGCGGTCCCGCACCGAGGACTACCCCTGGGCCCCCGATCCCGTGGAGCGGGAACGCGACATCGAAGAGACCGAGCGCACGTGGGGGCGCGTGGACCTGACCTCCACCCTCGCGCCGTCCGTCGCCGGCGACCCGGCCTTCCGCGACTGGTTCAGTCGCGATACCTTCGGCTCTCCGCGAGCCCTCGGGCGGCCGCGGCCGTTCTGCGGATGAACACGCAGATCGACACGCGAGACGTGCTGCCGGCCATCCGCGTGCCATCGCTCCTGATCTATCGGACCGGCGATGCCGACGTGCAGGTCGACGAGGGCCGGTGGATCGCCTCGCAGATCCCGGACGCCCGTTTCGTGGAGCTTCCGGGAGCCGACCACCTGATGTGGGCCGGGGACGCCGAGGCGATCCTCGACGAGATCGAGGGATTCCTGACGGGTGTTCGGCGAGGGCCCGCGCCCGACCGGGTCCTCACCACCGTGCTGTTCACGGACATCGCCGGTTCGACCGAGCGCGCCGCGGCGATGGGCGACCGCGACTGGGCCGGTCTGCTCGAGCGGCACCACGTCGGCGATCCGGCGTGAGCTGGACCGCTTCCAGGGTCGCGAGGTCGACACGGCCGGCGACGGCTTCCTGGCTCGCTTCGACGGTCCCGCGCGTGCGGTGCGATGTGCGATCGGCGCGGGCGACGCGGTACGCGACCTCGGCCTGGAGATCCGTGCCGGTGTCCACACGGGCGAGGTCGAGCTGGTCGGCGACAACATCCGCGGCGTGGCCGTGCACATCGGAGCCCGGATCGCGGGACTCGCGGCTCCCGGACAGGTGCTCGTGTCGCGGACCGTCAAGGACCTCGTCGCCGGATCCGGTCTCGTCTTCGAGGACCACGGCGAGCACGAGCTGAAGGGCGTCCCCGACCCTTGGCAGCTCTACGTGGTGGCGAACGAACGAGCCTGAGAGCGGTGCGAGTCGCTGACCTGCATCCTGCGCTCAGCAATGATCACGCCGCTCGCCCACCCGGGCGCCCGTCCGCCTGTTGGCGGCTGAATCTCGGCCGCGGGTACGCCCGCCGTCGTGAGCAACCACGAAATCACTGAATTCGAGTTCCACATCTCGCCCGTCTCGAGCTCATCTCGTCCCCAGATGAGGGGCGGAATGGTTTCGACGAGCCCAAGGAGGCGATGAGCTTTGTCTTGATCGTCGCTTAAGCGCAAGGGGCTTGCGACTGCTTCACCGATGTCCGCGATGACTCCGTCGCGCCAGCGCCGGATCTCGTAGCGAAAGATGCGGAAGCGGGCAAACCGGCGGCTTCCGACCGGACCTTCGACGGTGGCCCCCCGCGTCGAGCCGTTCGCGTCGGGGATGGGCCAGGAGTTCTCGATCACGAAGCGCCCTTCGGGGACTCTCACCACGAGCGCTGAGTGGTAGAGATCGAGCGGTCGCCGGTGCTCGCGACGTGCGTGGATCGCCTCGTACACGCGTCCGCTTGATCGAACGAAGCGTCCCCCCGCACCGAGCGGCAGCCAATAGAGATCGACGCCCGCATCGACCACGCGTGTTGAGACCGGCTCAGTGAATCGTGACCGCGGAGCGTTGTGCGGAACCACTTGAATCTCCCTCGCCCAAGATGATTTCCGTGTGTTCTAGAGCTTCGGCTCGCTGCTTGATGCCAAGTAAGCACTTGCGCATCATCGGGAAGTCCGCCAGCTCCATGAGCGGCATCCATGCAACCGTCGAGGGATGACGCCAGGTTGAGCGAGACCGCACCCGCGTCACCAAGCGCGTTCTCCCGTCGACCATCGGGCTGAGTGCCCACACCCACGTCGAGAGTTGGCTCTTCTTGTTCCACCACAAGACCGACTTGTACGGCTCGAATGCCTTGACCCACACTCCGGTGCTCCCGCCAGGACCCATCGGGATCGGGTCGCCCACTTCTATCCGTTGGAACTCTGGCAAGACGCGCTCGGCGCTTGGGTGGCCGAAATTGTCGAGGAGGTCGTAGCTGTACCAACCGGCGCGGCCGAAGCCAATCTGCACGATCCACGGCCAAATGGCTTCCGGAGCCGCGTCGATGGTGACGGCTCGGGTGGCCTTGAAATTCGGGCCCGAGACAACGTCGTCTCCTGGCATCTCTCGGGCGACTTCGTCGAGCGTAGCTCCCCAGCTCAGTTGCCATGGACGGTAGAACCCGACGAAACCGACGGCGATCAGCCCGGTAGCGATAAGGACCAGAGCAAGGTTCACGATGCGCACCTTTCCTTGACGGCGTTCACCCCGACAGCCGGGATGGGGATCGCAGCGTCGGATCGCCGAGGACTAGCCAATAGTGATGCGCCCATGCCGGCGAATGCGAGATCGCGAACGCCGGCGGATGCGGTCTGGGCGAGTTGCGAAAGGCCGGAGGACACAGCGATGAACACCATTCCAACCATCAAGGTGATCCCCGTCCAGCGCGGTAGGGCTCTTGTTTGGACGACTGCGATGCCCAAAGCCAAACCGGCGACGACCATCAAGACACCGTGGAAGGTCATCCACGGACCGAGCTGCTCGACGAGCCGATCCCAACTGCTCGTCGTGGTGGCGAGGGCATACACAACTGTGCCGGTGAAGAAGACGAACGTGTACGCGTAAACGATCGCTCCGGCGAGGCCCAGTCTCCCGATACGCGGTCGTTGAAGCAGATAGAGCCCGACAACGACGAAGGGGATCGCTGCTTCGGCGAAGAGAGTGAGAGTCAGCTGTGGGGTGGAGAATCCCCCGTCGGCCAATTCGATCAGATCCGACACAAAGTAGAGAACCGAGAAAACCACAGCAACCAGCCCGACGACGACGGACAAACGTTTGGAGTATCCGTGTTCCATCGTTGACCTCTCCAAGCGCGGGCTACAGGAGACCGTGCGCTCTCTGCCAAGAGACTGACTTTGGAGTTGTTCGGCAACCAGGCCCATCCGGCCCGCCTGTCCCGGGACTCGTGGCGCTCTGACCAGGGCTCCCTCCAGCCAGCCGCACTGTTTCCCCGGCTGGAAGCTTCAAGACCATCCAGCCTCTCTTGGGCACGCGCTGAAGGGCGTGCCCGACCCCTGGCATCTCTACGCGGTGGCGAACGAACGAGCCTGAGCGAGTCGAGAGTCCTCGGCCGAGATCAGGGTAAAACACGCTCGCGCAGCGGGCGGTCTTGTAGCCCGGCATCAGTCGTTGAGCATCGGGCCGCGGCACCACAGCCGTCGCATCGGTAGTGGACGACGGCACCGGCGCCGACCTCCCCACGGCGCCGGGCGATCCCGGAGCTAACGCCACCGGACGCCCGGTCATCAGCGCGACGCGTCAGCCGAGGTTCAGGAGCTCCGCGACGGGCGGCTCAGCTCCGGTCACCGCGGGAGCGGGTTCGGGCCGGTGGCGGTGACCAGCCGCTGCGGCACCCAGTCCTCGACGTGGCTGAAGCCCTCGAAGCGCCCTTCCTCGTCCTCGACGACGTCGAAGAAGGAGCGCCGGTAGAACTTCACGTGGGTGAAGTCCTCGAACAGCACGTAGACGGGCTCGACCTCGGAACTCTGGAACTGCTGACCAGTCAGCGCGGCCCGATGCACTCGCGAGAAGTCGTCGAAGTCCTCACCGACGACGACCCCGAGGTGCTCGAGCCCCATCCGGTAGACGCGCTGGTGAACGGGCGGGATGAGCTCGATGCGCGAGACCGGAGTCCCGTCGAGGACCTCGAGCGGCTCGGCGAGCACGATCAAGGAGATCGGACGCCCGTTCCAGACGTTCTCGCGGTTCGACCTCGCATGTCGCTCGAGAAGGGTGCGCTGGTGGACATAAAGGTCCCAATCGGCGACGCGGACGGCGAGGTGGCTGAGCGGGTACGGTGCGATGTCGATGCCGCGGGCAACGAGACGGTCGCGCTGCATCGCCGCGAAGGCTCGATAGTCCCCGATGATCTCGGCGATCGGATCAGACGTCGCCACGACCGGCAAGCGTAACCTGTCTCGTGACGGGAGTGCTACGTGAAGACCACCACCGTCGAAACTGCGGAGCGCGGCCGCTCGCCCTTGGGGGCCTATGTTCGCTACCTGATGGACGGGCCGCACGGCAACATGATCCACTCGACCGTGCCGCCGGGGATGGTGGGCCGCGCCTGCCGCTTCCGGACCATCGACGAATATTGGTTCGTCCTCTCGGGCGAGGGAGAGATCTGGCGCAGGGCAACGGACGGCCGTGAGAGCATCACCCGGCTCATCCCCGGTGTGTGCATCGATATCCCGCTCGGCACTGCCTTCCAGTATCGCTGCACCGGGGATGTGCCCCTTGTCTTCACCTGCACGGCCCTGCCGCCCTGGCCGGGCGACGACGAGGCGGTGATCATGGACGGGCCGTGGGTACCAAGTGCGGACCTGGAGCTCGGGGCCAGCAGCTCGGATCAGCCCCCTCAGCACGCCTGACCTTCCGCCCGTATGGCTCTAGGAACATCCGTGAACGCTGGGCATCACGGCGAGGTATCGCCCCACTCGATGCTCCCTTGCAACCCCGGCCCGCGCAGCCGTCAAGTAAGCGCGTGGCTTCCCGACAGTAGCGATCCAGGCCCGGCGTTGATAGCGTGAACCGATGTCTGTTCGCCGTGTCGTCGTCGATCACGTGCTCTTCGTCGTGGCAGACCTGGACGCGAGCCGGGGGCTCTATACAGCCGCCCTCGCCCCACTCGGCTACGAGGAGCTCTTCGTTCAGGACGACTGTGTCTCCTACGGCGCCGAGGACCTGGACGACTTCACGATCTGCCGTGGGGAACCCGTGACCACAGCGGTGCATGTTGCATTCTCCGCCGAGGGTCGGGACGCCGTGGATGCATTCTTCGCGGCCGCCGTCGCAAACGGCGCGACCGTCCGCGGCGAGCCCGGGGTCTGGACGCAGTACTCCGAGCGGTATTACGCGGCATTCGTCAACGACTTGCATCAGAACAACGTCGAGGCCGTGTGGCATGCGCCCGAGCCGGTCGTCGACGCGCCTCGCCGTCCCGGCGTTCCCTGATCCGTACGGTCCAAGGTCCATTCGCGAACGCTCGCGTCCGACGCATCGGCGTCAATCGCGACTTCGCCCGCGGTCGCGGAGAGGAGATCGAGGAGACGATCCTGCGTCTCGACTGAACAGCTCCGGCTTCGGCTTTATCGCGCCACGGCGCGGCGACTACGCTAGCCTTCGTGGGTAACAGTGTCGTTCGTCATCGAGGCGTCGCCGCTTCTCAGATTAGCCGCGCCCTTGTCGCGAAAGGAACTGCACCATGACCAAGGTGGTCGCGATCATGTCGATGTCTCTCGACGGGTACGTCGCGGACGCGAACGACGGGGTCGCCGAAGTTTTCGACTGGTACTTCTCGGGCGACGTCGAGGTCTCCACAGCGAGCACGAGATCGGACATGACGTTCCACGTCTCGGCGCCGAGCGCCGACCACCTGAGGGGCTTGCAGGCTGAGGTCGGCGCCATGCTCACCGGTCGGCGCACGTTCGAGGTCGCCGACGGCTGGGGCGGCCAGCACCCGTGGGATGTGCCCGCTTTCATCGTCACCCACCACGTGCCCGACGGTTGGCCACTGCCCGGCTCGACAGTCCAGTTCGTCACCGACGGCATCGAAAGCGCCGTTGCTCGAGCGAAATCGGCTGCCGCCCCGAAGTCCGTGGGAGTGCACGGCGCCCAAACGATCCAGCAGTGCCTGGACGCCGGGCTGCTCGACGAGGTCCACATCGATCTGGCTGCCGTGTTGCTAGGCGCAGGAGTGCGGATGTTCGACCATCTCGCGAACACACCGGTCGTCTTCGGGGATCCGACAGTCGTCACCGGTGTGGGTGTCACGCATCTGCGCTATCCCGTGCACACGTCGTAGACCACCGGCCCCCCACCTCTCGTCAGGTGACATTCCCGAACACTCGCGCATCCGAACGCCTATCCCATCGTCCGGGTGGCCCTGTTGATGGCGACGGCGCTTTGCCAGGGCGCACCGATTCCCCTACGCTCGGTCGGAACATCGCCGAGCGTAAGGAGTGATCCCATGGAGGCGTTTGCCGCACCCATCAAGCCAGGAAAGAGCGAGGTGTGGAAGTCTTGGGCCGGCGAGATCACCGGCCCACGCAAAGCGGAGTTCGACGAGATGAACCAGCGCTACGCCCTGACGACACACGCGGCGTGGCTCCAGGAGAACCCGGACGGTAGCCAGCTCGCCGTCGTCGTCCTGGACGGCTCAGGCGCCTCCGAGTTCCTCGGCAAGCTTGCCGGCTCAGATCACGAGTTCGACAGGTGGTTCCGCTCGAACATCGAGGACATCCATCCCATGGATCTCTCGGCACCACCTCCGCCTGCACCGGTGCGCTTCCTCTAGCCCGGCGCAAGGCGCTGGAAGTACGTCCCGTTGGCCGCGTCGCATCCGATGACGGAGACGTTGTCGGGCGCCTCGGGGAGCGTGTGAAGCCTGACTCCGGCTAGCGACTCGGTTGGAACGCGACGTGCGCTCGAGGAGCCCGGCTGCCTCTCGTAGTGGTGCCACCGCGGCTCGAGTCGCGAGCTCGCAGATGGCCCGACGGATAGAGGCAGATCGGCGAATCGTCGACCTCTCTCGACCAACACCTCGGCTGCGAGGCAGGTCCTCCTCGGCGCCCAGGGGTCGCAGATTCATCTATGTGGCGATCTGGAGCGGCACATGACGAGTCCCGAGAAGGAACGCATGGCCGCGCTTCTCCTCGCCGTATCGGAAGCGATCTGGCATGCCGCGCTACCTCGTCCCATCGCGCTGACCATCGTGGTCTGCTCGAAGATCCGCCCAGGGTGTATCGCACCGACGATGGACTCAGTACGGGGAGTGACTGAGGGATCGTTCGAGCATGGCAACCTCGGACCGCGGCCGTGAGAACCAAGGCCGACGTCATATCTCGAGACGATGTCGCTGCTCGGTGGCGCAACGCTGGCGGGACCACCATCGTCCGAGGTCTTCGATCCCGTACCGCCGCGACTTGTCGACGTACTGGTCGCGGGCATCGCCGATCTCCTCGAGACATCGAACGGACACCCGAAGTCGTCTTGACGCTTCGCGCACAGGAGCGGGTCGTCGTGCACACCGTCGGTCGAGGATTCGGCGGCCACATGGGCGCACCCGCGTCTCGCTGCCGAGCACCGGGTCGTCCTGGCTCGAGCTTGCGACATCGATCTCGGGAACGAAGAGGACCATTGTGATGACCTCCGACACCGGATCCGGCTCTTCGCGGATGAGGTCGTCGCGGAGATCGAGTCGGCGCGCACTTAGATCAGGGATTCGTGAGGTCGAGGCGCCAGTCGTTGCACCGCAGGATCGACCCTGGTTTCGCAGAGCCACAGGTCGTCGTTCGAAAGGTTGCGGAGCTTCATCCGCGAGCGGAGGAGCGACGCTCGGCTTCGGCTTTCAACAGAGCGAGGATGCGGTCGATGCCGCGCTGCAGGATCTTCCGGCTGTAGCCTCGCAAGACCGTGGGGATGAGGCCGCGGAACGACTCTGCGGAACGAGCCCGAGTGCCGCCGTCGGATGGTTCGAATCCGAAGACGTGCACGGCGTGGATGCCCATCGTCACGCCAGTCCACGCGATCTCGCGCGGCGGGTCCACCACCTTCAAGGTCGAGACCAGGGACGACGAACCCGACTTCCATCGGAACGTCGAACCCGGCGCAACGGGGCCTTCGAGCGTCATCGACTTCACATCGGTGTTCCACGACGGCCACGCGGCGATATCCGCGATGACCTCCCAGACCGTCTCCGGTGGGGCCGCGATCTGGATCTCGCCTTCTGCGATCGCCGGCGCGCTTCGGTCGATCTCCACGGGCTGACCCTAGCCACTTCATCGGACGCTCGCTCGGAGACGGGCCGTTTTGACCGCGCCGAACCCCGAGGGATAGCGTTGCGGCGCAGACCAAGAGGCCTTGAGGGAGGGGTCGTGCGTCGTTTCAGGATCGTTCGAGCCACTGTGGGCGTGATGGCCGTCGCGAGCTCGATGAGCTTCGGCCAGGGGGTGTCGTCGAGCGCATCTTCGGCGGGTCCCTTCGTCACGAGCGAACGGCCGTTCCTCGTTCCGATCCTTCCTGGCGTCATGATCGAGCCGGTCCTCACCACCGGGGACGTCATCGGGCAGGGGAACGCGCCTATCAGATGTCCGGCGTCCCGGACGGCATCGGTTGGTTCTCCACGGCCGACGGCGTCGAGGTCTTCCTCAACCACGAGCTGAGCCCGAGGTACGACCCGTCCGGGGCGCGCGTGTCCCACGTCACGCTGAACTCCGACGGAGCGGTCACGGCCGCCGAGTACACGATCGACGGAACGGAGAACTTCGAGTGGTTCTGCTCGAGCACGCTCGAGGAGATCGACGGGGTGCCTTGGTACTTCACCGGTGAGGAATCCATCCGGAGCCAGCGACGCGCCATGTCGATCGCCGTCAACGCGAGCACCGGCCGCGTCGTCAAGACGCCGCAGTTCGGCCATTTCAGCCACGAGAACGTCGTTCCGGTCCAGGGCCTTTCGAAGGCGTTCCTCGGACTGTCCGAGGATGGTTTCGGCGAGAAGGCGCAGCTCTACGCGTACATCGCGCGCAGCTTCGACGGCGCGATCCGCGGCGACGAGGGCGCCCTGCGCGTGTGGATGCCCGACGAGCCGGTGACGGACGGCAACCCGTCGTCGGACGACATCGCCAAGGGCGAGACGATGAGCGGGCACTTCGTCCGGATCCCGGACGCCGCCGACCTGATGCCGGGCAAGCTCGACGCGCGGATGCAGGAGATCGGCGCGTTCGACTTCACGAGGATCGAGGACCAGGTCGACGACCCGAACGATCCGGGTGTCATCTACCTCGCCGAGACCGGGGCCGCGAACCAGGAGATCACCCATGGCCGGATCTACCGGCTCGAGGTCGATCCCGCGCGGCCGAGGAACGCCACCCTGACCGTGGTGCTCGACGCCGATGCTGGGGACGACATCGTCAACCCCGACAACCTCGGGATCTCGGATACCGCGCTCGTGATCCAGGAGGACCGGAACTGGAAGAAGAGCGGTTTCAACCGCTCCTGGTGTATAACCTCGCGAGCGGAACGCTCGTCCCGGTCGCCAGGACCGACCCCGACCAGGCGATCGTCGACGACCGCGGTCCCGGCGCGTGGGAGTCGAGCGGCGCGGTCGACGCGAGCGATGCCTTCGGCCCGGGGTGGTGGCTTATGGACGTGCAGGCGCACTACACCAAGATGAACGTGCCCGATCTGAGCCTCGAACCGAACACCGCCGTCGGCGAAGGCGGCCAGCTCCTGCTGGTGTTCATCCCCGGGACCTAGCGCTGGCGAGCGGAACATACTGGCGAGGTTGCGAAGGGGAAGCTGAGGCGATCCACGGAGAGGGGGCAGGATGTCCGAGCCGTTCGTCTTCATCGGCACGCACACGCTTAAGGAAGGCAAGCTCCAGGAGTTCGAGAAGTCCTTTCGAGAGCTCGTCGAGGTGGTTGAAGCGAACGAGCCTCAGATGATCGCCTTCAACGGGTACTCGAACGAGGACGGTACCGAGGTGACGGTCGTCCAAGTGCACCCGGACTCGGCCTCCATGGAACTTCACATGCGGGTTGTGCATGAGCACATCACCCGCGCGTACGAGGAACTCCTGGACGCGACCACCAGCATCCAGGTCTTCGGGACGCCCAGCGATGCCGCTCGCGAGATGATGCAGCACCTGGCGGGGTCGGGGGTCCCCTTGAGTGTGAAGCCTCGTCCGCTCGGCGGGTTCACCCGCTCCGACGCCGGCTGACGACCGCGGGAATCGTGGTCTGCGCGATCAACGCGCGGCAAGGGGAACGAGCGCCACGGCCTCCGTCTCGGATCGCGTCGCGGTCGAGGAGCCGATCGAGCCAATCCGGCGGCAGCCGCTCATGCCGTCCCTCGCGCCGAGCAGCGCGCCGGCCACCGCGGCGTTCGTGTCGGTGTCGCCGCCGAGGGAGACGACGCGGCGGAGCTCGGACTCGGCGTCGCCGCCACGGACGAGCGCCTGGAACGCCAGGCCCGGCCGTGAACAGACAGAACCCCTGATCGGGTCCGTCGACCGGCCGAGCCGCGCCCGCCGCCTCGACGAGGAACTCGAGCTCCTCTCCTCCCTCGTGATCGGCCACCGCCTCGAGCGCAGCCCGAGCCGCCAGTTCCGCGGTCTCACCCCGCACCAGCGCCGCGACGGCGAGCGTGACCGCGAGCACTCCCGTCCGGCAGCGCCCGTCGAAATGCGTGAGCGCCGACAGCGCGGGCGCGAGCTCGAACAGCTCGTCCGGCCGGTTCGCGTACGCGAGGCCGAGCGGGGCGCAGTACATGACGGACCCGTTCCCGGCCGAGACCTCCGGGCCGCGTTGCTCCCAGACGTCCCGCGCGACCGACCGCGGCATCCTCGCCCGCCGCGACGCGACGAAGGACCCGACCCGTGAGCGTTCCGATGTCCGGAGGATCGGAGCGGAGCCACTCGACGTGCCGCCGGATCAGATCGTCCGGGTCGAACCCGCTCCGGGCGGCGAGGCTCCGCATCAGGTTCCGGGCCATCGCGGTGTCGTCGGTCGTCGAGCCGGCGTGCCCGCCCCGCCACGGCCGGTCCAGCGCAGGCACGGGATCCGGGACGGCGCTCGCGCGAAGGAACTCGAACGGGGCGCCGAGGGCATCCCCGAGCGCGAGGCCGAGGGAACTCCCGATCACGCGCTGCTCGAGCTCCATCAGGCGCGAGGCTACCCGTGCCCGGCCACGCCGCGAGTCGCAGGTCGGGGCGGTTGGTAGGCTGGCTGACCGCAATGGACAAGATCGGACCTCGCCACAAGATGTGTCGCCGGGTTGGGCAGCCCCTCTGTGGGCGCCCCAACTGCCCGGCTATCAAGCGTCCCTACCCGCCGGGCCAACACGGCCGCGGCCGCAAGCGCTTCTCCGAGTACCAGGTGCGCCTGCTCGAGAAGCAGAAGCTCCGCGCCATCTACGGGGTCGGCGAGCGCCAGATGCGTGCCTACTACGACAAGGCCAGCCGCCTGAGCGGCGTCACGGGCGAGGAGATGATCCGCCAGCTCGAGACGCGCCTCGACGCCGTGATCCAGAGGCTCGGGTTCGCCCTGTCGCAGCGGCAGGCCCGCCAGCTGGTGAGTCACGGCCACGTGAAGGTCGACGGTCGCCGGCTCAACGTGCCGAGCGCGCAGGTCAAGCCCGAGCAGACGATCGAGCTCTCGGACAAGGCGAAGAACTTCGTCTACGTGCACGAGGCGCTCGAGCTGACGCCCGATCCTCCGCCGTACTTGTACCGGAACAAGGACCAGTTCCAGGGCACGCTCTCGCGCTACCCCGAGCGGGCTGAGATCCCGCTGCCGGTGCCGATCGACGAGCGCCTCATCATCGAGTTCTACTCGTAGCCGACCGGGTCAGCCCACGGACGAGCGCGACCGCGAGCCGACTCAGGTTTACGCGCACGTCACGCAATCGATGAGGATCGTCCCGTTCGCCGAGTACGCCGCCGGCGGGTTCCCCGATTCGAAGAGCCACGCACCCTGACCGGTTCCGCTCGTCCCCGAAACCGTGATGCCGACCGGCGGTCCGCCGGTTGGCGATGCCGGGACGCTGAAGATCGAGAAGAAACCCGCCAAGGTCGCGCCGGCGTTCGGGAGCCCCGAAGTCGCGAGTGCGAATCGAAGGACGAAGCCACCCGCAGAAGCCTCCCCGAGTACCTGGTACTCGACGTGGGCCACCGTCGGAACGTCGTTGATCGGGAATGAACAGGTGGGCGGCGTCGTCAGGTCGGCCGTGCCCACCCCGTCGATCGTGCCGTCAACGCTGGCGACGAACGTGAACTCGAGGTCCCAACCGTCCTGGCAGGTTGCGTCAGGGCCTGGATAGACGACCAACGACGTGACCTCGGCGGTCCCCTCCCACGACTCGCCGGCGAGCTCCCCGGTCGTCTCGTTCGGTGCTCCGGTCGCACCGGCCGGACACGGCGTGGGCGTCGGTGTCGGCGAACCGTCCGGCCCCGGAGTGACCGTCGCACACAGGCTCGGCGCCACTTCCACGGTCGTTCCCCCACCACAGCTCGCGGCGAGCAGGACCAAGGACATCGTCATCCATCGGACGAGCAGCACCGGATCGCGGTTAGTTCGCGTGCGGATCTCCAGGCTTGCGGTAGCCGATGCCCTTGCCCTTCGCGAGTGCCTCAAGCGTCTCTTCCACGGTCATCAGCACCGTGGTATCGACCGATGCGAGAGCCCCACCCGCCGTGATCGCAAGCACGAGCCCGGCCATCGACACGTTGTCGGGTGCCTCGATGATCGCGTAGCCGTCGTACTCGCCGAACCCGTACCAGAAGCCGTGGAGTGCGCCCCCAACCTGTTCGGCATACGCGCGCGCCGCATCGCGGCGATCTTCAGGGTTCTGGATGAGCTTGGACCACGTCTCGGGCGTGTAGCTGAATCGCATCAGATAGGTAGCCATGACACCTTCCGATCTTCAGGAGCGAGAGGCTAACACCACGCTGTGATGGTCCGTCCGATCGCTTCGAGATCGGTGCTTATCGGACCGGCTTCCTGGCGAGGAACACCATGTTTGCCGTGTCCCGTGTCGGCTCTGCGTCCGTCCAGTCGTCCCGGAGCTCGATGTCCTCGAATCCGGCGACGCGCAGCATCAGCTCGATGTGATTCGCCGTGTACAACGTCATGGCGAGGACGAGCGTCTCCTCCTCGACCGGCTCGTCGCCGCGTCGCATCGAAGCCTGGATCTCCATCGTGAACCGTTGCGCGAGCGGATCGACGTCGATCACCCGCGGACGGAGCCGGTACTCCGTCCCGTCCGACGCCTGCCGCCAGTCCCGCTCCTCGAACTCCTCCGGCAAGGTCTGACGACCCTCCTTCGTCCAGTAGCTCCACCCAAGCGGCTCCGAGTACGACATCTCGTGGTCAAGGACGAGTAGCCCGCCAGGCTCGAGATGGTCGTAGAGGCGGCGAAGCGCCTCGCGGTCGTGATCGGCGTTGCCGCCGAGGCCGAACGAGCCACACATGGAGATCGTCCGGTACGTGCGAGGAAGGTCGAGCTCGTGCGTCGCCTGCGCGTACAGGTTCGGGGCGAGACCCTCGCGCTCGGCCCGTTCCCGGCACAGGGCGAGCATGTCCGGCGACAGGTCGGACCCGTCGACGTCGAGCCCCGCGTGCAGGAGCGGGATCAGGACCCTGCCCGTGCCGCACGCCACGTCGAGCGCCGGTTGCCCTGCCTCGACGTACGGGCGAAGGAAGTCGACCTCCGGGCCGTCGTGGTTGAACTCGGCCCACCACTTCGCGACGAGGCCATAGTGCCAGGTCTGGGGTTCGGACGGTGGCTGCGAGGACACGATCACCCGATCGTAGACGAGCGCACGTCCGGGATTCTCGGCCGTGAGTTGGTTACGTCGCTGAGGGACCTCTACCACCTCGCGCCGACCGAAGACGCGAGGAACTTCATCAGCGGCGAGATCCGCTCGGCGCTTCGAACGAATGTCTTCGCCAGATCTGCTCGCTTCATCTGTGCGTCGGACAGCGGCACGGAGGCCGTGAAGCTCTTGCGCTTGAGGTCCTCGACCATCGGGTGTTCGGCATCGAATCCGCGAGGCGGCCGTTTGAGCGCGCCGTCGTCGCGGTCGAGGTCACCGCGCGCCTTCTTCCAGTCGGCGGGGCGTCCGGCGATCCGTTCGCGGATCCTCTGGAGGGCCTCCGGCTCCGGCATCCACATCCCGCCGGCAACGAAGCACTCGTCCGGCTCGAGGTGGAGGTAGTAGCCGGGCGCCGCCATCCCCTTGCCGAGCGGGAAGTGCGCGCCGACGTGCGTCTTGTACGGGCTCTTGTCCTTGGAGAACCGTACGTCCCGGTAGATCCGGAACATGGAGCCGCCTACGGGCCTGGGATCGGCAACGAGGTTGCGACTGACCTTCCGCAGCTCCGGACCGAGATCCTCGATGAACCGCAGGAACGGCTCCTTCACCGACTCCTCGTATCGGTCCTTGTTCGCCGCGAACCACGCGCGGTCGTTGTTGCGCTTCAGCTCACGCAGGAACGAGAACGTCTCCTCGTCGAAGTACCCCATCAGCACCCTTCGCCTCGACGTCCACCGCCCCGTGCTGCACGTCGGCCGTTCATCACGACCATAGTCCGCAGCAGAACGGGTCGCGAGTTGTGCCCTCTCGGGCACCGGCCTAGGGTGGCCGCGAAGACGCTCATCCTCGAACCCGGTGCGGAAAGGGGAGATCTATGGCGAAGAAGAAGGACGACGCGGTAACGACGGTCACCGAGCACGAAGCCGAGCAGGTCGAGCGTGCGAATGCAGCCGGGCGGGTTCCCGTCGTGTTCGTACACGGGCTCTGGCTCCTGCCGAGCAGTTGGGATCGGTGGGCTGAGCTCTACGAGAAGAACGGATACACGGCGGTGTCGCCGCACTGGCCGGACGACCCCGAGACGGTCGAGGAGGCCAAGGCCCACCCCGGGGTGTTCGCCAACAAGTCCGTCGGGCAGGTGGCGGACCATTTCGAGGACGTCATCCGCGGACTGAAGAAGAAGCCGGCGATCATCGGTCACTCCTTCGGCGGGCTGCTCGCACAGATCCTCGCGGGCCGCGGGCTGGCGTCGGTCACGGTCGCGATCGACCCGGCGCCGTTCCGAGGCGTGCTTCCCCTCCCGATCTCGTCGCTGCGGGTAGCCTCGGCGGCGCTGCGCAACCCCGCCAACGTCAACCGCGCGGTGCCGCTCACGTACGAGCAGTTCCGCTACGGGTTCGCGAACGCGGTGAGCGAGGACGAGGCGAAGGAGCTCTACGAGACGTACGCCGTGCCGACGCCGGGCGAGCCGCTCTTCCAGGCCGCGGCGGCGAACCTGAACCCGTGGACCGAGGTGAAGGTCAACACGAGGAACCCCCAACGCGGGCCGCTGCTCATCCTGGAGGGCGAGAAGGACCACACCGTCCCGTGGGCGATCGCGAACGCGTCGTACAAGAAGCAGGCGCGGAACGATGCTCTGACCGAGATCGAGGAGATTCCGGGCCGCGGTCACTCGCTCACGATCGACAACGGCTGGCGCGAGGTCGCCGACATCGCGCTCGCGTTCGTCCAGAAGCACGGTCCGAAGACGTAGACGGGCAAGAGGTCGGACCACCGGAGCGAACTGACTCCGGTGGTCCGACCGATGCTGCGATCGTTCAGGCGAGCGAGTTCGCGACCTGCTCGAGCCGGTCCATCGCCTCCTGCATGCCGCCCTCCATGCCGGACTCGATGATGATGTCCCGCACCTCCCGGGTGTGGCACTCGACGAGGGTCGTGAGGGTCGTGCGCCCGTCCGTCTCCTCGAAGGTGACGAAGTTCAGCGCCGCGTCCTCGTCCTCGTTCTCGACCGGGGCGCCCTCGAACACCTCGGTGGTCACGAGTCGCTCGTTCGGGAACGATCTCCCGGAACGTGCCGTGGAACGCGACCTCGAACCCCTCGTTCGCCGTCATCACGTAGCGCCAGTTCCCGCCGACCCGCAGGTCGACCTCGGCGCTCACGACCGCGCCGCGCTGCCCGCTCCACCACTGCTTGATGAGGTCGGGCTCGGTGTACGCGCGGTACAGCAGGTGCTTCGGCGCGTCGAACTCCCGCACGATCAGGATCTGCGTCTCCGCCGGGAGCGTCACGACCGCCTTGCCGCTACTCGTCATCGCTTCCATCTCCTTGCTCCTTCCGCTTGAGCTCCTCCAACACGACGTCCAGCCGGTCGAACCGCTGGGTCCACGACAGCTCGTAGCTCTTCACCCAGTCGTGGATGGGCTTGAGGGGATCGCCGTTGAGTCGATAGATCCGCTGCCTCCCTTCGTCTCGCACATCCACCAGCCCCACCGCTCGCAGGACCCGCAGGTGCTTGGAGACCTGCGGCTGCCCCAGGCCGAGCTCGTCGACGAGGTCGCCCACCGACCGCTCCCCGCCGGCGAGGACGTCCAGGATCTGCCGCCGCCGGGGCTCGGCCACCGCGTTGAACGCGTCTGCCGTCGTCGCCGCCCGTGCCATGCGCGGACCATACATACCCATATCGGTATATGTCAAGAAAGCCTCTGACCTGGCCGTCGAGGGACATCTCGTGATGCCGCGATCCGCCGAGTTGTGCGAGCGCTCAGCCGCGGAGGAACGCGAGCACCGCGAGGACGCGGCGGTTCTCCTCCGGGATGGCTCCGGGAGATGCGAGGAAGGATTCGGCAACAACGCCTACGACATCGGCGGTAGGTGAGTGATCGAACATCGACGCGCAACTGATTTCTTGTTGCGCGAAGCGCGGCACCTTGGATACGGTCGGGTCAGGTGTCGCTGCGCGGACCCCCCCGAGCCCTTCCCGCCGTGCATACCCCGGCGTAATCGGCGCGACGTCGTTCCGGCGTCGTCCGCTACGCAAGCATCTCGATCCGCGAGGTTGAGTCGACACCCGGTCGTTCCGTGAGAAGGAGGCAGGATGAAACGACGCACGGTCCCCCTCACGATCGTCGCAGTGCTGCTCGCCGCGGTCCTCGTCGCGCCCGCCGCGGCCGTCCCGACCAGCGTCGATTCGTCGGCGCTCCGCACCGCCGTAACCCTGGACGGGATCCGGGCGCATCAACAAGCGCTGCAAACCATCGCCGATGCAAACGGCGGCACCCGCTCGTCGGGAACGCCGGGGTACGACGCTTCGGTCCAGTACGTCGTGAACCAGTTGGCCGCAGCGGGATACGACGTCACGCAGCAGCCGTTCAACTTCCCGTTCTTCCAGGAGTTGACCCCGTCTGAGATGGAGCAGACGGCCCCCACGCCGACGGTCTACACGAACGAGGACGACTTCCTGACGATGGACTACTCGGGCGCCGGGGACGTGACGGCAGCCGTGACTCCGATCGACGTCGTCCTGACCGACCCCGTAGTCGTCGACAGCGGGTGCGACGGTGAGTTCGCCGAGGTCGGTGACGGAGGCTTCGGCAACATCGTCCCGGACCCGGACGGCCCGGACGACTTCGCGGGCTTCACCGAGGGGAATATCGCCCTGATCCAGCGGGGAACGTGCACATTCGCCCTCAAGGTCGCGAACGCCGATGCGGCCGGAGCGTCCGCGGTCATCATCTTCAACCAGGGCAACACGCCGGGGCGCTCGGGTGTGCTTGCGGGGACCCTGGGGGGTCCGACGGACCTTCCGACGCTCGGCATCAGCTTCGCCCTGGGATCCGAGCTCGCGACCACCGCCGGACTCGAGATGCGTGTCGCGACGAACACTCAGTCCGAGATCCGCCAGACGAGGAACGTGATCGCGGAGACCCACGGCGGACGGACGGATCGGGTCGTCGTCGTCGGCGCCCACCTCGACTCGGTCCTGGCGGGACCGGGCATCAACGACAACGGGAGTGGCTTCGGCGACGATCCTGGAGATCGCCCTGCAGATGGCCGAGCTGGGGATCGAGCCACGGAACCAGGTCCGATTCATGTGGTACGGGGCGCGAGGAGTTCAACCTACTCGGATCGGCAGTTCTACGTCGACGGACTGTCGAAGCGGCAGATCAAGAACATCGAGGTGATGCTGAACTTCGACATGGTCGGCTCGCCGAACTTCGTTCGCTTCGTATACGACGGTGACGGTTCTGGGACTCGGGACCGCGGGTCCGAACGGCTCGGACGTCGATCGAGGACGTGTTCCTCGACTACTTCGCCAGCGCAAGCGCTCCAGACCGAGCCGACGGCGTTCGACGGACGCTCGGACTACGGTCCGTTCATCGCCGTCGGGATCCCGGCCGGTGGACTGTTCACCGGCGCCGAAGGGCATCAAGACCGCAGCAGCAGGTCGGGATCTACGGCGGTACCGCGGGGCAGCAATACGATCCGTGCTATCACCTGCGTCTGTGACACATTCGCGAACAACAGCGACACGGCCTTGGATCAGATGTCCGACGCCGCTGCGCACGCGACTCTGACCTTCGCCATGTCGAAGTCAACGGTGGGCGGAGTCTAGAAGGCCGCTGGAGCGGGCCCGACTCGAGTAGATACCGGCGTGATGGGGGCGGTGGCAGCAGCCACCGCCCCCTGCCACCCGCGGATGGCGGCGGGTCGCGCAGATCGAGTGGGGCGGGAGTGCTTGAACGCCTGGCCGATCTGACTCGGGTCACACCTTGTACTCAGACGCCGACGTCTTCCGTCGGATCGGGACTCCATCGTCCCTGGAGCCACCGATCCTCGAACCGCCCTTCCGCGGGCCGTGGTGGGAACAGGCTCGGGAGGACACGAGGGAGCCGTCGATGGATCGCGACGGCAGCGTCGTAGAGGAGCAGGACCTGTTCGGCGGGAAGCTGGGCTGCCGTGAGCAGGAGCACGTGCTCCTTCACCTCGGCCGTCACGCCTTCGGGAAGGGCGAGGAGGCCCTCCATCATCCGCTGCTCGAGGAACGCGATCGCGAACCGTTCGTCCTCGGACTCGACGACGAACCGGTCGTTGAACTCCTCGAGCTCGAGCCGTACTTCCCGCAGACCGAGGGCGGCCTTCATCTCGTCGGCCAGGTCCCGCGGAGCGATCCGGAGCCGGGGAGCCGAGAACGCGACCGGGACGACGGCGCAGGTGACCCGGCGGCGTGGCGAGTCGGCGGGATCCTCGTACCAGAAGTCGAACGCGCGGATCTCCGTGCCTCGCGCGCGCTCCCAGACGACGTTCTCGGTTCCGGACTCCGTTCGGCCGAACATGGGGAACGGAAGCCAGGCGGTATCCGGGGAGAGGTCCATCGGCGCGAAGTCCATGCCCGCGCGCTGGCACAGGAGCATGAGCCGCCGCTGCCGTGCGGCGCCCCGTCGCCAACGCCACACGAGCTGCGCGAGCGCGACGGCCACAATGGCCAGCGCGAACCACTACGGTCGGAGCCCTCGGCGCCTCATAGGAGAGAGGTCGGGTCCGTCCGATACGAGCTTGAATGGCGGCGCCGCCGAAGCGCGGTCCCTGTAACGAACGATGCGACCCTACGCGCCGGCTCGCAGGACCTCGAGGAACGCCGACTCGGTAGCCGGGGACGGGGAGGCTCCGAGCTCGTCCGCGAGCTTCGTCCTGAGTCGCTCATATACGGCGAGGGCTTGCGCCGTGTTCCCGGCGGCCGCGTGCGCCTCCATCAGGAGCACGTGGCCGGTCTCACGGTACGGCTCGAGCTCGACCACGAGCTCGCCATCGGTCGCCGCCCCAACCGCGTCGTGGTTCGCGAGCGCGGCCCGACCCCGTACCTCGAGGGCACGCACGCGCACTTGGCGCAGGTGCTCCCGGCGGCGTTCAACCCAGACACCGGCGTCACCGGCAAGGAAGGATCGACGGGCGATCGCGTTCGCGACGAGGGCTGCCCCGACCGCGCCGGGTAGATCGTCGGCCCGCAGTGCGGCCTCCGCCTCGTGGATCGCGGCGCTCGCGGCCTCGACGTCGACCCAGGTTTTCGCCGGCAAACGGAGCTGGTAGCAGCCGAACGCATGCTCGATGCTCGCGGGCGCGCCAGCCTCGTCGAGCACCACACGGAGCTTGCTGACGAGCGCGCGAAGCGCGGTCTGCCACGCCCTCGGAGGAGAACCGTCCCAGACGATGTCGGCGAGTTCCTCGAGGGGGATCGCCCGGTCCCGTTCCCACGCCAAAACGGTGAGCGTCAGACGGCCCTGCCTTCCCGGGAGGCGTCGCTCGGGCACGAGAGTGACCCCATGTTCGATCGCGACGTTCCCTGCAAGGTAGAGGCGCAGCGTCATCATGTCCCCAACGTTCGCCCAACCGGCCGTCCGTAGTATCCGGCAACCGAAGGAGGTAGTCGCATGATCAAGGAAGTGCAATGCGAGTGCGGCTTCTACGCGCGCGGGACGGAGGAGGACCTCGTGCCCGTCGTGCAGGCGCACGGGAAGGCCAAGCACGGTATGGACGTCACGGCCGAGCAGGTCGTCGCGCAGCTGAAGCCGTTCGAGGCCTGAACGACCGAGCCGTGAATGTCGACGTCGTCACCGAGATCGAGATCGCTCGCCCCCGCGAAGAGGTGGCGTCCTTCGCCGCGGACCCGACGAACGCGACGACCTGGTACCGCAACATCGACGCGATGACGTGGGAGACCTCGCCGCCGCTCGCCGTAGGCTCGAGGGTCCGGTTCCGCGCCCGCTTCCTCGGCCGGACCCTCGAGTACACGTACGAGGTCGTCGAGCTCGTTCCGGCGGAGCGGCTCGTGATGTCGATGGCGGCGGGTCCCTTCCCGATGGAGACCTCGTACCGATGGGAAGACACGGCCGACGGGACGAGGATGACGCTGCGGAACCGCGGCCAGCCGGCGCGCTCCATGCAGATGCTCGAGGGCGTCGTCTCGGCGGCGATGCGGAGGGCGAACAGGGCCGACCTCGCCCGGCTCAAGGCGCTGCTCGAGGCGAGTGAGGTCGCGTAACCGCTCTTCCACGACCGTGCCATGATGCCCGGACCACCGAACGGCTGAGGACGAGTCATGGAGAAGCCGAAGAGCGTCCAGGCGTACTTCGCGTCGCTGCCCAAGGAACAGCGGTCCCCGCTCCAGAAGCTGCGCGAGACCATCGCGGCTGCGGCGCCCGATGCCGAGGAAGGCATCACGTACAGCATGCCGGGGTTCCTGCTCGGCGGGAAAGGGTTCGTCGCCTACGCCGCGTTCAAGGATCACTACAGCTTCTTCCCGATGAGCACGAAGGCGATCGACGCGCACCGCGACGAGCTCGGAGCGCGCGTGACCGGCAAGGGAACGATCAGCTTCGAGTACGGCCGGCCGCTGCCGACCGCGCTCGTGAAGAAAGTCGTCAAGACACGCCTGGCCGAGGCCACCGCCAGACAGATCAAGCGGAAGTGAGCAAGACCATCGAGGACTCCTGACGTGGCCGAGCTCATCTATTCCGCGATCACGTCGCTCGACGGCTACGTCGCCGACGAGGAGGGCAACTTCGACTGGGCCGAGCCGGACCACGAGGTCCACGCGTTCGTCAACGACCTGGAACGGCCGATCGGCACCTACCTCTTCGGCCGCCGGATGTACGAGGTGATGACGTACTGGGAGACCGCGCACACGGTCCCGGACCAACCACCGGAGATCCTCGACTTCGCGCAGATCTGGCGGGCGGCCGACAAGGTCGTCTACTCCACGACGCTCGAGGACGGCATCGACCGCCCGGACGCGGATCGAGCGCGAGTTCGACCCCGATGTCGTGAGGCAGATGAAGGAGACGGCCGAGCGCGACCTCGGCATCGGGGGTGCCACCCTCGCGGCGCGAGCGATCGCGGCGGGCCTGGTGGACGAGCTCCACCTGTTCGTCACGCCGGTCGTCGTCGGAGGGGGCACGCGCTCCCTGCCCGACGGCGTTCGGTGGGACCTCGATCTGGCGGACGAACGCCGGTTCGGCAACGGCGTCGTCTACCTTCGCTATCGCACGAGAACCTGACGTCTCACTGCGCCGACTCCATCATCGACAGCAGCTTCGTCGTCGTATTCCAGTTGCGGATCGTCACGCTCGGGTAGATCGGCGATGAGACGATCCTGCTCAGCCGGCTCGACGTGGCCTTGGCCTCGAGCCTGGAGAAGTAGAGGACACCGGTTCCCGCGTGCCCGCTGTCCACGGCGGGGTTCGTGGGCACGTGACGGATCGCGGCCCTCGCCGTGAGCGGCTCCTTCACGAAGATGACGTCGTACCGGTACTTCTTCGGGTCGGACCCGAACCCCTTCGGCGCGCGGTCGACGATGGCGCGCATCTGCTTCCGGGTGCGCACGACCACGGTCGGGACGTAGTCGAACGCGCCGGCGAGCATCGCCTCGATCCGCGCGAGTCAGCTCCGCCGCCGGGGTCGCCGGCGCCGTGAACAGCACGTTGCCGCTCTGGATGTAGGTGGCCACGTCCTCGAAGCCGTTCGCCTCGAAGCAGGCCTTGAGCGCGGGCATCCTGATCAGGTTCTTGCCGCCGACGTTGATCCCGCGGAGGAGGGCGACGTAGCTGGGCATCAGGGATGTATAGCCTCCCAGAGGGCCGATCGAAAGGACACCGGAGATGAGGAAGCTGAGCGTGAACACCTTCTTGACCCTCGACGGGGTCATGCAGGCTCCCGGCGGACCCGGAGAGGACGACAGCGGCGGCTTCGCGCTCGGCGGCTGGTCGGTGAACTACTGGGACGAGCAGATGGGCATGATCATGGGCGAGGCGATGAGCACGCCGTTCGACCTCGTTCTCGGACGCAAGACCTACGACATCTTCGCCGCCTATTGGCCGCACGCCACGGACGAACTGGGCGCCAAGCCGTTGAACGACGCCACCAAGTACGTCGCGTCGCGGAGTCGTCCCGCGTTGGAGTGGGGCCCGTCGAAGCTCATCGACGGGGACGCGGCCGAAGGCGTCGCGGCGCTCAAGGAGGAAGACGGGCCGGAGCTGCAGGTGCACGGCAGCGGGAACCTGATCCAGACGCTCATGCGCCACAACCTCGTCGACCAGTACCGCCTGTGGGTCTTCCCCCTCGTCATCGGGTCGGGCAAGCGCCTGTTCTCCGACGGCACCATCCCCTCCGGGCTGAAGCTCGTCGACAGCTTGGTCTCCAGCACGGGGGTCGTGATCGGTACGTACGAGCCGGCGGGCGAGATCGTCACCGGATCGTTCGCGCTGGAGTGACGGCGCTCGCCTTTACGAACGGCGCGAGCCCAGGATCTCGGCGAGGTCGTACGTCACCGGCTCCTGGAGCTGCTCGTACGTGCACGAACGTGGATCGCGGTCGGGGCGCCAGCGCACGAACTGGCCGGTGTGCCGGAGGCGTTCGCCCTCCATGTGGTCGTAGCGCACCTCGACCACCCGCTCTGGGCGGAGCGGCACGAACGTCAGGTCCTTGCCGGCGCTCCAACGGCTGCCCTCGGAGTGGCGGGGCGTTCGCGTTCCCGTCTCTTCCTGCCCCCAGTTCCACGGATGACCCTCGAAGGTGGTGACGAGCGGCTGGAGCTCCTCGTAGAGCTTCCGGCGCTGCGTCATCGGCAGCGCGCCGACCACGCCGATGTTGGCGAGGTCCCCGTTGTCGTCGTACAGGCCGAGCAGCAGCGAGCCGATCGCGTGGTCGTCCGTCTTGTGCGTTCGGTAGCCGGCGACGACGCAGTCGGCGGTCCGCGTGTGCTTGATCTTGAACATCACCCGCTTGTCCGGCTGGTACGTCACGTCGAGCGGCTTGGCGATCACGCCGTCGAGCCCGGCGCCCTCGAACTCGTCGAACCACCGCTCGGCGACCTCGCGGTCGGTCGTGGCCGGCGTCACGTGGATCGGCGACCTCGCGCCCGCGAGCGCGTCCTCGAGCAGTCGCCGCCGCTCGGCGAAGGGCTCCTTCATGAGGTTCCGGTCTTCGAGCGCCAGCAGATCGAAGGCCACGAAGTGCGCCGGCGTCTGCTCGGCCAGGAGCCGCACGCGGCTATCGGCCGGGTGGATCCGCTGCTGGAGCGTCTCGAACTCGAGCCGCTTGCCGCTCGGGTCCGGCACGACGATCTCGCCGTCGACGACGGCTCGTTTCGGAAGGTTCGCCTTGACCGCCTCGACGACCTCGGGGAAGTAACGGGTCATCGGCCGCTCGTTCCGGCTGCCGATCTCGACCTGGTCGCCGTCGCGGAACACGATCGAACGGAACCCGTCCCACTTCGGCTCGTACGAGAAGTCCCCCTTCGGGATCTCGGCGACCGCTTTCGCGAGCATCGGCTTGACTGGGGGCATCACGGGCAGGCGCATGCCGGGACGATATCGCTCGCGAGCGCTACTCAGCGAAGGAGCGCTTCGCAGCAGATAGCCGCTGCCGTCAGCACCATCCTCGGCAGGCGACGCGCCTCCAGGTCGAGCCGGGGTACGCGACGGCGACGATCCACCCGGCCACCGACCACTCGAGCGGATCGGCGAGTGTCTCCTCGAGCTGTCCCTCGCTGATCACGGGCTCGAGCGAGAGCTGATTGCCCGAGATGGTGAACGTCCAGTTGCCGTCGGCGATCTGGATCGTGTCGCCCTCGACCGAGTACGTCCCGTCGTCGACCTGTTGCTCGTGTTGATCGAGCGACCCGAACCGTGCCGCTTCATCGAAGAAGTGAAAATGTCGTTGCGGCCTGGCGCCTGAGCAGAGGTCGTCCTTCGCGGCGAGCTCCTCGACGGGGATGTTCGGGAAGAAGTCGCCGACGACGGCCGGCGCTGTCTCACCCAGGCCGGCATCCTCGAGCCCCGCGACAAGCTGATCGCACGTGTGCACCTGCATCCACCGACCAACCAGTGGGATCGCTGCCGTCGTCGCCTCGGTCTCGACCGCGTCCGACGGGGCGTAGCCGTCCGAGGACGTCGAGGCGTTCGACGATCCGGCACATGCCGCGAGCACCCCGATGGCGACGGCGAGCGCGCCGAGCCGTCCCGGAGCGATCCAACGCATCCGCTGTCCTCTTGGAACATCGCTTCCTCCCTTCGCCCGACACCAGAGAAGAGCGCGCCGGCCCGCGATGCGTTTAGCGCCCGATCGGCTCAGGACGGAAGATGGCCGGAGTTCGGGCGTTCCTCGTCGCGAGCCTGAACGTTCCGAGCCGCGGAGGACTCTTCCGCAGAGAGGAGCAGATGTCGCAACGGCCGCTTCGCGTCGTGCCGGGCCGAGGGCCCGAGGAGCCTCCGGCGGGCTCGCCGGACGGGCTCGACTTCGACGACTTCTTCGCGACCGAGAGCGAGGACCTGTTCCGCCGGATGTGGCTGGTCACAAGGAACCGCGCGGAGGCCGAGGAGGTCATGCAGGACGCGTTCCTCAGTCTGTACGAGCGCTGGGATCGGATGGTCGCCGTCGAGGACCCGAAGGCATACCTCTACCGGACGGCGTTCAACGCGTGGCACAAGCGCTCGCGACGCGCGGCTCGAGCGCTGCGCGCGACGCTCACGCCGTCCAGGCGCGACGACGTCGAGGCGGCGGACGCGCGCACGGTGCTGGGCGACGCACTCGCGCACCTGAGCCCGCGGCAGCGAGCCGCGATCGTGCTGACCGAGCTCCTCGGGTTCTCCTCGGAGGACGCCGGCGACATCTTCGGTGTCCGAGCCGTGACGGCGCGCGTGCTGACCTCGCAGGCGCGGGCCGCGATGCGTTCATACCTCGGAGGACCCGATGACTGATCTGCAACTACGCGACGACCTCGACCGCGAGAGCCACCGCGTTTCGCTCGCGCCCGGTGCGGCCGAGCGCATGTTCGAGCGGCGGGACCGGCGGGACCGGCGGCGCCGAACCGCCACCGTCGTGATCGGCCTCACGTTGTCCGCTGCCGTGACCGCGCTCGTCCTCACGTCGCTCCCGGGCCGCGACCGCGATGTCCTCACGGACCCGTCGGCGGTCGCGGGCACCTACGAGGCCCGCCTTCCATCGCGCGATCCAGACATCGAGCGGCTCGGCGTCGGCGGCTGGTTCCACCTCCGGCTGACCGAGGACGGCGTGCTCGAGCTGAACGGGCCGTGGGACGTCGACCTCCCGGGCCCACCCCAGACGTTCTCGGTCACGAGGGCGAGCTCGCGACCGACCTCCTCGTCGGCTTCGGCTGCGAGACCGAGGGGACCTACCGGTGGACCCTCGCCGACGGCGAGTTGACGCTCTCGCCGCTCGACGACCGGTGCGAGCTGCGGTCGGTGCTGCTGGCGACGAAGGCGTGGACGGCCATCGATCCGGGTCCGCCGCCCGATGCGCTTCAGGGCGACTGGACCGCGACGTACACGTGCGAGGAAACGGTGGCCGCGGTCGACCGCTCGGATGCCACGCGCGCCGCCATCGCGAATTGGCGCCGATCGAACGCGGAGCTCCTCGGGTCCCCCGACCCGACGGATCCCTGCGCCGACTCGCCTCCGCCCCTGTCGTCGACGCTCCGGTTCACCGGCGACCGACTGCTGATCTTCGACGGGCGGCCGGAGGGCTTCGACGGCCGATACGAACTCGACGGCGACGTCCTCACGATCCGCGACCCACGCACCCGCAACATCAACGGCGAGTACCAGCTCCGCGTCGAGATCACTCCCGACGCCCTCAGCTTCGAGCTGCTCGGCGAGGGCGCCGCGGATCCGTGGTTCACGGCGACATGGGAGGTCGCGCCGTTCGTCCGCCGGTCGTGAGGAGAGTCCGTCTTCAGTCTCGCGCTACGGCAGCAGGCTTTCGAGCTCCCGCTCGAACGTGCGCGCGATCTTCCGGTGGCCCGTTCGATCTGCGTGCGGGTCGCCGAAGAACCTCGTCGAGCAGAACCACGTCCACCTGCAGGCGAGCGCGACATTCACGGGGATCCGACCGCGGCCGGGGACCACGACGGTGTTCGCGAAATCGTCGATCCGGAAGGTCGCCGCCACGTCCGCCACCGAGGCACCGGCGTCCTCGTAGGCGGTCGCGAGCGCGGCGTCGAACAGCGCCCAGGTCCGCTGGTTGGCTCGTGCGAGTGCGCGTCCCCCGGGCACCGATCCCCACAAGCCGAGGAAGGGGTTGTAGTAGGTCATGCCGACGATCGGCACGCCCGGTCCCGCCGCCGCCGTCAAGGCATCGGCGACCTGCGTGAGCCGCGCCTGCAGCCGCGGGAGCAGGTCGACCGCGCATCCCCTGTCGATCAGGCCGGTGTCGAAATCAAGGCATCGATCGATGAGGTCGTTCGCACCGATGTCGACCGTGATGAAGGCGACCTGCCCCGGATGCGCTTCCAAGAAGGAGACCGCCGCGTCGAGCTGCGACCCGGCCGCGTAGCGGCACGGTGAGTTGTTCCCGGTGATCATCGTGCGACTCGTCTCGCCCGAGCAGCCCACGTTCCGAAGGCTGAGCTCGGGGATCTGCTGACGGATCTCGCGCCACAGATCGTGGACGTACCCCTTGGTGGTCTCGCCTCTTCCGGGCTGGAAGCCGGTCGCCAGCGAGTCGCCGAGCGCGAGGTAGGAGACGGTTCCGGTCCCCGCGCGAGCCGCCGGGAGGACACCGTGCAGCAGCGAGACGACGAGCGTCACCCCCAGCAACACGGGCGAAAGCCTCCGCACGAGAATCACGGTAGTCGATAGGACACCAAGCCCATCGGTACGTCAAACGCGACCACACGGGGAGCCGTCGCAACGCTCTATCGTCGGGCCTGAAGTGACCACGTCTCGGCTGAAACTCACGCGGGCGCAGATCCTCGCGTTCCGGCGGCACGTCGGCGCGCTCGACGAGCGGCTGCCACGCGGACGCCGCTCGCTCCGGCGCGCGGCGTGGGCGGGCCTGCAGGACAGCATGCCCCGAGCGGCGCTCCTGTCGATCCACGCGCGCGTCGAGGGGACCGAACCGTCCACCTGGGAGGACCCATCGCTCGTCCAGCTTTGGGGGCCGCGGTACAGCACCTACGTCGTCGCGGCACGCGACCTCGCGGTCTTCTCGCTCGGGAGGCTGCCGGACGATGCTCGGGGGCGCGGGGTCGCGGAGGACCTGGCCGCGCGCCTGCACGCGCTCCTTCGCGGCCGCAGGATGACCGACCGGGAGGCGGGGAAGGCGCTCGGCAACATCGGCAACCGGATCCGGTACGCCGCGACGACCGGCACCGTCGTGATCCGCTGGGAAGGAGCCCGGGCGCCGACCGTCTGGACCGTGCCGCCGCCCAGGATCGACCCGAGCGCCGCTCGCCTCGAGCTCGCTCGCCGGTACCTGCACATCTTCGGTCCGACCACGCCCGAGGCGTTCGCCGAGTGGGCGGGGATCGCGACGCGAGCGGGCGTCGCGGCGTTCGACGCGCTCCGCCGGTCGCTGACGCCGGTGCGGACGCCGATCGGCGACGCGTGGATCCTCGCGCGCGACGAACCGACGTTCCGCGCCGCTCCGCGGTCCGCGGCACCCGCGCGGCTCCTGCCGAGCGGCGACACCTTCTTCCTCCTCCAGGGAGCCGATCGCGAGCTCCTGGTCCCCGACGCCGATCGCCGCCGCGCGCTGTGGACCTCGCGCGTTTGGCCGGGCGCCGTCCTCGTGGACGGCGAGATCGCCGGGACGTGGCGGCGCGCGAACGAGGTGGTGACGATCCAGACCTGGCGCCGTCTCTCGCGAGCGGCACGCGCGGCGGTCGAGGCGGAAGCGGATTCCCTCCCGCTCCCCGGTCTCCGCGGGCCGATCGACGTTCGCTGGGACGAGTGACGAGAGAGGTGGCAGCCCCTACGCGGCGGCCCACCTGATAGGAAAAATCGTCTCACGGTGTCCGCGAAGGTCTCGGTCAGGTGCCGACGCTCGGCCCCAGTTCCCTCGGTCCTCAGCGCACCGCTTTCTTCACGAGCGCGGCGATCTTCTTCTCTTCGGCGGCGGTCAGCTTCTTCAGCGCGAAGGAGGTCGGGAACATGGCTCCTTCGTCGAGGTTCGCCTCGTCGCTGAAGCCGAACGTCGCGTACCTCGCCTTGAACTTGTCCGCGCTCTGGAAGAAGCAGACGATCTTGCCGTCCTTCGCATACGCGGGCATCCCGTACCAGGTCTTCGGCGACAGGTCCGGCGCGCTGGCGGTGATGACGGCGTGGAGCCGCTTGGCCATGGCGCGATCCGGTTCCGGCATCTCGGCGATCTTCGCGAGCAACGCGCGTTCCTCGTCCTGCTTGTTCGTTGGCCGCCTTCAGCTCCTGGGCGCGCTCCTTCATCGCGGCTCGTTCCTCGGCCGTGAATCCCTTGGACGTCTTGCCCGTCGCCGTGGTGCGCTTGGTGGACTTCTGGGTGCTCTTCTTTGCAGGTTTCCTCTCAGCCATCTCGAAGCACCTCCTCTGAACGCCGAGTGATCGACCTGCTCCACGGTACGCCGACCCGCCAGCACGGTCACCTTCCCGCGAGCCTGTCCCTGCTCGAGGTCGATGCCCGGCTGCTGTACGTAACCCGTCGTATAGCGCGAGGACACCAGAGTTCGATAGCAAAGTCGGGTATCCCCGAGCAGAGGGAGGTGGGGAATGCGCGGAAAGCCCGCGTTGGTATCAGCGATCGTGCTTGTCACGATCGCCGTCGCAACCCTGACTGCCGTGCCGGCAGGCGCAGGTCCGAAGAGCTGCGCGAAACGGACCAACGACACGATCGACAAGCTCTTGGAATGCGTGACGCTGCAAGGTGTCCGAGAGCACCAGGAGGCCTTCCAGGCGATCGCCGATGCCAACGGCGGCAACCGGTTCTCCGGACTGCCGGGGCACGACGCCTCGGTCGACTACGTGGTCGAACGGCTCGAGGCCGCCGGCTACGACCCGGTCGTCCAGTCCTTCGTGTACTTCGCGTTCACATCGGTCGGTCCCTCTGCGCTCGTGCAGACGGCACCCGGCAATGTCACCTACGTCCAAGGAACCGACTTCGGCGTGATCGACCAGTCCGATCCCGGTGATGTGACCCGGGCGGTCACCGCGGTCGACCTGCAGCTCGGCCTCGGCAACACGTCGACCAGCGGCTGTGAGGCCGCGGACTTCGCCGGATTCCCTGCGGGGAACATCGCTCTGCTGCAGCGTGGGACCTGCACCTTCGAGATCAAGGCCGAGACCGCCGCCGCGGCCGGTGCCGCGGGCATCGTGATCTTCAACCAGGGCAATGCAGCGACGCCCGACCGCCAGGGGATCCCTGCGGTCACGCTCACCGCCAACAACACCAGCGGCATCCCGGTGCTCGGCACCACCTACGCGCTGGGAGTGCAACTGGCGAATACGCCGGGCCTCGTGATGCGGGTGTTCGCCAACACACTGCGCGAGAACAAGACCACCTACAACGTGCTGGCCGAGCTCGCCGGCATCGACGACAGCAACGTCGTGATGGTGGGCGGCCACCTGGACTCGGTGAGCGCGGGACCGGGGATCAACGACAACGGCTCGGGCAGCGCCGCGATCCTGGACATCGCCGAGGCGATGCGGAAGGTCGAGCCGAACAACACGGTGCGCTTCGCCTGGTGGGGAGCCGAGGAGTCCGGCCTGATCGGTTCGACGTTCTACGTGACGCACCTCACTCCGGCCGAGCGAGACGAGATCGCGCTCTACCTGAACTTCGACATGATCGGATCGCCGAACTACGTTCGGTTCGTGTACGACGGTGACGGCACCGTCGGTCCGGCCGGCCCCGCTGGGTTCGGGAGCGATCGAGGCCCTGTTCGTCGACTTCTATGCCGACCGGGGGTTGGCCTCCGCAGCCGACGGAGTTCAACGGACGTTCCGACTACGGGCCGTTCATCGCCCCCGCGGTAGGCATCCCGGCGGGCGGCTTGTTCACCGGCGCCGAGGGCATCAAGACGGCGGCCCAGGCGGCGGTCTATGGGGGCACGGTCGGGCAGCAGTACGACCCGTGCTACCACGCCGCATGTGACACGTTCGCCAACAACAGCGATGCGGTGCTCGATCTGAACTCGGACGCCATCGCGTTCGCAACGCTCACGTACGCGATGGACACGAGTTCGGTGACCGGACCCTAGGTCACGCGCGGTTCGTGCACGTGGGGGGCGGTCCACCGCCCCCCACGTGCACGCCTCCTGGTAAAACGGACTCGTGACGAGGTTCGTGCTCGACGCCGGCGCCGTGATCCATCTCGCCAGCGACGGACTCCGGGTCTCGAGCCGGCACGAGCTGCTCGCGCCGACGCTGCTGCGCTCGCAGACGTTGTCGATACTGCACGAGGCCGTGCACAGCGGTGAGCTCTCGTCCGACGAGGCGCGCGAGCGCCTCGAGCGCATCCAGGCGATGAAGATCCGGCTCCTCGGCGACGCTGTTCTCCGGCGGGTCGCGTGGCGGATCGCCGACGACCTCGGATGGGCGGATACCTACACCGCCGAGTACCTCGCCCTCACGCAGCTCCAGGCCGACGCGTTCGTCACGCTCGACCTCGGCCTCGCTCGCCGCGTCCGAGACGTCGTCACGATCGCGTCCATCGATGACATCCTCCGGTGACGCGACGCTGGGCCTCTACGGTGTCGCCTCGCACGAGGTCGGCATGGGGGTCGGCGACGACGACGCCTTGAGCTCGCGGATCCGCTCGATGAACGACGCGGTCTGGGGATCGCCCTCCATCATCCGGTAGACCGGTCGAGCCGCGAGCTCGAGCGCCTCGAGGTCGCCGGGCTCGGCGCCGACGATCCGGCCGCCGCCCGAGCAGAACGCGTCGATCGTGTCGGACGCGGGGATCAGCTCGGTCGCGAAGACGAACGTCTCGCTCGCCGCCTCCTCCAGGATCGCCCATTGAGCATCCGAGAGCGACGACGCGGTCGCCTCGGAAGCGAACAGCGCGTTCACCCGCGGGAACAGGACGACGTTCCCCGTGAGGAACGAGCCCGGCGGCGCGGTCTCCAGCGCGAGTCCCAGCGAGGTCTCGGTGCCGTCCACCTCACCGCTGGCGATCGCCTCGTCCAGGTCCGACCCGCCGAGACCGTATGCCGGCTCCCCGCCGAGCGCGCGGACCAGCGCGTCGGTCGCCTCGGACGCTACGAGGCGGATCGCCGTTCCGTCGAAGTCGTCGAGCGACCGGAGCGGCGCAGCGTACCCGAGCGGATGCCGCAGCTGATCCGGGTACAGGCCGAGGCCCACGGATCCGGCCCCCTCGAGGCCGGCGAGCATCTCTGACGCGATCGGATCCGAGAGCACGTCCCGGAGCAACCCATGATCCGTGATCAGGAACGGCGCCTGCAGCGCCTGGAAGCTCGGGACGCCGAACGTGTCCCACACGCGGGTCGCCGTCCAACCGAGGTCGAGCTCCTCGGCCTGGACGCGCTCCACCACGCCCTGCTCGAACGCGTCCCCTCCGGCCGCCCACTGGATCTCGACGCCGATCGCGCCGTCCGAGAGCTCGCCGACGAGCTCGGCGAAGCGCTCGACGACCGGCGTGTCCGGGCGGCCGCGAGGGTCGCCGGTGCCGAGGGTCAGGGTCACGGTCTCGGTCGAGGGAGCCGCCTCGACGAAGTCGATCGAGCGCACGACCTCCTCCGCGACCTGGACCCGCTCATCGAAGTTCTCCGCGAGGTCCGAGTACAGGATCGTCACCGTGTGGCCCTCCACGTCCGGCAGCACGGTGAGGCGGTAGGCCATCGCTGGGGCCCACGGGAACACCTCGGGACCGACCGGGAAGACCAGGCGACACGCCTGCCGGAAGGGCCGCTCGTCCTTCGGGGCGCACGGGGCGTCCGCCGGCAGACGGAGGTCGGCCTGCTGCCCGTCGTAACCGTCGATCTCGACGGCGGTCGGCTCGCCGACGGTCTCGATGCCCGTGTCCTCGACGAACCAGGCGAACAGGTCGTCCGGCGCCGGCATCGTCTCCAACGGGTCGCCGGGGTTCGCCGGATCGGCGATCACTTCCTCGAGGTTCATCATGAAGAGCTCGGCGTACGGGAACTCGTCGAGCTGCCCGAAGGTCACGAACCCCGGCACGTTCGCCGCGCCGTACCAGGGCGTCGCCGTCGTGATCTCAGCGGCCGGCTCGATCCGAGCGAGATAGCTGCCGGGATCCATGAGGGACTGGCCCTCCGGGATCGGGACGGCGGTGCTCCCGGCGTCCGGCGACGCTGCCACCGATGGCTCGGCCGTCTCGCCCTCGGGCGGCTCCTCCGAGCCGCTGCAGGCTGCGGACAGCATCGCCACCACCACGCTCATCACGACGGCCCGACTGGAGATGCGCCTCATCCCGTCCCTCCTCCGAACATCTCTACATGGATGCCGAGGAGGGCGGAACCGTGTAGAGATCCGGCCCGGGGACTTCACATCGAGCCGGGTTTGCGCATTCATGTCACGGATGGATGGCCAAGGCGGATCCGGGCGCCGGGATGCGCCCAGCGTCGAGCACGCCCCAGCGCCCTCGGACGACCTCGTGGAGGATCGGCCCGCGCTGTCGGTCAGCTTCGAGGACTTCTTCGAGATCGAGCACGCGAGGTTGTTCGGGGCGCTTGTGCTAATCGCCGGCGACCGCCACGAGGCGGAGGACATCATGCAGGATGCCTTCCTTCGGGTCTGGGAGCGGTGGCACCTCGTGCAGTCGCTCGCGAACCCGACGGGATACCTCTATCGGACCGCGATGAACTCGTTCCGCATGCGCCGCCGTCGCGCGCTGGTTGCGAGCCGTCACGCCATCCGGCGCCTCCGAGTGACCAAGGAGCTGGACGAGGCCGAGGCGCGGCACGAGGTCGATCGCGGCCTCGCATCGATGCCGCCGCGGCAGCGGGCCGCGGTGGTCCTGACCGAGCTCCTCGAGTTCAGCTCGGGCGAGGCGGGCGAGGCCCTGGGCGTCAAGCCCGCGACGGTCCGCAAGCTCGCGCAACAGGGCAGGGACACGCTGCGGCGGACCCTCGGCGTGCCCCGCGGGAGGATCGAGCCATGAGCGAGCTACGGACGACGCTCGAGCGGCGCCGCAGGGCGCACGTTCCCGACCCCGGCGCGTTCGACCGGCTCGTCCGCAGGCGCCATCGGAAGGAGCGGACCCAGCGGCTCGCGACGATCGCCGTCGTGCTCGCGATCTCGGCGGCGGGCATCTGGGCTCTCGTGCGTGCCGGGTCCTTCGACGCGCGCCCCGCGGCCCCGACGATCGACCGATCGACGGCAGGACGGCTCGAGGTCGCCTGGACGGCCGCGGTCGGGGGCGCGACGGCCCCCGTCATCGCGGGCGACCTGGCCTTCGTAGGAAGCGAGGCGGGCGTCCTCTACGCGCTCGACGTCCGCACGGGCGGCGTCGTGTGGCTCGGACGGCTCGGCGGCCCGATCGCCTCCGAGGCCGCCGTCTCAGGCAACCGAGTGTTCGTCCACACGACCACCGGCGCGCTGGCGGCGTTCGAGACGTCGTGCGGCTCGGGCGGCGCGACCTGCCTCCCGTCGTGGACGGCCCGGACCGGCGGTAGCGGTGCTCCCCCGCTCGTCGCCGGCGACCTCGTGCTGGTGAGCATTGGGAATCGGCTGCTCGCGTTCGACGCGGCCTGCGGGAACGGGGGCGAGATGTGCGAGCCGACGTGGACGGGGGTCGCGAGGCCCGTGGACGGCACCGGCCCCTCGGCCGCCCCGGCGCTCGCCGACGGGACCGTCTGGACGGTCATCGGCCAGGACGCCACGATCTTCCCGATGCCGTGCTCGGTGCCCGAGGGCGGCCGATGCCAGGCGGTGAACCATCGCTTCACCGGAGTGCTCCGCACGGGCCCCGTCGTCGGCGGCGGGATGGCCTACCTCGGCTCCACCTCCGGCTACGTCTACGGCTTCCGAGCCGACTGCACCACCGTGTGCGAAGCGATCTGGCGAGCGCTCGCCACCGACCCCACCGAGCCCGCCGTCGCCGACGGCTTCGTCTACGTGTCCGGCGCCCCGGACGGCGGCCTCGCCGCCGTCCCGCAGGACTGCCGCTCCAACGGCGCGGTCTGCGCCCCCACCTGGACCGGTGACATCAACGGCTCGCCGACGTCCCGAGTGATCGTCTCGAACGGCGTCGTGTACGTCGGCTCCAGCGACGGCAACCTCTACGCGTTCCCTACGACGTGCGACGCGCGATGCGCCCCCCTCGCCGCGATCCGGATCGGCTCGTCCATCGAGGCGCCCGCGATCTGGCAGGATCGAGCGGTCCTCGTGACGGCCCGCGACGGGACGCTCCGAGCGTTGACGATCGACGGCCGCCCGGTAACAGCGACCTGACCCCTCACGCGATGCCCACCGATGGTCAGATCGGTTCGATGCGGATGGACTCCACCATCTCGATGCGGTCGGCTCGGTCCTGCGCCGAAGTCGCCGCTAGGCGTGGGCCTTCGCGACGTTCCCGATGATCTCGGCGAGCTCGCGGGGGCGTGACCACATGGGCCAGTGGCTCGTCGGCAGGTCCACCCACGTGACGTCGCGGAGCTCGGACAGGCCTGCGAGCCACGCGTAGTCCTCCTTCCCCCAGTCCTTCATCTGCTCCGACGTCGCGCCCGTGCAGATGATGGTGCTCGGGATGCTGAGGCGAGCGTCGTTCGTGAACCCGTGCTCGTCACGCAGCGCGCCGGCCGGCTCGGGGATCGCGCGGTCGCGGAACGTCTCGAGCTGCTTCTGGCTCAGGCCGTCCAGGTTCTCGTTCTCCGCGAGCTCCTCGAGCGAGGGCATCGGCAGCTCGGGTCCGGCGAGATCCGGATCCGCCGTCCCCTTCCCGGGCGCGGTGTCCACGTAGACCATGGCCGCGATCTTCTCGGGGATGCGATCCGTCACCGCGTAGCCGGGAAATCCGGCGCCGCTGTGCACGGCCAGGAGGACCGGCCGTCCCTGCGCGACGATCGCGTCGACGATCGCGTCGACGTGGTCGTTCAGCGAGATCGCCGAGCGATCCTCGTCGACGGATCCGAGTCCCGGCAACGTGAGCGCGGTGACCTCGTGACCCTCGGCGCGCAGGACGTCCGCGACCTCGTCCCACGCCCACGCCCCGAGCCAGAACCCCGGGACGAGCACGATCGGCGGTGTCGTCACGCGTCGACCCTACAGACGGTCGGCGACATCCACGAACCCGATGGTTGCCCACATACCCCGGGGGTACGGTTGACGGGTGCCGTTCTACATCGGGCTGACGTGGCGCACCGTCGGGTGGCTCGTCGTCGCCGGGCTCGTGGTCGGCCTCGTCGTCGGGTTCCTCGCCGGGCGCGCCTTCGGCTGATGAGCAGGTACGGGCGGCCGTGAACGGCTCCGGTGAAGGTGGGTTGATACGGTGAGCTCGTGACCGAAGGGATCCCACCGAGCCGGTTCCACGAGCACGGGTGGCGCGTCCTCCGCGACGACGCCTGCATCTACTTCGCCACCGGTTCGTTCGCCAAGGGCGTCGAGCTCGTCGAGGCGATCGGCCGGCTCGCGGCCGCCGGCGACCGCCCTGCGGACATCGATCTCCGGGCGGAGGGCGTCACGGTACGTCTCGGCAGGCACGGCCCCCCTCCGACCGAGGAGGATCTGGCCCTCGCCGAACGCATCTCGGCGGCCGCGCGCGAGCTCGGTGTGTCGGCCGACCTCGATGGTCTCCAAGCGGTCCAGGTAGCGATCGACGCCCTCGTCATCCCCGAGGTGCTCCCGTTCTGGCAAGCGGTCCTCGGCTACCGGAAGGTCGACGTCGCGGACCTGCTCGACCCCCGCCGGTCGAGCCCGCCGTTCTGGTTCCAGCAGATGGACGCGCCGCGCCCGCAGCGCAACCGGATCCACATCGACGTCTACGTCTCGCAGGACGAGGCCGAAGCGCGCGTCGCCGCGGGACTCGCGGCCGGTGGCCACGTGGTCAGCGACGCGCACGCGCCCGAGTGGTGGACCCTCGCCGACTCCGAAGGCAACGAGGTCGACATCGCGCCCTGGCCCGATCTGGATTGAGGATGAGCGATGAGCAAGCTGCGTGCGACGATGACGATCTCGCTCGACGGGTTCGGCGCGGGGCCGGACCAGACCGTCGAGGAACCGCTCGGCGTCGGTGGCGAGCGCCTGCACGACTGGATGTTCCCGCTCGACGTGTTCAAGGAGCAGCCGGGCGACGACACGCCGGGCGAGACGAACGCGAGCAGCGCCGTCGTGAGGGGCTGGTGGGAGAACGTCGGTGCCGTCGTGATGGGCCGCAAGATGTTCGGCGGCGGTCCGGGTCCGTGGCAGGGCGACTGGCGCGGCTGGTGGGGTGAGGATCCGCCGTACCACGTGCCCGTGTTCGTGCTCACGCATCACGCCAGAGAGCCGCTCGAGATGCAGGGCGGCACGACGTTCCACTTCATCACCGACGGCATCGAGAGCGCGCTCGAGCGCGCGACCGAGGCGGCGGGCGGAGCGGACGTGTGGCTTACCGGCGGGGCGAGCGTGATCCAGCAGTACCTGGCGGCGGGGCTGCTCGACGAGATCGATCTGTCGATCTCACCGATGCTGCTCGGCGAGCGCCTGTTCGATGGGATCGCCGACGCCGACCTCGAGCAGCTCCGCGTCGTCGAGGCGCCCGGCGTCACGCACATCCGATACCGCGTGGCGAGAACCCACTGAGGGTCTGGTCGAAAGCGGGACGCCGCGCGGATGCACCGGCTCGAGGGCGGAGCCGTGGTGCCCCGCCCTCGAACGCTTCCGATGCCTCTACCGCTCGACGAGATCCGGAACCGACACCGGATCGTGCGTGCCGTATCCGGTCGTGATCGGCGTCGGCTTGAACCCCTTCACGACGAGATAGATGCCGAGCCCCAACTCCCAGAAGAACTCCGGGACCGTCGCGATGACCTGCCCGGCGGAGCCCGGCTCGAAGACGTCGAAGATGATCGCGGTCCCCGAGGCGATGATGAGCGGACCTCCGATGAGCCCCAGCATCGCCAGGCCCCGTGGCACGAGGCCGGACCGGTACATCAGGTATCCAAGGATCAGCCCGTTCCCGACGCCGACGACCCAACCGGGTCCGAGCAGGAACGTCCAGTCGTGGATCGCGACGAGCGACCTTCCAACGGAGACGAGCGAGCCATCCGCCGCGGCGCCCCCGACGTCCTGCCGCAGGGTTACGACGGCGAGGAGACTGAGGATGCCGACGGCGATGAACGCGGACTCGACGACACGAGCGGTGACGTAGCCGAGAGCGAGGCCCTCGTGCTGCCGCTTGAGGATCGGGAACAAGACGACCGCGGTCCCGATGTTGGCGACGATGAGGATCATCTCGAGGAACGCTCCGAGGGCGATGCGGTTGTCGGCCCCGGCGCCGGCGATGTAGCGAGCGTCGTCGAGGATCGGGGTGTACAGGAACAGCGCTGCGGGGATCGAGGTGACGAAGGTGACGATGAAGAGCCATCCCACGATCGACGCGGTCTTCCTGGTCGGATCCAGTCTGCATATCTCCCTTCCTTGGGTTCGTCTCAACGTTGGACGTGCTGGGGCTCGGAGACCCGCTCCGGCTGCTGGAGAGCCGCTTGCACCGTGATCGCGAGCTTGCCGCGGACGTGCGCGGTCTCCACGCGACGGATCGCCTCGGGCGTCTCGCTCAGCGGGTAGGTCTGCTCGATGACAGGCCTGATCTCGCCCCGCTCGATCATCGCGCTCAGCGTGTCGAGATCCTCGGCGCTCGACTTCGCGGTGAACGGTCCGATCTTCTGGCTGACGAACGGCGCCAGCAGCATGCCCGAAACGAGCCGCCCCATCGGCCCGAACCAGCGTCCGCCGCCCTCGCCGCTGCTGAGGACGAGCTTGCCGTCGCGCGTCAGCGCACGCCGGCACGCCCCTGCCGGTTTCGTTCCGCCGAGCTGGACGATCACGTCGTACTTCTGCGCCGCCGCGGTGAAGTCCCGCTGCGTGTAGTCGATGACCTCGTCCGCGCCGAGCGAGCGAACGAGCTCGACGTTCGCGGTACTGCACACGCCGGTGACGTGCGCGCCGAGCGCCTTCGCGATCTGCACCGCGAAGCTCCCCACACCGCCGGACGCGCCGACGATCAGCACCTGCCGGCCCTCGCGCACGCCGCCGTGACGCAGCAGCTGCAGCGCGGTCGTCGCGGCGAGCGGCACGACCGCCGCCTCTTCGAACGTGAGGTTCGCGGGTTTCCGGGCGAGGATGCTCTCGGGCACACAGGTGAACTCCGAGAACCCGCCCTCCTCGACGTTGGCGAACACCTCGTCGCCGGGCGCGAACCGCGTGACGCCGCTGCCGACCGCCTCGACCACACCGGCCACGTCGCTCCCGGGGAAGCGGAACTTCGGCTTACGCAGGCCGATCTGCGGCCGCACGATGAGCGGCAGCCCTCGCATCAGGTGCCAGTCCCGCGGGTTGGCGGACGAAGCCATGACCCGCACCAACACTTCGTCGTCCTTCGGGACGGGCCGGTCGAGCTCCTCGAGCTCGAGGACGTCGGGTGGGCCGTACCGGTTCTGCGTGATCGCTCTCATCGAGTTCTCCTCCGTTGGGCTCGATCCGAGGTGTACGCTGTACACCAGTGGCGGAAGGATAGGTGTACAGCGTACACTCTGTCAACAGGAAACCCGAGATGGGGCTTCGCGCTCCGTGGAAAGGCGATCCCGATGGCTCAGAAGACGGCGGCTCCGCGCCGGATCCCGCTCAGCAGGGATCGCGTGTTGCGCGCCGCCATCGCCCTCGCCGACGAGGCGGGGATCGAATCGGTCAGCATGCGCCGGCTCGCCCAGGAGCTCAGCGTGGTGCCGATGGCGCTCTACAAGCACGTGGCCAACAAGGAGGACGTCCTCGACGGGATGGTCGACGTGGTCGTCGGCGACATCGATCCCCCGGCCGGCGGCACCGACTGGAAGAGCGCGATCCGGCAGCGGATCCTCTCGGCGCGACAGACGCTCCTCCGGCACCCCTGGGCGTCACGAGTGCTCGAGTCCCGGGAGAACCCGACACCGCGCGTGATGGCGTATATGGACTCGACGATCGGGATCTTCCGGGCCGGCGGGTTCTCGATCGACCTCACGCATCACGTGATGCACGCCGTGGGAAGCCGCATCTTCGGGTTCACCCAGGAGCTGTTCGACGACTCGCCGAGTGCCGATCCTGAAGGGCCGGCCGCCCTGCCACCCGAGATGGTGCAGCAGTTCCCCTACATCACGGAGCTCGTCACGGCGATCTCGCACGAGAAGGGATCGGTGGTGGGTCCAGGTTGCGACGATCAGTACGAGTTCGAGTTCGCGCTGGACCTTCTCTTGGACGGGATCGAGCGGCTCAGGGAGCGGAACCTGACGTCTGCGCCACCCGGCCTTCCCTCGGCAGGACCCTAGGCGTCGCTACCCGACCGCAGCCTCGCAGGTCACGCACCGGAACTCGAAGGTGAGCGTGATCGTGTAGTCGTTGGGCATCTCCCGCGTGACCGACACCTCGGCCACCCCGGGGGCGGTGATCGTGATGGGGACGGGGTCGAGGGCTCCCGGCGAGCTGAAGAACCCGATGGGGAAGTAGCCGGCCGTGGTGCCGCTGGTATGGCTCACGGTCAGCGCGGAGTCCGATGCCGTCCCCTCGAGCGCGAGGGCTAACCCCGACCTCGTCCGATCGAACCCGAAGGTGCACGTCTCGGTCTCCACCGCCTCCAGCGTCCCGGAGATCCGGTCGTCGTCGTCGACGACGAGCTCCCCCTGCGCGTCCCCGATCTGTCGGCAGACATCTCCCGAGGGGAGCGTTTGGTCCGTCTGCATGTGGATACTCCCCTGCCACACCTCGCACTCGGGCACCCGCTTCCCCGAACTCGTGATGATGTCCGCGAGCCGGTCCGAAAGCACCTGGTCGATCAAGGGGCCGTTGTCCATCAAGGTCCCTTGTCGACCGGGGATGGGAAGTCCGCTCTGCCGGTAGTCGTCGCCGAAGCCGAGTAGGTGCCCGAACTCGTGCGCGAAGTCCTCCGGGTCCACGAGGTGCCCTGACCAGACCGCCCACAGCTCGTGCGAGTAGGGCGAGGCATAGTCCTCGCCTGGGGTTGCCGTCTGATCCGCGTCGTATGGGTCGAACGTGTTGGGCCACGGGGCGTTCGGCTCGTTCCCACCCCACGCGATGACGTGGTGACCCGGGGTGGTCACAAGAGCCTCCCGCCCGTCGATCGAGATCTTGCGGGCGGCCGACTCCGGCAACGGGTTGATCACGACGACGAGGTTGAAGAGCCGGCAGTCGGTGGCGAAGGGAGCCAGTCCATCGACCCAGTAGTCCGTGATCTGCTGGGCGAGCCCGGCGGCCGTCTCCTGCATGCCCTCCCGGTTCGGATCGGGAACCAGGAAGTCGATGGTGACCGTGATCGTCACGATCGGTGCGTCGACGGTCACCACCGTGCCGCCCTTCGACGCGAATCCCTCCTGCCCCGCGGCCCCGACGGGAGCGAGCGTTGAAACGACAAGAACGACCACGGTCGTCACCCGGCGAAGGGTTCTCACGGTCCGAACGGGTCGGGGACGGGGACGATCTCGAACGACGATCCGGCGCCCTGCCACCAGGACTCCCACGCCGGGATCGTCGCCGCCGCTTCGGATGCCGTGGCGGCATCGCGTAGCCCGAGGTCCTGCCCGGTGAACTGCAGGAGTGCGAACCGGGCCTTCTCCCATACCCGAGCCGGGGGAGATCCGAAGGGAAGGGCAGCATCCTCGACCAGCGCGTCGATCAGGATGGGGACCGCTCGCGGATCCGCGACGGCCAGCATCGCGGCCGCGACCAAGACCCGCTCCCGAGGGTCGTCCGCCTGCAGGAGCGGTGCCAGCACCTCCGCGTCCTCAGCCCGCAAGGTCACCGACAGGGCGTACACGGCGGCGATCCGGACGTCCGGATCGTCCGACCCGATCAGCTCCAGGGCCGCGGTCCGGGTCGCCCCGGGCTCGGAGACGATCGCGAGGTCGAGCCGTGCCTCCGGGGCGAACCCGGCGTCGGGCGAAGCGTCGAATCCTTCGATCGCGGCGGCGGGACCGGCCTCGCCTCCTTCATCGCTCGGCCCGCCGGTGCACGCCCCCAGCAGGGCCAGCGTGGCGATGAACACCACAACCGACACGGCGAAAAGCCTTCGTGATCGCTTCGGCATCATCGAACTCCGCAGGTCCGATGGATTACGGCACGAGAGCCGCAGGCAGTCAACCGCACTCGCCCTGAGAAGCTAGGGACGGTCCCGCCGGACCTGGACGCGGTGCTCGCGATAGTGGATCAGGTCCCAGGCGATCAGCGCGCCGCAGACCGCCATCGCGAGCGCGAGCGACGCGAGCGCCGGGATCTCGAGCGCGGCCGGGATGAGCACCAGCATCGCGACGCTCGCCGCGAGGCGGCCCGGTCCGATCCACGCCGGGGCCTCTTCCCGCGTGTGCCGGATGAACGCGCACTAGGCGGATGCGCTGCACGACGTGCGCGAGGTAGTGCAGCGAGAGCCCGCCGAACAGCGCGACGGCCGTCACGGCCGTGAGCGGCTCGTCGAGGTGCTCGATCGTCGCCTTCAGTCCGAGCGCGAACAGGACGACGCCGGCGATCATCGGCATGTGGAGGTAGCTGTAGAGGTCACGGGCCAGCCGCGCTCGCACGTCGCTGCTCGCTCCCTCGATCTCGCGCCGCGCCAGCACGGCCATGACGTCGAAGTACGTCCACCACAGCGCCGCGATCACGAGGATGCCGAGGATCGCCGCGGTGATCGACCCCCAGGTGTGCGGAAGGTGGGCCACCGCCGACCCCGAGCGAGATCACCGACTCGCCGAGGGCGACGATCACGATCAGCCCGTACCGCTCGGCGAAGTGCGCGGGTGAGATCCGCCAACCCGGCCCGACGCCGAGCAACCCGCCGCCGTACATCACGAGGAGCGCGAGGACCCACAGCGGCACCCGCCATCCGCCCTCGACCCAGCCCGCGAGCAGGATCAGCGACGGCCCGACGATCGTCGAGGGCACCAGTCGTGCGAGCGCCGGCCGGACGTCGGTGCGACGCCCCTTCCTCGCGAAGGCGTAGAGCCCGATGTTGATCAGGCGGACGAACAGGTACGCGACGCCGAACAGCACGCCCTCGGACCCGAACACCCTGGGGACGGCGAGGGCAACGACGAACATCGCCGCCATCGCCGCGAACATCCCCGCGCGGACGAGCCCCTCCTCCGGCTCGAGGGCGTTCGTGAGCCAGGCGTAGCCCGTCCACGACCACCAGATCGCCGCGAAGACCAGCAACCCGCGACCGAGGCCGCGCCACGTGAGGTCGCTCGACATGAGCTCGGTGACCTGGGTGATCGCGAACACGACGACGAGGTCGAAGAACAGCTCGAGAGGCGTGACGCGCTGCTCGCGTTCGATCGCTCGATCCGCCATCCGACCCCAGCCGCCGAGGAGGTGGCATCAGCGTACGCTCGGAACGGGCGCGAGCGATGAGTCTCGCGGCTCGCCCGGTCAGACCGATGGACGAAGGAGGAGCCATGAGCAAGCTGCGTGCGACGATGTCGATCTCGCTCGACGGGTACGGCGCCGGGCCGGATCAGAGCCTCGAGGAACCGCTCGGCGTCGGTGGCGAGCACCTGCACGACTGGATGTTCCCGCTCGACGTCTTCAAGGAGAGCAGGGCGACGACACGCCGGGCGAGACGAACGCGAGCAGCGCCGTCGTGCGGGGCTGGTGGGAGAACGTCGGCGCCATCGTGATGGGCCGGAAGATGTTCGGCGGCGGTCCGGGTCCGTGGCAGGGCGACTGGCGCGGCTGGTGGGGCGAGGATCCGCCGTACCACGTGCCCGTGTTCGTGCTCACGCATCACGCCAGGGAGCCGCTCGAGATGCAGGGCGGCACGACGTTCCACTTCGTCACCGACGGCATCGAGAGCGCGCTCGAGCGAGCGACCGAGGCGGCGGGCGGAGCGGACGTGTGGCTCACCGGCGGGGCGAGCGTGATCCGGCAGTACCTGGCGGCGGGGCTGCTCGACGAGATCGACCTGTCGATCTCACCGATGCTGCTCGGCGACGGCGAGCGCCTGTTCGACGGGATCGCCGACGTCGAGCTCGAGCAGCTCCGTGTCGTCGAGGCGCCCGGCGTCACGCACATCCGATACCGCGTGGCGAGAACCCGCTGAGCATCGGCTCGACGGGTTGCCTGCACCCGGCACGGCCGTGCTCGGCTACCGGAAGATCGACGACGTGCACCTGATCGACCCTCGCCTGACCGGCCGCCGTTCTTTCGATTCGCCGGGATTGCACCTAATGCGTAGACCCGCGATGCGTTCTATTGTCCCCCCGATTGACCTACAGAGAAAGCTGTGAAAATGTGGCGCTCTCAGCGAGGGAGGTGTCCTTAGGGACTCACTTCTGCGACGGAGATGCAATCGAGTCGTGTCAGAAGGCAGATGGTCTCGCATGACTCCCATCCTCGACACAAGGCAAGGCAGATAGAAGCGAGAGGGGGATCAGGTCACGAGCCTTCGTGCGAGGCGGTTTCCATCGGAAGCGCCAGGTGAACCGGGGGTGACGAGTCGGGGGCGGGGCTGCTGTTGGTGTGGCGCCCAAGACGTCCAGTGCGAACGGCGGATGTTGCACCGGAGTCCTGGTAGTTGGTTCTTCGTGTGTTCTTGATCGATTGGAGGAGCCAAATGAGGTTGCTGCGCATCGGAACCCTCTTGGCCATCGTCGCGCTCCCGCTCTTGGCAGGCGCTCCTGCGATGGCGGACCCGCCGTCGACCAACCCGAACGCGAGCCCCCTAACGTTTACCTGCGGCCGAGGTTCAGAGACCCTGAACTTCCAGGCCATGGGCATCCTGCAAAGCGCTCAGATCGCTGGCCAGCGCTTGGATGGGCACGGCGTGATCGTCTTCACGCGCCTCGTGATCGATGGCCAGCTCATCTTCGAGGTGCCCGGACAAGCAGGGCGGCCTGACCTCTGGTCCTGCACCGTCGCGGAGGATACGAGCATTCTCCTCGAGGCCTTCTTGACGCCGCGAGGTTAGAGCGGTCACCGCTCATAACGAAGATCGCCTGGCTTGCCGGGGCCGCGACAGGCCTCTGTCGGCCGCGGGGTGGTCCCCCAGCGCCGTTCCTTGTGCCCGCGCTACCTAGCCCTCTCCATCCGCGGACAAGGCTCCACGTACAGCAGTGGCTCAGAACACTGGGATTCACCGCGAGGTGGCGGCGCTGGCCGTTCCCCATCTCCTAACCCCTCAAGTACATGAGGGGTACTAGGTGACAAACAGACAAGTCCCTCCTAGGCAGTCTGAAGCGCGCTTCTGACGAACACGACCACCTCGCGCTCCCGGCGTCGGAGGGACGCCCGGCTCCTGTCCTTTCCAACAACGGCGTGCAGGACGCTCGCCTCCGTGAGCGACCCCACGACCGCCGTGTACAGCATGAACAGCAGCAGCGCCGGGTCCTGCTCCCGGATCTCCCCGGCATCCATCCCGGATTGCAGGAACGCGACCGCGCGCTTCCGCATCGGGTCGATCACGCTCGCGAAGCGCTCGAAGCCCTCGGCGCCGAGGCGGCCGGCCTCGCGCAGGAACATCGGGAACTCGGGCCACTCCTCGGCGAGGGCGAACACGGCATGGATCACGGCCTCGGCTCGGTCCCAGTAGGTCTCCTTGCCCTCGAGGGCCTCGGCGATCTCGTCGGCGACGCGCTGGCCGGCGGCCTGGAGGCACGCCTCGAGGAGCGCGTCCTTCGTGGGGAAGTAGTAGAGGAGCGTCTGTTTCCTGATCCCGACGGCGGTGGCGATCTGGTCGAGGCTCGCGCCCGAGTAGCCCTCGCGGCCGAACGCGCGGATCGCCTCCTCGATGAGGGCGTGCCGGCGCGTCTCGCCGCCGGTGCGGGTCACGCGGCCATCACTTCCATGCCGGCGGCTTGCCGCTCCGCTTGATCGGGCGCGTCCCCTCCCACGTCCGGAGCCAGCTCGGGCCCTGGGGGCCGCTCATCTTCGGGGTCTCGCCCTTCGCGGCCCGCTGCTGCGCCTCCCACCAACTCGTGCGGTCCTCGTCGAAGAGCTCGGCGACGGCCTGCTGCATCCGCAGGCTCAGCTGCTGGTGCGTCTCGCCCTCCTGCGGGTACAGCGGCTTGCCGTAGCGGACCCGGATCGGCGGGCGGCCGGGGCGGGGCCACGAGCGGCCCTTCGGCATCGCCTGGTACGCGCCGACGATCGCGATCGGCACGACCGGCATCTTCATGTCGAGCGCGAGGCGCGCGGTGCCGTGGCGGAAGCGCTGGAGCCAGCCGTCCTGCGACCGGGTTCCCTCGGGGAACACGATGATGTTCCAGCCCTCGCCGATCAGCTCCTTCGCCTTGTCGGTCGCGCGCTCGCCGGCGCCGCGCTCGACGGGGAACCCCCCGTAGACGAGCGCGGTGAACGCCGAGCGCCACCAGACGTCGAAGAAGTAGTCCTTCGCGGCGGCGGTCGCGGTCTTCTCGCGCCACTCCTTCGGCAGCGTGATCATGATGATCGAGGCGTCGAGGTGGCTCGAGTGGTTCGAGATGAACATCACCGGGCCCTTGACGCCCTCGAGGTTGTCGACGCCGAAGACCTCCGGCGACGTCTCGTTCCAGATGATCGTCTTCAGGCCGACGTCCACGATCACGTTGCGCGCGACGACGCCGGCATCGCTCCTGGCCCAGTCGGTCGGGAAGTCGAACGGCTTCGGCGGTCGGGTGGAGGACTCGGCGCTGCGCGGGATCATCGTGCGGCGGCCCCAGCGCCAGCCCTTGGCGACGTCGCGGATCTCGTCGGTGAGCTTCTTGCCCATCTAGCGCACGTCCGCGATCGCGAGCGGGGGCACGTGGAAGTAGCTGATCGAGGGCGAGCGCCCGACGGTCTCGCCGGCCATCTCGAGCGCGTCGCGGAAGCTCGTCGCCGGCCGGTAGCCCAGGCGCGCGCACGTCTTCGGGTCGCCGCCGACGACGATGACGTCGCCGAGGTAGTCGAGCGCGTGCGCGCCCCAGTACCACATGTAGAACGGGTGCACGCCGTGGTACGCGTGGCTCTTGCGGTACAGGTGGATGTACCAGGGATCGGTCGCGTACTTCTCCTCGTACTTGGACTCGATCGTGGACGGGTCGTTCGTCTCGGCCAGGACCTCCTCGAAGAAGTCGACGTACGAGGGGTGGTGCACCTGGTGGAACTCGTTCGGCACGGGGTGGAACATGATCATCGCGCCGCCGGGCCGCACGACCGGCTTGTTCCGGTACAGGTTGAACAGGTACCCGAGCCCCAGGCAGTGGACGAGGATCGGGTTCATGATCGAGTTCACGTTGTAGGGGCTGATGTACGGCAGGCCGACGACCATGATGTCGGTCTGCCCGTTGACCTCGACGAGCTGCTGCTCGTGCAGCTTGGCCAGCGTGCGCTCGTGCACGGCCTCGGTCTCGCCGGCGTTGATCCCGGTGACGCCGGTGGGCGACTTGATCCGCGTCCAGATCTGATGCCGCATCGGCTTGGGCCCGAGCTCGTTCGCCTTCTTCGCGGCGAGGTAGGTCCCCTGCTCGAACAGCGACCACTCCCACTCGCGCTTGTTCATGAAGCCGAACGGGTCGGGGAAGGTCTCGTTGTTCAGCGTGGTCTCGATCGTGAAGATCTTGAGGCCGTTGGACTTGAGCAGGTCGCCCATCCGCTTGCACGAGTCGTGGATCGCGCTCTTGCCCGGGCGCGGGTCCATGTACGACTTGGAGTGCAGCATCGTGTCGACGTTGTGGTGGTGCTTCACGCTGCGATAGCTGGCGAGGCCGACCGGCACGGACTTGTGGCCGCCGTCCATCGCGACGAGGTTGATGTTCACGTAGATCAGCAGGTCGGACTCCATGGCGCGCTTGTTGAGCTCGACCTCCTCGCCCTTGTCGGTCTTGCCGACGTAGACGAGGTTGTCCCGGTCCTCCGCGTCGTGGTTCTTCAGGTCCTTCGGGTAGAACGAGCGGAAGACGCGCTCGCCGACCGCGTGCTGGATCTCGTCCGCGGTCATGCGCCGGTGGAGCGAGTTCGCCATGAAGAGCTTGATGTCCTCGACGCCCTGGCGCGCCGCGAGCTCGATGACCTCCTCGAGGACGAGCTGGCGGATGTCGGGGCTCTGCATCGGCGGCAGCGGGATCGAGATGTCGTCGATCGCGATCGTGAGCTTCATCCCGGGCTTCAGCAGCTCGCGGAGCGGCTCGCTGTCGTGCGGTTGGTCCAGGGCGTGGCGGATGGCTGCGCGGACGTTGCGGATCCGCGGCAGCGCGTCGGGCGGATAGATCACCCGCGCGCCGAGCGGGAACTTCTGCAAGCGGAACCCCTCGCCCTCGTGCACCAGGAGCGGCGGCGTCCGCTCGTCCACCTCCAGCACGAACCCCGGTCTGGCCATGTCGTCTCCTGTTTTTCCTCAGTCGGCCCGCGGGTCGAACGCGACCCGCAGGGTTCCCAGTTTCCCTGCCGCCAGCGCGTGGTCGATCGCCTCGCGCCAGCGGTGGAGCGGATACGTCGCGCCCACGATGCCCTCGATCGGGTTCTGGCGTGCGAGATCGACGGCGATCTCGAACGCGGAGCGCGCCTTCCCGTCCACCTTCTCGATGCCGCCCGTGTACGCGCCCACGAGCTCGAGCTCGCGGAACCACAGCGGCGTGAGGTCGGCACCGGCGCCCGGGATGCCGCTCACGACGACGCGGCCTCCGGCCCGGACGTTCCGCAGCGCCATGTCGAGCGACTTGCGCGAGCCCACGCAGTCGATCGCGACGTCGGCGCCGCCGAGCAGGAACGGCGCGCCGCGCTCGGGGCGGAGCTTCATCGCGTGGCTGGTGCGGCGGACGGCGTTCGTCGCCTCCTTCGGCTCGACCACCTCGGTGGCACCGAAGGACTCCGCCCACTCCCGCTGCTTGCCGTGCTTGGCGACGACGGTCACGCGCCCGGCTTTCGTGAGCTCCTTCAGCGCGAGGAGCGTCAGGATGCCGATCGCGCCGGCGCCGATCAGCAGGACGTTCGCGTTCGGCTGCACGTTCGCGCGGAGCGCCGTGTGGATCGCGCACGAGAGCGGCTCGACGAGCACGCCCTTGCGATCGGAGAGGTCGTCGGGGATCGGGTGCAGCTGCGAGCGGTGCGCGACGAACATCTTGCTCCACCCGCCGCCGGTGTCGGCGCAGTAGCCGGTCTGCAACCCGGCGCTCACATGGCCCGTCGTCACGCGGTCGCAGCGCCCGGTGAGGCCTTGTTTGCAGTTCTCGCACGGGTCGAGGCCGCGCGCGAGGCACGAGAGGACCGGCTGCAGCGCGACCCGCGTTCCGGCCGTGAGCTCGTCGACGTCGTCGATCAGCTCTCCGACGACCTCGTGGCCCGGGACGAACGGCAGCGAGACGAGCGGCGAGAAGTAGAAGCTCGACTTCCCGCCGATCGTGGCGAGGTCGGAGCCGCAGATCCCGCTCAGGAGCGGGCCGGACGCGGCCCCAGCCGGGCCCGAGCGGCACCGGGTCCTTCTTGTGCACGAGCCGCATCGGCGCGAGCGGTCCGGACAGGAGGCCGGGCGCCCGGTCGCCGATCGCGCGCGCGGTCAGGTACCGCGGCGCCGAGCGGAAGAGCTCGAGCGACTGGGTCGTCATCTCAGCGCACCGCCGGCTTCGGGAAACGGACGCGCGGCATGCCGCCGGACATCTCCCACTCCTCGATCGGCCACCGCCGGCGCCGCGCGACGCGCAGCAGCGCGGCGTCCGGGCTCACGGCGACAGGGTTGCCGACCGCCTTCAGCAGCGCGAGGTCCGAGTGCGAGTCGGCGTACGCGTACGAGGACTTCAGGTCGGCGCCCTCGAGCTGCGCGTACCGTCGGAGCCACGCCCCGCGCGCCTCGCCGACGAGCGGCGGCTCGGCGAGATACCCCGTGTAGACGCCGTCCTCGATCGCGAGCTTCGCGGCGACCACCTGGTCGAACAGCGGCGCGATCGGCTGCACGAACGGTTCGGCCGCGGCGGTGACGAGCATCGTCCGGTGACCGGCCTCGCGGTGCTCTCGGATGCGGCGCACGGCGGCGGCCGAGACCTTCTGGAGCATGAACTCGGACACGACCTCCTCGACGAGCTGGGCGATGCCCTCGACGCTGGCGCCCTCGTAGCGGCGGAAGAACGTGCGCAGGAACTCGCCGCGATCGCGCCGGTCCGCCATCAGGTACGAGGGCACCCGCGAGAACACGCTGATCAGCTCGTCGGGCCACTGGTCCCAGGGGAGGTCGGCCATGCGGGACCACACGTAGGACTCGACGACGTTCGACGGCAGGATCGTGCCCTCCATGTCGAACAGCGCGAGGACGAGCTGCTCGCGCTCGCGGATCCGCACCTGCGGCTTCACGCGCGTGCTCGAGAGCGCGCGGAGCCCCGCGGTCACCGCCGGGCAGTGGACGTCCTGCAGGTAGTAGCGCCAGTCGATCGCGGCCGAGTCGAACGGGAACCGCTTCTGGTCCGCCTTCGGACAGCGAGCGATACAGCCCGACCGTCCGGTCGTCCGTGTAGATGACCTCGGCCTCGGTGTAGGCGCCGTAGAGATCCGCGTACCGGCGGATGAAGTCGACGCGGCCCTTGTCGCGATCCAGGCGCCCGACCAGCTCGCGCATCTTCTTCGACTTCGGAAGGTGCGTGATCACCTTGTCCGCGAGCTCGACGGCGCGCTCGGCGCTCTTGAGCAGCCGCTCGACGCGGAGGTTGCCGGGGAACGTCCATTCCGGCACCTTCACCGTGCCTCGGCCCTGCTGGGGCAGCGGGTCGCGCTCGAAGTACTCGCGCACCCACTTGTACAGGCCCTTGAACTGCAACGGGTTCCGGGAGCCGGAGCTCACGTGGTAGTACGCGGGGCTCTCGGGCTCGGGCGGGTGCGCCGCCGCGGCGAGCATCGCGTTCACGACGAAGTCGGCCGGGATGATGTCGACGATGCCCTCGGGGATGCCGGGGAACTCCGGGATCGTGCCGCGGCCGTACGCCAGGATGATCGGCTCGGCCATCTTGAAACCCTCGATCCATCCCGGGAACGGGTGCTCGTAGCTCGACTCGATGATCGACGGGCGAACGATCGAGAGCGGCGCGGCGTGCTTGGCGGCGAGCTCCTCGACGGCGCGCTCGCCCATCGCCTTCGTGAACGTGTAGTTGTCCGGCCAGCCGAGCGTCTGCGCTCGCGCCCGCCCGTACTGCACGAGGCGCTTGGTCACCCAGGACTTGCGCCGTTCCTCCGCGTCGTCGGAGACCGACTGCGGCCCGGCGCGGCCGTGCGACGATCGCGCCTTCTTCAGGAACGAGTCGAGGAGCTCGGGCTTGCGGCTCGCGGCCTCGACGTCCTCGCGGGCGCGGAGCGCGAGGTCGGCCTCGGTCCGCCAGTCGACGCGGTGGTCGAGCGTCGTCTCGGGGATCACGCCCTTGCGCATGCCCGCGACGTACGCGGTCGAGACGTGCAGGAGATGCGGTGCCTCGTTCGACGCCAGCACCGCCTCGTAGAAGCGGACGGCGCCGAGCAGGTTCGTGATGAAGCCCTCGTCGATCGGCGGGTCGAACGCGACCGCGGCCGCGCAGTGGATGACCACGTCGAGCCCGCCCGGCACCTCGAGGTCCTCCTGCGTGAAGTCGCCGTCGACGACCTCGACGCGCTCGTCGAGCATGGCCGTGATCCCGTCGGCGCCGACCTTGTCGCGGAGCGCGTTGAAGGTGGGACGGCCGGTGATCGACTCGACCCGGTCGCGCCCGCTCGAGCCCAGCTGCGGCCGGACGAGCAGGGTGATCCGCGTGTCGGGGAAGTCGAGCAGGAGGCGCTCGAACACGGCCTGGCCGAGGAACCCGGTCACGCCGGTCACCAGGACGTTCTTGTCCGCCAGGAGACGAGTGATCGACGCCGGGCGCGAGCTCCGCGGGGCCGCCGCGCTCTCTACCACTCGGCAGATTATGCCTCTCTACCGGTCGGTAGACAAGTCCGGGCTTCCGTGCCCCGCTACGCTCGCGCCCGTGACGAGCGAGCCCGCCCGGACCGTCTCCCCGGCCCCGCCGTGGCGCGAGGTGTTCGCCGGGTGCGCGCGGCCGGCTCACCGCGGGGCTGCTCCTGCTCGAGGCGCTCGTGGCGATCGAGTCCCTCATCGTCCTCACGATCCTGCCCGCGGTCGAAGAGGAGCTCGGAGGCCTGTCGCTCTACGGATGGACCTTCACGGCGCTGACCCTGGCGTCGTTCGCCACCGTCCCGATCGCCGGGCGGCTGACCGATCGCCTCGGGCCTGCGGCCGGTGCTCGCGTTCGCGCTCGTGCTGTACGTCGCGGGCCTGCTGATCGCCGCCGCGGCGCCCTCGATGCTCGTGCTGGTGGTGGGACGGTTCGTCCAGGGGATCGGCGGCGGGGGTCTGTACACCGTCTCGCTCGGCGCGGTGGCCAAGACCTATCCCGAACGGATCCGCCCGCGCGTGATGGCGCTCCTCGCGTCGATGTGGATCGTCCCCGGCCTGCTCGGCCCTCCGGTCGGAACCCTGATCGCCACGACGCTCGGCTGGCGCTGGGCGTTCCTCATCCCCATCCCGCTGATCGTCGTCGGCGTCCTCCTGGTCATCCCCTCGCTGCGTTCGATCGGCTCGACCCCCGACACCGAGCGGCTGCCGGTCGCCGCGAGCCTGTTGTTGATGCTCGGAGCCGGCGTCTTCCTGGCCGGCCTCACCTCGCTCAACATGCTCGAGCGTGGGACTGATCCTGGGCGGGCTCGCCGTCGCGATCCCGGCGCTGCGCCGGATCACGCCGCGCGGCACCTTCACGGCTCGTCCCGGCCTGCCGGCGGCCGCGGCGGCCGCGTTCCTCGCCTCGTGCGCGTTCCTCGCGGTCGACGGCTTCCTGACGTTGATGCTCACGAAGGTGCGAGGGCTCTCGGTCGGCCAGGCCGGGCTCGTGATCACGGCCGCGACGGTGGCCTGGGCCGCCGGCAGCTGGTACGAGTCGCGCACCGTCGGTCGCCGCGGGGCGCGGTGGATCACGACGCTCGGCGCGGTCGTGATCGCCGTCGGGACGCTGCTCGTGGCGACGGGGCTGATCCGCGACGTTCCGATCGTCGTCGGCGTACGTCGGATGGGGCCTCGGCGGGCTCGGGATGGGCATGGTGTTCCCGACGATCCCGCTCGCCGTGATGAGCGTCGCCACCGAGGGACACGAGGCCGGCGAGCTCTCCTCGACGATCCTCATGGACTTCCTCGGCATCGGCATCGGCGCGGGACTCGGTGGCGCCAGCGTCGCGCTCGCCGACCGCGGCACGATCTCGCTCGAGGCCGGGATCGGCGGCGCGTTCGCGATCGGTCTGCTGTCCGCGCTCCTGCTCATCGTCGTCGCGAGGCGGTTGCCCGACGCGCGGCCGGTAGACTCGGCGGCCTGATGGAGATCGCGGAGCTGCAACGAACGCTGCATCGCACGTACTACGAGCGCGACATGAAGCGCGGCCCCGACGCCACGTTCCGCTGGCTCACCGAGGAGGTCGGAGAGCTCGCGAGGGCGCTTCGGAACGGCGCGCGCGACGAGCTCGTGCACGAGTTCTCCGACGTGATCGCCTGGCTCGCCTCGCTCGCGAACCTGTTGAACGTCGATCTCGACGAGGCCGCGGCTCGCTACGCGAACGGGTGCCCGAAGTGCGGGGCTTCCCCGTGCACGTGCGCGTTCGCGCCATGAGCGTCCCGCGGCGACCGCGCTGAAGCGGTGGGCCTCGACTACACGATCCGGGCGGCGACCGTCGAGGACTGGCCACAGGTGGCCGGCCTCCTCGTCGAGCTCGGCCGCGACGTGTCGCCCTCGGCGACCACGAACCCGTCGTACGTGATCCGCTTCGGCGGTCACCTCGCGCTCCGCGAGTCGCGAACCCTGGTCGCCGAGGAGCTCGGCGGTCGGCTGCTCGGGTTCCTCGACCTGGAGTTCCGCCAGCGCCTCGGCCATCCCCGGCCGCAGGCGTGGGTGAACGACCTCGTCGTGACCGAACCGGTCCGAGGGCAAGGGGTCGGAACGGCGTTGATGAAGGAAGCCGAGGTCCTCGCGCGCAAGCGCGGGTGCTTCCGCATGTCGCTCGAGACGAGCGGGTGGCGCGAGGCGACCCACCGCTTCTACGAGGGCGACGGGCTGGGTCGACAACGGCAAGTGGTTCGTGAAGCTGCTCGACGAGTCGAAGGGCGGCGGGGGCTACAACGAGTAGCCGATGACGATCAGCGGCGCGCGAGGACGGCTTCGGCGATCTGCACCGCGTTCAGCGCCGCGCCCTTGCGGAGGTTGTCGCCGCACGCGAACAGCAAGAGCGCGTCGTCGTGGCCCTCGGGACGGCGGATCCGGCCGACGAGCACATCGTCGATCCCGGCCGCCTCGAGCGGGCTCGGGTAGACGCCGTTCGCCGGATCGTCGCGGAGCTGGACACCCGGCGCATCGCGGAAGATCTCGCGGGCCTCGTCGGGCGAGATCGGCCGCTCGAACGTCGCGTGCACGCTCACGCTGTGCCCGACGGGCACGGGAACGCGAACGCACGTCGCCGTGATGTCGAGCTGCGGCATCGAGAGGATCCGTTTGGCCTCCCGCTGCATCTTGACCTCCTCGAACGTGAACCCCGTGTCCTCGTCGACCACGTCGATCTTCGCGAGCACGTTGTAGGCGATCGTCTTGCCGAACACGTCGCCGCTCGGCAGCGCGTCGAGGTCGCCGCTGCCGAGCTCCTCCTCCATCCCGTGGAGCTTCTCGACCTGCTCGGCCAGCTCGCGCACGCCTTTCTGCCCGGCGCCGGAGACCGACTGGTACGAGCTGAGGATGAGCGAGCGAAGGCCGGCCTCGCGGTGCAGCGGCGCGACGGCCATGAGCGTCGTGATGATCGTGCAGTTCGGGACCGAGATGATCCTCGGACCGGACTCCAGCGCCTCGGGGTTCACCTCGGGGATCACGAGGGCGGCCTCGGGTTCCATCCGGAAGGCGCTCGAGTTATCGATGCAGACCGTTCCCGCCTCCGCGGCGGCCGGCACCCAGGTCTTGGCGACGGAGCTCCCGCACGAGCTGAGCGCGATGTCGACGCCCTCGAGCGCCTCCTGCGTCAGCACGCCGACGGTGTGCTCCGCCCCGGCGAACGACACGCGCGACCCGGCCGTTCGCTCCGAGGCGAGCGGCACGAGCTCGTCGGCCGGGAACCCCCGCTCCTCGAGGATGCGGAGCATGGTCCGGCCGACGGCTCCGGTGGCTCCGACGACGGCGACCCGCATGGTCAACGGAACTGCCAGGAGTCGAGCATGTCGCTGAAGACCACCGCGCTGGTCCCGAAGCCGTCGGACACGTCGTTCAGCGTGATCCGCCATCCGATGTCGTCGCGGACGGTGACGACCTCGCGCATCTGGAAGCTCTCTCCGTCCTCCGGCGTGACGGTCACGTCCCACTGCAGCGCGCCGACGCCGTCGAGCGAGGTCTCGCTCGCGGCGCCCGGCGTGAGGCCGACCTCCTCGTCCCGCTGGCGGACGAACGCGGACCATTCATCGAGCGCCGTGCCGCCCTCCAGGTCGACCGCTTCCACGACGACGGTTGCCGACTCGGTCGGCGGCGCGAACTGATCGAGCGTGACGTCGGCGCCGAACTGCGCCGGGCCCGCCTCCCAGCCGTCGGGCACGAGCACGCAGTACCCGAAGTTCTCCGACTTGAAGTTCGTGCCGGAGCACGGGTCCGGCCGGAGCAGCCAGACGACGCCGACACCGCCCACGACGAAGGCGACCATCCCGACCATGACGAGCGGGCGCCACTTCGAGGGCTGCGGCGGTTTGCGGACCTCGATCGGCGGGCGTTCGGACTCGCTGCGACGAAGGGGCATGAGCGCCATGTGGCCGGGTTCGAGGGTCGTCCCGCACTGCGTGCAGACGGTGGACTCCTCGGGATTGACGTTGCGACAGCTGGGACAGACGACCATCGGGTCAGCCCTCGCCTTCGAGGAGCGCTTCGTCCAGGCCGAACCGCTGGTGCACGGTGCGGACCGCTCGCTCGGCGTCCTCGGCGCGGATCACACACGAGATCCGGATCGACGACGTCGAGATCATCTCGATGTTGATCCCCTCGGTGGCGAGCGCATCGAACATGTCCGCGGCGACGCCCGGGTTGCTCTTCATCCCGGCGCCGACGAGCGAGAGCTTCGCGATGCCGTCGTCGGCCGAGTACCGCTCCGCGCCGATGTCGCTCACGATCCCCTGCAGCACGGCCTCGACCCGCGGCAGGTCGGCGCGCGGGACGGTGAACGAGAGGTCCGTGCGCCCGTCGTGCGAGACGTTCTGAACGATCAGGTCCACGTTGATCCCCTCGGCGGCGACCGCCTTGAAGATCGAGGCGGCGATCCCCGGCCGGTCCGGGACGTCGTCGATCGTCACCTTCGCCTCCTCGGCGTCCAGGGCGACTCCCCGGATGAGCGCCTGCTCGAGCATCGGGATCTCGTCCTCCTCCACCACCCACGTCCCGTCACCTTCCGAGTAGGAAGGAAGGACGTGCAGGCGCACCTTGTGGCGACGAGCGTACTCCACGGATCGCAGCTGGAGGACCTTCGCGCCCGCCGCGGAGAGCTCGAGCATCTCCTCGTAGGTGATCCTGTCGAGCCTGCGCGCGCGCGGCTCGATCCGCGGGTCGGCGGTGAAGACGCCCTCGACGTCCGTGTAGATCTCGCACACCTCGGCGCCGAGCGCCGCCGCCATCGCGACCGCGGTGGTGTCTGAGCCGCCACGGCCGAGCGTCGTGATGTCGAACTCGGTCGAGAGCCCCTGGAACCCGGCCAGGATCACGACGTTGCCGGCGCCGAGCGACTCCTGGATCCGCGCGGGACGAACCTCGACGATCCGCGCCTTCCCGTGCTGGGTGTCGGTGATGATCCCGGCCTGCGAGCCCGTGTAGGAAGCGGCCCTGCACCCTCTGGCGTTCACGGCGATCGCGAGGAGGGACATCGCGATCCGCTCGCCGGACGTGAGGAGCATGTCGAGCTCGCGCGGCTCGGGGACCTGCGTGAGCTCCGAGGCCATCCCGAAGAGCACGTCGGTGGTGTCGCCCATCGCGGACACGACCACGACGACGTCGTTCCCGGCCTCGCGGGTGCGGACGACCCGGTCGGCGACGTGCCCGATCCGCTCGGGGGTCCCGACCGAGGTCCCACCGTATTTCTGCACCACGATGGGCATTCCCGCAGGGTAACAGCGGCCCTCGGGCGCCCGGGAAGGCGAGGCGCCTCAGGCGCCGAGCGAGCGCTTCAGGAAGTCGAGCTGGACGCCGGAGGAGGTTCTCGGTGACGGCGGTCGAGCGCGTCATGTGCGTCGCGTTCGGGATCAGGACCAGCTCGTGGTGCCGGCCGGCCTCGAACAGCGCCGCCGAGAGCTTCAGCGTGTGCGCGACGAACACGTTGTCGTCGGCGAGCCCGTGGATCAGCAGGAGCGGCCGGATGAGCCGCGGCGCCTCGGCGAGGATCGAGTTCCGCTCGTACACCTCGGGGTGCTCGTCGGGATGGCCGAGGTAGCGCTCCGTGTAGTACGTGTCGTAGAGGCGCTGGTCGGTCACCGGCGCGCCGGCCACGGCCGCGTGGAACACGTCCGGGCGGCGAAGGACCGCCATCGCCGCGAGGTAGCCGCCGAAGGACCACCCGCGGATCCCGACGCGCTCGAGGTCGAGGAACGGGTACCGCTCGGCCGCGGCGTGCAGCGCGTCGACCTGGTCCTCGAGCGCGAGCCCGAAGTCGAACTTCACCGCGCGGTCCCACGCCGGTCCGCGTCCGTCGACGCCGCGGCCGTCGACGACCAGGACCGCGAACCCGGCGTCGGCGATCCACTGCGACTCGAGGAACAGGTTCCGGGCCTTGAGCACCCGCGCGCCGTGCGGCCCGCCGTACGGGTCGAGCAGGACGGGGAGCGGCGCGTCCGGGTTCCGCGCCGCCCGGGAGCAGGAGCGCCGCGCGGAGCTCGCGCTCGCCGAGGGTGAGCATGATCGGCTTCGGCACGACGACCGGCTCCTCGGCGACCGAGCGGATCTCGCCGGCGCGGGCGCCGTCGCGACGCGACCTCGGCCGTGGCGCCCGCGCGATCGAGGCTCGCCGAGACGATGACGCTCGTTCCGCCCCCGACCGCTCCGGAGTGCACGCCCGGCTCGTCGGTGATCCTCACCGGTCCCTCGGCGGGGGTCCACCGCCACAGGTGGATCTCGGTCGGGTCCTCGGAGGCGCGGAACAGGACGCCCTCGCCGGCGTCGAGGACCTCGCGCACCTGGAGCCCGGGCGGCGTGACGGGCTCGCCGTCGACCGTGAGCCGGTACGTGTCGGCGTCGCGGTCGGCGACGACCTCGACGACGCGGCCGCCCGCGAGCGCGGCGTGGCGCCTCCGCGACGAGCTCGACCCACTCGGGGTCGGTGGTCTCGCGCACGAGCGTCGTCGCTCCCGTCGCCGGGTCGATCTCGAGGAGCTGCGTCCGTCGCTGGTCGCGCGAGACGACGAGGATCAACGGCGGCCAGCCTTGGCTCCAGTCGAACCGCGCGAGGTACGGGAACCGGTCGCCGTCCCACGTCACGTCGGTCCGCCCGCCGCTCGCGACGTCGAACAGGTGGAGCGTGACGATCGCGTCCGCGGTCCCGGCCTGCGGGATAGCGCACCGCGCGCGGCGGCGAGGCCGGGTTCGTCGAGTCGGCGATGTACCAGGTGAGGACGTCGCGCTCGTCGACGCGCGCGGCGGCGATCGTCGCGCCGTCGGGCGACCACCAGTGCCCGCGGAAGCGGTCGCATCTCCTCGGCCGCGACGAACTCGGCGAGCCCCCACGTCACGTCGGGATCGTCCTCGCGGCGAGCGTGCGGTCGCCGCCCTCGATCTCGCGGACGTGGAGGGCCCGATCGGCGACGTAGGCGATCTTCTCGCCGACGGGATCGAGCCGCGGGTCGTCGACGCCGCCCGGCGAGGCGAGCTCGCGCGCGGAGCCCTCGACGAGGTCGGCGAGGAACAGGCGGCCGGAGACGGAGAACACCGCGCGCCGCACGTCGCGGTCCGTCGCGTAGGTGGTCACCCCGGAGGACCGCTCGCGCGCGCGCTCGCGCCGGGCGCGCTCGGCGTCGGTGAGCGCATCGTCGTCGTCCATCGAGAGCGAGCGGGGATCGAACACGCACCGCTCCTCGCCGCTCGCCGCGTCCTGGACCCAGAGGCACGCGATGGGGTCGTCACCCGCCTTGGTCCGCAGGAAGACGATGCGCTCCCCGTCGGGCGACACCGTGATCGACCGCGGCACGCCGAGCGCGAACCCCCGCGTCCGCGCCACCTGACGCGGGAACTCCTCCATCGGATCCGTGCCCGTGGCCATCGGCCCGGGAGCCTACCAACCGGCATGCCCGTCACAGACGTACAGGGAAGCGGCATAGAGGTTCGGAAACCGCGACCGGAGCGGATGTGCGCGAGGACCACGACGACGTCGAGCTGATCGTCCGTTCCTGGGACGTGCCGGAGGTGTTCGGCGTCCTGTTCGAGCGGCACGCCGAGCCGATGCTCGCGTACTTCGCCCGGCGGACGCTCGACGCCGAGGCCGCCGCCGAGCTCGTGGCGGAGACGTTCGCCGAGGCGTTCTCGTCACGGCGGCGGTTCCGCGACCAGGGCGTCGACGGCGCGGCATGGCTGTACGGGATCGGCCGGAACCTGCTCTCGCACTACTTCCGGAGCGGCGCGGTGGACGCGCGGGCCCGCCGGCGCCTCGGGATGCCCGAACGGACGGTGAACGACGACGACTACGACCGGATCGAAGAGCTCATCGACTTCGAGGATGTGGCGAAGGTGATCCGAGAAGCGCTCTCGGACCTGCCGGAGGACCAGCGTGAAGCGCTCACGTTGCGGGTGATCGATGGACGGAGCTACCGCGAGGTGGCGGAAGCGCTCGGGTGCACCGAGCAGACCGCGAGGGCTCGCGTCAGCCGCGGGCTGAAGCAGATGGCGAAGCAACTCGACGCCGACGAGACGGACGCACCGACCGAGCTGGAGAGGGAACGATGGAAACGTCGATCGGCTACCTGAACCAGGTTCACGGAGACCTCCTCGCCGCCGCGACGCGCGAGCGCCGCAGCGGCGTCCGGCCGCCGCGCTCTCGGCGCACGCTTCCGAGCGGTCTCGTCGCGGCCGGGGTCGCGGTGCTCGTCGCGGCGGGCCTGGTCGGCGCGATCGTGAGGTCCGGCGGCATCGGTGGAAGCGACGACGGCGCGAGACCTGCCGCTGGCGACGCAGGCGGGGACGCGCGGGCTCGACGGGCGCCACGGGCGGGACCGGTTCGTTCGGCTACCTGCGATGAACAGTCGGATGGCCTGGCGGGCGGCGCTCCGACGCCCGAGCCGACGAGCCCGGGGAACGATTCTGGCGCGGTCGGAGTCGGCCGAGTCTCTCCCGCGTGATCCGGACCGCCGAGATGTCCCTGGTGGTCCCCCGCGACGCGTTCGACCAGCGGTTCGGCGAAGCGGTCGATGCCGCCGAGTCGAACGGCGGGTTCGTGCAGGACTCGCGGACGCGGGAGCGCGCGGGCGCGCTCACGATCCGCGTCCCGGCCGAGAACTTCGACGAGACGCTTCGCGCGCTCCGAGGGCTCGGCACCGTCGAGGTGGAGTCGATCCGCGGAAGGGACGTCACGGCGGACTACGTCGACCTCCGCGCGAGGCTTCGGATCGGGAAGTCGCGGCGCGAGGTGCTGCTTCGCCTGATGGACAAGGCGGTCAGCATCGAGCAGACGATCCGGGTGCAGAACGCGCTCGACGAGACGCAACTGCGGATCGAGCAGATCCAGGGTCAGCTGCGGCTGCTCGACGACCAGACGTCGCTCGCGACGATCTCGCTGAACCTTCGCGAGCAGGGCGTGGGCGCCGAGGTCGAGACGGCGAGCATCCCGAACGCGTTCGAACGAGCGGCCGCCGGGTTCGTCGGGGTGATCGCCGCGATCGTCATCGGACTCGGCTACCTGCTGCCGATCGTGCTCATCGGGCTGGCGTGCTGGTTCGTGTGGATGCGCGTCCAGCGGCGGCGCCAGACTCCCTGAGTCACATCTCCCGGCGGCCCTCGAGGGCCTGCGAGAGGGTCACCTCGTCGGCGTACTCGAGGTCGCCGCCGACGGGGAGGCCGCTGGCGAGCCGCGTGACGCGGACGCCCGTCGGCTTCAGCATCGCGGCCACGTACATCGCCGTCGCGTTGCCCTCGAGGTTCGGGTTCGTCGCGATGATCACCTCGGTGACGCCGTCGCGCTCGACCCGGTCGAGGAGCTCCTGCACCCGAAGGTCCTCGGGCCCGATCCCGTCGAGCGGGCTGATCGCGCCGCCGAGGACGTGGTACCGGCCCTTGATCACGCCCGCCTTCTCGACCGTCGCGATGTCCTTGGGCTCCTCGACCACGCAGAGCACCGTCCGATCGCGACCACCGTCGCGGCAGATCCGGCAGAGCTCGCCCTCGGCGACGTTGCCGCACTCGCGGCAGAAGAAGATCCGCTCCTTCGCGTTGACGATGACCTGGGCGAGGCGCTTCGCCTCCTCCGGATCGGTCTTCACGAGATGGAAGGCGAGCCGCTGCGCGGACTTCGGTCCGATCCCGGGGAGGCGGGCCAGCTCGTCGATCAGTTCCTGGATCGGACCCTCGTACACCTAGCCGTCCTCGCTCACGGGCGAGGGCGTGGCGCCGAGCTCGGCGGTCAGGCGCGCGAGCGCCTCCTCCTCGGACAGCGGCGGGTCGACCTCGACGTCCACCGGTCCGGCCGCCGGCTCGCGGATGACGCAACGGATGACCGGCGCGATGCCGAACAGCTCCTGCAGCGCCTGCCGGAGCTCGTCCTCGCGCTCCTCCACCTTCGTCGACCCCGAACGGCCGATCCGGCGGGAACACCAACTCGAGCGTCTGCCCGTCGAACGCCGCCGGCGTCGCGATCTCCAGGAACGACGGAAGCACCGCCTTGCCCTGACTCCGCAGGTGCTGGATCACCGTCGCCCAGCTCCCCCGCAGCATCGCTACATCCACGGCCGAAGTGCCCGCCCCCAGCACCGGAGCGACCGGCGATTCCTGACGTGGTGGGGTCGGGGCCTCTCCTCCGGCTTCTCCTTCGCCGGCGTTCGGACCCTCGGCGACTGGCTTCGGCGTCGACGCAGCTGCCGGCGGCGAAGAGGAAGCCTCCGGAGAGGCCCCTCCCCGTCCTTGTCCGTGTCGGCCGGCGCTGCGACGGGCCGGCGTGCGCGCTTGGGCGCAGGGGTGGTGGCAGAGGGCTCCTGTGGAGCGGCGCCGACCGAGGCCGGAGCGGCCGCCGGCGGTAGCGGCGCCGCGGAACGAGAGCCCGGCGCCGCCACCCCGGAGCCCTGTGCCGGGACACCCCGGCGATGCGCTCGAGGCGTTCGAGGCGGGAGACGAGGGCTTCGGGGCGCTCGTCGGCTTCGGGGATGGTCGAGCGGATCAGGGCGAGCTCGAGCGAGAGACGAGGCGAGGTGGTCCAGCGCATGTCGGTTTGGGCGGCGAGGAGCAGCGAGATGACGCGCGCGAGCTCGGGGGCGGAGTACTTCGAGGCTTGCGCGTTGATGCGTTCGGCTTCGTCGTCCGTCGACGTCGAGCAGGTCGGGCTGGCCGGGCGCGGTCTTCGACGAGGAGCAGGTTGCGGAAATGGGCGAGGACCTCGTTCGTCACGTGCCGGAGGTCCTGCCCCTCCTGCACCAGGCTGTTCACGAGCTCGAACACGCCCTTCGCGTCGCCGACGGCCACCGCGTCGCCGAGCGCGTACTGCACGTCGGTGCGACCGGTCCCGATCAGCGAGGCGATGACGTCCTCGTCGATCGACGGCGCCGCCGAGAACGATCGCCTGATCCAGGAGCGAGAGCGCGTCGCGGAACGACCCCTCGGACTGCCGCGCCATCGCGTGCGCGGCGGGCTCGGTGAGGGCGACGCCCTCGTCCTTCGCGATCGCGGATGAGGTGCTCGGCGATCACGTCCATCTCGCCGCGGCGGAAGTCGAACCGCTGGCATCGCCCGACGATGGTCGCCGGCATCTTGTGCGGCTCGGTCGTCGCGAGGACGAACCGAACGCCGACCGGCGGCTCCTCGAACACCTTCAGCAGCGCGTCGAACGCCTCGCGCGAGAGGCGCTGCGCCTCGTCGATGATGTAGACCTTCTCGCGGCCCTGGACGGGCGCGGTCGGCGCCTTCTCGCGGAGGTCGCGCGCGTCCTCGACGCCGCCGTGCGAGGCCGCGTCGATCTCGACCACGTCGAGGTGCTGGCCCTCGCGGATCCGAAGGCACTGCTCGCAGGTGCCGCACGGCTCGGCCGTCGGGCCCTGCTCGCAGTTGACCATCTTGGCCAGGATCCGGGCGGTCGAGGTCTTGCCGGTTCCCCGAGGGCCACAGAACAGGAACGCGTGGGCGAGCCGGCCCTCGCGGACCGCGCCCATCAGCGCGCGGATCACGTGCTCCTGCCCCAGGACCTCGCCGGGACCCTGCGGCCGGTACTTCCGATACAGGGACTGGTACGGCTGCTCCTCTGCCACGCTCACCCCTCGATCCTCTGCTCCGCCCGCGAGGGGAAGCGCGCGGGACGGACGAAGTGTAGTGGTGGCCGCGCACCCGCCGTCGACCACGCCGGACTCGAGCGCGTCACCGGCCGGTAGCTCCGGCCAGGCACCCCCGCGGCACCCGCCAGCGCCCGCTTACGGCTGCTTCCTTCCGGACCTGACCGGGTTCAGAGGTTGACGTCGCGCGGGACCCGACCATCGACGCCCCGTACCGGGAGCGGCCTCGGACCCAACGGGCCTCGGGCGGGGATTCAGCCCCGCTGAAGCGGATTGCGGGTACAGGGCACCGCTGGCTCCCCGCCTAGCGCGGCCACCACGCCCGAGTATACGAGCGCGGTCAGACGCCGCCGAAGGTCGTTAACGATCGAAACGCCGGGCCAGCCTCGCGGACAGCAGCAACAGACCGGCGAGGAACACCGCATCCAACAAGAACGCGACGATCACTCCGCTCAGCCAGCCGCCCATGAGATCGATGCCCTGGTAGTTGCAGAACCCCGAGCCCTTCCCACTGACATACAGCGGACACGCGAACCGGAGGAGAAGCGTCAGCGCCCCGGCGGCGGCAGGAGCGGCGATCAAGACCAGCAGCGCGGCGCGGCGAAGCGCCCACGAGGGGCGAGCGGGAGTGGTGGCGAGCATCCCCATGACACCGTTCGAGAAGAGACCGATGCTGGCACCTACGGCGGTGTACGCAGGGACCTCCGCAGGACCGTCCGCGTTCCCGACCAGGAACCCCGCGAGGGCGCCGAGCAGACTTCCGAAGAGTGCGAGGCTCACAGCGGGAGCGCGCCGCAGGAACGCCGCACCGACCGCGACGGACGCGACCGCCCAAACGCTGAAGATGGCGACGAGCCGAGACGGTGGACCACCGACTCAGCATGTCTCGGAGAAGAAGCGTGGGACCCGCTTGCACGAAGCGTCACACGAAGGCCACCTATCGAGGATCCTGCCGAACGGGGTGCGCGAGGTTCCGGCTATGTCTCCTCGCGGACAGCCAGACCCCCGCGAGTGCGCCGATGAGCCCGCCAACAGACGCGAAGCCGATAACCCAGTCGTAGCCCTCGAACCCCGAGCCGAAATCGATGCCGCGGGGAGGATGCGCAAACCACTCCCACGCCACTCGTCCGACGACCGCGCCGAGTGGCACCCCAGCGACGCCGAGGAGCAGTGGGAGCAGGCGTCGATGCCAGATGAGCTCAACCGTGGCGATCGCGAGTCCAATGGGCGCCGCCCACAACGAGTAGTCAAACAACTCCACGAGTTCACCCCCTACCCCGTCGCCGATGCGAGAACGCCCGGGGTACCGGCCCTACCCTCGT
>CAWBAK010000007.1:0-379079 GCA_963786805.1 uncultured Actinomycetes bacterium
GTGAAAACACCGCCACACACCGCCCGGCGCCGGCGTGCGCCGAGCGGTGGCATCTCGTTGAGCGCTACCTCCACCCGGCGCGGTACGCGGTACCCACCGTGGTCCGCGCCGACAGCGTTCGGAGCTTGGACCGCATCGCGGGCTCCGGCGGCGGGTCGCTCTCGCATGCGATCTCGGTCTCCGCGTCGCACGCGTCCGTCCCGAGTCCCCCGTCCGCCGTGTCCGCTTCCGGGTCAACGAACCCGAAGAACCCGCCGATGATGAGATCGTCCCCGCCCAGGCCGTTCAGCTGATCGGCACCATCCAGCCCGAGGATCTCGTTCGGACCGTCGTTCCCCGTGATCACGTCATCGAAGAACGTTCCCCAGACATCCTCGAAGCCGGTGAAGATGTCGCCGTGTGAGTTCGTCTGCGTGGTCAGGTTGACCGTCATTCCCCCCGGTGCGTCGAGGTTGCCGAGGAGGTCGGTTCCGAAACCGCCGTCGAGATCGTCGATGCCCTCTCCGCCGTCCACGACGTCGTCGCCGGCCCCTGCATCCACGGTATCGGCACCCTCGAACAGCGCCGTGAACTCGTTGTCCCCGGCATCGCCGATCATCACGTCATCGCCCGGCGAGCCATCTGACCCGTCGATCCCGACGAGTGTGTCCGTGCCTTCACCCGTCATCGTCCCCAGGTTCAGGTCGACGGTGAACGGTCCGGCCGGCCGGGGATCGAGGTAGTACGTCGGGAAGAAGGAGTTGCCGAGGAAGTCGAATCCGGCTCCGCCGGACACCTGGTCGTCTCCGGCTCCGCCGGCCATGAAGTTGTCGCCCTCGAGCCCGTCGATCACGTCGTTGCCGTCGGAGCCGTAGAGCACGTCGTTGCCGTCCGTTCCGGTAAGGGTGTCGTCGTGGTCGCTCCCGATCAGCCACTCGACGCCGACGATCTCGTCGCGCCCGTGACCCGTCACGATTCCCGCACCAAGGTCGCCGACGACGCCGCTCGGGGCGTCGAGGTAGATGACCTCGTCTCCGTCCCCTGACCCCCCGTTCACGAAGTCGTTTCCGGCCCCGGGAACGGCCTGATTGAACGGTCCGCCGTTCCCTAAGATCCGGTCGCGCCCGTCGCCGCCGAACGTGAGATCGATGCCGTCACCACCCCTGACGACGTCGTTTCCGTCCCCGGCGCAGATCAGATCGTTGCGACCGCCGGCTCGGATCCGGTCGTTGCCGCCCAACGCTGCGATGACGTCCCGGCGATCGGTGCCGATGAGCACATCCGCGCCCGAGGTGCCGACGATCGTGGCCCGTTCCCCGAAACATCTAGCGCGCGCGCCCGCGGACGCGGACACGGCGAGGAACCCGAGGATGAGTGTGGCGGCTGAAACGAGCGCGACGAAGCGCGTGGGTCGGCGCATGTCCCCCTCCCGTGAGTGACAAACCGGTCGGCGCACGCTACGTGCCCCCAGGCCACGGCGCAAATCGGTGTCGCCACGGAGCGTGTCCTCCTCACCGACGAACGCCCCATCGAGCTCCCCTCGGCCGGTGTGTCCGGCCGCCCGCGCATGGGTACGGCCCTCCTATCCGAGGCGAACGTGGAGCGCGTTCGCCGAAGAGGAAGGAGGAACGATGGATCCCATCGTGTGGATCGTCATCGCGGTCGTCGCCGTCCTCGTGGTTGGCGCGCTCGTGTGGGGCGCCATGAATAACCGCCGCACGGAGCAGCTCCGTGAGCAGTTCGGCCCCGAGTACAACCGGACCGTGGAGCAGACCGGAGACCGCAGGGACGCCGAGTCCGAGCTCGCCGAGCGGCGAGCCCGTCGTGAGGAGCTCGACATCCGTCCGCTCGACCCGGCCTCGCGCCGGCGCTACGCCGACCAGTGGAGCGACGTGCAGTCCCGTTTCGTCGACGAGCCGGCCGCCGCGCTCACGCAGGCGAACGGCCTCGTGATCATGGTCATGCGCGACCGCGGCTACCCGACGGAGGACTTCGAGCAGCGCGCCGCCGACGTCTCCGTCGACCATCCGCAGGTCGTCGAGAACTACCGCGCCGCCAACACGATCTCCGAACGCGTCGACTCGGACCAGGCGAGCACCGAGGACATGCGCCAGGGCTTGGTGTACTACCGGTCCCTGTTCGCCGAGCTGCTGGCCGAGTCGGACGAGGGGACGGTGCAGCAGGCTCGCTAGACCGCGCTCCCTCGAGAAATACCCGAGGCGCCCGTCCGGTTGATCTTTTAGCCGGGCGGGCGCCCGGCGTTCATCGACGAGGAGGATCATGGCCACCTGCGTCACCTGCGGCGACGAGCTGCATCCCGAACGCGCCGAGCGGTACGACTACTGCACGAAGCACGAGTGCCGGCAGCAGAACGCGAAGCCACTCCCGATCGCCGCGGTCGGCGTGAACAAGGCCGCGGATCAGTTCGTGGTGCTCGACGAGCGCACCGAAAAGGAGATGGCGAGCGGCCGGTACAAGAAGGTGCCGGAGACGCCGGCCTCCATCCGGAGGCGCTCGTGGCCCCAGCGCGTCCAGACGCCGGACTGGGAGCCAACGCTCGTCCCCCAGTCATCGGCCCAGCCCGCTCGCCCCCGATGGAGCGAGGCGCAGGAGAACCTGGCCCTGACCTACCGGGCCATGGGGCTGAAGCCGGAGGAGATCGCGAAGAAGCTCGGCATCAGCCCGTACCTCGTGACGCAGATCCTGCTCGCGGCCGGGAGTCACGGCAGGCGCTGACCCCATCCGCGTGGTTCGATGCGGACCATGGCTCCCAGCAGCGCGACGCACCCCATCTATCTCGAGGTCGGCGGCAAGCGCGTGTTCGCAGGTTCGGTGGACTGGCCGGGCTGGTGCCGGAGCGGTCGCGACCAGGACGCGGCGGTCGAGACGCTGTTCGCGTCCGCGCCCCGCTACGCGCGCGCCCTGCGGAGCACACAGCTCGGCTTCGTGGCGCCGGCAGATCCGGCCGACCTCACGGTCGTCGAGCGCTTGACGGGCAACGCCACCACCGACTTCGGCGCGCCGGATGTCCCGCCGTCGGCCGACGCACAGCCGGTCACCGACCGGGACCTCGCGCGCTTCACGACGCTGTTCCGCGCGTGCTGGCGCGCGTTCGACCGCGCGGCCGTGAAGGCCGAGGGCAAGGAGCTCGCGAAAGGACCTCGGGGTGGCGGCCGAGATCTCGACAAGGTCGTCGATCACGTCCTCGGCGCCGACGAGAGCTATCTGGTCATGCTCGGCGCGAAGGCGCCCAAGGGCGACCCGGGCGAACGCGCGACGCGGCTCCGCCAAGCGGTGCTCGATGCGCTCGAGTTCGCCGTGCGGGAAGGCGTGCCGCCGAGTCCCCGCGGCGGGAAGCGATGGACCCCTCGCTACTTCGTCCGGCGCTCGGCCTGGCACGTCCTCGACCATGCGTGGGAGCTCGAGGACCGGACGGCCAGTCGATGAGAGCCCACCGGATCCTTCTCGCGCTGGTGGCCGTGGGTGCGTTCACCGCGTGCGGGGAAGACGGTCGACGACCCGACGCGGTTAGCCAGCGCCTGCTCGACCGCTACGAGATCCAGGCTGCAGGCGCCACCACCACGCAACCGATGGAGGTCGGAGAGGGCGCCGAAGAAGGGGTGCCGTGGGAGGTGTACCTCGCCGCATCGCAACGGATCGGTCTCGACTTCACGGAGCACTTTGGAGCGCCCGCCGAGCTTCACACGACACCGGTGGACGGCGGCGCGCCCGGCATGCGGCTGCACGTCCTCGTCCTGGACGGCGGAGGGACGATCGGAGTCTGGCTCAGCAGCGAGGACGACGCCACCGGAGGCGCCGCGATCTACCCGCTCGACGAGGCCCCGTAGCCTTACTTCTCCGACGTGCTTTCGCTCGACGGCTTGGCGCCGGGTGCCGGACCGGCAGGAGGTGGCTTCAGCTCGGTCACGAGCTTCTTGCCGGCGGCGTAGCCGCCCCGCTTCTCGACCGGTCGTTCTGCCGTGCTCTTCGGCTTGCCCACGATCACCTCACGCATCGATGAAGTCGAGGTACTCGACCTCGTTCCACCTGACGAGGATAGCCAGATGGGCCGGGCACGATCGGCCCGGCCCATCCGGTTGGGCTCGCTCACGAGCACTTCGGCCTGCTACGAGGCGTTCGTCCGGTAGACCAACCGGAGCACGTGAGCTCGGTGAACTGGTTGGATTCTGCCGGTCTCCCGGCGAGACGGACGGGATCCTCGACCCCGCCCGGAGGGACGGCTCAGCAGCCAGTCACCTCGAGGGTCTCCTGCCGTTCATGCAGTTGGACCACCTCCTCTCTCTCGTACCGGCCATGGTGCGACAGAATCGGCTGAGAGGCAACAGAAGGGCGGCGTGTGATGGCATCGGATCGGAACGCCCGGATCATCGACGAGTTCCGCGCCAACGAGGGCCGGGTCGGCGGGTACTTCGAGGGACACACCCTGCTCCTCCTGCACCACAAGGGCGCGAAGACGGGACGTCCGCGTGTGAACCCGCTCGCCTACCTCCCCGACGGCGACCGATTCGTGATCTTCGCGACCAAGGGCGGCTCCCCGACGAACCCGGACTGGTACCACAACCTCATGGCGCATCCCGACGTGGAGGTCGAGGTCGGCACCGAGACGATCCCCGTCCACGCGGTGGACATCCAGGATGACGCCGAGCACGACGCGCTGTACGCACGCCAGACCGCGCGGATGTCGGGGTTCGGCGCCTACCCGAAGAAGACGAGCCGTAGGATCCCCGTCATCGCGCTCGAGCGCGTGGGCGCCGCGCGCTAGGCGTGTCGAAACACCCCGGGCTCGTTCGTCGATAGGGTGAGCCGTTCCCAACGGCCAGAGCGAGGGAGGACGCCATGCCGGAGTTCACGATCCAGATCGTCGCGCCACCGGAGCGGGTGTTCGAGGAGCTGTCCCATGTCGAGCGCCACACCTCGTGGGCGAACCCGAAGTCGAACATGACGATGGAGCAGACCGGCGGCGCCGGCCCGGGTCCGACGTCGACCTATCGCTCGAGCGGCGTCTTCACGGGCAAGAAGGTCTCCGCCGACATCACCGTGACGGCGTTCGACCCTCCGCGTCGCTTCGCGATCCGCTCGGACCAGCACCAGGAGGGCAAGAAGGACTCGTGGTACCTGAACGACTACACGCTCACGCCGGAGGGTGGCGGGACCACGCTGACGAAGCACGTCACGGGCAGCATCAGCCCCGTCGTCTTCTTCCTCGCGTCGATGGCGATCAAGAAGGACGCGATGACCTCGCTCCGGAACCTGAAGGCACAGGTGGAGTCGAAGGGCTGACAGCGCCCACACGCCCAACGTCACCGCAAGGGGCACCGCTGGCCGACCGGTCTATCGCGAGGTTCCCGGCCGCGTCCAGTCCCGGAACGCGTCGAGCAGCTGCTCCTTCTGTTCGACCGGGATCTGCTCTTCGGTGAGCATCCCGGTCAGCCGGATCGTCTCTCGCATCGTCTCGAGGTAGGCCGTGCATCCGTCGCATGTCGCGAGATGCTCCTCGACCCGCCGTCGCTCCTCCGCGGGAAGGGCCTCCTCGAGATAGTCGGTGAGGATGTCGATCACCTCGTGACACGTCAGAGCTCGCTCGGTCACCGGTCCTCCGATCCGGCCTTCAGGTAGTCGTCCAGCTCGCGGCGCACGTTCGTGCGGGCCCGATGCAGGAGCACCCGCTGATTGGTCTCCGTCAAGTCGAGGGCGTTGCACACTTCCTCGGAGCTCCACCCCAGGACGTCCCGGAGCCGGATCACCTGGGCCTGCATCGGCGGCAACACCTCGATCGCCCGTCCGATCTGCCGTAACGTCTCGTTGCCGAGGAGCCGGCCCTCCGGGACCCCGGTCCAATCCCACGGCAACGTCCTCCATGCGCCGGGCGCTTGGCCATCCGCGTCCTGGAACCATGCCGGGTCGACCCCGGGGTTCGGTTCGTCGTCACCCGCGAGCGAGGAGAACGGGAGGCTGCGTCCTTCCGCCGCTCCCTTCGTCTTCGCTCTGTTCGCGACGATGCGGTACATCCACGTCCGCAGGGATGAGCGGCCCTCGAAGCGGGCGATGCCCTTGACTACGCCGAGCCACGCCTCCTGAACGACCTCCTCGGCGACGGCGTGCGAGGACACGTACATCCGTGCGATCCGCAGCATCGCGGCCTGATGCTGCTCGACGAGCATCATGAAGGCCAGTTCATCGCCCGCGCGAAGGCGCTCGACGAGCGCGAGCTCCTCCTTCGAGGAGAGGACACCCGTGTCGCCCACACCGCGAAGGCTACCCCCGCGCGTCGCGAAGGAACGAGCGAGGCGGAGAGCCCGTCGGGCCCTCCGCCTCGCCGCGTCGATCCGATCGTTCGCCCTCAGACCGCGACCAGCCCCGCGTAGCCCGAGGCGAGCCCGGACACCCCGGCGATCGAGGTGAGCGAACCGTCGCTCGGGTCGACCGAGAACGCGCTGATCGCGCCGGCGCCGCTGCTCAACACGTAGAGGAAGTCGTCGCCATCGCTCACGTCCAGGTCGACGGGACCGGCGGCCGTCGCGCCGTTCGCGCCCGACCCCACGAGCGACACCGCGCCGTTCGAGGCGATCGTGTACTGGCTGACGTTGGCCGACCCGGCGTTCGCCGTGTACGCGAACCGCCCGTCCGAGGTGACGACGAGCCAGCAGGCCGCGGCCTGGTGGTTGGTGACGGATCCGCTGATCACGCTGAGCGTGCCCACGGCGTTCACCCCGTAGGAGGAGACCGAGCTCGTGGGAGCCTCCGAGACGTACAGCCGGCCGTCGGGACCGAACTGGAACCCGAACGGCGTGGCGCCGAACGAGGCCTGCACGTTCGGCCCCGCCGCGCGCCCGTTCGGCCGCACGACGTAGGTGTCGATCTTCTGCGTGGCCTTCTCGGTGACCGCGAGCAGGCCGCCGTCCGGGCTGAACGCGATCTGCGCCGCCCCGACGTTCGTCCCCGAGAGCGGGCGCGTCGAGTTCGGGATGGCGACGAGCGTGTCCGCCGCCGTGATGCGAAGCCCCTGGATCGTGTCCGCGCCCTGGTTCAGGACGTACACGAGGTTCCCGGAAACGGCGACGCTGACCGGCCGGTCCCCCACCGCCTGCACGTCGGCCAGCTCGAGTCCGTCCTCCGTGACGACGAACAGGGACACGTCGTCGCTGCCCGCGTTCACGGCGAGCAGGTGATCCTCGTCCTGGGTGATCGCGAGCGAGCCCTGGTCGCCGAGGCTCGCGGAGGTCCCGAGACCGCCGGTGGCGACGGTCTCGTCATGCGTGAGGATGCCGGAGGCGGCGCGGTCGAACGAGACCACGGCGTTGCCCGCCGCGGCGTTGGTCTGTACGTACACGTGACCCGCGGACTCGCTCGCCGAGGCCGGCTGAGCGGCCGCGATCGGCACGATCGCGACGATGAGGCTGAGGGCCGCGGAGCGGGCCCATCGGGTGATACGAGGCATCTGTTCCCCCTTCGATCGGCTGTCGGACGTGGTTGACGCCGGGATCCATCGGCGTCGAGGCATGCCGTATCGAAGGGTCTGTCTCGAGGTGCCCGCTCGCGTTACAGGCTCAAGATCGCCGAGGGCGACCGGTTGACGCGCATCCACAGGTACTCGTCGACCAGCTTCGGCGGCGTCGAGTGGGGCCTCCCGAGTGCCGCCGGCACCTTCGACACCGAAACCTCGAGCCGCCTCGACAGGCCCCGGAGCGCGCCGGCGACCAGCTCGAGATACTCGCGGTACCCCGCCTCTCCGCGGAGGTCGAGCGTCGCGCGGTTCGGTTCGTCCCACGGCGCGAACGCGAGCGGCCGGATCGCGAACAGCGCCTTGGCCGCGGCGGTCTGCCCGAACGAGACGCTCACCCGCCCGGCCGGCGTCGAGCGCCACGCGGCGGGCGCCGCAGCAAGCGCGGCGAACGCGGCCGCACCGGCGTCGAGCTCACGCCTCCGCAGCACGGTGAGCGGCCGCCCGGGAGCCGGCAGCGTCGAACCGTGACGTCCCCACCACTTGGTGAGCGCCCTCGACGAGCGGGCGGTGTCGGCGACGCGCAGGTGGCGGCACCCCCAGGAGCGGAGCCAGACGAGGAGCGCCCGGCGATGCTGGGGCCGCGTGAGGTCGACGAAGTCACCGGTCGCCTCGCGGAGCCGGGCGGACCCCCGGTCGTCGCCGGCGAGGTGCGCGAACTCGCGAAGGACGGCTTCGATCCCGACCAGCGACTCGCTGTCGATGAGACGAGCGACGGATCCAGTCACCGGGTCGGCGTTCGCGAGCGGCATGGAGAGTGCAGACTAGCGGCGGTTACCGACGGTCAAGGCCCGGAGACACGCTCCCCAACGCGCTTTCGGTCAAACGGCAAGTGGCGCTGGACAACCAGAGATTCGAGAGCGGACCCGTCGACCGGCCAACCCGCGAGCTCATCGGTGTCTGACGCGCCGGCCACCGGCCACGACCCGGGCGAAACGCGATACCTGCATGATCCCGCTCCGCTCTTGCGCCCAGGCATCTCCGTCACGGAGACGAAAGCGGAACCCGCTTCCAAAGATCAGTTTGTCACTGGCGGCGGCTAACGTTCTTGATCCATGGCCCGCTCCGAGGGTCGCCTCCGGCCGACAGATCTCACGGCCCACTGTCCATCGGACTGGACACTTCTACGTCGTGGATGGCATCATGACGGGCAGTGGCTACTCCGGATCCTGCGGAGGCGGTTCGGCTGTGGAGAGGTCCGGCAGAGGGGATCGCATGTCATCGTGAGGTGCGGTAGGTGCCAGACGACGATCCCCGTCCATGCCGGCGAGGATCTTGGGCCGGGTCTCCTCTGGCGGATCCAGCGAGACCTCGAACCGTGTCTGGGGGCGCGATGGGTGCGACGTATCAGGTAGAGCTCGAGCGAGATGAAGAGGGGTGGTGGGTCGCTTCCGTGCCGGCCGTGCCGGGAGCGCACACGCAGGGGCGTTCCATCGCTCAGGCGATGAACCGGATCCGCGAGGCGCTGTCGCTGTGGGTACCTGGGGCTGAGGACGCCGACCTGCGTCCTGCCGTCCACCTGCGCGCCTCGACGCGAGCGATGGTGCGGCGCGCGGTCGCCGCCCGCGAGCGAGCCCAGCGAGCCGAAGAAGAAGCCTCCGACGTCCTCCGCGATTCGATCCGCGACCTGACCCGGCGCGAGAGCCTCTCCACGCGCGACGTGGCAGCGCTGCTCGATCTCTCGCCCTCACGCATCGACCAGCTCAAGCGTGGTCGGGCGAACCCCCGGCTCGGCTCGCGTCGGCATCGGTGAACCGCGGCGACTCGTCGCGCCACGTTGCCCCAATGCATCCTATGTAGCCACGTGTTGCCTCAAGGATCGCCGCTATCGCCGACCGAAGTATCGAACGCGCGAGAGGAGCTCCTCCGACGGACGGCCCTCGTACACCGCTTCCCACCCGACGAGGTCGGGACGAGCGCCGAACAACACGAGCACCCGACCGTCGCGCCTCGGTCCCGGGTGCAGGCCGCCGGCGACCCGCCACCCGTGCGCACCGCCCGACACGAGCGCGGCCGACGGCGCCGTGAACCCCCGGTCGCCGCGCTCGCGCAGGCGCGAGGCCTCGCGCCGGCACGCGGGGTAGGAGCGCAGACCACCGGTCATCGTCGGCCGCGGGATCCTCGGCCGTGCGGTCGGGAGGTCGCCCACCTCGACGGCCCAGAGCGAGCGGCGGATCTCGGCGACGTCGCGCGGATCGGTGATCTCCTCGTGCCGCAGGAGCTCCGCCCACGCGCCCTCGGGCGTGTCCGCGAACGTGTTCACCGGTCCCTCGCCGTCGGCGTTCCAGCGGCCGGCGGGCTGTCCCGCGCTCTCCCACAGGAACGGGAAGCGCGGGTCGGTGTGCCGGAACACGATCACGTCGCGGGCGAGGCCGTGAGCGAGCGCGCGAGCGCGAGGACCCGCTCGGCATCGGCGCCGTCGGGGTCCCACTCCCCCGACAGGAACGCGTCGGGCGAGCGCCCGCCGAGCTGCGACCGGACACGCTCGAACCATCGCCGCACGCCGACCTCCGAGTACGCGCCGCGGAGCTCCGCAACGATCCGGGCGAGGACGTGCAGGCGCGCGGCCACGACGTCGGGCGTCGGCCGCTGGTCCCCGGCGTACCGGCGCAGACTCGCGACCGAGACGCCGAGGAGGACGGCGAGGCGTTCGGTGCCGAACAGCTCGACCATCGCCGGCCACTCGAACGCCGGAAGCGGCGATCCCTCGAGCGCAAGCTGGAGCTCCCGGAGCGCCGCGGCGATGTAGCCGGGGGGTCGGGACGCCCTCGAGCGCAGCGAGGCAGCGGCGGATTCACCGATGCCGACCTCGGCGGCGCGCGTGGCGGCCGAGCGCACGACGTCGAGCGTGAGCTCCTCGACGTCCTCGGGCAGGAGGCCCATCGACTCCATGGCCTTCAGCACATCCACCGCCGCGTCCGTCGCCTCCGGGTCGTCCAGCGGAGGCTCGATGGAGCGTATCTGGAGCTTCGTCACACCCCGTATCCTACCCGAACCCGCTCCGGGCGTCTTGTTCGCTCGTTGCTATCGACTGTTACCGATCTATATGAACTTGCGCCTTTGGCCACCGAGAAGTCCCGGCGAGGCGCGACCCAGGCATTGACATTGGGAGGCCATCGCATGGCACGATCGGGCGCCCGGCATCTTCAGCCGAAGCCAACGCTTCGTTACGTCGCGAACGAGGCCGCAACGCCACCGCCTGCGCTTCCGCCGGCGGACGGCGAGCCTCCCGCGCTCATGCTGGGGCCGAGCGAGTAGCACCAACCACAGGTCGCAAGGGCTGACATTCCGATCTTGTCTCTCTGCCTGGGAAAGGTTGACAAGAACAGCCCGTTCGGAGCGACATCGGGCACTCGATTCGGTACACCTTGGAACCGAGATATCCGACGGCATCGTCCCTGACCTGGGGATCCGCTGAGGAACTTGTGTTGAAATCGGGGGGATCACATGCCTAGTATTCCCGAACGCTCGTTCGAGAAGAACCCAGACGAAGGGGGATCGCGAGTGATCACCGACCGCACCCGAGAGCGGCGGGGGCTTCTTGCCCGGACGCGAGACCTGCGCTATCGAGTGCTCCAAGATCCAGCGATCCGTAAGCGCTCGGACGAGGCTCTCCGTGAGGCCGAGCAGCCGGACGAACCGCAGGACGCCGGAGTCACGGCGGAGGAGTTGCCAGACTTCCTCCGTGAGCACAACTCCTGAGTGGACTTTCGACCGTGCTCGGCTGAAGCGATCGCTTGATGAGTGGCGCGCTACTGATCCTTCCACGCAGCACAAGAACTACGTGAATGAGTTTCTCATCGACCTCCTCACCGAAGGCCCGTACGAGGTCGGGGAACCGGACGCCGAGACGGGCATCTTCACTGGCATCGCCGGAAACGTCGTGGGCAGCATGATCGTGATCGCCTACGTGGTCGACTTCGACCGCCACCGGATCAGCGTTACGGGCATCCGGTTGGTCGGTTAGCGAATGGAGGTCGATCTTCTCTTAATACGGGGCCGGGACCGCGTACATGAAGATCATGCTCGCCACGAACAGCCCGAGCGCGACCCAGATCCAGCCCTGATTCCACCAGTGGCCATCGAACCCCGCCCAGATGCCGTCGCCGAGGAGCAGGAGGATCGAGATGTAGAACACGACGAGCGACGAGCTCGAGATCTGGAGCATCACGCGGATCCGGTCCGGGTTCCGCTCATGACGCAGGCGGAGCGCCATCGCGGCGGCGACAGCGTGCGTGAACATGAACCCGAGCACGCCGAGGTCCGGCATGACCTGGCCGAGCGGCGCGCGCGGCATCTTCAGCCGGAGCGACGCACCGTCACTTGCGAACGGGGCCTCGAGGCCACCACTCGCGCTTTCCGCCGGCGGATGGCTAGCCTCCCGCGCTCATGCCGGGGCCGAGCGAGTAGCGACGACCATGAGGTGAGGATGTGCGGTCTGCAGATCGACGCGCGGCTGGACGGGTCCAGGGTGTCAGACTCACCGTGTAGCGTCCGCATCGATGTCAGGCGAAGACAGCGGGCGGGGCGGCATCCGATCGCTGGACGTCGTGGAAGACGTCGTGCGCCGTGAACGGGAGACGCAGTTGAAGCACTTGGACGCTCTCGACGCGAAAGCGGGCGTCATTCTTGGATTCGCAGGCGCTCTCGCGGCGCTCGCACCGGCGAACGTGGATGTGCTCGTCGACATCGTCCGCATGACCTCGGGTGTAGGGGCACTTGTGGCGTTGTGGGCGTTCTGGCCGCGCGGGTACGGCGCCGTCGAGGTGAGGGCCCTCCGAGAGCGCTACCTCGCAGCAGAGCCGATCTTCACTCGACTGCACCTGACCGATTCACAGATTGCGGCATCTGAGGAATGGGCCGCAACGCTCGAACACAAGGCAAACCGATTGAAGTCTTCGATGGCCTTACTCTCGGGAGCGGCGCTTCTCGTCGCGCTCGGGCTCGTCGTAGAGTAGGAGGGTAATGGGAACTGATCCGCAGGACCGGCCACCCGAACCACCTCCGTCTTCGCAGGAGGAGACACCACCGCCGTTCGAACCTGACTACGAGATCCTCACTGTGCTCGAGGGCGACCGAAACTCCCGGCGCGAGGCAGCGTACCGGCGAGCCGTGCGAGAGCGGCAGGAACGCCGTTCCGGCTAACTACCCGGCCGCGAGGATCTCCAGTACCTCGTCCGGGTAGGAGGCGCAGATGTCCTCGATCCCATCGCTCGTTCCGCGCGATCGCTACGCCGCGCTCGATCGCTGCACCTACTTCAACCAAGCGTCGCTGGGGTTGATCCCCGTTTCGACGATCGACGCGATGGACACCTTCCTGAGACAGACGGCGCAGTTCGGGAACCTGTACCTCAGCGACGAACAGGAGGCGGCGATCCTGGACGGCGTCCGTTCGGCCGGCGCCGAGGTGCTCGGAACCTCATCCGGTGCGGTGGCCGTCGTCGCGGGCGCGAGCGAGGGACTGAGCCAGGTGACCTCGCTGCTCGAGCCCGAGCATGGGACCGTCCTCCTCGTCGGATCGGACTTCCCGAGCGTGACGTACCCGTGGCTCGCGGCCGCCGAGCGTCGTGGGATCTCGCTGCGGTTCATCGACGACCGCGCCGACCGAGACCTCACGCAGGATCTCGTCGAAGCGATCGATTCGACGACGGCGGTCGTCGCCTTCAGCGTCGTCCAGTACGCGACGGGCACGCGGGTCGACGCCGGGCGGGTGGCGGAGCGGGCGCACGAGGTCGGCGCCCGCGTCGTCGTGGACGCGACGCAGCTCGCCGGTGCGGGGGTCGTCGACACCACTCGGATGGGGTGCGGACGCGCTGGTGACGAGCGGCTACAAGTGGCTGTCGGCCCACGGCGGCGTGGCGCTGCTGGCGCTCGCTCCGGATCTGGTCCATCGCGTTCCCGGCCTCGTCGGCTGGATGGGCGCGCACCACCCGTTCGACTTCGATCCGTTGACGCTTCGCCTCGCCGACGACGCGCGCCGCTTCGAGCTCTCGACGATGTCCTACGCATCCGCGATCGGGCTCGAGTCATCGATCGCGATGCTCTCGTCGCTGGGGTTCGAGCGCATCGACCGGCACGCGCGGCGATTGGCGACGTACCTCGTCGATCGGGTCGCCGAGCTCGGATGGCGCCCGTTCCGGCCGCTGAGCGATCCATCGGCGGCGTCCCACATCGTGTCCCTGCGGCACGCGGATCACGATCCGGGCGTGACCGCGGAACGTCTCGCATCGGAGTCCCGGATCATCTGCGGCGGTCGAGCGGGCGGGCTCAGGATCTCCCTCCACGCCTACAACGACGGCGACGACGTCGATCGGCTCGTGCAGGCCCTGAGGCGTCTCTGACCCGCGCCGCGATCACGAGAAGAGAGGCCGAGGAGCGGACGAACTCCGCCGGCCTAGCTGCCGGCGCTCGCTTCCGAGATGCTGACGGTCTTTCTCGGCCGATCTTTCGGTAGCCCGTTGCCGAGCGTCGCCCGAAGGTCCAACCCTCTCATGGTCCCGGCGCCCGAGAGCACCAGCTCTTCCCGCGCTCGCTCGAGCTCGTCGAGCTCGCGTGCCAGCTCGTCCGCACGGAACTGGAGCAGGCGAACCTTCGCGCCCGCCGTCGTCTCTGCGTCCGGAAGCGTGTGGATCGCCGACGCGGTCATGCGCTCTCGCCGTGCCACCGCGAGCGTGACGGCGAGCGTGAACACGCAGAGCCCAGCAAGCGCCGCGTCCCAATAGGCGGTCGTCCCCAAATCCATCCGTTCGTCCCCCTCGATCTGCCGGTTGTCGCGCCAAGCCTCCCATCCGGCCGGGGTCCACCGCATCGGTCCGTAGGCTCAATGGGGACCGACGAATGGGCTCCGGCCGATGCACGTGTCCGACCGATGGCCTAGGTCGAAAGTCCGGCGGATCACCCGTCGCCGGCGTCTCTCACGATCCCGGCGTACCGAGCTTGTTCACTCGCAGGAGTCGTCGATCACGTCCCCGGCCGTCGCCCGGTTGTTGACCACGACGTCATTTCCCGGCCCACAGATGAAGATGTCCGGTCCCTGGCCTCCCGTGAGGACATCGTACCCGGGCCCGCCACGAAGCTTGTCGAAGTTGCGACCGCCGACGAGGAGATCGTCTCCCCCCTTGCCCTTGAGGATGTCGGGACCGTTCCCGCCGGCGATGCAGGCGTCGTCCCCGGAGGTTCCATCGATCAGCGTGGTCCGTTCTGTCCCGTGTTCGCGTCGCAGATCGGCCCGGCGACGGCCGGTCCGCGTGGCCACACGAGCACGCACAGCACGAGGACGCCGATGAGCACGACCCCGATCGCGACGCTCGCACGGTGCTCGCGCGCGGTCCTGACATGTTCCATCGCCCCTCTCATCGAACACAGCCTCCTGCGCCGATACAATCGATCGAACGTCTGAGCGTGCCTTTCGCGCGTAGGAAAGGCATACTCCAAACGCCGTAGAGCTAGCGGGAGTTCCCACCCACGTTGTCTATACCCGCGAGATCGGCGAGATCGGTTCCGTCTCCGTCAGACGACGCGGACGTCGACCCCGGGCAGATCCTTGAACCCGCGAGCGTCCGCGGTGATCACCGTTCGCCCGGTCTCGAACGCGGTCGCAGCGATGATGAGGTCGTGCGCGCCTCGTGGCTTTCCCGTCGTCCGTGCAGCGGCGAGCAGGTGCGCGTGGGCCCGGGCCGTCGCGAGCGTGTACTCCTCGACCGTCAGCGTGACGAGCACGTCCTCGACGAAGGCGGCGCGCTTGGCTCGACGACGCGGCGCGGCGAGCTCCACCCCGACGAGCAGCTCCGCGGCCGTCACCGCTGCGATAGCGACGTCGTCGTCGTCGGCGATCGCCCGCTCGAGACGATCGGCCTCCCGCTCCGCCGAGACGAGGATCGTCGTGTCGAGGATCAGCCGGTCCAGGCCCGCTCCTCGGTCACGAGCAGCGACCTGATCTCGGCGAGGTCGCCCGCCCACGCGCCATCGGGCTTGTGGCGAAGCAGGAGGTCCTTCGCTGCCCGGCCCGACGCTGCCTCGGCGGGGACGAGCCGGGCGACGGGACGACCACCCCTCGTGACCCGAAAGGTCTCGTGCGAGTGCTCGACCGCGTCGAGCACCTCCGAGAGGTTGCGCGCGATCTCGGTCGCGGAGATGTCCTTCACGCGAATCAGATTATCAGATCGGCCGAGTCAGAGACCCTCCAGCGGCTCGGCGACCTCCGGCGGCAGGTTGATCTGTGCCACCAGCCGGTCGACGAAGCCGGGGTCGTCCGAGACCGTCGCCGCGTCGAGCTCGATCGGAACCAGCAGCTCCGAGAGCGGGATCGAGGCCGCGGCGAGGTCCAGCGTGAGCTCGGCCGTCGGCCTGCCGTCGGCGCCCGGCAGGTGCGGGCGCTGGTCGAGCCCCATCGGTTCCTCGTGGTCCAGCAGCAGCATCCACGTCGGCTCGGCCGCACCGGCGGGCGCCAGGACGCCCTCCACGCTCTCCAGCTCCTTGGCCAGCTCGGGCAGCCGTTGCATCGCCTCGTCGAGCCGCTCGGCCGCCGCCTCCAGCGTCAGGCTCTCGATGAGCGGCTCGGCGGACTCGTCGCGCAGGTTGAGGAGCCGCTCCGAATCACCCACCGACCAGCGCTCGGTGGCCGGGCCGAGCTCGAACTCCCCCATCAGCTCCACGGCTCCGCACCGCGGGATCCCGTCGATCACCACGAGTCGCACGCTGGTCTCCTTCGCGGTGAGCAATCGCTCGTAGGGATCGCCCTCGCGACCCGTCAGCACCAGGAGATCGGCGCGCTTGCCCGCTTCGAGGGTCCCGAGCGCGGCGTCCCAACGAAGGATCCGTGCCGCGTCCCGGGTGGCCGTCGCGACGAGCTCGCGGTCGCTGAACACCTCGCGCTCGGCGTCGAACGCCCGCGCCGCCTTGAGCTCGCCCAGCAGGTTCTTGCTGCCGCTCGGCGACCAGTCGGCGCCCAGACCGATCGTCACGCCGGCATCCTTCGCCTCGTCGACCTTCGCCGTGGCCCCGTACAGCAGCAGGTTGCTGAGCGGCGACCACACCATCGACGCGCCGCGCTCGGCCATGACGTCGAAGTCCTCGCCCTCGAGCGCCACGCAGTGGATCCCCGCGAGCGCAGCGGTGATCGCCCACTCGTCCGGCCCGATCTGCAGCGACTCGAAATGCCCGTGTGACGCCGCGTCCGTTCCCTCCGAAAGGTGCAGCAGCAGGCACGTGCTCGAGTTCAGCCGGTGCAGGAACGCCGTCACGTCGCCCGCCTCGACGTCGGCGATCCGGGTGACCGCCGGAGGCATCCCTTCGATCTTGCTGGTCTCGACGTTCCGCACGAGCCCCTGGTAGAAGCGCTGCGCCCCCTGATTGCTGAAGAGCGCGATCCCCTGCGAGGTCGTGACGCCCGACAGCAGGCACTTGGCCTCGACGTACCGCACGACGGCCTCGATGAGCCCGGGTGTTCTCCCGAGAACCGTCATCGGTCCGCTGATGTTCTTCCGGTAGGTCTCCTGCATCGACCCTCCGGACCATCGATCGCGGTTGTCGAAGCGCTGGGGGACGTTCCACAGCGGCAGGGCGTCGTAGCTCAGGTGGTTGTGCAGGTCGATCAGGCCCGGGTAGATCGTGCCGCCCGTGTTCACGACGGGCGCCAGCTCGAGGCCGGCGGGGGGCGGCGCGTCGGTCGGGACCACGTCCGCGATCGCGCCGGCGTTCACGTAGACGACGCCTCGATCGAGTCTGCGGAACGCGTCGTCCATCACGACGACGTGGCCCTCGAGGCCGAAGGCCCCGGCGCGAGGATCGACGGGGCTCACGGACCACCGCCCGGAGCGCCGTCGGGCGAATGCCAGATCAGCGTGTGGAGGAGATCGTCGAAGGGGCGCTCGACCGACGTTCGGCCGGGAGGGGCGGCCTCACGCCGCCACCGGTCGTCGCCGAGGAACGCCGGCACGCCGAACGGGAGGTCCCGCGCGGGGATCGGTGCGTACTCCGACTCGGTGAACGTCTGGCCGTAGTTCGGCCCCGTCGCGTCGCCGTCGGCGTCCGGTGTCACGAGGGCGCGGAGCTGGATCACCGCGTTCCGCCATCCGTCGAGGAGCACGTCCTCGTCCGGGAAGCTCGGATGATGCACCTCGACGAGGGGGAGATCGCCGCGCCCGGTCCATGCTCCGGCGGCGACCTGCGCGTTGGAACCGAACGCGACCACGGCCTGCACCTGCGGCGTCTTGGCGAGGTCGAACACGGCGTTGCGCCACGTCGTCTGGTCCTCCTCGGCGAGGATCTCGTCCGCTTCGAAGAAATGGCTCGGGAACATCCCGTACGCGAACGCGTTCAGGCACAGGTACGAGCGCGTCAGGCCGAGCTTCGTGAGGAAGCCCTGCACCCGCTGTCCGGCATCGCCGACCAGCGTTCGGCCCGCGATCCGTTCCGTCGCCCCCGGATCCGACGCGATGCACAGGAGCCGTGCGGTGCCGTCGAGACGACCCCGGTAGAAGATCGGTCCCCAGTCGATCCAGAAGTGCTCGCGGTGGGGCTCGTGGTCGGGCACGCTCGCGAACAGCGAGGCGAACGCCGGCGGCGGTCCCGGATCGAACTCCACCATGCCGCTACTCCCGGCTCGCGATGCCGGCGAGGCGGCCGGCGCATCACGAGGGTCCTCGATCTGGGTTTGAGGCACGCCAGGGGTGGAAGGTGTAGGAGCCCACGTCCGGCAGCCAGGCCTGGAGGTCGCCGACGTCCCTGTCGGGACCGAGAACACCGATGAGCCCGGCCAACTCCTGCCTGAGGCGGTTCCAAGCCTGCACATCTGCTCTACGGATGCGATCGGTCGCGACGTTGTGGAAGGGCGCCTGCGCCCCCTCCGGTCGCAGCTTCTCCACGAACGCCGACCACTTGACGGTCGGCTCCTGCCCATGAGCGCTTCGAAGAGCTGCCCGCCCAGGCGAGGGAAGCCGACGACGATCCCCAGCAACACGAGGACGGGCGCGAAGGCGTCATCCTCCAGCAATCGCTCCTCACCGATCCTGACGCGCAGCAGCCGGTACACGTTCGTCAGTCGCTTGGCCGAGCGCGGCGTGTCGATCAACGGAGCGAGCGCCGTGAGCAGGTCCAGCTCCGATGACGTCAGCAGGAGATCGCGCGGTGTGAGGTCGGGCGGCGAAGCGGACTCGATGACGACGACCTCACCGGACGTGGCGCCGTCGCGGCTCGACCCGACATCACCCTGCCTGTCCCGGCAGACCGGTTCCATCCGACCGTGGTCCCTTCGGCTCCGTACCCACACTGCCCGATCCGGTCTCCTCCTGGTGGGCGACCGTCTTGAACACGCTCTTGATCAATCGCTCGTAGCCCTCCTTGGACATCGGGGGCAGCATCAGCGAGAACTGGAAGATCTTCTCCAGGTAGTTCTGTGGGGTCGTGGCCCACTCACCGGCACCGTCCGGGTCGGCGTCCATGCCGCTCCCTCCGACCGAGCCGAGAACAGGTCCCGGAACCGGATCTCGAGGGACCGGAACAACCACCTCGAGTCCACGCCGACGATCACGACGAAGTGCGGCACGTCCATCAAGAGCTTGATCGACTCCAGCACGCGAACCACGAGCTCCGGCTGACACCGATCGAGATCGTCGATGTAGATCACGATCCGGTCGATCGAGGCTCCTTCGGACCCGGCAGGCGCCACGGACCGCTTGGATCGCTCGTCGCGATCGTGCGAGATGATCGCGCTCAGTTGGTCGAACGACCTCCGGATCGTCGACAGATCCCCCAGCCGCTCGCGCTCGGACCATCGCGAGTGCTGGCCGGTCGCATAGGCGGCCAGGAGCCCGACGGCCGACAGCTCCTCCATCTCCGTCGCCGCGGCCTCCCGCCTCGCCGCGGCCGTGCGCGCTCGCTCGCCTGCTGCCTTCGCCTCCTGCTCCCGCTTCTGGCGCTCCGCGTCGTCCTTGAACAGCTGCCGGACGTAGGTCAACGATCTGGCGGCCAGGCCCCCGATCGCGCCCAGCGCTGCGACGGCCGTCGTCAGAGCGGCGGCCGTGGTCGGTCGAACGATGAGAGCGATCACGCCGACGATCGTGAGCAGGGCGACGAGGCCGATCGCGAACTTCGCCGCCGACGGCAGGGTCTTCCAGGACTTCTTGGTCGTGTCCCATCGCGACACGATGTCCCGGAGCGCCTGACCGCCCTGGACCGCCTGCTGCACGTCGTCGCCCAGCGGCTCGGCGCCCGCGACGACCTTCTCCTGCAGCTGTTCGGCCTCGGTGGTGAGCGTCGCCGCCTGCTCGCGTGCCTTCGTCTCGTCCATCTCGGCAGCGTCGTGCCGCCGGCTCGCGTCGACGAAGCGCGGGTTCTGTTCGACCCAGCGCTGACGCAGGTCCTCGCCGACTGCCCCGTCGCCAGGAAGAGAGGTCCGGGTCCCCGACACGGCTTTGAAGACGGTGGCCGCGAGGCTCGGCCATATCTCGCTGTCGGAATGGAACCAGGCGTTGAAGCTCACCTGGACGACGTGTGAGCAGAAGGAGGTGGGTCTGCCCTCCTGCTCCGCAGCCGCCGACCCCTCGGACAGCTTGTCGATCCTGTCCCGGAGCTGCTGCATGAAGAAGCTCTTCCCGCTGCCCCAGTCGCCGAAGAGACCGATCGCGAGAGGCGTCTGGAGATCCTTCGCGGTCAGCCATCGCGCGACGTCCTCGACCAACGGCGCACGACCCAATCGGTCCTCGCCGGTCGTGGCATCCGACGTGTTCCCCGCGAAGACCGAGCTGCGACCGGGACCGCGATCGAGACCCAGGTCGCGGAGGAAGGCACCGAACGGCAACGAGGGTCCACGCCTCAGGAACTCGGGATACCTCTGCTCGATGGCGGCGAGATCGACATCCGCGCCGAGCACCTGCTGGAGCGACCGGTACGCGCCGCCCGTCGTACACGCGAGAACCCCGCCGAAGAGGAAGCGCAACGGCAAGGACCTCGGCGCATCGGGAACCTGCGTTTTCAACTCGGCCGCGGTATTGAGGGCGATCGCGGTGTTCTCCGTCATGGTGGGGAGCTCCTGGAGCGGCTCCCGGTGACTCGTGAGCGGATCGAACTTCGTGAGACGCCGGTCCATCGCGGACATCACGACGCGGTTGAGGTCATCGACGGTGCGGCCGAAGTGCGCGAGCAGGTCACGCACGGGGTTGTCCTCATCCGCTCCCTCGTGGGCATGGTTGATCCCGACGAGCAGCATCGTCGTGCTCACGCGCCCCGTCATCGGAAGCCCTCGCTGCACCCCCTTGACGGTCTCCGACGGCCTGCGCGCGAGCATGGAGCCGACCGCGTGCTCGAATGCAGCTTTGCTCGAGTCGGTGAGCGAGTCCCACGAAAGGGTGGTACCGACCGCCATCAGGGAACCTCGATGCGCGCACGAAGCGTCTTCACGAGCTCGGTCGCCGTCGTCAGCGTTGGCTCCTCGGAGGCGAGGATCGCCTCGAATGCCTCGCGGGTCGCCTCGGGATCCGGTGGGGACAGTCCCGGTTCGGAAGGATCGTCCATCACCAGGGCGATGAGCCGTTCCGCCGCGTCGAGCCGGCCCCAGAGGTAGTCGTGCTCGCGACCCTTGCGGCTGAAGAACGCGCCGAAATGCCCCAGCCCGACCCCGACCAGCGGGTCACGGGTCCCGTCCTTGCGGAGCAAGGACCTGCGCTCCATCGGGCTGATCCGCATCACCTCGACCTCGTCGCGCTCGTCCAGCCCCGCGAGGGCCGCGACGGGATAGACGAGGATGTCCCAGAAGGGGAAGCCGAGGTACCGCACCAGGAAGTCGGTGTGGGCCTCCGGCGACCACGGCTCGGAGGCGGCGACGATCTCGGCGTCGAGACCCCGCTCGACCTCGGCGACGACCTCCGCGGTCAGCGATGCGACTCGATCGCGGAGCGCGACGAGCTCGCCTTGGTGCTCTGCGATGAACTCCTTGAGCCGGTGAGCGCTCCGCTCATCCTCGATCGTCTGCTTCGAGAAGAGCGTGGACACGATCGATCGGATGTCGGGGTCCTGGTCGAGCGTGCGGACGATCGACCCGAGCTGTCGGACCAGCGCGTACAGCCGTCCCTTCGCTGCATCCAGCTCAGCCCGGGTCGGGTTCCCCGGCTTGTCCAGATCGCCGTACCACCAGCTCAACGCCGCGAGCATGAAACGGATGCGACGCTCGTGATAGGAGACGTCGAACCCGGCGAGGAACGACCGCTGTTCCTTCGTCGGGTCGGGCTCCTGGTCGAACAGACCTTCCTGCCTCGCCCACGTCCTCAGCACGGTCGCGACGAACCGCCCATGGATCGAGTCCGCCGGGAAGGCTTGCATCCGGCGGATCAGGCGGGCGTAGTCCTCCACGACGTCGCTGATCCGCAGACGCAGGTAGGTCGTGTAGGCGAAGCCGGCCCGCTCGGCGGCGACCTCTTCCGCATGGATGCGCTGCCCGCCGATGTCGGATGCGGACATCACCGGCGCGCTCAGGCGCTCATGCCCGCCGACGAGGGCGGCGACGCGGTCGCGCATCCCCTCGAACCCGGCCTCGATCACGTCGCGGATCGCCCGGACCGTGGCGTTCCGCCGTCCCAGGCGCAGGAGGTCGTCGGCGATCGGCTCCTTCCTCGCGATGCCGGCGAAGCCGCCGAAGATCGTGGCGTACCATCCCGGCCTCTTGCCTCGTTCCGTCCCCGCGGCTTCGGTCGCCGGGTCCGGTTCGATGAAGATGAGCCGGCGATCGACCTCGGTCCCGGCGCGTCTGGTCTGGATCGCCTGGATCGAGGTGGCGAACGGGAAGTTGTCCAGGACGCCTCCGTCGATGAAGTACGAGTCCTCGGGATCGACATCCGCCAGGCGCTGCGACGGGAAGTACCGGTCCCAGTAGCCGTCCGGTGTCGTCGTCCCGGCCCCTTGCCGATAGTCCGCGAGCGTGATCGGTGGGAACGCACCCGGGAAGCTGGACGTCGCCCGAGCGGCGAACGCGAGCGCATCGTTGCTCTCCGGCGCGAAGCCACGGTCGTTCGCGTCGTGCACGAACTCCATCACGTGACGGTGGGACCGATCCCGGACGATCCGCGGATCGTCCAGCGAGATCTCGATCGGATGGCCGTGGAAGTCCGTCACCGGCACGTGCAGCGAGAGCGTGTGATCCGGCGGGACGAGCGACGACAGGCCGTCGGGCGCCGGGCCCGTCGCGTCCATGGCCACGAGCGCGTCGCGCAACCACCGGCACATCTCGTCGCCTCGGAGGGGAGGCTTCACGCGGAACGGTCCCCGGAGCGATGCGATCACCCACGCGGCGCCACGCAGCCAGGTGGGGACCCACTTCCAGCCGCCGATCAGGTTCTTGATGTCGCCCTTCTCGAACCACAGATCGCGCAGCGCGTCCTGCGACAGGTTCCCCGCCAGCGCCTTGGCGAGGAAGACGCCGTTGATGCCGCCGGCGGAGGCGCCCGAGATGATGTCGACGACCACGCGCGTGCGAGGGGCGTCGGACGTCTCCCTCCCCTGCAACTCGGAGCGCCCACGCAGCAGCTCCCAGTAGACGCCCGCGGTGTCGTTCGGATCGAAGGGATGCTGCCGCTGATCTCGCTCGAAGGCCGCCGAGGCCTGCACGAGCTTGTGGATCTCCTTCGTCACGCCGTGCATGTAGATGGCCAGCGAGACGCCGCCGTAGCAGACGAGCGCGAGGCGAAGCTCGCGCACCTCCCCCGGCGATGCGGCCGACGCAACGGTCGCGGACGCGGGTCTCTCGTCCATCCCTTCCCTCCATTCGGGAACGTCGATGCGGCTGCTTCGGGTCGAGCGGCCTTCGCTCTACATGGCCGTCATCCTCCACCGCTTCGTGAAGTGGATCCACGCGAACTCCGCGGGGCGGATCGGCGCGAAGCCGACGAGGACGTTCAGATGACCGCCCTCGACGTCTTCCTCGGTCATCGTGTCCGTTCCGCAACGGACGATGTACGCCTCGTCCGCCGTCCGCCCGGCGAAGGCCCCCTGTCGCCAGATCGCGTCCAGGAATCGACCGACGACGGGGCGCACCTCGGCCCAGAGCGGCTCATCGTTGGGCTGGAAGACGGCCCACCGCAGGCCTCGATCGAGGCTTCGCTCGAGGAACAGGGCGAGTCGGCGCACGTTCACGTACTTCCAGTCCGAGTCGGATCCGTAGGCGCCCTGGATCGTCCTCGCACCCCAGACGACGGGTCCCGTCGCCGGCATCATCCGGATCGGATCGACGCCGGCATCTGCGACCGTCCTGATCGCCTCGTCGTCGAGTTCGACCTCCGTGTTGTCCACGCCGTACAACACCGCCTCCACGCCGGCCGGCGCCTTCCAGATCCCCCGCGACCGCTGCGTTCGTGCGTACAGACCGGCGACGCTCCCACTCGGCGCGCAGATCCGGGACAGACCGCCGCCGGGGTTGGGCATACGGAGCCGAGGGAAGTACATGGCAGCGTTCGAACTGCCCGTTCTGGCCAGCGCGCCAACGAAGTCGATCGCGTCCAGCATCCCTGCCGCCGGTGGGTCGACGAGGAGGAACAGTCGCCGGCGGTCCGCGTAGGAGAGCGCCGCTTGGACGATGCCCGCTTCGCTCAGGCCGGGAAGGCAGAGCAACCCCAGGTCATCGACGGTGTCCAGGGCCAGACATGCCGCCTCGAATGTCTCGAGCGCGAGACCGCCGGGTGACTCCCCATCCTCCGGGACGCGAACGATCCAAGCTCGCTCGCCGCCGTTCGAGAAGTACTGCGACACCGCGAACCCCAGCTCGGTATCTGGGTCCCGTTCGCCGTACACCTTGGCGTACTCATCGAAGCCGAAGACCGACGCCGCCTCGCCGATGGGTCCTTCTCGCGCCGGGCCGATGAACGCCGTGGCCGAGGTGTCGACGCCGGAGATCTCGTGCGCCGCCGACAACGACACCTCGACGGAGACCTTCGGAAGGTCGATCTCGCCGGAGACCTTTCCGCCGCCGGTCTCGTCGGGCGTCACGCGGTCACCCGAGGACGTCCGCGACCGAATTGACGACGCGCGCGACCGCGGCGTCGACGGTACCGAGGAAGGTCCGGCGCGCCGTGGCTCGGGTTCCGATCCCCGCCTCGAGCACGAGCCGCGTCAGGTCCTTCACGTACCCCGGCCTGGCGAAGGGCACGTGCTTGCGGTCCGCCGGGTAGCCGTTCTGGGACTTCCAGAGCTCGGTCACGATCTGCGCTTGGGCCTCTTTCGTGAACGATGTGAGTGTCGTCGCTTTCTGGATGCCGTCCGGACCGCCGAAGTCGTACGGGTCGTTCCCGAGGAGCCGCCCAACCTGCTCCACCATCCCGCGCAGGAGTTGCGCCTGCCCGCTCTGGTGTTGCCACACGTGGGCCAGCTCGTGGATGAGCGTCGCCTCGCTCGGCGGCTGGGTTCCGCCTCGTGGACGTTTGAAGCGAACGATGTCGTTGCACGTCCACGCGGTTCCCGGACGCCCCAGAACCAACCAGGTGCTCCTGAACCTCACCCGGGACAGATCGATCGAGGGCCCGTAGAACGCCGCCGCTCGCTCGAGCCACTCGTGAGGAGGGAACTCGGCCTCGCGGCCGGCAGCTCCTTCCCTCTGCGGATCGTCGATGTCGCTCCCTACTCCTTCTTCCCCCCCTTGCGGCTCTTCGGCCGCAGCGAGTCGCGGGTGGCCTCCATCTCCGCGAGGGCTTCGGGCCGAACGGGCCTCCCATCGACCCGTCGATCCGCGAGTGCCTGGATGGCGACGTCCACCTGCTCGTAGCCCGCGTCCTCCTCACCGTTCTTGGCGAGCCAACGGCCGAAGGCCTCGGCCCTGCGGCGGTACCTGATGTGACCGAGCGATTCCGCCGCCTGGTTCGGGTCGCCGGCCAGCGCCTTCGAGAGCCTGCCCCGCGCCTCCTCGACCGCCGGCGTCTCGACCTTGATCCCGAGCGGATGACGCGCGTCGTTCGGATCCTCGGCGAGCGACTTGTGCTCGTTCGCGACCGATCGACCGAGCGCCAGGTTCGCGTGAACCGCAACGTTTCGATCGGCCAAGCGCTCGGCCACGTCATGGAGCGTCTGAACGGCTTGGGTCATCGACCTCGTCCCTCCGAAGCTGAGCGCCCGCGCCACCTCGTCGGAGAAGAAGTCGCTGCTCACCCGGTCCTCGTCCGTGTCGGCGGGTGCCGCCACGCGGATCCGGAGCGGCTTGGACACGACGTCCTCACCCGATGGCATGGTGAGCGCCGCCTGGATCGTGTACGCCCCCGGATCTGCGATCCCCCACCCCGAAGGGCTCGCCGAGACCTGGAGCGGTTCGTACGTGGATTCGCCGGGCTGGAGCACCTTCAACTGCGGTTGCTGGCAGAACGTGGCGAACGGCATCAGCTGCCGCGCCGGTTGACCGTCTCGCTTCGTCACCAGGGTGATCGAGCCGTCCGGCATGAGGGACCGTTGGTCGACGATCTGCGGCCGCAGCGAGAGGTTCGTCAGCTTCAGCTCGACGGAGGCCGGCTCCAGGAACTCGAAGACCGCCGGCTCGCGGTTCACCCGAACCTCGAGCGCGAACGTCGGCGCCGGTGACGTGTTCGCCTGTTGGAACCCGTGGTTGTCGAACCACGAGGCGTCTCCTTGACGGACGAAACGCTCGGGCGCGTGCCGCAGGAAGAGCAGCTCCTCGTCGATGAACCGGAACTCGAAATCGCTGAAGAAGCTCGCCTCCCCACCGGAGACCGCGAACGGATAGTTCATGTAGGAGCGAGCCTCGGCGTCGTCGGCGAGCGGGAGCCACGGCCCGCGGCCCATGTGGATCAGCGACTTCTGCCACGCATGCGCGAGGTTGAACGCGTGTCCGCTCTCGTGGACGGTCGTCCAGAAGCGCAGCCGGTTGACCGATGCGGCTGGGGCAGGATCGCCGGGCGGCTCGTCCGAGATGAACGAGTCGTTGAAGATGGCCGTGCCTTGGCGATGCTCCGGCCCGATGTCGTCGAACATGATGCCGCCGAGGCCGGTCCCCGACTCGTGTCTGCCGGCGGTGAAGACCCACAGGGCCCACTGCGCCGACGGCGCATACCTCGACCAGTAGGTCTGCATCGCGTCGTGCATCTCCATGTTGCTCCACAACGCGTCCGCCTGAGCGCCCGACAGAGGGACCGGGGCGCCCGGAGACGTCGAGACCCCGAACCCGGCCCGCCGGAACACCTCCGCGACGGTGAGCGACTCATTCGGGAAGCCGGCCGGACGGTTCGGGTGCGACGACGTGTCGAAGCTCAGGCTCGGCGTGAGGCCTTCCTGGTAGTCGAACTCGATGTTGACGTCGTGGAAGCTCGGTGATCGGAAGCGGTAGACGCGGGTGCGCGGCGTGGAGCCTCCGCCGGTGAACCTGGCGACGACGTTCCTCGTCGAGGGGAACGGCCCACCGGTGACGTGCACGTCGACGTTGGTGTAGGGGAACCCTGCGGTCGCGCCGTCCTTGTACCAGATCGAGCCCGTGTACTTGTTGGGCCCGTCGGGCTCGAGCTCCGCGATCCAGTGGAGGCCGGACGCGAACCCCGAGTAGATCGTGCCGCTCACCTGCATCTGCGGGAACCAGCCGTCGACGTCCAGGCGCAGCCGCTCCCGCGCGAAGGGGTTGCGTGCGTTCGAGGTCCCCTCTTCGAGTCCCGATGCTGCGCCCCGCGGACCCGTGGGCAGGCGGTACTCGTACAACCCGCTCGCGGGTGTGTGTGGCGGGGACGCTGCCGGATCCGGGAGAGGTGGCGCCGACGGCTGTCCTGCCCCGCGCTCCTGCTCCGAGACGGTCGTCGTTCCGCCGCTCTGGTCTTCCTGCACGACCGGTCACCTCCCCTTCGAGCGCCACATCCGGGCGCCCACGATCCTCACGCGTACCGGAACGGCGTCGGGGAGACCTCGAGCGTCAACTCCCCGTCCTCGATGGAGATCCCGAGATGCAGTCCGGGTTCAGGCAACGAGATCGACTCGGTCAACCCGCGCTTGGGAAGCTCGACCCGCACCGTGAGCGGACCCTCCGCGACCGGCGCGTCGATGCCGTCGGCCCTCCCGATCTGCGTCATCGTCGTCACCCCTTGCTTCCGGTACACCTCCTGCTCGCCGACGTGGATCACGACCTCGTCGTCCTCGAACCCCTCGCGGAGATCGACGCGGATCGAAGGTCCCTCCGGGTCGGTCCCGGTCACGCCTCTGCCGTCCCGTCCGTCATCTGCTTCTCCTCCGGCGGGTCATCGACCCCATACCGGCGCGCAACCTCATGCCAGACCGCCTCGCCGATCTGCGGATAGGTCTGCCCGGCCTCCGAGATCTCCTTGCGCAGGCCGTTCAGCTCCTGCTTCGGATCTCCCCGGTCCCCGGGCGGGAATGCCTCGATCTGATCGATCTTTCGCTTGATCGATGCGTACCAGTCGCCGGCTTGGGCGTGGCGCTCGGATCGCTCGGCGAAGCGCAGGAACGTCTGCATCGCCGAGAGCACCGCGGCGGAGACGCTCAAACTGCCGATCACGACGCGCAGCTCGACGGGAAGACCCTCCGTCCCGTTCGCGAGCGACGCGAACAGGCTCGTTCCCACGACCGCCGACACGACGACGGCGGGGATCCCGATCCACAGGTTCCGCCGACGCAACCTCGAGGCAAGCAGGTAATGCGCGTGCTTGGCCGCTTCGGCCCGTCGTCCCCAGGAAGAGAGCAGCGCCGATTCCTTCGGCGTCCAACTGCGTCCGGCGTCGGCAGACCGGACATCCTGACCGCTCGCCTGGCCCGTACGGGAGCCCGCCATGCCTCACCTGCCCCCGGGAGAAGAGGCTGCGGATGCTACCGAGTCATGCAGCGGGCGCATATCGGCCATAGCGGCTACGAACAGTCCCGGTCCGGCGGCGCGACGTTGTGGAGACGGTGGGCGGCCGAGCCCGTCCATCGAAGTTCCCCGAGTCGGCGTGGCAGACTGTCGTCATGGACGACGAGGAGCTCCTGGCCCAGGCGGAGGAGGCCCTGACCGAGATCAAGGTCGCGCAGGGCCTCTCGGAGCGCCACGCCTCGGTGCTGGCCGCGCTGCGCATCCGGTTGAAGGGGAGCGCCGGGAAGTCGCTGGAAGAGATGCTCGAGGCGGCGGGCGACCTCAAGCCCGACCGGCTCGGGGAGGAGCTGGCGAAAGCCGAGCGCAAGCGCAAGCCGTCGTTGGACGACCTGATGACCAAGGAGCCGAAGAAGCCCGAGTGGCCTTCCTGACCGGCGACTAGCCCGCTTCCTGGCCCATCACGGACGTTCCGATGAAGACCGCACCCTCGGCGATCGCCAGCGCCGTGGAGTTGATGTCGCCCTCGACGCGAGCGTGGGAGCCGAGTCGCACCTTCCCCTTCGCGGCGATGTTGCCTTTGACCGTTCCCCCGACCTCCACGTTGTTCGCTCGGATGTTCCCGTCCAGCCGGCTCTCGGCCGGGAGGGAGACGTCGGCCGTTGCGGTGAGATCGCCCTTGACCTGACCGGCCAGGGTGATGCTGTTCGCCTGGATGTCGGCTTCCACGCGCCCCCGAGGAGACAACGAGACGTCCTTGTGCGCCGTGATCGTGCCTTTGACCTCCCCGTCGACCCGCAGCGACCCGGCCGCGACCACGGTGCCCTCGATCCTCGTCCCCGGACCGACCACCGAGAGTTCTGCGGGATCCACTGCTTGCATGCGAACCTCCTTCAACCCGAGGCGTCGATCGGGTCGAGCGGATGGCGCGTGGGACCGTTCTTGACCGCGCCGTCGCTCTCGTACCGGCTGCCGTGGCACGGGCAGTCCCACGTCTTCGCCCGGTGGTTCCATCCCACCGTGCAGCCGAGGTGCTTGCACTTGGGTGAGAGCAGTCGGAGCTCGCCTCCCTCGTCGCGGTAGGCGGCGACCTTCTTCCCGTCGACCTCGACGATCGCGCCTTCGCCGGGCTCGAGGTCCGCGGGCGAGCGACCGACGGTGTTGACGATCAGCACGTCGCACGGCGCCTGGTGCGACACCTTGTCCGGGACCACGCCGGCGAGGAACCGCAGGCTTCCGCTCATCCCCTTGTTCCCCACGACGACCAGATCGTGGCCCTCGGAGGCGGCGAGCTCGGCGATCTGCTCGCCGGCGTCGCCCTTGACGAGCCGGACCGGCATCTCGCGGTCGCCGAGTCGCTCCGCGGTGTCGCGGAGGACGATCTCGCCCAGCGGCGCGTCACCGACGTGCACGAGCGTGATCGCCGCTCCGTGGAGCTTCGCGAACTCCGCGCCGACACGCGCCGCGCGATCTGCGGTCGGCGATCCGTCCGTCGCGATGAGCACGCTCGCGTACTGGCCGGCCTGCTTCGCGGGATCGGGCTTGGAGGTCCGGACGATCAGCAGATCGCACGGCATGTGATGGGAGACGCGGTCGGGCACGCCGCCCAGCCGGAACGTCCGGTGGTCGCTCATCCCCACGTCGCCCACGACGAGGAGCTCCGCATCCAACCGGTCGGCGAGCTCGACGATCCCCTCGGCGGGCTCGGCCTCGATGTGTTCGGTCTCGGCCGGGACGCCGGAGGTCTTCGCGCGGGACTTGGACACCTGGAGGGCCTCGACCGACCGACGCCGTCCGTCCCCATCGGTGAACGCCGAGACGAACAGCACCCGGCCTCCCGAGGACTTCGCGAGCCGGAGCGCGACCGCTTCGGCCGCCGCCGCCGTCAGCGAGCCGTCCGTTCCGACCGCGATCGTCCCGTACATCGTCGTCTCCCTCAGAAGGGCTTGATGACCATCAGGTAGGCGATGAACGCGACCGACACCAGACCCACCGCCAGCGTGACGATCGGCAGGTTGGAACGCAGCATCGCATCGAGCTGCTCGGGACCGACCGCCGAGCTCCCCGACTCCTCGATCGTCATGACCTCTCGGACCTTCTTGTAGTACGGGGTTGGGACCGCGTACATGAAGATCAGGTTCGCGATGAACACGCCGAGCGCGACCCAGATCCAGCCCTGATCCCACCAGTGGCCGTTGAACCCGGCCCAGACGCCGCCGCCGAGAAGCAGGAGGATCGAGACGTAGAACACGGAGAGGGACGAGCTCGAGATCTGGAGCATCACGCGGATCCGGTCCGGGTTCCGCTCGTGACGCAGGCGGAGCGCCATCGCGGCGGCGACGCCGTGCGTGAACATGAACCCGAGCACGCCGAGGATGTGGACCAGCACGAGCCACTCGTACACGCCGGGCTCCCCCTCCCCTCGCGACCCAGGCAGACCGAACCCTATCGAAGTGCGCCGCGCGACGTTTGACACGCCCCACCCCGACCCTAGCGTTCGCGTTCCGCCCGAACGGAGGTCGCCCGTGAAGCGCAGCGCCACGATCGTGTCGACCGGTCTCCTGTTCGCCACCTCGCTGGTGGCCGCACCGACCGCGAACGCGGCGTTCCCCGGCACGAACGGCGACATCGCGTTCAGCCGGTTCACCCACGAGCAGAACGACATCTGGGTCGTCGCGCCCGACTCCACGAGCACGGTCCGGCTCACCAGGACCCCGCGAGCCAACGAGGGCATGCCCGACTGGAACGCCGCGGGGACGCTCGTGGCCTTCTCCAAGTGCGGCCGCAGCAAGTTCTCGAACTGCGAGATCTGGACGATGAACGCCGACGGCAGCGACCCGACACGGCTCACGAACACCCCCGACGCGCAGGAAACGTGGCCGACCTGGTCTCCCGACGGAACGCAGATCGCCTACACCTCGAACGCCTCCGACGCGTTCCAGGACATCTGGATCATGAACGAGGACGGCACGGGCCAGACCCAGCTCACGATGACCACGGGGATCTTCGACGCGTTCCCGGAGTGGTCGCCCGACGGCAACCGGATCGCGTTCACGAGCGACCGGATGGACTTCGACGACATCTGGCTCATCGACGCCGATGGATCGAACCCGCTGCGACTGACGAGCGGCCCGAGGATCGACGAGCGCCCCGACTGGTCGCCCGACGGCTCGAGGATCGCGTTCTCGCGGAACGGGAACATCTTCACGATGGATCGCCGACGGCACGGACCTGACGAAGCTGACCGACAACCGGCGTCACGAGTTCGCGCCGGCGTTCTCGCCCGACGGGACGAGGATCGCCTTCAACAGGGAGGGCCGGAACGGCCGGTTCGGCGTCTGGATCATGCTCGTCGACGGCTCGTCGCCCGAGCAGCAGACCTTCGGCCTGTTCGACTTCTTCCCCGACTGGCAGCCGATCTGATGGCATGTCGTATCAGTGAGCTCGTGCTCGGTTGCCGCGACCCTGAGGTGCTGGCGCGGTTCTGGTGCGAGGTCCTGGACTTCGTCGTGCTCGATCGCGAGGACGACGGCTCGTTGGAGATCGGGCCGCGCGAAGGGTTCGGCGGTCCGCAGCCGACGATCATCCTCAGTCGCAGGGACGAGCCGGAGAAGGGGAAATCCCGGCTGCACATCGACGTCAACGCCACCGACCGCGATCAGGACGCCGAGCTCGAACGCCTTCTGAAGCTCGGTGCGCGCCCGGCCGACATCGGCCAGACCGGGGAGGAGCCGTGGCATGTCCTGGCCGACCCCGAAGGCAATGAGTTCTGCCTGCTCAAGGCCCGCCTGGACCCACTCTGATCCTAGGACTCCCTCGCGGCGAACAAGCGCCAGGTCCCCGGCACACCCTTCAGCTCGCGTTCGGATCGATCATCGAAGAGGAAGCTCGATCCGGCGACCAGGTCTTTCACCGTGCTCGACACGAGCACCTCGCCGTCGCCGGCGAGGGCGGCGACTCGCGCCGCGATGTGGACGGCCAATCCGCCGAGGTCGGCGCCGCGCACCTCGACCTCGCCCGTGTGGACCCCGGCGCGGATCTCGAGCCCGAGTGAGGGCATCGCCTCGATTGCACCGAGCGCGCACCGCACCGCAGCGGCGGGGCGATCGAACGTCGCGAAGAACCCGTCCCCCGTGGTCGAGACCTCGCGACCGCCGAACCGGTCGAGCTCCGAGCGCATCAGGGCGTGATGCTGATCGAGCACGTCCCGCCACCGACGATCCCCCATCTCCGCCGCGAGCGTCGTGGAGTTCACGATGTCGGTGAAGAGCAGCGTCGCGAGGATGCGGTCGGGATCGGCGACGGTCCGAGCTCCCGTCACGAACTCCTCGATCTCACCCAGCACGCCGTCGACGCCTTCGGAGAAGATCAGGTGGTCGGTACCGGGAAGCTCGACGAATCGGGCCCCGGCGATCGCGTCGGCGGCGGCGCGACTCGCTTCCACCGGCACGATCCAGTTCCCCGTGCGGTTCAGGATCAGGGTCGGAGCGTGGATCCGGCCGATGAGGTGGGTCACGTCCGCTTCCAACGTTTGGCGGTAGTAGTGGCCCATCGCGCCCGGCCTGACGGAGGATCGCTGCAGCTGCGCGAGCTGCTCGTCGAACCGCTCGTCGCCGACGCGGCTCGGGGCGAGGAACTCCACGCCGCTCTCGCCGGAGGCGGCGCTCGCGGTGATCAAGTCGACGGCGGCATCGATCGTCATCTCCCTCGCGGAGGCGCTGTGCCGGAGCGTCCCGGTGAACAAGACCAGGGAGCGGCAGACGTCGGGGTGCTCGGCGGCCAGCATCATCGCGGCGATGCACCCGTCGTTCAGTCCGATCACTGCGGCACCCTTCGACCCCGCCGCCTCGAGCACGGCCATCGCGTCGCCGACCTGGGTCTCGAGGTCGGGAAGGCGATCCAGCGGAACGGGATCGGACAGCCCGGTTCCGCGCCGGTCGAAGTGGATCAATCGCCCGATCGAGCTCAGCCTGCGGAGGAACCGGGCGTAGTCGGGGAACTCCCACACCGCCTCGACGTGATGCACCCACGTGTCGATGAGGAGGAGGTCGGGCTCTCCGACGCCGACGACCTGGTACGCCAGATGCAGGTCGCCGTTCCGTGCGTATCGGGTCTGCGGCCGCTCCGGCATGCGACGGGATTCTAGGTCGATTCGCGGGCCGGTCCTCGCGCGCATAAGGTCACCCTCGCTCCGGCGTCACCGAGTCACGGAGGGAGGGCCGTTGTCCGAGCAGCAGAGATCGCAGCGCGTGCCGGCCTCGCTCCTCGCCGGCGTGATCATCGGGGCCGTCGAGGCGCTGCTCGCGGTTTCGTTCGCGGCCCTCGTGTTCGGCGGACGGCTGATCTTCAGCCTCGACGACGGGATCGGCCTCTACCTGGGGGCGGCCGCGGTCACGCTCGCGTTCGTGGCGTGGAGGGCGGGCTCCCGAGGTGTGGTCGGCGGCGTCCAGGCAGCGACCGCGGCCGTCCTGGCCGTCGTGGCCACGACGACCGCGCTGGACAGCTACGGCAGCTCGGACCGGGCGTTCAAGACCGTCGTCGCCGCGACGTTCATCGTGATGGTCCTGACCGGAGCCGCGCTCCTCGTGCTCGGGACGCTTCGGCGGGGCAACCTGCTTCGGTTCGTGCCGTACCCCGTCGCCGGCGGGTTCCTCGCCGGCATCGGATGGCTGCTGATCAAGGGCGGCATCGGGATCGCCGCGCGCGAGCACGCCTTCTTGATGACGATGGAGGACCTGCTGGAGCGGGAGGCCCTGACGCGATGGGTCCCGGCGCTCGCCTTCGGGGTCGTCCTGCTGGTGGCGAGCAGGATCGTGCGACGGCCGGTCGTGGTCCCGGCGCTCCTGGGGATCGGGCTGGCCGGGTTCGCGATCGTCACGCTCGTCACGGGGACGTCGCTCGAGGAGGCACGGGCGGGTGGGTGGCTCCTCGGATCGTTCGGATCGGAACCGTTGTGGCAGCTGTGGGTGCCGCGCGCCCTCACCGGCGCCGACTGGACGGCGGTGCTTACCCAAACCCCGGGCATCCTCGCCTCGGTGTTCATCGCCGTCGTGGTGGCTTCCTACCACGTGAGCGCCACCGAGCCGATCCTGGGCCGGGGCCTCGACACGAACGAGGAGCTGCGCGACACCGGGCTCCTGCACGTCGTCTCCGGCGCGCTCGGCGGCATCCCCGGGTACCACGGGCTCCGCTCGACCGCGCTCGCGGCGGGCATGCGCGCCGATGCGCGCATCGCGGGACTCGTCGCCGCGCTCGTTCCGCTCGCCGCCGTGGTGTTCGGTATCGCCGTGGTCGGGGCGCTCCCGCGGATGGTCGTCGGCGGCGTGCTCGTGTTCCTCGGCCTCGCCGTCATCGTGGAGTGGGTCTGGGACAAGCGGCGGACGCTGCAACGCGTCGAGTACGTCGTCGTCCTGGTGATCTTCGCCGGGATCGTCGCTCGCGGGCTCCTGCCCGGCGTCGTGATCGGCGTCGTGATGGCCGTCGTCCTGCTCGCCGTGAGCTACGGGCGGATCGAGCTGATGCGCGAGGTCGCGTTCGGCGACACGTACCGCAGCAACGTCGACCGGCCCGCGGCCGAGCGCGCGGTCCTGCGCGAGATGGCCGACCGCGTCCAGATCCTGCGCGTGCACGGGTTCGTGTTCTTCGGCTCGGCGAACGGCCTGCTCGAGCGGATCCGGCGGCGCGTGGAGGCGACGGCGCCGCGGTTCCTCCTGCTCGACCTGCGGCGGGTGACCGGCGTGGACGCCTCGGCGGTGATCTCGCTCGTGAAGGTGACGCTGCTGGCCGAGGCGAACGGGTTCGAGGTCGTGGTCGCCGGCGCCTCGGATCGCGTGCGCGAGCAGCTGGCCCGCGGCGGCGTGGTGCCGTCCGACGGGGTCGTCCGGTTCGAGCCGGACCTCGATCGCGGGCTGCAGCGGTGCGAGGACGTCCTGCTGGCCGAGGCGTGGGGCGAACGGCTCACCGCGTTCGGTCCGGGCGAGGGTCTCGGCGGCATGCCGGCGGGCCTGTCGGCCCATCTCGAGCGCGAGCCGGTGTCCGAGGGGGCCGTGCTGATGCGCCAGGACGAGCCGTCCGGGGACGTGTTCATCCTGGAGTCGGGGCGGCTGCGGGTGGAGCTGCAGACGCCCGAGGGCAGACGGGTGCGACTTCGCAGCGTGCCCGCGGGCGTGGTGGTCGGAGAGATCGCGATGTACACGGGGATCGCTCGCACGGCGGACGTGGTCGCCGAGGAGCCGAGCGTGGTCCTGCGCCTCCGCGGATCCACGATCCGGCGCCTGGAGTCCGAGGAGCCGGCCCTGGCCGTGGCGCTGCACCGATGGCTCGCGGGAACGCTCGCCGAGCGGCTGACCGACACGCAGCGGGTCGAGGCCGTCTTCGACTAGTCATGACCATCGAAGGGAGGACCGTGTCCGAGCAGCGACGAGCGCCGGGGGTGTTCGCATCGCTCGCCGCCGGCGTGATCATCGGCGCCGTCGAGGCCGTCCTCGCGATCGCGTTCGCCGCGTTCGTGTTCGGCGGCCTCCTCGCGCGGCGTCTGTCCGACGGCATCGGCCTGTACCTCGTGGCGGCCGTCCTCACGCTCGCGATCCTCGCGTGGAGGGCCGGACCCCGTGGCGTGGTCGGGAGCGTGCAGGACGCGGCGGCGGCGGTGCTCGCGGGCGTGGCGGCGACTACGGCGGCGAAGGCGGCGGCGATCGCGCAGGTCGCTCGCGGCCCCGGGACGTGGACGAGGGCGTGGGCGGCACCTTCGAGCCCCCCGACGTCTTCCTCACCGTCATCGGGGCGACGTTGGTCGTGACGGTGCTGTGCGGCGTCGTGTTCTTCGCACTAGGGCACTTCCGGCTCGGCAACCTCGTCCGGTTCGTGCCGTACCCGGTCGTCGGCGGGTTCCTCGCGGGTACGGGCTGGCTGCTCCTGAAGGGCGGCATCTACGTCGCCTCGGGCGTACCGCCCGCGGTGCGCACGGTCGCGATCCTGGTGCAGCGAGTACTCGCTCGTGCGATGGGGATCGGCGTTCGCGTTCGGCGTGCTGCTGCTGGTCGCGGTCCGGGTCGTGCGCCGGCCGCTCGTGATCCCGACGGTCCTCGGGATCGGGATCGTGCTGTTCGTGCTCGGCATGGTCGTCACGGGGTCGTCGATCGACGAGGTTCGGGAGGGGAAGTGGCTCCTCGGGCCGTTCGAGACGGCGCGGTTGTGGGAGCCGTGGACGCTCCGAGCGCTCGGCGGCGCCGACTGGCCGACGGTCCTCGCGCAGTGGGCGGAGATCGTCCCCGCGGTGATCGTCGCCTCGATCGCGATCCTGTTCAACATCAGCGGGACCGAGGTCCTCCTGCACCGGGATCTGGACACGAACAGGGAGCTGCGCGACGCCGGGGTCCTCAACGTCGTCTCCGGCGCGCTCGGCGGCATCCCCGGGTACCACGCGCTCAGCCTCACGGCGCTCGCGGAACGCATGAGCGTCGACGCGCGGGCCGCCGGGCTGATCGCGGCGCTCGTTCCGCTCGCCGCCGTGGTGTTCGGCGCCGCGGTGATCGAGGTGATCCCGCGCATGATCGTCGGCGGGGTGCTGGTGTTCCTCGGGCTCGCCTTCATCGTCGAGTGGGTCTGGGACAAGCGGCGCAGCCTGCCGAGGGTCGAGTACGCCGTCGTCCTGGTGATCCTCGCCGGGATCATCGCGCGGGGGTTCCTGCCGGGCGTCGTGCTCGGCCTGGTGCTGGCGATCGCGTTGTTCGCGTTCAACTACGGGCGGATCGAGCTGATGCGCGAGGTCGCGTTCGGCGACACCTACCGCAGCAACGTCGACCGCCCGGCGGCCGAGCGCGCGGCCCTGCGGGAGATGGCCGACCGGGTCCAGATCCTGCGCGTGCACGGGTTCGTGTTCTTCGGCTCGGCGAACGCCCTGCTCGAACGGATCCGCCGGCGCGTGGAGGCGCCGCCGCCGCTGCGGTTCCTCGTGCTCGACCTCGGGCGGGTGTCGGGCGTGGACTCCTCCGCGGCGCTCGGCTTCGTCAAGGCGGTGCGCCTGGCAGAGGCGAACGGGTTCGAGCTCGTGATCGCCGGGGCGTCGGATCGGGTCAGGGAGGAGCTGCGGCGAGGCGGGATGGGCGCCTCGGACGTCGTGCACTTCGAGCCGGACCTGGACCGCGCCATGCAGCGGTGCGAGGACGCGCTGCTCGAGGGCGCCGACGCCGCGATCGCCGCCGATCGCGTGGCGTCCTCGGACGGCGCCGACGAGATGGCCTCCGGCATGCCGCCGGGCCTGCGGACCTACCTCGAGCGCGTTCCGCTGGTGGAGGGAACCGTGCTCATCCGCCAGGACGAACCCCCGGACGACGTGTTCGTCCTGGAGTCGGGCCGGCTCGGCGTCGAGCTGGCGACGCCCGAGGGGAAACGGATGCGCGTTCGTACGATCCGCCCCGGCGTGATGGTGGGCGAGGTCGCGATGTACACGGGGGTTCCCCGGACGGCGGACGTGGTGGCCGAGACCCCGAGCGTGGTCCTGCGGCTCAGCAGGGCATCGATCGAGCGGATCGAGTCCGAGGACCCCGAGCTCGCCGCGGCGCTGCACCGGTGGCTGGCGACCACCCTCGCGGAGCGGCTGCGGGACACGTTGACGGCGGTCTCCGAGCGACTCGGCGCCGCCGGCCTGGCTGACGCTCCTCGAACAGTGGGCGGAGATCGTCCGGGCAGGTGACCGTCGCCTCGATCGCGATCGTGTTCAACATCAGCGGGACCGAGGTCGGCCTGCACCGGGAGCTGGACACGAACAGGGAGCTGCGCGACGCCGTGTTCCTCAACGTGGTCTACGGCGCGCTCGGCGGCATCCCCGGGTAGCACGCGCTCAGCCTCACGGCGCTCGTGGAACGCATGAGCGTCGACGCGCGGGTCGCCGGGTTGATCGCGGCGCTCGTTCCGCTCGCCGCCGTGGTGTTCGGCGCCTCGGTGATCGAGGTGATCCCGCGCATGATCGTCGGCGGAGTGCTGGTGTTCCTCGGGCTCGCCTTCATCGTCGAATGGGTCTGGGACAAGCGGCGCAGCCTGCCGAGGGTCGAGTACGCCGTCGTCCTGGTGATCCTCGCCGGGATCATCGCGCGGGGGTTCCTGCCGGGCGTCGTGCTCGGCCTGGTGCTGGCGATCGCGTTGTTCGCGTTCAACTACGGGCGGATCGAGCTGATGCGCGAGGTCGCGTTCGGTGACACGTACCGCAGCAACGTCGACCGGCCCGCGGCCGAGCGCGCGGCCCTGCGCGAGATGGCCGACCGCGTCCAGATCCTGCGCGTGCACGGGTTCGTGTTCTTCGGCTCGGCGAACGCCCTGCTCGAGCGGATCCGCCGGCGCGTGGAGGCGACGCCGCCGCTGCGGTTCCTCGTCCTCGACCTGGGGCGGGTGTCGGGCGTGGACTCCTCCGCGGCGCTCGGCTTCGTCAAGGCGGTGCGCCTCGCCGAGGCGAACGGGTTCGAGCTCGTGATCGCCGGGGCGTCGGATCGGGTCAGGGAGGAGCTGCGGCGAGGCGGGATGGGCGCCTCGGACGTCGTGCACTTCGAGCCGGACCTGGACCGCGCCATGCAGCGGTGCGAGGACGCGCTGCTCGAGGGCGCCGACGCGGCGATCGCCGCCGATCGCGTGGCGTCCTCGGACGGCGCCGACGAGATGGTCTCCGGCATGCCGCCGGGCCTGCGGACCTACCTCGAGCGCGTTCCGCTGGTGGAGGGAACCGTGCTCATCCGCCAGGACGAACCCCCGGACGACGTGTTCGTCCTGGAGTCGGGCCGGCTCGGCGTCGAGCTGGCGACGCCCGAGGGGAAACGGATGCGCGTTCGGACGATCCGCCCCGGCGTGATGGTGGGCGAGGTCGCGATGTACACGGGGGTTCCCCGGACGGCGGACGTGGTGGCCGAGACCCCGAGCGTGGTCCTGCGGCTCAGCAGGGCATCGATCGAGCGGATCGAGACCGAGGACCCCGAGCTCGCCGCGGCGCTGCACCGGTGGCTGGCGACCACCCTCGCGGAGCGGCTCCGGGACACGTTGACGGCGGTCGACGCGCTGCTCGACTAGCTGCCGGCGCTCGCGTCCGGAAGGGTGATGACCTCGGCGATGCCGGACTCCTCGGGGATGCCGACCTCGTCCGGGATGCTGGCTGATTCGGGGATGCGGACGATCATCTTCGGCCGCCACCCGGTGCCGAGCGCAGCACGAAGGTCCGAGCCTCTCAGGATCCCCGCTTCGGTGAGCAGCAGTTCTTCTCGCGCTTGCTCGAGCTCCGCCACCTCGCGTGCCAGCTCGTCCGCGCGGACCTCGAGCAGTCGAACGTTGGCGCTCGCCCTCGTCTCATCGTCGGCACGACGCTCGATCGCCGCGATCGTCCTGCGCTCGCTTCGGCGCACGGCGAGGGCGACCCCGATCGTCAGAAGGCAAAGTCCCGCAAGCGCGATGTCCCAGTAGACGGCGTTTCCATAGCCCATCACTTCGTCCCCCTCGGTCGGCTGTTGTCCGTGCCAAGAGTCCCATCCCACCGGGCTCCGACACATCGGCCTGTAGGCCATATGGGCGCCGCGAACGGGCTCCGGCCGATGCGCGTGCCCGACCTACGCCTTAGGTCGAAGGGTGGACCCCCCGGCCGGGGCCGCTTTCGGAGACAGCCGAGCGGGTGACCGGTTCGGGCTAGGTCGGGCCGGGGGCCTCGTGGCGGGCGCGGAGGGCTTCGAGCCGCACGCCGAGGTCCTCCGGCGGTGTCCACGCCGAGCGCGCGTCGCCGGCGGGGTAGGGGTCCGAGGCGCATGCCTCGACGTGGATGTTCGGTTGGTCGGCGAGGCGGACGAGCTCGAACACTTTGCTCACCCGGGCTTGCACGCCGTGCAAGACGAAGCATCCCGTTCGAAGATCGCGCGCGAGTTGGACGATCCCTCGGATGCCCATCGAGTCCACGAAGTTGACGGCAGACATGTCCAGGAGGATGACGCCGCCTCGTTGCACGGACTCCTCGACGGCCGCCTCGAGCATCGGGGCCGTCGCCATGTCGAGCTCGCCGCCCACGAAGTACATGTTCGGGCCGTAGCGGACGATGTCGAAGGCGGCAGCCATCTCAGATATCCATCTCGAACCAGAACCCCTTGTCGCCGTCGATGGAGAAACCCCATCGATCGGCGTGGGTGTCGACGAAGAACAGACCGTAGTGTCCGTCGGAGGGCAGTCGAACCCCGCTAGGTTCGGGTCGACGTGGGTTCCGCCGTCCAGCACGATGACCCGGATGACATCGCGGTCCCGCTCGAGCCTCAGCACGATGGTCCCGTCGGGTTCGGGCGGTGCGTGCTTGACCGCGTTCGTGACGAGCTCGGATACCAGCAAGCGAAGATCCTCCGCGCGATCGGACGTCAGGTACGGACCTAGCTCCTCTTCCGCCAGCGACCGCGCAAGCGTAGCGGTCGATGGCGAGTGGGGAAGACGGTGCTCGTGGGCGTCGTCTACGGTCGCTCCTTCGCGCCTCGGCTGCTTTGCTTCCACGCGCTCGTGGTGAGGAGGCGATCACTCGCACGCCCCATGGACTTCCCCGTCATCGGAGGCCAACAAACATCGATGCGCGGCGCTCCGCGACGTGGCAAGCTCTGTCGGGAGATGCTCGTTGTGGGGAGATCGCGTGCATCACATCGGTGACCTGGCCGAGGTCCTCGACAACCTTGGGGTCTTCGGGCTCCACCCCGAGGACGTGATCGCGCCATGCACGTCGGGGTTCCGGCGGGTGCCGATCAACCAGGGCGGCGACTTCTACCTGTCGCTCCAAGGGTTCGCGCCGAACCAGATCGCGTACGCACACACCCATCCCGATTCCGAGGAGTGGGTGGTCGTCCTGCGCGGGGTTGGCGAGGCGCTCCTGTCCAAGGAGCCCGTCCCACTAACGGCCGGCCTCATCATCGGGCGCGCGGCCGCGTACCCGCACGGGTTCACGAGCGGTGAGGAACCGCTCCACCTGTTGTCCTTGCAGCTGCCGAGGCCGGCCGAGGGCGCGACCACGTGGGATCAGCCTGGCAAGACCACCGATCCGATCGATTGCGCCGTCGCGGGCACGTGCCGGCGCTGCTCGCGGTGCGGCGGGCACAGCACGAACATCCGGGCCCAGATCTTCTTGTGTGAGAACTGCAGCCTCGAGTTCTGACCGCCGGCTGTTCCTCCCGGCCTTATCCGCTCCCCACGCTCATGGTGTCATCTTCGTGCGTGAGCTCTCGGATCTCGGGTTCGGACTTGGACTCGACCCCGCGGACGTCGTCGCGAGCCCCCTCCAGCGCGCGCACGATCTCGTCGAGCTTCAGGTGAAGGGCGGCGGAGTCGCGGTTCTGCGTGTTCTGGAGCACGAACACCATCAGGAGCGTGACGATCGAGATGGCGATGTTCGTCAGCTCGATGCCGAACGCCGCCAGGCTGACGACGACGAGGACCGCGGCGACGAGGAACGCCCAGTGACTCCCCGTCCATCTCGCCACCTCGTTCGAGAACGCGGTGAAGAACCGGTCAGGGCCGACCTCGTGCGTGAGCTTCGACCTCGTCATCTCGACCTCCGTGGGTTTCGTCCCGTGTACCCGAGACGGCGTCTTCCAACCCCTACGGGTCGCTCGAACGCGCTCTGCAGCTAGCTCCCGGGGAACCCAGAGGGGATGTCGCCGGGCGGCGTCCCGATCACGATCGCGATCTCCCGCAGGTCCACCAGCTGGATGTCGGCAGGGTTTCCTCGTTCCAGATCCCCGTCCACGAAGACCTGGATGGAAGCCTCGGGGTTGCAGTAGCCGCCGACGCACTCGGCATCGAGCGCCACGCCCCACTCGATGAAGAACTCACCAAGCGTGTTGGGATGGTTGGCCGCGGACTCGGTGTGCAGGACGCCGTCGGGCTCATGCGTGTGGAGTGGGGAGATGCACGGTTCCTCGCACGGGGGATCGATCCCTCCGTACGCCGTCCCGGTCTGACCCTCCAACGTCTTCACGGCGGGGTCGTCGATGTTGATGCCGATCCCACCCGGCACCACGACGGGCTCGCCGTTCACGAAGATGTCGAGATGCGCGTGGACGTGGTAGTCGAGGAACTCGTGCGTCGCCGGCTCGAGGCCGGCCTCGACCGTCCGTTCGAGCGGATCGGATGGGGCAGGCCACGGCGCTCCGCCACTCGCCGGCTCGGGCGCAGGCCCCACCTCGTCGACCTCGGCCGAGTCGCCGCACGCGACCGAGAGCGCGAGAAGGCAGAGGCCGAGCAGGAGCCTCGCACAACGTGATCCGAGTCTCATCGCGCTGGGATGATAGCGCCGTCCGGATCCCCCCTCGGCCGTTGCGCGAACGTTCCTCCACGAGCTGGGGGTCTCGGCCTGACCGTTACAATCGTCCCGTGACGGATCCCGCGATCGAAGCTGCGCGCACCTTCGTCGGTCACTCGCTCGATGCGATGCGCCGCGCGATCGTCGGCTCTGCGCCGGAGCTGTTGAACTGGCGCCCGGCCGGAGACGAAACGAACTCGATCGCGATCATCGCCGTGCATGCGCTCACCAGCACCCGATGGTGGCTCAGCGTGGCGATCACCGGGAACGCGCCCGAGCGCGACCGCGCGGCCGAGTTCCGGACGAACATCTCGAGCGCCGCGCAGCTGTTGACCATCGTCGACGCGCTCTCGGCGGATTGCCGCGAGCTGTTGCAGTCCGAGGAGCCGCTCGACCTCGCCGTCTCACGCACCGACCCGCGCGAGGGTGGCTCCACGACGACGGTGGCATGGGCGTTGATCCACGCGATCGAGCACCTCCAAGAGCATGTCGCGCACGCCGAGCTCACGCGACAGATGTGGGAGCTCACGGGCGGCGCCTAGTCCGGCCTCCAGGAGCGGGCCGGGCCTCCCGGTTACGCCCAGGATTGATCGTCGGCGAACTCGTCGCCGAGCTCGATCCCGGTGGACGTGATCGCGAACTCGAGGATGCGGGGATCGTGTCCGCTCGCCCGGGTCTTCATCACGGTGAGCGCTCGCTTGATGCGGGACTCGCCCCTGAGGAACTGCAAGAGGACGACGTTGTCCGACAGGTGCGAGATGCCGGACTCGGACAGACGCGTCACGCCGAACAGCTCTGCGACCTCTTGGGTCATGAAGACGCTGACGCCGGCGCGAGCGAACCTCTGTAGCAGGGAGTAGACGAACTCGCGGAACCTGACCTCATCGCTCGCGGCCGCTCGCATGTCCCCCATGCTGTCGATCAGGACCCGGCGGATCCCGTGTTCCTCCACCACCGCCAGGAGCTCGTAGACCCACTCATCGAGATCGATGCCCACGGGGCTGCGGTACATGAGATGCACGTCGTCGCGGTCGAGCGACCATCCGAAACCGTTCACGATGCGCTCGAGCTGCGTCGGGTTCTCCTGCAGTCCGGCGATCAGGCCGGGCTCGCCCATCTCGGCACCCTTGAAGATGAAGTGCAGCCCGAGCAGCGTCTTGCCCGAACCCGACGGACCAGCCATGAGCGTCGCGGCCCCGGGCCAGATCCCGGAGTCCAACGCCTGGTCGAGGAGGGCGATCCCCGATGAGATCCGCTCTTCATCCTGGGTATACGAGGCCTGGTCGACCGGATCGGCCAGCCTCGGGAACACATCGATGCCGTCGGCCGAGAGCCGATATCCATGCTTCCCGTTCAGGAACCCGCTGCCCCTGAGCTTCATGACTTGGAGGCTCCGGTTGTCGCGACCGCCCGCCCGTTCGGTAGCCAGCGAGATGATGCCATCGGCGACCGCGAACTCCGGCGCGACGCCGATCTCGTCCGGTCGGTACTCACCGACCCACAGCGACGTCGCCGGGTAGGCGGAGAGGTTGCCCGCGAGGTCCTGGAGGAAGCGCCGGAACGCCGTCGCATCCTGCGCGAACGGCATGGAGCGCCTTGAAGCTGTCGATCACGATCAGCCCCGGACGCCGCTCGCGGAGCAGCGCGACGATGCGACCGAGTGTCTCGGTCAGGGCGTCCTGATGGATCAGGCTGGTGCCGAGATCCTCGTAGAACACGCGGTTGCCGATGGCGTTCGGGTCGAAGAAGGAAAGGGTCTGCCCGTACCGGAGGATCTTCTCGAGCGGCTCGGAGACCGTCGAGAGATAGAGGGCGGGGCGGTCTTCACGCGCGTTCTCGAACACGTACTGCTGTGCCACGATCGTCTTGCCGGACCCGGGCAGACCCATGACCACGTTGATGGAGTTGGGCAGAAGGCCGCCGCTCAAGACGGCGTCGAGCCGCTCGCTCCCGCTGGAGACCCGGTCCGTCACCGCGCGGGCACGACTTCCCTCAGGTACGAGCTCGTCCCGAGAAGGTCCTTGACCGTGGAGACGAGCTGGAGCGGCTCGAGCGGCTTCTGCAGGAACGCCGCGGCTCCGGCCTCGAGAGCCGCATCCCTGGTCGCGACGCTGGAGACGGCCAGCACGGGGATGCCACGGTTGTGGACCTGTCGACACAGCTCGAGCCCGGCACCGCCGGAGATCAGGAGATCGATGACGGCGAGCTGCGGCCGTTCGTCGGCGAGCGCGCCGACGGCGTCGGCCGCGTCCAACGCGAGGACGACCTCGAACCCCTCGGTCTTCAAGAAGAACTCGGCGAACTCTGCGGCGTAGGGATCGCGCTCCGCCAGCAAGATCACGATCCGGGTCCCGGCCTCGGCGGCCGGCACGGGGAGATTGCCCGAGGCGTCGGTGAGCAGGCGGTGGGCGTCGCCCGGCGAGATCCCCTCCCGCACACGGTCCGCGACGAAGCGGAGGCGCTCCACATCCTGCCGCGAGTAGAGGCGGTGCCCACCGGCGCTTCGGACCGGTTGGACGACGGCGTAGCGCTCCTCCCAGGTCCGGAGCGTGGCCGGCGGGACCCGCACCATCCGCGCGACGGCCCCGATGCTGTACGTGGCGACCTCGGGCACCATGCCTCGATGATACGCCGCCGGAGATGCCGAGATAAAGAGCAAGTTTCCGAAGTTTCGCGGGCACGAAAGGTCGCCATTACCTCAGCAGAAGCTCCGGCCCGGGCCTCTTTTGCCCTTGACGTTCTCAGCAACCCGGGCGTAACTTCTTCACTAGCTCGCTCCGCCGGGGGCTGCCCAGGGAAGGGAACGATCGTGGAGATGCTTTCGATCGAACGGGCCGGCGTCATCCGCCTGACCGGTGAGCTGGACATGAGCACGGCGCCCGAGCTGGATCAGGTGCTCGAGGCGGCGGTGGAGCACGGAGGGGCGATCCTGGTCGACCTCAGCGAGCTCAGGTTCATGGACTCAACCGGGATCCACACCCTCATGAAGGCGGCCCGTTCCCTTGGGGGGCGGGGATGCCTCATCCTTCACGGCGAACAGGAACGCGTGGGGCGGGTGTTCGACCTCGTGGGGATCAACGGGAACGTCCCGGGCCTTCACCGGCTCGTCCATGACGTTGGTGGACCGGCCGAGGGTACCGAGACGGGCTCCCTCGCACCTCACCCGATCGACGAACCGCGCTAGCCCGCTTCCACGATCGCCAAGATCTCGTCCGCGTAGCGTTCGAGCTTGGCGGGTCCGACTCCCGAGACCGCCGCGAGGTCGGCCCAGTCCTTGCACTTGCGCTCGGCGATCTCAGAGAGCGTCCGGTCGTGGAACACGACGTACGCGGGCACGCCGTCCGCCTGCGCTCGTTTGCGGCGCCACTCCTTCAGCCGCCCCAGCAGCGCGCCGCCTCGTCCCACCGAAACCGACGTGCCGGCGGCGGCCGACCTCCGCGGTGGCCCCGAGGGCGACAGCTCCATCTCGTCGAGAAACGGGCTCGGCCGCGCCTTGCCGTCGGTCGGCCAGGTGAGGAAGAGGTACCGGCGCGCCCGCGTGATCCCGACGTAGAGGAGCCGTCGTTCCTCCTCGGGCTCCGCCTTGGCTCGCCCCGCACGGAACGGAAGCTCGCCGTCGACCAGTCGCGGAAGGAACACGGCGTCGAACTCCAGTCCCTTCGCGCGGTGGTAGGTGAGCAGGTTCACCCCACGGCCGCTGTGCTCGGTGGAGAATCGGCCGGCCAGCTCTTCGCCGAACGCGGCCGCGCCACCGCCGGGGTGAGCGAGCTCGAACTCCGTGGCGAGCGAGCGCATGCGCTCGAGGTCGGACTGGCGCGTGACCTCCTCGTCGGCGTCGGGTGTCGACTCGGGGTCGTAGCCCACCTGGTCGGTGATCGCCGCGACGGCCTCGGCCACCGAGCCGGCAGCGGAACGCTTCAGCCGCTGCAGCACCGAGCGCGGGCCCGGCCGCCGCAGGAACGCGCCGTCGCGCACCTGGTACGGGATCCCGGCGGCGGCGAAGGCCTCCTCGAACGGCTCGGAGCGAGCGTTGATCCGGTACAGCACCGCGATCTCCTCGAGCGGCACCGCCTCCTTCTTCTGGAGGCCTCGCACGGCTTTCACGACGGCGTCGACCTCGGCGACTTCGTCGGGCGCGGCGAGGGCGACCGGCGGAGGTCCCGTCGGCCGGGTAGCTCGGAGCGTCTTGCGGAACCCGCCGAGGCGCGTCGCCAGACGGTTCGCGAGCTCGAGCACCTCGGGCGAGGAGCGGTAGTTCTCTTCCAGGCGCAGGACCTTCGCGTCCGGGAACCAGCGCGTGAAGTTCAGCAGGTGCTCGGGAGTGGCGCCATTGAAGGAATAGATCGTCTGGTAATCGTCGCCGACCACGCAGACGTCGTCGCGATCGCCGAGCCACCGATCGAGCAGCTCCGCCTGCAGAGGGTTCACGTCCTGGAACTCGTCCACGGTGAACGCGGCGAAGCGCGACCGAACGGTGTGGGCGGCGTCGGGGTGCTCGTCGAACAACCGCAAGGCGAGCCCGAGCATGTCCTCGAAGTCCAGCCGGCCCATCGAGGCCTTCCGGCGCTCGTACCCGTCGTAGACGCGGTGCATCAGGTCCGCGGGGATCGGGGGCTCGTGGTCGCCGAGCTCGGCGAGGTATCGCGACGGCGGGATCATCCGGTTCTTCGCCCACTCGATCTCACCGGCGAGCTCGCGCCGGGGCAGGAACTTGTGCGGCGGCGGGAGCGCGTTCGCGAGCGAGGCGATGAGCGGTGCCTTGTGGTCGAGCACGTCGGGGAGCGCCTCCCCCGTGTGCGAGGACCACAGTCGCGAGAGCTGCGACAGCGCGGCCGAGTGGAACGTGCGCGCCTCGACGCCTTCGACACCGAGCGCCTGGAGTCGCCGCTTCAGCTCCCCCGCGGCCTTGTCGGTGAACGTGACCGCGAGGATCTGCGACGCCTCGAACGCACCGCTGCGGACCTGGCACGCGATGCGGTGGGTGATCGTGGTGGTCTTGCCCGTCCCCGCCCCGGCCAGGATCGCGACCGGCCCGCGGAGTGCGAGGGCGGCCTCACGCTGGGCATCGTTCAGCCCTGCGAGGACACTCTCGAGTTCGGCCACCATGCCGACCCTAACACCCTGCCCCGACGAACCCCCTAGAACCGACGCTGGATGAGCGCTTTCTGGTCGATCCCGAACCGCTCGGCGAGCCAATCCCCCATGTATTCCATGCCGATCGTCGGGTTGTCGTGCTGGCAATGCTCGGCTCCCGTCTCTTCCTCTTCGACGAGCTTGAGGGTCGCCTCCACACCGTGCTCTCGGGCGTAGTCGTAGACCTGCTGCGCCTGCTTGAGGACCAGCACGTCGTGCGCACCGTGGATGATCAGGTACGGGCACTTCATCTCACCGAGCACCCCGTTCAACGTGAACTCGGGGAACCGCTCGTTCGCATCGGCCATCGACTCGACCCCGAACACCCACTTGATGTGGTGCGCAAGGCCGTGATCCTCGCCGGCCCCGCCCCACAGATCCGCAACGTCCCAGATCGCGCCGTGACTGATCGCGGCGGCGAGCCGTGGTTCCTTGGACGCCGCTCGGGCCGCGTAGTACCCACCCAGGCTGGTGCCGGAGACCGCGATGCGCGAGAGGTCCACGTCGTCACGCGTCTCGAGGTAGTCGATACATCGGCCGACCGGCACCTCGTAGTCGGGACGGTTCGGGATGCCCTCGCGGCGAAGCGTCCCACCTTGACCGGGGCCGTCGACCATGAGGCACGAGATCCCCCGCGCGAGCATCCCGTTGCCGACCATGTAGAGGAGCTCCTCCTTGAACGAGTCCAAACCGCCGAACGAGATGATGGCCGGCTGCTTGGCGACGTCGTACGGCGCACGGAGGAAGTAGCCGAACAGGTGCGTGCCGTCCTCGTACGGGATCTGGACGGTCTCGCCCGCCGGCACGAAGTACTGGATCGCCTTCTGGAAGCAGCTCTCGCACTTCGTGAACGTCTCGAGCCGCCGCGGATCGTCCGGAAGGAGCCAGAACTCGGCCTGGCGGTAGTAGTCCACCGCTCGAAGCCAGCACGTCATCGCGGTGTTGATGTTGCCGGCCGCTTCCGCCTCGTCGCCGCGGATACGGTTCCGCTCCGCGACACGGGTCCACTCCACGTGCCAGCTCTCCTGGTCGCCGGGCACCATGCGGCTCGCGGCCTGGAAGCACTCGCTGACGGCACCACCGCCTTCCTGCGTCTCACCGAGCGCGCGACGGAACTGGTAGCTCATCCACGGGTGCTCGGGCCAGTGGTGCCAGCCGAACGGCTCGTAATGTGCGTTCCGGTCCTCGGTCACATGGTCGATCGCGCTGTCTTCCATCTCATCCTCCCTCTCGGTCGATCGAGACTTCCCGCGTCGGTCCGGGGTCAGTGGGCGGCCAGTGCCACCGCCGTCACCCCGATGCCCGTCAGGTACATCCGTCCGGTGGTGTGCCCGACCTTCGACAGCCGGTGGATCGACATCGCGTTCCCCCGAATGTCGTCGAGATCGAGCAACCGTCCGGCGGGTTCGAGCGGCCGGCCGGCTGCGGCGAGCGACAGGAGCGTGCTCGACAATTCGGTCGTCCGGCCAACGGTATCGGGCGTCAACGCCTCGACGAGCCGGCGCAGCCTCCGTCGCTCGAGTCCCACCGAGGGGCCGAGCGCCACGACCGTGACGGCGGCCGCGGCGAGGAGATCGTCGCCTTCGGGCGTGAGTCCCGAACCGAGTCCGAGCATCCCGTCGGCGGCTCGGGCCGCGTCCTCGGGCTCGCGCCGGCGGAGCGAGCGCACGAGCGCCTCCACCGCACTCCGGCCCCGCTCGTCGCGCGCCAGCGTGATCCCCTGTCGTGCCATCCGCTCTGCGACCGCGGCCGGCGAGGCCGTCGCGTCGATCCCCGCGTGGCGAAGGATCGCTCCGCCTCGCGCGCGAACGCGCTCGCGCGACCATGCGCCGGCGTTCACCCTCGGCTCCCAGTGTGCGGTGGGACCGTCCCATCGGACCCGGAGCATCCCGACGTCGACGCCGTCCCGATGCAACCGCGCTCGATCCCGTGGTCGGACCAGCGAAACGAACCCGCCGAGTTCGCGACCGAGATCCGTCCCCAGCGAGACCTCGTTCGGCATCGTCGGGGCGTTGGAGAAGGCGAGCGCCACGACGGAGCCGGGGAACGTGAGGTAGGTGACCGCTCGCGAGATCGTGAGCACCGACCCGGTGCGCTCGCCCGCGGACGCCCACTCGAGGACGGGCGTCGCGACGACGCGCGCCGCCACCTCCGTCGAGGCGCGGGCAGACATCCGCGGGGCGACCGCACTCCTCACGACGACGATCGCCGTTCGCCGCCGATCCGGGAGTTCTCCTCGAGGAGCCGGATGGTGGTCTCGCCGTCGACGACCCACCCGAAGGACCCCTGCATGATCGCGAGCGCCGAGCGGTGGAACTCCTCCCCCATCATGGTGTCGACGCCGTCCTCGACGACGAACACCGCCCAGTCGCGGACGCTCGCGGCGATCGTCGTTGCCAGGACGCAGGAGTTGGTGTTGACGCCGAACAGCAGGATGGCGCCATGGCCTCCGGACCGGAGCACGTTCTCGAGGTCCGTTCCGATGAAGCAGTCGTAGCGCTGCTTCGTGTCGAGCACGATGTCGCCAGGTCCTTTGATCTGTGGCATCAGCTCGGTCCCCGGACCGCCGTCGAGGTTGTGCTCGGCGATCGCTCCGCGAACGCCGTCCCGCCCGGACTGCATCGCCCAGTACGGGTTGCTCACGATGTCTTCGCGAGACGCGTATCGCGTCACCAGGTGGATCACCGGGACGCCGAGACGTCGATACGCATCGAGCAATGGGCCGGTGCGTTCCAAGAGGGCTGCCGCCCGAGCGCCGTCGAGTGGCAAGGTTGCGACCTCGGGGTCGAGGTGTCCGCGATGAAGGTCGATCGTGACCGCGGCGGGGTTGCCCGCGAACCGGCGGAACGCCTCCTCGACCTCGGTGTCCTCTCCGTTCATCGATCCCTCCGTCAATCGGGCAGATGGTTGATGCCGAGCGCGGCCGGCGGCCGCATCTTCCGCAGGAGCCCGGCGAGCGCGATCAGCGTCGCCAGATACGGCAATGAGACGAGCAGCTGGTACGGCAGGTCGATCCCGAGCGCCTGCGCTCGGATCTGGAACGCGTCGGCGGTCGCGAACAGCAGCACCGCGGCCGCTGCACCGATCGGATTCCACTTCCCGAAGACCACGGCCGCCAGCGCGATGAACCCGCGCCCGGCGGTGACGTTCGGCGTGAAGAACCCGAGGCCCGCGAGCGTCAGCTGTCCGCCGCCGATCCCGGCCAGGATGCCGCACGCCATCAGCGCGACCCACCGGACCCGCATCACCCGCACGCCGAGCGCTTCCGCCGCATCCGGACGCTCCCCGACCGACTTCAGGGCCAGGCCAGACGCCGTCCGGTTCAGCAGCCACCACGTCGCCGGCACGAGGAGGATCGCCACATAGACGGTGAGTCGCTGCGAGAACAGCGCGGGACCGACGAACGGGATGTCGGCGAGTACCGGGATCCGGACCCGGTCGAGGGTCCCGACCGAGCGGTTCAGACTGGAACCGAACACGGCGTCGAGTCCGAACGACGTGAGGCCCAGCGCGAGGATGTTCAGCACGACGCCGCTCACGACCTGGTTCGCGAGGAAGACGAAGCACGTCACGCCGTGGATCAACGCGACCAGGAGCCCGCCCGCCGCGGCCGCGAGGAAGCCCACCCACACGCTGCCCGACAGGTACGCGCCCCAGACACCGGTGAACGCGCCGACCAGCATCATCCCTTCGAGCTCGATGTTGATGACGCCGGCGCGCTCCGAGATCAACTCGCCGATCGCGGCGAACAGGAGCGGCGCGGCCAGCGACACGGCCGCGACCAGGAGGAGGGAGATGTACTCCTCGTTCACGGCCGATGCCACCCCTCGACGTCCGCGGAGCCGATCCCGGTCGCCACGCTCGTGTCGAGCGCTGGGACGTCGCCCGCCTGGTCCAGATCCTCCGCGTCGTCGCGACGGACGCCGGTGAGCGCCTCGCGTGCGCGGCGCCGACGACTGAGCTTCTCGTTGATGCCGAGCGCGATGAGCACGTAGACGACGGCCATCGCCTCGGTGATCTGGACGATCGACGAGGGAACACCCTTGCCCGAGGTCAGCAGACCCGCGGCTCCCGCGTCCAGCGCCCCGAACAGGACGGCCGCGAGGAGGATGCCGGCCGGTTGGAGTCGTCCGATCAGCGCGATCGCGATGGCCTCGAACCCGTAGCCCGGCGAGAATCCCTCGAGGAGGCGCCCGCGCACGCCGAGGATCTCGACGCTGCCCGCGAGGCCGGCGAAGGCGCCACTGACCGCCATCGCCGCGACCACGATCCGCTTGACGCGGACGCCGGCGAACCGCGCCGCCTGCTCTCCACCGCCGAGCGCCCGGAGCTCGAGACCGAACGTCGAACGGCTCGAAAGGACCCATGCGAGGACGACGGCGAGCGCCGCGATGACGACGCCGACATTGAAGAGCGTCCCGGGCCAGATGATCGGGAGTCGGTGCTCGGAGGCGAAGGGCTCCGTGGCCGGGAACGTCGAGTGGGGGACGACCCACGGAGACTCGAGGAGATAGTTCGTCAGCTGGATCGCGACGTAGACGAGCATCAGGGACGTGATCACCTCGCTGATGCCCCGCGTCGCGCGCAGCACCCCCGGGATCGCCCCCCAGACCGCACCGGCGAGCGTCCCCGCCAGGATGGCCGCGACGAGGACGATCGGGAACGGCAGGTCCGGCGCGCCGAGCACGACGGCCGTCGAGGCGACTCCTCCGACGTAGATCTGGCCCTCGGCGCCGATGTTCCACAGGCCCGCCCGGAGGGCCAGCGCGATGCCCAGCGCGGCGAGGAGGCGCGGCATCGCCTTGCCGATGGTGATGCTCGTCGAGAACAGCGACCCGAACGCAGCCCGGAACATGCTCTCGTAGGCCGAGATCGGGTCGGCGCCGACCGCCAGCAGCAGGAGCGCCCCCGTCGCGAGCGAGAGCACGACGGCAGCGACCGGGATCAGGATCTGGACGGCGACCCGCCGGCTCGAGACCCGGAGCGTCACGCCGCATCGGCTCCGGTCATCAGGAGGCCCAGCTGCTCCGCCGTGGCGTCACTCGTCCTCACCTCGCCCGTCATCCGGCCGCGATGGAGCACGACGATCCGGTCGGTGAGCTCGAGAAGCTCGTCGAGGTCGACCGATGCGTACACGATCGCCGTGCCCTCGCCGCGCCGGGATGCGATCTCGGTCTGCACCGACTCCGTCGCGGCGAAGTCCAGACCGCGAGCCGGATAACAGCAGACGATCACGCCGGGTCGACCGGCGAGCTCGCGAGCGAGGACCATCTTCTGTTGGTTGCCGCCCGAGAGCGCGAGGGCGAGCACCTCCGGTCCTCGCACGCGGATGTCGAACCTGCGGATCAGATCTCGCGCCCGTGCGCGGATCTGACTCGGGCGCAGCAGGCCGAACCGGCTGAAGGGCTCGGTGGACGCGACGGGCAGGACGAGGTTCTCCTCGACCGTGAGCGAGCGGACGAGCCCGGACCGCAGGCGGTCGGCTGGCACGTGCGCGACGGTCTGCTCCCGTCCCGAACGATCCGAGGGGCGGCCGTCGATGGAAACCGTCCCCCGGGTGGCCTTCCGCATGCCCGCGAGGGCCTCCGTGAGCTCGACCTGGCCGCTCCCCTCGATCCCCGCGATGCCGAGGATCTCGCCGGCGCGCACCTCGAAGGTCACCCCCTGCACGGCGTCACTTCCGCGATCGTCCTTCACCCACAGGTCGTCGACCCGGAGCCGCACATCGCCGACGACCGCATCACGCCCGCGGGTCGAACGATCCGGCGTTCGGAGCTCTCCGATCATCAGCTCGGCCAACCGTTCCTTCGTGGCGACCGAGGCTTGAAGCGTCTCGACGTGCCGGCCACGGCGCAGGACGCTCACCCGGTCGGAGACCGAGAGAACCTCCTCGAGCTTGTGACTGATCAGGAAGATCGCCACGCCCTCGGAGGCCAGCGTTCGGAGGAGCGAGGCGAGCTCGCCCGCTTCCTGCGGCGTGAGCAGTGCCGACGGCTCATCCAGGATGAGGACGTCGGGCTCGCGGATCAGCGCCTTCAGGATCTCGGCGCGCTGCTGATCGCCGACGCCGAGGTCCTCGACGGGGACGTCCTGCTCGACGTCGAAGCCGTACCGCCGAGCGAGCGCGTCCATCCGATCGGCGGTCGCCGCAAGGGAGATCCGGACGCCTCCCGCCCGGAGCGCCAACACCGCGTTCTGCGCCACCGTGAGCGTGGGGATGAGCGAGAAGTGCTGCTGCACATACCCGATCCCGTGCGCCAACGCTTCTCGAGCGCTCTGGAACGAGACCTCTTGACCGCGGAGGAGGATCCGGCCTGCATCTGGTCGATGCAGGCCGGACAGGATCCCCATCAAGGTGGTCTTGCCCGCTCCGTTCTCGCCGAGGATCGTGTGGATCTCCCTGGGGAAGAGATCCAACGTCACTTCGTCGTTGGCCAGAACCCCCGGGTATGCCTTCGTGATCTCCTCGAGGACGACGATCGGTTCTCCATCAGTCATCGCCACCCCGAGCCATCTCCTTCTCTCCTCTTGGCTCGCCCCTTACCTCTCCTCTTGGCTCGCTCTACTGGTTCGGGCACGACTCGTCGGCGGGCGGGTCGAGCTCCCCGCTCTCGATCTGCGCCTGGATGTCCAGGGCCTCGTTGTACACCTCGTCGGGGAGCAGGTCCGTATCGGAGATCGCCGGCCCGGATCCTTCGACGATCTCGGTGATGTAGATCTTGCCCTCGAAGTTCCCCTCCTGGACGTCGCGCGCGATCTCCGTCACGAAGTCCGCCTGGGACTTCAGCACCGACGACGCGATGACCTCGGGAGCCAGCTCGCTGTTGTCGACCCACTCGGTGATCACGGGGATCCCGGCCGACTCCGCAGCCTCGAACACGCCGAACCACGCGTTGTTCGCGTTGCCCGAGATCGCGTCGACACCCTCGTCGATCATCGCCTGTGCCGCCTGTTGCGCCCCGGTCGGGTCTTCGAAGTCGCCCGTATACGTGATCGTGATGTCGATGTCGGGGTTCGCAGCCCGTGCGCCCTCAGCGGTCCCGTTGATCGTGAGCGCCGTCCCGGGGAAGCACTGCGACCCGATCAGGCCGATCTTGCCGCTCTCGGACAGCTTGGCCAGAGCGTAACCGGCGACGAACTGCCAGTCCTGGGAGTTCTGCTGCACCGATGCCAGGTTGGTCCCGTTCTCGACCCCGCTGTTCACCACGAGGAAGTTCACGTCCGGGAACTCCTCCGCCGCAGCGAGGGCCCCGTCGGTGAACTGTCCGCCCCACCCGATCACCAGATCGAAGCCCTGGCCGGCGAATTGCCGGTACACGTCCGTCTGGTTCGGGACCGGCACGGACTCGGTGACCGTCACCTCCGCGCCCAGCTCGCTCTCGATCGCATCCGCGGCGCGCTGGCCGTCCGCGTTGTAACCCTGATCGCTCGGCGTGCCCGGGAGCAGCACGGCGACCCTGATCCCCTCGCCGGTGCTGCCGGTGGCGCCGGTGGCGCCGGTGGCGTCGGTGCCGCCGGTGGCGCCGTCGCCGTCTCCGCCGTCATCGCCGCACGCTGCCAACAAGAGCGCACCGACCGCGAACGCGGCCAGCACGCGAGACCGCCGGTACCCGAAGTTCATCTCGTCCCCCTCATGTCCGCCAATCCACGAAGACGCGCTTGGTCAGACCCGCGCGTTCGATGACTTCCGCCGCTCGACGCTCCGCTTCCTCGAGCACCTCCTCTTCCCGATCGAACCCGACGAGTCGCCCTTCACGAAGCCGCACGGCACCGTTCACCAGGACCGTGTCCACGTCCGATCCGTGAGCGCCGAACACCAGGGCGCCGATCGGCCGGTTCCCCACCATGACGTGCGGACGCCGCAGGTCGAAGACCGCGACGTCGGCGCGCTTACCGACCTCCAGCGAACCGACGAGGTGATCGATCCCCATCGCCTTCGCCGTGTTGATCGTCGCCATCTCGATCGCGCGTTCGGAGCTCACGAGCGTCGGGTCGAAGTGCGTCACGTTCTGCAGCAGCGCGGCGAACTTCATCTGCTCGACCATGTCCGTCGAGCAGTTCACGTACGGGCCATCGCTCCCGAGCCCGACATTGACTCCCGCCTCGAACATCTGCTTGAGCGGCGCGATCCCGTCGCACGAGTAGGCATTGCTCACCGGGTTGCTGATCACGCTGGCGCCGGCCCGCGCGACGTGATCGATCTCCCGGTCCTTGAGGTGCAGGCTGTGGATCAGTGCCCAGTTGTCCGTGAGCGCGCCCAAGCGAACGAGGTAGTCGACGTCGCCGCCGCCCGTCATCTGCTCGAACTCCTTGATGGACAGCCACGGCGTCCCGGCCGAGCAATGGTTCGTGATCTTGAGGTTCCGCCGCTGGGCCAGGGCAACGCCCTCGCGGATGATCTCGTCGGAGGTCGCGTTGTGCAGCATCCAGTTGGCACCGGTCTCGATCGCCAATCCCGAGTGGATGAGGCCGCCGGCGCCGTCCCACGTGTCGATCAGCTCCTCGGCGAGGGCGATCTCCTCCTCGCGGTTGCGGATGTGAGGCGTCGCCGGATAGTTGGTCGAGAACGGCGGGTCCGGTGTGTCGCGGAGCTCCTTCGTCACCATCTGTCGGATCCCGACGTCGATGACCGGCTCGCAGATCGCCTTCATGGATTCGTGATCGTTGATGTTCACGATGTGGTTCAGCGTGCAGGTCGTCCCCGTGTGGAGCTGGGCGATGGCGTCCATGTACGCCGCGACCCGAAGGTCGTCGTTCGTCAGGCTGAACAGGAGCGGCAAGGCGACCTCGTCGAGCCATGGTTCTAGGAGGAGTCCCTCCCCCGTGTTCTTGAACAGGGTCCCCCAGTGGTGCATGTGACCGTTCAGGAGCCCGGGCATCGCGAGCATCCCGTGGAGGTCGATCTCCTCGTCCGCGGCGCGATCCCCGATCTCCCCCATCGGCCCGAGGCCGGCGATCGAGTCGCCCTCCACGTGGATGAAACCGTCCGGGACCACCCGCCGATCCGGATCGACGGTCACGAGGTAGGCATGCTTCAGCAGAACGGACAACGGGACCCCTCCTTGCGAGCATCCACGCACGTTTCGCGGACGCGGAAACGTGGTGCACCGTATACAGCGGTCGAATCCGAAGTCAAGGCGGGCCTCCGGTCAGCGAGCCTCGGCCGACAGGGCCGTTTGCCCGGCGTCCGCCAGCGCCTCGAGCGCGTGAACGAACGGCTCCATGGGCGGACGGACGACGCCGGCACCCACCTGTCCGATCCCAGGCTCACGGTGCGCGATGCCCGTGTTGATCACCGGCAGGATCCCCGTATGGACCACCTCCCTCGCGTCGATGCCGAGCGGCGTTCCGCGGAACCCGAGCGCCGGAACCTGGAACGTCGGGTGCTCCTCGCGGGTGATCTCGTACATCGACTGGGTGATGCGAAGCGACTCCTCGATCGTGCCTCCGACGGTCTGCAACACGGCCTGAGAAGCCGCAACGGCGAAGCCGCCGAGTCCCATCGTCTCGGTGATGGCGCTGTCGCCCAGATCGGGGTTGGCGTCGTCGGGTCCATAGCCGGGGAAGTACAAGCCGTCGATCGTCGAGGCTGGGCCCGTGAACCATCGATCGGCGAGACCGCTCACCCGGATGCCGAATTCGCGCCCGTTGCGCGTCATCGCCGTGACGACGGAGCTGCCCGGCACACCCGAGGCGGCATCCATCACCGCCTTCGCCGCCGCCATGGTGGGGTTCAAGAACGAGATCTCGTTCGCGGCGAGATCGGCCACGACCGCCGCCACGTCGCTCGAGGAGTGCCCCGTCGCCACCAGCGCCGGAGCGATCTCGCGGAGGAAGAGCGCGCTCCCTGCCTTGTGCCGGTTATGGCACTCATCGCCCATCTGGAGCGCCTGGGCGATGAGGAAGCGCAGGTCGATCGGTGCCGCAAGGCGCTCGAGCGCGGATCGCAGAACGGGGAGCATCCGGTCGCGCATCCACGCCAGGTGCTCCACATGCTCCCGGTGGAACGCGCCGAACCGAAGGACGCGCCCCATCCCCTCGTTCACCGGACTGAACGACCGGTTCCCCATCGGTTCTCCCTCGACGATCCACACCGGCATCGACGGACTGACGATGCCTGCCATCGGTGCGACCGAGGCATGCTCGTGGTTGGGCGAGAAGTGCACCGCGCCCGCATCGAGCCGGGCGGCCGCCTCATCCGGCGAATCCGCAAGCCCCTCGAGGAGGGCGGCGCCCATCGCCGCGCCGCGCATCGGTCCGGTCATGTCGTCCCAGTCGATGGGGGGCCCGGCGTGCAGGAAGGTTCGCTCGTCCATGCCCGGGACCACGTCGGCCGCGCGAGCGATGCCGACGAGGGTCGGGCGGGCCTCCCGCAGCCGGCGGCTCGTCTCCTCGTTCGCCGCGGCCACCCAGGACGTGAGCGGCACCAGGTGCTGCAGCGCATCTGCTCCTGAGGCCGGCGGTGCCCACTCCAGAGCGTCGACCGTTACGCCCTGGCGCTCGAGCTCTTCGGCGAACAGGCCGATCCCAACGGCCGCTGCTCGAACTGGACCGCCGAGGATCGTCACCGCGTCGCTCCCGGTTCGCCGGTCGATGACGCACCGGAGGCCGCGACCGCGATCCGTGCGGCACTGGCGGCACTTCGGGTGACGGTCGCACCTGCGGCCTCGAGCCGACGACGCTGATCGCCGGCGTCCTGGAGGTCGAGATCCGTTCCGCACAGCGACACGACCACCGACAGCGATCCGGCACGGGCATCCAGGAGCTCGGTGACGAGCGGCGCGAGAGCCTCCGCCGGATCGGGGTGCGCTCCGAACCCGAGGACGACATCCATCAAGAGGACCCCCACGGATGGATCGAGCCCTTCTCGCAGGGCGCGCTCGTTCCTGAGCGTGGGGTCGATCATCGGGTGGAGCCGTCCCTGCGTGAGCGCCTCGTCGCCGAGATCGAGGAACGTGTGCTCCACGCTCTCCCATACATCCGGCACCATCGCTCCACCGGGGATCGCGATGTTCGACCACACGCCGCCGAGGGCCTTCGCCGCAACCCCCGCTGCCTCGTGGCAGAGGGTCCCACCGCAGAACAGCCCGCGAACGAAGCCGGGCGTGAGCCCGGGCGGCGCGACGTCGTCGTCCGGCAGGGTTCGATCGTGGAGTGCCGCTGCCGCCGATGCGGCGGCCTCGAGGGACCCCACGACGTGGACCGTCGTGCCGCCCCGTCCTGCCGAGCCAGGATCGGCGCCGAGGAGTCCGAGGACCACCGGCTTGGTCCCCTCGTTCGCACGTGAGAGGAGCGACGAGGCCGCAACGGGACCGATCGGCTTGGTGAGGACGACGATCGTCTGCGTTCCCGGGTCCTCGAACAAGATGTCGAGGGCGCGATCGGTCATCGTCCCTCCGATCTCGGCACTCAGGTCGCGCGCACCGACACCGATCGCCTGCGAGATCCCGACGCCCGCGGCATCGAGCAGGCAGGAAAGCTCCTGGATGCCGGTGCCGGACGCGCCGACGATCCCGACCGGGCCCCGCTCGACGGCGTTCGCGAACCCCACGCCGACGCCGTCGAGGATCGCCGTTCCGCAGTCGGGCCCCATCAGCAGAAGCCCCTTCTGCGCGGCCAGCTCCTTCAGCGCGCGCTCGTCCGTCGCCGAGATCCCGGAGGAGAAACAGAACACGTGCATCCCGGCTTCGAGGCCGGCTGCCACCTCGTACGCGGCGAACTGGCCGGGGACGGAGACGATCAGAAGGTTGACCTCCGGCTCCCGGCGCGCGAGCGCACGGACGTTGCGGAACCGGTCACTCGCGACGTTCCGTTCGCGATCGCCGTCGCGCCTCGTCGACCACCCGTCGACCAAGTCGTCGACGGCGTCGAGAGCACGCTCGTCTCGCGCGCGAACAGCGACGACGAGATCGTTCATGCCGGGGGGATCGCCGGGGAGCTCATAGCCCTGTCGAGCCAAGAGGTCGAGGTTGATCGGCGTCGCCACGAGCGCCGCGACGTCGAACACGCCGTCGAGCGCGCCGGCATCTCTGGACAGCATCATCAACGAGACGGAGTCGTAGTACGTGCCGCGACGAACCTCGACCCGCTCGATCACCGCGGAGCGACGGCCGAGACCGGATCCTCGGCCAAAGCCCGGTACAGCTCCGGGCGCCGCCAGCGCATCATCCCGGGGATGGTGTCGTACTTCCTCGGGAACTCGATGCGTGCGTCCTGGCTCCGCAGGTACTCCAGCCGGTCCAGGTCAAGATCCGCCAGGAGCAGGCCTTCGCCCGGTGCAGCCGCGAGGATCTGCTCGGGCGCCGCGATCTGGCCGACACCTTGCTCGTCGGCCGCGTACAGGTTCTGCGAGGCGACGGTGAACACGAGGTTCTCGATCGCCCGTGCCCACAGCAGGGTGCGCCAGGTGGCGAGCAGCTCGTTGATCGCCCCGCCTGCCGGGTACACGATCACGTCGGCGCCCTGCAGCGCGAGCACGCGGGACAGCTCCGGGACGTAGACCTCCGAGCAGACCAGCATCCCGATCTTGCCCAGGCGCGTGTTCACGACCTGCGGCGGCTCGGGCCCCTCGACGTAGTCGACCTGCCAGACGTCCAGGTCCTTGTAGACGTAGGGACCGACCGGCGAGGTACGCCGGTACGTGGAGGCGACCGCTCCGGTGTCATCGATCAGGCTGAGGCACACGTGGTGTCCCTGGGCGCCGGCGATCGGCTCGATCCGACCGGCGACCACGTGCACGCCGAGCGAGCGCGCCCCCTCCTGGAGCGGCCCGAGCGAGTCGTAGTGGCTCGCCGGGTTCGTCGGACCCGGGTACCCCTCGGGGAACACCACGAGATCGGCTCCCTGCTCGGACGCCCGCTGCATCCACTCGAGCGACTGCTCGACGTTGCGCTCCTCCTCCGGACCGTGATGGCTCCGGGGCTGGACGGCCGCGACCTTGATCTTCATGGCATCCCCCTCGTAGACCGCCGGTCGGCGTACGGTGCACGGTATGCAATGCGGGGCGTGCCGGTCAAGGGAAAACGCCAAAGGGAGATCGGGAGGTATACACGGCTGAGGCCCACCCGCCGGGGCCGACGATGGGGCTTTGCGGGCTTGAGCTTTGCGGGCTTGGGACCCGCGCTGGTTGACCGCTCGCCGCTCGGCCGCATACCGTACACCACGACCCGCGTCGGGCGTGACCGGGCCGGGGGAGACGGTGAGCGAACGAACCGACAGCCCGCTCAACAAGCTTCAGCGACCCTCGTCCCTGCGCGAGCTGGCCTACGACCGTCTCCGCCACGAGCTTCTGCCGGGCGGCTCGCTCCACGGAGCCGAGCGCCTGGTCGAGCGCGAACTGGCGGATCGTTTCGCGATGAGCCGGACACCGGTCCGTGACGCGCTCCGACGGCTCGCGATCGCGGGGATCGTCGAGCCGATCGCCGGTGGCGGCTATACCCGTCGCCGCGTCACGCTCCGGGAGGTCGAAGAGCTCCACGAGCTGCTCTCGCTCCTCGAGCCGGTGGCGGTGCACATGGCGGCGGGGAGGGAACCGGCGGTCGTGGACGCACTCCTTGCCTCGGAGGCCGTGACGGCCCGCGACGCCTCGCCGACCGCGAACACACGGTTCCACGTCGCCGTCGCCGAAGCCTCCGGGAACCTCGTGCTCGCCCGCGTCGTCGCGACGCTCAACGAACGGCTCGCGGCGGAGCACCAGCTCGTCGAACCGAACGATGACCCCGACGAGCTCGCGAGCGGCCACGATCACATCGTCGACTGGCTTCGCAGGCAGGACCCCGAGGGAGCCGCCGCCGCGATGCGCCGGCACATCGACCTCGGACGGGAAGTCCTGTCTCGCCATCTTCGCAGTGAGGGGTTGGTCGAAGGGTGACGACGGTTCGCGTAGCCTGCGCCCAGCTCGTCGCGCGAGACCTTGACGACTGCGAGCGCGCGTTGGAGGAAGCGCTCGCCGCCGTCGCCGAGGCGGCTGCGGTCGGCGCGGACCTCGTCGTCCTCCCGGAGTGCTCCTATCCCGCGTACGTCCTGGCCGATCCCGCTACCGATGTCTCCGTCCGTCCAGACGCCGAGTTGGAGCAGCTGTTCGGGGCCGCCGCGGCGGAGCGTGGCATCTGGCTCGCGGTCGGCCTCGCGCAGGGCTGGCAGCCGGGTGCGCGAGACGCTCGGAACGCGGCGCTCATGTTCGGGCCCGACGGCACGGTTCACCTCCGAACCGCCAAGCGGCTCCTCTGGGATTTCGACAGCCAGTGGTTCGCGCCGGGCGGCATGGCCGACCCGGTCGGCTGGCCGCACTCGGCCGGTGACGAAGCGAGCTCGATCGGCATGCTGGTGTGCGCAGACGCTCGCATGCCCGAGATCGCGCGCTCGCTCGCCGTGGGTGGTGCACGCTTGATCCTCGATCCGACCGCGTGGGTGGCGACCGGAAGAGACACCGCATCGCTCCAGAACCTGCAGCCCGAATACCTCATGTCGGTTCGAGCGCTGGAGAACGGCGTGTGGATCGCGGCCTCGGACAAGGTCGGGATGGAACGCGGCGCGGTCGTCTATGCCGGGCAGAGCTGCGTGATCGCTCCCGACGGGTCCATCGCCGCCATGGCCTCGACCGACGAACCGGAGATCGTCTGGGCCGACATCGATCTGGCGGCGGCCACCGGCCCACCCGTGCCCCGTCGTCCCGAGCTGTACGGACCGATCGCGGCTCCTCACGCCGGTTCCGAGGCCGAGAGCCGGCTCGCGACGCCGGTCGATGCGGCTCGATCGGTGGTTCGGCTGGGGCTGTTGCAGTCGGGATCGTCGATGGACGCGGCCGCGCTCGAGTCGCGTTTCGCGAACCTCCGCACGACGGCTCGAGCGCTCCGTCTCGGCATCGTGGCCGGCATCGCCACCGCCGAGACGAGCGAGGCAGCCTCGCTTGCGCGTTCGGTCTCCAGAGACCTGGAGACGGTGAGCGTGATCGCCGCCGCCGACGAGCAGGGCCGGATGACGGCGCTCCATGTGTCGATGGGTGGCGCCGTAACGACCGCCGGCAGGACGCACGGGTCCGGCGCCGAACTCGGGGGCGTGCTGGAGGCGAGGACCTGGGACGTTGGGCCGCTGCGCGTCGGCGCGCTCGTGGGGCCGGAAGGACTCGTCCCGGAGGTCTGCAGGATCGTGACGCTCCAAGGGGCGGAGCTCCTGCTGTGGGCCGCCGACGCGGACACGCCTCGTCCGTTGGACGTCGCCCGGGTTCGCGCGGTCGAGAACCGCGTCTGGGTCGGCATCATCGTGCCGACCGGAAGCTCGTCTGAGGTGGACGAACCGCTGTCGGCGCTCGTCGACCCGGACGGAAGGGTGGTCGCGATCGGCCTTCGCGGTCGCGACCATCTGGTGGCCGGCACGGTCAACGTCGCGACGGCTCGCCTCAAGCAGATGGCTCCCGGGACGGACGTCCTGCAGGGACGACAACCGGATACGTACACGATCTTGACCGACGCGTCGGCGGTGCGAACGTGAACCGGATCTCGCTCGCCGACGGCGCCTACGAGGAGTTGCGCTCCGCGATCGTGGGAGGTCGGCTGACCCCCGGCACGCTCGTCGTGGAAACCGACCTCGCGCAGATGCTCGGCGTGAGCCGGACACCGGTTCGCGAGGCGCTCCTGCGACTGGAGCTCGAGGGATATCTGGTGCGACAGCCGGGGGGACGCTTGGTGGTGCACTGGCACACGAAGAAGGGCCTGGACGACTTGTACCTCGTTCGGGAGCTGCTCGAAGGGTACGCGGCGAGGTTGGCCGCCTCCCGGATCTCCGACCAGGAGCTCGATCAGATGGATGCGCTGCTCGAGGCGGACATCGACGCCTATCGGCATCACCGGATCGAGCAGCTCGCGCAGCTGAACGAGCAGATCCACGGCTTGTTCCTCGAGGCGTCTCGGAACCGCACCCTCAAGGATCTCGTCGCCGAGCTGCGGCAGCGCATCCACGGCCTCGCGCTCTTCGTCGTCGGCCGCGGTGAGGACCAGCAGCGATTCGTCCAGGACCATGCCGAGCTCGCGCAACTACTCCGTGAGGGCGACGGCGAGGGTGCGGAGGTCCTGATCCGCCGGCACATCCGTTCTGCGGAGGACGTCCTGCTCGAAGGGCTCGACACGCCTGACGCCGCCGCCTCGCAAGCGAACGAAGGACCCGCGGCGACGTGACCTTCGAGCTCGGGATCGAGGGTGGAACCGTGGTGACGCCGCAGAGCCGATCGGCGCTCAACGTCTACGTCGCGGGGGGTACGATCGCCGCCGTCACGGCCGACCGGCTCGAGGCGTCCGAACGCGTCGACGCGAGCGGTCTCCTCGTCCTTCCCGGCGCGGTGGACACCCACGTCCATCTCATGGATCCGGCCGCAACCGACCGCGAGGACTTCCCCACCGGGACCTCGGCCGCGGCGAAAGCCGGCGTGACCACCATCATCGAACATACGCACGCCGGTCCGGTCCGTGCTCCGGCCGACCTGGAGGAGAAACGCCGCTACCTGCACGACCGATCCGTCGTGGACTATGCGCTGGCGGCGCATGCGTGGCCCGACCGCATCGACCAGGTGAACGGGCTGTGGCGAGCCGGCGTGGCCTTCATCAAGGTCTTCACCTGCACGACGCACGGCGTTCCCGGCTTCGACGCCGGCACGTTGCTCCGTCTCTTCCGAGCCACCGCGGATACCGGCGCCATCTGCCTCGTGCACTGCGAGGACGAGACGATCACCGCGGATGCGGAACGGGAGTTGCGTTCGGCGGGACGCGACGACCCTTCGGTGATCATCGAGTGGCGCTCGCGCGAAGCCGAGCTGACGGCCCTCGCCGTCGTGTCACAGCTCTCGCGGCTCACCGGGGCACGCATCGTGACCGCGCACGTGAGCAACGCCGAGGCGCTCTCGGTCGTCGATCGAGAGCGCCATGCCGGCGCGCCGATCACGATCGAGACCTGTCCTCAGTACCTCTCGCTGTTCGAGGACGAGATCATGAAGGAAGGCGCGTTCAGGAAGTTCACGCCCCCTGCGAGGGCTCGTGGGCCGGAGGATCTCGCCACGATGTGGGCGGCCGTGAGCGATGGGCGGATCGATCACATCTCGACGGATCACGCGCCCTCCACGGCGGAGCAGAAACAAGGCGGCTCGATCTGGGACGCGCATTTCGGACTCCCGGGCCTCGACACCACGTTCCCGTTCCTGCTGGACGCGGCCGCGAGCGGAGCGATCTCGTACGAGCGGCTCGTCGACGTGTACGCGGAGTCGCCGGCGAGGACGTATGGGCTGCATCCGAGGAAGGGACGGGTCGAAGTGGGCGCCGACGCGGATGTGGCGCTCGTCGATCCCACTGCGACGTGGACCGTGCGCAACGAAGACGTGGTCTCTCGAGCGGGGTGGAGCCCGTTCGAGGGACGAACGTTCTCGGGGCGCGTCGTCGACACGTTCCTGCGGGGACGGCGGATCGTGCACGAAGGGAAGGTCGTGGAAGGGCCGGGATACGGTCGGTTCCTTCCCGGCTCTGGACAGGAGGTAGGTCGATGAAGATCAAGGTCGCGGCCGTCCAGCCCCGGAGCCATCACGGTCCGGAGGAGGAGCGCAACGTCGAGCAGTCGCTCGAGTGGATGCAGCGGGCGTCCGAGCAGGGAGCCGATCTCGTGGTGTTCCCCGAGGGGTACCCGGGTCCGACGAACCCGGCGAGCCACTACGACTCGCTCGGGCCGCTCCAGGAGGGGGCGCGCTCGCTCGGCGTGCACGTGGTCGCCGGTCGGATCGAGCCGATCGCCGGCGCCCAGGGACACCACGTGTGCCTCAGCCTGATCGATGACACCGGAGCGGTCGCCTCCACGTACCGGCGTACCTCGCCGGTCGGTCCCTACGTCTACAAGGACCTGGACGTCTGGCAGGTCGACTACGTCGAGGGGCCCGAGCCGCCGCAGGTCGTGAACACGCGCCTGGGCAAGATCGGGATGCTGGTCTGCTCGGAGGTCTACGTCCCGGAGCTGTCCCGCGTGCTCGCGCTGCAGGGCGCCGACGTGATCGTGTACCCGGCAGGCGGGGCGATCAACGAGCTGCTCGCCACCTGGCGCACCCTGCTGTGGGCACGGGCGATCGAGAACCTCGTGTTCACCGTCGCCTCGCAGAACCTGTACGCGGCCGACGAGCAAGGTGTCGGCCAGATCGCGGCGCCCGAGCAGATCCTCGCGGCTGCACCGGGCGAAGGCCTGCTCCTGGCGGATCTTGACCTGGACCGGCTGGAGTACCTGCGGAGCCAGGACGAGCGCATCGAGTTCCCCAAGCCCTACGACACGATCCCCGGCGTCATGAGATGGCGACGGCCGGAGCTCTACGCCGGCCTGGCCGAACCTACTCGCGAGCTCGCACCGACGAGCGAATCGTGAGACCGCCGGTCGTCGATATCCACTCGCACCTCTACCCCAGGTCCTACGTCGAGCTCCTGAAGGCCCGAACGGACATCCCGAAGATCGTGGGCGAGCCGGGGGACGAGCGGTTCGTGATCTTCCCCGAGGAGGACCGTGCTGACGGCTCGGGTGGACGCCCGATGGGCCCGGAGTACTGGGACGTATCGAACAAGCTCTCGTTCATGGACCGCTTCGGGATCTCTCAGACGGTGGTTTCGCTCGGGAACCCATGGCTCGACCCGTTCGATGCGCAAGAGAGCCTCCGCGCCGCCCGAGCCTTGAACGCGGAGTTGGCCGAGTTGCAGGGCGACACGCAAGGCCGGATCACCGCGATGGGCGTGCTCCCGACCCACATCGAGGACGCCGCCACCGTCGCCGGGGAGATCGCGGAATCCCCGACGCTCGCCGGGGTCGTCGTCGGGCCGAGGATCTGTGGACGGACGCTGGACGACGCGGCCCTCGAGCCGATGTGGGACGAGATCGAGCGGTCACGCCTTCCGCTCCTGATCCATCCACACTACGCCGCCGCGGTCGACGAGCTTCGCGGTTTCGGCCACGCCTTCCCCGTCGCACTTGGCTTCCCCTTCGAGACGTCGATCGCGCTCGCGCGCCTGGTCTTCGCCGGCGTATTGGGTCGCCATCCGGGCCTACGTGTAATGGGGTCGCATGGAGCGGGAACACTCCCGTATCTGGCCGGACGCCTCGACGCCGGCTGGGCATCGGACCCGAGCGTCAAAGACCGGCTTTCGCATCCGCCCAGCGAGGATCTGTCGCGGCTGTACGTGGATAGCGTGCTGTACCACCCGCGGGCGATGCGAGCGGCCGCAGACCTGGTCGGAACCACGAAGATGGCCTTCGGCACCGACCACCCGTTCTCGGTGGCGGATCCCGAGACGAACCTCGACGCCATCGACGCGGCCTTCACCGGCGACGATCGGGAGTCGGTGCTGCGCCGAACGGCACAGGAACTCTTCGATCTGCCGCCAGTTACCGCGTCTCCGTAGGGTTCGCGTTTCCCGAGGGTCTCTGGTCTGGTAACGGGTTACGGAAGTACGTAGCCACCGTCGACGATGAGCGACGCCCCCACCGCGAAGCTGGCCTCGGGTGAGGCCAGGAACACGATCGCTTCGGCGATCTCCTCCGGGCGCGCGAGCCTTCCGATGGGATGCGCCGAGGCGAGCTCGTCGAGCGTTCCCTGCGGCCCCACGCCCCCCGGGAACGCGCGGCGAAGGAGCGGCGTATCCGTCGCCCCCGGACAGACACAGTTCACGCGCACCCCTTTCGGGATCAACTCGAGCGCCATCGCTCGGGTCAGGTGCACCACCGCTGCCTTCGAGGCGCAATACGCCGCGAAGCCGCCGACGGCCGCGAATGCCAGCTGTGAAGCGACGTTCACGACCGTGCCACCGGTCTCGACCAGGTGCGGGGTCGCCGCCCGCGAGACGAGGAACACGCCCTTCACGTTCGTGTCGAAGACCAGGTCCCACTCATCCTCCGACATGTCCGCGAGCTCACCGACGGCGGAGGTCCCCGCGCAATTGACAACGACGTCGAGTCGGCCGAACGCGCTCACGGCATCCTCGATGAACCGCGAGACGTCGTCGGCCTTGCGCACATCGATCGGGGCAGCCCGGGCCGCGACGCCTTCGCCCTCGAGGGTCGAGATCGTGGTTTCGAGCTCGTCCGCTTCCAGACCGCCGATCGCCACGCGAGCGCCGAGGGCGCCGAACGCGAGCGCTGCAGCGCGACCGATCCCGGATCCGCCACCGGTGATAACAACAGCCATCTGTTCGAATCGCTTCGACATCTTCTTTACGCGGCGTCCGAGTGCGGCGGCGCCGACCGCTCCTCACCCTAGCCGCGGCGAGGCTCGGCGCCCAGCGACGGGCATCGCGCTGCGACGGGCTCGCTCCATCTGACACGATCTCGTTAGGATCGTGGAGACCGTCGTCCCGAGGGAGTCCGTGAGCAAGAACGAACCACGCCGGAAGGACCAGATCCTCGGGGCGCGGGTCGTGCTCACCGGATGGACGCCGGAGCGACGCGACGAGGTGTCGCGAGCGGTCCGCGAGGTCACGTCGGAGGACATCGACCTGGCTGCCGCCGAGCTGCCGCTCGTCGTCTTGGCGAAGGCCTCGCTCGAACGGGCCGAGGCCGCACGGGTCCTGCTGACCGATGCCGGCGCGTCCATCGAGCTCGAGGACGCCTGGGTGATCCGGGACGCGCCACGACCGGTCGCCTCGCGGCCCACCTGTCCCTTCTGCGGCTCCACGAAGACCCAGCCGTACTCGCACGCCGGCCCCGCCGCGAGGAAGCGGATGAAGTGCACGACATGCGGGCGGGCGTTCCGAACCTGACGACCGGCCGCGGATGACTAGGCCGCGGGAACCTTCAGGATGTCCTGGTTCGGCGGATCCTCGCGGCACCGCCCTTGATCGAAGTACACCTCGGTCGTGCCGCCGTCGAGCGCGTACGAGGAGGCGAAGTCCCGGCCGTTCGGGAAGTCGTGCAGGATCGACTCCGTCCCCTCGAGCGTCTGTTGCACGAGCTGCGTGTCGAGGCCACAACCGAACCCGCTCCGCCCGAAGTACACGGTGCCGTTCGCCGAGACCGAGGGCGCGTACTGCACGGTTCCCTGCGGGTTCGCCAGCCTCGCCGTCAGCTTCCCGGAGATGTCGTGGAAGTACACGTCGGCGTCCACCAGCCCGTCGTCCCGCGTCGAGAAGGTGTCCTGGTGCCAGACGGCGTAGTTCCCGTTCACCTGTCCGGCGTAGACGTTGAAGAACCGGCGATCGGTGTTGGCTTTCGAGTACAGGACCGTCGACGTGCTCGATGGCATGTCGAACAGCACGACGGAGCTCCGGTTCGCGCGGAACCGGACGAACAGCAGGTGCTGACCCGAGATGCTCGGCGAGGACTCGAACCCGCGGCCCGTGTTGACCCCGTTCGGGACGTCGACCTCCTTCCTCGTGGAGAGGTCGAACGAGGACGATGTCGCCATCATGGTCGTAGGCAAGCGTCGAGCCGTCGATCCCTCCGGTGAACGCGACCGACCCCCTCGGGCTCACCCGGAACCGATCGCCGCCCATCGCCCGCGCGTAGACGGTCGAGCGGAACCCGGTGCGCCCGATCCGTGCCTCGGTCCACGCCTCGAACGTGGACGAGGCCGCGGGCTCGAGCTCCCATCGCTCCGTGCCCACGACCACCTCGGGAACGCCCGCGGCCGCCGGCGTTGCGCTCGCGACGATCGTGGCGAGCGCGCACGCGATGAGCGCGGTCCGTGTCCTCGTGCGTGTCATCTCTCGCATCGAAACGTTTGCATATCACCCGCTGTCCGCTCCGGCAAGCACGTCGTATCTCGTGCCGGATCGGATACTGCTTCGGCGATGAGCTCCACTTCGCGATCGCAGCGTCCGGGCCGGCATCGTGCTTCCCGCCGCCGGCGGCGGCGGTTCCTGGCGGCGACGGCGATCGTGCTCGTCGCCGGGGCCGTGCTCGGCTTCATCGTGTTGCGCGACGGTGGTGTCGAGCGCGTGTGCGCCCGACCGGACGAGCTCCGCACCCGCGACAACGTCACGCTGATCCCCGACGCGATGGACGCGTTGGTTCAGGCGGAAACCTCGATCGGACACGAGATCGACGTCGTCCAGAGCTATCGGTCTTGTCGACAGCAGGCGCTCGCCTGCGTGCAGATCTGTGGCTCGCGCCGAGGATGTCCGGGCGCGTGCGCGCCGCCCGGACTTTCGTGGCATCAGCGCGCTGCGGCGATCGACGTCACGCAGACGATGCTCGACGAGCCGGGAGTGATCGAGGCGCTCGAGGGCGCGGGGTGGTGCCAATCGCTCCCTGCGACGGACGCGGGACACTTCTCATGGGACGGCTGCCATTGAGTGACCTCGGCTCGGCGGCCGACCGGCCGCCAACGCGGATCATCAGCCGACACCCTCCCCCACCTCTTCCTCGATCGTCGTGGGAAGGGTGGGAACGAAATCGAGCAGCGGCGTGCGAGCGGCCGCGATGTCGACCCCCGTCACGAGGGGGATCGCCGCGTCCTGCGTGACGTCGATCGCGGCGAGATCCGACGGTCCGCCGCACCCGCCGGACGCCACGAGCACGGTCTGGCCATCGAGCCAGCCGGCGACGCGCGAGGGCGCATCGGCGAGCGGCGTGGCGAGCTCGCCGCCCCGGAACACCATCGCCCTCGAGTCCTCGCACGCCGCCCCGACGGTGAACGCGATCAGGTCGCCTCCTCGTTCCGGCTGGGTGAAGATCTCCGAGATCCGATCGCCGGCATCCCCGTGCCACAGGCCCTGGTTGATCGTCGGGTCGGTGAGATCGAGCGCGTGCAGCAGCGGCGCGTCGTCGCCGTGGACGGCGGCGTACAGCAGCGTGCGCCCGTCGGCCGTGAAGCCGAGCGCTCCGAACGTCGTGTCCTCGATCGCGAACACGAGCCGCACCGGATCCTCGCCGAGATTCGACGAGAGCCAGATCTCGTGACCGTCGCCCGTGTCGACCACGACCGCGAGGGCCAGCCCGGACGGGTGGTAGATCACGTTCAGGTAGCGGACGTCGTCGATCGGCGTGACGTCGTCCTCGCGCTGCGGTCCCGGGTAGACCTTGAGCAGGCGCGTACCGTCGGACGAGATGTAGACGACGGCCTTGCCGATCGGATGACCCCAGGACGACACGGGGTCCGTCGAGGACGATCCGGCCCGAAGCTGTTCCCCGGCAACCGACTCGATCTCCAGACCGCTCAGGAGCGCGCGATCTCCGCGAGGGTTCCAGGTGAACGGCCCGGGAGCCGGCGCGGCGAACACACAGGTCGCGTCGCCGGTCTCGGGATCGAGGACCCACGCGTTCCCCTCGGCGACGAACGCCACCGTCTGCGCTCGGGCGTTCGCGCCGGCGGGGCAACCGTCGGGAAGCGGTTGCCCGTTCGCGAAGATGGTGGTGGGAACCTCAGAAGGCGACGGCGAGCCCGTTCCAGGCGTCGCGGAGGGCGAAGGGATCTCCGGTGATGTTCCGGTGCACGCGGCGAGCGCGACGAGCGTGCCGGCCACGAACACGGCGATGGTCCTGCGGACCTTCACGGGTGGAAGTCTACGGTTGCCGGAGCGCCACTCCGGACGGCCGGTCTCTTACCCGCTCAGTTCGTGGTCGTCGGAGAAGTCCCAGGCGCGGACGACCCCCGGCTCGAGCCGGACGATGACCTCGTCGAAGTCCACCGAGTCCGAGTAGGCGGCCCCGCCCGCGTCCCCCAGGTACCGGCGCGCGATGCGGTTCTGCGCCTCCAGGACCCCTTCCTCGACGAAGCGGGCGCGGCCGCGGAGCTCGAGCCCGCGGTAGGGCGGGTCCTGGTCGAACACGACGAGACCGGCACGCGGGTCGCGCCGAAGGTGGCGGGCCTTGGCGTCGTCGACGCCGACGACGACGTTGAATCCGCCGTCACGCCACTCGTGCCACACGGGCGACAGCAGGGTCTCGCCGTTCGCGCGATAGGTGGCGAGGACGGCGACGAGCGGCCGCTCGAGCAGATCGCCCAGGTCTTCGATCGCGAGGTCACGCCGCATCGGCTTCGTCGGGACCGGGCCCGGGAACGCTCCTAGGGGATGCTCCGGTAGAAGATGAACTGCAGGTACTGCGGCGGGTTCTGCGCCCTCCGGAACGGCCTGCGCATGTCGGTCCACGTCACGTGGGCGACCCCGTCGGATCCGAACGCGATCCGGTTGTAGTCGCCGATGAACGTCGCGCAGGCGTAGCAGCCCTTCTCCTTGGCCTTGAAGAACACCGCTCGTGTGGGGTTCGACGGCGCCGTCGAGACCTGGGTGATCGTGAACGCACCCGGCAGGCCGATGGCGACGTTCGTGTTGTACAGATCCGGATCCGGGTCGTTCCGCGTGTGGTACACGATGCCGACCTGACCCGTGGTCGGGTCGACGTCCACCCACGGGAACCACTCGTCACCGAGGTTCGTGTCGACCTGCACCGGAGGGGTCCACGTCGTGCCGCCGTCGATCGACGTCGTGATGAAGACATCCGTGTTCGTCACGGGGTTGTCGACGTCGTGGATCCCGTTCCGGTTGTCGAAGAACACGAAGTAGAGCTGCCCGGTGTTCGGGTCGACGGCGATGTTGCCCGTCTCCGGCACCCGGAACTGCTGCCCCGTCAGCGTCGCGCGACCCTGCACGTTGACCGGGTAGTCGCGGGTCCCGTCCTCGAGCGTCGCGATGATCACCGGGTCGGACCAGGTGACGCCGCCGTCGGTCGACTTCACCAGCAGGTACTGGGTGTCGAACTTCTCGCCCGGCTCCCAGATCGACGTGTTCTGGTCGTTGATGAACGACACGTAGACGGTTCCGTCGGGCCCGACGGCCGGGACCGAGTACTGGTCACTGTTGCACGCGTTCGGCCGCTGGTTCCAGACGAAGTCGCAGAAGGCGGCGATTCCCGAGATCTCCTGTGGCATCGTCCACGTCTCGCCGCCGTCGTCGCTGTGCGCCTCGTAGATCGGCGACTCGGCGCCTTGCCGATGCTGGCCCGCCTGGGTCAGGAACCTCGTCCACGTGAGGTACGTGCGGCCGAAGAAGGGCGAGTCGGGGTCGGTGTCCACGACGATCCATTCCTTGTCGTGGAAGACCGACACCGGCGACTTGTCGTTCCCCACCCCGTCATCGACGACCACCGGGCGGCGCCAGGTGATGCCCCCGTCCCGGGAGATCGAGACGACCACGTCGCCGTCCTTGCCCAGGCCGTCCCTGGTTGATCAGGAAGTTGAGCGAGGCGTGGATCACGTTGCCGCTCACCGGATCGAAGACCGTCACCGGGTCGCTGCCGATGCGCCGGTCGTCCTCCGCCGACATGTTGCCCTGGGTCCACGTCAGCCCGCCGTCGAACGAGGTGTAGAAGCCGTCGCAGCACGAGTCGTAGTCGTTCGAGCTCGCGACGATGTGGAGCGGGTCGAGCGGATCCACCTCGATGTCCGGCTCGTTGTTGGGGAGGATGGAGTCGCAGTCCAGACGGAAGTCGGGATTGATGGTCGATGCGCTCGTCTGGCACTCCACGAGCGAGTGGAGATAGTGTCCGGGATGGTGGGCCTGGAGGTTGCGCGACGCGTACAGCTTCAGTTCCCGCGAGGTGAGCGCGCCGAGCCGGTCGATGCCGACCTGGTGCGCCGGGGCGCGTGCGGCCCCGAGTTCGACCGACCGTTTGTTCGGGGCCCCTCCGGTCGAGCCCACCGCCCCGACGACCATCGGCGTGACGAGCATGAGCACGGCGCCGAGCATCGTTACGGCGACCCCGAACCTCTTCATCAAGTCCTCCCCAGGAGACAACGCGATGCGGGCACGATAGTTGTCGAGCTTTCAGGGCCGCAAGGCAATCGGGCTTTGCGCGTTCCGTGTACGGCCCTTCGGAAGGGTTCGGGTTTCAGCCGCGGAAGATGCCGACGACCACGTTGATCACGGTCGCGCCGATGATCGCGCCGAACAGGTACGACAGCAGCGTGTGGCGCAGGGCGATCCTACGCATCGCCTTCGTGGTGAGCGGCGTGTCGGAGACCTGATAGGTCATGCCGATCGTGAACGCGAGGTACGCGAAATCCGCGTAGTCGGGCGGCCCGCCGTCGAAATGGATGCCGCCCTCCTCCGAGTACAAGCGCGCGTAGCGGAGGGCGAACACCGTATGGACCGCGGCCCACGACAGCGAGACGCTCAGCACCGTCGCGCCGTTGATGAGCCCGGCGATGAGCTCGTCCTGGTTCGTCGCCTCGACGAGCGCGAGACCGACGGCCACGAGGTTCATCACGGCCGCGGCCATCAGGACGAGCTCGGCCGCGGTATGGGAGAGATCCTCGGACACGGCAACGGCTTTGGTGGCCTCGGCATCGAGCGGTCCCACGCTCAGCCAGACCCAGGCGACGTAGATCGCGAGGAAGACGTCCCACCCCAACAGCAGGGCCACCTGCCAGGGCCAGGGAACGAGGAAGACCAAGATCGCGAAGACCGCGATCCCCACCGCCGCGGAGATGCCGAGCCTGGTGCCGGGCGACGCATGGAACCGCAAGCCGGTGGTTCCACCCGTCTCGGCGTCCACGACTGCGCACCTTATCCAGTCGGTGGCGCGGGCGAGCAGACCATGGATCGCCGCCTAGCGCGGGGAAACGAGCCGGTAGACGGCGCGCGCGAAACGGCGGGCGTCACGGGGCGCGAGTGCACCACCGTCGAGCTCGACGACGAACGCCTCGCTCCTCCGGATGGTGTGCCGCTGCCAGGACGTCGCGGTTCCGTGCAGCCGCGCCAGCCGGACCAGTGGCAGACCCACGAGTCGCGCGTAGCGCCGCTCGATGCGGTTGTCGCGGCCCGACGCGTCGACGAGCGCGAGCGGCTGGTGGAACCAGATCGTGATGTCCGGCTCGATCCGGCGGGTGAGTCGCATCGCGATCCGCGTCTCGACCTCGGAGGCGGGGCGCGGCCCCGGGTAGTAGGTGCCCCGCGGCCCGGGCTCCCATCGGTACGGGAAGTTGCGGTTCAGATCCACGCCGCGCGCGTTCTGCCGCGTGTGTGCCGCCCCGCCGTCCGGGTTCAGGCTCGGCAGGATCCACAGGTCGACGAAGTGCCGAGGCGGACCGGTTCGAAGGCGCCGCGCGATCTGGATCCCGGCGCACTCGTTGCCGTGGATGCATCCGACCACGAGCACCCGGATCTCCTCGGGGTCGCCCCGGTGGAAGACGCGGATCGGCCGGCCCTCGGTGGACTCGCCGAGGAGCTTGCGCTCGTCGACCCGGGGCGCCGCCGCAGCATCCGTGACCGCAAGGAGCGTCGAAAGGGCGAACGCGATGAAGGCGAGCGACCTGCGCATCCGCCCAGCATGCCATCCGCCTGGGCTGGGTACGTCGGGGGAGGACGTCGAGAGGAGGCCGACCATGCCCCAGAAGGCCTGGAGCGCGAAGCGTGAACGGCAGTACACGCACATCAAGCAGGGCTTGAAGAAGCGCGGGCGGAGCGAGGACACGGCCGAGGAGATCGCCGCCCGGACCGTGAACAAGGAGCGCGCTCGGTCCGGCGAGTCGAAGACCGCGAGCCGAACGTCCCTGAAGGACATCTCGTCCGGACGCCGCGGAGGCTTGCGCGCCAACCGGAAGGGACCACGCGGCAGGACGAAGGAGCAGCTGTACCAGGAGGCGAAGCGCAAGGGCGTCCAGGGTCGTTCGACGATGACCAAGGCCCAGCTCGCCCGAGCGGTCGGCCGCTGATCCGTCCCATGCACCTCCTGACACGATTGCCGAGCCTCCCCTCGGGGTAGCACCCCTGGAAGGGCGGCGAACGCCGCCCGAATCGGAGGTGGGCTCGATGGGTCTCTTCGGAACCTTGATCTCGTTCGGCGCCGGGTACGCGGCGGGGATGAAGTTCGGGGACAAGCCGGTGAACGCGTTCCGCAACGTCAAGGAGGGGGCTCGCGACAAGGCGTCGACACTGGCGCAGACCGCGAGCGATCTGCGCTCGAGGGCGATGGGCGAAGGTGGGAGCACGATCGATGTGCGCACCGTGCGTGAGGTGATGTCTGCGGCGCCCGAGACCGTGACGCCGGACACCTCGCTTGCCGACGCCGCCAAGGTCATGGATCGTGCCGACATCGGCGATGTCCTCATCGTGGACGGGACGGACCAGCTCCGCGGGATCGTCACCGACCGGGACATCGCCATCCGGGCGGTCGCCGAGGGACGCGACCCGAACACCGCGACCGTTGAGGAGATCATGACGCCGACGGTCGAGACGATCTCCTCGTCCGCGACGGTGCGAGAGGCGATCGAGACCATGCGGCGGCACGACATCCGCCGGCTGCCCGTCGTCGACGGCGGAAGCCCCATCGGCGTCGTCTCGCTCGGGGACCTCGCGATGTCGCCGGGGTCGCAGTCCGTGCTCGCCGACCTCAGCACCGCGCCGCCGAACAACTGACCAGAGCAGGCAGGGGGCGCGGCGTCAGGCCGCGACCCCGGACGCAGGGTGTTCACGCTCCGCGGTCGAGGATGTGGAGCCCTCAACGCGAGCGCAACCTGCGCTGAGCAGCGCTCATGAGGAGATGCTCACGTTGAACCTCGTCCGGAGCGGTGACAACGCCCAAGAACGGGTACGTACGGGGGAGGAATCATTCAGCACGACACGGAAAGGTCCCATGACGATGTCGGAGTTCCATCTGCCGCCTCGGACGACGGCCCCGAAGCTGGCGCGAGCGACCGTTTCGAGCGCGATCGGCTCGGTGCGACCTGAGGTGGCCGAGGAGATCGAGCTGCTCACCTCCGAAGTCGTCGCGAACGCGATCCGGCACGCGCGTGTCGATCCGCTCGGCGAGGTCATCCTTCGCGTCGATGCCTCGAACGACCACGTCCGCGTCGAGGTGCTGAACCCGGGTCCGAGCTTCGATCCCCCGGTCCCGTCCATCCCCGGTGTGAGCGGAACGGGTCTCGGCCTGTTCCTCGTGGACGCGCTCGCCGACGCGTGGGGCGTGGACCGAGAAGGGCCCCGGACGAAGGTCTGGTTCGAGATCAGCAAGAACAGTCGATAGCGACCTGCGGTTCCCGGTAGGGATCCCCGACAGCGGGGTTCCGCAGCTCTGCGTGGGTTGCGAGATGTTCGCGCTGCGTGCGCTTCGTGCGAACCTTTGAAGGTGAGATTCGTTTGTATCGATCGGGAGGACGATGAGCGATCTGGAAGTGGACGTAGATCCCGACGGCACGCTTCGCCTGTCGGGAGAGTTCGACATGTCCTCCGTCGAAACGTTCCGGCTCGCGGTCGAGACCTCGGCAGACCCGGAGCGTGAGATCGTCCTGGATCTGACGGACCTCACGTTCCTGGATTCGTCCGGGATCCGCGCGATCCTCACGATGGCCCAGGAGATGGGGACGAACGGGGTCGTGATGAGGAACCCACAGCCCAATGTCCGGCGCGTGATCGAGCTCATCGGCATCGAGGGGCGGAGCGGGATCCGCCTCGAGGGCTAGACCCGACCCGAAGGGCTGCATTGGAGCGCGAGTTGGATGAGCCCTTGCCGGCCGCCGCGCAGCCAACCGTCAACACCTTGACAGGAAAACCGCTGGTCGGATCCGTCAAGGTCTTGACGGTCGGCGGGAGCCGCACCGACCAGCCTCGCAAGCGGCACGGACCACGCCGGATATGAGCGTGGGCGGGCCGCTTCGCGGCCCGCCCACCACCTGGCTCGATCAGAAAGAGACTCCGCTCAGGCGCCGCCTGCTTCCAACGTCACCTCGATCGGCGCGAAGTCGTTGCCGTCGACATCGACGTCGAGGTCTTCGAGGTTGCCGATGGCCTCGGTCACGATGTCGTTCGTGAACGCCTCGGCGTCCGGTGGCGCGGTGATCACCGTGGCACCCTCCAGGTTCGGGGTCTCGAGGGCGATCTGCGCCGTGCGGTCCCACGCGGCCTCGTCGATGAAGCCCACGCCGTTCGGCGACGGCCAGATGAGCTTGTTGATCTCGTTCATCTGCCAGAGCTGGTGGCTGTCGCCGAGCTTGGAACCCTTCGCCACCACGATGTCGCGGCACGCCTCGACGTTGTCGCGGCAGTATGCCCAGCCCTGCAGCGACGCCGTCACGAACCGGACGGCGATGTCGCGGTAGGCGTCGTCGGACGCCAGCCGCTCGCCGTCTGCCCAGATCGCGTCCTGCAGCATGCCGACCCCGACGTCCTCGTAGTTCACGACGTTGAAATCCTCGGGCTGGTACAGCTCGCCGGTGTCGGGGTTCACGGCCTCGAGCACCTGCGCGTACTCGTTGTAGGTCATCGCCTCGGCCGCGTCGATGTCGCCCGAGAGCAGGCCGACCATGTCGAACTGCTGCCCGACGAGCGTCACGTCCGAGGCCGGATCCAGCCCCTCCTGCGCGAGCGCGGCGAAGATCTCGTACTCGTTGCCGAAGCCCCAGTTCCCGACGGTCTTGCCCGCGAAGTCGGCCGGCGTGGTGATCCCGGCCTCCGCGAACGAGACCTGCAGCGTTCCCGAGCGCTGGAACACCTGCGCGATGTTCACGATGTTCGCGCCCGCCTCGCGGCTGGCCAGCGCTTTCGGGACCCACGCCAGCGCGAAGTCCACCGCGCCGTCGGCGAGCTGCGTCTGCGGCACGATGTCCACGCCGCCCTCGACGATCGTGACGTCCAGACACTGGTCCGCGTAGAAGCCCTGATCCTGCGCGGCGAAGTACCCCGCGAACTGGGCCTGGATGAACCACTGGAGCTGCAGGCTCACCTGGTCCGTCGTGTCGCAGCCCTCGCCGCCACCACCACCGCCGCCGCCGCCGCGCTCATCGCTCCCCGCACGAAGCGGCGAGCAGCGCGAGCGCCAGCACGCCGGCGGCGACGATCCTCAGATGCTTCCCCCTCATGCGCGGTCCCCTTTCCCCCCGGGGCTGCTGCCCCGTCCTACCGACGCGAGATGCGGCATCATGCCCCATCGCGGTCGGTTCTGCCGACCCCGCCCGGCGTGGCCACCCGCTCGAGCGACACGGCCGTCACGTAGAACGCCAGACCCACCAGGCAGGCGCCGAGCACGTACGCCCACGCCGCGGCGTTCTTCGAGATCGCGATGCTGCTGACGATGCGGCTCCCGAGGCCGTTCTGCGATCCGCCGAAGTACTCCGAGACGAACGCGGTGATCACCGCCGCCGGCGCGGCGATCTTGAGCGCGGTGAACAGGTACGGCACCGCGTTCGGCACCCGCACCTTCCGAAGGATCGCGACCTCGCTCGCCGCGTACGACCGCATGAGCTCGAGCTGGATCGCGCCGACCTCGCGCAGTCCCCTCGTGACGTTCACCAGGACGATGAAGTCGACGACGAGCGTCACCATGAGCCGGCGGGGCACCTCGCTCGTGATCGAGAACATGTTGTTGAACACGGCGACCAGCACGAAGATCGGGACGGCGTTCAGCGCGATCGCGAGCGGCGTCACGAGCTCGTTCAGCAAGCGGAACCGACCGAGCACGAAACTGAGCGCGATCCCCAGCACCGTCCCGGCGAGCAGGCCGACGAGCGCGTTGGTGCCCGAGACCTTCGAGGCGTCCCAGATGAGCCTCGTGTTCTCCAGGAACTGCTGCCAGATCGACGACGGCGCCGGCAGGAAGTACGGCTGGAAGTCGAAGACGTTCACCGCCGTCTCCCAGAGCGCGAGGAACCCGATACCGAACACGACCGGCGGCAGCACGAGGAGCGCGAGCGCTCGCGGCGACCGGTTCACCGGTCCTCGACCCCCGCCGGCAGGTTGGAGGTTCCCCCGTCGGCCGCATCGACGGCCGCGAGGTCCGAGGTGTCGATGCCGCGGAGCGCCTCGCGGACCTCGGTGATCTTCTTGAAGAACGCGACGGCCTCGCGCGTCTCGAGTCCCCGGCGAGGCCCGAGGTCCACGTCGATCACATCGGTGATCCGGCCCGGGCGCGGCGACATCACGACCACGCGCGTCGACAGGTAGACGGCCTCGGGGATCGAGTGCGTCACGAAGACGACGGTCGTCGAGGTCTCGCCGCAGATGCGCAGCAGCTCCGCCTGCATGTGCTCGCGGGTCATCTCGTCGAGCGCGCCGAATGGCTCGTCCATCAACAGGAGTGGCGGATGGGCCGCCAGGGCGCGCCCGATCGCCACCCGCTGCTGCATGCCGCCGGAGAGCTGCCATGGGAAGTGGTCGGCGAAGTCGCCGAGCTTGACGAGGTCGAGCATCTCGAGCGCGCGCGATCCGCCGCTTGGCCTTGTCCCAGCCCTTCAGCTCGAGGGGGAGCTCGACGTTCTTCGCGACGGTCCGCCAGTCGAAGAGCCCCGCCTGCTGGAACGCCATGCCGTAGTCCTGGTCCAGACGCGCCTTGCGCGCCGGCTTGCCGTTCACGAGCACCTGGCCGCTCGTCGGCTCGAGCAGGTTGGCGATCAGGCGCAGCGCGGTCGACTTGCCGCATCCGGACGGGCCGATCAGCGAAACGAACTCACCCGGCTCGATGGTGAGATCCATGTCCACCAGCGCGTGGACGGCGTTCGGCCGGCCGGCGTTGAAGACCTTGGAGACGTCGTGGATCTCGACCGCGGCGGTCACTCCACGACCTCCCGTGGCCGGTTCCGCATCAGCATCAGGTCCGCCGTCGCCACCATCCCGGCCATCAGCAGGCCGAGCGCGGCCGCGCCGAACACGGCGGTGTAGACCTTCGCCGGGTCCGCCGTCGCCTCACGCGCGTACTCGATGATCAACCGTCCGATCCCGCCGGCCAAACCCGTCGAGATCTCGGCGACGACGACACCGACCACCGACGCCGTCGCCCCGAGTCGCAGCGCCGGCACGAGGTACGGCACGGCGGCGGGGAACCGCAGCTTGAACAGCGTCTGCCGCCACGACGCCGCGTAGGAGTCCATCAGCTCGAGGGCCGCCGGCGGCGCGGACGTGAGCCCTTTCAGCGTTCCGACCGCGACCGGGAAGAACGCGAGGAAGGCGCCGAGCACCGCGGCCGAGAGCCATCGCGGCCACTCGAACGCGCCGAGGTGCAGCTTGCCGCCCCAGCTGACGACGAGCGGCGCGAGCGCGATCAGCGGCACCGTCTGCGACACGACGAGGTAGGGCAGGAGGCCGCGTTCGATCACCTTGAATCGCGCCATCACGATCGCCAGGCCGAGTCCGACGAGCGTTCCCATCGCGAAACCGGCGAGTGCGAGTCGCAGCGAGAACCACGCACCGGAGGCAACCGTCGAGATGATCGGCGTCGGGAACCCCCGGCGCTCCGGCTGCAAGTAGCGAGCGAGCATGTCCCACACGTGCGGCATCGCGTAGTCGCTCGTGCGCGGCAGGATCGCCCACCCGAACACGGTGCCGCCGTCCTCGGGTCCGACCCACTTGTAGAGCTCCCAGAGGACCGCGACGAGCAGCAGCGCAAGGCCGAACATCGACGCGCGTCGCGCGAACCGTCGCAGAGTTCGACGCGCCGCTTCGAGAACGCCGCGTCACGTCTTCGCTTGTGCCTTGTCGGCGATGGCGGGGATGACCTTCTCCCCGTACGCCTGCAGGGTCTCGTCCTTCGCGTCGTGTTGCAGGTAGACCGCGAACTGGTGGACGCCGAGCCCCTTCAGCTCCTGGAGCCGGCGCACGTGCTCCTCGACGGGGCCGAGGATGCAGAACCGGTCCACGATCTCGTCGGGCACGAACTGCGTGTGCACGTTCCCCACCTGGCCGTGCTCGTTGTAGTCGTACCCCTCGCGTCCCTTGATGTACTCGGTGAGCGCCGTCGGCACCTCCGAGGTCTCGCCGTACCGCGCGACGATGTCCGCGACGTGATTGCCCACCATGCCGCCGAACCAGCGGCACTGGTCGCGCGCGTGCGCGAGGTCATCGCCCACGTAGGCGGGAGCCGCGACGCAGATCATGATCTCGTCGGGATCGCGGCCCGCATCCTCGGCCGCCTTGCGCACCGCGGCGATCGTCCACGCGGTGATGTCGGGATCGGCGAGCTGCAGGATGAAGCCGTCACCCACCTCCCCGATCAGTTGCAGCGCCTTCGGGCCGTAGCCGGCCACCCACACCTCGACCCGGCTCTTCGAGGCCCACGGGAACCGGACCTTCGAACCCCGGTACTCGACGGGCCGGCCGTTCGCCAGCTCGCGGATCACGTGAACCGCGTCGCGCAGCGTGGCGATCGTCGTCGGCCTGCCGTTGATGACTCGCACCGCCGAGTCGCCCCGGCCGATACCGATCACCGTCCGGTTGCCGAACATCTCGTTCAGCGTCGCGAACACGCTCGCCGTGACCGTCCAGTCCCGGGTGGCGGGGTTCGTCACCATCGTGCCCACCGTCACGTTGCGCGTGTTCGCCAGGATCTGCGTGTAGATCGGGAACGGCTCCTGCCACAGGATGTGGCTGTCGAACGTCCACACGTGGGTGAACCCATACCGTTCGGCCCTCGTGGCGAGGTCGATCACGCGCGCGCTCGGAGGGGTGGTCTGCAACACCACGCCGATGTCCATGGCTCCCCCTTCGTACCGCTCAGCGGGCGACGATCGGGTCGTACGCGTCGGGCCGGCGGTCCCGGTAGAACGCCCACCGGTCGCGGACCTCGCGGATCTTGCCGAGGTCGAGGTCGCGCACGATCAGCTCGGGCTTGTAGGCGTCGCCGACCTCGCCGACGAACTGCCCCTCCGGGTCGACGAAGTAGCTCTGTCCGTAGAAGTCGTTCTCGCCGAGGGGCTCGATCCCGACGCGGTTGATCGCGCCGACGTAGTACATGTTCGCGACCGCAGCCGCCGGCTGCTCCAGCCGCCACAGGTACTCGCTCAGCCCGCGGTGCGTCGCCGAGGGGTTGAAGACGATCTCGGCGCCGTGCAGTCCGAGGATGCGCCAGCCCTCGGGGAAGTGGCGGTCGTAACAGATGTACACGCCGACCTTCCCGACGGCGGTCTCGAACACCGGGTAGCCCCCGGTGCCGGGAGAGAAGTAGAACTTCTCCCAGAAGCCCTTCACTTGCGGGATGTGCTGCTTGCGGAACTTCCCGAGGTAGCTCCCGTCGGCATCGATGACCGCGGCGGTGTTGTAGTACAGGCCGGCTTGCTCGAACTCGTACATCGGCAGCACGATCACCATGCCGAGCTCTTTGGCCACGCTCTGGAACCGCTTCGTCGTGGGGCCGTCGGGGATCGGCTCGGTGTACTCGTAGTACTCGGTGTCCTGCACCTGACAGAAGTACGGCCCGTAGAACAGCTCCTGGAAGCAGATGACCTCGGCTCCCTGGGCGGAGGCGTCGCGCGCGGCCTCCTCGTGCTTGTCGATCATCGCTTCCTGGCTGCCGGCCCAATCGGTCTGCAGCAGTGCCGCCTTCACGGTCGTCGACATGGCTCCTCCTCGAAGGGTGCCGTCCGGGCCGGGAGCCGGTTTCGACCCCGAGCCCTCTCCGGCATGGTAGCCACACCTCGCCGAGGGCGAAAGCCAGGCCACCGCCAGTGCACCCCCTCAGGGGAAGTGGGACCGAGGAACGCCTCGGTGCGAGAATCGACGAGATGCGGCTCTACCTCATCGGCGAGATGGACGACGCGCCGCTCCACATCGCCCTCGAGACGGCGGTCGACCTCGCGGACGGCTTGGCCAAGATCGACGGGTACCGGTTCGTGACGCGGCCCGAGCTCGAAGCGCTCCCCCATGGGCGTGCAGCGCTGGCGATCTGGGAGGCGGGCGACGACGCCGTCTTCGAGGCTCGCACCCGAGCGTTCTCGGATGACGCGTGGGCGAAGGAGCAGCACTTCGACGCCATGAGCGAGGCCGAGAAGGCCGAGTACCTGCGTGGCCGGCTCCTCGCGGCCGGTCTGGATCCGGCCAAGGTTCACGGCCTGGTGCGCGAACGCCGGCGCAAAGGCCTGAGGATCGCCGACGAGCCCGAGGGCTGAGCGCCCCACGTCAGCGAACGGGAGCCCTCGTGCATCCATGGACCGTGCGAGCAGAGGGTGAGGTCGTCGTGCCGTTCCCCTCGGAGCGCGTCGAGGCATGGGCCCGCTTCGACACGTTCTTCGAGGAGGAGCACGAGCGTCTGTTCAAGGCGCTCTACTTCGTGACCGGGAACCGCCACGATGCGGAGGAGCTGATGCAGGACGCGTTCCTGCGTCTGTGGGAGCGGTGGGACGAGATCCATCGGATCGAGGACCCGACCGGCTACCTGTTCCGCATCGCCCTGAACGGGTTCCGGATGCGACGTCGCCGAGCGGCGATGTCCGTCCGGAAGGTCGTCCCCATCCCGGAGTGGCGTGACCCGTTCCTCGATGCGGAGATGCGCGCCGACGTGCGGCAGCTCCTGCTCGGGGTCACCCCGCGGCAGCGGGCCGCCCTCCTGCTCGTGGACCTGCTCGGGTACCCGTCCGAGCAGGCAGCGCGCATCCTGCGCGTGCGTCCGTCCACGGTGAGGGCCTTGGCCACGAAGGGTCGACGAGCCCTCCGAGCGATGGAAGGAGCGCGGGATGCCTGACGTGCAGGAGGTGTTCCGCATGGCGACACAGAAGGTTCGACCCGACCCCGGGGCGCTCGAACGGCAGCACCGCGACCAGCGACGCGCGGTTACGAAACGCAAGGCGGGCGTCTACGCGCTCGTCGCAGGCCTCGTCGCCGCCGGGCTGATCATCGGTATCGGAGCGTTGCGCAACGAGGATCCGGGCGGGGAACCGGCCGCCGGAAACGACCTCACGACGAACGACCTGATCGGCATGTGGGTTCGGTCGGGGACCGGCGACGGGGACGACTTCGCCTTCTTGAAGTTCAACCAGGACGGCACGTTCGCGGCGGGCCACCACCAGCAGTTGCTCTTCAGCGAGAACGCGCCGGCCGCCGGCACGTTCCAGCTCGTCGACGGAACGATCACGTTCGTGGTCGAGGAGCGGTCCAGCGCCTGCGAGCCGGAGACGTGGGTCTGGGAGGCGGAGCTCGCCGCCGATGGCCGGCTCCGCATCGTGTCGATCGAGGGCACGAACTGCGGGGTTCCGCTCGACACCGAGACGTGGGTGCGGCTTTCGTCGTAGATCGGGCGCACGGTTGGTGCCCTTGCCTCGAAAGGACTTCTCCATGGTGATACGGTCGCCTCCAGACCCCCTTCGAAAGGACACGCCATGGCCAACAAGGACAAGGGCGGTTCCAAGAGCTCGAAGACGGCGGCGAGCAAGTCGCTGAAGGAGAAACGCCAGGCGAAGAAGGAAAAGGCCGCCAAGAGCTCGTCCTCGTGGAGTCCCTCCGGCAACAAGTAGGGCGCTCCACCTGAGCAAGTTCATCCGAAGGGAGGGGCCTATGCCCCAGTTCATGGACGTGCATCGTGGGATGGCCGGGATCACGCCGGAGCTCCTGAAGCAGGCACACCAGGCGGACCTGGATATCCAGGACAACGAGGGGATGAACTTCAAGCAGGCGTGGGCCGACCCGAGCACCGGCGTCGTGTTCTGCCTGTCCGAAGGTCCGAGCGAAGAGGCCCTGCGGAAGGTTCACGAGCAAGCGGGACATCCCGCCGACGAGGTGTACGAGGTCCCCGTCGAGGTCTAGTCCTCGTCCGGAACCTCGCCCGGAACCTCGCTCGGATCGCGACTTCGGCCGTCGGCGCCCGGGACGCCGACGGCCAGGTTCGTCAAGCCGCCGACGAGCAGACCGAGACCCACTCCCCCGACGACGTCGAGCGGAGCGTGCGCGCCGAGGTAGACGCGCGCGAACGAGACGAGCGCGACCACCAACCACGGGGCGACGCGCCACCTCCCCCGGAGGTAGGGCGTGATCACCCACGCGAGCCCGGTCACGAGCACGACGTGCCCGGACACGAACGATACGCCGCTCGCCGGCGCGCCCGCTCGCACGACGGCATCGGAGATCGTCGTGCCCGGGCGCGATCGCTGCACGAGCTCCCACACCGTCCGCTCTCCGATGAGCTTGCCGGCCGTCACGAGGAGCGCCGCAACCGCCAAACGCCACCTGCGCAAGACCAACGCGCCCGCGGCAACGACCGGTCCCACCGCGAGCACGCCGAGCAGCTGAGCGGCGTTCATCACGGGGGTCAGGGCATCGGGCAAGCCGTTGATCGCGTGGAAGACACGAAGCTCGAGCGAGCCGACGGTTCCGTCTCGGACGACGAAGCCGCACACGACGAGGACGGCGAGGCCGACGGACGCGGCGACCAGATCGCCGACCCGCCGACTCCTCATCCACCCGCTGATCAGGCTCGGCATGCGGGCATCGTAGATACACTCACGGATGCTCGAGAGGAGCAGGACGTGAGGAGAAGGTCGTGTCGGACCTCCTGAACCACAACGTGCTGGTGATCAGCCAGAAGCCGAAGTTCGTCGAGATGACGAACGAGTACGAGATCACCGATGAGAGCGGAGGCGCGCTCGGCGTCATCCGGCAGGAGGGGCAGTCGAAGGCCCGGAAGCTCCTGCGGCTCGTGACGAGCGTCGACCAGTTCCTCACCCACAAGCTCGCCGTCTACGACGCGCAGGGCGAGAAGGTCCTCGAGTTGGTCCGTCCGGCGAAGGTGTTCAAGTCGACCCTCGAGGTCGTCGACGGACAGGGCGTTCGAGTCGGGAAGATCGTGCAGGAGAACGTCGTCGGCAAGAAGCGGTTCCGGCTCGAAGGGCCGGCGGACGAGACCCTCGGATCGATCGACGCCGAGAACTGGAGATCGTGGGACTTCGCGATCCACGACCCGGCGGGGACCGAGGTCGGCAGGATCACGAAGAAGTGGGCCGGGATCCTGCGCGAGGGGTTCACGACCGCCGACCGCTACCTGCTCAGCATCTCCGGTGCGGTCGCGGGTGACCTTCGCAAGCTGATGGTGGCCTCCGCGGCCGGGATCGACACGGCGCTGAAGCAGGACGACACGGGCGGGTTCGGCTTCGGCGGCATCGACCTCGATATCTAGGCGCGCCGGCGTCTGCGTCACTCATCCCGAGGATCGGCCCAGGCCACGAGCTGCTCGTCCAGTCGCCTGCGGAACGTCATCGACGACATGACGCCCGCACCGAGCGCGCGCACCCGCTGTGCGAGGAGATCGTCGGACGTGACGACGGTGATGGATGCGGGAGCGGAATCCTCGCCCACCATGCGGACGATCTCGTCGTCCGCGGCGTTGCGCCCTCGCATCGTAGGGAAAGCCACGACGACGGCCCCGTGAGGACCGGCGGCGACGTCAGGCGGGTGGACGTCGAACACGACCGTGGCGTCTTCACCCGTGACGGTGGCGTATCGGTCGAGCTCTGCGATCAGCCGGCGAACGGCACCCTCGCGATCCTTCCACCAGCCGTCCGGACGCGAGCCGATCACGTTCATGCCGTCGACGATCCAGCGAGGGGGCATCCGGGTTGCATCGGTTGGATGTGCGCGCCGAGCGACCGGCCGGCGCAGGGTCTTCTGGCGGGTGCTCAGGCGACCGCGACGTTCGTTGTGGGGCAGCCGAAGCCCCAGATCTCACTCGGCGCGTACGTGGCGGTGGTCCCGCCGAGCCACACATCGGGGATCGGCGCCGTCACGACCGGCATGTCGGTCGGGTCGGCCTTGCGATCGATGCGGAGGACGTCGACCCCGAGGTACGCGTCGGCCGTGTAGACGATCGTGCCCGTCGGGTCGGTCGGCGACCAGTAGGCGGCCCACGTCGAGCCGTTCGCCGGCAGGTAATAGCCGACCTGTCGGATGTCCGCCGGCTTGTGCGTGTCGAGGAACCGCACTCCCTGCTCGTACCACCCGACGGCGGCGATGCCCTTGCGCTCGTCGAACCAGTGGGACGAGCAGTTCACGCTCGCGACGGCCTTGGAGTCCGAACCGTTGAGCTCGGTCATCCACGTGTCGAGCGGGGTCACGCCGCCGACACTCATCCCGATCTTCCACGTCTCGAACTTGCCCTGTCCACGGCATCCACCGGGCGGTGTCTCGTCCGTGTCGACGTAGTCCTCCTCCGTCACCAGCAGCGTGCTGCCGCGACGCTGCGAGTTGTGGAGGATGAAGTCGTTGTAGGGCGAGGGATTGATCGCCGCGGTACCCGTCGACGCGACGAGCTGCGGCGAGAGCGGATCTGCGGTCAGCCGGTATCCGGCGGCCCCGCCGCCGCCCACGGACCACAGCATCCCCTTGTCGTCGAGTTCGGTGTCGTGCGACACGCGGAACGCTGCCGAGTTGGACGCCTCCGACACGAACGTCCCGAGCGAGGTCGGCGCGGCCGGGTTGGACATGTCGAACACCTCGACGCGGTCGCCGCCGTCCACCCACGCCTGCGAGCAGTCCGTCTTCACGAAGTTCGCGATGTGTCCGGCCCCTCGGCCGTTGAACGTCAGGCCGATCGGTGTCGTCGCGACCAGCAGAGGGAGCGCCGGGTTCGACACGTCGAAGACGTACATCACCGCACCGACGTCGCGGGCCGCGCGGTCGTTCACGATCACGAGCGTGTTGCCGCACAGATCCACGTCCTCGTTCTCGAAGTGAGGGAGCGGGTGGACCGCCACGACCGCCGGCGAGGCCGGCACGGCGATATCGAGGACCGTGAGACCGGCCGGTCCGGTGACGAAGGCCCAGTGGTCCTTGAAGTCCATCCCCAGCGCGGGGCCCGTCGGCACGTTCCCGATGAGGTGGACGTTCGAGGACGTCGCGAGGGGTGGCAGGCCGGGCAGCGCGTTCGCCCGAGGTCCGACGAAGAGCACCGCGGAGGCCAGGAACACGAACGCCACGGGAACGGCGAACGCGCGTGACCTGCTCATGCCACCGCCAGCGGTACCCGGCGTTGACGCCTCGAAACCGCTCGGCGGCGATCATGAGGGTTTCCTCACGAAGCCGAGAACCCCGAGGGAACTCGGCTCCTGATCAGTCGTCCGGGCGATCCTCGCGCCGGAGCTCGTACCGCACGCCGTACCAGACCTCGTCGTCGTAGCGGTGCTCGAGCCGTTCGACGAGCCGCATCCCGACCTTCTCGGCCACACGGATCGAGGGTTCGTTCTCTTCGCTGGCGTACGCGCGCACGATCTCGGCACCGAGCGCGTCGAACGCGTAGTCGACGAGCGCGCGCACGGCCTCGGTGGCGTATCCGCGGCCCTGAACGTCGGGCGAGATGGTGTACCCCACCTTGATCACGCCGGACTCACCCTCGGCCGGACTGAGTCCGACGTCGCCGACGAGCAGCCCGCTCTCGCGTTCCTCGACGGAGAACTGCACCCAGCCGCCGGGCTCCCCCGGAGCCCGCTTGGCCATCTCCTCGATCTGCTCGCGAACCCCCCGTGGATCCGTCCGCTCCCAGCCCTGGTATCGCCGGACCTCGGGGATGCTTCGGTAGGCCGAGATCGTCTCGGCGTCCTCGGGCTTCGACCGCCGGAGCCGAAGACGTTCCGTCTCCAGAGGCGGGAAGTCGGCGACCGGCATCCGCGCAGCGTAGCCGTCCCCCGTCTCGCTCGATGGGTCGGACGCGTCGCTACCCTCTCGTCGCGATGGGCCGGCGATGGGTGACGTCCGCGGGCACGATCGCGGCGATCGCCGCCGAAGACCCGCGCGTCGCCGATCGCGTGTTCGGCTCCGCCGACGCGGTGGCGCTCGGCGGCTGGCCGGGCGCGACGACGGGACGGTCGTGGGCGAGCGCCGAGCGCTTCGCGGATGACGTCGCCGCCGGCGCGATCGCCGACGACGTCACGATCGTCATGTACGACCCGGAGGGCTGGGATGCGACACCGCTGCCGGAGAAGCTCGACCCGGTTACCCACATCGCGGCGTTCGGCGAGCTCGCGCGCTCGATGGGCTACTCCGTGATGGTGACGCCGCACCCGAACCTCGTCTCGGTCCCGGGAAGCGTTCACGCGCCGCGTACCGGCGAAACGCGAGAGGCGGCCTATCTCCGCTCGGGGATCGTCGAGGCCTCGGCCGCGATCGCCGACGTCTACGAGACGCAGTCGCAGAACCTTCAACGGGATCCCGCCACCTACCGCGCCTTCGTGCACGACACCGCACGGCTCGCCAGGCTCGCGAACCCCGACGTGCAGGTGCTGTCGGGTCTGTCGACGCATCCCGGATACCCCGCGACGGCTGAGATGCTGCGCGACGCATGGGAGTGCGTTCGCGACGTGGTCGACGGGCATTACCTCTCACTCGCCCGCGGGCGCCTGCCGTCGGTGGCCGCGCGCTTCCTCTCGATGACCGTCGACGGCGCTCGATAGCCATCTGACGCCGCCGCTCGCGGCCGCGCACGATCAGGCGATGGCGGCGAGACGGTCGATCGTCACGAGGGTCCCGGTCGCCCGCGACCGCGACTCGCCGAGGACGACGACCTCCAGCGTGTGCACGCCCTCGATCAGCCCGGTGACCGAGCGGATCACACCGAACAGCGGTTCGGTCGCGAAGTTGTCGACCTCCCGCACGAGCAGCCCATCGACGTAGATCGCGGCACGACCCTGTTCGCGGTTGCGCAGGGTCGTCCACTCCACCCCGGTCCCGCGGAAGGTGAAGCGGAGGCGCGCGCCCGCGAGCTCGCTCGCCACCACGTCGCCGGCCGATGCTCGCGGAACGGGCGCGGTCGCCCACGACGCCGCGCCCGAGTTCTCCTGCACGATCGCCCCGCCGGCTTCGAAGCCGTCGACGACGACCCGGGTGTCCTTCGCGCTCGTCGAAGCCCGGCCGAGGACGCGGATCAAGATCCGGTGCGGTCCCTCACCCAGACCGGTGAACGCTCGGAGCACTCCGAACTCGGCGCGCCGGCTGAACTGGTCGAAGGTTCCGACGCGATGACCGTCGATCGAGACGGCGGCCACACCCTGAGCCGGTCCGGTCGCCGTGATCCAGGAGACCGCATCGCCTTCGAACTCGAACGACATCGAGGCGCCGGCCCGCCGCTCGACCGAGTACGTGCCGCCCGACGCCCCGGCGTTCGTCACGGTCCGCCATCCGTAGGTCGCCGAGGGGTCGCCCTGCTCCACCACGGTGGGCGGCGCGAATGCGCTCGACGTGGTCGGCGCCGGGTTGCCGGCTCGATCCACGACGGCGAGCGGCACGACGGCCGGGTTGACGACGGCCTCGTAGCTCTCGCCGGGGATCAGGGGGTCGATCGGGTCGATCCACACGGTGCGGACGTTGCCCGTCACGCAGTCCACCTGCGTCGCCCTGCGCGACAGACAGGTCAGTTCGACGGCGGGATAGGTACCGCTCCTCGGCGTCCACACGAACGTGTTCTCGGCCGTCACCTGATGGACGGCCTCGTCGAACGAGGCCACGACCGGGTCAACTCCGCCAGGCGGAACGGCGATCGCGACCGTCGGCGGCTCGCCGTCGGGGCTCGGGATCTGGACGGGCTCGAACGAGGTCCCGTCGTACCAGTCGACGTCGACGCATCCCGAGATCCCGGCCACCGACCCGCAGCTGTGGTACTGCCAGAAGGTCCATCCGTTGCCGCTCCAGTCGTTGGCCGGCAAGCGGGGCTGCGCGACCCCCCAGTGGGCGACCCACAGGACCGTGTAGCCGGAGTCCGCGACGGCCGTCGTGTCGCCCGTTCGGTTCTCCCATCCGCTCGGGCTCGTGTACACCATCGGACGGACCCCGAGACGTTCGGTGACGCGACCGAGCCACGTCAGGATCCACGTGGTGACCTCCGCCTGCGTGAGGCCACCGGTGCGTTCGATATCGAGCACCGGGATCAGGTTGCCCGGCCCGAGCTGCGCGACGTCGACGAAATGGTCGGCCTCGATGATCGCGTCATCCGTTCCGTCGTCGGGCCGCGCGAAGTGGTACGCGCCGAACGCGATCCCGTTCGCCGCGGCACCGACCTTGTTCGTCGCGTAGTTCGGGTCGACGAAGGTCCGGCCCTCCGTGGCCTTGGCGAACGCGAACCGCTGTCCGGATGCCGCGACCTGCACCCAGTCGATCGTGCCCTGGTGGTGGGAGACGTCGATCCCCGGAAGCGAGTTCGCCGGTTGCGCGATCACCGGCGCGACGCCCGTGGGACCAGTCGAGCCCGTCGCGCCGGTCGAGCCCCTCGCGCCGTCCTCGGCAGCAGCCGGAGCGGACGACAGCAACGCCGGCAGAAGCAGGAACATGACCAAGGAGGTCAGCAGGCGAGTTCGAGTTATGGGCTTGATGCCGGCCGCCTCGATGGAAAGTCGCTACGGGAAGAAGGACGGCAAAGGCTAGCAGTCCCGCGCAACCCCTTCGGGGTTCGAACCGCCTGCGTGTCCGGCGTTTAGCCGGCGTTCTTCGCGATCGGCATCAAGATCGCGGCGACGGCTTTCTCGACGGCGCCGGAGGTCATGGTCTCCTCGCGGTCGCGGACGAACGCCGGAAGGTGGTCGGCCTCGACGGCGGACACGTGACCTAGGTTGAGCGGGCTGCCGGAGACCGTCGCGCGCGTCGAGGCGACCACCGCGCGCACCCAGACATCCATCCCGGCGCTCTCGAGCCGGCTCCGGACCGCGAGCGCCGCGACCGTCACTTGGCCGACGACGTCGTCGGCGGCGCGCTGGTTGAACATCAGCCGCCCGCGCCGGCGGTAGAAGCGGCCGCCCCAGTCCTTCGTCTCGATGACGAACACACCGGTCGGCCCGACCAGGACATGGTCGGCGTTCCCCCGGCCGATCTCCAGGTCGTGGATGACTCTGAACCCCTCGGGTTGCAGGCCGTCGAGGAGGCTCGCCACGCGCTCCTCTCCTACGATGCCCCGCTGCAGCCGCACGGAGTCCAGGCGCCCGCCCACGCTCGCCGCCCTGCCCAGCACGAACAGCGGGACGAACGCGGCGACCGCTGCCGGCCACCACCAGAACCCGGCCACGGCGAGCAGGGCGGCCTCGGCGACCAGCAGGACGACCGAAACCGACATCTCCCGCACGCGCTGGTGCAGGAACTGGGCCGGCGATCTGACTTCCATTGGGTTCTCATCGGCCCGGGCTCGACCCCCCCTGAGCCCGAGGCGCCATCCGGGCCGGAACAGGCGGGAAAACTCTAGGGTTGAAACGGCCATGGCCACGCTCGAGCCGGGAGATCCCGGTCCCCCGTTCGCCCTGCCTGACCAGCAGGGCAACACCGTCCGCCTGGAGGACCTTCGAGGGCGCAAGGTCCTCGTCTACTTCTACCCGGAGGCGGACACCCCCGGGTGCACGACCCAATCGTGCGACCTGCGGGATCACCGCCAGGACCTGGCCGGGATCGGTGCCGAGGTCGTGGGGATCTCCCCCGACCAGCCCGAGGACCAACTCGCCTTCGATCGCAAGTACCGCCTCGGCTTCCCGTTGCTCTCGGACCCCGATCACTCGGTCGCCGAGGCCTGGGGTGCCTGGGGCGAGAAGACACGGAACGAGAAGACCTACGAGGGGATCATCCGGTCCTCGTTCCTGGTCGACGAGGACGGCCGGATCGAGCGTGCGTGGTACGGCGTGAAGCCCGAGGACACGGTGCCGAACGCCCTGGCCGAGCTCGGCGCCTGAACGTGTCCTTCGCCGGCGGACAGCCAGGACCTGGGTTGCGCGCTCTTGGCCTGCGGGTCTAGGCTCGGACGTTGCGACCGACGAATCGCGAGGGTGGTGCACGCTCCGGTCGGTCGCACAACCGGAGGGGGAGGTCTGCATGAGGTCACGTGGTTTCCGATCGACGCTGGTTCTGATCGCGGTCGTAGGGATGATCGCTGCGGCGTGCAGTGACGACGACGGCGACGGCGGCGGTGGTGGCGGGGGCGGCGGAGGCGAGGGCAGCATCTGGGTGCTGCTCCCCGACACCGAGTCCTCCACTCGCTGGGAAGAGGACGACCGGCGCTACTTCGGTGAGCAGTTCGAGGCGGCCGGCCTCGCCGACGGCGAGGACTTCACCATCGTGAACGCGGAGGGCGACGCCGCGACGCAGCAGTCGCAGGCGGAGCAGGCGATCGCCGACGGCGCGAGCGTGATCGTGCTGACGAGCCTGGACACGGGCTCGGGCGCCGCGATCATCGATCAGGCCGCCGAGGCCGGGGTCGACGTGGTCGAGTACGACCGGTTCAACACCGGTGGCGCCGGCGGCGCGGCGTACGTGAGCTTCGACAACGTCGCGGTCGGCGCGACGATGGCCGAGGTCCTCGAGCCGGCGATCGACGCCCTCGGGCTCAGCCCGGCTCGGGTCGTCGAGCTGAACGGCGGCGAGGAGGACAACAACTCGTTCCTGTTCAAGTCGGGCTACGACGCGACGGTTCAGGAGCGCGTAAGCGCGGGCGACTGGGAGCTGGTCGCCGACCAGCACGTTCCCGGGTGGGATAACGCGGAAGCCCAGACGATCATGGAGCAGATCCTGGTCGACACGGACAACGGTGTGGACGCGGTCTTCGCCGCCAACGACGGGCTCGCGGCCTCCGCGATCAACGCCCTCGAGGGGGCCGGGATCGGTCCCGTGCCGGTCAGCGGACAGGACGCCACCGCCGTCGGGATGCAGAACATCCTGCTCGGCAAGCAGACGATGAGCGTCTACAAGCCGATCGAGGCCGAGGCGGCGGTCGCCGCAGCGGTCGCGCTCGCGCTCCGGGCCGGCGAGGACATCACCGCGATCGATCCCGGGTTCGACTTCTCGATCATCGGGATCGAGGCGGCGACGGGCGAGCCGACCGACTCGGCCGAAGGCGAGGGCGTGGTCCCGTACTTCGGCCTCGTTCCGATCGGGGTCACGGCGGACAACATCGCCGACACGGTGATCGCCGACGGGTTCCGGACCGTCGAGGAGATCTGCGTGGGCGACGTCGCGGAGACGGACTTCTGCGTGGAGAACGCCGCCTAGCGACTTGACGTAAGCGGGTGACGGCCGGGACGTGCGAGGATACGCGTCCCGGCCGTCGCGTTTGCGGGGTCGAGAAGGGGGCATCCGCTCGTGGCCGACACACCCCTGCTGGAGGCCGTAGGGATCTCGAAGGCCTTCGGCCCCGTCCAGGCCCTGTACAAGGTTGACTTCGAGGTCCAGCCGGGCGAGGTGATGGCCCTCGTCGGCGACAACGGCGCCGGCAAGTCGACCCTGATCAAGGGCATCGCGGGGATCTACCCCTTCGACGAGGGCGAGGTGCGTTTCGAGGGCAAGCCCGTGCGCATCCACGGACCGCGGGACTCCGCTCGCCTGGGGATCGAGATCGTGTACCAGGACCTCGCGCTCGCGGACAACCTCGACGTCGTCGGCAACATGTTCCTCGGCCGGGAACGGGTCCGCTTCGGGCTCACGCTCGACGAGTCGAGCATGGAGGGCTCGACGAGGGAGACGCTCCGCAGCCTTTCCGTCACCACCCTGCGGTCGGTCCGCCAGCTCGTCGCCGGCCTGTCCGGAGGGCAGCGGCAGGCGGTCGCGGTGGCCAAGGCGGTGATGTGGAACTCCAAGCTCGTGATCCTGGACGAGCCGACCGCCGCGCTCGGGGTCGCGCAGACGCGCCAGGTCCTGGACCTCGTCCGCCGGCTGGCCGAGCGGGACCTGGGCGTGGTGCTGATCTCGCACAACCTGCACGACGTCTTCGAGGCCGCCGACCGGATCACGGTGCTGCGCCTTGGTCAGCGGGTCGCACAGTTCGTCCGGGCGGACACCGACCAACAGGAGGTCGTGCACGCGATCACGGCCGGGAAACTCGAGCACGTGCCGGGGATGGTGGACGCGAGGGTGATCAAGGCATGACCGTCGAACCCGGCACCGGCGTGGAACCGCGCGATGAAGCCGCCGTGGCGGTGGACGAGACCGGACAGCCGGTCCGCGCCGAGGACCAGACGATCTCGGGCTACGTCCGTCGGTGGTGGCAGAAGGTCCGCGCGGGCGACCTCGGCTCGCTGCCGATCGTGGTCGGGCTCGTCGTCATCGTCATCGTCTTCGGTTCGCTCGACGACGTCTTCCTCACGGAACGCAACTTCACGAACCTCCTGCTCCAGATGGCGCCGGTCGCGACGATCGCGATCGGCATCGTGTTCGTCCTGTTGATCGGCGAGATCGACCTGTCGGTCGCGTTCGTCAGCGCGGTCGGCGGTGTGGTCATGACCCTGCTGATCCGCCCGGACGATCCGGGACTGCCGTGGTTCGTCGCCGTGGCCGCGGCGCTCTTGGTCACGATGATCATCGGGTTCCTCCACGCGCTGATCATCACGAAGGCCGGCGTTCCCTCGTTCGTCGTCACGCTGGCGGGTCTCCTGATCTGGTCGGGCGTGGTGCTGTACCTCATGACCGAGGCGACGACCACGGGGACGATCAGGATCCAGGAACCGACGATCGTCGGCATCGCGAACAACTTCCTCTCCGATGCGTGGGGCGTGGTGATCGGCGCGCTGATCGTGATCGGGTACGCGTTCTCGCAGCTGCAGACCGCCCGTTCCCGTCGCGCCGGAGGCTTGGACACCAAGCCGGTTTCGCTCCTCGGCCTGCAGGTCATCGGGCTGGCCGTCGTGACGTTCCTCGCGGTCTGGTACGCGAACCTCGACCGCGGCGTCCCGACCGTCACCGTGATCCTCGGATTCTTCATCGTGTTCTGGACCTTCGTGGCGTCGCGAACCCGGTTCGGCCGCCACGTCTACGCGGTCGGCGGCAACCCGGAGGCGGCGCGTCGCGCCGGCATCAACGTCGACCGCGTGCGGATCGCGGTGTTCATGATCAACGGATTCATGGCCGGCGCCGGCGGGATCATCCTGGCGTCGCGGCTGCGGTCGGTCGCCACCAGCTCCGGCGGCGGCGACCTGCTGCTGAACGTCATCGCCGCGGCGGTGATCGGCGGAACGAGCCTGTTCGGAGGGATCGGGCGCGTGGTCTCGGCGCTCCTGGGGGCGCTCGTGATCGCCTCGATCAACAGTGGGATGAACCTGCTCGGCCTGTCTCAGGGGCTGAAGTTCATCATCACCGGGCTCGTCCTTCTCGGGGCGGTCCTGATCGACGCCCTCTCCAAGCGCAGCCGCACGGCGCGCGGGGTCGCCTGACGATCGGGGGTGGAGCCATGACGTACGAGCCGAAACCGGAGCACCGGTTCTCGTTCGGCCTGTGGACCGTCGGCCACCCGGGCTTCGACCCGTTCGGTGACCCGGTGCGCGAGGTGCTCTCCCCCGTCCAGCTCGTCGAGCTCCTCGCGGAGGTCGGCGCCTGGGGCGTCAACCTGCACGACAACGACCTCGTCCCGATCGACGCGAGCGCGCACGAGCGCGACCAGATCGTCTCGGACTTCCGCAAGGCGCTCGATGCGACGGGGATCGTCGTGCCGATGGCCACGACGAACCTGTTCCGCGACCCGATCTTCCGCGACGGCGCGTTCACCGCGAACGACCCGCGGGTTCGCGCGTTCGCGATCCGCAAGACGATGCGCGCGATCGACCTCGGGGTCGAGCTCGGCGCGACGATGTACGTGTTCTGGGGCGGCCGCGAGGGGGTCGAGACGGACTCGTCGAAGGACCCGCTCCGCGCGCTCGGCTGGTACGCAGACGCGATGAACTTCCTGTGCGGCTACGTGAAGGACCAGGGGTACGACCTGAGGTTCGCGCTCGAGCCCAAGCCGAACGAGCCGCGTGCCGACATGTACCTCCCCACGACCGGCGCGATGCTCGCGTTCATCGAGACGCTCGAGCACTCCGAGATGGTCGGCGTGAACCCCGAGATGGCTCACGAGCACATGGCCGGGCTGAACTTCACGCACCACATCGCACAGGCCTGGTCGATGGGCAAGCTGTTCCACATCGACCTGAACGACCAGACCCCCGGCCGGTTCGATCAGGACCTGCGCTTCGGCTCGGCGAACCCGAAGGCCGCGTTCTTCCTCGTGAAGTTCCTCGAGGACGTGGGGTACTCGGGGAGCCGGCACTTCGACGCGCACGCGTACCGCACGTCGGACTACGAGGACGTGAAGGCGTTCGCGCGCGGCTGCATGCGCACCTACCTGATCTTGAAGGAGAAGGCCGAGCGCTGGAACGCCGACCCGCAGATCCAGGAGCTCGTCGCGCGCATCTCACACGACGACGGCTCGATGGCGGCGTACCTCGGCCCGTACTCGGCGGAGCGGGCCACCGCGCTGCACGAGCTCGAACTCGACCGTCGCGCGGTCGGCGCACGCGGCCAGCCGTACGAGGAGCTCGACCAGCTCACGATCGACCTGCTGCTCGGCGCTCGGTGACGCTCGAGACCGTCTCCTTCGAAGGACACGACTGCGTTCGGCTCGAGGACGGCGACGTCGCCCTCGTCGTGACGATCTCGACGGGGCCGCGCATCCTCGGGCTGCTCGTCGAGGGAGAGAACCTGTTCGCCGTCCTTCCCGACGCGACCCTCGATGGACCTGACGGCGAGCGCTTCCGCTTCCTCGGCGGTCACCGGCTCTGGGTCGCGCCCGAGGTTCCGTCGATCACCTACCGGTCGGACGATCGCGCGTGCGCCGTCTCCGGGGTCGAGGACGGCGTCCGGGTGGAGGCACCCGAGGACGGCGCGCAGCTCGCGAAGGCGATCACGGTGCGACGCGACCCACCGGGCTGGATCGTCGACCACGTCGTGCGGAACGTCTCGCAGCGCTCGATGACGATCGCGCCCTGGGCGATCACGCAGCTCCGGACCGGCGGGGAGGCCGTCCTCCCGAGTCGCACCGCGCGGAGAGGGACCGCAGGCCGACCGGTCGCTCGTCCTGTGGCCCTACACCGACCCCGGGGACCCGCGCATCCGGCTCGGTCGCGACGAGGTGCGCGTCGACGCGTCTGGGAACGGGCCGCCACTGAAGCTCGGCGCGGCGCCGAGTGACGGGTGCGCAGCGTACCGGCTGGGGACGCACCGATTCGAGAAGCGTGTCGACGTCGATGCGAACGCCACGTATGCGGACCGAGGGGCGGCCGTGCAGGTCTACGTGTGCGACGAGTTCTGCGAGCTCGAGACGCTCGGGCCGCTCGAGGTCGTGCCGCCGGGCGGAAGCGTCACCCACCGCGAGCACTGGACGGTGGGAAGTGTCTCGATGGCGGCAAAGCCGTGAGTCACGTCCTCGGCCTCGACGTCTCGACGACCGCGACGAAGGCCGTCCTGCTCGGCCCGGACGGAGCCATCGCGGCCGCGCGCCTCGGAGTACCCCTACGAGACGCCGCAGCCGCTCTGGAGCGAGCAGGACCCGCGCCGATGGTGGGACGGAACGGTCGAGGCGATCGGCTTGGCACTCGCGCGCGGCGAGCTGAACGGGGACGACGTCGAGGCCGTCGGGCTCGCGGGGCAGATGCACGGCCTCGTGCTCCTCGACGCGGCGGACGAGGTCCTGCGCCCGGCGATCCTGTGGAACGACCAGCGCACGGCCGCCGAGTGCGACGCGATCCGCGAGACCGTCGGCCCCGAACGCCTCCTCGCGATCACGGGGAACGACGCCCTCCCCGGGTTCACCGCACCCAAGCTGTTGTGGGTTCGCCGGCACGAGCCCGACGTCTGGTCCGACGTCGCGCACGTCCTGCTTCCGAAGGACTACGTCCGCTTCCGGCTGAGCGGCGACCGCGCGGTGGATCGCGCCGACGCGTCCGGAACGCTGCTGCTCGACCTCGCGGAGCGCGATTGGTCCCCCGAGATGCTGAGCGCGCTCGAGATCGACCCGTCGTGGCTGCCTCGGACCTACGAGGGCCCCGAGGTGACGGGCGTCGTCTCGGAGGAGGCGGCCGCCGCCACCGGGCTGCGAGCGGGAACGCCCATCGTGGCCGGCGGCGGCGATCAGGCCGCGGCAGCGATCGGCGTGGGCGCGGTCGAGCCCGGCCTCGTCTCCCTGTCGCTCGGCACGTCCGGCGTCGTGTTCGCCACGACCGACGGCCCGGTCATCGAGCCGCGGGGACGCCTGCACGCGTTCTGCCACGCCGTCCCGGAGCGGTGGCACGTCATGGGCGTGATGCTCTCGGCGGCCGGAAGCCTTCGGTGGTACCGAGACGCCGTCGCCCCGGGCGTCGAGTTCTCCGATCTCGTCGAGGAGGCGCGCGCGGTGCCGGCCGGAAGCGACGGCCTGCTGTTCCTGCCGTACCTCACGGGAGAGCGAACGCCCCATCCGGACCCGCTCGCGCGCGGCGCGTTCGTCGGGCTCACCGTCCACCACGGACGCCCGCACCTCACCCGCTCGGTCCTGGAGGGCGTGGCGTTCGGCCTTCGCGACTCGTTCGAGCTCATGCGGGCGCTCGGCGTGACGAGCTCGACGCAGATCCGGGCGACCGGCGGCGGGAGCCAAGAGCTCGCTGTGGCGACAGATCCTCGCGGACGTGCTCGGAACGGATGTCGTCACGACGTCGACGTCCGAAGGCGCCGCCGAGGGCGCCGCGATGCTCGCGGCCGTGGGTTCGGGCTGGTTCGGGACCGTCGGCGCCGTGTCGCATGCGCTCGTCGAGCTTCATGAGGCCGCGTATCCATCCCCCGACGCCCATCGATACGAACACGCGTATCAGCGGTACCGAGAGCTCTACCCCGCGCTCGCGCCGACCTTCCACGCCCTCGACCCGAGCGCCGAACCGAGCTAGCCGCGCTCGCCCGCTTCGAGGATCGCCTCGATCACGCGCATGTTCGCGACGGCGTCCTCCGGCGGGATCGGCACGGGCTCGTCGTCGAGCACGGCACGCGCGAATCGCTCGGCCTGGATCGTGTACTGATCCGCCGGTTCGAACGTGAGCGTCTCCGTCGCGGGACTCACCGGCGGGTCGCCGCCCGAGGTCACGAACACGTCGGTCGGCAGGTCTGGCGGGATGTTGAACGGGATGCCGACCGAGATCCGGCCCTGGGTCCCGTAGACGTGCACACGCTGATCGGACTCGGTCCGGGTGGAACAGGTGAACGTGGCGACATCGTCGCCGAAGCCGAGGATCGCGCTCGTCAGCACGTCGACGCCCATCTCCGGGTCCCGCGTCACCGACGCCTCGACCCGGTCGGGCTCACCGCCGAACAGCATCCGCGACAGGTTCACGCAGTAGCACCCGACGTCCATCAACGCCCCGCCTCCGAACTCCGCGATGTTGCGGATGTTCGCCGGGTCGTCGTTGAAGTACGAGAACCAGCTCTGCACGGCTCGCAACCGGCCGATCCGGCCCGACGCCACCACCTCGCGCACGGCCTCCCACGACGGATGCAGGCGGTACATGAAGGCCTCCATCAGGCGGACGCCGGCGGAGGAGCACGCGTCCACCATCGTCTGCGCCTCGACGGCGTTCATCGCCAGGGGCTTCTCGCAGAGCACGTGCTTGCCGGCGCGGGCCGCGGCGATGGTCCACTCGGCGTGCAGGTGGTTCGGCAGCGGGACGTAGACGGCGTCGACGTCGGGATCGGCGAGGAGATCCTCGTACGAGCCGTGCGGCTTGGGGATCCCGAGTCGCTCGGCGGCCGACCCGGCGACTTCGAGGTCACGCGAGGCGATGGCGAGCACCTCGCACCGATCGGCCTTCTGGATCCCCGGGATGACCTTCTTCATGCCGATGTTGGCCGTCGACAGGATCCCCCATCGCAACGCTCCCTTCGGGCTCATCCCCATGACGCCTCCGTCATCGGCCGGAACGCGACCTCGAGGACGCGATGGTTACGCGGCCGGGTGAGCACGAACAGGACGGCCTCGGCCACGTCCTCCGACGTCATCATCCCGTGCAGCGCCGGCATCTCGGGCGTCCGGCCGCGGCCCATCGCGAAGTCCGTTGCCACGCCGCCGGGGCAGACGTTCGTGCAACGGATCCCATGCTCCCGAAGCTCGTGATCCAGGGCACTCGTGAACCCGACCTGCGCGAACTTCGAGGCGCAGTACACCGCCTCGAACGGCAGCCCCCGGCGGCCGGCTTCGGAGGCGAGCGTCACCAGGTCCGCGGCATCGCTCCGCAACAGGTGTGGCAGCGCGGCGCGCACCGTGTAGATCGTCCCCTTCACGTTCACGTCGATCATCTCGTCGAGATCCTCGGCCGGGAGCTCGAGGAAGGGACCGTAGGCGCCGACGCCGGCGTTCGCGACGACGATGTCGATCCCGCCGAACGCCTCGACGATGTCGTCGACGATCCGCTCGAGCGCGTCGGGGTTGCGCACGTCGGCGGGACGCGCGACGGCCCCCGCGATGCCCAGGTCGTCGCCGCTGCGGGACGCAAGGCCGAGCCGGACGCCCTCGTCGGCGAGCCCGCGCGCCACAGCCGCCCCGATCCCTCGGCTCGCCCCCGTGATGAGCGCCACCTTTCCCTCCAGCCTGCCCATGCCCTCGCTCCCTTCGATCGCGCGCCTGCGGACCGCTGAGCATCCCCGGTCCGGAGTTCGAGCGCGAAAGCGCAGGTGGTGGGCGGTGTGGGGTCGGTTGACGTTTCTTGCCCCTGAGCCATAGCGTCACCCATCCGCGGGCCGCAGGGTCATTGCGGCGACCGGGGAGCGGTGCTCGATGAGGATGTGGCGGTTCATGATCGCGGGCACCCTCTCGCTCGTCCTGGCGATCTCGGCCGCGTGCACGGGCACGGAGCCGGAGCCCGTCCGCACCGGAACACCGACCCCGTACGTCGTCCAGTTCACCGACGTCGCCGCCGAGGTCGGCCTCGAGTTCCAGCACGGAGCCTTCCGTTGGAACGTGTCCCCGGATCCGGGCGCCATGCTCGGAGCCGGGGTCTGCTGGCTGGACTACGACGGCGACGGCTGGCTCGACCTGTACGCGGTGAACTCCTACGCCAACGCCGAGGCCGCGCGATGGCGGGACGAAGGCGGCCTGCCCCGCAACGCCCTGTTCCACAACGTGGAGGGCACGTTCGTCGATGTGAGCACCGGTTCCGGCGCCGACCTCGCCGTGCGCGGGAACGGCTGCGTGGCCGCGGACTTCGACCTCGACGGACACACCGACCTTTACGTGACGACCGATGGAGCCGGGGCGCTGCTGTGGAACGAGGGCGACGGGACCTTCACCGAGGGCGCGAACGCCGCCGGCGTCGAGGGGTTCGGCTGGCACGAGGCCGCCGCGGTCGGCGACGTGAACGGCGACGGACTGCCGGACCTGTTCGTGAGCGGCTACGTGGATCTGAACAACCCCATCGAGGGAGCGACGCTCGGCTTCCCGAACACCTACCTCGGCGTCCGCGACCTCCTGTTCCTGAACCAGGGGCCTGCGGAGGAGGGCCGTGCGACGTTCCGCGAGGTGGGCGCCGACGCGGGGCTCGAGGTGGTCGGCTTCGAGTACGGGCTGGGCGCCGTGTTCTCCGACCTCGATCGCGACGGCGACCTCGACCTGTATGTGGCGAACGACACGAAACCCAACCGCCTGTACGACAACGTTCCCTGGCCCGGCGGGACCGAGGCCGACCCGGCCGGGATCGGGTTCCGCTTCGAGGAGCTCGCCGCCAAGGCCGGCGTCGCCGACCCCAACGCCGGGATGGGCATCGCCGATGGGGACTTCGATGGGGACGGGCTCCCGGACCTCTTCGTCACGAACGCGCGGGGTCAGGTCCACGCCGCGTACCACGGACAGGTGTCCGAGGTTGTCGATCCGTCGTTCGCCGACGTTCGTGGCGAGCTCGGGCCGAGCCTCACCGGGTCGACGGGATGGGGCGTGTCGTGGGGCGACCTCGACCTCGATACCGATCTGGACCTCGTCATCGTGAACGGCGACGTGCCGGTGACGGATATCGGTGCCGACGCGCAGCCCGTCCAGGTCTTCGGAAACCTCACGGCGCAGGGGACCGTGGGACGGTTCGAGGATCTCGGCAACGTCGTCGGGATGCGCGATCTCGGTCCGCTCCTCGCCCGCGGCAGCGCCGCAGCCGACTACGACAACGACGGAGACCTCGACGTCGCGATCAACTCGATCGGTGGCCACCTCGTCTTGCTCGAGAGCTCGGGGGCGGCCGGCAACTGGCTCGAGGTCGGTCTCGACGCCTTCGCCCCCGGCACCTTGATCACCGCCGTGCTCCCGGACGGGCGCGAGCTCGTTCGCGAGGCCTTCGCCGGGAGCAGCTACCTCTCGTCAGAGGACCCCCGCTCGCACTTCGGGCTCGGCACCGCCGGCTCGGTGAGCGAGCTCGTCGTCCGCTGGCCGAACGGTCAGGAGACGGTCATCCAAGACGTCGCCGCGAACCAGATCCTCACGGTGGAGCCGCCCGGATGAGGTTCCGCCTGATCGCCGTCGCGCTCGTGGTCGCCGTCGCGACGTTGCCCGGTTGCACCGGATCGTCGGACGACCCATCGGTGATGGACGATTGCGTCCGCGAAGATCTCGGAGGGCGCTCCGTCGCACGGGTCTGGGACGAGGCGCTCCTGGACGCGATCCGACGCGACGTTCCCGCTCCGACGGTGCACTCTCGCAACCTGTTCCACACCTCGGCGGCGATGTGGGATGCCTGGGCCGCCTACGACCCCGAGGCCACGGGGTACTTCGTCGACGAGAAGCTCCAGGCCGACGACGTGACCGCGGCGCGCGAGGAGGCGATCAGCTTCGCCGCCTACCGCATCCTGCTGTGGCGCTACTCGAAGGCGGCCGGACTGCAGGAGACCTTCGACGAGCTCGTGAACACGATGGAGTCGCTCTGCTACCGGATCGACTTCACCGGGACCGAAGGCGACTCCCCCGCCGCGCTCGGCAACCGGATCGCCGCCGCCGTCATCGAGTTCGGAAGGGACGACGGCTCGCTCGAGCAGCAGCGATACGTCGACACCACGTACAAGCCCGTCAACGCTCCACTCGTTGTGGCGGAGCCGGACGCCGACATGATCGACCCGAACCGGTGGCAGCCGCTCGCGCTCGCCCAGTTCGTCGCCCAGAACGGCCTGCCGATCCCCGGCAACGTCCAGCGGTTCGTCGGGCCGCACTGGGGCCACGTGCGGAGCTTCGCGCTCCCCGCGTCGCCGGACGGAACGCCGATCGATCCCGGCCCACCGCCGCTCCTGGGCGAGGCGACCGATGGGGACTACAAGCAGGCGGCGGTCCAGATCATCCGGTACAGCAGCGAGCTCGACCCGAATGACGGCGCCACGATCGACATCTCTCCGGGAGCCCTCGGCGACAACACGCTCGGGACCAACGACGGCGACGGCCACGACGCGAACCCCGCGACCGGGATGCCGTACGCGCCGAACGTCGTCCCGCGCGGCGACTTCACGCGCGTCCTCGCGCAGTTCTGGGCAGACGGGCCGGCGTCGGAGACCCCGCCGGGACACTGGAACACGATCGCCAACGAGGTCTCCGACACCCCGGGCTTCGAGCTCCGGATCGGTGGCGAAGGCCCGGCGGTAGACCGTCTCGAGTGGGACGTGAAGCTCTACTTCGCGCTGAACGCCGCCGTGCACGATGCGGCCGTCGCGGCCTGGGGCGTGAAGGGCTACTACGACTCGGTGCGGCCCATCTCGATGATCCGGTACATGGGGAGCAAGGGACAGTCGAGCGATCCCGATGGTCCCTCCTTCGACCCGGATGGCCTTCCGCTCGTCCCGGGTCTCATCCAGGTGATCACGCCGCGCTCGAGCGTGCCCGGCGGACCGCACGAGGAGCTCGCGGACCACGTCGGTGAGATCGCGATCTTCGCGTGGAAGGGCAACCCACTCGATCCGGCGACCGCGACGAGCGAGGCCGGCTGGATCTTGTCGACGGATTGGGTGCCCTACCAGTTGGCGACGTTCGTCACGCCGGCGTTCGCCGGGTACGTGTCCGGGCACAGCACGTTCAGCCGCGCGGCGGCCGAGGTGATGACGGCGTTCACGGGGAGCGAGTACTTCCCGGGCGGTCTGTCGGAATGGACCGTGCCGGCCGACTCGCTCGCCGTCGATCGTGGACCGAGCGAGGACGTCACGTTGCAGTGGGCGACCTACTACGACGCCGCCGACCAGGCGGGGCTCTCACGGCTGTTCGGCGGGATCCACATCCCGCCAGACGACTTCGAGGGGCGCAAGATCGGTTCGATCTGCGGCAAGGATGCGTGGGCGCTCGCGCAGCACTACTTCGACGGCACCGCCGCTTGACCGCGCCGAGCTAGGTCGAGGGAACCCCGGCTTCTCGATCCGGCAGCTCGACGACCTCGCCCGTGCGAGCGCTCTCGCGCGCCGCCTCGAGGACCTCGAGCACCGCGATCGAGTCCCGCACGTCGACCGGCGGGGGCCCGCCCGAACGCAGCGCCTCGGCCACGCCGGCGTAGTAGCGCTGGTACGCGCCCGGCTCGGACTCGACGACCTCGACGGTGTCCCCGTTCGACAACCGTCCCCACTGCTCGGCGGGCTCGCGACCCCAGCCGTCGTCGGTGGGGATCCCTCCGGCGGCGAGGGCGTCCTCCTGCACGTCCATCCCGTACTTCTCGAAGGCGCCCTGCATGCCAAGGACGCGGAACCGCGGGCCGAGTGCGGCCGCGAGCACGCTCGCCCATAGGTGCGAGCGAACGCCGTCGCGATGGGACAGGGCGACGAACACGTCGTCGTCGACCTCGACGCCGGGCCGGCGCCGGTCGACCTCCGCGTACACGTGCGTCGGCTTCCCGAAGAGCTGCACCGCCTGGTCCGCGATGTGACTGCCGAGGTCGAACAGGAGCCCCCCGGCCTCTTCGGGCGCGCCACGCTCCCGCCACGCATCCTCCTTCGGCGTGGGACGCCAGCGCTCATAGCGGGATTCGAACCGGTGGATCGGTCCGAGCGTGCCCTGCTCGAGCAGGCGACGGACCGTCAGGAAGTCCGCGTCCCACCGCCGGTTCTGGAACACGGAGAGCATCACGCCGCGTTCGGCGGCCGCGTTCGCCAGGGTTCGGCCGTCGTCGGCCGTCGCCGCCAACGGCTTGTCGATCACGACCGACAGGCCCGACTCGATCGCCCGGAGGCCGAGAGGGACATGGCTGCTGTTGGGGGTGGAGACGACGACGAGGTCGTGGTCGTCCGCCGCGTCCCAGACAGCATCCGGTCTGTCGGCTACCCGCGCAGAGGGGTAGCGGCCGCGCGCGCTCGCCTGGCGCTCGGGGTCGCTCGTCACGATCGTGACGAGCTGCAGGTCCGGAAGCGAGGCGATCAGCGGCGCGTGGAAGACCCTTCCGCCCAGTCCGTAGCCGATGAGGGCGACACGGATCGGGCCTTCCCGGTCGATGGACACGATGGAGCACGATACTCGCCCGCCCACGCCTCTTCCTCACGCCCCCTCGACCGCGGGGTTTGGGCTCGGGACGAGCGGGTAGCAACAGAGGCTGAGGGCGGGGACCCGCGCCGCCCTCGGTCCGAAGGAGGGATCCGTGTGATCGAGCCGATGAACAAGAGGGAAGCCTGGTTCATGCGGTACCAGCACGAGATCATCCGAGATGTTCCCCTCGAGCGGCGCGTGATCGTCCTCGATCCCGAAAACATCATGGAAGGGGTCGTCCCGGCGGACACCGGCGAGCCCTACGCGACGGCCAGGCCGGACTTCGCGCGAGGCCAGGAAGCGGATCAGGCACGGATCGAGCGGTTCGTCGAGGACCGGTTCAGCCGCGGCCTCGAGCTGGACCCCGTGCTGCACGAGCAGGTGCACCAGGGCGATTTCGCAACGGGTCTCGAGACGCTCCCGCGCCATCCCGAGGTCCAGCTCCGCGGCCGCTTCGCGCGCGGCCAGCAGATGAGTGACCCGGGCAATCCGAACGAGGTGCGCCTAGCTTCGTAGCGAGAGGGCCTCGGCTCATACCACCGTTACAGCTGCAGGTTGCCCTGCGCGCGGTGGACGCGCCGCCCCTTGGGGGCAACGTCGGGAGCCGGATGTTCGACGAGGGCCACGACGCGATCGGCCATGAAACGGCCACTGCGCACCGGGGTTCCGCTCCGCGTGACCTCGGAGACCTCGATCACGCCGCGCGAGGTCGACACCTCGACCCGGCGGCCGGCCTTCGTGGCCTCGATCTCGTACTTGAGCACCCCCGAGCCCGAGTCCACCACGACCTCCACGCGGTCGCCTCTCATGGCGACGAGCCTAACCCTCCGGTGCCACATGGGTCCTGTCTCGCCGAGGCGACGCGGGAGGGCACGTTCGAAGAGGAGGAGGTGGCGCGCAAGGCGCGCGATCGAGCTCTCGCTCGGTCAGGGTGCGCTCGAAGGTCGGATGGGTCTCCGACCGGTGATCCCGGTCTGAACTAGGCCGGGAGCGCTTTGACCTCGGAGGGCCGCAGTCGACGGGTGCTCGGTTGGAGCCGGAGGCCGATCATCCCGAGCGGCGCCTCGGCCCACTCGCCCTCCTTGAGGATCTCGACTCGGAGCATCCCGTCGTCGGATTCGACGATCCGGAGCGTCTTCCCAAGCTCCGTTCGGTAGAAGTCCGGCATACCCCTAGGATACCGCGTTCGAGCGGCCGGCGGCCGGGCGAGCCGAACCGCCCGCCGGCACGGCGCGCCGGCGGGGACGACCGAGACTCGCTTACGACGGGAACGCCGCCGGGGCCTCTTCGAACAGGCCCAAGAGCGTCAACCCGAAGAACGTCAGCGCCACGATGATCACCATCGCGATGAGCGCCAACACCAGCGCGTACTCGGCCGCGACCGCACCACGCTCTTCCCTCACGCGGAGGGAGAGGGGAAGCGAACGAACCAGATGCAGGATCGCGAACATCGTATGACGAGGGTAGGACCATCGCGCCCTCGGGCACATCGGCCCACTGGGGGCCCGACGGGGGGCCGATGCCCCCATCCCCGGTCGCACGTTCCCCACCGGCCCGGCCGAGGCCGAACGGACGAGAACGGAGCCCTTGGACCGAGGGGCGTAGGCTCCGGCGGTGGCGCCTCGACTGTTCCTGGACGTCTCGAGCCTGATGTACCGCGCGTTCTTCGCCATGGGCGACTCGGTGCGGTCGCCGAGCGGCCGGATGGTCGGCGCGGTCCACGGCTACCTCGACATGGTGGCCCGGCTCCAGATCTCGCGCCGGCCGGTCGAGGTGGTGCACGCCTACGACCACGAATGGCGTCCCGTTGCCCGGACCGATCTCTACGCGCAGTACAAGGCGAACCGTCCCCCGGACCCGGAAGGACTTCCCGAGCAGTTCACGATGCTCCGTCAGGTCCTGGACCTGTCCGGGATGCCGCAAGCGCAGACGCGCGGGTGGGAGGCCGAGGACGCGATCGGCGCGCTCTGCGCGATGGCCCCCGACACCGATCGCATCGAGATCGTCAGCGGAGACCGTGACCTGATCCAGCTCGTGCGCGACCCGGTCGTGAAGCTGCTGTTCACGGTGCGGGGTGTCTCGGACCTCCTCGAGCTCGACGAGGCCGCGGTGATGCTCAAGTACGGCGTTCCGGCAGACCGGTACGCAGAGTTCGCGATCCTGCGCGGCGACGCGAGCGACGGGCTTCCCGGTGTGCGGGGCGTGGGCGAGAAGACGGCGAGGGCGCTCATCGAGACCTACGCCTCGCTCGACGACCTGATGTCCGACGCGTCGTCGAACGAGCCGCGGCCCGGACCGCTACGCGGCAAGCCCGCCCTTCGAGCCCGGCTCCTGGACGACGCCGCGTACGTCGCGGCGATGCGACAGCTGGTCCCGGTGAACGCGACCGCTCCCCTCGATCGCTGGCAGGGCGAGCGGGACGATGAGGCGCTCTCCGCGCTGGCCGACGAACTCGCCATCCGCGGACCGGTCCAGCGACTGCGCGCCGCGCTGGACGCCGCCCCCAAGAGCTGACCCACGCACGCTTGGGTTCAGCACGTTCCTCCTCGACGTCACGGCGTCGGCGCCGGGACCGAGACGTTCGCGACGGAGCCCGCCCCGGTCGGGCGGGCTCCGTTCCACATTCCTCGGTTCGACCGATCCGCTATCTGATGCGCCCCCGGATCTCCCCGGGCGGGAAGGCGTCGGTGTGCACGTTCGCGTACGTCGCCTTCGCGCGCAGGGCGGCGACGAGCTCGTCGAACTCGCCGGCCACGATCCCCTGCCCGGCGGGACCGATCACGTCGGACGCCTGGATCGTGCCCGAGACCTGTCCGCCCGCGCCGGGGCACTCGGGGACGGTCACGCCGTCCGGGGCCGTGTCGGCCGAGTCGCAGAGGAACGCGATCACCCCTCCGGCGATGGCCGGACGCCCGAGGTGGATGTGGGCGAACAGGGCCGGTCCGGTGAGTGCGGAGTACCGGAGCCGGTACGAGATCGTCTTCCCGTCACCGGAGAGCTCGACCCGGATCGTTCCCGTCCCCGGGACCGAGAGCGTCGGGGTCTCCTCGAAGCCGCTCAACGTGCCGGTGAACCGCTCGCCGCCGCCGGCCGTCGCCTGAAGGCTCCCGACCGAGACAACCACGAGCAGCGCCACCAGCGCGATCACCACGCGTGGACGCATGGACCTCCCCCTCTCTCTCGCCGGGTCGTCAGGGCGTGACCCGGCGGGGTACTACGGGGGAGCGAACGCGCCGGTTTGCGCGGCGGCTCAGCCCAGGAGCGGGCGTCCCATCGCCAGCCGGTACTCCTCGTTGAACCAGTAGAGGAACCGGTCCTGGCGCGGGTAGACGCCCGACCCGAACGACCGGGACCCGACGCCGGTCTGCGCCCGGGCGCACACCTCCCAGTCCTGCCGGGAGATCAGGTCCCAGAACTCCACGACGGGCTCGGGCTTGAACGCGTCGGGGTCGGCGATCACCTCGGGGCGGAACAGGTACTCGGAGACCACTTGCGTGTGGTTCGGACCTTTCGGGAAGCCGATGTAGTACATCCCGCAGTCCGGATGCAGGTTCAGCATCAGGTTGGGGAACTCATAGCTCCCGTAATACATCGTGTAGTCCACGGGCTCGAGGTCCGGCAGCTTCGGGAGCTCCGAGCGGCCGCTCTTCGTGAAGCTCGTCGCGCCCTCCATCATCACGTTGCCGTCGTCGCGGGTCTCTTCGTCCCACACCTCTCCGAAACGGAACAACGGCACGATGTGCACGAGCTCGGGGTGGATGCTGGGACAGTGCAGACATTCGTTGTAGTTCTCGACCACGATCTTCCAGTTCGCCTCGACCTCGTACACGAGCCGGACCCCGATCCGGAGCTCATCCATCTTGAAACGCTCGAACGCCGTGATGGACTCGGCGCCGTCGGTCAGCGCCTCCATGAGCGGACGAGGCTCCCGCGAGAGGTTCGCGAACAGGAACCCCGCGTACTCGCCGATCGCGACCGGATGCAGCGGATGCTCCGCGCGGTCGAAGAACTCGTCCTCCTTCACGTTCGGCGTGCCGATCAGGCGGCCGTTGAGGTCGTACGTCCAGGCGTGGTACGGGCAGCGGAACGCCTTGCGCGCGTTGCCCTTCGCCTCGTCGTCGAGGAACTTCGTCCCGCGGTGCGCGCAGACGTTGTAGAAGCCGTGCAGGGCGCCCTCGGCGTTGCGAACGACGAAGATGGACTCGCCGGCGAGATCCTTCACGACGTAGTCGCCCGGCGCGGGGACCTCCTCCGCTCGCCCGATCGTGACCCAGTCGCCCCACCAGATCCGCTCGCGCTCCTCGTCGTACACCTGTTGGCTCGTGTACTCGAACCCGGACAGGGTCGGGCGGGGACGCCAGTCTCGTTCGTCGTAGCGAAGTCGGTCTCGGTCGCGCTCGGTCCGCATGTCGGCTCCTGTGCTCGAACTCTGTTTGAACGGCCGTTCAAATCGGCGGACGCAAGGATACGCCGAGGCGCGGCCCAGGGGAAGCCGGGATCAGTGGGCCGTCGGCGAGGCGAGGGTGTCGCGGATGAGCTTCTGGACGCTTCGGCAGATCAGGATGCCGTCGTCGGACACCCCGTCACACATCGCATCGACATCGAACATCGCGAGGGCCTGGGCGGTGAACGGGGTCGAGCCACATGCCAGCGTCGCCCGCTCGGCGATGGTCGGGCCGGCCTCGCTCGGTGGCCGATGCTCCGCGACCCCGTACGTGACCCCGTCGGACGTCCGCTGCATGCAGAACATCGGTCCGCTCGCGCTTTGCGTCAGGAACCGGACCGAATCGTCGTCCGCCGACGCGACGGTCAGGACGAGCGGCTGGTGGGTCACCCGGTCGAGCCACCGGAACTCCGGCGCCGCGAGTTCGCCCGCGGCGGCGTCGAACCCCTCGAACGTCCCGTTCGCTTCGCGGTACGTTTCCGCGACGACGATCGCGCCGGCCAGGTTCGTCTTCGCCCGGATGTCCTGTGCGAGGACCCGCTGACCCAGGAACGTCGGCAGTGACGTCGCGATCTGCACCGGCAGCGGGTCGTAGCGAACGGCGAGGAGCGAGACGACGAGCAGCGCCGCCGCGGCGGCATTCAGGACCGCCGTCGGCCGAACCGTGCGCGCCGCCGGCACGGTCCGCGGCCGCTCGACCCGCACGCCGCTGAAGCGCTCGGCGATCGGTCGCCAGAGCGACCCGATGGATCCGGCGACCGCCAGTGGCAGGACGCTTGCGAACCACGTGAGCGCCGTGAGGTTGGTCGGGATGGAACCGACCGCCATCGTCGGGCCGAGCGAGAGGAAGAGCGCGGCCGGCACGAGGGCCCACGGCCACCATCGCCGGTCGGTTCCGAGCATCGCGCCGAACAGCGCCATCGTTCCGGTCGCGATCAGCGTGAACGACGTGGCGGTGACGAACAGATCTTCGCCGGGCACGTGCGTCAACGCGATGCGGAAGATCGCGATCGTGCCGACGACCGCGAAGGTCGCCACCCACGACGCGTGGCGCCGGATCTCGATGGGGCGAGGACGTTTCGCCGGCCGCAGGAAGACCGCCACCGCGACCGCCGGCACCCAGACGAGGACGAGATCCACGACCCCGGCGAGCACCGGGTGCGCGAACCAGTACCCCCCGGGGTCGCCGCTCCCGATGACGGACTGGTTGACCCCGAAAAGACCCTCGTTCCCGCTCGGGGAGAGCACCGCGGCGACGCCGGTGGCCATCGCCGCGAGCGTCACCGGGATCAGCGAGGTGAACCGTCGGCCGCTTGCCGCCAGGAGCAGCCCGGGGATCGCGAGTGCCAGACCGGTCAGCAGCGAGGACGCGACGAGCGAGACGACGATGTGCGTGTGTCCGATCGCACACGGCCAGTCCCCCGGCGCCATCTCGAACCGGGTGCACCAGTCTCGGAAGGACTCGAACTGCGCGTTCCCGAGCGGGATCCTCATCCAGCCGTACAGGACGGCGGACGCGAGGCAGAGCGCGGCTACGGCGAGGACCGGGGGGATCCGGAACGACCGGACGCGCGGGACCGAGCTGGCGATCGTGGCCATCACCGGACGTATCGGCAACCGGGGCGGGGTTGCTGAGCCCGCCTAGGATGGCGGCCGTGATGGAGCGTCGACCGCTCGGCTCGAGCGGCTTCGAGGTGTCGAGCATCGGCCTCGGCTGCATGCCCATGAGCTGGGGGTACAAGTTCGGCGAGGCGTCCGAGGAGGAGTCGATCCGCGTCATCGACCGCGCGATCGAGCTCGGTGTGAACCACTTCGATACCGCCGACGTCTACGGGCCGTACACGAACGAGGAGCTCGTCGGCCGCGCGCTCTCGGGCCGGCGCGACGAGGTCGTGCTGGCGACGAAGGTCGGGGTCAAGGTCGGGCCGAACGGCGGGTATCCACTGCTCCGCGATGGGCGGCCGGAGCGGATCATCGCGGAGGTCGACGCCTCCCTCCGGCGTCTTCGCACCGACGTCATCGACCTCTACTACCTCCACCGGATCGACGAGAAGGTGCCGTTCGAGGATCAGTGGGGCGCGATGGTCTCGCTCGTGGATGCCGGGAAGGTCCGCGCGCTGGGCTTGTCGGAGGCGAGCATCGAGGAGCTCGAGCGGGCGCAGGCGTCCCACCCCGTCGCCGCCCTGCAATCGGAGCTCTCGCTGTGGACGCGCGACCCCCTCGACGAGGTGCTCCCCTGGTGCCGGGATCACGGGGTGGCGTTCGTACCGTTCTCTCCTCTCGGCCGCGGCTACCTGACCGGGACGCTCACCGGCGCCTCCTTCGAGGGCCTGGACTTCCGGGCCACGAATCCTCGGTTCACGCCGGAAGCGCTCGAGGCCAACACCGCGATCGTCGACATCGCCCGTCGCGTCGGCGAACGACACGGCGCGTCCCCCGCGCAGGTCGCGCTCGCGTGGTGCCTCGCGCAGGGAGACCACGTCCTGCCGATCCCGGGCACGAAGCGGATCCGGTATGTCGAGGAGAACGTCGCCGCCGCATCGCTGGAGCTCACGCCACAGGACCTCGCCGAGCTCGACGACGTCCCGCAGGCGCTCGGCTCCCGCTACTGACACGGAGCGCGAACGACGACCGACCGGCAGGCCTGCAGGTCGGTGCGTCCGTTTCACGGACCGCGAACGCGGACGGCTCCGGTCCTGCGTAGGCCACGACCCCGGGGGTACCGAGCGAGGGTACGGAAGATGATCCCGGAAGGGGGTGGAACCATGATGTACACCGAGATCTGGACGTTCCAGTTGGGGCCGTCCGTCAAGCTTCGCGATCTCGAGGGCTTCGAGGTCCAGGCGACGGACGGGTCGATCGGCAAGGTCGACCACGCCACCGAGGAGGTCGGCGGCTCCTTCATCGTCGTGGACACCGGTCCGTGGATCTTCGGCCGGAAGGTCGTGATCCCCGCAGGCGCGATCGAGCGCATCGACGCAGACAACCGCTTCGTCCGCGTCGCCATGACGAAGGACGAGATCAAGCGGTCGCCGGTGTTCGATCCCGAACGGGGTTGGGACGACGACTACCGCCGGCAGTTCGACACGTACTTCGGCGGCCTGCGCAAGGCCAGCTGAGTCGAGCCGGACGGAACGGCAGACCGAGGGGGCGGCGCTCCGCGCCGCCCCCTCGCCACACCCAAAGCGCGCGAGGAAGATCTCCGCCGCTCCTCGGTCATGCGAAGCGCAGCCGCTACCCTGGTGGACTCGTGTTCAGATCCCATGCCCGCCTGACTCGGGGTGCGTTCGTCGTCGTCATCCTCGCGACGGCGACCTGCACCGGCGACCCTTCCGGCGATCGGCCGAGCAGCGTCCCCGAGTCGATCGCCCCGGATCCGCCTGCCTCTTCGGGCCCGGATATCGTTTCGTACGAGCTCACGGTGGACGTTCGGCGTGTCGAGGCCGAGGCCGTGGCCGGCGTCGTTCGGCCGCGGGAGCTCGCGGCCCCGGTGGAGGCGATCCGCAGAACCATCGGCGAGCTCTACACGATCGGCTTCGTGGACCCCGACCTCTGGCAGGGCGGCGAGTTCCCCTCGCTCTTCCGGCTCTTCGCCGCCGACGCGCGGGAGCAGGCGAGCCGAGACGTCGCACAACTGACGCTCGGTCCGGCGGCCAGACTCGTCGACGCCGTGCGGCCGAGACCGGCGCGTCTGTCCGTCCGCTTCCTCGCCGACGCCGGCGATCACCCGGTCGCGGCGGTGGCGCGCGTCCGATTCGCCGGAACGGCCGAGGCCGGCGAGGTCGAGGCGCCGGTCACGCACGAGGGCGAGTACGTCCTGCGCCGGCTGAACGGCGCGTGGCGGGTGGTGTCGTACGACGTCCACGGCCGTGTGCCGAAGGGGGCCCAGCTCGAGGAGGAGCCGACCTCGGCCGACCTGATCCCCTCGCTCCTGCCCCGAGGTCCCCTCTTCTTCCTCGTCATCGGGAGCGACGCCCGGCCCGGGCAACCCGTCGGGCAGACCCGCGCCGACTCGATCCACGTCGTCGGGGTGAACCCACGCAAAGGCCGCGTGTCCATCCTCGGGATCCCGCGCGATTCGTGGGCGCCCATCCCCGGCTGGGGCAGCGACAAGATCAACGCCGCGCTCGTGGTCGGCGGACCCGAGCTCCTCGTCGCAACGGTCGAGCATCTGACCGGGATCGAGCTGGACGCCTACGTCCTCACGGGGTTCGAGGACTTCCGCAACATGGTCAACGCCGTCGGAGGCTTCGACATGCGGATCCCGTACGCCATCAGCGACCAGTGGGCTCGCGCGTACTTCCGGAAGGGTCCGGAGCATCTCAGCGGGAGAGAGGCGCTCGCGTTCTCCCGGGTCCGGCACGATCTTCCTACCGGCGACTTCGGCCGGTCGTTCAATCACGGACGCGTGATGATCGCCGCGCTCGCGACGCTTCGCGCTCAGATCAGCGAGGGAAGCGCGGCGCTGCTCCCCTGGGTCGCGGCCGCCGCCCGGTACCTGAAGACCGACCTGTCGATCGGAGAGATGTTCGAGCTGCTCGTCGCCGCACCGGCGTTCCAACCCTCGAGGGTTCGTAACGTCGTGGCGACCGGGGGCGTGGGGTCGATCGGCGGCAAGAGCGTGGTGGTCCTGGACGGAGGCGCGTACGCGATGTTCCGAGATCTCGGACGCGACGCCATCCTGGGCTGAGCAGAGCCTCCGCGATCCCGAAAACGCCGTGCCTGGAGACGCCATCGGCGCAGGTCGCACCCTCGGTTTGCCGGATACCTGGAGGCGCATCTCGCCCGGATGGCCCATGCCGAAGGGACTAGGCGAAGTAGGACAGTCGGGTGGATGCGTAACTCCAGGCCATCGGGATATACCTGTATGTAGGTAGAGGCCGCGGCGAACCCCGCCGCCGTGGATCGGATGACGACATGAGCGAACAGGCGCCAGGTCGCACCGCGATCATCGCCGATCGGCACGCGCTCGGACGGAACCTCGTGCGGTTCCTGCTCGAGGAAGAGGGCTTCGAGATCAGCACCGAGGCCGCGACGATCGCCGAGGTCCTCCTCGCCGTTCAGCACCAGACGCCGGACGTCCTCGTCGTCCACGAGAACCTCGCCCGCGATCACGACCCCGCCGTCTTCGCGCAGATCCGGCGGCTGTCGCCGAACACGAACCTCGTCCTCATGACCGGGAACCGCGACGACCTCGCCGTGGAGCTCATCTTCATCGCCGACTCGGTCGTGGAAGAGGGGCCGGGGCTCGGACAGCTCGCGTTCGCCGCCGCCTGGCAGGCCCCGACCGAGGTCCGGCGCTTGGATGCGGAGCGGGCCGCCCGAGCACGACGGACGGCGCGGCGACGCTGGCGACCCCCGTGGGGAGAGCGTCTCGACACGCGCGGCGCCGTGGCGGCATCGATCGTCGTGTTCGCGGTCATGCTGGTTCGGGCCGCTGGGTTCGTCCCGTTCCTGGATGGGGATGCGGACGCGCCCCGATCGGAGCGACCGTCGATCCGGGCGGAAGGTTCTGCCGCGGGTGACGCGGCGGCCTCGACCCCGATCGCGTTCGAGCTGGCCTCGTCCACGTCCCCGGCGGACGAGGACCGATCCACCCGCCCGTCCGACGATGAACCCGCTCCGGATGCGGATGAAGGACCGGCTCCCGATCCCGGCGAGGAGCCGGGACCGGACCCGACCGACGGCCCACCGCCCGGTCCTGGCCAGCAACCGCCGGACGACCCTCCGGCGTCGGACTCCGACCCGCAGGAGGAGTCGACGGTGATCGATGAGGTCGTGGCCCCGGTCGAAGACGTCGTCGACGACGTGGTCGAAGAGGTCGACGAGGTCCTGGACGAGGTCGAAGCCGTCGTGGACGACGCCGTCGAGACGGTCGACGACGTGGTGGGGGACGTCGTCGCCGGCGCGGACGACGTCGTCGAAGGCATCCTCGGCGGCGGGCTCTCGACTCTCGGGCTCGGCTGAGGAGGAACACGACGTGGCACGCACCCAGCGGCCGGTGGTGAGGCGGATCTGCCCTAGGCGGATGGTCGACGCGCATGGCATCGTGAAGAGCGCACCCCGATGCCGCGCATCCTCGCCGTCGCCGACGAACCCTATCCGGGACTCCCGGATCTCACGACTGCGCGCCCCGACGTCGTGCTCTCGTGCGGCGACCTTCCCTGGGACGATCTCGAGCGGATCGTCGACGTCACGAACGTTCCGCTTCTGTTCGTGCCGGGCAACCACGATCCGGCGCTGACCCCATCCCCCCAAGCGGTCGTCTGGCCGTTCACGATCGTCAACCCGCACCTCATCGACCCTCCGGGTCCTCGCGGTGGCACGAGCGTCGACGGTCGCATCGTGGACGCGGCGGGGTTGCGGATCGCGGGACTCGGGGGCTCGGTCCGGTACCGGAATGGGCCGAACCAGTACACGCAGGCCGAGATGACCCGTCGCGCCAAACGACTGTTCAGACGGGCCACGCGCAAACGACGTCGCGACGGGAAGGGTGTCGACGTCCTCATGACGCATGCGCCGCCCAAGGGTCTCGGCGACGAGGACGACGCACCGCACGAGGGGTTCGAGGCGTTCCACGAACTGGTGCGGCGTCTTCGCCCGAAGCTCCTGCTGCACGGACATATCCATCCGTACGGCGTCCCACGTCCCGATCGCTACCTGGAGGAAACTCGCGTCGTGAACGTGATCCCCTACCGAGTGATCGATCTCGACGCATGAGCGATCTCGAACCCGAGGCCCCGTCGACCTTCAAGAAGGCGCGCCGGCGCGAAGCGTACCGGCGGCTGTCGCAGGTCGCCGGGAGAGGCGTTGCCCGTCCGCTGCTCTCCCTCGACGAAGTCACCAAACGCTTGGGAGCGTTCGAGCAGTCCTACGTGGGGATCCGTCCCATCCCCGTCGCCGCGATCGTGGGGACCGTGAGCCGCGTCGAGGACTTCGACCGCGACTTCCTGCCGAAGCGCTCGAAGATCCAGGAGCGGTGGCGGCAGGTCGAGCAGTCGTTCCCCGATAGCGACTTCCCACCGATCTCGGTGTACGAGATCGACGGCCGATATTTCGTCGTCGACGGACATCACCGCGTCGCGATCGCCAAGCAGCGCGGGACCGAGGTCATCGACGCCGAGGTGACGCGGCTCCGCAGCCGGACGCCGCTCCCGCCCGACGCGGACATCGGCGCGATCATCATGGCCGAGCAACAACGCCGTTTCATGGAGGAGTCGGGGCTGGGGCGCGCGAGACCGCAGGCGCGGATCGAGTTCAGCCGGCCGCAGGGATACATCGAGCTCCTGGAGCACATCAAGATCCACGGGTACCACATGATGATGGAGCGAGGCGAGCTGCTCTCGGTCGAGGAGATCGCCTCGGACTGGTACGACCGTGTCTACCTCCCGACGGTCGAAGCGATCCACCGGGAGGGTCTGAGCGAGCTCTGGCCGAAGGCGACCGACGCCGACCTGTTCCTCTGGGTCGGTCAGCGCCGTCGCGAGCTCTTCCCCGAGCGACCCGACGAGATGGACATCGAGGGAACGGTTCGGGCGGCCCGGGAGACGGCGGCCGCGGACAAACCCAAGGGCCTCTTGACACGACCGCTGCATCTCCCCCTCCTGCATCGCGACCGCGGCTGAGGTGTGATGGGCGAACCCGGACCACTCGCCCTCGTGGGCGGCGACGAGCTGAACCCGGGCAACGAGCCACAGGACGAGCTCTTGATCCGCGCCGCCGGGGACGGACCGGCGTTCGTTCTCGGCACCGCGGCACGGCAGCATCCGGAGATCGCCGTCTCGAACGCCATCGCGTGGTTCGGCCGTCTCGGTCTCGCCGTCACCGAGCTTCTGGCGCGCCGCAAGACCGACGCCACCTCGGCCGCGAACGCCGAGCTGGCCCGGTCCGGACGGTTCTTCTATCTCGTCGGCGGCGATCCCGGACGGGTCCCGAAGATCCTGGCGGGGACCCCGCTGTGGGATGCCGTCGTCGCCGCGTGGCGGGACGGCGCCGCGCTCGCCGGCTCCTCTGCCGGGGCGATGGCGCTCGGCGAGTGGACCCTGGTTCGCGAGCGGATGCCGGGCGACGAGCGCCGAAGGTACCTGCCCGCACTCGGCCTCGTGCCACGGGTCGCCGTCGTCCCGCACTTCGAGACGTTCGGGCATCGATGGGTTGCGTCGGCGCTCGCGGCAGCCGAACGTCCCGACCTCGTGCTGCCCGGCATCGACGAACGAACGGCCGCGGTGTGGCACGGCGGAACGTGGCACGCGCTCGGGGACGGCGGTGTCACCGTGATCACCGCTGATGGGCAGCGGCGCTTCGACGCCGGCTCGGAGATCGAGGGGATACCACCGCCGGTCGCGCGCTGAGCTCGGCATACGAGACCACCGCGACACCGGTGGTGTGACGGACGGGTCCGTCGCCCGGGAGGATGGGTCCGTGAACGAGCGCGTGTGGAACTTCTCGCCCGGCCCTGCGATCTTGCCGCGCCACGTGCTGGAACAGGCCAGCGAGCGCGTGCGCTCGCTCCCCGGTGCCGGCGCCTCGATCCTCGAGGTGAGCCACCGGTCCTCCTCCTTCCGGGCGATCCTGGACGAGGCGGAGTCCAACCTCCGCGAGCTGCTGGAGGTCCCGGACGAGTACCGGGTGCTGTTCCTCCAGGGCGGCGCATCACTCCAATTCTCGATGGCGCCGATGAACCTGCTCCGCGGTTCGGCGCGAACGGCCGCGTACGTCGTGACGGGCTCGTGGGGCGAGAAGGCCGTCGCCGAGGCGCGCAAAGAGGGCGACGTCGTCGTCGTCTGGGACGGCGGCCCGAGCGGGTATTCGTCGGTGCCCGACCTTGCGCAGCTGAACGTCGCCGACGACTCGGCATATCTGCACGTGACCTCGAACGAGACGATCCAAGGCGTCGAGCTGCCGGCGGGATCCGAGCCACCGTCGGGCCCGTTCCTGGTCGCGGACACGTCGTCAGACTTCCTCTCGCGGCCGATCCCGCTCGAGCGGTACGGGCTCCTGTACGCCGGGGCTCAGAAGAACGCCGGTCCCGCCGGACTCACGATCGCGCTCATCCGCGAAGACGTCCTGGCGCGGATCCCCGAGGGACTTCCGTCGATGCTGGACTACCGGACGTTTGCGGAACACCGATCTCTTTACAACACCCCTCCGGTCTTCGCGATCGACGTCCTGATGCTCGTCACGCGCTGGATCCGCGACGAGGTCGGAGGCCTCGACAAGATGCACGAGCGCAACGGCGAGAAGGCCGCGCTCCTCTACGAGGCGATCGACACGAGCGACGGGTTCTATCGTGGCCACGCGCGTGCCGAGGCGCGTTCACTCATGAACGTCACCTTCCGCTTGCCGGATGGAACGCTCGATGCCGCGTTCGTGAGCGAGGCGGCCACGAACGGGTTGCTCGAGCTGAAGGGACACCGGAGCGTCGGTGGGATCCGGGCCTCGATCTACAACGCGATGCCGCTGGAAGGCGTTCGAACGTTGCGGGCGTTCATGGACGACTTCCGCCTGCGGAACTCATGAAGGGGAAACGCCGGAGCCGGTCGATGGGGGGCTAGGGCCCAACTCCCGGCTCCGGCGTCGCTGTGTCGATCGCTCGGTAGGCCTCGGACTCGTGCGGAGAAAGAAGCTGGGCGCTGGGGTTGTCGATCACACCGCCCGACGTGATGGGGGTCCAGACCCACCGGCCTGCGCGCAGGTACGCGCAGCCGCGGTCGAGACGGTCGAGGCGCACACGGAACACCGTGCCTTCGAGCCGGTAGTAGCGCTCTTGGAGCCGGACCTCCACATCCATCGGTCGCTCCTCCCGGGGAACGCCGTCATCGGGAGGTGAGGGTTCCCCGGAACCCGCCTCCCTCGTCATGGACTAGTGCTTCGGCCAGCCGGCGCCGCCCGCAAGCAGCATCGCCGCGATCGTCCCCAGCGTGATCGCCAGGTACCTGGCCCGTGCCTTCCATCCCCCTGCGCGCATCGGCTCCTCCTTCGTTCCCGATGGCGCGCAGAATGTAACTATCTGCTTGTCTGTGAGCAACTTCGATGGTTAAGTTCGGCACGTCCCCGGCCGAGGTTGAGGGGGAGAGCCATGGAAAAAGACCAGCTCGGCACCAGGCTGCGCCGCCTCCGCCGGGGCCGGGGGCTGACCCAGCGCCAGCTCGGAGCGCCCCGGTACACGCACGCGTACATCAGCACGATCGAGGCCGGCCGGCGGCGGCCATCACGCGAGGCCCTCGAGCACTTCGCGTCCAACCTGGGGGTGGACGTGGAGGAGCTCCTCACCGGCCGTTCCCCCGATGTCGAGCCGCGCTTGCGGCTCAAGCTGCAGGAGGCTCGGATCGCGGTATCCGAGGGCCGGTTCGACGAGGCCGACGGCGAACTCGGCCAGATCGCGCGAGAGGCACGGCGCTACCAACTCCCCCGCATCGAAGCGAAGACCGAAGAGATCCGCGGCCTGTGGCTGCAGCGCGTCGGTCGTCCGGAGGACGCGTTGGAGCGATATCAGCGGGCCGACGAGCTCCTGCAGGAGGAGCCGCCGACGGCAAGAGCGGATGCCGTCGACGGGAAGGCCACCTGCTTCGCGGCGCTCGGCGACGTTCGCTACGCGATCTTCCTGCTCGAGAGCCTTCTCGACGAGATCGAGCGCGCCGGCTTGAAGGACCCGGACGCGCTCGGCAGGGTTCACGCAGCACTCACGTACTGGTATCTGGACCTCGGCCTGATGAGGAAGGCTGCGGGATCGGCGGCGGAGCTCGAACGGCTCGTCCCGCGCGTGTCGGACCCTGCGCGGATCGCGCAGATGCACATGAACGTCGCGCGCCAGTATCTGTCCGCCGGCCGCATCGAGGACACGACCGCCTCGCTGCAGCGAGCTGAGGACGCCTACCGGCAGCTTGGGCTCCTGACCGAGATGGGTGGCGCGCACCTCGCTCGCGGCTACGTGCTCTCGCGGGAGGAGGACCTGGAGGGGGCGAAGCGCGAGCTCGAGGAGGCTCGCATGATCTTCGAGCGCACGGGCAACACGAAGGACCTGTCCAGGGCGTTGAACGAGCTCGGGCTGGTCGCCCGGCTCGAAGGCGACGTTCACGGCGCGCGCGTCCTCTTGGAGCGGTCGATCGCGCTCTTGGGAACCGGTGACGACCCGGAGCTCGCCTACGCGCACCTCGAGCTCGGCAAGGTGCTGGTCGAGATCGACTCGGCAGGAGCGGAGAAACACCTTCGCTCGGCGGTCGAGCTATACGAGCGCACCGAACAGCCGGTGGGGATCGCGGTCTCCTACCGAGTGCTCGGAGACCTGCTCCGTCTCGCGGGCGACCCGGCGGGAGGTTGCGAGGCCTACCGCAACGGCATCATCGCGGTCGAACCGCTCCTCTGAGCACCGACTGAGCGCGCCGGCGGCCGGGGAGCGGGCTACGGTGCGACGAGACGCTCCACCAGACGGCGCTGCTCCTCGTCGAACCACGGCGGCTCGCCGGCCGCGGCGTTCGATCGGACGTGCTCCATCGAGGAGGTCGCCGGGATCGCGACGTGCACCCGGCGGTCGCTGAGCGTCCATCTCAGGAGCGCCTGCGCCCAGGTCTGAACGCCGAGATCGCGCAGCACACCCGGGTCCTTCGGTTCCCGAGCGAGGAGCGCGCCCTCGGCGAACGGGCGCATCGCGATCACACCGATCCCCATCTCCTCCGCGAGCGGAAGGACGTCTCGCGCGGCCTTGCGCTCGATCGGGTTGTACGGGACCTGAACGCAGTCCACGTGGCCGGTCTGCATGATCTCGATCAGCTCGCCGAACATCGACTCGTTCCAGTGCGTGGCCCCGATGAGCGCCACGTGGCCTGCTTTGACCTCCTCCTCCAGCCACACGAGGTGTTCCCGCCACGCGACGAGGTTGTGGATCTGCTCGATCTCGATGCGTCCGCCGAACGCGGCAAGCTGAGCCTCGAACTGCCGGCGGCCCTCCAACAGCGACGGCGTCCAGATCTTCGTCGCGACGATCGCCGATGCCCGGACCCTCGCCGATCGCAGGGCACGACCGAGCACCTCCTCGGCTCGGCCGTACATCGGAGAGGTGTCGACGAGTCGAACGCCCGCCGCGAAGGCCTCCTCGACAACGGAGCGGGGACCGTCCTCCACATCGGACGCGACGTCGAAAACGGTCCACGTCCCGAGCCCGATGACGGGGACCTCGAGGTCGGCACGTCCGAACGTGCGGAGCTCCACCGACGACGCCTAGTCGCCGTCGGTCGAGCCCTGATCGCGCAGGTACCGCTCGAGCTCCGCCGCGAGGTCCTCGCCGGTCGGCACGTCCGTCAGATCGCCGACGAGGCCTTCTTCCGCCGCCTCCTCGAGCCGCTTCACGTAGTGCGCCAGGTTCCCGTCCTCGTCGATCGAGTCGCTCACCTCGCGCTCCCAGGTCCTGGCCGCGAGCTCGATCTGGCCGGTGTCGATCGGGAGCCCGACCAGATCGCGCAGCCGTTCCATCAACGCGTATGCCGCCTTCGGATTCGTCGACTGCGGCAGGTAGTGAGGGGACGCGGCCCACAGCGAAAGCGCCGGCAGTCCGGCCTTTGCCGCCACGTCGTTCAACACGCCGACGATCCCGGTCGGCCCCTCGTAGCGCGCCGCAACGACGGCCGGGTGCGATGACCACGACGGGTCTGAAGACGCGGCGCTCACGGGAGAAGAGGTCGTGTGGGGAACGTCGGCGAGGAACGCGCCGAGTGTGACCACCATCGACGCCTCGATGTCCGAGCACACGCGCAGGATCTGCTCGCAGTAGGTGCGCCACCGTACGTTCGGCTCGATGCCGAGGAGCATCACCACGTCGCGGTTGCCGGCGCGCGCCCACGAGAACTCGTTCGTGGGCCAATCCACCTGCCGGGTCTCGCCGTCGACCATGCGGACGGTCGGCCGGTTCACCTGGAAGTCGTAGAACTCCTCCGGATCGATCGCAGCGAAGAGCCGGGCGCTCCACTGCTCGCGGAGTTCGCGCACGGCCGTCGTGGCGCCCTCGCCTCCGTCGTTCCACCCGGCGAACGCGCAGACCACGACGGGTTCGGAGAGCTTCGGGCGGCCGCGATACTCGATGTGACTCATGAGACCCGGCCGCCGGCGCGCTGGAGGTTCACGGGGACAGTCTCCGGCCCACCGGGCCGGGTGTCACACCCGGTCGGGAGGGTTCACGCGTCCGGGCCGTCCTCCAGGGTGAGCCAGGTCCACCGCCGCATGATCGGGCACGTGAGCGTCCGGGTGACCCCGTCGATCTCCTGGATCGGCCGAAGCACGCGCTTGCCGAGCTCGTCGATGCTGTCTGCCTCGGCTCGGACCACGACATCGTGCGGGCCGGTCACGACGTTGACGGCAACGACGCCCGGAAGGTCACCGACCAGCCGCGCGACTTGGGCGTCGGTCCCGACCTGCACCTGGAGCAGGATGAATGCCTCCATCGCCTCACGCTACAACCTCGGTCAAGCCCGCCCGCCCGCACGCCGATGCCGGTAGGAGTCAACCGGTGGCACCTTGTCGGGAGGGAATGGGTGTCCGTCCCCGAAGTCGAGACATCTGAATCCCCGGAAGGGAACCCTTCCGGGCGGGCCGGCGACGTCGGGGAACCGAACGGAAGCGGTCGAGAGGTCGTCGACTACCGAACGCTGATCGAACAGATCCCGGCGATCACGTACACCGAGGTTCACGGTGGGGTCGGCCAGCGAACCACGTACGTCTCCCCGCAGGCAACGCATATCCTCGGCTACACGCCGCAACAGTTCATCGAGGACCGCCAGCTCTGGCGCACGCTCCGTCATCCCGCCGACCGCGCGTCGGTGGCGGCGGCCGAGCGCACCGCGGAGATCACCAGGCAGCCGTTCCACGCCGAGTACCGCATGCACGACCGGGCGGGGCGCCAGCACTGGTTCCGCGACGACGCCGTCCTGGTCGAGGCCGACGGGGGCACGTTCTGGCAGGGCGTGATGTTCGACGTCACGGCGGAGAAGGAAGCCGAGCAGCAGGCGCGCGAGGCCGAGCTTCGCTACCGAAGCCTCGTCGAGTCGCTGCCGTGCTTGGTGTACATCGACCAGCTCGACGAGCGCGCCACGAACGTCTACACGAGCCCGCAGACCGACGCCATGTTCGGGTTCACGCAGCAGGACTGGAACGACGATCCCGACCTGTGGCTCGGCAAGATGGTGCATCCGGAGGACCGGGAACGGTGCCGTCTCGCCGAGGCGTATCACACCGAAACTGGAGAGCTCTTCGACGAGACGTACCGCATCCTGCACCGCGACGGGCGGCTCCTCTGGGTGCGGGACGTCGCCGTGGTCGTCGAGGACGCCGACGGCATCCCGCTTTACTCCCAGGGATTCCTCCTGGATATCACCTCACAGAAGGAGGCCGAGTCCGAGCTCGAGCACGCGCTCGAACGCGAGCACGCCCAGGCCGAACACCTGCGGAGCACCGATGCGTTGAAGAACACTCTCCTGCACACGTTGTCGCACGACCTGAAAGACCCGATCACCGCCGTGCTCGCCGCCACCACCGCACTGAAGCGGCCGGACGTACGGGAGAGCGAGCGACAAGAGCTCCTCGACGGCATGGCCGTTCGCGCGAGGCGGATGGATCGGCTCCTGGGCGACCTGCTCGACCTCGAGCGCCTGGGGCAGGGGGCCCTAGAGCCTTCGTGGTCCCCGGTCGACGTCGGCGAGCTCGTTCGCGACGTCGTCGCGGAGAACGACCTGCTCGAGGGACGCGTCGTCGACGTGGACGCCCCGCGGCTCCTCGCGCTGGTCGATCCGGCGAAGGTCGAGCGGGCGATCGACAACCTCCTGGTGAACGCGGCTCGCCACACGCCGCAGGGAACGCGGATCTGGATCCGGGTCCTCCCGCAGGACGGTGGTGTGCTCGTCTGCGTCGACGACGAAGGTCCCGGCATCCCGGACGAGCTCAAGGCCTCGATCTTCGAACCCTTCCGCAAGGGCGAAGCAGGAACGCCCGGTTCGGGCATCGGGCTTTCCCTCGTGTCTGGCTTCGCCGAGTTCCATGGGGGACGAGCCTGGGTGCAGGACCGGCCGGAAGGCGGGGCCGCGTTCCGCGTCTTCTTCCCGGGAACCGTCGGCGACCAGCCCGGAGCGGACGGCGATCGAGCGGAGGCGGAAGGCGAACACGGAAAGGGTTCACCGGGCCCGGCCGAGTCTCCGAGCCCGTCGTGGATCGCCGGGGGCCCGTAACCCACGCGGCCTTCCGCGCGTTCGACCTGATGTGCTTGTGAGCAGAACCCGAGCAGGGGAGGATACGCGGACCTTCGGCCCGACCGGAAGGCCCGCATTGAAGATCCGCCGTCTGCTCCGCGTGCTCGTCGTCCTCGTCGTGACGCTGGCGCCGGTCGCCCTCGTGCCGTCGGCGATCGCCGGCTCGGCGAGCGTCGGGCTGTCGGCCTCGGCGAAGACGGTCACCTTCGGCAACGACGTCACCTTGTCCGGCGCGGTGACCGGCGATCCGAGCTGCGACGGCGACCGAGCGGTGGAGCTCCGGTGGCGCGGCGCGGACTCACCGGGATTCACGATCGTGGCGCAGGGCACCACCGCCGCCGACGGCACGTTCGTGTTCGTCCAGTCCCAGCCGCACACGGGCCGCTATCGAGTCGTGCTCCCTCTCGTCGGCGAGTGCGTCCGGACCGTCTCCGACGACGTGCTGGTGCGCGTGCGCGCGCTCGTCGACGCCTCACTCATCTCGGGCTCGAGTGAAGCGGGAAGCTGCGTCGACGTGTTCGTGGTCGTCCTGCCGTCCAAGCCGGGACAGGTGGTCGACCTGCAGCAGCGTACGGGCGGCACGTGGACCACGGTGGAGACGCTGCTCCTCAACGGGGACGGCGAAGGGCGCGCGAACCCCTGCCTCGGGTGGGACGACGTCGGCGTCGTCCGGTATCGCGCTCGATGGATCCCGCAGGACGACCTGAATCTCGTGGGGACGAGCCCGACCCTCGCGTTCGAGGTCACCGAAGCGGGATGGATGCTGCGGATCGACGAGCTCGTTCGCCGGCGGGCGATGTCCGTGTCCGTAAGCGAGGGCGACGAGTACCTGTACCGGCACGACGACCTGAAGCCTCGTACGCCGGCATCGAACGAGAAGCTGCTCCTCGCGATGGCATCGCTCGAGACCTTCGGGCCCGAGCACCGGATCACGACGCGGGCCGCCGCGAAGACGTTCACGGACGGCGTCGTCGAGGGCAACCTGTGGATCCTCGGGCGCGGCGATCCGATCGTCCTTCGCTCTCAGCTCGGCACGCTCGCCGAGCAGCTCGTCGACGCGGGGCTCGCGAGGGTATCCGGGCGCGTGATGGGAAGCACGGCGTACTTCCGTCGGGATTGGAACGCACCGGGTTGGAACAACGTCGCGCGCGACTACGTGAACCGGCCCACGGCGCTCACCTTCGAGTTCAACCGGGGTGCCGAACCCGAGCGCGGTGCGGCGGCGGCGCTCACGAGACAGTTGGAGGAACGCGGAGTGCGGATCGGACGGAAGCCGGGATCGGGGGCTCCCCCGCGGGATCTGCAAACGATGGCCTCCATCGAGTCCAAGCCGCTCGAGGTCCTGCTCGCAAAGATGCTCCGTCCGTCGTGGAACTTCGCCGCAGAGGTCCTCGGCAAGGGTCTCGGCGCCAAGATCCACGGGGCACCCGGCACGATCGCCAAGGGCGCCGCCTCGATCCGGAACTGGGCAGCCGCGCGCGGTGTCGAGTTCGTCCTGTTCGACAACTCGGGCCTTTCCTACGACAACCGGGTGACGGCTGCCGGGATCGTCGAGCTGCTGAGCCAGGCCGAGCAGGAACCCTGGGGCGATGCGCTCCGGCAGGCCCTGCCGACCGGTGGCCAGGGCACGCTCGAACACCGCCTCCACGGCGCCCGGGTCCGGGCGAAGACCGGAACGCTCGAAGACATCTCGGCCCTGTCGGGGTGGGTGTATTCCGAGCGCATCGAGGTGTGGATCGAGTTCTCGATCCTGTCCGCGGGGATGTCCAAGTCCACCGCCTCCGAGATCGAGGACCGGATCGTCCGGATCCTCCAGAACCAGGCACGCTGAGCCTTCGCCCCGGCCGCTCTGCCCGGCCGGCGGTAAACCCGGTCCCCCGTCCGACCGATGCACTTCTAGACCATGGACGCTCATATCTCCGCCCCGGACCGGGAGGGCCTGCTCGACCGCGTCTTCCACGGCAGCCTGGTCGGGATCATCGTGGCCAGGTTCGAGGACGGGGTCGTCCTGGAAGCCAACGACACGTTCTGCGCGCTCATCGGGCGGGGTCTCGCCGAGGTGCTCGGCGCCGACCTCGACGACCTCTCCTTGTGGGGAGAGCTCGGGGCGACCCGCGCTCGCGACCGTTTGCGCCAGACCGGGTTGATCGACGGCTACGACACGACCGTCACGACGCCCGAAGGCGAGACACGCATCGTCCGGGTCTGGGCCGAGGTCCTGAACGGCGCCGAGCCACTCGTCGTCATCCGCGCCTCCGACGTCGATGGTCGTGTCGGGGCGAAGTCGCGATACGTCGAGCTCCGCGAGACCGAGATCCGGTACCGCGCGATGGTCGAGCAGATCCCCGCCATCACGTACACCCTGGTCCCCGATCCCGCGAGCCCGACCGGGCATCGCGGCGCGTACGTCAGCCCCCAACTGAACGTGCTCCTCGGCTACACGACCGACGAGTGGACGTCCGATCCGACGCTCTGGGTCGCCGCGATCCATCCGGAGGACCGGGAGCGGGTGATCCGGGAAGACGGGGGATCGAACGGCGCCAAACGATTCGACTGCGAGTACCGGATGCTGGCCAAGGACGGAACGGTCCATTGGTTCCGGGACGAAGCCGTCTTCGTCGAGGAGCCCACCACGGGCACTCGTTTCTGGCAGGGCATCATGATGGACATCACCCAGGCGCGGCAGGCCGCCGAACACCACGCCGAGACCGAGGCGAAGTATCGGAGCCTCGTCGAGCAGATCCCTGCCGTCGTCTACCTCGCCGAGTACGGCGATCAGGGCGACTGGCTCTACATCAGCCCGCAGATCGAGCAGATGATCGGCTACACGCCGGAGGAGTGGCTCGCGCACCCGGCCCCGCAGGGGATGCTGACCCACCCCGACGACCTGCCCGGCGTGCGGGCGGAAGAGGCGCTCTCGTATCAGAGCGGCGAACCGTTCCGCGCCGAGTACCGGATGCAGCGCCGCGACGGTCGCTGGCTCTGGATCCTCGACGAGGCCTCGGTCGTTCGCGACGACGACGGCGTGCCGCTGTTCTTGCAGGGACTGATGTACGACATCACCGAACGCCGCGAAGCCGAGGATCGACTCGTCGCGCTCGATCGCCTGAAGAACACGCTGCTGCACACGCTGTCCCACGACCTGAAGGAGCCGCTGACGGCGATCTCCGGCGCGGCGAGCACCCTCGAACGGCTCGACCGCGAGCTCGAACCCGAGGAACGGTCCGACCTCCTGCGCACGATGGTGAACCGCACCAAGGGTATGAACTCGCTCCTCACCGACCTGCTCGACCTCGATCGACTGGACCGCGGGATCGTCGAGCCGCGCCGGTTCCCCGTCGACGTCGGACAGCTCGTCAAGCGATCGCTCGAACGAACGGATGTCCTCCACGGTCGCGCGGTCGAGGTCGACGATGCCGGATGCATCGCGAGCGTGGACGCGACGAAGGTCGAGCGCATGGTCGAGAACCTCCTCGTGAACGCCGCCCGTCACACCCCTGCGGGAACACCCGTCCGGGTCCGGCTCTGGTGCGAGAACGGCGGCGCCTCGATCGCCGTCGACGACCAGGGACCCGGGATCCCGGACGATCTCAAGGAAGCCATCTTCGAGCCGTTCCGTCGCGCTCCGCGATCGGCCGGAGAGCCCGGAACCGGCATCGGTCTCTCCCTCGTCGCGCGCTTCGCCGAACTCCACGGCGGCCGAGCCTGGGTCGAGGACCGCGAGGGCGGCGGCGCGTCGTTCCGCGTGTTCCTGCCCGGGGAAGCGGGGAGCTAGCGGCCGAGCGAGCGCTCGATCCGTCGAGCGGCCTCCATCACCGCAGGCGCGTACCGTCTCGCGCTGGTCCGGCCCATCCGCGACGCGGGGCCCGACACGGAGACCACACCCAGAAGCACGTCGTGCTCGCCCACGATCGGCGCGCTCACGGAACCGACGCCGGACTGCCGTTCATCGGTGCTCGATGCCCAGCCGCGGGATGCGACGAGCTCGACATCGCGCCGGAAACGCCCGAGGTCACGGGCCTTGCGAAGGTGACGCTCGGCGTCGGGAGCGAACGAGAGGAACACCTTCGCGGCCGATCCCGCGAACAGGGGAAGGGACGCGCCGACCGGAACGATCGTGCGTAGCTCGTTCGCCGACTCCACCGCGTCGACGCACACTCGCTCGTCGCCCGATCGGACGTAGAGCTGCGCCGACTCCCCCGTCACCCTCGCGAGGTGCTCCAGCACCGGGTGCGCGGCGTCGCGGAGCGGCAGCTCTCGCGCGGCGCGATTCGCGAGCCGCAGCAGCCCGGGTCCCAGCCGGTACCCGTATCCGCCGTAGTGGGCGAGGAACCCCTGGTCCTCGAGCGCCCGGATCAGTCGATGGGCCGTCGCGCGCGGAAGGCCGGTGGCGCTCGCGATCGCACTGAACCGGTGGGCGCCTCCCTCGACCGCCCGAAGGATCGCCGCCGCCCGGTCCAGCACCCCGACGCCCGACTCGGCCGGGGGTTGGATCCCGGGTCGTGGTCTGTGGCGATCCGACATGTTCCGGATCATGGTATCGAGTTCCGGTATCTGGAACAACGCTGGACGCCGGACTTCCCGGTTCGGCAAGATAGAACGAGCCATGGCCCCCGCGTCGACACTCGCCGAGAAGCTCTGGGAACGCCACCTCGTCCATCGGGCCGAGGGAGAGCCCGACCTCCTGTACGTCGACCTTCACCTCGTCCACGAGGTCACGAGCCCGCAGGCGTTCGACGGCCTGCGCTTGGCCGGCCGGACGGTCCGTCGACCCGATCTCAGCGTCGCGACGATGGATCACAACGTCCCGACCGGACCCGGTCCGGTCGATCCGGTCAGCGTGAAGCAGATGGAGGCGCTCGCCCGAAACTGCTCCGAGTTCGGCATCACGCTGTTCCCCACCGGACATCTCGGCCAGGGGATCGTCCACGTCATCGGGCCGCAGATGGGACTGACCCAGCCCGGCCTGTTCATCGTCTGCGGCGATTCGCACACGAGCACGCACGGGGCGTTCGGTGCCCTCGCGATCGGGATCGGGACCTCGGAGGTCGAGCACGTGCTCGCGACCCAGACGCTTCCGCAGACGAGGCCCGGCACGATGGCGGTCACCGTCGACGGTGAGCTCCCCCCGGGCGTCTCCGCAAAGGACGTGATCCTCGGGATCATCGCGAAGATCGGAACCGGCGGCGGGGTCGGCCACATCATCGAGTACCGCGGGGCCGGGATCCGCTCGCTCTCGATGGAGGGGCGGATGACCGTCTGCAACATGTCGATCGAGGCCGGCGCCCGCGCGGGGATGGTCGCGCCCGACGACACGACGTTCGCCTGGCTCGAGAAGAAACCGCATGCGCCGAAAGGCGCGGATTGGGAGGCGGCGCTCGAAGACTGGCGCACGCTCCCGACCGATGACGGGGCCACGTTCGACCGCGAGGTGACCATCGACGCTTCGGCGTTGCGACCCTACGTGTCGTGGGGGACGAACCCCGGACAGACGGTGACGATCGACGACGTGGTGCCCGAGCCGGCCGACGAGACAGCCGAGCGTGCGCTCGCGTACATGGCGCTTTCGCCCGGCACGCCGATGCGCGAGATCCGCCCCGACACGATCTTCATCGGCTCGTGCACCAACTCGCGGATCACGGACCTTCGCGAGGCCGCCACGATCCTGAGGGGCCGTCAGGTCGCCTCGGGTCTGCGAGCGATGGTCGTGCCGGGTTCGATGCTCGTGAAGAAGCAGGCGGAGGACGAGGGGCTCGACCTCGTCTTCAAGGAGGCGGGCTTCGAGTGGCGCGACGCCGGCTGCTCCATGTGTCTCGGGATGAACCCGGATCAGCTCGCGCCGGGCGAGCGGAGCGCGAGCACGAGCAACCGGAACTTCGAGGGCCGCCAGGGCCGCGGCGGGCGCACACACCTGGTGAGCCCGGCGGTCGCGGCCGCGACGGCGGTCGCGGGACACTTCGCGACCCCCGAGGATCTCGGGGCATGAAGCCGTTCGCGACGCATACCGGGCGCGCCCTTCCATTGGACCGCTCCGACGTGGACACCGACCAGATCGTGCCGGCCGAGCACCTCAAGCGGATCGAGCGCTCGGGGTTCGGCCCCTTCCTGTTCGCGGAGTGGCGCAAAGACCCGGACTTCGTACTGAACCGGCCCGAGCACGAGGGCGCGACGATCCTGCTCGCCGGCGCGAACTTCGGAAGCGGCTCTAGCCGGGAGCATGCGGTGTGGGCCCTCGAGGATGCCGGCTTCCGGGCGGTGATCGCGCCCTCCTTCGCCGACATCTTCCGGAACAACTGCGGCAAGATCGGCATCCTGGCGGTGGAGCTCCCGCCCGATACGGTCCGAGCGCTCATCGACGCGGTGGTCCTGGATCCCTCGATCCCGATCACCGTCGACCTGCAGGAGCTGACGGTCACGGCGCCGGCGATCCGCCTGCCCTTCGAGATCGATCCCTACACCCGCTGGCGGCTGCTCGAGGGCCTGGACGACATCGACCTCACCCTTCGCCACGACGAGGCCATCGCGACCTACGAAGAGGCTCGTCCCTCACGGCTGCCGACCGTCCCCTTGGGGTAGACGCCCTACGGCCGGATAGGTGACGGCTTCGACCCCAGAATGCCTAAAGCAGCGGTACGGGTTGCCCGATGCTAGTGAGGTCATGTCGACGCCCGCACATCTCGACGCCCCCGATCACGGCCGCCGAAACAACGGGAGGACGCGGCGCCGGGAGACCGACGTCCAAGGACCGCGCCCAGCTACGGGGAAGCCCCTGCGCCGGCAGACCGACGACTGGCTGGAGCGCTGGATGGCCACGGTGGCCGATCTCGCGTGGCTGAAGGAGTCCCACCCGATGCTCGACGCGGTGATCGACGAGCAGGCCGGCCGCAAGATCCGGATCGGTGAGCACTGGCTGGCGGACTTCGCCAGCTGCAACTACCTCGGCTTCGACCTCGACCAGGAGATCATCGACCTCATCCCCGAGTATCTGGCCCGGTGGGGCACGCATCCCAGCTGGTCGCGCCTGCTGGGCAGCCCGGTCCTGTATGAGGAGATCGAGGCGAGCGTGACCGAGCTCCTCGGCTCCGAGGACACCTTGCTGCTGCCCACGATCACGCATATCCACATGTCTGTGATTCCCGTGCTCGCCGGCAGCGGCGTGATCTTCCTCGATGGAAGGGCACACAAGACGATCTACGACGGCGCGACGGTCGCGCGAGGCCATGGGGCGACCGTGACTCGCTTCCGCCACAACGACCACGAGCATCTCGAAGAGCTCTTGAGGAAGACGAACATCACGCCCCGAGTGGTGGCGCTCGACGGCGTCAACTCCATGACGGGCAACGCGCCGGACATCCGCGAGTTCGCTCGGGTCGCTCGCGAGTACGACGCCCTCCTGTACGTCGACGACGCCCACGGTTTCGGGATCGTCGGCGAACGCTCGCCGCAGGAGCTCTGCGAGTGGGGCACCAAGGGCAACTCGGTCGTCAAGCACCACGGCGAGACCTACGAGAACGTGATCCTGGTCGGCGGTTTCAGCAAGGCGTACAGCTCGCTCCTTTCGTTCCTCGCGTTGCCGACGCGGCTGAAGGACGTCCTGAAAGTGGCCGCTCCCCCGTACCTGTACTCGGGACCCTCACCGGTGGCCTCGCTCGCGACCACGATCGAGGGGCTTCGGGTCAACGCGGAGCGTGGCGACGCGGCCCGCTACGAGATGTACCGCAAGACGAAGAAGGTCCTCGACCGTCTCCACGAGCTCGACATCTACACCCCGAACCGCTCGGGGTATCCGCTGATCGAGGTTCCTCTGGCCGATCACGAGGACATCGACGTCGTCGGCCGCTACCTCTTCGACCGCGGCGTGTACGTGACGATGGCGGCATACCCCCTCGTTCCGAAGGAGGAGGTCGGCTTCCGGATCCAGGTCACGGCCGCGAACGAGGACGACGAGATCGACCTGCTCTGCGATGTCCTGGGCGAGATCAACGAGCGGTTCGAACTCCAGCACGACATCCACCGTCAGCTGCTGCACGAGTCGCGGTTCGCGAGGGGCTGAGCGATGGCGAAGGGGCCCGTCGCAGAGGGACTCGGTCGGGCCGAGGCGCTGTCGGACGCGGGCGAGTACGCCGCGGCCCTCCGGGAGCTCGACAAGGCGCTGTCCGCCGGGGACTCGACCGCGACCGTGCACACCGCCCGCGGGTGGGCCCTGGAGAACCTCGGGACGGACCGGCTTCCGGATGCGCGAGTCGCATACGAGCAGGCGCTCCGGCTCGACCCCGGTGCCCTCTGGGCGAAGGAAGGGCTTTCCAACGTGCTCCGACGGATGCATCACGTGGAGGACGCGGACCGGCTCTGCCGCGAAGTCATCGTCGAGGGCCTCGAGCGCGCGGAAGCCGAACTCGACCTCCTGGAGCTCGTCGGCTGGTGCCAGCTCCGGCTCGGTTTGCATGAGGACGCCGTCCGTACGCTCAGAGAGGCCCTGCGCCGAGACGGCCGCTGGATCGCGGTGCGCTTCGACCTCGCGCTCGCCATGCTCTGCGCAGGCGATCGCTCTCGCGCGTTCCTCGAGTACTCCCGGGGCGTTCATCAGGCCGTCAACGGAGGTGTCGGGCGGCTCCGCGGTGTCGTCCGTGTGGCCTTGGACGACCTCGAGGAGTCGCTCGCCGAGCGGCGAGCGCTCGCCACGACGCGTGAGGCCATCGCCGCACGCGACCTGCTTCGCTCGACGCTTCGATCGGCCGCCCAGACGGGCTGAGCATGGAGACGCCGAGCTCGAACGGGAGCGGGTTCGTCCACCGCAGGCTGCGGATCCTGGTGCCGCTGCGAAATCGAGAATTCCGGCTGCTGTGGGTGGGGATGACCGTCTCGCTCCTCGGGGATGGCATCACGACGATCGCTCTCGTCTGGCAGGCATACGAGATCTCGAATGCGCCCACCGCCTTCTCGATGGTCGGCTTCTCAATGGCCGTTCCCCACGTCGTCCTGTTGCTCGTTGGGGGAGCCGTGAGCGACCGGTTCGACCGCCGCAAGGTGATGCTCGCTGCCGATCTCGTGCGCATGCTCGCGGTGACGGCGCTCGGAGTGCTGTCGCTCTCGGGCCACATCGAGATCTGGAACATGATGGTGATCGCGGCGGTCTACGGCGCCGGAACCGCCTTCTTCGGACCCGCGTTCGACGCGATCGTCCCGGATCTCGTGCCGGAGGCCGAGCTGACGCAGGCCAACTCGCTGGATCAGTTCGTCAGGCCCGCGGCCTTCCGGATGATCGGTCCGGCCCTGGGAGGCGGGCTGATCGCAGCGTTCGGCGGTCGGTGCGGCGGAGCCTTCCTCGTGGATGGCGTGACCTTCGCGATCTCGGCGGTGTGTCTGCTGTCGATGCGATCCCATCGGGCCGTCGCCGCCGAGGCGCGGCCCCCGTTCTCGATGGTGTCCGAGATCCGTGAGGGCTTCCGGTACGTGCGAACCCAGGTGTGGCTATGGGGGACGTTCCTCGCGGCGACGCTCGCGTACCTGATCTTCTGGGGCCCGGCGGAGGTCCTGCTTCCCTTCATCGTGAAGGAAGAGATGGGGGGCTCGGCGAGCGACCTCGGCTTCATCCTGGCGGCGGGCGGCATCGGGGCGATGTTGGCCGCGGTCGTGATGGGCAATCGAGCGATGCCGCGGCGCCAGGTGACCTTCATGTATCTCGTGTGGACCGTCTCGACGCTCATGATCGCGGGGTACGGGCTGGTCCGGTTCCCCTGGCAGGCCATGGCGTTCTGTTTCGCGTTCAACGCCCTCGAGAGCGCCGGTTTGATCGTGTGGATCACGACGAAGCAGCGTCTCGTGCCCGGCCGCCTGCTCGGTCGGGTCTCCAGCTTCGATTGGTTCATCTCGATCGGGCTCGTTCCGCTCTCCTACGCCTTCACCGGTCCCATAGCCGAAGCGGTGGGCGCGCGCCCGACCCTGGTCGTGGCCGGCCTGCTGGGAGGCGTCGTGACCCTCGCCTTCCTGTTCCTGCCGGGGATGCGCTCGATCGAGCGGGGTCCCCTCGGCCGGGCCTCCCTGGAACCCGGCTCGACGGGCTACGGGGCCGCCCTCGGGCCCCTCATCCGGCCCGTGCCTGAGCCGGACCGACCGGCCAAGACCCGGCTGGAGACCACATGACTGGCCTCCTGTCGGCTCCCAGGGGACCAGATGAGTCCCAGTAGGCCCCCTAAGGTCGAATCGTGCCTCGTCCGATAGGAAATCAATGAAGCGCCGGGCGTGGTTCCTCTATCCCATCGGCGGCGTGGCCGCCCTCCTCGCCTTCCTCTTCCTGCCCGGCTTCCGTCAGGGCTGGCTGTTCAACGTGATCGCGGTCTCCTCTCCGATCGCGATCGTGATCGCGGTTCGGATGTGGAAACCCGAGGTGCGAGCCCCGTGGTACCTGTTCGCGCTCGGCCAGACGCTCTTCGTGGCCGGAGACGTCATCACCTACAACTACGACAAGTTCTTCGGCACCGATCTACCGTTCCCATCGGTCGGCGACGTCCTGTACCTCTCGGTCTACCCGTGCCTGATCGCCGGGATCCTGCTGCTCGTCCGCAAGCGCAACCCGGGCCGCGACCGCGAAAGCGTGATCGATTCATTGATCGTCGCGATCGGCGTCGGCGTGATCTCGTGGGTCTTCCTGATGGCGCCAACGGCCGCGGACTCGGAGTCCACCCTGGTCCAGAAGCTCGTCAGCATGGGCTATCCCTTCATGGACCTGATCCTTCTGACCGCGGTGGTTCGCCTTGCGATCGGCGCCGGGAAGAGGGCGCCGTCGATGTACCTCATGGGAGGCGCCGCGCTTTCCTTGTTCGTGACCGACTTCGTCTACAGCTACATCTCCGTCCAGGGCCTCGTGTACGACCAATCCGGCTACCTCGAGGCCGGCTGGGCCACGTTCTACCTGCTGTGGGGAGCGGCGGCGCTGCACCAGTCGCAGCGCAAGCTGGCCGAGAAGGCGCCGGACCAAGAGATGCGGATCCCTACGGGGCGCCTCGTCCTGCTCGGAGCCGCCTCGTTGATCCCTCAGGGTGTCCGAGCGATCCAGCTCCTTCGCGACGAGGCGACCGACCTGTGGGTCATCACCGTCTCGACGACCGCACTGTTCGTCCTGGTCGTGCTCCGCATGGCAGGCCTGGTGCACCGCCAGGAGCAGTCCGCGCTTCGCGAGAAGGCGCTTCGCAACGCCGGGACGGCGCTCGTGACGGCGACCAACCGCGAGAGCATCTACGCGGCGACCCTGGAGGCCGCCAGCTCGCTGGTGGGTGAGGATGCCGGGATCCGACTCCTGGTCGCCGGCGACGGCGAGGACGCCGACGAGTTCACGGTGGTCGCCGCGGCCGGCGGCGCCGAAGGGGTCGAGGGCAACACCTTCAACCTCTCGGTCCTGCCGCAGTGGAAGAGGCAGCGTCTACAGTCGCATCGCTCGTACGAGGTCCCGGTGAGGGAGGCGGAGCTGGCCGTGCCCCTGGGCATGCCGGCGAACGCCGCGTTCGTGCTGAACGCGCCGTTGTTCATGAAGGACGAGCTGCGCGGGCTGTTGGTCGTTGCGGGGCTCGACGGGGTTCCGAGAGCCATCCGAGACGCGATGGAGGCCCTGTCCTCCCAGGTCGCCCTCGCCCTGGATAGCGCGCAGGTCACCGAGGAGCTGGTGCGGCGCCAGAGCGAGGCGCGCTTCTCCTCTCTGGTCCAGAACTCCTCGGACGTGGTCATGGTCCTGGACGCCGACTCGACGATCCGCTACATGAGTCCCTCCGTGGAGCGCGTGCTCAACTACGCGGCGAACGCGCTCGAGGGTGCGAGGCTCACCGGCCTCATCCACCCCGAGGACAAGGCGAACGTTCTGCAGTTCCTCTCCGCGAGCGGTCGCGAGAGCGACGGTCATCCAGCGCTGACCGAGTTCCGGATGCGTCACCGCGACGACTTCTGGCTGAACGTCGAGGCCCTTCGCACGAACCTCCTGCACGACGAGAACGTTCGGGGGATCGTCCTCAACACCCGCGATGTCTCCGAGCGCAAGGCGTTCGAGGAGCAGCTCGCGCACCAGGCCTTCCACGATTCGGTCACCGGCCTCGCGAACCGGGCTCTGTTCAAGGACCGGGTCGAACACGCGCTCGAACGTCAGGGGCGCGACGGCGACCCCGTGACGGTCCTGTTCATGGACCTCGACGACTTCAAGACGATCAACGACTCGCTCGGCCACGCGGCCGGTGATCACCTGCTCGGCGAGGTGGGCGACCGGGTCAAGAGCACGCTGCGCATGGCCGACACGGCGGCCCGGCTCGGAGGCGACGAGTTCGCGATCCTGCTCGAGGACGGCGGCGACGGCGTCGGTGCGGCGGAGCTCGCCGCGCGCATCCTCGCCCGTCTCGAGGGTCCGTTCCACCTCGAGGGCAAGGAGGTCTTCGTCCGCGCGTCGATCGGCATCGCGAGCGCCGACCGCTCCCGGACGTCGGGCCCCGAGGGAGCCGAGGAGCTCCTGCGCAACGCCGACGTGGCGATGTACATGGCGAAGGAGGCGGGCAAGGGCCGGTATCAGGTCTTCGAGCCGGCCATGCACGACACCGCGCTGAAGCGCCTCGAGCTCAAGGCCGATCTTCAGCGCGCGGTCGACAACGACGAGTTCATCCTGCACTACCAACCGATCATCGTGCTCGCGAGCGGCGAGATCGAAGGCCTCGAGGCGCTCGTTCGATGGAAGCATCCGCAACGAGGCATGGTGGCGCCGCTCGACTTCATCCCGCTCGCCGAGGAGACCGGCCTGATCGTCGAGATCGGCCTATGGGTCCTTCGCGAGGCGTGCGCCAGGGCCAAGGAACTTCAGGAGCGATTCCCGATGAGCCCGCCGCTGCACATGTCGGTGAACCTGTCCGCGCGCCAGCTCCAGCGACCGGAGATCGTCGACGAGGTGGCGGCCAACCTGATGCACAGTGGGCTCGACCCCTCGAGCCTGGTCCTGGAGATCACCGAGTCCGTGATGATGCAGGACATGGAGCTGTCGATCCTCCGGCTCCAGGAGCTGAAGGCCTTGGGCGTGAAGCTCGCGGTCGACGACTTCGGCACCGGCTACTCGAGCCTCAACTACATCCGCCGGTTCCCGGTCGACATCCTGAAGGTCGACAAGTCGTTCGTGGACGGCGTGAACGAGGGCGGCGAGGAGTCGGCGCTCACGGCGGCGATCATCGAGCTCGCCGGGATCCTGAAGCTCCGGCCGGTCGCCGAGGGGATCGAGCGCGCGGACCAGCTCGACCGGCTCCTCGCGCTGAAGTGCGACCTCGGCCAGGGGTACTACTTCGCCAAGCCCCTTCCGATGGAGGAGATCGAAGACCTGCTCACGGCTCGGAAAGCGCTCGCGACGCGCGAGACCGAGCTTTCATCGTAGGCTTTCTCAAGACGGCCCTCGACCCCGACGGGGACGTTTTCTTGGCACTTTTTCGGCCTTTCGGCCGTAGTGGCAAGCCCCGGACCCTGCGAGCATCGAGGATGAACAGGGCAGGTTCGGATGACGGACCGACCCGTTACCATGCCGGGGCCGAACGGGAACCATGGAGAGGGGAACGGTTCGATGGCTCCAGGTCGCATCCGCGTGTTCGTCGCGGGCACGATCCATCTGAATCGCGCCCTGGTGCGGCGTTTCCTCGAGGACGACGGGTACGAGGTCGTCGGCGAGTCGCCGACCCGCGAGAACCTCGTCGCGGCGATCCGCCGAAGCGAGCCCGACGCGGTCGTCGTCGACCAGGACCTGCTCGGCCGCGGGATGATCGAGCGCGTTCGCCGTGAGGCCCCCGACGCGAGGATCATCGTGTTCACCGCCGGCCCCACCACACCGGCAACGGCGCCCGAGGGTGCCGACGGCTACCTCGAGAAGGGCGTCGGTCTCGCGGCGCTCACCGCGCTGCTCGTTCGGCTGTTCGCCGACGAGCCGTCCCTCGCTCAGCCGGTTGCGGCCGGTGCGGCAGCGGCCGGAGCGGCAGGCGATCCACGCACGGCGACTGCGGCGAGCGCGCAGACCTCCGATGGATCGTCGTCGAGCCCGGTGGGGGCGCTCGCGAGACTCGTCACGATCGCGAGTGGAGCGGTCCTGATCGTGTGGGGTCTCATCGCCATGATCTCGACCGGCGGCGTGCAGCCGCCGCCGGCCGATACCACCGACACGCCGCGACCACGAACGGTCGTCCTCGCGGCGGGCTCGCTGGACGAAGCCTACGACGCACTCGACGCGCTCATCGCCTCGCTCCGCGACGGGAACTACGTCCTCGCGACCATCCAGGCGCAGGCGCTGATGGACCAGCGGCAACAAGCGACCTTCGAGGGTTACTCGCTGAGCGGACTGGACGCGGCGATCGCGGCGCAGCTGGACGGCCTCGTCGTCAGCTTGCCTCCTCGAGTAAATGCGACGCTCGCCGACATCCTCCGATCTCTGTTCCCGACGCTTCCCGATGAGGACCAGCCGGGCGGCGGCTCCGGGGTGGTCTTCAGCCCGACGACGGGTTCGAGTGGCCTCACGGGCGGGACTGGCGGAGAGGGTGACGGGCGCGGCGGCGGCGGCGGCAATGGGGACGGGGGCAATGGGGGCGGGGGCGGGGCGGGGGCGGGCGGCGGCGGCGGCGGCGAGGGTGAGGATCCCGGCACGACGGTGGTGCTCGGGCCTGGCGACGGCCGCGCCTGGGGGCAGAGCCACAAGTCGGATCACACCTCGAATGGGCACGGACACCGTGGCGGAGCACCGGGCGGCGGACCGCCGCCTTGGGCGAACGGCAAAGCCAACGGCCACCACAAGCACCACAAGCACTGACACCGGCCGGACCCTCGAAGCGTTCCGCTCAGAGCTCGACGCGGTAGCGAACGGTCGGGCGCATCTCGCAGTCCACACGCTCGCTCGTGGTGGCACCGTCGAGCGTCCACCCAGCAAGCTCGTAGAAGCGACGCGCGCCCTCGTTCGTCTCGAGCACCCACAGCGTCGCCGAGCGATAGCCGCGCGCCCGGAGATCGTCCACGGCGTGGGAGAACAGCGCTCGACCGAGGCCCGTGCCGACGCGGTCTGGATCGAGGTAGATCGCGAACACCTCGGCGGTCCGCTCGTCGGCATCGGCGTCCTCGCTCTTCCCGGTGACCGCGAACCCGATCGCCCGACCGTCCTCCTCGGCCAGCCACATCCGGTACTCAGCCGGAGGGGCTTCCAGGGCCAGACGATGCATCTCGAGACGGTCCTCGACGTTCAGGCCGTCGAGGTAGTCGTCCGTCAGCTGCCCGCGGTAGGCGGCACGCCACGACCGCACGTGGATCTCCGCGATGTCGCGCGCGTCCTTCGGCTCGGCCTCACGGATCCGCGGGGGCATCGCGCCAGCCTACCGGGGTCTCGCTCGAGCGAGCGTCCCGCGCTCGCGAGTGCGCCGCGTCAGGATCCGTCGTTCGTGCGCGGGTGCAGAAGGCCGTACAGGTAGCCGTCGACGAGGGCCTCCCACGAGGCCTCGATGATGTTCTCGGAGACGCCGACGGTGGTCCACTCGTGCTGCCCATTTGACGTGTCGATCAACACCCGCACGATGGCGCCGGTGCCATGGGTCTCGTCGAGGACGCGGACGCGGAAGTCCTCGAGCGAGATGTGCTCGAGCTCCGGATAGTCGTTCGAGAGCGCCTTGCGCAGCGCGTTGTCGAGCGCGCCGACCGGGCCCTGACCTTCGGCGCTCTCGATGTGCCGGGTTCCCTTCGTCACGACCTTGACGGTCGCCTCGGCCAGCGGCGGCTCTTGGTCACCGACGTGCTCCTCGACGTGGACGCGGTAGCTCTCGACCTCGAAGAAGGGCTGGGACCAGCCGTCGGCGCGGCGCATCAGGAGCTCGAGCGAGGCGTCGGCGACCTCGAACGTGTAGCCACGCGCCTCGCGTTCCTTCAGATCGTCCAGGAGCCTTGGGATCGCGGCGTCGGCCAGCTCGAGGCCGAACTCCGTCGCCTTCATCCGGAGCGTCGCCGCGCCGCCGAGGTCGCTCGCGACGACGCCACGCCGGTTGCCCACCGCCTCGGGCGAGACGTGCTCGTACGCGCGGGTGAGGCGCGCGACACCGCTCGCGTGCAGGCCGGCCTTGTGCGTGAACGCATACCGTCCCGAGTACGGCTGCCGGGAGTCCGGCGCGACGTTCGCCACCTCGGCCACATAGTGCGAGACCTCCGTGAGGCGCTCGACGGCGCCGTCGGGAAGGCACTCCGCGCCCATCTTCAGGATGAGGTTGGCGGCGATCGGGATCAGGTCGGCGTTCCCGGTGCGTTCCCCATACCCGTTCACGACACCCTGCACCTGGAAGACACCGCGCTCCACCGCCGTGAGCGAGTTCGCGACCGCGCACCCGGTGTCGTTGTGGACGTGGATCCCCAGCAGGGTGCTCACGCGCGGCGAAACCGCGTCGACGGTCGTCGCGATGTCGGAGGGCAGCATCCCGCCGTTCGTGTCGCACAGCACCAGACGCTCGGCGCCGGCCTCCTCGGCCGCTTCCAGGACCCGAAGAGCGAAGCCGGGGTCCGATCGGTAGCCGTCGAAGAAGTGCTCCGCGTCGAAGAAGACACGCCGGCCTTGCCCCTTGAGGAACGCGACGGAATCGCGAACCATCGCCACGCCCTCCTCGAGGTCGGTCCGCAGCGCCTCCGTCACGTGGAGGTCCCAGGACTTGCCGACGATGCACACGACCTCGGTCCCGGCGTCCAGGAGGTCGCGAAGCACGGCGGAGCGCTCCGCGAGCTCTCCCGCCTTCCGCGTCATGCCGAAGGCGGTGAGCGTCGCGTGCGCGAGGTCCTCCTTGGCGGCGAGCTTGAAGAACTCGGTCTCGCGGGGGTTCGCGCCCGGCCAGCCGCCCTCGATGAAGGGGACGCCGAGCTGGTCGAGCTTGTGCAGGATCCGAAGTCGGTCGTCGATCGAGTACGAGAAGCCGGTGCCCTGGGCGCCGTCGCGGAGCGTCGTGTCGTACAGCTCAACCTTCAGAGGGTCGCTTCTCGCCGCCCGGCTCGCCGAGCTCATCCAGGGATCCCCTCCACCACGAGGTCCCCGACCTCTGCGGTCGAGTAACCCATCTCCCCGGCCCGCATCGAATGGAGCTTCGAGCACGCGAACCGGATCCCCGCGTCGACGCGGCGCGCCGCCTCGCCCTCGCCGACCTCGGACAGCAGCATCTGGACCGCGCCGATCGCCGCGAGCGGGTTGATCGTTCCCTTGCCCGTGTGATCGGGCGCCGTTCCGCCGATCGGCTCGAACATCGAGACCCCGTCCGGGTTGATGTTTCCCCCGGCCGCGATGCCCATGCCGCCTTGGATCATCGCGCCGAGGTCCGTGATGATGTCGCCGAACATGTTGTCCGTGACGATCACGTCGAATCGGTTCGGCTGATCGAGGAAGTAGATGCAGGCGGCGTCGACGTGGACGTAGTCGCGCGCCACGTCGGGGAAGTCCGCAGCACCCACCTCGTCGACGACACGTTGATAGAGATCGCCGGCGAACGTGAGCACGTTCGTCTTGTGGACCAAAGTCAGCTTGCGGCGGCGTTCCTCGGCGAGCGCGAACGCGTACCGGACGATGCGTTCCACCCCATGACGGGTGTTGATCGACTCCTGCACGGCGACCTCGTGCGCGGTCCCCTTGCGATGGAACCCGCCGGCGCCCGAGTACAGCCCCTCCGAGTTCTCCCGGACCACGACGAGGTCGACGTCGTCCTCGCCGTGCGAGGGCACCAACGTCTTGACCCCCGGATACCGGATGACCGGACGAAGGTTGACGTACTGGTCGAGCTCGAACCGGATCCGGAGCAGCAGGTCGCGCTCGAGGATCCCCGGCCTGATCCGAGGATCGCCGACGGCGCCCAGGAGCACCGCGTCCATCTCGCGCAGGCGGGCGAGCTCCTCGTCCGGCAGGACCTCCCCCGTCCGCAGATAGCGTTCGCCCCCGAGGTCGAACTCGACGAGATCGACGGGCACACCGACCGCACCGAGGACCTTCAGGCCCTCGCGCACGACCTCGGGGCCGGTGCCGTCCCCGGGGATGACCCCGATGCGGTGCCGCTCTCCCGTCACGGCGTGACCTTCTCGCCGCCGCCGTTCTTCATCTGCAGGGCGCGGTTGATCGCCGCGAGGTACGCGCGAGCGCTCGCCTCGACGACGTCGACCGACACGCCCCGGCCGGTCACGCGGCGTCCGCCCACGTCGACCTGAACGACCACGTCGCCGAGCGCGTCGGTCCCGCCGGTCACCGAGGAGACGTTGAAGCTCACGAGTCGCGCCTCCACGCCCGCGGCCCGCTGGATCGCGCCACAGGCGGCGTCGATCATCCCGTCGCCCATCGCGGAGTCCTCGATCAGTTCGTCACCCTTGCGGAGCCGCACGGTCGCGGTCGGCGACAGGTGCGTTCCGCCACCCACCTGGAGCGACTCGAGCACGAAGACGTCGGCCTCGGCCGAGCCGATCTCCTCGTAGACGATCGCCGCGAGGTCCTGGTCGGTGAGCTCGATCTTGCGGTCGGCGAGCTCCTTGAACCTCGCGAACGTCCGGTTCAGGTGCTCGGCGTCGAGCTCGATCCCGATCTTGCCGAGCGCATCGGCGAACGCGTGCCGCCCGGAGTGCTTGCCCAGGACGAGCCGGTTGCCCTCCAGGCCGATCTCGAGCGGGTCCATGATCTCGTAGGTCGCGCGGTTGGACAGGACACCGTGCTGGTGGATCCCGCTCTCGTGCGCGAACGCGCTCGAGCCGACGACCGCCTTGTTCGGCTGGACCGAGTACCCGGTCGTCATCGAGACCAGGCGCGAGGTCCGCACGATCTCCTTCAGGTTCAGGCCGTGACGCACGCCCATCGATTCGCTCCGCGTTCGCAGGATCATCGCGATCTCCTCGAGCGCGCAGTTGCCTGCCCGCTCACCGATCCCGTTGACCGCGACCTCGACCTGGCGGGCGCCGTTCACGATCCCCGCGAGCGAGTTAGCGACGGCGAGCCCGAGGTCGTTGTGGCAGTGGGTCGAGATGACCACATGGTCGGGCACCGCCTCGCGAACGGCCCGGACGAGCTCGCCGAACTCGTGGGGCATCGCGTAGCCGACCGTGTCGGGCACGTTGATCGTCGTCGCGCCGGCGTCGACGGCGACCTTGTAGCACTCGAGCAGGAAGTCCAGCTCGGTGCGCGTGGCGTCCTGCGCGCTGAACTCGACGTCGTCGGTGTGGCCGACCGCCAGCTTCACGCCCTCGCGGATCGCCTCGAGCACCTGATCGCCGCTCATCCGCAGCATGTCCTGCATGTGGATCTGGCTCGTCGAGATGAACGTGTGGATCCGCCACCGCTCCGCACCGGCGAGCGCTTCGGCCGCCCGGTCGATGTCGCCGGGCGTCACGCGCGCGAGCGCGGCGATCACGGGTCCGCGGACGCTCGTCGCGATCTCGCGCACGGCGTCGAACTCGCCCTCGCCCGAGATCGGGAAGCCCGCCTCGAGGACGTCGACGCCGAGGCGGGCCAGCTGCTCCGCGATCTCGACCTTCTCGGCCTTCGTGAGCGCGATGCCGGGCGCCTGTTCGCCGTCGCGGAGCGTGGTGTCGAAGATCCGTACCTCATCGGTGCGGGCTACCGCTTCGCTGCTTGAGCCCGCTACGTCAGACTCACCGGTCATCGGGGGCCACCTTCCTCTCGGACTCCAGCCAGGGCATCATCGAACGGAGCTCGCGTCCCACCCGCTCGAGCTGGGACGCACGCTCCTCCCTGCGGAGCGCGAGGAAGTTGGGGAAGCCGGCCTCGGCCTCCCCGATCCACTCCTTCGCGAAGGCGCCACCCTGGATCTCGTCCAGGATGCGACGCATCTCTTTGCGCGTTCGGTCGTCGACGACCCTGGGGCCGCGCGTGTAATCGCCGAACTCGGCCGTGTCGCTGATCGAGTAGCGCATCCAGCTCATGCCGCCCTCGTACATCAGGTCGACGATGAGCTTGAGCTCGTGCAGGCACTCGAAGTACGCGATCTCGGGCTGGTAGCCGGCCTCGACGAGCGTCTCGAATCCCGCCTGGACGAGCGCCGTGGCTCCACCGCAGAGCACGGCCTGCTCGCCGAAGAGGTCGGTCTCGGTCTCCTCCTGGAACGTCGTCTCGATCACGCCGGCCCGAGCGCAGCCGATCCCTGCCGCGTAGGCGAGGGCGCGCTCGCGGGCCTTGCCGGTCGAGTCCTGGTGGACGGCGACGAGGGCCGGTGTGCCGATGCCCTGTTCATAGGTCCGTCTGACGAGATGGCCCGGCCCCTTCGGCGCGATCATCGTGATGTCGATGTCGGCCGGCGGCGCGATCGTCTCGAAATGGATGTTGAAACCGTGGGCGAACATCAGCATGTCGCCCGACTTGAGGTTCGGCTCGATGTCCTCGCGGTAGGCCTTCGCTTGCGCGGTGTCGGGAAGCAGGACCATCACCACGTCCGCTTCCGCCACGGCTTCCGCCGTCGGCTTGACGACGAGCCCGGCCTCCTCGGCCTTGGCTTTCGAGCTCGATCCCTCGCGGAGTCCCACCCGGACGTCGTGGCCGGAGTCCTTCAGGTTCAGTGCGTGCGCGTGGCCCTGGCTCCCGAACCCCAGGACGGCGATCCGCTGCCCCGACAGCGCCGAGGGGTCCGCATCCTTCTCGTAGTAGATCGTGGCCACGTGTGTCGGAATCCTCTCCGTGCTTCGCGGGGCAGTTCGCCGGTCTAGACGCCGCCGCCGTTCCAGTCCTCGGCTCCGGCGGCGGCGACCCGCGCGCGGTTCGACTTCTCGCGGATCCCCCGGTCGCCTCGCGCGAGCGCGATCCGGCCCGTTCTCGAGAGCTCGATCACGCCGAAGTCGTTCAGCAGCTCGACGAGCGCCTCGAGCTTGTCCGGTTTGCCCGTCGCCTCGAGCGTCAGCGTCGAGTGCGTGACGTCGACGACGTTCACCCGGAACACGGTCGCGATCTCCATCACGCGCTGCCGGTCGTCGCTCGCCGCCCGGACCTTCACGAGCATGAGCTCGCGCTCGACCGCGTCACCCTCGTCGTGCTCGATGATCTTGATGACGTTGATGAGCTTGTTCAGCTGCTTCGTGATCTGTTCGAGCGGCTTGCGGTCGACCTGCACGACGATCGTCATCCGCGAAAGACCGTCGTCGCTCGTCGGCCCGACCGCGAGCGAGTCGATGTTGAACCCGCGGGCCGCGAACAGGCCCGCCACGCGCGTGAGCACTCCTGGTTTGTCCTCGACGAGCACCGACAGCGTGTGCAGGCTCATGCTCATGCGACCGGGGCCTCCGCGGGATCGTTCGTCCGCCGCAGACCCTCGGGCCCGACGATGATGTCGTCGTTCGAAGCACCCGCGGGGACCATCGGGAAGCACATCTCGCGGGAGTCCACCCGGAAATCGATCACGACGCTGCGGTCGGTGACCGAAAGCGCCTTCTCGACGACGGCGTCGACCTCGTCGGGATGCTCGGCGCGAAGCCCGACGGCGCCGTACGCCTCGGCGAGCTTCACGTAGTCCGGCACGTCGTAGCTCAGGTAGACCTGCGAGTAGCGCTCCTCGTAGAAGAGCTCCTGCCACTGCCGGACCATCCCGAGGTGCGCGTTGTTGATGATCGCCGTGACGAACGGGATGTTCTCGGTGCGGCTCGTGGCGAGCTCCTGCGCGGTCATCTGGAAGCACCCGTCTCCGTCGATCGCCACGACGCGCTTGTCGGGGCGCGCCGCGGCCGCGCCGAGCGCAGCCGGAACCGCGAAACCCATCGTCCCCAGGCCGCCCGAGTTGATCCACGTGCGGGGCTCGGTGAACTTCCAGAACTGCGACGCCCACATCTGGTGCTGGCCGACGCCGGCGACGACGATCGCCTCGCCCTTGGTCGCCTCGTAGAGCCGCTCGATCGCGAACTGCGGTTTCAGCGGTCCGTCGACCGGCTGGTCGTAGCGGAAGGGGAAGGTGGTCTTCCACTCCTCGAGCTGCGCGAGCCACTCCGAGCGATCGGGGATGCCGCCCGCTTCCTCCTGCTGGCGCAGGAGCTCGGCGTGCAGGTTGGCGATCACCTCGCGCGCGTCGCCGACGATCGGGATGTCGGCGTTGCGGTTCTTGCCGATCTCGGCAGGGTCGATGTCGACGTGGATCACCTTCGCGTTCGGCGCGAACGTGGAGAGCTGGCCGGTGACGCGGTCGTCGAACCGGGATCCGAGCGCGATCAGCAGGTCGGCCTTCTGCATCGCCGTCACGGCCGTGTAGCCACCGTGCATCCCCGGCATCCCGAGCGCGAGCTCGTGCGTGTCGGGGAAGGCGCCGCGCGCCATGAGCGTCGTCGTGAGCGGGAGCCGCCCCTCGGTCGCGAGCTTGAACAGCTCGGCGCTGGCGTTCGCCTTGATCACGCCGCCGCCGACGTACAGGACCGGGCGCTTGGATTCCATGATCATCCGCGCGGCCGAGCGAACCTGCCGCAGGTTGCCCTTCGTGGTCGGCTTGTACCCCGGAAGGTCCACGCTCTCGGGCCAGTTCCAGGTGAACTCCTGGAGCAGGACGTCCTTCGGGATGTCGACGAGCACGGGACCCGGACGGCCGGTGCTCGCGATGTGGAACGCCTCCCGGATCGTCTCGGCGATCAGGTTCGCGTCCTTCACCAGGTAGTTGTGCTTCGTGATCGGCATCGTGATGCCGCAGATGTCCGCCTCCTGGAAGGCGTCGTTGCCGACCACCGGCGTCGGGACCTGGCCGGTGATGGCCACGATGGGTACCGAGTCCATCTTCGCGTCGGCGAGCGCGGTCACGAGGTTGCATCCGCCGGGACCGCTCGTCGCGAGCGCCACGCCCGACCTTGCCGCTCGCCCACGCGTAGCCCTCGGCCGCGTGGCCGGCGCCCTGCTCGTGCCGACAGAGCACGTGGCGGATGTTGGCCTCGATCAGCGGGTCGTAGGCGGGCAGGATCGCGCCGCCGGGGATGCCGAAGATGGTGTCGACGCCCTCGCCCTCGAGGGACTTGAACAACGCCTGGGCGCCGGTGACCTTCATCGCGCGCCCACCTGCGTCTGGGGATCCTCGACCGGCCCCGTCTCGACACGCCGGACGGAGGCGCCCATCTTGTGCGCGAGGTTGCGGACCTGCCGCTCGAACTCCCACGGCGTCCAGTCCCGCCGGCGCGTGGTCATGCCGCTCTCGTCCATCCCGCCGCCGAAGTCGAAGCCGGCGTCCAGATAGACAACCTCCTCGCCGAAGAAGCGCTCGAACTGGGGGCGGTCGGCCGGGTCGGCGACCTCCACCGTCACCTGCGCCGGCCCCTCCCACAGCGCGCTCGCGACGGTGCGGCCGCCGCGCTCGAATTCATATCGCATCGGTGTCTCCTTCCTTCGTGGGATCCGGGGTAGAAAAAGCCCCTCGCGAGGCGAGGGGCATCTGGCGCGGATCCCGGGCCTCTTTGGCCCGGCCGCGCCTACGGAATAAGTACGAGGACCTGCGGTTCCCGAAGAAACGTCCTCGACCGGTCCATGGTCCGCCCAGTGTACGGGGGTGCCTGAGGGTGTCAACCCCCCGACCGGCGGACTGGCCGGCCCACCTCGGAACACCCAGATGGGCCGGCCTGAACCGGTCAGAACGGGCCCTTCTTTGACCACGAACGGCCGGGCGAATAGCCTCCGCGCGTGGACCTCGACCCCGACCTGGCCTCGGTCGTGGACGCCGTCCCGGGATGGGCTGGGAAGGACGTGCGGGCGGAGGTCCTCGGCGGAGGGATCACCAACCGCAACTTCCGGCTCGACGTGGACGGCGAGTCCTTCGTCGTCCGCCTCTCGGGGCGGGACACGGAGCTCCTGGGCATCGACCGCGAGGCCGAGCGCAGTGCCAGCCAGGCCGCCCACGAAGCCGGCGTCGGCCCGGAAGTGATCGCCTTCCTCCCCAAGCAACGCGCGCTCATCACCCGGTTCGTCGAGGCTCAGCCACTGCCGGCGGAGGATCTGGAGAAGCCGGAGGTCATGGCGGCGGTCGTGGAGGCGATCCGGTCGATCCACGGGATGGCGCCGATCCCCTCGGCGTTCGACGCCTTCCGCGTCGTCCGGGAGTACCGGGACACCGCCGAGATCCACGGCGTCCGCGTCCCGGCCACCTACCGCCAGGCGCTGCACGCCGCGGACCGGATCGCCGTCGCGTTCGGCCGGCAGCCGGTGCCGATCCGGCCGTGCCACAACGACCTGCTGAACGCGAACTTCCTCCTGCGCGACGACAAGGTCATCCTCGTCGACTACGAGTACGCGGGGATGGGTGACCTCTTCTTCGACCTCGGCAACTTCTCGATCAACAACGGGATCTCCGAGAGCGCGCGAGGAGCTGCTCCTCGATCGGTACTTCGACGGCGCGGCGCCGGCAGCGCGCGCGCGCCTGAAGCTGATGAAGATCATGTCCGACTTCCGAGAGGCGATGTGGGGGGTCGTGCAACAGGGCATCTCGACGCTGGACTTCGACTACGTGGACTACGCCGACCGGCACTTCGCCCGGTGCCTGCAGAGCGCGGAGGACGATCGCTTCGGGACGTGGCTCGACGACGCGCCCGAGGAATTCTGAGCTTGGACGAAGCCCGCGCGATCGTGATCGGCGGCGGCGTCGCCGGCGCGAGCATCGCGTACCACCTGACCGAGCTCGGCTGGAACGACGTGCTGCTCGTCGACCGGAACGAGCTGACGAGCGGCTCCACGTTCCACTCGGCCGGTCTCGTCGGGCAACTGCGCTCGAGCGTCACCCTGACGCGGATGATGATGTACGGGGTCGAGCTGTACCGCCGCCTCGCCGAGGAAACGGGCGTCGACCCGGCCTGGCACGAGGTGGGCTCGCTCCGACTGGCCTCGTCGAAGGAGCGGATCGAGGAGCTCCGGCGGCTCGCCGGCTGGGGGCAGACGTTCGGCCTTCCGCTCGAGATCGTGTCCACGGCCCGGGCGCTCGAGCTCTGGCCGCTGTTCGATCCCGAGGGCGTCGAGGGCGCCGCGTACCTGCCGACCGACGGCTACGTCGACCCGAACGGACTGACGTTCGCGCTCGCCGAGGGCGCGAAGCGCCGGGGCGCGACGATCTGGACGGACGCGCGGGTCACGGGGATCGACGTCGACCGCGGGCACGTCGCCGGTGTTCGGTTCGAGGACCGCGAACCCGTGCGGACCGACGTCGTCGTGAACGCGGGCGGCATGTACGCGAACCAGCTCGGACGCCTGGCCGGCGTCGAGGTGCCGGTCGTGCCGTTCGCGCACCAGTACCTGCTCACCAAGCCGATCGAGGGCGTGCGGCCGGACTTCCCGACGATGCGGGACCCCGATCGCCTCGTGTACTTCCGACAGGAGGCGGGCGGCGGCCTGGTCGTCGGCGGGTACGAGCGCAACCCGGCGCCGTGGTCGTGGCAGGACGGGCCGCCGGACGACTTCAACCACACCCTGCTGCCCGACGACTGGGACCGTTTCGAGCCGCTCGCCGAGGGCGCGTTCTCCCTCGTCCCGGACCTGCAGAAGGCCGAGGTCGTGAAGATGATCAACGGGCCCGAGGCGTTCACGCCCGACGGCGAGTTCATCCTCGGCGAGTCCGACGTGCGCGGCTTCTTCGTCGCGGCCGGGTTCTGCGCGCACGGGATCGCCGGGGCCGGCGGCGTCGGCAAGGTGATCGCGGAGTGGATCGTCGAGGGCGAGCCCGAGCTCGACGTGTGGAAGATGGACATCCGCCGGTTCGGCCGCCACTACGCGAGCCGGCGGTACGCGCTCGCACGCGCGTACGAGATCTACGCCACCTACTACGACATCCACTACCCGAACGAGGAGCGCCACGCGGGCCGGCCGCTGAAGATGGCGCCGACGTACGGCCGCCTTTCCGACCTCGGCGCGGAGTTCGGCGAGAAGTCCGGATGGGAGCGTCCGAACTGGTTCGGTTCGAACGAGGACGAACGCTACGAGGATGCTCCGGCCCAACGGCTGGGCCGGAGAGCACTGGTCGACGGCGATCGTGGCCGAGCATCTCGCCACCCGCGAGCGCGCGGGCCTGTTCGACGAGTCGAGCTTCGCGAAGATCGAGGTCGAGGGCGCCGACGCGTGCGCGTTCCTGCAGCGCCTCTGCGCGAACGACGTCGACCGCGCGATCGGGAGCGTGGTCTACACGCAGATGCTGAACCGCCGGGGCGGCATCGAATCCGATGTGACGGTGACCCGCATCTCGAGAGCAGCTGTTCCGGATCGTCACCGGCACCGCGTTCGGGAACCACGACATCGCGTGGATCCGCAAGCACCTCGACCCGGATGGAGGCGTTCGGGTGCGCGACGTGACCGGCGCCCTCGCGTGCCTCGGCCTCTGGGGGCCGAGGGCGCGGGACATCCTCGGCTCGGTGACCACCGCGGACCTGTCGAACGACGCGTTCCCGTACCTGACGGCCCGGGAGATCGTCGCGGGCGATGCGCCGTGCCTCGCGGCTCGCGTCACGTACGTCGGCGAGCTCGGCTGGGAGCTGTACCCGAGCGTCGAGTTCGCGGTGTCGCTCTGGGACACGCTCGTGGAGGCCGGGCGTCCGCACGGCCTCGTGCCCGCCGGGTACCGGGCGATCGACTCGCTCCGTCTGGAGAAGGGCTACCGAGCGTGGGGATCCGACATCACGCCCGAGGACACACCGCTCGAGGCCGGTCTCGGGTTCGCGGTCGCGAAGCCGGCAAGGACTTCATCGGGCGCGAGGCGATCGAGCGCCAGCGTGACGACGGCGTCCGGCGGCGCCTCCGCTGCCTCGTCCTCTCGGACCCGCGGGCGATGTGCCTCGGCAACGAGCCGGTGTTCTCCGACGGCGAGGTCGTCGCCCGCGTCACGTCAGGCGGGATCGGCTACGCCGTCGGGACGAGCCTCGCCTTCGCGTACCTGCCGGTCGACCTCGCCGAGTCCGGGACCCCGCTCTCGGTCGAGGTGTTCGGCGAACGCGTTCCTGCCGAGGTCGCCGACGACCCGCTCTACGACCCGAAGGGCGAGCGGATCCGCGCATAGAGGCGGCGATCAAGCGCTTGGCGAAGGCGGCACGTCGTCCACGAACCACGATCCGTTCCAGTAGGCCTCGAGGCGCTTGTTCACGAGGCCGCTGGAGGTCGAAGTGGAGCTCCTCGGGTGGGTCGAGGCGTCCCCAGTCGTAGTGAACGACGATCCCGTCGCCTCCAGGGTCCGGAAGCGGTGGGGACGACGCGAGGAGCGAGTGAACTTCGTGCGTACGGCTCGTCCCCGGCGGCTCGGTGTGCGCCTCGAGCCACGTGTGGGAGCCGACGACGCCGCGGTGCGGATCGAGCCAGACCCATACCGCGCCGCCGTGCTCGCGGATGAAGGCGGCCGCCTTCGGGCTCGTCACGACGATCCATCGGACCGGGATGATGCCATCGGCGGCGTGAGGCGGCCCGGCCGGGCCGCCTCACCGCAGAGCTCTCGCCTACGCCGTGACGATGCCCGACAGGTCTTCATCCGCCGGATCCACCACCTTCTCGTACGGCTTCTTCCGCTGGACCGCGAAGTAGTAGATCCCGCCGGCGATCAGGATCACCGCGAACACCGTCCAGATGATCGGGATCTCGTTGAGGAACCCGATCTTGAAGTCGACCAGCTGGTCGCCCTCGACGTACCAGTCCGTCTGGATGGGCTTCGGGTTCGCGAAGATCCGAAGATAGTTCGCCCCCGAAGCGTTCGGGTCGAACGCGCTGTTCACCGAGGCCGGCGTCAGGAAGTTGATCAACATCGCCGCGCCCCAAAGGATCGCCACGACGTTCACGAGCTTGCCCCATCCGCCGAGGGAGAAGGGCGCCCTCACCTTCGGCCACCCTCGCATCCGTGCCCGCATCACCGCGAGGTTCCCCAAGAGATAGCTGAGGTAGATCGAGGCCGTCGCCCCGACGGCGATGACGGTCGGTCCCGCGAACTGGATGTACGGCACGGCGGACAGCGCCCCGATGATGATGCACGCCCCCACCGGCGTGTGCAGCCGCGGGTTGACCTTCGCCATCGTCTTGGAGAACGGGAGCTGGTTGTCGCGCGCCATCCCGAACGCGAGCCGGATCGTCGAGGTCAGGATCGACATGCAGCACACGAAGATGGATGCCACCACCACAAGCAGGTAGACCGCCGTCAAGGCATCCGAGAGCACGGCATCGATGACCGTCGCAGGACCGAAGAAGCCGACGACCGCCTCGCCGATGTCCGGAACCGCGACCAGGACTCCCCACAGGAAGACGGCGCCGATCACGAACGACCCCGCTACGGACCCCAGAACGGCCTTCGGCGCCTCTACCCTCGGGTTGTGCGTCTCCTCGGCGAGGGTGGACGCCGTGTCGAACCCGTAGATCACGTACAGGCTCATGAACATCCCCACGAGGAAGAACGAAAGGGTGAACGGCGCGGGGAACTGGAAGATGTTGCCGGTCTTGTCGGCATCGAGGATCACCCCGTAGCCCTGGTTGTCATGAACGACCGCCAGGAACACGGCGAAGACGACCATCCCGAGGATCTCGAACAGCACTCCCGTGTTGTTCACGATCGCCACGAGCCTGACGCCGTAGATGTTCAGGGTGGTGATCAGCACCAGCGTGATCACGGCGACGAGGGCCTGGTCCGCGCTGCCGAGAGCCGTGTTGAAGCTCGTGTCGAAGATGTGTTGAGGAACGGAAGCAAGGCGATCGGCAAGGTCGCGCACACCGAAGCGACCGTGAGGATCCCGGCGATGAGGTAGAACCAGCCGGTGAACCACGCATAGCTCCGGCCCGAGAGGTACTTCGTCCACTGGTACACGGAGCCGGCGACCGGGAAGTGGCTCGAGAGCTCGGCGAAGTTCAGCGCCACGACGAACTGCATCAGCGCCACGACCGGCCACGTCCAGAAGAGGTAGGCGCCGAGGGCTGCCATGCCGACGCCGAACAGCGCGAAGATCCCGGTCGACGGCGAGATGTAGCTGAACGCCACCGCGAAGGAGCTGAACGTCTTGAGGCTGCGCTTCAGCTCCTGCTGGTACCCGAATCGACCGAGGTCGGCGGCGTCGCGTTCGGCCTGCGACGCCGAGTCTTGCATCGTCATCCGTTCCCCTTTCCACCACCGTGCGATCCGAACCGGGCCGGAGCCCGGTTCGGCACTCTGCAGACCCGCATCACGCGATGAGCACGCGGAAGATGAAGTCGAACTCGGTCGCGGCATCGTTGTGCGCGACGAGGCGCATGCTCCCTCGCGCACCGCGGAACTCGCCCGTGCCACCGGTGATGGCCAGCACCGACGGGGAGGCGTCGAAGAACGGCCCCTCCACCGTCAGCGAACCGACCTCGAGGGTCGTGACCCATCGGCACTCCCAGCTCACGCCGACCTCGATCCGGATGCAGTCGCCGTGACTGGTGCCGATACCTCTTGGGTCGCCTCATCGAAGACCTCGTTGTGGAACGTCAACAGGTCGCCGGTGGAGTCACCGTTGGCCGTGAGGTCGACGACCGTATCGGTCGTCGCGTGCTCGATGACGTGGATCCTGAGCACGTTCGGCCCCGCGGTGGATAGAGAAACGAGCGAGACCGCCAAGAGGAAACCGCTGACGGCGACCGCGGCGACCGCGGCCCAGAACTTGCCTCTCATGACCCTCCCCCTCCGCACGAACGGCCCATCCTCATCCCTGGCTCGCCGGGCCGCAAACCCGGCCCGGTCCTGGGCCCTCCCCCGAAATGCCGGCCCGGACCCCCTTCGTCGTCTACCGTTTGACCGTGCTCGACTCGCCCTTCGCCGTGATCGCCCTGGTGCTTCTTCTGGTGCTCGTCGTCTCCGTCCTGATCGGCAGGCGCGAGGAGTCGACCCGAAGGGGTGCCGCGCTCTCGAGGGTCGCCAAGGCCCGGCGGGCCAAGCGCATCGCCGCCGTCCTGATGGCCGGCGCCGTCATCCTCATCGCCGTCGGCTTCACGCAGTTCCGCATCCTGCAGGAGGCGCAGATCGCGGGAACCGTCATCCTCGCGATCGACGGGTCCGAATCGATGAGCCGGACCGACATCGTGCCGAACCGGCTGGAGGCGGCCAAGGAGGCGGCGCGTGTGTTCCTCGATCGCCTTCCGGCCGAGCTCCAGGTGGGGCTCGTGGCGTTCGCCGCGGATGCCGAGGTGGTGGTCGCGGCCACCACGGAGCGCGCCGACGTGGTCGCCGCGCTCAACGAGCTTCCCTCGCGGCGAAGGGACGGCGGTGGGCGGCGGACTTGGATGCGTCGCTCGATTCCATCGAAGCCGCGCCGGCGGAAGCCGACGACGCAGCGGCGGCAGTGGTGCTGCTCTCCGACGGGCGTGACTGCGAGCTCGCGGCGTCGCAATGTCCGCCGGAGGGCGTCGCGGGCGTCGTTCCCTCGGCCGATGCCGCCGCCCGCGCGGCGGAATCGGCGTCGAGGTCCACACGGTGCTGCTCGGACCGGCCACCGAGACGGACGCCGCGAACATCGCGTTCCTGCAGGAGATCGCCGAGACGACGGGCGGCTCGGCGTACACCGCCGACACGGCAAGCGGGCTGATCGACGTCTACCAGACGCTCGAGAGCGAGATCTCGACCGAGCTCGAGATCAGCGACTTCGGCGCGCTGTTCATCGTGGCAGCCGCGGCGCTCGCGATCGCGGCAACGATCGCGATCTTGATCGCCATCCGCTCGGACTACTAGCCGACCTGGATGAGAGCGGTTAGCCGATCGCTGCGAGGAACTCGTCGAGGTCGGGAGCGACGTGATAGCTCGGCTCGATGGTGCCCTCGAACGCCTCGATCGTCTTGTAGCCGTTGCCGGTGATCAGCGCGACCGTCTCTTCCTCGGGCGGGATCGCTCCGACGTCGGCCAGACGCTTCAGCACCGCGACGGTCACGCCGCCGGCGGTCTCGGTGAACACGCCCTCGGTCTCGGCGAGCAGGCGCACGCCGTCGAGCACCTCGGCCTCGGTGCAGGCATCGATCGCTCCACCCGTTCTCCGAGCGACCTGGATCGCGTACCGGCCGTCGGCCGGGTTGCCGATCGCGAGGGACCGCGCGACCGTGTCCGGCTTCACCGGCCGGACCTCGTCGGCGTTCGCCACGAACGCCTGCGCCACGGGTGAGCAGCCCTCGGCCTGCGCGCCGCTGATCCGGTACGGGCGCTCGGCGACCGCCCCGATCTGTACGAGCTCGCGGAAGGCGCGGTCGACCTTCGTCATCAGGGCGCCGCTCGCGATCGGCACGACGACGTGGTCGGGCAGCCGCCAGCCGAGCTGTTCGGCGACCTCGAAGCCGAGCGACTTGGAACCCTCGGCGTAGTACGGGCGCATGTTCACGTTCACGAAAGCCCACGGCAGCGCCTCGGCGACCTCGGTGCACAGACGGTTCACGTCGTCGTAGTTGCCCTTCACCGCGACGACCTTGGCTCCGTAGGCCTCGGTGGCCAGGATCTTGGCGCGCTCGAGGTCATCGGGGACGAACACGTAGCAGGGCATCCCGATCTTGGCGGCGGCGGCCGCGGTCGCGTTCGCGAGGTTGCCCGTCGACGCGCAGCTGATCGCCTCGAACCCGAATGCGCGCGCCATCGTCGCCGCGATCGCGACGACGCGGTCCTTGAACGAGTTCGAGGGGTTCACGCTGTCGTCCTTGATCCACAGGCGCTCCAGGCCGAGCCGGTCGGCCAGGCGATCGGCCTTGCGGAGCGGCGTGAACCCCGCGCCGAGATCGACCCGAGGCACACCGGGACCTCCCGGGCAGCAGCGACTCGTAGCGCCAGAGCGAGTCCGGGCCCGCCTCGACCTGCTTTCGGAAATCGAGGCCGTCGATCGCGGACAGGTCGTAGACCGGCTCGAGCGGACCGAAGCACTCCTCGCAGATCGTGAGCGGCTCCACCGGGTAGCGCGCGCCGCACTCGCGGCACTCGAGCGCCGGCGGGCTCGAGATCGTCACGCCGTCGGCGATCGCGCTCATCCGGTCACGGCTCCCTTCGAGGCCGACCCGACGAGCTTCGCGTACTTCGCGAGCGCCCCCCTCGTGTAGCGCGGCTCGGGCGGCTTCCAGTCCGCGCGGCGACGCTCGAGCTCGGCCTCGTCGACGCCGACGTCGAGCCGGCGGTTGGCGGCGTCGATCACCACCTCGTCTCCTTCGTGGACGAGGGCGATCGGCCCGCCCACGAAGGCCTCGGGGGCGATGTGCCCGACGCTGTAGCCCTTCGTCGCGCCGCTGAACCGCCCGTCAGTGACGAGGGCCACCTCGGCACCCAGGCCGGCCCCGGCGACCGCGGCGGTGACCCCGAGCATCTCCGGCATCCCGGGCGAGCCCTTCGGACCCTCGTAGCGGATCACGATCACGTCGCCGGACACGATGTCGCCCCGCGTGACCGCCTCGAACGCCTCGTGCTCGGAGTCGAACACGCGGGCGCGCCCGCGGAAGTCGAGCGACGCGGCGCCGGCGATCTTCATGACCGAGCCCTCGGGCGCCAGCGAGCCGAACAGGACGGCGGTGCCGCCCTCGGCGTGGATCGGCTCGGACATCGGGTGCACGACCGTGCCGTCTGGCGCGGGGATCTCCATCGAGGCGAGGTTCTCCTCGATCGTCTTCCCGGTTACGGTCAGGCAGCCGCCGTGCAGCAACCCGGCGTCCAGGAGCTCGCGCATCACGACCGGCACGCCGCCGACCCGGTCCAGATCCGACATCACGAACCGGCCGGCCGGTCGCACGTCGACGAGATGCGGGACCTTCCGCGAGATCCGGTCGAAGTCGTCGAGCTCGAGCTCGACCTGCGCCTCGTGCGCGATCGCCAGCAGGTGAAGGACTGCGTTCGTCGAACCCGCGACCGCCATCGTGACCGCGATCGCGTTCTCGAACGCCTCCTTGGTCATCACGTCGCGGGGCCGCACCTCGAGCTCGAGCAGCTTGGTCACCGCGATGCCGGACTCGCGCGCGAACACCTCGCGGCGGTAGTCGACGGCGGGCGGCGAGGCGGCGCCGGGGAGCGACATCCCGATCGCTTCTGCCGCCGCGGCCATCGTGTTCGCCGTGTACATGCCGGCGCAGGAGCCCGTCCCGGGACACGCGGCTCGCTCGATCGCGAGGAGCTCGTCGTCGTCGATCGCGCCCTTCGCGTGGGACCCGACGGCCTCGAAGACGTCCTGGATCGTGATGTCGCGTCCCCGGTACGTGCCCGGCAGGATCGTGCCGCCGTACAGGTAGACGGCCGGCAGGTTCAGCCGCGCCATCGCCATGAGCATCCCGGGCTCGGACTTGTCGCATCCCGCGATGCCGACGAGCGCGTCCATGCGCTCCGCGTGCATCACGAGCTCGACGGAATCGGCGATCACGTCGCGGCTGATCAGCGAGGCCTTCATCCCCTCGTGCCCCATCGCGATGCCGTCGGAGACGGCGATCGTCGTGAACTCGATCGGGACGGCGCCGCCCTGCCGCACGCCCTCCTTCGCGAGCGCGGCGAGCTTGTCCAGGTGGTAGTTGCAGGGGGTCACCTCGTTCCACGAGGACGCGACGCCGACCTGCGGCTTGCCGAAGTCGTCCTCGGAGAACCCGACCGCGCGGAGCATCGCGCGCGCGCCGGCGCGCTGCGGCCCCTCGGTCACTTCCCAGGAACGAGGTCGCTTGGGGTCCGGGCTCATCCGGATGACCTCCTGAACGGCGTGCAAGGATGGGGCTCGCACGATACCAGCAGCCCGAACCGCCTCGGCCAGATCGGGTGCGGCACGTTGCCGGCCCCGTTGCCGGCAACGTGCCGGAAAGGAGTTCGTTGAGCGACGTTCCTCGCCCGGCCCGACGTTCGTGGTGGCTCGAGGAGGCACTGTCGCATCCGGAGTTCGCCGACCCCCCCGCGCCGCCGCTGTCGAGGGACACCGAAGCCGACGTCGTGATCCTCGGCGGCGGCTACACCGGGATGTGGACGGCATGGTTCCTGAAGGAGCGCGAACCCGGTCTCGACGTCGTGCTGCTGGAAGCCGACATCTGCGGCGGCGGCCCGAGCGGGCGCAACGGCGGGTTCTGCGACGGATGGTGGGGGCACCTCGGCGACATGGTCGAGACCTACGGCGAGGCGGATGCGCTCGAGCTGCTGATGACGGTCGGCCGTTCGCCCACCGAGATCGGCGAGTGGTGCAGCCGCAACGGCGTCGACGCGTGGTTCCGGCACTCGGGCGATCTGGCCGTCGCGACGAATCCGACCCACGAGGGACGCTGGGCGGGACTGATCGAGACCGCGGCGCGACTCGGCGTCGAGGACGAGTACCTGCTCCTCACGCCCGACGAGGTGCAGGAGCGCTGCGCCTCACCGGCGTTCGGCAGCGGGATGCTGATCCCGGACGCCGCGAACCTGCAGCCGGCGCGGCTCGCCCGCGGTCTGCGGCGCGCGCTCATCGAGACCGGCGTTCGCATCCACGAGGGGACCCCCGTGACGCGGTTCCGCGCATCCGATCCCGCGGTGGCCGAGACCCCGGATGGAACGGTTCGCGCGGGACGCGCGGTGGTGGGGCTCGGCGCGTGGGCGACGTCGTGGAAGGCGTTCCGGTCCCGGACCACCGTCCGAGGCTCGTACATGGTCGTGACCGAACCCGCGCCCGAACGACTCGAGAAGCTCGGGTGGACCGGCGGCGAGCAGATCCGGGACCTGCGCTCCTCGATCCACTACGCGCGGACCACCCCGGACGGGAGGATCGCGCTCGGGCTCGGCGGGCTGCAGCCCGATCTCGCGCGGCGGATCGACCACCGGTACGACTACCTGCCCCGGTACGCGGAGCGCGTCGCGCGCGACGTCGTCCGGCTGTTCCCACCGTTCGAGGGGATCGCGATCGAGGCCGCGTGGGGCGGCCCGATCAACGTGAGCGGGTTCACGATGCCGTTCTTCGGCTCGATGGGTGCACGCGCCAACGTGCATTACGGGCTCGGGCTACACCGGGAACGGCGTCGGGCCGAGCCATCTCGGCGGCAAGATCCTGGCCGCGCTCGCCCTCGACGCCGACGACGGGTTCACGCGCCTCGGGGTCGTGACGCGCGAGCCGAAACGCTTCCCCCCCGAGCCCGTCCGCTCGCCCGGGCATGCTGATCGCGAACGCCGCGATCCGGCGCAAGGACGACCTCGAGGACGCGGGCCGGCGCGTCGACCCGTTCACGATGTTCGTCGCGCGACTCCCGCGCCGGCTCGGCTATCACCTGGGGCCGCGATGACGGCAGGACCTGCCGCGTCCGGCCCACCGGAGCTGGTGGCTCGAGGAGGCGCTCGCCCGGCCGGAGTTCGCGGGCGAGCCCTGTCCCCCGCTCGATCGCGACGTGACAGCCGACGTCGTCGTGATCGGCGGCGGCTACACGGGGATGTGGAGCGCGTTCTTCCTCAAAGAGCGCCAGCCCGACCTCGACGTCGTGCTGCTCGAGCAGGACGTGTGCGGCGGCGGCCCGAGCGGTCGCAACGGCGGGTTCCTCAACGCGTTCTACGACGAGGCCGGGCTGCTCTCGTCCCGGTTCGGCGACGAGGGCCGTCGCACCGTCGAGGTGGCAGCGCGTTCGATCGACGAGATCGGCGCGTGGTGCGAACGACACGGCGTCGACGCCTGGTACTCGCCGGTGAGCCACCTGGCTGTTTCGACGAGCCCCGCCCAGGATCACGGGGTCGAGGAGATGCTCGAAGAGATGCGCCGGCTCGGCCTCGACGAGGTCTACCGCGAGCTCGATCCGAGCGAGGTCCGCGCGCGGTTCGACTCGCCGGTGGCCCGTCGCGGGATCGACGTCGTCCACGCCGCGACTCGTGCAGCCGGCGCGGCTGGCGCGAGGCCTGCGGCGCGTGCTGCTCGAACGCGGCGTGCGGATCTTCGAGGGAACCCACGTGACGCGGTTCCGGGGCGGCGAACCCGTGATCGCCGAGACGCCGGGCGGCGTCGTTCGCGCCGGTCGGGCGATCGTCGGCGTCAACGCGTGGGCGACGGCTTGGCGCGAGTTCCGGCGCACGATCATGATCCGCGGCACCTACATCGTCGTGAGCGCGCCGGCTCCCGACGGCCTCGAGCGGATGCGGTGGACGGGAGGCGAGGGCGTGTACGACCTCCGGACGGCACTGCACTACCTGCGCACCACGCCGGACGGACGGATCGCGTTCGGCGGCGCCGGGATGGCGGTCGCGCCGCGGAAGGTCACGGCCCGCTACGACTACGACCGGGCGCTCCGTCCGAGACCTCGTCCAGGACTTCCGCCGCTGGTTCCCGGAGTTCCGCGATGTGCCGCTCGAGGCGGCGTGGGGCGGCCCGGTGGACGTTTCGGGCTGGCACCTCCCGTTCTTCGGCACGATGCCCGGCGGGACCACGCACTACGGTCTGGGGTTCACCGGCAACGGGGTGGGACCGTGCCACCTCGGCGGAAAGATCCTGTCGGGACTGGCCCTCGGGATCGAGGACGAGGCGACGACCTTGCCGATCGCGCACGTGGAGCCCAAGCACTTCCCGCCCGAGCCGCTGTTCACGCCCGGGGAGCGCCTCGTGACCCGGGCGATCCTCCGCAAGGACGCACTCGAGGACCGCGGCCGTCGCCCCGATCCCGTGACGAACGCGCTCGCGCACCTGCCGAGGAAGCTCGGCTACAACCTCGGGCCGTAACATCCGCGCCGTATCCAGTGAAGAGGAGCGGGACGTGATCGTTCGCAACACCTCCGAGGTCGAGGGAACCAAGGCCGACGCGAGCGGCCCCAAGTGGCGGAGCTTGCGGATGCTGACCAAGGCCGACGGGATGGGATTCACCGTCACGCAGACGACGATCGAGGCCGGCATGGAGATCGAGGTGCGCTACGAGAACCACCTCGAAGCCTGCTTCTGCGTCGAGGGCGAGCTCGAGATCGAAGACCTCGAGACCGGAGCGCACCACGTCGTCGGTCCGGGAACGATCTACGCCCTCGACCGGCACGACCGTCACTTCGTCCGCGCGAAGGCACCCACGCGTCTGATCTGCGTGTTCGCGCCGGCGCTGACCGGTGACGAGACACACGACGCGAGCGGCGGGTACGCGCCGGCGAGCTAACGAGCGCGGGAACTCACGGCGGGAGGCGCAACGACGCCATCCCGCCGTCCACGGCCAGCACCGTCCCGGTCGTGGAACCACTGCGCGGACTCGCAAGGTACGCGATCGCCTCCGCGACCTCCTCGGCGGTGACGAGACGGCCGATCGGCTGCCGCGCCTCGAGCGAGGCGCGTTCGGCGACGGGGTCGGCGGCGCCCTCGAGGAGCCGGCCCACCCAGGGCGTGTCGGCCGTGCCGGGAACGACGGCGTTCACCCGGATCCCCTCACGGGCGTGATCGGCCGCCATCGCGAGCGAGAGCGCGAGCACCGCTCCCTTGCTCGCGCTGTAGAGCGCCCGGTTGGGAACCCCGACGACGGCCAGCGCGCTGCTGACGTTCACGATCGCCGCGCGCGAGGACCTCCGGAGATGCGGCAGCGCCGCGCGCGTGACCCGGGCGATCCCGACGACGTTGACGTCGAGCACGTGGCGCCACTCGTCGTCGTCGTTGGCGGCAACGTCGCCGCCGGCCCCGATCCCGGCGACGTTCAACAGGACGTCGATGCCCCCGAGCTCCCCCGCCGCCCGCTCGACGGCCGCGCGCACGGAGGCGTCGTCCGTGACGTCGGCGACGAGCGCGAGCGTCGCCCTCGGACGGCGGCGTGGCCTCCCGGTCGAGGACGGCGACCCGCGCGCCGCGCTCGACGAGCAGGGACGCCGTCGCCGCCCCGATGCCCGAGGCGCCGCCCGTCACCAACGCCGCCATCCCCGCGAACTCGTTCATCTCGTCCTCCTCATCCGGCGAACGCGATCGTCGGCATCCCGGCAACGCCCACGTCGCACACGAAGAGATCCCCGCCGCTGCCGTCGTCGCTCGCCGCCGTCGTGACGACGAGCCGGTCCAGCGACGGGCCGGCGAAGCAACAGCTCGTCGGTCTCGGCACGGGGATGTCGAGCGTCCCGACGTGGCGGCCGTCCGGCGAGAACCTCACGAGGGCCGCTCCGTCGTGCATCGCGACCCAGACGCATCCCTCCTGCGTCCACCGCGAGGCCGTCGGGGACGCCGGGGAAGCCGGTCGTCTCGACGAACACCGAACGGTCCGACGCCTCTCCGACGCCGACGTCGTACGCGAAGACGTCCACACGCCGCGTCGGGCTGTCGACGAAGTACATCCGTCGCGCATCGGGGCTCCACCCAAGGCCGTTGCTGATCGTCGTGCCTTCGAGCACCCGCGTGAGCGAGAGATCGGCGTCGACGCGGTAGAGCGAACCGACCGGTTCGTCTTCGGCATCCGGCATCGTTCCGAGCCACAGCCGTCCGGCCGGGTCGCACTTCGCGTCGTTCGAACGGTTCGACGGGCGGTCGGCCTCGACCTCGAGGGCGAGCGGTCCGATCCCGTCGTCGTCGGCGAGCCGAACGCCTCGCCGGCAGACGACCACGGTTCCTCCGGAGGCGCGCGGGATCCACGCCGATGTCGTCTCCTCCGCCTCGTGCGTCGTGACGGCGCCGGTCGCCCAGTCGACCGCGTGCCGCCGCGAACCGGGGATGTCCACGAGCAGCAGACGGCCGCGCGCGGCGTCCCACGCGGGGCCCTCGAGCAGCCGGCCGCCGAGGCGGGCGAGGACCTCGACGCGAGGGATCACGCTCACCGGCGCGGGTCCACGAGGGTCTTCGGCGCCCCGGTCGGCGACGGTGGGCGGGCGCCACCGAGGACATCCGCGACCTCCTCGAGGCCGACCACCTCGGCCACGAGCGGCTCGGTCGCGATCCGTCCCGACGCGAACATCTCGATCGCGCCCTCGAGCCCGGCGGAGGCCGCGAGGATCCCGACCACCGTCACGTCGCGGAGCACGATGCGGCGCGTGTCGAGCACGCTCGGCTCCTCGGCGATGCCGACGAGGACCACGGTGCCGGCGGGCTCGACGATCTCGACCGCGCGGGCCGGAGCCTCCTCGGCGGTGGACAGGTCGATCACCGCCGCGTAGCCGCCGTCGGGGACCTCGTCGGGGAGGTACGTGTTCCGCGCGCCGAGGGCGAGCGGCGAGCTTCAGCTGCTCCGGCCGGATCCCGACCACGTCCACCACCGCACCCTCGGCGAGCGCGAACTGCAGCGCGAGAAGGCCGAGCGTTCCCGAGCCCCAGATGCAGACCGCGGCACCGGGCGAGAGTCGCGCCGCGCGGACCGCGCGAAGGGCCGAGCCCGCGGGCTCGATCAGCGCACCGGCATCCGGATCCATCTCATCGGGGAGCCGGCGCAACGCCACCTCGGGAAGCAGGAGGCGCTCCGCGAGCGCGCCGGGCAGACCATCGCGGATGCCGAGCTCGAGCCGGTCCTCGCAGACGTGATGCTTCCCGGCTCGGCACCGGTCGCACCGGCCGCACCCGATCATCGTGTCGCCGGTGACGAGCGCACCGATCCAGCCCGGGTCGACGCCATTGCCGGCCTCGCGGACGCGACCGCACCACTCGTGGCCGATCCGAACGGGATACGAGGTGGAGCCGTCGTGCAGGTACGGCATCGAGCCGGTGAACAGCTCGACGTCGGTGCCGCAGACGCCCGCCCGGATCACGTCGACGACCACGTGGCCATCCGTCGCGTGCGGCTCGGGGACCTCGGCGACGGACGCCGCTCGCGGACCGGTGATGAGGAAGGCTCGCATCGCGCTGTTCTGTACCACGTCGCCGGTTCGCGGGCTCGACCGCGCGCCGGCGTCACATCGTGGAGAGGTCGAACGGCTCGTATCCGGGGGCGACGGTCGGCCAGGGCCGCTCCCGCTCCCACGCCGCCCCGAACGCGAGGACGAGGTCGTCCCGCCAGCGAGGACCGCTCACCTGGAGCCCGAACGGGAGACCGTTCGAACAGGTGCCGGCCGGGATGCTGAGCGACGGATGGCCCCCCAGGTTGAACTCGCCGCCGTTGTAGCCCTCGGATCCGACGGGACCGTTCGTGCCGGGCAGGGTGCCGTCGGCGAGCCACCCCGAGTAGCCGTGGGTGGGGCACAGGAGCACCGTGTCCTGCCCGAGCAGCCGGTCGAGATCCTCCACGTAGTCGAAACGCCGGTGCCGGGCCACCAGGTACTCGTCGAGTGTGATCCCGAGCGCGTGCTCCATCTCCGACCGGAACGGCGCGCTGAAGTCCTCGAGGTGGGACTCGACGAACCCGCGCCCGAGCCAGCCCAGCTCCTCGGCGGTCACGGTCGTGTACCAGTCCCGCCCCGGTTGGCCGCCGTTCGCGATCGCCGTCGGGAACAGCGCCTGGGGTGCGATCTCCTCGACCGGGATCCCGAGGTCGCGTTCGACGGCGTCGAGCGCCAGCCGGAACAGGGCGTCGACCTCGGGCGGCAGGGGCCCGAAGTCCCACGTCCGTGGCACCGCGAGCACGCGAGCCGGCATCTCGTCCCGTGGCGACCACGACGGTCCGGCGGACGGATCGCCCTCGACGGGTCCACGCATGACGTCGAGCAGCAGCGACACGTCGGCGACGGAGACGCCGAACGGGCCCTGGGTGGAGACCTCCAGCCAGGACGGGATCGGCCGGCGCCCGACGAGACCCGCCGTCGGCTTCAGCCCGGCGAGGCCGCAGAACGCCGCCGGCGTGCGGACCGAGCCGCCGCCGTCGGTCCCGGTCGCGAGCGGCGCGAGCCCGGCGGCGAGCGCCGCACCCGAGCCGCCGGAGGAGCCGCCCGGCGACCACTCGAGACCCCACGGGTTCCGCGTCGGCCCGTGGAGGTCGTTGTCCGTCCATCCCTGGAACGCGAACTCGGGGATGTTCGTCCGCCCGACGATCACCGCCCCTGCGGCGACCATGCGTTCGACGGTGATCTCGCTCCGCTCCGCGGGTGGCCGGTCGAGCATCGTCCGCGAGCCGAACGAGGTAACCATCCCCGCGACGTCCGTGTTGTCCTTCACCAGCAGCGGCAGGCCGGCGAGCGGACCTTCTGCGCCGCGTTCGTCGAGCGCCCTCGCGTCCTCGAGGGCGGGCTCGGGTCGCAGCTCGGTCACCGCGTTCAATCCGGGGTTCCACCGCGCGATCCGCTCCAGCGAGGCCGTGACCAGCTCGGCCGCGGAGACGCGGCGCGCCCGAACCGCCTCTGCGATCTCGGCGAGCATCAGCGGCCGAGGTTCTTGATGCGGTCGACGAACTCCCCGCGCTTGTGATCGCGAAGGACCACGCTGGCCGCGTTGCGACCGGGGACGCCCATGACCCCGCCGCCGGGGTGGGTCCCGGAACCGCACAGGTACATCCCGGCGACCGGCGTCCGGTAGTCCCCGTAGTTCGGGATCGGGCGGAAGCTGAACAGCTGATCGGGCGAGAGCTCTCCCTGCATGATGTTGCCGCCGATCAGGCCGAAGCGGTCCTCGATGTCCTTGGGCGCGAGGACCTCCAGATGCTCGACGGATGACTCGAGGTTCGGCGCGAACTCCCCGAGCGCCTTCAGCACCCGGGCCGCGTACTCGTCCCGGCCGCCCTCGTCCCACGAGCCGTCGCGAAGCTCGTACGGTCCGTACTGGCTGAACGCGAGCATCAGGTGCTTGCCCTTCGGAGCCAACGCCCTCCGGCTCGTGCGCCGTCGGGAAGACGACCTCGACGTACGGGTGCTCGCTCATCCGGCCGTACTTCGCGTCGTCCCAGGCCCGTTCGAGGTACTCCATCGAGGGCGACACGGCCGCGAGCCCCAGGTGCAGATCGCCCTCCTGGTCCCAGCTCGGGAACTCGGGCAGGGCCGAGAGCGCGACGTTCAGCTTCACCGAGCCCGACCGCGTGCGGTACCGCTTGACGTCGCGCACGACGTCGCCGGGAAGGCGTTCCTCGCCGACCAGCGAGAGGTATGTCGTCACGGGATGCGCGCTCGACACGACGCGTTGCGCCCGGACCAGGGAGCCGTCGACGAGCGCGACACCGACCGCTCGGCCGTTCGCGGTGATCGCGACGCGATCGACCTCGGCCCCCGTGCGGATCTCGGCGCCGGCGGCCTCGGCGGCTCGCGCCATCGCGCTCGAGACACCGCCCATGCCGCCCTTCACCCATCCCCACGCGCCCGGATGACCGTCGATCTCGCCGATCCAGTGATGCATCAGGACGTACGCCGAGCCGGGCGTCATCGGTCCACCCCACCCGCCGATGATCGCCTGCGTCGCGAGCGCGCCCTTCACCCGTTCGTCCTCGAACCACTCGTCGAGGAAATCCGCGGCGCTCATCGTGAACAACCGGACGGCCTCGTGGACGTCGCGTCCGCTCCACTTGCGGAACCGTCCGGCGGTCGTCGCCCACTTCGGCAGGTCGCGGATGTTGAGGTTCGGCGGAACGACGAACAACAGGTCCTTGATCAGACGAGCGACGCGGCCGAAGTACCGGTCGAATCGGACGTAGGCCTCGGCGTCGGCCGCCGACAGCTTCGCGATGTTCTCGGCGTCGCGCGCGACCTCTCCCCAGAGCGTGAGCGAGGTGCCGTCGGGGAACGGCACGAAGTAATCGGGCGTCACGATCGAGACCTCGTACCCGAACCGCTTCAGGTCGAGCTCCCGCACGACCTGCGGAGGCATCAACGAGACGACGTAGGACGCGCTCGAGACGTGATAGCCGGGCCAGGGCTCCTCGGTGGTCGCGGCACCGCCGACGACCTCGCGTTTCTCCAGGACGACGACGTCCAGGCCGGCCTTCGCAAGGTAGGCTGCGCACGCCAGGCCGTTGTGGCCTCCTCCAACGATGACGACGTCTCTTTCGAACGCACTCACGGGAGCCGGAGGTTACTACCGGGTGCCTTCGCGCGCCCCTCGTGCTCTCCACTCGGGAGTCGCGCATCCGTGAGGCTCGACGCGATGCGGCGCCGGGCGCTGTTGAACGGGAGCATCGCCGGAGCCGTCACCCTCGTCATCGGCGTCCTGATCGTGGCCGGCGTGTCGAGCGGGGACCTCGACATCCCGCGTTCCTCACCCAGCCCCAGTCCCTCCCCGACGTCGCCGCCGTGCGATCCCTCGTGGGAGATCGTCCCCAGCGCCAACCCGGAGGACCTCTCGCACACGCTGAACGCGGTCGTCGCCCTCGCCGCCTCCGAGGCGTGGGCGGTCGGCGGTTCCGGCGACCCCGTCTCCCCGCTGGACGTGCTGATCGAACGATGGGACGGAACGGCGTGGACGCCCGAGGAGGCGCCGAGCCCGGGGAGCCAGACGAACGAGCTCCTCGCCGTCGACGCGGCCGGGCCGAACGACGTCTGGGCGGTGGGACGAACCGCGAGCGGTTTCGGAGACCGGCCCCTCGCCCTGCATTACGACGGGACCGAGTGGCTCGAGGTCGCCCTCCCCGAAGAGGTGACGGGTGTGCTCACCGGCGTCGCGGCGATCTCGCCCGGCGACGTCTGGGCCGTCGGCTTCTCGGGCGATCCGGATGCGTCGCTCGAGCGCGCGCTGATCCTGCACTGGGACGGCCTGCTGTGGGCGGTCGTCGACGGGGGCCGGGCCGTCGGCCGCGGGTCGAGCGCGCTCCGCGATGTGGAGGCGACCGCACCCGACGACGTGTGGGCCGCCGGCTACCTGCACAACCGTCCGCTGATCGTCCGCTGGGACGGGCTGGCGTGGTCACGTTCGGAGACCGAGGTGACCGGTGTCGCAAACGAGGTCGAGCCGCTCACCCCGACCGAGGGATGGGTCGTCGGCGCGCCGATCCAACGGTTCGACGGTGCCACGTGGAGCCTCGACACACCGGTCCGGGAGGAGGGCGAGCTCCTGTCGGCGGCCACGGTGGGTCCCTCGGACGTGTGGGCGGTGGGCCTTCGACCGATCGAGCTGGGCGAGACGAGGTCGATCGTGATGCGGTTCGACGGACAGCGATGGACGCCGGTCGAGGGCCGGGGAGCCGCTGGGTCCGACGCGCTCACCGGTGTCGACGCGCTGCCCGATGGGACCGTGCTCGGCGTCGGCTACAAGGACGTCGACGTCGGACGCCGGACGCTCGCGATCCGGGGCACCACGTGCTTCCCCACGGCCTAGATCGAAGGAGCGCCATGGATCTGCGTCTGTCCGCCGACGACCACGCGCTGAAGGCGCGCGCGCGGGCCTTCACCGACGAGGTCCTGCTCCCGCTCGAGCTCGAGTGCGAGGAGCACGATGGCCTCCAGCCCGAGAGTCACGCGAAGGTCAAGCAGGCGGTGCTTGACGAGGGCTTCAACGCGATCAACCACGCCGAACGGGATGGCGGGCAGGGCTACGACATCTTCCGGCAGATCCTGGTCGAGGAGGAGTGGGGCCGGGCGACCGGCGCCCTTTGGGATCTTCCGTGGCGGCCCTCGATCCCGCTCGCCGCCGGGACCGAGGAACAGAAGGAGCGATACCTGCGGCCGGCGGCCCGCGGAGAGCGTCGCGACGCCTACGCGATCACCGAGGCGGGGGCGGGCTCGGACCCGTCGATGGTGCAGACGACGGCTCGCCGCGACGGGACGGGATGGGTCCTCACCGGCGAGAAGTGGCACGTCACCGCGGGCGACGTCGCCGACTTCTTCCTCGTGCACGCGCACGTCGACGCCGACCCGGCGAAGGCGACCGTGTTCCTCGTCGACAAAGACCTTGCCGGCGTCGAGCTCGTCCGCACGCCGAAGTACACGCACACGTTCGTGTTCGAACACCCGATCTTCGCGTTCCACGACGTTCGCGTCGGCGATGACGCCGTGCTCGGCGGCATCGGGCAGGGGTTCGAGCTGACGAAGGACTGGTTCGTCGAGGAGCGGATCATGATCGGTGCCCGGACGATCGGGGCCGCCACGCGCGCGCTCGACCTGTCGCTCGCGTTCGCCGAGGAACGCGTGCAGTTCGGCAAGCCGATCGCGGAGTTCCAGGCGATCGAGTTCATGCTGGCGGACATGGCCGTGGAGATCATGGCCGCCAAGGCGATGCTCTATCGAGTCGGATGGCAGGCGGCGCGCGACGAGCTGTCACGCAAGGAGGTGCACGCGCTCGCCTCTGCCGTGAAGCTCGTGTGCTCGGAGACCGCGGGCCGCGTGGCCGACCGCGCCGTGCAGATCCACGGCGGTCGCGGCTACATGCGCGAGCAACCGGTGGAACGCCTGTGGCGCGAGCTCCGCGTCGACCGCATCTGGGAGGGCACCTCGGAGATCCAGCGCGTCGTGATCGGCAACGAGCTGCGCAAGCGCGGACACGAGCCCTTCACGGATTGGCCCGCCTAGCTGGCGTCCAGACAGCCGACGACGTCCTCGGGCAGACCGGGGAAGCGCAGATCCGCTCCACCCTGCACGAAGTCGTAGGCCGTTCCCGACCAGGTTCCGGGCAGGCCCTCGTAGAACCGGAGCTCCGGGTCCGCGCTCTCGTACTGGAACGCGATCCAATCAGGCGAGCGGAACCCCGCCGTGTCGTACGGGGCCACGGCGACCGTCCCGCGACCGAATCGCCGCGACTCCACGAGGAACCGCCCCTGGAACGACAGGTCCCGCTCGGCGTAGAGCTTCACGTACCAACGCTCGACGAGCACCAGATAGCCCTTGTCCGGAGCCGGCGGCGATTCCGGTCCCTCGAAGTACCGCATGTCGACAACGACCAGCGGACCCTCGACGCCCGTTACCCGCCGGATGAGCCCGAGCGGCTCCAGGAACCGCGCGGAACCCTCGTCGGGAGTGACCCATCCCTGGACGCAATCCACGTCGATCTGCCCCGAGGTGAGCGGTGGCTCCTCGGGCAACGCGGGCGGAGTAGGTGAGGGCGTGGACGAGGGGGGCTCGGCCGGCGAGATCGGCGGCGTCGTCGCGGGCACCTCGGCTCGCTCCTCGTCGTCGGGTGAGCACGCGGCGATCGCGAACGCGAGGAGCAGCGCCGTGATCGCCGCCATCGCTTTCGAGAGAGAACGCCGATGCATCGAACCTCGGAGTCGGCCGAAGAAGCGGGAGGACCGAAGGATATCGTTCGCGGGCTTCCTTGATAGGTTGAGGAACCGTGCCGCCCGACTCCCCGAACCGCCATGAGGAGCGCGAGCCCGACCCGGGATACGAACGCCTCCCGCACGATCGCACGCCGTTCCTCTCGCGGCGGAGATTCCTGCGCGGCTCCGGTCTCGCGCTCGCGGGGGCGACGCTGTACGCCTGCACCGGAGGAGGTCGCAAGGTTCCCGTCGCCGGCCCCACCACGTCGGCGTCCGTGGCCGCGACGGACACACGATGGCCGATCAAGCGCGCGATCTACGTGATGCTGGAGAACCGCAGCTTCGACAACCTGTTCGGCCGGTTCCCCGGGGCGAGTGGCGCGACCGTCGGCATGAAGTTCGGTGAAGAGGTCGCGCTCGGAGCGTGCCCGGCGTGGCTGCCCGGCGACCTCCCGCACGACCGCGCCGCGTTCCTGAACCATGTCAACGGCGGGACGTACGACGGATTCGCCAACGGAAGGTTCAGCGACCCGTGGGCGTACACCGCGTTCGAGGAGCAAGCGGCTCCGAGCTACTGGCGGCTCGCACGCGACTACGTCCTGTGCGACAACTTCTTCGCGTCGGCCGCCGGCCCCTCGTATCCGAACCACTTCTACTTCGTCGCGGGTCAGTCCGGCGGTGCGATCGACAACCCCGAGAACATCGAGACGCGGGTCGAAGATGACGGTCGTCGCTTCAAGAGCTGGGGTTGCGACGCGGTCGGCGAGAACGTGTTCGTCTTCGTGAAGGACGACCAGGGGAACCTCACCAAGCACGACCCGTGCTTCGACTTCCCCACGGTGCCGCAGCAGCTCGAGGACGCCGGGGTCTCCTGGGCGTACTACTCCGCGGAGCCGTACCAGCCCGGGTACTTCTGGAACGCACTGAACGGGATCGCCGGCGTGTACCACACGGACCTGTGGCGTTCCGACCGCATCCGCCCCGTCGACCGGATCGTGCGGGATATCCGCGACGGGCTCCTGCCCGCCGTGACATGGGTGACGCCGCGTTTCGAGCTCTCGGACCACCCGCCCGAGAGCACCTGCCACGCCCAGAACTGGGTCACGGACATCGCGAACGCCGTGATGGAGACCGACGACTGGGAACAGACGGCGCTATTCATCACCTGGGACGAGTGGGGCGGCTTCTACGACCACGTCCCGCCGCCCGAGGTGGACGACGTCGGGTTCGGTTTCCGGGTGCCGATGCTCGTCGTGTCGCCCTACGCGAGGAAGGGGTACATCGACGACGCCGAGGGAGAGTTCAGCTCACCGCTGAAGTTCATCGAGGACAACTGGGGACTCCCCTACCTCACCGAGCGGATCGAACGCACCCACAACTTCGAGCACGTCTTCGACTTCGCGAAGGACCCGCGGGCCGACGCCCAGCCGCTGCCGAGGATCGAGGACTGCTACGGCACGCCGTGGGACTTCCCGGGCTTCGACTATCCGGGCTGGCCCGCCGGCATGAGCCCGCCGCCCGACCCGACCACCTTCGTCTAGCCCGGAACGCCTGCCGCAGGCATCGCGCTCCCTGTCAGGAGCTCGAACGCGGGCCCTAGCCGCTCCGGCTCGGCGTCGGGGATCGAGGGCGTCAGGATCCGCTCGCCGAGGGCCCACGCGATGATCTCGGCACCCTGCTCGTACCCGCGGTCACGCCAAGGCACGGACCCGGTGTTCCAGGAAACAAGCCCTTGCAGCTGGAGGAATCGCGCCCGAGTCGACTCGGTGACGTTCTGGTCGAGCCAGATGTGGCCCATCTCGTGGAGGAGGTTCCGGCGCGTCATCGAGTTGATAAGGGTCGTGCAGACGTCCACCCGTCCGCTCTTCGCGTAGCCGAGATGGCCGCCGCACCCGTCGGCGTCGCCGTGGAAGTGGATCTCCACCGCGGGAGCCTCGAGCCCCGCCGCCTCGAACCGCCGAACGGCCCACCGACTGAGGTCGACCTGCTCGGCGGCGGCCCCGTAGACCTGAACCTCGGGCCGGACCTGGATCGGCGTGGCCTCTGCCTCGGGCAAGCTCAGATGCCAGGTGGAGACGCCGGCCGACAGGCCGAGGATCGCGGCTCCGAGGCGGGTGATCGTGCGCATGCGAGCACGTTCGAACCCGCCTCATGAAGCCTCCGTGCGAGATGCGTGAAGGCGACTGAACGGTTCTTCCAAGCGTTCTTCAAGCGCTCGCTCGGACACTTGCGGCGCGTGAACGGTCAGACCTGGTCCGATGCGGGGATTCCCTTCGAGGCTCACGGCGGATACCGTCGGCCCGTGCAGCTCCGCATCCTCGGGCCTCTGGAGGTCACCGAGGGGAACGGCCCGATCCCGCTCGGCGGCCCGAAGCAGCGGGCGGTCCTCGCCCACCTGCTCCTGCGCGCGAACCACCTCGTCCCGACCGAGGTCCTGATCGACGAGGTGTGGGGCGAGGAGCCGCCCGAGGCGGCCCGCAACTCGCTCCAGAGCTACGCGTCGCACCTTCGCAAGGCCCTCGGCCCCGAGCGCATCGAGGGCAGCCGCGCCGGCTACGTGCTCCGCGCGGACCCGTCGGAGGTGGACGCCTTTCACTTCCAGTCGCTGCTCCGCGACGCGCGACGCCTCCTCCCCATCGAACCGAAGGCCGCGGTCGGCGCCTTCGACGAGGCGCTCGCGCTCTGGCGTGGTCCCGCGTTCGCCGACCTCGGCGAGGAGCGGTCGCTGCTTGCCGAGGCGGCCCGGCTCGATGAGCTGCGCCTGGCCGCGATCGAGGACCGTACGGAGGCCATGCTCACGCTCGGCCGGCACGCCGAGGTCGTCGGCGAGCTCGAGACGCTCACCGCAAACCACCCGCTCCGCGAACGCCTGTGGGGGCAACTGGTCCTCGCGCTCTACCGCGCGGGCCGGCAGGCCGACGCGCTCGCCGCGTTCGAGCGGGCCCGACAGTTCCTGGCCGAGGAGCTCGGGATCGACCCTTCGCCGGAGCTCCGAAGGCTCCACGAGCGGATCCTGCGGCAGAGCCCCGAGCTCGAGATCAGCGGGTCGCCGCTCCGCGGCTACCGCCTCCTCGAGCGCATCGGCGCCGGGAGTTTCGGGGCGGTCTGGCGCGCGCTCCAGCCGGAGGTGGGCCGGGACGTGGCCGTCAAGGCGATCCATCCGCACCTGGCGAACGACCCCGACTTCATCCGCAGGTTCGAGGCCGAGGCGCAGATCGTCGCCCGCCTCGAGCACCCGCACGTCGTTCCCCTCTACGACTACTGGCGGGAACCTGGCGGCGCATATCTGGTCATGCGGTACCTTCGCGGCGGCGACCTCGCCGACGCGCTCGCGAAGGGACCGCTCGAGCTGGACCGCGTCGCCGCGCTGCTCGACCAGGTCGGCGGAGCGCTCACCGCCGCCGCACCACCAGGGCGTGGTTCATCGCGACGTGAAGCCGAGCAACATCCTGCTGGACGAGGAGGGCAACGCGTACCTCGCGGACTTCGGCATCGCCAAGGACATGTCCGCGCCCGACGCGACGGAGCCCGGCATGGTCAAGGGATCGCTCGCCTACCTCGCGCCGGAACAGATCCGTGGAGGGACGGTCACGCCGCGCGCGGACCTGTACGCGCTCGGCGTCGTCCTTTTCGAGGTCCTCGTCGGGGAGCACCCCTTCCACGACGTGCCGAGCATGGCGCTGCTCCGACCGCCACCTGCGCCAGCCCCTCCCCTCGGCTCGCGAACGTCGGCCCGACCTGCCGGCCGCTGTCGACGAGGTCATCGCGACGGCGACCGCGAAGGATCCCGAACTGCGCTTCCCAGACGCCCTCGCGATGGCTGCCGCGTTCCGCGCCGCGCTTACTCCGGCAGACATCGGCGATCGCGCCGACCGCACCGCCGCTCGAGGTCCGCAACCCGTACAAGGGCCTTCGCGCGTTCTCGGAGGCGGACGCGCACGACTTCTTCGGGCGCGAAACCTTCGTCGCGCGGTTGCTCGACCGGTGGCGGGGCCCGGGTCGTGCGAGGCGCGCGCTTCCTCGTCGTGGTCGGCCCGAGCGGGAGCGGGAAGTCCTCCGCCGTACGCGCGGGCTTCGTGCCCGCGCTTCGAGCGGGCGCGATCGACGGCTCGGCGGAGTGGTTCATCACCGAGATGGTTCCGGGCCGCCATCCGATGGAGGAGCTCGAGGCGGCGCTGCTCCGGGTCGCGGTCGAAGCCACCGGCTGGGCTGCTCGGACTGCTCGAGTCCGGGCCACGCGGCCTGATCGACGCCGTGGACCGGGTCACGCCCGAGGGCGCGGAGCTCGTGCTCGTGGTCGACCAGTTCGAGGAGGTCTTCACGCTGACCGAGGCCGAGGCCGAGCGCTCGCTGCTGCTCGAGAGCCTCCGCGTGGCGGTCGCGGATCCGGCGAGCCGCGTGCGGGTGATCGCGACCCTCCGCGGCGACTTCTACGACCGGCCGCTCAACTACCAGCGCTTCGGCGAGCTGCTCGGGGCGAGCACCGAGGTCGTGACGCCGCTCGCGCCCGACGAGCTCGAGCGGGCGATCGTCGGGCCCGCCGAGCCGCTCGGTCTCCGACGTCGAGCCCGCCCTCGTCGCCCAGGTGGCGTCGGACGTCGCCGAACAGCCCGGGGCGCTTCCGCTCGTGCAGTACGCCCTCACCGAGCTCTTCGAGCGGCGGGACGACGGACGGCTCACGCTCGCCGCCTACCGGGACATCGGCGGTGTAGCCGGGGCGCTGGCCGCGAGGGCCGAGCAGCTGTACGCGGCGCGGGACGAGGCCGGTCGCGAAGCGATGCGCCAGCTCTTCCTGCGTCTCGTGACCCTCGGCGAAGGGACCGCCGACACCCGACGCAGGGTGCCGCGGTCCGAGCTCGCCGGCCTCGAGGTCGAGCCCGAGGCGATGCGGTCGGCCCTCGACGCGTTCGGGCGGCATCGCCTGCTGACGTTCGACCGCGACCCCGCGTCCCGCGAGCCCACGGTCGAGGTAGCCCACGAGGCGCTTCTGCGTTCGTGGCCGCGACTGCGAGCGTGGATCGACGCCGCCCGCGAGGACGTTCGGACGCTGCGGCGTGTGGCGGAAGCCGCATCCGAGTGGACGCACAGCGGCCGGGAGCGCGAGCTTCCTCCTGACCGGGATCGCGCCTGGACCAGTTCGAATCATGGGCCTCCTCGACGAGCCTCGCCATCGGACACGCCGAGCGCGAGTACCTCCGCGCGGGCGTCGCGAGACGCGAGCAGGAACGGGCCGCCGAGGAGACGAGGGCGGCGCGAGGAGCGATGGTCGAGCGACGATCCGTCAAGAGGCTTCGAGCGCTCGTCGCGGTGCTGACCGCCGGCGTCCTCGTGGCGGGGACGCTCACCGCCATCGCCATCGATCGGAATTCGACGGCGCAGCACGCGACACGCCTGGCCTTCGCCAGCGAGCTCGCGACTGCCTCCTTCGCGAACCTCGAGGTCGATCGGGAGCTCGCGGTCCTGCTCGCCCTCCAGTCGCGGCGCGTCAGCGAAGGGATCGTGCTGCCCCAGGCCGAGGAGACCCTCCGCCGTGCCGGGACCGCGGTCGCGATCGACGCGAGCTCCGTCCTCGGCCAGGGCGTCCATGACGTCTCGGTCGCGTCCGACGGCAGCGCGGTTGCGGTCGTCGGAGTCGACGGCTCGGTCGGCGTGTGGGACCTTCGGACCGGCCGACGGACCTTCGTGGACACCTCGCCGGAGCCGTGCGGGGTCTCCAGCTGTCCCGACGACGTGCTCTCCGTGTCCATGAGTGACGGTGGATCCACTCTGGCCACGTTGACTCCGGCCACGTCGGAGGGCGAGAACGTCTTCCACGTGTGGGACCTCGCCAGTGGTCGCGAGACCTTCACGGTCGCGCCCACACCCGGGTTGATCGACGAGGGGTTCGTCCTTCTCAGCCCCGACGGCAGCTTGCTCGCGACCGGGGAGTGGGACACGATCCGGATGCATTCCGTCGGAAGGGAGCGACCCATGTGGACGCTCGAGGGGTTGGGATCGGTCCCCTGGCTGACGTTCAGCCCCGACGGGAGACACCTGTTCTTCGGCGGCATGTCCGATCTGAGGTCCGACGCCGGCCCCGGACTCCTCGACGTCACGACCGGTGAGACCGAGATCCTTGTCGATGGCGACATCGCAGTTGGGAGTGTGTCGTTCAGCGCAGACGGCGCGCGGGTCGCGTTCGCCACCTAGGACCCGTTCGTTGGCGGAGACCTCAAGGTATGGGACCTTGCATCCGGAAGGCAGATCGCCACCACGCCATCGACGGGCGGCCCGGTCGCTCTGAGCCCGGACGGGGGCGTGCTCGCCGTGACGGGCCTGGACGATCGGGATGAGTCAGGCTGTTGGACGCGAACACGCTCGACCTGATCGGCACGTTGAAGGGCCATGTCGGCTCGGGGTTGGAGGAGATCGCCTTCGACCGCCGGGGCAGCAAGGTCGTGACCGTGAGCCTCGACGGAACGGTGCGCGTGTGGGATGCGCGGACGGGAGAGCTGATCTTCACGCCTCCAGCGGAGCCGAGCGGCGTCGAATCTGTCGCCTTCAACCACGATGGCTCGCAGATGATCGCGATCCACGCGGACGGGAGGATCCTCGTGTACCCGATCGCCCTCGAGGACGCGATCGAGATCGCACGCTCACGCGTCACGCGCTCGCTCACTGAAGCGGAGTGCCGAACGTACCTGCACTTCGAGGCCTGCCCGTCCAGCTAGAGCGCAGCTCGCTCCGGTCGCACGGCTCAGGACGAGCGTGAGATGACGAGCGCGTCGACGGCGACGCAGCCGTCCGGACCGCAGATCACCGGGTTCGCGTCGAGCGAATCGAGGTGGTCCCCGAGATCGTGCGCCAGCCACGACATCGCGACGATCGCGCGAACGAGCGCGTCAACGTCGGCGGCGGGGCGGCCACGCACCCCGTCCAGGAGCGGGCGGACCGCGAGGCGGTCGACCATCCCGCGCGCCCGTGCCTCGTCGAGCGGTGGCAGCGCCATCCGTCGGTCCTTCAGCACCTCGACGAGCACGCCGCCGGCGGCCACCAGCACGAGCGGCCCGAACTGCTCGTCGCGAACGATGCCGAGATGGATCTCGACGCCGGGCGGCGCCATGGCCGCCACGGTCACGACCGGTCCGAGCCGTTCCGCAAGGTCCAGATAGGCCTGCTTCACGGCGATGCCGTTCGGCAGTCCGAGATGCACGCCCCCGACGTCGCTCTTGTGCGTGGCGTCGGGCATGGCCGTCTTGACGGCGACGGGGTAGCCGACCTTGCCGGCCGCCGCGAGCGCGTCGTCGAGCGAGAGCGCCACCACCGCAGCCACCGACGGAACCCCGTAGTCCGAGAGCATCCGCAGTGCCATGGCTTCAGAGAGTTGATCGCGCAACGCGTGCGCCCAGTGATCGCGGACATTGGCCGGCACCGGCGATGTCGAGGCGACCGGAGGGAGTGCCCGATGGTTCCGATGCTCGAACAGATGCCGGAACGCCGCGAGTCCGGTGAGGGTGCCTTCCAGCACCGGCGCGCCGTTCTCGTGGAGGCGTTCGACGTCGGGACGGCTGATGCCGCTCGCGAAGTTGGACAGCATCGCCATCGGCTTGTCGGTCTCGGGCCAGACCTCCAGGAACGAGGCGATGAACCCCTCGTCCGGGTCGTCGTCGGTCGTCAGATCGACCGCGAACGCCAGCGCGGCCACGCCGGGATCGTCCAGGAGCGCGCGTTCGCATCCGTTGACGACCGCGAAGGCGTCCTTCCCGGTGCCCCAGAAATCCAGCGGGTTCACGGCCGCCAGGCCCGGGTCGAGCAGCTCCGCGAGCCGATCGGTCGTCTCGGGCGCGATGGACGCGAGCGGCACCCCGGCCGTCGCGGCCGCGTCCACTAACATCGCGCGCTCTCCGCCGGAGTCGTGGATCGAGGCGAGGGCGCCGGGGCCCGCACGCCGGCCCGCGACGAACAAGGCAAGGGTGTCGCCCATCTCGTCGAGGGTCTCCACGCGGTGAACGCCGTCGGCCTCGAACAGCGCCTCGTACGCGCCGTCCTCGCCCGCGAGCGCGCCGGAGTGCGAGGTCACGAGCGCTCGCGAGAGCGCCTCGCGCCCGACCTTGAGCACCACGACCGGCACGTCGCGATCGCCGGCCACGGCCATCGCGTCGCGGAAGCCGGCGGCATCGCGGATCGTCTCGATGAACAGCCCGATCGCCTTCGTGCTCTCGAGCCCGAGCGCGTACCGCAGATAGTCGGCCGTCGTCGTCACGAACTCCTGCCCTGCGGAGATCGCGACGTTGAAGCGGAGTCCACGGTCGTTGTGGAGGAGCGCAGCGAACGCCGATCCAGAATGGCTGATGAACGCGATCGACCCGGGATCGAGGCGTTCGGGCTCGTACCAACCCGTCGCGCGAAGCCCGCGCTCGACGTTCACGAAACCCATGCAGTTCCCACCGCACACGGCCATCCCGGCGTTGCGAGCGATGGCAGTGAGCCGCTCGGTGAGCGGCGGGACGCCCTCGCGCGGCTCCTCGAAGCCGCTCGCGTAGATCACGGCCGACCCGACCCGTGCGGCTGCACAGGCCGAGAGCGTCTCTTCCAGCAACGAGTTCGCGAGCGAGATCACGGCGAGGTCCACGGGTTCGGGGATCTCGCCGATCGACGGGTAACAGCGGGAGCCCTCGAGCTCCTCGTACTTCGGGTTCACGGGGTAGACGTCGCCGTCGAAACCGCCCTTTCGGAGTTCGAGCAGCGTCTGATGACCGGCGGTGCCCTCGCGCCCGCTCGCCCCGATGACGGCGACGGAACGCGCCTCGAGCATCCGCTCGAGCGGCGTCCGCGCGTCCGACGATCCCTCGTTCGACACGCGCCTCAGGCTACTTCGTGCCGATCGCGCGATCCTTCTTGGCCTGGCGGAACGCCTGCCATCCGGGGATGCCGCAGACGCCTCCGCCGGCGTGGGTGGCGCTCGACCCGTGATACAGGCCTCGGATCGGCGTCCGGTAGTCGGCGTAGCCCGGGGCCGGACGCATGTGGAACAGCTGATCCACCGAGAGCTCCCCGTGGAAGATGTTCCCGCCGATCAGGCCGAGCTCCTGCTCCATGTCGTACGGACCGATGACCTGACGCGCGATCACCGATGACTTGAAGTTCGGCGCGAGCTCCGTGTACAGGTCGACGATCCGGTCGGCGAACGCCTCGAGCTCCTCGCGGTGCGGCTCGTTCACCCAGTCGTCGGGGACCCACTGCGCGAACATCGAGAAGTTGTGGACGCCTTCGGGCATCAGGGTGGGATCCATCGTCGTCGGGATCACGCCGTCGACGAAGGGCCGTTCGGACCCCTTTCGTAGGAAATGGGCATCCTGGAACGCAGTCTCAGCGTACTCGGGGCTGAAACAGAGCTCGACCGATCCCGTGTGGTGGTCCTGGAGGTTCTTCCCCGGGTCGGCGATGAAGTCCGGAAGCTCGCTGATCGCGAAGTTGATCTTCACGACACCGCTGCGCGTCTTCCAGTTCGAGATGTCCCGCACGAACTCGGCCGGGAGCTCGGTCTCGTCGATGAGCCGGAGGAACGCGATCTTCGGGTGGATCGTCGTGACGACGACGGGCGCGCGGAGCTCCTCACCGTTCTCGAGCGCCACGCCGACCGCGCGTCCGCCGCGGACGAGGATCTTCCCCACCTTGGCGTTCGTCCGGATCTCGGCGCCGAAGGACTCCGCGGCACGACGGCACGCCTCGGAGACACCGCCCATGCCGCCCTCTTGATAGCCCCACGAGCCGAGGTGGCCGTCTCCGACGTCCCCGATCGAGTGGTGGAGCATCACGTAGGCGGTGCCCGGCGAGTCCGGTCCGGCCCACGTCCCGATCACGCCGTTCACGGCGAGCATCCCCCGCACCGGGTCGGACTCGAACCACTCGTCCAGCAGGTCGGTGACGCTCATCGTGAAGAGCTTGGTCACGTCGGCGACCCCGCGAACCCCCAGACCGCGCGCCCCCCACGCGACCCGCAGCTGGTCGAGCAGGTCGCGGACCTTCAGCGAGCCGAGCGGCGGGGGCACCTGCAGGAGCAGCGGACCCATGACGTCCGCGACGCCGCCGAGCCACGCGTCCCACTTCGGCATCGCCTCGGCATCTTTCTTGGAGAACTGCGAGATGGATTCGTAGTTCTTCTTCGCGTCGTCGGTGTAGATCTTGATCGAGCGGCCGTCGGGGTACGCCTGGTAGTACGGCCCGAACGGCGTGACCTTGTAGCCGTGGCGCTCGAGCTGGAGGTCGCGGATGACCGTCGGCGGCATCAGGCTCATCACGTACGAGTAGGTCGTGACGTGGAAGTCCGGATGTTCGGGCCACGGGGTGCTCGTATCGGCCGCTCCGCCGGTCTTGTCCCGGGCCTCGAGCACCACGGTCCGGGCACCGGACTTCGCGAAGAATCCCGCGCTGATCAGCCCGTTGTGACCGCCCCCGATGACGATCGCGTCGTAGACGTTGGTCATGGTTCCCGTGCCTTTCCTCGGTCGGGGTCGGGCGCCATCCTTCCACGTGTTTGAACGGCGGGTCAAGCTCAGCGCAAGCGTTCCTCCGGTTGACATCCCTGGTCAACCGCGTAGAGTCCGCTGAATCCCAGTTCAATCACCGTCCGCCGAAGCCGTCGGACTGTTCCGCGTTCAGGACCGAAGGGTTCGGGCCGCGAGCACGGACGAAAGCCCGGGAGGAACGGAACCCAGATGAGCACCACCACCCCGAAGCACACGAAGGACCGGCATCAGGAGATCCTCGACGCCGCCGCGCGCGTCATCACCGAGCGCGGGCTCGCCGAGACCCGAATCTCCGATATCGCGGAGCAGGCGGGAGTGTCGCCCGGATTGATCCTGTACTACTTCGACTCCAAGGACCGTCTCCTTGCCGAGGCCCTCACGTTCGCGAACGACCAGTTCTATCTGCGGACCTCTCGCGAGATCCGTCGGCTGCCCAGCGCGAAGGACCAGCTTCGGCGTCTCGTCGACCTGTCGGTGCCCGGCTACCTGCAGGAGTTCGGCCGGCTCGACGAGTGGGCGCTGTGGATCGAGGTCTGGGTCCGCGCGCTCCGCGATGCCGAGATGGCCAAGGACCGTGAGGTGCTGGACGAACGCTGGCGTTCGCAGATCGCCGAGATCGTCCGAGCGGGACGGCAGACGGGTGAGTTCACGTCGACCGAGGACGTCGACGAGCTGGCGCTCCGGCTCGCCTGTCTGATCGACGGGCTCGCGATCCAGGTCGTGATGAACGACTCGAAGGTCACGCCCGAACGGATGCATCGCGCGTGCATGCAGGTCGCCGCGAACGAGCTCGGCTTCCGGCTGGAGTCCTCGGACCTCGTCGCATCCTGAACCGACCGATGCCGCCGGTCCCTTTGATCCTCGACGTCGACACCGGGGTCGACGACGCCCTCGCGCTCCTGTACGCGTGCGCGTCGCCGGAGGCCGACCTCGTGCTAGCGACGTGCCTCATGGGGAACGTCTCGACCGCGCAGGTGGTCCGCAACACCCTGGCCGTGCTCGAGCTCGTCGGCCGGACCGACGTCGAGGTCGCCGCCGGCGCCGAGCGGCCGCTCGTCCGAGAGCACCTGCTGTTCCCGTACGTCCACGGCGAGAACGGGCTCGGCCGTGCCGAGCTGCCGCCGCCGACCAGGGCCCCGTCCGAGCGACACGCCGCGCGAGCGATCCTCGACGTCGTGACCGAACGCCCCGGCGAGGTGCTCCTCGTCGCCACCGGCCCGCTCACCAATGTCGCGCTCGCGATCGCCGAGGAACCCGAGCTCCCGCACCTGCTCCGCGGCTTCGTCCTGATGGGCGGCGCGTTCAGCGGGCGCGGGAACGTCACGCCCGCGGCGGAGGCGAACATCTGGGTCGACCCGGAAGCCGCTCAGGTCGTGTTCCGCGGGTTCGCCGGTGCGCCGGAGGACAAGTTGCCAGTCTGCATCGGTCTCGACGTGACCGAGCGGGTGCAGATGACGAAGGCGCACGTGGACGAGGTGTGCGCTCCCGCGCCAGAGTCCGCGGTCGCCCGGATGATCCGGGGAGCCGCGGAGTTCTACATCGACTTCTACGCCACCTACGGACAGGGACGCTTCGAGGGTGCGGCGATGCACGATCCGCTCGCCGTCGCCGCCGCGCTCGATCCATCGCTCGTCGAACTGCACTCGACGCGCGTCGAGGTCGAGACGGACGGCACGTGGACTCGCGGCGAGACCGTCCCCGACCTCCACGGGATCCGCCGGAGCCCGTGGCCGGCCGCCTGGGCCGTCGAGGACAACGCGCGCGTCGCGCTCGACGTGGACGCTCCGGCGTTCGTCGAGCGCTTCAACGATCGCCTCCGCTCACTGGTCGCGGCGTCGGCTTCGGCGTGAGCGAGCCGCTGCTCGTCGTGCTCGGAGCGGTCAACGTCGACCTCGTCGTCCGCGGTGTCCCGCTCCCCCGGCCGGGCGAAACGGTGCTCGGCGGATCGTTCGAGCGCCACCACGGCGGCAAAGGAGGGAACCAGGCCGTCGCCGCGGCCCGAGCCCTGCGCGGCGGCCCGGCGAACGGTGCCGTGCACTTCCTCGGCGCCGTCGGCGACGACGCGATGGGAGCCGAGGCGCTCGAGGCGCTTCGGAGCGAGGGCGTCGACGTCTCCCACGTCTCCGTGGTGCCGAACACGGCGACGGGCGTGGCCCTCATCGTCGTGGACGAGGCGGGCGAGAACCAGATCGCGGTCGCGGCGGGCGCGAACGCCACGCTCACGTCAGACGACGTCGAAGCGGGACTCGAGGGGTTCGGTCCGGAGAGCGTCCTGCTCGCAAGCCTCGAAGTGCCTCTCGGCGTCGTGCGCCTGGCCGCCGAGCGGGCTCGGGAGCTCGGCGGGACGGTGGTCCTGAACCCCGCGCCGGCCGCCGCGGACGCGAAAGCGCTTCTCGACATCGTCGACGTCATCACGCCCAACGAGCGCGAGCTATCCGCCCTCGGTCACGACGCCGCGTCGATCCGCACCGCCCACCCCGATCTCCGAGTCGTCCTCACGCTCGGCGAGCGCGGCGCCGAGATCGACGGCGTCACGAACGTGTCGGCCCCGCGGGTCCGAGCGGTCGACACCACCGGAGCCGGGGATACCGCGAACGGCGTGCTCGCGGCGGGGCTGCTCGAAGGGCGGGCACTCGAGGACGCTGTTCGTCGCGCGGTCGCGGCGGCCTCGGCGTCGGTGACCCAAGACGGAGCTCGCGAGGGGATGCCGCTCCGCGAGGAGATCGACGCCTCAGCCGCCGGTTAGGCGGTCACGAAACGCTCGAGATCCTCGCGATGCTCGTCGTAGTGCTCGTACGACTCGTCGGCGAGCTCGCTGATCGCGCCTTCGTCGATGTCCGGCAGCGCTTGCCACTCCTCCAAGACGAGGGCCCGGGCATCGATCAGGCCCCGGTACACCGCGTCGACGGTCATCGTCCGCGCCTGGGCGGCGAGCTCGTCGTTGCGTTCGTCCACCGTCTGACCGCTCCGTACGGGCTCTCCTCCCGTGCGCATCTCCTCCAACCGGCGCGCGCACTTCTGGAGCCAGCCGGCCATGTGCCACAGCATCTCCTTCACCGACCAGCCGGGGACCACCCCGTCGTCCTCCCAGTTCGCTCGCGGGATCGCCTCGAGCGCCGCTTCGAACGCGGCCCAGGAATGAGCCTCCAGCTTCGCCTGCTCGGCCCTCGGATCGCTCATCCGGTCAGCGTACGCACTCCGCGCTTCGCCAGCTGGTCGGCCACGATGTTGCGCTGGATCTCCGAGGTGCCTTCCCAGATCCGGTCGACGCGGAGCTCGCGATGGAACCGTTCCGCGACGTTCTCGCGCATGTACCCGCGGCCCCCGAAGATCTGCACGGCGCGGTCGGCCACCCGGCCGGCCATCTCGCTGGCGTAGAGCTTGGCCATCGAGCACTGCGCGTGCTGCACCTTCACGTCCGCGCCGCGGTCCACGTTCTTGGCGAGCTCGTACGTCATCAGGCGCGCAGCCCAGAGCTCGGTCGCCGAGTCGGCGAGCATGTGCTGGATCGCCTGGAACGCGATGATCGGCTCACCGAACTGCACGCGCTCCTTGGCGAAGGCCGTCGCCTCCTCGATCAACCGCTCCGCAGCCCCGCAGCAACGGGCCGCGATCATCAGGCGTTCGTACCGGAACCACTCGTACGTGAAGTCCAGGCCGTCGCCCTCGTCACCGATCCGGTTGGAGACCGGGACGCGAACGTCCTCGAACGCGACGATCGCGTGTGTGTCGGCGTACGTGTGCGAGTACGCCGGCTCACGTACGAGACGAACGGCGGGCGTGTCCTTGTCGACGAAGAACATCGCGTGGGCGCCGGCGTTCGGGCCGTCGGCGATCTTCGCCTGGAAGAACACGTAGTCGGCCGTGTTGAAGGAGGTCACGTGCCATTTCGTTCCGTTCAGGACGTACTCCTCGCCGTCGCGATGCGCGGTCGACTGGATCGCGTCGACGTCGGAGCCAGCGGTCTCCTCCGTGATCGCATAGCACTCGTGGCGCTCGCCGCGGATCGTCGGCACGATCCAGCGGGAGAGCTGGTCCCCCGAGACCGCCTCGGGCGCCCAGGAGGCGGGCGTGTGCACGCACCAACCGAGCGCGTTGGTCACCCGGCCGAGCTGTTCGGAGACCAGGACCTGCTGGAACGTGGTCATGCCCCCGCCGCCGAGGTCCTTCGGCATGTTCATCGCGTACAGGCCGAGCTCGAGCGCCAGGCGGTGGTGCTTCGCGCGGACGTCGTCGGGAAGGCGGCCGCCGTTCATCTCGGCCTCGACCTCGTGCGGGATCAGCTCGTCGTCGACGAAGCGGCGCGCGCGCCCCTGGATCTCGCGGTCCTCGTCCGACATCGGGTACGTACTCATGGTTAGGAGATGAACTCGAGGCGATCCCGGTTCGCCTCGATGCGCGCGATCGACGCGGGGTCGATCGGATGATCGCGCTTGGGGCTCTCGACGTCGGGTCCCTCGCCGACCAACTCTCCGGAGAGGTAGCGCTGTCCGGTGTCGGGTATCACCGTGACGATGCGTCGGAGCTCGGGGTGCGCCGCCGCCACCTTGATCGACGCGGCGACGTTCATCCCCGAGGAGGGACCGCAGAGCATCCCTTCCTCGCGCGCCATGCGCCGAGCCATCTCGAGCGACTCGTCGGTCGAGACCGTCACGATGCCGTCCATGCACGACAGATCCAGGTTCCGAGGCACGATGCCGTCCCCGATGCCCGGGACGCCGTGCTCGCCCCACCGTTGCTCCGAGATCAGCGGGCACTCGCTCGGCTCGACCGCGTAGGCCTTCACGCCGGCGTTCCGTTCCTTCAGCGCCCGCGCGACGCCGGTGATCCAACCCCCGGTCCCCTGCGACGCGACGACCGCGTCGACGCGGCCCTCGAGCTGGTCCCAGATCTCGACGCCGGAGGTCTCCTGCGCGGCGGGATTGTCCGGGTTGTCGAACTCGCCGGGGAAGAAGAAGCGCCCGGGCTCGGCCGCGACCATCTCCCGCATCTTCGCGAGCGACAGGTCGATGTCGGTCCCGCCGCCCGGGGTCAGGACCAGCTCGGCCCCGTAGGCCTGGATCATCTGCTTGCGCTCTTCGCTCATGCCCTCGGGCATCACGATGACGCACGGGAACCCGATGATGGCGGCCGCGGCCGAGACGGCGATGCCGGCGTTTCCCGTCGTGCACTCGATGATCGTCATCCCGGGCTTCAGGTCGCCGCGTTCCTTCGCGCGGCCGAGCATCTCCCGGTAGATCCGGTCCTTCACCGAACCGGTCGGGCCGTACCACTCGACCTTGACGTAGAGCTCGAGCCCATCGGGGACGACGCGGTTCACCCGGACGATCGGGGTCCGCCCGACGGCATCGAGCAGCGACGCGGCCGGACGCCGGACGGCGTCCCACGGGATCGACATCTCTTCGGCTTCCTCCCACACGCGTGGCCGAACGCGCGGGAGCCCACGGTAACTGAACGGGAGTTCAAGAGCGAGGCCGTCCCCGGCCGGCTCGATGACCCGGTACGCTCGCGCGTCGATGGCGGAAGCAAGGCGACCGGTACTGGCGTTCGGCCGAGCCGAAACCGGCGTACGACGTGGTGATCGTGGGCGGCGGCGGCCACGGCCTCGCCACCGCGTACTACCTGGCGAAGCTCCATGGCATGACCGACGTCGCCGTCGTCGAGAAGGGATGGCTGGGCGGCGGCAACATGGCCCGTAACACGACCATCATCCGGTCGAACTACCTGTGGGACGAGTCGGCCGCGATCTACGAGCATTCGCTGAAGCTCTGGGAAGGGCTCGAGGACGACCTCGGCTTCGACGTCCAGTTCAGCCAGCGGGGCGTGGTGAACCTCGCCCACGACCTCGGCGACATGCGCTCCTCGATGCGGCGCGTGAACGCGAACCGCCTGAACGGGGTCGACGCCGAGTGGCTGACACCCGAAGACGTGAAGGCCCTCTGCCCGATCGTGAACGTGTCACCCGACGTGCGGTATCCGGTGCTCGGCGCGACGCTGCAACGTCGCGGCGGCGTGGCGCGGCACGACCGCGTGGCCTGGGGGTACGCGACGCGCGCGAGCGAACTCGGCGTGGACATCGTGGAGCACGCCGAGGTGACCGGGTTCCTCCGCGGCGACGGCGGCCGTGTCGAGGGCGTCGAGACGACACGCGGAACGATCCGCGCCCGGAAGGTCGCCCTCGCCGCGGCTGGCCACACGAGCGTCCTCGCCTCGATGCTCGATCTCCGGCTCCCGCTCCAGTCCCATCCGTTGCAGGCCCTCGTCTCGGTCCTGCTCGAGCCGATCCTGGACTGCGTGGTCATGTCGAACGCCGTCCACGTCTACGTCAGCCAGGCGGACAAGGGCGAGCTGGTGATGGGAGCCGGGATCGACGCGTACAACGGCTACGCGCAGCGGGGCTCGTTCCACGTGATCGAGCACCAACTGGCCGCCGCGGTCGAGCTCTTCCCGATCTTCGCCCATGCGAAGCTCCTGCGGACGTGGGCGGGCATCGTCGACGTCTGTCCGGATGCCTCGCCGATCCTCGGGCTCACGCCGGTCGAGGGCCTCTACCTCAACTGCGGCTGGGGTACCGGCGGGTTCAAGGCGACGCCGGCATCGGGATGGGTCTACGCGGACACGATCGCGAACGGACGACCGCACCCACTCGCGGAGCCGTTCGCGCTCGGGCGGTTCACGACCGGAGCGCTGATCGACGAGCACGGCGCAGCGGCGGTCGCGCACTGATGCGTTCGAACTCGAGGTCCGGCTGATGCAGGCGAGGACCGTGCGCAAGCTCGCGCTCGAGTTGCCCGAGTCCGAGGAGCGCGAGACCTGGGGGACGGCGACCTTCCGCGTGCGGAACAAGATCTTCGTCATGTTCGGCGAGGGCGGGAAGGAGGCGTGGATCAAGTCGACCCACGACGAGCAGCGGGCACTCGTCGCGATGGACCCGAAGACGTTCTTCGTGCCCCCGTACGTGGGGCCGAGTGGTTGGATCGGCGTGCACTACCGCAGCGTCGATGCCGCCGAGATGCGCGAGCTGGTCGTCGAGGCGTGGCGTCTGACCGCGCCGAAGCGCCTCGTGGCGACCTTCGACGAGGGATCCGCCTGATGCTGCTCGTCCCCTGCCCCTGGTGCGGACTCCGCGACGAGGTCGAGTTCCGCTACGGCGGCCAGGCGCACGTGAACTACCCGGCCGATCCCGACGCGCTGAGCGACGAGGAGTGGGCGGATTTCCTGTTCATGCGCGACAACCCTCGCGGCGAGTTCCGCGAGCGCTGGTTCCACGCGGCCGGCTGTCGCCGGTGGTTCAACGCGATCCGGAACACGGCGACGTACGAGTTCCGCGCCGTCTATCGCGTTGGAGAGGAGCCGCCGGCGTCCGAGGATCGACGACGTCGGGGCCGGCGGGGACTTGGTCGATCGTTCGAAACCGTTGCGGTTCACGTTCGACGGCGCCGAGTACGAGGGGTTCGAGGGCGACACGCTGGCGAGCGCGCTCCTCGCCAACGACATCGTGGACGGCTTCCGGAGCCCGATCCTCGGCCGGCCGCGCGGCGTCATGACGGACGGGACCGACGAGCCGAACGCGTTCGTCGCGGTGCTCGGGCCCTGGGTGGACCTCATCGCGCCCGCCACGACCGTCCCCCTCGTCGAGGGTCTCGTGGCGCAGGCGCGGGCGGGGGTCGCCGAGCTCGCCGATGCGGAGCCATCCACCGAGCGCGTCCGGCATGCGCACCGGCATGTCGAGACCCTCGTCGTCGGCGGCGGCGACGCCGGGCGTGAGGCCGCGCGGAAGGCTGCCCGACGAGGGGACCGCGTGATGATCGTGGAGCGAGCGCCCTCGAGCGATCGGCCGACGCACCGGGCGGGGACGACATCACAGTGCTCACCGACGCGACCGCGCTCGGCGTCTACGACGACGGGTATGTCGTCGTCCACGACCGGGTACGCGCCGCCGCCGGGATGTGGCGCGTCGCCGTCAACGACGGAAGCGAACCCGTCGAGCACGCCATCTCTCTCCCGCACGCGACGGAGTGCATCTGGCACATCCGCGCCGGCCGCGTCGTCCTGGCGACCGGCGCCTTCGAGCGGCCACTGGCGTTCGTCGGCAACGACCGTCCCGGCGTGATGCTCGCCTCGTCGGCGATGCGGTACGTCGAACGCTTCGGGGTGCTTCCGGGCGAACGCGCCGTCGCGTTCGTCACGAACGACTGGGGCAAGGAGGCGGCCGAACGCGTCGCGAAGGCCGGCGTGGAGCTGGCCGAGGTGGTGGACGTCCGGACGGCCGTGCCGTCGTTCGCGCGGATGGTGACCTTCGTGTCGAGTCCGTGACGATCCGCGAGCCGGACGGCGATCCGAGACGGCGCTCGAGGCCGACCTCCTGCTCGTGTCCGGCGGCTGGAACCCGAACCTCGGGCTCTGGCGCGCGATCGGCGGCGGGCTCACGTACGACGGGGCGCGCGGCCACGCTTCGTCCCGGACGGGGCTGGATGGCCAGTCCTGGTTAGCCGTGGCGGGCACGGCGTCGGGAGCGCTCCCGGAAAGCGCGCAGGTCTGGTTCGTGGAGCACGGCGAAGACGCGCAGAAGTACGTCGACCTGCAGCGCGACCAGACCGTCGCCGACGTCTTCGCTGCCGTCGAGGGCGGCCTTCGCTCGGTCGAACACGTGAAGCGCGCGACCTACATCGGCACCGCCGTCGACCAGGGCCGCACGAGCGGAGTCCTCGCCGCCGAGATCGTCAACGCTCGCGCTCGGCTGGAATCGCGGGCGCGCAGGGACCGTCGAACGCCCGGCCCCCGTACACGCCGGTGTCCTACGGCGCGCTCGCCGGTCCGTACCGGGGAGACCTGCTGGACCCGATCCGTCTCACTCCGATCCACGCGTCGCACGTCGAGCGCGGCGCCGTGTTCGAGAACGTCGGGCAGTGGAAGCGGCCCTGGTATTTCCCTCGCGGCGGCGAGTCGATCGACGAAACCGTCGCGCGCGAGTGCCTCGCCGTTCGCAACGCGGTCGGGGCGATGGACGCCTCGACGCTCGGCAAGATCGAGGTGGTCGGACCCGATGCGCCTGCGTTCCTCGACCGGATGTACACGAACCGGATGTCGAACCTGAAGGTCGGCTCGATCCGGTACGGACTGATGTGTGCGCTCGACGGCATGGTGTTCGACGACGGCGTGGCGATGCGACTGGCGGAGGACCGGTACCTCGTCACGACGACAACCGGCGGAGCGGCACGCGTGCTCGACCACTTCGAGGAGTGGCTCCAGACGGAATGGACCGACCTCCGCGTGTTCTGCACGAGCGTCACCGAGCAGTGGGCGGTCGTCGCGCTGAACGGTCCTCGTGCACGCGACGTCCTGGCCGCTGCGGGAACCGACGTCGACCTCTCAAAGGAGACGTTCCCGCACATGACGTTCCGCGACGGAACGGTCGCAGGGAGTCCCGGCCCGGCTTGCGCGCGTGAGCTTCTCCGGCGAGCTGGCCTTCGAGATCCACGTCGCGGGATGGGACGGCCCGCACGTTTGGCAGGCCGTGATGGCGGCGGGCGAGCCGTTCGGGATCGCTCCGTACGGGACCGAGGCGATGCACGTCCTTCGCGCGGAGAAGGGCTACGTGATCGTCGGGCAGGACACCGACGGCACGGTGACGCCGTTCGACCTCGGGATGGACTGGATCGTGAACCCCTCGAAGGGCGACTTCATCGGGCGGCGTTCGTTCTCGCGCCCCGATACCGCTCGACCCGACCGCAAGCAGCTCGTCGGCCTGCTCCCCGAGGACCCCGAAGCCCTGCTGCCCGAGGGAGTGCAGATCGTCCTGGAGGACACCGGCTCGATCCCGATGCCCATGGCCGGACACGTCACCTCGAGCTATCGGAGCCCCGCGCTCGGCCGCACGTTCGCGCTCGCGATGGTGAAGGGCGGCCACGCGATGCACGGCCGGACGGTATTCGCGCCGCTTCCCGAGAGGACGGTGGCCGCCACGGTCACGCCTCCCCTGTTCTACGACCCGGAGGGAACCCGCCGTGACGGTTGACCGTTCGGGGGCGCCGCTCGACGCGCGATCGGGCGATCTCGGGCGCCTCGGGGCGCGCGAGCTCCCGTCCCTCGCGCAGATCGACCTCCGCATCGCGCGATCCGACGTGGATCCGCTCCCGCCGTTCCTCCCGCTCGAGCCCAACACATGGGTGGGATGGATCGGCCGAGACGTGTTGTGGCTCGGCCTCGACGAGTGGCTCCTGCTCGACGGGACGGAGGTGACGGAGTCGGGAGGGCTCGCCGCCGAGCTCACGACGCTGCTGTCCGGGACGCACCACTCCGTGGTGGACGTCTCGGCGAACCGAACGGTCCTCGAGCTCATGGGCGACGGACCGGCACGAACTGCTCTCGACGGGCTGCGGGCTCGACCTGCATCCGCGGTCCTGGCGCGACGGGATGTGCGCGCAGACGCTCCTCGCGCGCGTCCCGGTCCTCTTGCAGGAACGTTCGAGCGCGACCAGGGTCTTCGTCCGCCCGTCGTACCGGGAGTGGCTGCTCGCCTGGCTGCTCGATGCCGCTGGGATGCCTGCGTGAGCGAGCCGGACACGCCAGCGCTGCGCGCCCTCGCCGGGTCGGACCTCGACTTCGATGTCGTTCGAACGGAGCGCGCGCGCAGCGCCGAGGAGAGCGCCGCGTTCCAGGGGATCGAGCTCGGGCAGCTGCTCCGGACGATCGTGATCCGCCGAGCCGAGGACGACTACGCGTTCGTCCTCGTTCCCGGCGGCCGGCAGATCGACTGGCCCAAGCTCCGCGCGCATCTCGGCGTGAGCCGGCTCTCGCTCCCGGACGCCGACGAGGCGAAGGCGGCGACCGGGTACGAGCGCGGCGCCATCACGCCGTTCGGCTCGGCGACGGCCTGGCCCGTGATCGCCGATGCGACGATCCCGGGCCTCGGCACCGTCGCGATCGGCGGCGGCGGCCACGGCATCAACCTGCACGTCGCGGCGACCGCGCTCGTCGAGTTCCTCCACGCCGAGGTCGCCGACGTGACCAAGCCCGACGACCGATAGCTCTTCCCGGGCTACCCCTTCGGGATGTCCTTCTGCGGGTCCCAGTGCGGCATCGGCACGACGGTGGCCTTCACGCGCCCCGACTTCGGCGTCTCGACCTGCAGCTCCGTCCCCTGTTCGGTGTGCTCGATCGGCATCATCGCGAGCCCGATGTTCTTCTCGAGCCGCGGCGAGTGGCACGCCGAGGTCACGCGACCAACCGTGCGCCCGTCGACGGATACCGGGAAGAAGTCGAGCATCTCGTTGTCGATGTACGAGCCGAGGGGCTCGCCCTCGATGTCCACGCCGACGAGCTTCTGCTTGACGCCCTCCTCCTTGATGCGACGGAGCGCGTCCTTGCCCATGAAGTCGGCCTCCTGGTCCAGGTCCACCATCCACGCGTAGTGGTACCCGACCTCGAAGGGGTTGTTCTCGTACCACATGTCCGCGCCGAAGGCGAGGATGCCTCCCTCGATCCGGCGGATGTGACACGGCCCGATGACCTCGAGCCCGTGTGGCTTCCCGGCCTCGAGCACCTTGTCCCAGAGCTCGACGCCGTGCTGCGACGCGTCGTGCAGGTAGATCTCGTATCCGACCTCACCCGTGTAGCCGGTCCGCGAGATCACGACGCGCCGCCCGTCGAGCTCGGTCTGCATCAAGCCGTAGTACGGGATCTCCAGGATCTTCTCGCCGAACAGCTCGACGAGAACCTTCTTCGCGTTCGGGCCCTGGATCTGGACGGGCGCGACGTCGATCTCCTGCACGGTCGCGTTCATCCCCTTGGCCGCCGCGATGCCGAGCGCGTACAGGTTCACGTCGCTGTCGGCGAGCGAGAGCCAGAACTCGTCCTCGGCGACCCGGAGCAGGACGGGGTCGTTCAGGATCCCGCCGTCGGGCGCCGTGATGAAGACGTACTTCGCCTGGTCGACGGCGCACTTGTGCAGATCGCGCGGGACGATCATGTTCGTGAGGTCGAAGGCGTCGGGGCCTTTGATCTGGATCTGCTTCTCGACGCCGACATCCCAGAGCGTCACGCCGTTGACGAGGTGCCAGTACTCCTTCACCGGGTCGCCGTAGTGGCGCGGGTGGTACGTGTGGTTGTAGACGCTGTACCGCTGCACCCCGTGCTTGCGCGACGCGTAGAAGTACGGCGACTTGCGGATCCTCGTGTACAGCAGGATCCCCGGGTTGTCGACGATCGCCATCCGCTGTTCCCCTCCCATCGAACCGGGCGGTCGCCCGGCGCTCATCCCCGCAGGCGCTCGCCCTTGGGGTCCCACAGCGGCTCGGACGCAACCTGCGCGGGGAGCCGCTCCCCGAAGTACTCCACCTCCAGCTCGGTTCCCTCCACGGCGAGCTCGGCCGGCAGGTAGCCGTACGCGATGCACCGGCCGATCGAGTAGCCGTAGCCCGCCGACGTTACGGAACCGACGACGTCGCCGTTGGCGCGGATCGGCTCCTTGCCCATGACGACGTGCGACGGTTCGTCCAGCGTGATGCAGCTCAGCTTGCGCGCGGGCCCGGCTTCGAGCCTGCGCTCGAGCGCGTCCTTGCCCTGGAACTCCTTGTCCATCTTCACCGCGAAGCCGAGTCCGGCCTCGAACGGGTCGTACTCCGTGTGGATGTCCTGGCCCCAGAGCCGGTAGCCCTTCTCGAGCCGGAGCGTGTCGAACGCGCCGAGCCCGGCGGCGACGATCCCGTGCTCCTGCCCGGCTTCCCAGAGCAGTTCCCACGCGCGGTCGCCCATCGCGAACTGGCCGTAGAGCTCCCAGCCGAGCTCACCGGCGTACGAGATCCGCTGGGCCCAGACGGGACCGACCTCGCCGACGTTCAGGTACTTCGCGGTCATGTACGGGAAGGCGTCGTTCGTCACGTCCGCGTCGGCCACCACGCGAAGGACCTCGCGCGCCTTCGGTCCCCACAGGCCGAGGGCGAAGAGCGATCCGGTGCGCTCGGTGATCGTGACACGCTCGCCGTCGCGGACCTGCGCGCGCAGCCACGCGAGGTCGTGCTGACCCGATCCGCCACCGGTGACCACGCGGAACAGGCTCTCGCCTTTCCGCGCGATCGTGAGATCGAGCCGGATCCCGCCGCGGGGGGTGAGCGCAGCCGTGTAGACGAGCGAGCCGACCGGTCGGTCGATGCGGTTCGCGAACACCCGCTCGAGGAACGCGAGCGCGCCCGGCCCCTCGACGTCGAGCTTCGCGAACGCGGTGATGTCGAACAGCGCGACGTCGGAGCGCGTCGCGAGGTGCTCGGCGCCCTCGATCGGCGACCAGAGCTTCGCGGCCCAGGCGTCGCGCTCGCGCCACGGGGCGTCCGGGGGCACCAGGCCGGCGTTCGCCTCGAACCACTGCGGGCGTTCCCATCCCGCGCCGGTGACGAACTCCGCCCCGAGCTCGGCGTGCCGCGCGTAGAACGGGGTCAAACGGAGCTTGCGGGGTCGGGCCATCTGCTGGCGCGGATGGATGATGTCGTAGACCTCGCGGTACTGCTGCTTCCCGCGTTCGAGGACGTACGGAGGCGTGGTGGCATACGGGTAGAAGCGGTTCGCGTCGGCCTCGGCGAGGTCGTACGAGGGTTCGCCGAGCGCCATCCACTCCGCCACCTGCCGCCCCATACCGCCGCCGTGGGTCACCCACACGGCCTCGCAGATCCAGAAGCCGCGCACCGTGGCGGACTCGCCGACGATGGAACCGGCGTCCGGCGTGAACGAGAACATCCCGTTGATCGAGCGCGACGCGTCGTTCGGGCGCATCCGTCCCGCGAGCGGCGGCAGGAGCCGCGCCGCCTCGGCCTCGGCGACGTCGAAGTCCCGCGGCGTCCACGGCATGAGCGACGGCATCGGTCCCGCCGAGCTCGGATGCCGGAGGTCCGACTGCGCGGTCGCGATCGGCTCGTGGTTGTAGTTGCCGACCGCGTAGTGATCCCCGCGGTGACGGAAGTACATCGCCATGTCCTGGTGCCGGAGGATCGGGTGCGCGACCTCACGCGTCTCGCCTTCGAGCTCCGGGATCGGGTCGGTCCACACCAGCTGGTGCTGCACCGCGAGGAGCGGGATCGGCACGCCGGCCATCGCGGCGACGGTCGGACCCCAGATCCCCGCGCACATCAGCACGCGCTCGCACTCCACATCGCCCCGGTCGGTCTGCACAGCGTGCACGCGACCGTCCCGGATATCGAAACCCGTGACGGTCACGCCGCCTTCGAACGCGATGCCCTTGGCCTCCGCGTTCCGCGCCAGCGCCGCCGCCAGTCGGACGCCGTTCGCGATCCCGTCGCTCGGCACGTGGTACGCCCCCAGGATCGTCGAGGGGTCAAGGAGCGGGATCTTCTCCACCGTCTCGGCCGGCGTGAGGAGCTCGGTGCCGTCGAGCCCGTACGAGCGCGCGAAGCCCTGCCGGCGCTTGAGCTCGTGCATGCGCTCGGGAGTCGTCGCCACCTCGATGCCGCCGACGCCGTACCACCCCGGCTCGCCGCCCTCCTCGAGCCTCGCGTAGAGCGCGACCGTGTCCTGCGCGATCCGGCACATCGTTCGCGAGCCGTTCGTCTGGAACACGAGGCCCGGGGCGTGCGAGGTGGACCCGCCGGTCTCGAACAGCGGTCCTTGGTCGATCACCAGGACGTCGGTGACCCCGAGCTCGGCGAGGTGATACGCCGCGCTCGCTCCGACGATCCCGGCGCCGATGACGACGGTCTGGGCCCGGTCCCGCATCACGTGCGACGGATGTTCCGCCAACCGGTGTTGCGGCGACAACCTGGGGATGGCGAGAGACGCAACATCACGCGGGCGGGGCCGCGGCCGATCGCGGAAGCAGGGCCATGACCAAGAGCCCCGCAGCGAGCGGCACCAGACCGATCCATGCGAACCCAAGGGTCTCGGCGACCACACCGCCCAACAGCGGGCCGGCCAGGTAGCCGACGATGCCGATCTGCGACCACACCACCATCGCCGTCACGCTCCGCTCCGGAGGCACGGTGCGAAGCAGCACCCCGACGGACCCGGTCTCGCCGAAGCCAACGCCAACCCCCGCCACCGCGAGCGCCCCGAACCACGCGAGCGGGCTCTCCCACAGGCCCGCGAACGCCACCCCCGACACCACGAGCACCACCGCGAGGACGAGGGAACTCCTCGCCGGGAAGCGCGCGCCGACGATCGATCCCATCGCATGGATCACGGCGACGCCGATGAACAGCGTGGCGATCCCTCGTTGCCCAAGGCGGCTCCCGAGGTGAAGCGGCAGCACACCGTCGATGACGCCCAGCGCGAGCACGGCGAAGGCGATGCCCACCGCCGCGGCCGCGAACCCCGGCGACCTGAGGGCGGATCGGTCCGCACGGAAGGATCGGCGTTCGGGGGGTGGTCCCATCGCGAGCACGGCGATGGCGCCGGCGAGCGCGAGCAGCAGGTACGCCGCGAACGGAGCGCGGATCCCTCCGATCGCCCCGAAGGCCGGACCCAGCAGCGAACCTGCGGAGTACGCCGCGAACACGCGGCTCATGCACCGGTACTCCGAGCCCGGCCAGCGTTCGAGCGTGGAGTACGCGATGCCCATCCAAAGCCCGCCGGAGCCGATGCCCATCACGAGCCGGCCGAGGAAGAAGAAACCGAGCTCGTCGGTGAGGACGAAGGGCAACGTTCCCGCCGCCAAAACGATCGCCGACACCACGAGCAGCGATTCCGCGCTCCGGCGTTGGATCCATCGTCCTCCGATCGGGAACCCGATGACGATGATCCCGAGCGGGAAGGTCGCGGCGAGCGCTCCGATCGTGGCCGGCCCGGCACCCGACCCGCGCGCGATCTCCGGCAGGACCGGCGCGATGACGCTGTAGCCGGCGGCGTCGAGGGCGGAGAGCCCGAGGATCAGCGGATAGGCGACCGACCGTGACGGCGAGCGGGTCGGTCCTGCGAGCCGACTCACCCGAGGTCGATGACGATGGTCTTGAGCTCGGTCAGCCGCTCCATCGAGAAGCGGCCCCCGACGCGCCCGACCCCGCTCTGCGAGCCCGCCCGGCCGCCGAACGGCAGGTGGGACTCCCAGTAGTTCGTCCCGTCGTTCACGTTCACCCAGCCGGTCCGGACGGCCTCGGCGAACCGCAACCCGCGACGCAGGTCCCTCGTGAAGATCGCGGAGAGCAGACCGTAGGGCGACCCGTCGACGAGCGCGATCGCTTCGGCTTCGCTCTCGATCGTCGTCACGGGGACGACCGGCCCGAACGTCTCCTCGCGGGCGATCTCCATCTCGTCGGTCACGCCATCGAGCACCGTCGGCTCGAAGAACAGGTCGCTCCCGTGCTGCGGCGCCCGTTTGCCGCCGGCGACGACGGAGGCGCCGCGTTCGAGCGCCTCGGTCACGTGTCGTTCGGTCTTGGCCGCCGTCGGTTCGTTGTTGACCGGCCCCATCGTCGTGGTGTCGTCGAACGGGTCGCCGAGGTGGATCCGTTCGGCGATCGCGGCGGACAGTTGCGAGAGGTACTCGTCCTTCACGTCGCGGTGAACGAGGAACCGCTCTCCTGCCGTGCAGCTCTGTCCGGCGTTCAGGAACGACGCGACGAGGGTGGCGTCGACCGCCTTGTCGAGGTCGGCGTCCTCCAGGATGACGAGTGGCCCGTTGCCACCCATCTCGAGCAGGAGCTCCTTGCCGGCGGCGCGCTGGGCGACGGTGTGCCCGGTCGCGATGGACCCGATGAACCCGACCGCTTGCGTCCCGGGGTTCGCGGCGATCTCGTCGCCGACCACGGGGCCCGGCCCGGTGACCATGTTGACGACGCCCGGGGGCAGGTCCGCCGCCTCCAGGCACTCGGCGAAGCGCGCCGCGCAGACCGACGTGGTCGGCGCGGGCGCCCACACGACGGCGTTCCCGTATGCGATGGCGGGGGCGAGGATCTCGCCGGGCATGGTGTACGGCCAGTTCCACGGGCTGATGAGCGAGACGACACCACGCGGAACCCGCTGCAGCAGGACGCGCTTGTTCGCGTCGATCGAGGGCGGCATGAGCCCCTCCATCCGGGTGGCGTCGGCCGCCGCCATGTCGAAGTAGGCGATGAGCTCCTCGACCTCGTCGTAGGCCTCGGCCTTCTTCGGCTTGCCCTGGTCGAGGGTGAGGATGTGCGCGAGGTCCTCGCGTCGTTCGTCGATCGCCTCGGCCACGCGGCGCATCGCGGCCGCCCGGTCGAACGCGGAGCGCGCGGCCCACGCGGGCCACGCCGCCTGCGCGGCCGCGATCGCCCTCTGAGCATCGGCGCGCGTGCCCTCGGGGACGGTGCCGAACACCTCACCGGTCGAGGGACTCGTCGCCTCGAACGTCGCCGCGCCCTCGGCGTCGACCCACTCGCCGCCGATCCACATCCGAACGTGCTCGCTCATCGCGTTCCATCTTCCCTCGCCGGCCGACCCGCCGCTCGATCCCTCGCTCCAACCAGACGCAGAGCGGAGGCGGTCACCGACCGCCTCCGCTCGCCATCGTCGGTGCCCGTTCGGTCAGCCTGCCGCAAGTCCCGCGTCGACCCACGGCTGCCAAACCTCGGGGTGCGCGTCGATCCATGTCTGTGCTGCCTCGTCGCCGTCGATGCCATTGCTGATGTCTAGGCCGATCGAGTTCTGGTCCTCGTTCGTGTACTGCATCGCCGAGAGGAGCGCGAACGCCGCCGGGGCGCGCGATTCGAGATCCGCGTTGAACGCCTTGTAGAGCACGTCCTCGGGGTACGCGCACGCGTACGCGTCCACGTCGCCGGCCGCCGCCTCCTCACACGCTGCGCTGACCTCGGGCAGCTCGATCATCGTGAGGTCGTACTTCGATTGCGCCCAATGCGGCGTCCAGAAGTAGAACAGGAACGGGTCCTGGTTCTCGTACGCGCTGTCGAGCGCCGTGAGCTGCGCAGCTTCCGAGCCCGCGTAGACGACCTGGAGGTCCAAGCCGAGGTTGTCGGCGATCGCCTGGTCGAACGTCACGAAGCTCGGGTCCCCGTCGAGGAGCTGACCCGAGTCCCCCGTCTCCGAGGTGGCGAACATCGATTCGTTCCCCTTCAGACCTTCGAACGTCGCCAGGTCGGGGTTCTCCTCGACGAGGTATGTCGGGACCCACCACCCGATCTGGCCGATCACGCCGATCTCTCCGCCGTCCACGACTCCGGCCTCGTTCTCGATGTACTGCTTGTAGTCCTTCGCGTGACCCGACGGCCAGATCTCGAGCGTCGCGTCGATGTCGCCGGCGGCGATCGCCGGGAACTGCTCGAACTCGTCGATGTCGACGAGCTCGACCGTGTAGCCGAGCTTGTCCTCGAGCAGGACCTTCGCGACGTGCGCGTTCGCCGCGGCACCTACCCAGGCGTTGACCGCGATCGTGACCGTGGTATCGCTGTTGTCCGGGACCTCGGTCGAGCCGGTCTCACCGGAACCGGTCTCACCGCCGCCGCCATCGTCCACGTCGCCACAGGCCGCCGCGACGAGTCCGAGAAGCGTCAGCCCTACGAACAGTCGCACCCACCATCGAGACTTCCTCATCGATCCCCCTTCCCCTGACTTCCGCCAGAGATCCCGTTCCCGTTGTGGTCTACGTTCGAGCCGACCGCGATGGCTCGAACCCGCGGCCACCACCCGCCCACGATCCCGACCGGGCCGCGCATCGACCGCCGCTCCATGCCGTACGCCTGGGTCACGCGGTCGATCACGATCGCGAGCAGCAGGATCGAGACACCGGCGACGACCCCACGACCGATCTCCGAGCGCGTGAGGCCCGCGACGGCCTCGAACCCGAGCCCGCCGCCACCGATCAGGCCGGCGATGATCACGACCGACAGGGCCATCATGATCATCTGGTTGATCCCGAGCAGGATCGACGGGCGCGCGAGCGGGAGCTGCACCTTCCGCAGGATCTGCCACCGCGTCGACCCGTACGACTCCGCCGCTTCGACGACTTCCTTCGGCACCTGCCGGATCCCCAGGTCGGTCAGGCGAACACACGGCGGCAGCGCGTAGATCACGGACGCGATGACGCCGGGCACGCGACCCACGGTGAACAGGGCGATCACCGGCACGAGGTACACGAACGCCGGCATCGTCTGCATCGCGTCGAGTACCGGCTTCATCGCCTGTTGCGCGCGATCGCTGAGCGCCGACCAGATCCCGAGCGGGATCGCGATCACGACGGAGATCGCCACCGCGACGAGCACCTGGCTGAGCGTGTCCATCGCCTGTTCCCACATCCCGAGCGTCCCCAGCGCGAACACACACGCGATGCAGAAGAGCCCGAGCCGCACCCGTCCGGACGCGCGCCAGGCGAGCACGCCCACGCCGATCGCGAGCAGCCACCACGGCTCTTCCTGCAACACGCTGCGGATCGGGTCGAGCGCGAACTTGATGACGCCGTGGCTGATCGCGCCGGTCACTCCGGAGAACGTGTCCTTCATCCACTCGACGGTTGCGTTCGTCGGGTCCTCGACGGAGAAGGTCCACTCGGACGGGAAGTTCTGCTGGCGGACGACCTCCCGGCCCACCAGGACAGCGAGGGCGGTGACGACCGCGGCGCCGATGAACACCTGGCCCCGGGAGAACGTCCGGCCGAGGATCCGGATCTCGGGGGTGCGTCGTTTCCGCTCGCGGACGCTCCACCCGTAGCTCACGCGGTCGAGCACGATCGCCATCACGACGATCGCGATGCCACCGTTCAGCGATTCGCCGACGTTCAGCGAGCGAAGACCGTTCAGCACCTCACGGCCGAGGCCGCCGGCGCCGACGATGGCCGCGATCACGACCATGCCGAGCGCCATCATGATCGTCTGGTTGACGCCGAGCATGATCGACGGCTTCGCCATCGGGAGCTGCACCTTGCGCAGCGTCTGGCGATTCGTCGATCCGAACGAGCCCGCGACCTCGATCGCGGTCACCGGCACTCCCCGGACCCCGAGGCTGGTGAGCCGCACGGCCGGCGGGAGGGCGAAGATCACGGTTGCGATCAGCGCCGTCGGCGTCCTGATGCCGAAGAAGAGAACGAGCGGGAGCAGGTACGAGTAGGCGGGGATCGTCTGTGCGGCGTCCAGGAACGGCCGCAGGAACCGCTCCGCGCGATCGCGGCGGCCGGCCCAGATGCCGAGTGGGATCCCGATCGCCAAGGTCACCGAGACCGAGATGATCATCAGCGCCAGCGTCTCCATGCTCCGTTCCCAAAGGTCGAGCGCGCCCATCACCGTGAACCCCAGCGCCGCCAGGACCGCCATACGCCACCCCGCCAGGGCACCGGCGATCGCCGCCGCGGCCACGATCACGCCGAGGAACGTCATGCGGAGGAGCCCGTTGGTCACGCCTTCGTAGAGCGCGTTCAAGCCGTCCTTGATCGGGTTGAGGAGCAGCGTGTACAAGGGATGCGAGGATTGGTTGTCGATCGACCACAGTTGCACGCGATCGAAGACGTGGTTGAAGTCGACCGTGAGGCCCTCGGGGAAGCCGCCGGAAAGCTGCAGCCCCACGAGACCGACGACGGCGATCCCGAGCAGCCACAGGAGACGGCCACGCCAGGGCGACGCCGGTTGGTGATGGACCCCGAGCGGGAGCGACCCCTGGACGACCTCCGGCTCACGGACCGGCGCGATCGCCACTAGCGAGCCTCGATGAGCGCGCCCATGACGGCCGCGCGGTCGACGACGCCGAGCACCTCTCCACCGTCGACGACCCGGATGACGCGATCTCCGTCCGCGACCATCGGGATGAGGTCCTGAACGACCGTGGTCGGAGCGACGGCCGGACCGTCGGCCGAGCTCCCGTCCACCGGCCTCATGATCGAGCGCGCCGTCAGCACGTGTGCGCGGGGCACGTCGCGCGTGAAGTCGGCGACGTAGTCGTTGGCCGGCCGCGCGACAACCTCCTCCGGCGTACCGACCTGGACGAACTGCCCGTCCTTCATGATCGCGATCCGGTCGCCGAGCTTGAGCGCCTCCAAGAGGTCGTGCGTGATGAAGATCATCGTCTTCTGCACCTCGCGCTGCAGACGGACGACCTCGTCCTGCATGTCGCGACGGATCAGCGGGTCGAGCGCGCTGAACGGCTCGTCGAACAGCATGATCTGGGGTTCCGTCGCGAGGGCACGCGCCAGCCCGACGCGTTGCTGCATCCCGCCGGAGAGCTCGTCGGGGTAGCGATCGCCCCAACCACCCAGTCCGACCGTGTCGAGCACCTCGGCCGCCTTGCGGGACCGCTCCTCCTTCTCGACTCCGCGGATCTCGAGTCCGTAGGCGACGTTCTCGACGATGCGCCGGTGCGGGAAGAGCCCGAAGTGCTGGAACACCATGCTGATCTTCTTGCGGCGGACCTCTCGCAGCCGTTCGGCCGAGAGCTGGAGCACGTCCTCGCCGTCGATCAGGACCTGGCCGGCGGTGGGATCGTGCAGCCGGTTGATCATCCGGACCAGCGTCGACTTGCCCGAACCCGACAGGCCCATGACGACGAACACCTCGCCGGGCGCGACGTCGAACGAGACGTCGCGCACGGCGGCGACGCACCCGGTCTTCTCGAGCAGCTCGGCGCGCGGCAGATCGGCGTCGGGGGAGCCGATGATCTTCGCCGCGTTCGGGCCGTAGACCTTCCAGACACCGCGGCAGGAAACGGTCGGTTCTGCCGCGACCTGGTCGGTCATCCCCTCACCTCTCCCCATGGGAACCACGACTCGGCCGAGCCGGCACGTGCCGCTTCCGTGCTGGTGGGAACGGACGCATCTTCGGCGTCTCGCCCCGATGGCGCAAGGCAGCGGTTGCGGGGTTACGCAACCCGGGGGACTCGGAGGCCTCAGATGCGGCAGACTCCGCCTCGAAGGCCAGTGGATCCCACGTACGACTTCGTGATCGTCGGCGGCGGCTCGGCGGGCTGCGCGCTCGCCAACCGGCTGAGCGCGGACCCGTCCAACCGGGTCCTGGTCCTGGAGGCAGGACGCCCCGACTACCCATGGGACGTCTTCATCCACATGCCGGCCGCGCTGACCTTCCCGATCGGCAGCCGCTTCTACGACTGGAAGTACGAGTCCGAGCCCGAGCCGTTCATGCACGATCGCCGCATCTACCACGCGCGCGGGAAGGTGCTCGGGGGCTCGAGCAGCATCAACGGGATGATCTTCCAGCGCGGCAACCCGATGGACTACGAGCGTTGGGGAGCCGACCCCGGCATGGAGTCGTGGGACTACGCGCACTGCCTTCCCTACTTCAAGCGGATGGAGAACTGCCTCGCCGCGGCCCAGGACGACGAGTTCCGAGGGCATGCGGGACCGCTCATCCTCGAGCGAGGTCCGGCGACGAACCCGCTGTTCGGCGCCTTCTTCGAGGCGGTGCGCCAGGCCGGCTATCCGCTCACCGACGACGTGAACGGGTACCGCCAGGAGGGATTCGCGAAGTTCGACCGCAACGTGCACCGAGGTCGCCGCCTGTCGGCGTCCGGCGCGTACCTGCGCCCGGTGATGCGGCGGAAGAACCTGGAGGTCCGGACGCGCGCGTTCGTGACCAGGATCGTGTTCGAGGGGTCTCGCGCGGTCGGCGTCGAGTACTCGCACGGGAAGGGATCCCCGCAGCAGGTCCGCGCGGGTGAGGTGATCTTGAGCGGCGGCTCGATCAACTCCCCGCAGACCCTCCAGCTCTCCGGCATCGGGAACGCCGACGAGCTGAAGGCACTGGGCGTCGACCCGCTGGTGGACCTGCCGGGCGTCGGCGAGAACCTCCAGGACCACCTGGAGGTCTACGTCCAGTACAAGAGCAAACAGCCCGTGTCGGTCGCGCCGTACATGAAGTGGCGATACCGCCCCTGGGTCGGGTTCCTCTGGCTCTTCTTCCGCACGGGTCCGGGAGCGACGAACCATTTCGAAGGTGGCGGCTTCGCGCGCAGCAACGACGAGGTCGCCTACCCGAACCTCATGTTCCATTTCCTGCCGATCGCGATCCGCTACGACGGCTCGGCGCCGGCCGGCGACCACGGGTACCAGGTGCACGTCGGTCCGATGTACTCCGACGCGCGCGGCTCGGTGAAGATCCACAGCACCGATCCGCGCGCTCACCCCGCGCTGCGCTTCAACTACCTGTCGACCGGCCAGGACCGGCGCGAGTGGGTCGAGGCGATCCACGTCGCGCGGAACATCCTCAACCAGCCCGCGATGGACCCGTTCAACGACGGCGAGGTCTCACCCGGCCCCGCCGTCGAGAGCGAGGACCAGATCCTCGACTGGGTCGGCCACGAAGGGGAGACGGCGCTCCACCCCTCGTGCACCGCGAAGATGGGAACCGACGAGATGGCCGTCGTGGATCCCTCGACCATGCGGGTCCACGGGGTCGAGGGGCTTCGGGTGGTCGACGCCTCCGCGATGCCCTACGTCACGAACGGCAACATCTACGCGCCCGTGATGATGCTGGCGGAGAAGGCCGCCGACCTCATCCTGGAGAACACGCCGCTCCCGCCCGAGCCGGTCGAGTTCTACCGCCACCGCCGCGACTGATCGAACGCGGGAGACCTACCCCCGGTCCCGGTACCGAGCGTCCCGCCACGCGATCGCGGCCTTGAGGCCCTGCTCCTGGGTGATCCTGCGGAACTCGTCGCGGGCCGGAAGGTTCGCCGACTCGATCGTGACGTCGATCTCGATGTTCGCCTCCATCGCGGAACGGAAGCCGGCGACGTCCCACACGCGGTTCACCGCTCGCTTCGTTGCCTGCACGACGAACGGCTCGTTCTTCGCGATCTCCTCGGCGAGCGCGAGTGTCTCCTCGTCGAGCCGGTCACGCGGCACGACCCGGTTCACGAGCCCGAGGCGGAGCGCCTCCGCAGCGGTCACCCGGTCTTCCCCGGTGAACAGCAGCTCCTTCGCGGCGCGAACGCCGACCACCCACGGCACGAACATCGAGACGACGCCGGAACCGAACCGCACATCCACGTACCCGAAGTACGCGTCGTCCGCCGCGACGGCCAGGTCGCACGCCAGCATCAGATCCGTTCCGCCGGCCAGGCAGTAGGAATGGACGCTCGCGATGACCGGCTTGGGATGGTCCAGGACCCGGAGCATCCGGTCGTTGTCCTCCTTCAGCACGCGGTGCCACTCGCCGGGGTCCATCGGGCCCCCCGCGGCGTCCTCGTTCAGGTCGTACCCGGCGCAGAAGGCACGGCCGGCTCCCCGGAGGATCAGCACGTGGACGCCGTCGTCCTCGGCTGCCTCGTCGAGGGCGACCATCAGGGCATCCATCAGATCCCCGTTCAGCGCGTTGAGCGCCGAGGGCCGGTTCATCGTCAATCGCCTGACGGGCCCGATGTCCTCGGAGAGCAGGACGGGTTCGGCGGGAGCTGCGCCCGACCGGGGCTCCGCGGTCACGGGCCGGGATGATACACGCGTGCCTGAACGGTCCTTCAAGCACCGCACGAGCGATGGCGGGATGCCGCTTCCGGACATCCCTTCTCGACGGGGAGTGGGTTGCGGTCCACCATCGACCCGTGATACTCCCTCGTTTGAATGGCGGCTCAACCCGGGGTCCGGGTTCGTCTGCTCTCGGACACCAGGCCTCGGCGCTCAGGGACGCGACCCGAAGGAGGGAACGATGCGTCCGCACCCACGTCAGCGGTACACGAGACGAGACTTCCTGCAGCGGTCGGCCGCCTCGGCCGTCGCCCTTCCGAGCCTCGCGGCGATCCTCGCCGCGTGCACCAAGCCAGGTGAGGAGAACGTCGTCGGGCAGGACCTGCTGACCCCGAGACCGGATCGGCCGGTCACCCTGCCGATGCAGATCGACCCGATCGCCGCCGACACGCCCATCGAGCAGGGCGCCGAGCTCTTGCTGTTCAACTGGGATTCCTACATCTGGAAGCCCATCGTCCGCCGATTCGTCGAGAAGTTCAGCGACTACGACATCTCCTTCACCGCGGTGACCTCGTTCAACAACATGGACGAGGGCGTCGCCAAGCTCCAGGCCGGGCAGGTCGAGGCCGACGTGTTCTTCCCGACGATCGACGTCGTCCCCAGGCTCGCCGTCGCCGGGCTGTTGCAGCCCCTGAACCACGACCTGATCCCGAACCTGGAAGAGAACGTCTGGTCGCAGTTCCAGAACCCTTACTACGATCAGGAATGGCGCTACACCGTTCCCTACGTCGTGTACACCTCGGGGATCTCCTACCGCCGCGACGCCATCTCCGACAGCGAGATCTTCGGGATGGACAACCCCTACGAGCTCTTGTGGGATCCGCGGTTCGAGAACCGCGTGGGGGTGTACGACAGCTACCGAGACACGATGCAAGCCGCGCTCCTGAAGCGAGGGATCACCGACATCAACACCGAGAGGCAGGAGGACCTGGACGTCGCTCGCGACGAGCTCCTCGCGATGATCGATGCCGTGAACCCCCGCGCCACGATCAACGGCTCGTACAAGCGGCTCCCGCAGGACGAGTTCGATCTGCACGTATCGTGGTCGGGCGACATCGTCGCCGGTTGGGGATACGTTCCCGAGTTCACGCGCGACTACTACGAGAACCTCGGCTACTGGTTCCCGGAGGACCGGGTCGGCCCGATCGACAACGACTGCATCGCGATCCCGGCGAACGCGCCGCACCCGCGCCTCGCTCACGAGTTCCTCAACTTCATGCTCGGCTACAAGAACGCGATGGACAACTTCTCGTGGAACGGCTATCAGCCCCCCATGAACGACACCGACCCCGCCTCCCTGACGAGCACCGAGGGGCTCTACTCGCTGGAGTCCGGGTTTGCGGAGCCGGCCGAATACGTCCTCCCGTGGATGGAAGCGGCGGTCGTCCGGGAGTCGGACTTCGACGGCGGGTACCGGCAGGCGCCGCTCACCGCCGAAGCCGACGACCGCTGGCACGACGTGTGGCAGCAGTTCAAGGCCGGTGTCAGAGCTTCCACCTGACAAGGGCGCTCTCGCGCCTCATCGGAGTCGGCGCTCCGAGCGGCGCGCCGCGGCCGTCGACTCCGGGGTCCATTACCCGCGCTGGTTCTGGCCGTCGTTCGCGACGCCGGGGATCGTGTGGCTCATCCTGTTCTTCCTGCTGCCGCTGTACACCGTCCTTTCGGTCGCGTTCGGCACGGTCGACCCGATCTTCCGAAGTCCCCTGCCCGTCTACCAGCCTTGGTGGTGGACCACCTCGCACGTCGCCGAGGGTCTCGGCAAGGCAACGGGGCTGTTCCGGCACGTGTACACGAGGACGTTCGTGTACGTGTTCATCGCGAGCGCGATCTGTCTCATCCTCGGCTATGCCATCGCCTACTACGTGGCCCGGCACGCCGGGCGGAGGAGGACCCTGCTCCTCGTCCTGCTGATCTCACCCTTCTGGATCAGCTATCTGATGCGCATGCTCGCCTGGGTGAACCTCCTCCAGCAGGACGGCTACGTGAACCGGATCCTCACGTTCCTGCATCTGATTCCCGAACCGGTCGGCTGGCTCGAGGGACGACCGATGACCGTGATCCTGGGGCTGGTCTACGGCTACATCCCGTACATGATCCTTCCGCTCTACGGGTTCCTGGACCGGATCCAGCCGAACCTGCTCGAGGCGGGACGCGATCTCGGCGCAAGCCCCCGGTCGACCTTCCTTCGGGTCACGCTCCCGCTCTCGCGGCCGGCGATCCTCGCCGGGCTGGTGATCGTGTCGCTGCCGATGTTCGGCGACTACTTCACGAACACCATGCTGTCGGGCTCGCCGAGCACGACCATGATCGGGAACCTGATCGACGACTCGATCAGCTCGACCGGCCAGGGCCCCGAGGCCGCGGTCCTCATCCTGATCCTGATGATCATGCTGCTGATCCCGATCGCGTACTACCTGCGAAGCACGGCAAGGGCGGCCGAGGCGCGATGAGTGCGACGGTCGAGCTCGCAACCCCGCAGGCCGCAGAGGCATCGCGCCGAGGGTGGATCCCCACACGGCGGCGCGACCCCTGGCGCAAGCCGCGGATCCTGGCCGCGGTCACGTGGGCCTACGTGGCGTGGTCCATCCTTCCGCTCGGCGTGGCGGTCCTCATCTCCTTCAACCAGGGCCGTTCGAACGCATCGCTGCAGGGTCTCGGGCTGGACTGGTGGTGGGGAGATCCCGAACTCTCGCTCTTCCGCGACCCGGAGCTGCACGCGGCCCTGTTCCAAAGCCTGCGGCTGTCGATCACGACGATGTTGATCGCGGTCCCCTTGGGTGTCGCGTTCGCGCTCGGCCTGGATCGGTGGCGGGGACGGGGATCGGGCACCGCGAACTTCGTCATGCTCCTGTCGTTCGTCATGCCCGAGATCGTCCTCGGCGTCGCGATGTTCCTCGTCATCGCGCACCTCGCCACCTTCATCGACCTCGGGACGCCGGCGCAGGTGGTGGGCCTCGTGACCTTCCAGCTCTCGTATCCGGTGATCATCGTGCGCGCTCGCCTCTTGTCCATCGACAAGGAGTACGAAGAGGCCGCGATGGATCTCGGCGCGCCGCCGCGCTCGGCCGTCCGGCGCGTCTTGCTCCCGCTGCTGTACCCGGCGATCTTCGCGAGCTTCGCGATCGTGTTCGCCGACACGATCGACGACTTCGTGACGGTGCGGTACCTGTCCGGACCGGCGACGAGCGAGCCGCTCTCGGTGAAGATCTACAACTTCTCGCGCTCTTCACCCACCCCAGCGGTGAACGCCGCGGCCACGTTCCTGCTCGTCACGACAACCCTCGTGGTCGTGATCGGGTATCTGGCCTACCGCTACAGCAGTCGAGGCGAGCGCCGGGACGACGTCGCGGGGTTCGCGACGCAGATCTGAGCTCTAGGCGGCGTCGCCTGCCGGGGCCGGGACCGACGTGTCGATCAGCACGCGGAGCGCTTCGGCGGGCAGATGCACCGAGACCGGGTGTCCTTGTGCATAGGGAAGACCCTCCCCTTGGTTCTGGACCCACGCCTGGAGCGTCTGACCGGGCGCGAGGTGCACGATCACCTGCATGATCGATCCGACGTAGACGACGCGCTCCACCATCCCCGGCACCCGGTTCTGGCCCGGCGCTCCGGACTCCTCGAGCCGGACACGCTCGGGGCGGATCACGACCTTCACATCCCCTCGGGCATCCATGTCGCCTTGGGCGGCGACGAGCTCGAACTCCCCGAGCTGCACCTTCCCCCGGCCCTCGGCGTCGAGGCCGTCTGCCCGAGCGTCCATCAGGTTCGAGACACCCAGGAAGTCGGCCACGTATGACGTCCTCGGCTCCTCGTAGACCTCCGAGGGCGTGCCCACCTGCTCGACCCGGCCGCTGCTCATGACGGCCAAGCGGTCGGACATCGTGAGCGCCTCCTCCTGGTCGTGGGTCACGTAGATGAACGTGATGCCGACCTCCTCCTGCAGCGCCTTGAGCTCGATCTGGAGCTGTTTGCGCAGCTTCGCGTCGAGCGCGCCGAGCGGCTCGTCGAGCAGGAGCACGGCGGGGTTCAGGATGAGCGCCCTGGCGAGCGCCACCCGCTGCTGCTGGCCACCGGAGAGCTGCGACGGCCGGCGCCGCTCGAGCCCCTCGAGCCGCACGAGCGCGAGCGCGTCCCCGACCCGCTTCTGGGCCTCCTGCTTCGACACGTCCTTGTACCGCAGCCCGAATCCGACGTTGTCCGCGACGTTGAGGTGCGGGAACAAGGCGTAGTTCTGGAAGACCGTGTTGACGTTGCGCTTGTGCGGAGGCGTCTGCGCCATGTCGACGCCGTCCAGGAGGATCTGGCCCTCGTCGGGCCGTTCGAACCCCGCGATCAGGCGAAGCGTCGTCGTCTTGCCGCAACCGGAAGGTCCCAGGAGCGAGAAGAACTCGCCGGGAGGCATGTCGAGGTTGATGCCGCCGACCGCGGTCACATCGGCGAATCGCTTCACGAGATCGACGAGGACGACCTGTCCGCCGGTCATGGCCGCCGAGGATACGCCTTTTCTTGCCGATGGACGCTTCGCTTCGCGAGGCCTCCCTCGGGGGCTACCGCTTCGCTACTTGAGCCCTTCATCGAGGTCACGCGAGATTCACGTAGACCGACTTGCTCTCGAGGAAGTCCTCGAGGCCCTCCTTGCCGAGCTCGCGTCCGACGCCGGACTGCTTGTAGCCACCCCACGGCATCTCGGTCGGCGCCGGCTGCGAATCGTTGATCCACACGACCCCGGCGCGAAGCGCCTGTGCCGTCTTGAACGCCTTCTTCACGTCGTTCGTCCACACCGCGGCCGCCAACCCGTACTCGGTGTCGTTCGCCATCGCGACGACGTCGTCCACGCTCGCGAACGGGATCACCGACATCACCGGGCCGAAGATCTCCTCTCGAGCGATCGTGGCCGAGTTGTCCACGTCGGCGAACACGGTCGGTGCGACGAAGTATCCGCTCGCCAGCCCCGGATCCTGCGGGAGCGATCCCTGTCCGGCGAGCGTGGCCTCCGAGGACCCGATCTCGATGTACCGGGCGACGCGATCCTGCTGCTCCTTCGAGATGAGCGGTCCCATGGTCGTCGCGTCGTCCAAGCCCCGGCCGAGCCGGATGTCCTTCGCCCGGTCCACGAACGCGTTGACGGCGTCGTCGTAGACCGAGCGGTCGACGAAGACACGCGTTCCGGCCGAGCAGATCTCACCCTGGTTCCAGAAGACGCCGTTGCCGGTCCCCTCGAACGCGGACGGCAGGTCGGCATCGGAGAAGACGATGTTCGGCGACTTCCCGCCCAGCTCGAGCGTGACGCGCTTCAGCGTGTCCGCGCCGGAGCGCATGATGATCTTCCCGACCTCCTTGGACCCGGTGAAGCACACCTTGTCGACGCCGGGGTGCTCGACGAGCGGAGCGCCCGCGGTCTCGCCGAAGCCGGTGATCACGTGGAAGACGCCGGCCGGCAGCCCGGCCTCCTCGAGGATCTTGGGCAACTCGAGGCACGTGAGCGGCGTCTGCTCCGGAGGCTTCAAGACGAAGGTGCACCCCGCCGCGAGTGCCGCCGCGAGCTTCTGCGTGGCCATCATCATCGGGTAGTTCCACGGTGTGATCCCGGCGGCAACCCCCACCGGCTCCTTCCACACCATGAACATCCGGTCGGCGTCCAGGTGCTGCGCGTCCCCGTCGATCTTCGTGGCCCAGCCACCGAAGTACTCGAACATGAACGCGACCTCGCCGATGTCCTCGCGGCCGTCCTCGATCGGTTTGCCCGAGTCCAGCGATTCCATCCGGGCGAGGCGCTCGAGCTCGCGCCGGACGATCTCGGCGGCCCGGAACAGGATGCGCCCGCGGTCGCGCGCCGCCATGTTCGGCCACCACGAGCCCTGGTCGAAGCCTCGGCGGGCCGCCGCGACGGCGGCGTCCACGTCCGCCCCCTTCGAGTTCGGAGCCGTAGCGATCACCTCGCCGGTCGCGGGGTCGAACACGTCGAACCGTTCACCGTCCGCGGCGTCGACCCACTTGCCGTCGACGTAGTTCTGCAACGCGTCTGCCACGGTCCCCTCCTCGAGCGCTCCTGAACTGTGGTTCAGACTAACGCGGAGGTCGATCGCGTGAGGTTCCGAGTGCCCACGACGGCTAGGCTCGGCATATGCCCGTCGAGCGGTCCGTTTCCGCCGATGGGGTCTCCTTGCACGCTCGGGAGTGGCCCGGTGGGGACCGCTCGGCGCTCCTGGTTCACGGGCTGGCTTCGACCTCACGGATCTGGGATCTCGTGGCGCCGATGCTCGCGGACGCGGGGTTGCACACGGTCGCGTACGACCAGCGGGGGCACGGGCGGTCCGGCAAACCCCGGTCGGGCTACGGCTTCGACCGGACGGCCGCCGACGCCGCCGCGGTCGCGCGCGCGTTCGGCCTGAAGCGACCGGTCGTCGTCGGTCACTCGTGGGGCGCCAACGTCGTGCTCGAGCTCGCCGTCCGGCGGCCGCACCTCGTGAGCGGCGCGGTGCTGATCGACGGAGGCTTCCTCAACCTGCGCGACCGATTCGACTGGCCGACGGCGAGGGAGGTCCTCGCCCCACCGTCGTTCGCGGGAACGCCGGTCCACGAGTTCCTCCACGGCATCCGTCGCCATCTCGGCACGGCGTTGGAGGTCACGCCCGAGGTCGAGGCGGTCGTCCTGTCGCTCGTCCGCGTCGATCGCGACGCGCGGATCCATCCGCGGCTGTCGCGCGCGAACCACCTCCGGATCCTTCGCGGGCTCTGGGAGCAGGACGCGCTGGGGCTCCTTCGGCGCGTCCGGGTGCCGACCCGGGTGCTCGCCGTTCGCTCCCCGCCGGATGCTTCCGGCCCTCCGGGCTTCCGAGAGCACAAGCAGCGTGCCGCCCGCCTGGTTCGGCAGATCGGCGATCCGGTGAGATTCGAGTGGATCGACGGGATCCACGACGTCCCCCTCCAGCGGCCGGACGCCGTCGCGCGCCGCATCCTGCGTTCGTCGCGCGGCTCGTAGGATGGAGGAGTGATGCTGTTCATCCTGGTTCTGATCCTCCTGGCCGCGGCGGCGGGGGTCCTCGGCGCCGTCCTGAAGGTCACGCTGATCCTCGTGCTCTCGCTGGTCCTCTCCGTCGTAGTGCTGGCCTGGATCGGCGTGTGGTACGCGAAACGCCGGATGCGACAGTTCCAGCGCGACGTCGAGGTGCGGCTCGACCACGAACGCCGCCGGCGCGCGGCGTACGACCCTCGCGATGGGTGGAGCGGATCGCGACTCGGAGACGGCTCGTAGCGGCCGGCTCCCTCGCGACGGCCGGCGTGGTCCTGAAGCAGTTGCAGGCGTCGGCCGACGGCTCTCGGCTCGAGGGGATGGGCCGCTTCGGGATCGACACCCGGAACGCGCTGGGTGTCACGGTGACGGAGCTTCGCGGCCTCGCTCGCCGGATCGGTCGAGATCACGACCTCGCGGCAGCCCTGTGGCAGTCCGAGATCCACGAGGCCCGCCTCCTCGCGACGATGGTCGACGAGCCATCGAGCGTCACCGAGGCGCAGATGGAGCGCTGGGTCTCCGACCTCACCTCGTGGGACCTGTGCGACCAGCTCTGCGGGAACCTGTTCGATCAGACGCCGTACGCGTTCGAGAAAGCCCTCGGATGGAGCCGCAGGGATGAGGAGTTCGTCAAGCGCGCAGGGTTCGCCTTGATGGCGACGTCGGCCGTGCACCGCAAGGACGTGAGCGATGCCCGGTTCGAGGTCTTCCTCCCGGCGATCAGGGCCCAGGCGACGGACGAGCGCAACTACGTGAAGAAGGCGGTCTCGTGGGCGCTGCGCCAGATCGGGAAGCGCAGCCCGAGCCTCAACCGCAAGGCGATCGCGACGGCACGCGAGATCGAGCGGATCGATGCGCGGGCAGCCCGGTGGATCGCACGGGACGTGCTGCGCGAGCTCGAGAGCCCGGCGGTCCAGGATCGGCTTCGACCCCGCTAGAGCCCGAGGAGCGCCGGCGCCAGCTCGCGCAGTTGCGGCAGCGCGACGTCGTCCTCTTCCTCGGCAACGACCTGGACGCAGACATGATCGGCGCCGGCATCCAGGTGCTGACGGACCCGAGCCGCGATCTTGTCGACGTCGCCCCACGCGATCACCGCGTCGATCACGGCATCGCTGCCCTGACCGGCGAGATCGGCATCGGCCCACCCCATCCGCTTGAGATTGTTCGCGTAGTTCGGCGTGCGAAGGTAATCGGCCGCGAACCGCCGAGCGATCGTCCTGGCCGCGGTTGGGTCCGACTCGAGCACCACCGTCTGCTCGACGGCGAGCACCGGACCCGAGCCGAGACGCTGCCGGGCGAACGCGGTGTGTTCGACGGGGACGAAGTACGGATGCGCACCCAGAGATCGCTCGGCGGCGAGCTCGAGCATCCGAGGCCCGAGCGCCGCCAACACCATGCGCGGGTAGGCTTCGGGCTCCGGCGCCGAAGACGGCGCACGATCCATCGCCTCCAGGTACTCGCGCATCGTCGAGACCGGGCGCGAGTACTCCGACCCACGACGCGAGACCGAGAACGCGTGGCTCACCCCCAGCCCCAGCAGGAACCGGCCCGGGTACGCGTCGGTGAGCATCCGCCAACCGTTCGCGGTCGCGACCGCGTCTCGCGCCCAGATGCTCGCGATCCCGCTCGCGATCACGGCGCGTTCGGTCGAACGCAGCAGCCAGCCCGCATGAGAGAAGACCTCGCGGCTGTCGACGGACTCCGGGAACCAGATCGCGCCGTAGCCGAGGGACTCGATCTCGGCGGCCGCGTCCCGTTCCTCCGCGGCGGTCCGTGTCTCGAGCGTGAAGCTCCACGCTCCCACCCTGCCGAGGGACTTCCGGAGCGCGTCACGCTCCTGCCGAAGCTCGACGTCCGACCCCGATTCCATCGGGGTCGGACCCTATCAGGGGCTCTCGAGGAAACGAGAACGGGACTCCCCTCGCGGGGAGTCCCGTTCACACGCTCACCTCGTGGACCGAAGGCGATCAGCCTTCGTCGCGGGCACCGACCGGCTCGCCCTCGCGCGTCTCGGTGGATCCCGCAAGGGCGACCCCCGGCTCACGCGTCGGCTCGTGGCCCTCGATGTTCAGCTTCGGAAGCCACTGGAGCCACTTGGGCAGGTACCAGTTGCGATCGCCGAGCAGTCGCATCCCCGCGGGCACGAGGATGGTCCGGACGATGGTCGCGTCCATGAAGACCGCGACCGCGAGCCCGAAGCCCATCTGCTGGAAGGCGCCGATCCGTCCCGCCGCGAAGCCGGCGAAGACCGCGACCATGATGATCGCCGCGCCGGTGATGATCCCCGCGGTGGTCCGAAGCCCGTACGCCACCGCCTCCGTGTTGTCGCCGGTCTTGTCGTACTCCTCCCGGATCCGCGTCAGCAGGAACAGGTGGTAGTCCATCGACAGGCCGAACAGCACCGAGAACATCATCAGCGGCAGCCAGGCCTCGATCGATTCCACCTGCTGGAAGCTGAACGGCAGGATGTCGTTGAAGAACCAGAGCCCGACGCCCTTCTGGAAGACGAGCGTCACGGCCCCGTACGCCGCGCCCACCGAGAGCAGGTTCAGCAGGATGGCCTTGATCGGCACGACGATCGAGCGGAAGACGACGGTCAGCAGGATGAACGAGAGACTGAGCACGAACACCAACACGATCCACTGGTACTGGTCGGCCACGTCGAGGAAGTCGGTGAAGAAGGCGGTGTTCCCGCCGACGAAGACGTCGACTCCGCGTGCGTCCGCGAACGCCTCGGGCACCACCGTGCTCCGGAGCTCGCGGATCGCCTGGAAGGCCCCGTCGTCGGAGGGGTCACCGCTGAGGAACGCCTCGACGACCACGGCGGATCCGTCGGGTGCGGGCGTCACCTGCACCGTCGGTGCGAACACCCCGGTCTCGGCGAGGCCCTGCTGCAAGCGCTCGATGCCGGCCTGGACCTCCGGCGAGGAGGCCGGCGCGTCGATCACGATCCTGACCGGATCCGACGCGCCGCCGGCGAACTCCCGCTGCAGGAGCAGGAACGCGTCCTTGGACTCGAACTCGTTGGGGAGCTGGCTCGCGTTCTGGGACGTGCCGCGCTCCATCTGGAAGTAGAAGAAGCTCAGTCCGCCGAGGACCAGCACGCCCGCCACCAGGAAGACCACGGGTCGCGCCATGACGCCACGCGCCAACCGGTCCCACACGCCGCCCTTGGGATCGGGGTCGCTGTCCACACGTGCGCGCTTGGACAGCCGAGGCCAGTTGATCCGGTCCCCGAGCAGGGCCAAGATCGCCGGAAGCAGCGTCATCGAGGCCGCGATCGACGAGAGCGTGACGAGGATCGCGCCACCGGCCAGCGCGCGGAAGATCGTCGTCGGGATGATGAACATCCCGAGCAGGGCGAGCACCACCGTCAACCCGCTGAAGAACACGGCCCGGTTCGCCGTCGCCCCGGCTGCCCCGATGGCATCGAGCTTGTCGAAGCCCTTCTTCCGCTCCTCGCGGAAGCGAGACACGATGAACAACGAATAGTCGATGCCCACCGCAAGACCGATCATCGAGATCATGTTCGTGACGAAGAGGTTGAACTCGACGACCTGACCGATCAGCGCGACGAGCCCGATCGACACGATGATGGCGAACATCGCCATGACGATGGGGACGAGCGCCGCCACGATCGCGGCGAACACGATGACCAGCACGATGAGCGCGATCGCGATCCCGATGCCCTCGCCCCGGCGCAGATCCTCCTCGGCGAGTTTCGTGAAGTCGGCGAACAGCGTCGGGTTCCCGGCGACCTCGACGACGAACCCGTCACCCTCGACGTCGCGGGCAACCTCCCGGACCTGCTCCACGAACGTGTCGGTGTTGTCGACGAGCGGGACCGGGATCAGCGCGAAGTGCTGGCTCTGCGACACCAGCCCCGAAGCCGGCACCTGCTCGGGTGGAACATCGAGGTAGGACGTCGGAGGAGCCGCGATCACGTCGTCCCCGAGCGCCTCGATCGCGGATGTGAGCTCGGTGACCCGCTCCTGGAACGCCGGGTCATCGACCGTCAGCGTGTCGGAGCCCAGGACGAAGAACACGGTGTTCTCGTTCTGGTCCGCGCCCGGGAACTTCTCCGTGAGGAGGTTCTCGGCCTTCACCGACTCGGGCGAGTTGGTGAACTCGATGTCCTGGGTGAGGACGTCACCGAGGAGCGTCGAGCTCAGGTATCCCATCGCGGCGATGAAGACCAGCCAGATCCCGACGGTCCTCCACGGGTGGCGACTGCTGCTCCGCGCCACGACTCTCCGGGTTCAGCCTCATCTCGTCCCCCTGCGTCGGCCCGGGCCCTGCCCGGGAAACTTACGGTATATGCTTACGGTGTACGCGAGTATAGGCGTACGATGTAAGGTGTCAACTCGGCCGTCCCGAGAACATTCCCACGGCCGGATGAACGAGAGAGGAACGAGTGGCCCGGACCGCACGGAACGACGCGCCCAAGGTACGCCGCCGGCCGCTCACGCGCGAACGCGTGATCGAGACCGCCCTTCGGCTGATGGACGCCGAGGGCCTGGACTCCGTGACCATGCGCCGGATCGGCCGCGAGCTCGGCGTCGAGGCGATGTCCCTGTACAACCACGTCGAGGACAAGGAAGACATCCTCGACGGCATCTGCGAGCGGGTCATGGCGGAGTTCGAGTTCCCCGATCCGGCCGGCGAGTGGGAGGAGACCTGCCGCAGCGGCGCTCGAGCGTGGCGCCGGCTGCTCCAGTCACACCCGGAGGTCATGCGCCTGTTCGCCGAGCAGCGGAGCCCGGCTCGCTCTCCGGACTCGATGCGGCCGATGGAGTTCGCGCTCCGCGTGTTGCAGGGGGCGGGCCTGTCCGACCGGGATACGGCCCAGGCGTTCCACGCGTTCGGGGGGTACATCCAGGGCTTCGTGATGATGGAGCTGGGCTCGATCGCCGGGGGCGCGGACGAGGGGCACCTGAAGATGCACCAGGAGCTCGCGGCACGGCTTCCCGACGAGTTCGCCGTCCTGCAGGCCGTTTCGCCGCATTTCGCCGAGTGCTCGTCCGACGAGCAGTTCGAGTTCGGGCTCGACCTGCTGATCGCCGGCCTCCTCGAGAAGGTCCAGCGGGCGAAGGCCGGCTCGGGTACGAGGCCCTAGACGAAGCCGAGCTCCCGGCCGACCCGGCCGAACACCGCGAGCGCCTCAGCGAGGTCGTCCTCACCGTGGTCCGCCGTCACGATCGTGCGGACCCTGGCTCGGCCCTGGGGCACGGTCGGGAACACGATCGCCGGCGTGAACACGCCCTCTTCGAACAGGCGCTGCGCGAACCGCTGGGTCGCCGCCTCGTCGCCGGTGATCACGGGCGTGATCGGGGTCTCGCTCGTCCCCGTATCGAAGCCGAGGTCGTGCAGCCCGTCCTTGAACGTCTTCGTGTTCGTCCAGAGCCGCTCGAGCCGTTCGGGTTCGTCACGGATGATGTCGAGCGCCTCCAGACACGCTGCGACCACGGCCGGCGGCGCGCTCGTGGAGAACAGGAACGGCCGGCCTCGGTTCACGAGCCATTCGATCAGCGCATGCGGACCGGCGATGAACCCGCCGAGCACACCGATCGCCTTCGAGAGCGTTCCGACCTGGATGTCGACTCGGCCGTGCAGTCCGAAGTGGTCCACCGTCCCCGCTCCGCCGGCCCCGAGGACGCCGGACGCATGCGCGTCGTCGATCATCATGATCGCGCCTCGCCGCTCCGCCACCTCGACGAGATCGGGAAGCGGTGCGATGTCGCCGTCCATCGAGAACACGCCGTCGGTGACCAGCAGCTGATTGCGGCCGGGGCGCGCCGTCTCCTGCAGCAGGGCATCGGCGTGAGCGGCGTCCTTGTGCTCGAACACCTTGATCTCGGCGCGCGAGAGGCGCGCACCATCGATGATCGAGGCATGGTTCAGGCGGTCGCTCACGATCACGTCGTCCCGATCCAAGATGGCGGCGACGGTCCCGGCGTTCGCGGTGAAGCCGGACTGGAACATCAGCGCGTCCTCCGCGTGCTTGAACTCGGCGAACCGCCGCTCGAGCTCGCGATGCGAGGACATCGTGCCGGCGATCGACCGGACGGCGCCCGTCCCGGCACCGAGCTCACCGGCCGCCTTCGCCGCGGCGGCGTTCATCCGCGGGTGGCTCGCGAGGCCGAGGTAGTTGTTCGATGCCAGATTGATCACCTCGCGCCCGTCGAACCGCGCGCGTGCGCCGGTGGGGCCTTCCAGGATCCGGGGCCGGATGGCGAGCCCCTGCTCCTCGAGCTCCGCGAGACGTTCCTTGAGGTAGTCGAGGCCTCCGGGCATCGCGCTCAACGCTAGCGCATGCGATAGCGTCGAGCGATGGCCGGGATCGAGGTGGACGGGTTCCTCGCCGACTCGGTGGCGGCCGTCCAGGGCAAGCTGTACGCGCTCGGGGCGGGGTGGAACAGGATCCACGTCGCGCTGTTCCCCGCTCGTCACGATCGGATCGCCGTCGGGCTCCTGTTCCGGATCCTGCCCGGCACGCCGAACGAGCCTCGCCGCTTCGAGCTGCGCATCGAGGGTCCCGATGGTCTGGAGATCCAGCTCGGCACCGGACCGGACGGACGATCGGTCGGCCGCATCGGGGGGGAATTCACCGCGGGGGCCGCAGAGGAACAGATCGTTCCGATCGCGCTGAACCTGAACGGGATGCCGCTGCTTGCGCCGGGCGACTTCCGCATCATCGTGTCGCTGAACGAAGCCGATGTGAAGGTCCTTCCGTTCCGGGTGGAATCCCTCGCGAGCGCGCGGCCTTCCGAGGGGACGGCGACCGGCACGGCGGGCTACCTGTAGCCGCCGGGCGCCTACGACCCCGGGAACATGATGACCTTGGCTGCGTGACCCGACGCCGCCGTCTCGAACGCCTCCTCGAACCGCTCGAGGGGGAATCGATGCGTGATGACGGGTGACACGTCGACCCGCCCGGTCGAGAGCAGCGTCGTCGTCTGCTGCCAGGTTCGGAACATCTCCCGGCCGGTGATCCCCAGGATCTTCGCCTCCTTGAAGATCACCTGGTCGTTCAGGTCCAGCGTGACGGGGCCATCCGGCAGGCCGAGCAGGGACATCCGGCCGCCGCGGGCCAGCATCCGCGTCCCCTGGTCGATCGCCCTCGCGTTGCCGGACATCTCGAGGACGACCTCCGCGCCGTTCCCGTCGGTCTCGCGCGTCACGACCTCCACGGGATCCTCGGCGGTGGGGTCGATGAGGAGGTCAGCACCCATCTTCCCGGCGAGCGCACGACGCTCGGCGTTCGGCTCGATCGCGAAGACCTTCCAGGCTCCGAGCGCCCGGGCGATCGCGACGGAGAAGAGCCCGATCGGACCGCACCCGATCACGGCGACGGGGTTCGTCGGCAGGTCCTCGCCTCCTTCGGTCCCGAAGGTCGCGTGCACGGCGTTCCCGAACGGTTCCATAACGGACGCGTGGTCCGGGTGGATCCCCTCTCCGACGACCCACGCGTTCTGAGCGGGGACGACCACGTATCCGGCGAACGCGCCGTCCGTGTCGACCCCGAGGATGCGCAGGTTGCGGCAGATGTGGGCGCGCCCGGTCCGGCACGTCGAGCAGATCCCGCACGCGATGTGCGTCTCGGCGGCGACGAACGCTCCGGGCTGCACGTGGTGAACCTCGGGGCCGACGGCCTCGACCCATCCCGCGACCTCGTGGCCGAACGTCATCGGCACGTGGGGGATGCGATTCTCGGCCCACTCGTTCCACTCGTAGATGTGCAGGTCGGTGCCGCAGATCGAGGCGGCGTGCACGCGGACGAGGACCTCTCCCTCGCCGGGCTCGGGGACCGCGATCTCCTCGAGCTCGGCCCCCCGGCCCTTCGAGGTCTTCCGCAGGGCACGCATCGTCCCCATCGACGGCAGCGTACCCGCTGGTCCCGGGCTCATGCTTCCTTCGACCTGCCTCGGAACCCCGGACGGCCGGGTTACCGTCCAAGCCTCGTCCCCAGACGAAAGGTCCCCGATGAGAACGCGGACGCTTCCGATCGCTCTGCTGACCATGGCGCTCCTCGTGAGCGCCTGTGGTCGTTTCAACGACGAGCCCGGCCCGAGCAGCGGAGGGATCGACCATCCCACCGCTGCCGACCAACTGGTCCTGCGAGTGGCCACGGGTGGAGGCTTCGTCACCCTCGAGTACAACCTCCGATCGATCGCCGGCATCTCGATCTACGGCGACGGCCGGATGATCGTCGAGGGCCCGATGATCGAGATCTATCCGGGCCCGGCGTTGCCGAACCTCCAGGTGAGCCACCTCAGCGAGGACGCCATCCAGGCGATCCTGCAAGAGGCACGGGCGGCCGGCCTCCTCGGGGCGGATGCGACCTACGACTACCCCTGCGTGACCGACCTCCCCACCACCACGTTCACGGTCACGGCGGACGGGAAGACCCACACGGTGTCGGCGTACGCACTCGGATTCACCGAGGGCGCGGAGTCCTCGGCCGAGTGCCCGGGTGTGGATCCCGAGGCGCGGGCCAAGCTCTTCGACTTCCAGAGCAAGATGGGCGACCTCCGCAGCTGGCTCCCCGAGGGTTCGATCGGACAGGAAGAGCAGTTCGAGCCCTCCGAGATGCGGATCTACGTCCAGCCGTACCGAGGCGACCCCGAACTCACCCAGCCACAGGCCGACTGGCCGTTGGCCAGCACCCTCGAAGGGTTCGGCGACGAAGACCCCAACTTCGCCGATCTCCGGTGTGGCGTGATCGGCGGCGACGACCTGAAGGAGCTCTTGCCCCAAGCTCGCACCGCCAACGAGCTCACGCCGTGGACGAGCGAGGGTGGCGAGTTCTCGCTGATCTTCCGCCCGCTCCTGCCCGACGAACACACCTGCTGACGCGTCGGTCGCCGCGGACCAGCCCGTTCGGGCTGGTCCCGGCGGACCGGCCCACTCGCGTCCCGGTCGATAGGCCGCGCCCCTCCCCCTCGACTTCGCCCGAGTCAACGGCGGCGAGCGGGTGGTCGCCCTTCGGACCGCCCCGGAGTGAACCCCAACGAGGGTGGCCGTCGTAGGTCAACTTCCGGGGCCTATCAGCCGATAAGTGGTCTACGCCAGAGAAAGGCATCTTCGTGGACCCGACCCCTTCGGAGGGGCATCTGCCGGCGCTCGCCGCCGTCCAGGAGCTCCTGCAGCACCTGGAAGAGCTCCCCGCGCGCGCACATGAGCTCCTCGAAGTGGTGCTGTCGGACCTCGAACGCGTCGATGCCGATCTCCGCGAGGCCAACGCCAAGTACCGGGCGCTCGTCGAGCAGATCCCCGCGATCGTCTACATCGACGTGGCCGACGCGACCATGGCCACGACGTACGTGAGCCCACAGATCGAGGCGCTGCTCGGGATCAAGCCGCAGGAGTACATCGAGGACCCGGACCTCTGGACCAAGCGCCTGCATCCGGACGACCGGGAGCGCGCACTCACCACCTACCTCCAGGGCCGCGAGTCCGGGAAGCCCTTCACCTTCGAGTACCGACTCCTCTCGGGCGACGGTAGTCACGTGTGGTTCCGGGACAGCGCCGTGGTCGTCCGCGACGAGCGGGGCGAGCCGGCGTTCATCGAGGGCGTCATGCTCGACATCACCGACCGGAAGAACGCGGAGGAGCAGGCGGCGTTCCTCGCCTATCACGACAAGCTCACGGGTCTTCCCAACAAGGCGATGTTCGAGGAGCTGCTCGAACTGTCCATCGCGCGGGCGCGGCGACACGATCTCGCGGTCTGCGTGATCACGACCGACCTCGACGACTTCAAGCTCGTGAACGACAGTCTCGGCCACGAGCGAGGCAACGAGCTTCTCGGCAAGCTCGCGGATCGTTTGCGCGAGGCGACGCGCGAAACCGATCTCGTTGCGCGCCCCGGTGGAGACGAGTTCCTCCTCCTGCTCTCCGATCTCGAGCGTGGCGGCACGCCGGGAGCCGGCGACCCCGTCCTGGCGGCCGAAGCGGTCGCCTCACGCGTGCGGGAAGCCTTGAACGAGCCCTTCGACTTGGACGGCACCGAGGTCTACGTGACCGCAAGCATCGGGATCGCGCTGTTCCCGAATCACGCCGGCGATGCCAACGAGCTCCTGCGGATCTCCGACGCCGCGATGTACCAGAGCAAGCGGGCGGCACCGGGTGGGTACGTGGTCTATACGGACAAGAGCGACGACTCGCTCGGCAGGCTCTCCCTGTCGACTCGCCTTCGCAAGGCCGTCGAGCACGAGAACTGGGAGCTGCACTACCAACCGATCGTGGACCTCGTCGACGGCACGATGGTCGGCGTCGAGGCTTTGATCCGGTGGAACGATCCAGGCGGCGGGCTCGTGCCGCCCGGTGAGTTCATCCCGCTCGCCGAGGAGATGGGGTTGATCGAAGCGATCGGGGACTGGGTCGTCGAGGAGCTGGCTCGCCAGGACGCGGCATGGAGAGCGGAGGGCCTGGACGTCGAGATATCGTTCAACCTGTCCCCTCGACAGCTGTGGCGGCCGGACATCGCGACGCGGATCCTGTCGCGGCTCGCGGCGAACAACGTCGACCCGACCAAGACCATCGTCGAGGTCACGGAGTCGACAGCGATGACCGACCCGGACCGAACCCTTCGGATCCTTTGGGACCTCCACTCGCGGGGGCTCCGACTGGCGATCGACGACTTCGGGACCGGCTACTCGTCCCTGTCCCGGCTGAAGCACATGCCGGTCGACATCTTGAAGATCGACCGTTCGTTCGTGCGCGACGTCCACGCGGACGAGCAGGCCGGCAACATGGTGAAAGCGATCATCCAGCTCGCCGACGGGCTCGGGATGACCCCGCTCGCCGAGGGGATCGAGACCGAACGTGAGTGGCGGTTCCTTCTTGAGAGCGGTTGCCGGCTCGGGCAGGGCTTCTTCTTCTGCCGGCCGATCCCGGCGGCGGACATCCTTGCGCGACATCGCCGAGCGGGTCTGAAGGTCGTCGGCGAGTAGCCGGAGGCACCAGTTGCAAGCGCGGGTCCCGAACTAGAACCGACGGCGCTTCGGAGGACGCAGCCCGGAGCGGCGGCCGGAGCCGGATGCGGAGAACACCACGCGTGGCGGCGCCACCTTCATCCCTTCGACCTCGAACGCCTCATTGAGGTCGAGCCGTGCCGCCATCCGTCCGACGTCGCCTTGCTGATCGGCCGTGACGAGCGTGATCCCGGTGCCGGTTCCTCCGGCTCGAGCGGTTCGCCCGACCCGATGCACATACCCCTTGTCGTCCTGGGGCGGGTCGTAGTTCACGACGTGGCTGATGCCTTCGAGGTCAAGACCGCGGGCCGCGACGTCGGTCGCCACCAGCACGTCGACCTTGGTGGCCTCGAAGAGGGCGAGCGCGCGCTGGCGGGCTCCCTGGGTCATGTCGCCGTGGAGCCCCGCAACCTTGATGCCCTTCTGCTTCAACTTCTGGACCAGACGGTCCGCGCCACGCTTCGTCCTGACGAAGACCAACGTGAGCCCGCCGTCGTGCGCGAGGAGTTCGGCGAGCGCATCGACCTTGCCGTGGGCCGAGACCGAGACGAACCGGTGGGCGACCCCGTCGGCGGTCTCACCGATGGATTCCACCTCGTGCAGGATCGGCTCGCGGGTGTAGGCACGGGCCATGTGGCCGACGGCCCCGTCCAAGGTGGCCGAGAAGAACATGGTCTGGCGCTCGGCCGGGATGCGGCGCACGATCTTCGCGACCTGAGGCTGGAATCCCATGTCGAGCATGCGATCGGCCTCATCGAGTACCAAGATGCGGACGCGTTCGAGCTTGATCAGTCCACGCTCCGCGATGTCCTGGAGCCTGCCCGGCGTGGCGATCACGACGTGGGCCTTGCCGATCCCCCGGCTCTGCTCCTGCACGCTCGTGCCGCCGTAGGCGACACCGACGCGGAGCCCGTTCGCCCGGGCGACGTCTTCGAAGTCGTCCGCGACCTGCTGCGCGAGCTCGCGGGTGGGGACCAGGACGAGGGCGACCGGCGCCGGTTCGTCCTGACGGATGCGCTCCACGATCGGAAGGGCGAATGCCAGGGTCTTGCCGGAGCCGGTCTGCGAGCGTGCGAGCACGTCGCGGCCGGCGATCGCGTCCGGGATGACGAGGGACTGGACCGGGAACGGCGCCTGGATACCGTTCGCGCGCAGCGCCTCGATCACGCGATCGGATACGCCGAGTTCGGCGAAGTTGGGGGTCACGTTCGACTCCTTCTGTTGCCCGCGGCGGGCCGCGGATGGGGCTCTGGGAGGTTCGACCTTTCCCCGAGACGCCCGAAGGAGGAACGAGGGAGCGGAACCTCACGGGACGACGACGTCGTCCTTGCGAAATAGACTACCAGGTCAGGGGCCTGAAACGAGCACCCAGGCATCCGGACGGTGCGGTCCAGTACCCTTCGCCTCATGGCGAGCGACCTCGTTCGAAGGCTCGCCGTCGCCCGTGGCGACGAGCCCGCCGACCTGGTGCTGCGGGGCGGCTCGGTCCTGTCGGTCTTCACCGGGGAGCTCCTGGACGCCGACGTCGCGATCTCCGGCGAGCACGTGGCCGGGGTCGGCCAGGACTATGAGGGCCGCGAGGAGGTCGACGTCGCCGGCCTGATCCTGCTCCCGGGCTTCATCGACGGCCACATGCACCTCGAGTCGACGAAGCTGACGGTCGACGAGTTCGCCCGCGGTGCCTTGCCCTGGGGAACGACCACGGTCGTGCTCGACCCGCACGAGATCGCGAACGTCTTCGGTCTCGACGGGGTCCGGGCCATCCTGCGGAGCGCCGACGAGGTGCCGCTCGATTACTACGTGATGGTCTCGTCGTGCGTACCGGCCTCGGAATTCGAGTCCAGCGCCGCGACGGTGACCGCCGAGGACATCGCGCGCTTCCTATCCGAGGAGCCGAACGCGATCGGGCTCGCGGAGATGATGGATTTCGTCGGCGTCGTGCGAGGAACCGAGGACGCGGTCGCGAAGATCCACGCCGCCGGCGGACGCCACATCGACGGCCACGCCCCGGGACTGTCGGGCAAGGCGCTGAACGCCTACCTGGCGGCCGGGGTTCGGAGCGACCACGAGGCGACGACGGTAGAGGAGGCGCTCGAGAAGCGCCGGCTGGGCATGTGGATCATGATCCGCGAGGGTTCGGCGGCGCGGAACCTCGAGGCGCTCGTTCCGCTCGTTCTCGAGTACGGCCCGGGGAACTGCCTCCTGTGCACGGACGACCTCGAACCCGATCACCTGCTCGAGAAGGGCCACGTCAATGACGTGATGCGACGGGCGGTCGAGCTCGGTTGCCCTGCGGTCGACGCCGTCGTGATGGGAACGCTGAACGCGGCTCGGTACCACCGGCTCTACGAGCACGGAGCGATCGCCCCCGGCTACGTCGCCGACGTGGTGGCGGTCCCCGATCTGGTGTCGTTCCGCCCGACCCGGGTCTGGAAACGTGGACGTCTGGTCGCGCAGGAGGGCACGGCGATCGGCGTTCCCCGGGTTCCGCCCCCCGACTGGATGCGAGGAAGCGTGCACGTGCCCGAGCTCGCCGCCGAGGCCTTCGCGATCCCCGGGAACGGGCGGGTCCGCGTGATCGGCGTCGAGCCCGGTCAGATCGTGACCAAGGCGCTCGAGGACGAGCCCGCGTTGCGCGACGGGTTCGCCCTCGCCGATCCGGGACGCGATCTCGCGAAGATGGCGGTCATCGAGCGGCACAAAGGAACCGGTCGCATCGGTCTCGGGTTCGTTCGGGGGTTCGGTCTGCGAAGGGGTGCCCTTGCATCCACGCACGCGCACGATGCGCACAACGTCGTGGTCGTGGGCGTGGACGACGGGGACCTTGCCGCCGCGGCGAACCGTCTCCGCGAGATCGGTGGCGGCCAGGTGGCCGTCGCGGACGGAGGAGTCCTCGCCGAGGTCCCCTGCCCGATCGGCGGTCTGCTCTCGGACCTTCCCGTCGAGGAGGTGGCGGCCTCCGTCGGGCGTATGGAAGAGGTCGCCCGCGAAGCGCTCGGTGCGACGCTGCCCTCTCCGTTCATGGCCATGTCGTTCATGGCGCTCTCGGTGGTGCCAGAGCTGAAGCTCACGGACCGGGGTCTGGTGGACGTGAACCGCTTCGAGCTCGTCCCGCTCGAGGTTGGCTGAGGCGCTACTCGGCGCCGCTCGGCTCGAGCAGCGAACGTACCGTCTGCTCGATCCGATCTGCCGAGATGCCCGCCCAGTCGCGGAGCTCCTCCGGGGTGCCGGAGCCCGGCATCTCGGTGACGGCGATCTTGTGCACGCGCCCGGACAGGTCACCGCCTGCGGCGAGCGCCTCCAGGACGGCATCGCCGAGACCGCCCTGCATCCAGTGGTCCTCGACGGTCACGACCAGTCCGGTCTCGGCCAGGGCGAGCCGAAGCGTGTCGGCGTCGATCGGCTTCACCGAGTAGCAATCGATCACCCGGGCGGCGATCCCGTCCGCGGCGAGCGCATCGGCGGCCGTCAGGGACTCGAAGAGGGTGATCCCGGCGCCCACCAATGCCACGCGATCGTCCTCGCTCGATCGCAGCGTCTTGCTGCCCCCGACGGGGAACGGCTCGGCCGGGTCGTAGAGCTTCGGTGTCTTCTCGCGAGTCGTCCGCATGAACGAGATCCCCGGGAGCTCCGCCATGGTGGCAACGAGGTTCGCCGTGGAGTTCCCGTCCGCCGGATACAACACGGTCGACCCGTGGACCGCGCGCATCATCGAGAGGTCCTCGAGCGCCATCTGTGACGGTCCGTCCTCGCCGATCGAGACGCCCGCGTGCGAACCGGCGAGCCGGAGGTTCGCCCGGCTCACCGCCGCCATCCGGATGAAGTCGTAGGCCCGCGTGTGGAACGCTCCGAACGTCGCGGCGAACGCTTTCTTGCCGAGCACCTGGAGTCCGACGGCGACGCCGATCATGTTCTGCTCGGCGATGTAGCTCTCCACGAAGCGCTCGGGCGCGACCTTCAGGACCTCCTCGGTGTGCGTGGAGTTCGCGACCTCCGCATCCACGGCGACCACGTCCGATCGGACCGCGAGCGCGGCGAGCGCGTCGCCGAACGCCTTCCGCGTGGCGATCTCATCCGCGTACGTGGGCAGGGTGACCTGCACGCCGTTCGCCGGTGGCGAGACGCCCGCATCGGGCTTCCGAGGGCTGATCCGGACGTCACGAGCTCCGCCGAGCTCGGCGATGGCCTTGTCGGCTTCCTCGGGCGAGAGCGCCTTGCCGTGCCAACCCTCCTGGTCGGCGAGGAAGGAGACGCCGAAGCCCTTGACGGTCTTCGCGACGATCAACGCGGGACGGTCGGCATCCTGGGCCTCTCGGTACGCCGCGTCGATCGCGGCGACGTCGTGGCCGTCCACGGGGATCGCGTGCCAGCCGAACGAGCGAGCGCGGTCCGCGTAGACGTCGCCGTTCCACTCGAGCATGGTCGGCCCTCGCTGCCCCAGCCGGTTCATGTCGAGGATCGCGATCAGGTTGTCGGCCCCGTGGAACGAGGCGTTCTCCATGGCTTCCCAGACCGAGCCTTCAGCGGACTCCGAGTCGCCCATCAGCACCCAGACGCGCGCCGGGATCGTGTCCATCTTCATCGCGAGTGCCATCCCGAGGCCGATCGGGAGCCCCTGGCCCAGGGAACCGGTGGCGACGTCGATCCACGGCATCTCGGGAAGCGGCACGGGGTGACCCTGCAGTGGCGAGCCGAACGTGCGGAAGGAGAGCAGCTGTTCGTCGCCGATCGCGCCGATCGCTTTCAGCACCGAGAACATGAGGGGCGACGCGTGGCCCTTCGACAGGACGAACCGGTCGTTCGCGAGCGACTTCGGGTCGGCCACATCGGTTCGGAGATGTTCGGTGTAGAGCACCGCGAGGAGGTGGGCGGCCGACAGGGATGACGTCGGATGCCCCGAGCCCGCGGCCGTCGAGGATCGGATCGAGTCGACCGCCAGTTGTGCGGCCAGCTCGTTCCATTCGGTTTCGCGCACCACGCCCCCGTTCCGCGGATCCGCCCGCGTCCGCGGCCAGGATAGTGCGACCGGGTCGAGTTCGGCCGCCTGCTACCCTGGGCGCATGGCCGACCACAAGGAAGTTCGGGTCGAGCGTCTCTACGTCAAGGTCCCGAACACCGACAAGCTTCGCAAGAACGCCTCGGGTCGCCATCGCCACCTTCTGGCCGCCGGATGGCGCGAGGTCGAGCGCAGGCAGGAGATCGACCACGTCTGGGTCCGGTACGAGCGGATGGGACCGACCCCGCTCCGGCTTCGGCTTCCGCGTCCGGACAAGGACCAGGGCCGCTTCGAGCGCCGCCCACGCGGACGGGACTTCGGCCGCGGCGGCCCGCGCGGCCGACGGTAGCCGTAGCTCTCCGTCCCTCTCGTTCCTTGTTCGGTTCGGACGTCCACACCCTCGCGCCCGAAGGATATTCGGACAGAGGCCTTCCCCACGGAACGAATCGCAGGTACCATGGCGTTCTCGGCAGGTTCCTACGGCCCGCCGCGAAACCGTTGATCGTCGCCAGGTGCATCCGTGGAGGACTCGATGGCTCAGGAGAACCCGAACCCGACTCGGCCCAAGCACGAGTCCGGTCGCGCCCATGCGGCGGATCAACCGTTCGACTATCCGCTTCGGCGCGAGTATCTCGAACCCGACTGGACAAGGCTGCCGGGCTTCCGTGACGTCACCCGGCAGGAGTGGGAGTCCGCGCAGTGGCAGCGCGCACACACGATCAAGAACCTGACGGAGTTCAAACGGGCGCTCGGAGAGCATCTCACCGACGATCTCTACGGGGACATCGAGCGCGACCAACAGGAGCGCGCCACGATGTCGATGCTGCTCCCCCCGCAGATGATCAACACGATGGACGAGACCGATCTGCGGGCCGACCCGGTCCGTCGCTACATGGCGCCGGCCTTCACCGACCGCGAACAGGAGTTCCCTTCGCACCCGATGGCCTCACGCGACTCCCTGCACGAGGCCGACATGTGGGCGGTCGAGGGACTCACGCATCGCTATCCGACGAAGGTCCTCGCCGAGCTCATCCCCACGTGCCCGCAGTACTGCGGGCACTGCACGCGGATGGACCTCGTCGGCAACGACACGACGCAGATCCTCAAGTACAAGTTCGAGATGAAGCAGAACGAGCGCTGGGACGCGATGCTGGACTATCTGCGGCGAACCCCGTCCGTCCGTGACGTCGTCGTGTCTGGTGGCGACATGGCGAACGTGCCGATCAAGCGCCTGCGGGACTGGCTCCTCGCGCTCATGGACATCGAGAACGTTCGGGACATCCGGATCGCGACGAAGGGATTGATGGGCATCCCCCAACACTTCCTCCAGGACGAGGTGCTCGCCGGCTACGACGCGATCGCCAAGCGCGCGCACGAACGTAGCGTCGAGGTCGCGATCCACACGCATGTGAACGCCGCGCAGCAGATCACTCCGCTCGTCGGCGACGCGGTGCGCAAGCTGCTCGACATGGGATATCGAGACGTCCGGAACCAGGGTGTGTTGCTACGCGGAGTGAACACGACACCGAACCAGATCCTGGAGTTGTGCTTCACGCTCCTGGACCACGCGAAGATCATGCCCTACTACTTCTATCTGTGCGACATGATCCCGAACAGCGAGCACTGGCGGCTCGCGGTCTCGGAGGCACAGGATCTCCAGTTCGCGATCATGGGGTACCTCCCGGGCTTCGCGACGCCACGCTTCGTCTGCGACGTCCCGTTCGTCGGGAAGCGCTGGGTTCACATGGTGAGCAGCTATGACCACGTGAAGGGCATCACCTACTGGACGAAGAACTACCGAACCGGCATCGAGTACGACGACCCGGAGGCGCTCTCCCGGGAGTATCCGTACTACGACCCGATCTACACCCTGCCCGAGGAGGGGCAGCGGTACTGGCGGGAATTCATGGCGAAGGAGCAGGGACTCGAGCTCCAGCCCGTCTAGCTCCTAGGAGCTGACCACCTCTCCGAACAGCTCCGCCCAAGCCTCGAACGTTTGAGCGTCGTACGTGTAGTACTCGTGCAGGTTCACCTCGAGCGGGTCAGCCGGCGGGAACAGCAGCGGGCTCTCGGCGAGCGTCTCGTAATACCTCGCCGTCCCTCCCTTGCTCTCCTGCGCCTTCTCGCGCATCAGGTCCTGCACGCCGTCCACCGGCGTCATGTACAGGACCCAGTCGGTCACTTGGACCGCGATCTCCGGCCGGTAGAACCAGTCGACGAACAGGTGCGCGTCGGTCGGGTGCTGCGCGCCGAGCGGGATCTCGAGCGGCGTGGCCCACAACATGCCGCCCTCCTCGGGAACGACGAACTCGAGGTCGGGCTTGCCCCCGAGGAACTTGTAGAAGAAGACGTCGCCGGACCACGCCATGGTCGCCCAGGTGTTGCCGGCGGCCATCTCGTCCGCGTAACCCTGCCCGTAATACCCCCGGACGATCCCGGCATCGCGCTGCTCGATCAGGCGCTCCTGCGCGCGGGCCACATCGTCCAGCGTCGCGTCCTTGGGCTCGACACCCAGCATCAGGAGCGTCAGGCTCATGGTGTCCACCATCTCGGTGAGCATCCCCACGTGCCCGGCAAGCCGGTCGTCCCACAGGTCGGCGAAGCTCCGGATCTCGAACCCCGTGAGGGTGGGGTCGTACGCGATGCCGGTGACGCCCCCCTGCCACGGGACGCTGTGCGCGTTCTGCGGGTCGTAGAGCGGGTTGCGGAACGCCGGAAGCAGGTTCTGCTCGACGTTCGGCAGCCGGTCGTGCTGCATGGTTTCGAGCCATCCGGCCTCGCGCATCAGACCGACCACCCAGTCCGAGAGCGCCACCAGGTCCCAGCCCGTGTCGCGCCCCTGGTCGAAGAACGGCACGAGGGTGGCGAAGAACTGCTGGTTGTCCGCGATCACCTCTCGATACTTCACCGCGATGTCGTTCTCTTCCTCGAACGCCTCGAGCGTCGGCCGGTGGCCTCCTCGAGCTCGGTCGATGTACAGCGGCCACTGCGCGACCGAGAGCTCTCCGGCCTTCGGTGGCAGGGTTACGCGTGGGACCACCGGTTCGTCCGAACCACAGGCGGCGAGCAGCGCCGCGAGCGTTCCCGCCCCGAGCGCGCCTCGGCCCGCGCCGCGCAGAACCTGGCGCCGAGAGATCGGCCGTTCCATCCAGCGGCCCAGGTCCCCGTCGATCATGTCTTCATCCTCCTACCCGACGCCGTTCGGCTGCGTATCCTGCACACAGATCGGGACACTCCGCCACCGATCGTTCATGGGTATCGGATAGCCGGAGCCAGGTCGGACGATACCGCGTGGGCTTCCGGAACGGCTCACTAGACTGTGATGCGCATGTTCCAGCCCCAGAGCAGGCGATCGTTCCTCCAACGCGCCGTCCTCGGCGCTGCCGGGACGATCCTCGCGGCGTGTACGAAGCCGTTCGCGCGCCGGACGCCGAGCTGGGCGCCACCGATCCCGATGGGGATCGCCCCCGACCGTGTCGACGCCGATGCCTTCGAGACCGCGTTCCCGATCAAGCGCGTCGTCTACATCATCAAGGAGAACCGAACGTTCGATCACATGTTCGGCCGCTTCCCCGGGGCGAACGGGGTGACCGTCGGCAAGGACCGCGAGGTGGAGCGTCCGCTCACCCCCGCGACTCGAGGGGCGCTCGCGGCCGACATCGCGCACTGCTACAACTGCGCCATCGAGGCCTGGAACAACGGGAAGATGGACGGATTCAACCGGGACGAGGCCTCGGACCGTGGGGCCTACACGCAGTTCCTGCCCGAGGATCTGCCGAACTACTGGCACTGGGCAGAGCAGTTCGTCCTCCTCGACAACTTCTTCACGTCGGCACACGGTCCATCGTTCCCCAACCATCTGTACGCCATCGCCGCCCAGTCGGGTGGCGCGTTCGAGAATCCCGCGCAGGACAAGGCGGCGCTCCGTTACCGGCATCGCGAGTCCGGCCTGTTCAAAGCATGGGGATGCGATTCCCTCGACGATGCCTTCGTCGGGATCAAGGACGCCGACGGCGCGGTCGACCGCATGTTCCCGTGTTTCGACTTCGAGACGGCCGGCGACCTCCTCGACCGCAAGAGCATCCCGTGGGCGTTCTACTCAGCAACCCCCTACCAGAACGGGTACCTCTGGAACGCCTACTCGGCGATCTCGCGATACCGAGGAGATCCCGAGCGTTGGGCCCAACACATGTTCCCGGTCGACGATCTCGTCCGGCACATCCGTGAGGATCGGCTGCCGCCGGTCACGTGGGTCACCCCCCGCTTCGAAGTCTCCGAGCATCCCGAGTACAGCTTCTGCTGGGGAGAGGACTGGACGACGAAGGTCCTCAACGCGGTCATGGAGAGCCCCATGTGGCGGGAGACCGCCGTCTTCCTGACCTGGGACGACTACGGCGGCTTCTACGACCACGTCCCTCCCCCGCAGGTGGACGTCTACGGGTTCGGCATCCGGGCTCCGATGCTCGTGGTGTCGCCCTACGCCAAGCACGGACACGTGAGCCACGAGCTGGCGGAGTTCTCTTCGGTGGTGCGGTTCATCGAGGACAACTGGGGGTTGCCGCAACTCGCCGAGCGCGACCGGATCGCCACGCCGCTCCTGGACTCGTTCGATCTCGAGCAGCGCCCGAGGCCACCGGACCCGCTGCCGTTGCCATCGGACTGCGAGGGAGAGACCTTCCCCGACGAACCGCCCAGGCGGTACGAGTAGCCGGGGCAGCGGGCGGCCTCAGCCTTTCATGGTGCCGATCGTGCGGAGGAACGGCCACCCGGCGGCGAATTGCGTTTCCGAGGTCCCGTACGGGCACTCGTCGCGGAGCGGTTGGATGAGCTTCTTGAACCTCGGGTTCTCGAAATCGAACGCCCCGAGCAGCGGACTCGCGTCGGCGTCGCGCCGCGTCATCGGGTCGAGCCCGAACAGCTGCTCGATGAACGCGAGCACCGAGCTGAACTCGTACTCGGTGCTGTCGACGTATCCGCCGTCCGGGTTCTCGCCCGAGCGCGTGTACGGGCTGATGATCAACGCCGGCGTTCGCGGCCCCAGGCCCATGATGTCGGTCTGCGGCGGCGCGACGGGGTCGTAGAAGCCACCGAAGTCGTCCCAGACGATCACGATCGCCGTCGTCGGCCAGTACTCGCTCTTCATGATCGTGTTGATCTGGTGGACGGTCCAGTTCTCCCCCGCGCACACGCTCTTCCCGCCGCCGGGATGCTCGTTGTAGGACTCGGAAGGGACGACCCAGGAGACCTGCGGCATCTCACCGGCCCGGATGTCGGTAACGAAGTTCTCCGGCGGCTGGACCTTGTCCCACATCGGGCCGTAGCGGACGTGGCGGATCATCTGGAGGGCGTTCATCCACGCGTTCTCGTTCGCGTAGTACTTCCAGCGAGATCCCGGCCTCTTCCAGCTGGTCCGGCAGGACCTCGATGTCGAAGCACAGGCGGAGCTGGCTCCAGAACTGGCCCAGCTCGTACGTGTTCGAGCCGTTCGCCGTGATCTCGCGCTCGAGCTCGAGGATCCGTTCCTCTTCCTGGCGCGCGACCCGGGGGGTGAACCGGGTGGCGGTTTCGTTCTCATCGTCGCAGTAGCTCCCCGGCGTGTCGGCTTGGCCCTTGTTGTCCACGATGAAGTTCGCCTGCGCGGCCACGGTGTACAGGTGCTCCGGCAGCGTGGGACCGTACATCGACGTGAAGAAATGGTCGGCGAGGACGAACCGGTCGGCGTAGGCCCAGTAGTTCGGGACCCCGTCGCGGTCGAGGTAGGTGTACCCGGTCATGTCCTTGCCGTAGAGATCGGCTCGATCGCCCGAGATCGGGATCACGCCGTTCATCACGTTGAACCCGTTCATCTTCCCGTCGTTGATCGCCACCAGGCCGCACCGGAAGCAGTGAGTGAGGTCGTGCGGCTGCACGTCCTGCCCCTCCTGCAGCGAGACGACGGGGCCGTCTCTGCAGCCATCCTCGGTGCAGACGAGCGTGCCGCCCTCGGTCGCACCTTCGGCTCCCGGGTACGTGGCGAAGTAGTTGTTGAAGGATCGGTTCTCTTTGACGATGAACACCACGTGCTCGATGGGCGTCTCGCCGGGCACGATCGTTCCGTCCCCGTTACCGCCGTTCCCGCCGTTGCCGCCGTTGCCCCCGTTGCCCCCGGACCCACCGCTCGGTCCGGTCGGCGAGGGCGTGGCGTCGACGCCGTCTCCACCGTCGTCGCGACCGTTCGCCCACGCCATCACGCCCATGAAGACGACGAGCGCACCGAGGAACGCGACGAAGCCGCGCCGGCGTCTTGCTCTCCGGCGTTCGAACCGGCGGCGGCTGCGCGGAACCGGAAGGCGGGAGCCCGGCCCGGGGGTGTAGCTCATCGCGTCAGGGTACCGTCGGGCCCGGACGACACCGCGTGGCCGTCACGAAGCGCGGAAGGTGTCCATCGCCGCCGAGAGCCGGGCGAGCACGCCGGCGTACTCGGGCCGGGACACGACGTTCGTCAGCTGGAAGGGATCGCTCGCAAGGTCGTAGAGCTCGCGCTCACGGGTCGCAAGCTCGATGTAGGCGAAGGTGTCGGTGCGCACCTGCCACCAGCCCGGGACCTTCTCGTCCCCGATCCACTCCGAGAAGACCGTCCCGGAGATGCCGGCGGCATCCTCGTCGGCGATGAGGGGTGCGAGGCTCGTCCCGTCGAGTCCCACCGGCGGATCGAGCCCCGCGAGCTCCGCGAGCGTCGGAGCCAGATCGACCGTGGAGACCGGCAGCTCCTCCACGCGGCGCGGGGAGAGCGGATACCGGATCAGGAACGGCACCTTGACGCACTCCTCGTACGGACACGTCTTCTTGAACCAGCGGTGCTCGCCGAACGCGAACCCGTTGTCCGAGAGGTAGACGACGACGGTGTGGTCGAGATCGCCGCGGGCCTCGACGGCCTCCATGATCGAGCGAACCGCCTCGTCGACGGCCAGGAGCGACTCGAAGGACCGGCGATGCGCCTGGCGCAACCCCGCGCGCGCGTCCGGGCCGAGCGTGGGCAGTTCCCGCACCCACGCGGGCTTGTCGCTCACGTCGGCTTCGCCGATGCTCGGCGGCCTCGACAGCGGCATGTCCTCGTACGCGCCGATGTGCCGGGCCGCCGGAACCCACGGTGGGTGCGGCGCGGTGGGCGCGAACCACAGGAAGAACGGTTGCTCGACCGGCGCGTGCCGGATGAACTCGACCGCCTTGTCGGCGAACACGTCGGTCGCGTAGTCGGCCTCGGTGGTGCCGTATCGCGTCGCCACCCCCTGTTGGATCAACGTGTACCCGTAGTAGAGGTGCGTGACCGTTCCGTGCTCCTTGCCCCACCACTTGTCCCATCCCTGCGGGACGAACGGCCGCCGGCCGAACGGGTACTGGTTCAGATACTTGCCGACGAGCCCCGTGTGGTACCCGGCGTCCTGGAGCCAGGCCGCGATCGTCGAGGTCTCCTCGAGCGCGGTGCCGTCGTCGTTCGTCAGGACACCGTGATGATGTGGATACAGGCCGGTCAGCATCGTCGCGCGCGACGGACAGCAGATGGGAGCGTTCACGTAGCCGTTGCGGAACACGATCCAGTGGTCCTGCGGATCCCCCGTCGCCGCCTGGAGATAGGGCATCACCGGAGGACGATGTGGGAGCGAATCCGGCGACTGGTCGTCGGTGACGATCACGATGAAGTTCCATCGCGGATCCCGCTCCGCGGTCGTCCCCGAGGGCAGGAAGACGACCCCCGTGAAGACCGAGGCCGCCGCCGCGATCGCCGCGACCCGCTTCCGCACGCTCACGTCTTCCGCTTCCTGAGCCTCCAGATGCTCTCGGACGGGAAACGCCGAGCCCAGGAGAGGGGGGCGAACCACCGGTAGGTGGTCCGGGCGCCCGCCGCCGGGCGCGGTTCGATCAGGTCCTCGACCTCGAACCCGTGGTCGCGGAACAGGCGGATCCAGCCGCCGTAGGGCAGCATGAAGTCGACGGTCTCCTCGTCCCACTTCCGCATCCCGAAGTAGTCGTGCGCGAGCTTGGTCGTCACGCGATCCTTCGCGTCGTCCCAGCACACGAAGTGGAACGGACTGGCGTGACAGAACGCGAACAGCCCACCGGGCCGAAGGACCCGGGCGACCTCACGCACGGTCCGCTGCGGGTCCGCGAAGGTCATCGCGCCGTGATCGCACATCACGACGTCGAAGGTCGCGTCGGCGAACGGCGTGCGTTCGGCATCCGCGTTCACGAGCGGGAACCGGGTGCCGGGACCTCGCATCTGCCCCGATGCATGCCGGAGCTGGTTCAGCGAGAGATCCAGCCCGACCGGACGCGCACCCATCCGCGCCAGCCAGCGACTCCACTGGGCGCCACCACAGCCGTACTCCAGGACCTCCTTGCCTCGGACGTCTCCGAGGATCCTCAGCCGGGACTCGGGCACGCCCCAGACACCCCACGCCGGGCGCGGACGACCGAGCTGGGAGGCGTGATCGCGCTGGTACCGCTCGCTCACGCCGTCCCAGTACCGCCGGTTCTTCCGCACGTGGCGCGTCGAGATGGTCACGGCTCGGCGTCCAGCCATCCCGCCGCGCGCCCGTTGCGAGCGGCAACGAGACCGGCCGCGATCGACAGGGCGATGTCCTGCGGCCGTCTGCCGCCGAGATCGAGCCCGACGGGGGATCGGATCCTCGCCAGCGCGGCGTCGTCGAAGCCCATCGCTCGAAGGTCGTCGAGGTACGGAGCCACGTGGCGGCGGCTGCCCATCACCCCGAGGAAGCGCGCCGGCGAGCGAAGCACCTCCGCAAGCTGCTCGGCGACCCCAGGTGCGTCGTGATCGGTGAACACGACGTCGGTACCTTCGTCGATGTCGGCCTCGGCCATCGAGCTCACGACCGGTCCCGCCGCGCCGTCTTCGGCGGTCACGCGGTCCGCACGGGGCTCGACGAGCACGACCTCGTCACCGAGACGCGTGGCATGGCGACGGAGCTCGCGCGCGACGTCCGTCGCGGAGACGACGACGAGCCGGGCTGCGACCTGAGGCGGCTCGAAGAAGACGAGCACCTCTCCACGCTCATGCCGGTACCGCCGGCTCTGCGGCTCGCCCGACGAGGCGATCTCTGCGGCATCGCGCACCGCCGCCTCGTCGAACTCCGCGCACCCGAGCGTCCCGCGGACCTCGCCGCCCGGCACGATCCGCATCGCGTTTCCGACCGCACACGGCGGTGACCCGACGACCTCGACCGCGCGCACCTCCACCCACGTTCGCCCGTTCTCCGAGCTCGCGTCGGGCACGACCCGTGCGGTGTCCGAGTGACCGGTCGGGTGCTCGCCGGTTCGACCTCGGAGCAGCTCGACGGCGTGGGGAAGCACGGGCATCGCGGCTTCGAGTCCCTCACGGACGCCCTTCGGGCTCCCGGGAAGGTTCACGATCAGCGTCGCGCCACGGCTTCCGGCGACCGCGCGCGAGAGCGCGGCCATCGGTGTCTTGGCAAGCCCGGCACGGCGCATGAGCTCGGCGAGACCGGGGGCCTCGCGGTCGACGACCGCCGTGGTCGCCTCCGGCGTGACGTCCCGAGGTCCGAAGCCCGTACCGCCGGTGGTGACGACGAGGCCGACGCCCGCACCATCGGAGAGCTCGCGCAGGATCCCTTCGATCAGCGCCCGCTCATCGGGCACGACGCGGCGCTCGACCACCTCGAAACCGCCACCCGCGAGCAGGGCCTCGGCGACATCGCCCGACTCGTCGTGACGCGTCCCGCGCACGACCCCGTCCGAAACGGTGACGACCGCTGCGGTCCGATCCCGGCCCTCCACGCCCCTCATCCTGCCAGAAGGCGGCTGTACTACGGTTCGACCGTCCGCCCGGCCCGCGACAGGGAGGTTGGCACGCATGGACGACTGGATCGACCAACTCGCGGCGGCGCTCGGCGAGGAACCTCTTTCGCAGGAGGAGACGAACCGGCTCCTCGGCGTCGCTCGCGACGTCGCTCATCGTGTCGAGCGCAAGGTCACACCGCTCGCCGCCTTCCTCCTCGGCTCGGCGGTGGGTCGGACCGTCTCGGCGGGGGCCCCCAGATCGGAGGCGATGGCCGCCGCCCTGGAGACGCTCCGGTCGGCCCTGCCGGAAGGTGTGCCAGAGGACCGGCCGGAGGGCTAAGGGTCGGAATCGGTACGATGCCTCTCGTGACTTCCCTGCGGCAGCCTTCGTCGTCCCCGCCACCGGCGGAAGGGCCCCTCGTCGACACGTTCGGACGGGTGGCGGACGACCTTCGCATCTCGGTCACCGACCGCTGCAACTTCCGCTGCACCTACTGCATGCCCGCCGAGGGCCTGAACTGGCTCCCGAAGGAACAGATCCTCACGTTCGAGGAGCTGACTCGGCTGCTGCGGTTGTTCGTGAAGCTCGGGGTGCGCTCGGTGAAGGTGACGGGCGGAGAACCCACGGTCCGCGCCGACCTTCCGGTGCTCATCCGGATGTTCCGGGACGCCGCCCCCGACCTCGACCTCTCGATGACCACGAACGGCGTCCTGCTGGAACGGCTCGCCGAACCACTCGCCGGCGCGGGGCTCGACCGGGTCACCGTCTCGCTCGACTCCCTGGTCCGGCACCGGTTCGAGGAGATGACACGGCGCGACGCGCTCGAGCGCGTGCTCGCGGGGATCCGAGCCGCCGAGGCGGCCGGCCTCGTGCCGATCAAGATCAACTGCGTGGTGATCGGCGGCACGAACGAGAGCGAGGTCGTCGACTTCGCGGAGTGGTCGCGGCAGCACGGCCACACGGTCCGTTTCATCGAGTACATGCCGCTCGATGCGCAACATGCGTGGGAGCGGCAGAAGGTCGTTCCGTCGGGACGGATCCTCGAGGCGATCGATGCCGTCTTCCCCCTCGCGCCGGTGGGACCGGACCACGAGCCGGCGACGAGCTACCGCTTCGCCGACGGCGCTCCCGGAGGGATCGGCGTGATCGGCAGCGTGACCGAACCCTTCTGCGACACCTGCAACCGCCTTCGGGTCACCGCCGAGGGCGAGGTCAGGGCCTGTCTGTTCGCCCTCGACGAGACTGACCTGCGAGGCCCGATGCGTGCGGGTGCGAGCGACTCGGAGCTCGAGGCGCTCATCCGAGCCGACGTGTGGGGGAAATGGTCCGGCCACCGGATCAACCATCCGGACTTCGTCCAGCCGGAGCGGAGCATGTCCGCGATCGGCGGCTGACGCTCGCGCGAAAGGATCAGCCGCGCGGTTCCGGTACGCCGGCGAGGCGAGCGAGCCCGGAGATCTTCTTCAAGACGAACCGCCGCCCGTCGCGTTCGACGAACCCGCGGCGCTGCAGGTCGGAGATGATCCGCGTCACGTTCTCACGGCTGCCCCCGCACAGGCTGGCGAGGTCGGCATGCGTCACGATGGAGGGCACGACGGCGCCGTCCCCCGGGAGGTCGTCCAGCGAGGGTGCCACGAGCTGGAGCAGACGCTTGGCGACCCGACCCTTGAGATCGAGGTAGAGCAGGTCGTCCACGAACGACTCCGTCGCCTGCACCTGACGCGCGAGCGCCCGGAGGAGCGCCCTCGCGGCCGTTTCCTCGCCGCTCAGGAACGTGAGGAAGGCCTCACCGGGGGCCACCCAGACGGTGGATTCCTCCCGCGCCAGGGCGGAGGCGGTGCGAGGCATGTCGCCCAGCACGCCGAGCTCTCCGAAGAACTGGGGCGTATCCAGCGTGGTGTGGAGCTGCCGCTGCCCACCCGTCGACAGCGAACTGATCTCGATCCGGCCTTCGACCAGGAAGAACACGTCGGGGGCGTCGTCGCCCTGGTGGAACAGGTAGGTCCCCCGGCGGTAGGACCTCACGTTCCCGCGCTGGTCCAGCGCCGAGATCACCTCGGGTCCCGCGCCTGCGAACAGCGGCGTGGTCGCCATCATCGCCTCGAGCCCGCTCGCCCCGACCCTCGCCATCATCGTCAAGGGTAAGTTACGCGCTCGCGCTGGGGCGAGTCCGGACGCGAACGAGGCCCGGGATAGACCCGGGCCTCGTCCTGCAAGATCTGGGAGGGGCTACTTCGCCGCCTTCCGCATCCTCTTCTGCTTCCGCTTCGTCACCCGCGTCGCGGCCTCCGTCGACGCCCTCTTCGCGGTCGACTTCGTCGCCTTCTTCGGCGTGATCTTCTTCTCCGCCACCTGGTTCACCTCCCCTTTCGCGCTCTTTGAGTCATCTCTTTGACCCACCAGGGTCACAACCACACGCGGACATCGTGCGCCCCTGGGACCTGGAAGCGGTGTGTCGCGCGTCACGAGACCGGAGGTGACCTCGGTCACCGAGTCGATGTGACGACCGTCACACTTCCTGGTCGAGCTCGGGCAGGGGTACCGGGTCGGGCCGGGGTGTGCACGCTCCGCAGTAGAGGGCATCCTCCACGACGAGCGCCCTGCGAACGTCCCCGGTCTTGAAGAGCTCGAGCACGAAGGGCATGGTCTCGACATGATCCGCACAGATCCCTCGACCACAGAAGCGGCAGCTCCCGACCGCGGTCTTGCGGCAATGCCAGCAGTCCATCCTCGATCCCTCCGTCGTCAGTGTTGCGAGGTTCGCTCGGTCGGCGCCGCCGAAACGACCCCGCGGCGGAACGCAGCCGCCACGACGCCGTCGAACGCCTCCCGGTCCAGGCGAAACGCCCGCACCGGGGTTCGGGCGATCACCGAAGCGGTCCGGGGGATGCTCATCAGCAGCGCCAGCTCCCCGAAGTGCGAGCCCGGCCCCATCGTACGGACAAGCTCGTCTCCTTGGACCACGTCGGCCTGCCCGGACCCGATCACGTAGAAGAAGTCTCCCTCGGCGCCCTCCTCGACGACCGCCGTGTCAGGAGGCACGTTGATCCACTCTCCGTGCTCGAGGAGCTCGGCGACGTCCGCGGAGCCCAGCGATGCGAAGGGCTTCAGCTGCCTGATCTCGGCGGCCTGCTGCAGGGTGGGGGCGAATTCCGGTACGTGGAGCATGTCGCTGAGGAGCCGGTCGAACGTGCTCTCGTCGACCTCGAACAGCTCGGCGTCCTCGACCGGCCGGACGGTGGCCGAGCGAACGGAGCCGTCCACGAGGCCGAGCTCCCCGAAGGTCTCCCCGCGGCCGATCGTGCGGATCACGCGCTCCTTGCCCGTCTGCTCGTCCTCCTCGATGACATTGAGGGATCCCTTCCGCACGACGTAGAACGCGATCGGGCGCTCACCCTGGCGGAAGACAGGCTTTCCCGCCGGATAGCGTTTGAGCGACACGCGGCCGGCGAGCTCGGACAGGACGTCCTCCGGGAGGTCGTCGAACATCGGCGAGCCGTCGATGAGCTGGGCCGCCTCGACGCGCCAGCCCGTCTGGAGCCGGAAGCGGATGGAATCGACCACCCCACTCACCTTCCTCACGATGGACCGTCCGAGGGTGATCGAGCCGCGCAGCACCGGGCCCAGGATGAAGAGCCCGAGCGCCACCAGGAACACCCGGCCGAGCGTGCCGCCGTTCCACAGGCGGGAGATCAGGCCGCCGAAGATCGTCTTCCAGAAGAAGAGGGCCGTGAACACGGACAGGATCGTGAACGCGACGCCGAGGAAGCCGTAGAGCGCCAAACCCATCTCCTGCTTCGTGATGCGTTCGCGGCCGCGGAGCTTGCGCCACAGGTCGTAGCGGATGAAACGGAGCGACCGGGGACGCAGGTCGGGAACCTGGATGACGTCCGCGAGGATGAAGTAGCCGTCGAGCTCGAGCATCGGCACGAGGTTCATGAAGATGACGAAGTAGTTCAGGACCGCCCAGGTGTAGAGGAACGGCGAGACGGGTGACTCCGGGAACGCCCAGATGAAGATCGCCGCCGCTCCCGAGACGACGAGCTCGGCATAGGGCCCGGCGGCGGCTTGGACGATCCGCTGCCGCCGGTCGAGCATCAGCACCTCGGAGGACTCGACGTAGAAGACCGGCGACCCGAAATAGAGCATGAAACCGGCGCTCTTCACCTTGCGGCCGTAGTGGACGAGCACGACCGCGTGGCCAAGCTCATGGATGAAGGTCAGGACGTAGTCCATCCCCAGCAGGACGAACGTCTGGATCGCCAGCGAGTCTCCCCCGAGCACGAACCGGTGACTCTGGACGGTCGCGAAGAAGGCGACGAGCCCGACCGCAGCGATGAGGGTGGTGGTGGCCGCCACCGCGGGACGGAAGAAGTGCCGAAGCAAGTGACGGTACATCCACTCCACGAGTCGATGCGCACCCGCCCAGTCGATCGACAGGGTCTTCACGAACTCCCGGGCCTTCGCTCGCGTGCGCGAGACGGGATCGGCCGCCTCTTTGACCATCTCCCGAACGTCCACGAACCGATCCGTGAGGAAGTTCCCCTGACGGAGCTCGCGCACCAGGTCCGCGACGCCGTCGAGCTCCATGTCGCCGGACTCCTGGAAACGCTCGACGACGATCTGCCTCACCGTTCGCGTCCCGTCCATCAGTGGCAGCAGCGGGACGTCGCCGATCTCGAGCTGGTAGTGCAGGAGATCCGTCGGGTTCGCGATCATCGCGTAGTCGTTGCCCCACCGAAGGCTGAAGGTCTTCACCTCGACGTCCGAACGGACCTCGGGCCGGTATTCGGTCGGGTCGACCCGCTCGGCGAGGGCTTCCCAGAGGCCGTGCCCATCCTCGTCGGCCGCGGCTTCCTCCATCCGCGCCGCGAGCGTGGCATACAGGCCCGTCGGGCCTGCCGGCCCGGACCCTTCGGGCGACGCGACCGGGCGATCGTCCTTCAGTCGACCCTGAACGGCGGCGTACACGGACACTCGGGGTACGGCGCGGCGGCGGGAGGCGTAGAGGTTGCCGACGAATGCTCCCGCGATCAGCACGAGGGCGATGGTCGCGAGGACGGCCTCCACCGGCGCATCTTCGACCCGTGCTCCCGCTGGTGCAACGTGACCGGCGTCACGCCGCGTCGGTACGGCCGGTCACTCTCGTATTCCGTGCCTGCGGCTACCGTCGCCCGGGGATCGACGAGGAGGGCAACCGATGAACGCAGACGTCCAGATCCTGGCCGGGGAGCTCCCGAACCACCGGGTTCACGACCTGATGCGTGAGGCCGAGGCCGAGCGGCTGGCCCGGACGACACGCCGGGCGCGGCTCGCGGACCGCCACGGCGCAAGTCGCAGGTTCGCGCAGGCGGCCACGGCCGCCGTCGTGTGGCCGGTCAGGTCCTGAGGCGCCGTCAGGGCCAGCGGCCGACCATGACGCGGGTGACCTTGAACCCTTGGTCCACCGTGCTCCGCACGTCGGTGAACCCGCCCTTGCGCATCACGCTTGCGACCGCGCGAGAGCGATCCGGACTCACCTCGATCAGGAGCCAACCCCCCGGCTTCAACCACTCGCCCGCCTCGGACGCCGTGCGCCCGATCAGCCCGAGTCCATCGACGCTTCGGTCGCTCAGCGTGTGGGCGGGTTCCCAGCGACGGATCTCGTCCGGTAGGTCGCGAAGCTCACCCTTCGGTACGTAGGGAGGGTGCAGCGTCACGACGTCCACTCGCCCCTTGAGCTCCGAGGGGACACCGCCGAACAGATCACCGACCCCGAAGGTCGCTCGCAGTCTCAGCGCGGCCGCGTTCCGGCGAGCGACGCGAACCGCGTTCGCCGAGATGTCCGTTCCGAAGGCTCGAACGCCGGGCACCTCGTTCGCGGCAGCGAGGGCGATCGTCCCGCCACCCGTCGCCACGTCGACGAGGATCGGCCTTCGGCGCCGGCGGAGCCTGCGGATGGCCTGCTCCGCAAGGAACTCCGACGAGTCGCGCGGCACGAAGACGCCGGGTCGAGCCCCGATCTCCATCCCGCGGAAGACCGCGAACCCCTTGATCAACTGCACGGGTTCGCCCTTGACGCGGCGGTCGACCATCCGCTCGAACCTCCGGCGGGCGGGGGCGGGCACCGGAAGTTCGCGGTCGAGCTCGTCGGTGCCGAGCTCGATATCGAGGGCGTGGGCGAGGAGGTCTTCGGCTTCGATCAGCTCGCGGTCGCGCTGCCAGTGATCGATCGCCGACGAGGCCGTCATCCGGTGGACGGCTCGGTCAAGGAGTTCCCCGACGTTCACGGGCGAGGACGGTACCAGGGTCCGTGTCCGACCACCGCCGTGGGACAATCGAACGATGGCGAAAGCCACGGCCCCGAAGTCGCGGACGCGGCGCACATCCGCTCCCGAGATCCGCCTGACCGGCGACCGCATCGTCGTTGGGGAACCGGACGACGGGGAGCGCAAGACGCGTGGCGGTCTGCTGATCCCGGCGACCGCCGCCCAAGCTCCCAAGCGCTGCGTCTGGGGGAAGGTCACGCTCGTGGGCCCCGACGTGCGATCGGTGAAGACCGGCGACCGCATCCTCTACCTGCCACAGGCGGGCCTGGAGGTCGAGCTCGACGGCCGCGAGTGCCTGCTCCTCCGCGAGCGAGACGTGCAGGCGGTGTCCTCGCCTCCTGCGGCCGGCAAGGAACGGGAGCCGGGGCAGTACCTCTAGCGCAGATCGCTGGGCCGCGGGCCCTCGCTAGCCCGTGAGGAACGAGAGTCGGACGCGACGGACGTCGTTGTCCCGGTTCGGATCGACCAGCACGATCCGCTGCCACGTGCCGAGGACAACTCGGCCGCCGTCCACCGCGAGCACCAGCGACGGCGACACGAGCACCGGCAGCAGATGGTCGCCGCCGTGGCCGGACGAGCCGTGTCGGTGCAGGTATCGGTCGTCGCGCGGCAGGAGCCGCTCGAGCAGTTCCTCGAGATCTGCCTCGGACCCCGAGCCCGTCTCCATGAGGGCAACACCGGCGGTCGCGTGGGGAACGAAGACGTGAAGCAACCCATCGCGTCCAGAAGCCGCGAATGCCTCGACGCGCTCGGTGAGGTCGACGACCCGGCGTCCCTGAGTCCCGACGGTGAATTCCTCGACCTGCACGGGCACCCTCCCGGATGGTCTTCGAGAGCGGATTGTCGTCGAAGGATCGCTTGGTCGCACTGAGCACTTGACGGAACCGGTGTAATCATGTAATCATTCAGCCCATGACACGATCACGCAGCAGCGACGAAGAGCTCGAAGGCTGGTTCGCCGGGCGTCTGCCCGGCGATTGGTTCGTCGGCCCGCCCGAGGTTCGCGCCGACCGTGAGGAGATCCTGGTGGTCGGCACGCTCTCCGACCCGGAGCTTCCCGAGGGCGCCACGCCCGAGGCCACCGCGGCCGCCCGTCTCGCGAGGATCGACGGCTTCCGAGAGGACACGCGCGAGCGCAGGATGCGGATCGCCCAGGAGGCGCAGCACCGGTTCGGCCGGCGCGTCTCGTGGGGAGCTCAGTCCGGTGACGCGCGGAAGCTGTTCACGACGGTCAGCGTTCCCGCGATGACTCGCCTGCGGATCTCCGAGCGCGAGGTGCTGGACACTCTGGTGGACTCGGGGGTCGCTCGCTCGCGCAGCCATGCGCTCGCCTGGTGCGTTCGCATCGTCGCCGAGCGCCAAGAGGAGTGGCTGAAGGACCTGCGCGGCGCCCTCACGCACGTCGAGAAGGTGCGAGAGGAAGGTCCGACGTCCTAGCCGCGACGTCTACTCGGCGCTGAGGCCCATCCGGTAGAGCTTTCGCCCCCGCACCTGGTCGTACAGCACGACCTCCTCCACGCCGTTCTCGTAGAGATCGCGCCAGGAGGTTCCGATCCACACCTCGGCCGCGTCGGGATCGGGGAAGCGAGGCGAGCGCCCGACCTCCTGCCCCGATTGGTCGAGATACGCCCAGGAGAACATCAAGGTCTCCGGATCGCCAGGATCATGTTCACGGCCCTGCTCACCCACACGTGCTCCCCCGTCTGAAGGTCGTCGGGGATAGATTCCGCCCCCAGCCGGGCCGTCTCAAGCACCCCGTCGGGATACGCGACGGTGACGTCCGCATAGCGCGCACCGTGCACATCGAGCAGGCGCACCTCGCGGATCGTTCCCTCGCGTTCGCCGAGCACGATCGAGCAGGCTACCAGCGACGATGGGCATTCCCCCGTGCCTGAGGGGGCAACCGGACCGCCCGCCCCGTCTCGGTCCGCTCAAGGAGCCCCCGGGGAGGGTCGAGGACAGAGATGAGATGTCCACGCGGCCCCGCCGGCGTCTCCTCGCCGTGCTCGCATGCCTCACCGTCGTGCTGTTCCCGCAGCCGGCTTCCTCGACCTACGCGGGCTCGGCGGCGCGCTCCGGCGAGGCCGGGTCCGGTCCTCAAGCCTGGAGGACGTTCGGTCCCTCCGCGCCGGCCGGCGTGCAGTGGGACGATGTGAACCGGAAGCACTGGGCGCGTTCGGCGATCGATCATGTCGCGGGCGTCAACGACTGGATGCTCGACTACCGGCAGCTCGAGGACGGTTCGTATCCGTTCAAGCCCGACGATCTGGAAACCCGAAGGCTGTTCGCGCGCGCGCTCTACCGGGCGTTCGGCACCGCCCTCGAGGTGGACCCGGCCGTCACGTTCACCGATCTCCCGGACACCGATCGCTTCTTCCGCTTCGCCAACGTCGCGGTCGCACAAAGGTGGATCGAGGCCGTCGACGGAGACTTCCTTCCCACCGAGCCGGTGACGACCGCGATGGTGCACCGGGCGCTCGTCCTCGCGCTCGGTCTGGGTGACCTCGCGGCGGGCGCGGACGCACTCCACATGCAGGACGGGACGACGATCCCCACCCCCAACGGCTTCGGGACGCTGCTGATCGGCATGCGGCTCGGACTTCGCTACAACCACGGCGACGAATCCCTCGACGTCGGTCCGGACGATCCGCTCTCGCGAGCGGAGGTCGCGTGGTCGCTCTATCGCGCGACCACCGCCCCCTCGTGGGTCCGCGACGCTCTGGCCGGCTACGCGACGATCGAGCTGCCGAACCTCTCCGAGCAGATGCAGCAGATCGTCGCTTGGGGGGTCCGGTACGTCGGCCAGCCGTACCTCTGGGGCGGCGACTGGGCCGAGCCCACGCCGTCCGGCTACTGCTGCGGATGGCAACCACGGGGCGGGTTCGACTGCTCCGGGATGACCTGGTGGCTGATGAAGAAGGCGAGCGCCGGCTGGGACAACTCCCCGCCACGCGAGTACGAGGGGTGGAACCTCCCGGAGCGGAGCTCGGCCGCGATGGCGTCGGTCGGAACGCGGATCCGGTGGCACGACATCCGGCCAGGCGACCTCCTCTTCTACGACGGCGACGACGACGGGACCGTCGATCACGTCGACACGTACATCGGGAACGGCTGGGTCATCGACTCCGGCAGCAGCAACGCCGGAGTCACGATCACCTACGTTTTCGACAACTGGTACGAAGACCACTTCGTCCGCGGCCGCCGCCTCACCGCATAGGAGACGCGCACCGTTCTACCCCTGAAGCTCCCGGTCGAGCGCTTCGCGTTCCGCGTCGTTCAGCGGCCGCGACCGGCCGACCTTCGGGTCTCTCGCGACGATGACCGACTCCGCGATCGCCGAGATCGTCCCGTCCTGCTTGACGATCTCCTCGCGTGTGCGAACGCTCGAGCGCCCGAACGAGTCGAGCGCGCACCGGACGAGTACGGCATCGTCCTCCTGTTTGAGCTCCTGCTTGAAGTCGATCGCGACCCGGGCGAGCACGAAATCCCAGGTGTCGGTGACCTTCCCGAGAACCTCCTGGACCCATGCGTCGCGGGCTTCCTCCAGATAGTTGAGGTACACCGCGTTGTTCACGTGCCCGTACGCGTCCATGTCTCGCCAACGGAGCTCGACACGACGCTCGAGCATCAGTCTTCGATCCGGTCGACCTGCAGGCCGTGGTCCGCCAGCCACACGATCGCGTCGGCGATCCGGTCCTCGTCGCCCTCGACCTCGAGGATGATCCAACCGCCGCTCTCCTCGAGGTTCGCTCGCCGGATGTTCGTGATGAGTCCGAAGTCCGTCCCGAGCCGGTGCACCACCGGCACCGATAGCAGCCGCTCGGGGAACGTGAGATGCAGCCGCGCCTTCACCACGCCGGCGATTCTGCCATGCCGCAGCCCGTGCCCTGCGGCGATGGGTGGCCCTGACTCGAGTACCGGCCTGAGAGGCCGACCGCCAGCTGCTCAACCACAAGAGCCTCAAGAAGCGAGCGACAGGAGCGTTAGGCCCATCGCACGCGAAAGGGGCTCCCGAAGGGAGCCCCTTTCGAACGTGCGGATAAAACTAGAAGTCCATGTCGCCGCCGCCCGGCATGGCCGGCGCCTTGTCCTTCTCGGGCCTCTCTGCCACCACGGCTTCGGTCGTGAGGAACAGAGCCGCGATCGAAGCGGCGTTCTGCAATGCCGATCGCGTGACCTTCGTGGGGTCGATGATCCCCGCCTTGTACATGTCCACGTACTCCTCCGTGGCCGCGTCCAGGCCCCAGCCCTGGTCGAGCCCACGGACCTTCTCGATCACCACGCCACCTTCGAGACCGGCGTTGTGGGCGATCTGCTTGATCGGCTCCTCGAGGGCCCGGCGCACGATCACCGCGCCGGTGAGCTCGTCGCCGGTCAGGTCGACCTTGTCGAGCGCGGCCTGCGCGTTCAGCAGCGCGACGCCGCCGCCCGGCACGACGCCCTCTTCGACCGCCGCCTTCGTCGACTGCACGGCGTCCTCGATCCGATGCTTCTTCTCCTTCAGCTCGACCTCGGTGGCCGCGCCGACCTTGATGACGGCGACGCCGCCGGCAAGACGGGCGAGGCGCTCCTGCAGCTTCTCGCGGTCGTAATCGGAGTCGGTCTTGTCGATCTCGGCCTTGATCTGGTTGATCCGGCCCTTGATCTCGTCTTCCTTGCCGCCACCCTCGACGATCGTCGTGTCGTCCTTCGTCACGACGACCTTGCGAGCGGTGCCCAGGAGATCGAGGGTCGCGTTCTCGAGCTTCAGGCCGACCTCCTCGGAGATGACCGTTCCGCCCGCGAGGATCGCGATGTCCTGGAGCATCGCCTTGCGGCGGTCTCCGAACCCGGGCGCCTTCACCGCGACCGAGCGGAACGTGCCGCGGATCTTGTTCACGACCAGGGTCGCCAACGCTTCGCCCTCGACGTCCTCGGCGATGATCAGCAACGGCTTGCCGCTCTGCATGACCTTCTCCAGGGCCGGCAGGAGGTCCTTCACCGCGGAGATCTTCGCGTTCGCGATGAGGATGTACGGCTCGTCGAGACTCGCCTCCATCCGTTCCGGGTCGGTCACGAAGTACGGCGAGATGTAGCCCTTGTCGAAACGCATGCCCTCGACGAACTCGAGCTCCATACCGAAGGTGTTCGACTCCTCGACGGTGATGACGCCGTCCTTGCCGACCTTGTCGACCGCCTCGGCGATCATCTCGCCGATCTCGGGGTCGGCCGCGGAGATCGCACCGACGTGGGCGATGTCTTCCTTGGACTCGACCTCCTTGGACTGGTGCTTGATGTTCTCGACGGCGAGCTCGACCGCGCGCTCGATGCCGCGCTTGATCTCCATCGGGTTCGCGCCGGCCGCGACGTTGCGAAGGCCTTCCTTCACGATCGCCTGCGCGAGGACCGTGGCGGTGGTCGTGCCGTCGCCGGCGACGTCGTCGGTCTTCTTCGCGACTTCCTTCACCAGCTCGGCGCCGATCTTCTCGATCGGCTCCTCGAGCTCGATCTCCTTGGCGATCGAGACGCCGTCGTTCGTGATCGTCGGGGCGCCCCACTTCTTCTCGAGCACCACGTTGCGACCCTTGGGCCCGAGCGTGATCTTCACGGCGTTCGCGAGCATGTCCATTCCGCGCTCGAGGGCCCGCCGTGCCTCCTCGTCGTACGAGATGATCTTGGGTGCCATCTGCATACCCTCCTTGTGAGGCCTTGGTGAGGCTCCGTTCCTACGTCTCTCGGCCCGCGACTGCTAGCACTCGGAGCCGAGGAGTGCTAAACCATCGTAGCGACGGAGCGGGGCATCTGGCAAGGCCTCGCCGGCCGGTGGAGCCCCGGCCTCAGAAGACGCGGCCGGAGCAGTTCCTCGACAGCTCGACGGAGACCTGGAGGTCGCCGGGGTCGACGTCGAAGGCGTCCAGGCCGGAGCCACCGTTGGCGACGTCATTGCCCTGGACCTCGTCCTCCGTGGCCACGCAGAAGTCCTGACCCCGGCCGGCCTGGACGATGTCCGAGCCGGCGTCGCCGCTCACCGCATCGCGCCCGGGTCCGCCCTCGACGTCGTCGATCCCCTCGCCTCCCGAGACGAGGTCGGCCCCGCGACCGGAATCCAGCTGGTCGTTCCCCCGTCCGCCGTCGATCCGGTCGTTGCCCCGGTCGCCGAAGATCACGTCGTCGCCGCCGAGGCCCACGATCGCGTCGTCACCGAACAACCCGCAGATGACGTCGTCCCCGCCGGTACCCCGCAGGACGTCGTTGTCGAGCGTTCCCACGATCGTGCACTCCAGGTCGGACTCGACGGACGGCACGGTCGGCGGCAGCGGCGTCGCGGACGGAGGTTCGATGCTCGGGCCGGTCGTGGACGAGGGTGCACCATCGGACGTGCATGCGGGCACCAGGACCGCAACGGATACGAGGAACGCGGCGACCCGTACGGTTCGCCCGGCCGTCACTCTTCGGTGCCCGCCCCGGAATCGACCATCGTGTGGATCTGGTCGACCACCTCGGCGTTGGCGAGGGTGGTCACGTCGCCGAGCGCACGGCCCTGCGCGACATCGCGGAGCAGGCGCCGCATGATCTTGCCGGAGCGGGTCTTCGGAAGGTCGCTCGTGAAGATGATCCCGTGCGGGCGGGCGATCTTGCCGATCTTCGTGGAGACGTGTTCGCGAAGTTCCTTGGCGACGTCGTCGGTGCCCTCGAACCCCGACTTCAGGGTGACGAAGGCGACGATCGCTTCGCCGACGAGGTCGTCGGGACGCGAGACGACGGCGGCCTCCGCGACCTTCAGGTTGTCGACGAGTGCGCTTTCGATCTCATAGGTCGACAGGCGGTGGCCCGCGACGTTCATCACGTCGTCGATCCGGCCGAGGAGCCAGTAGTAGCCGTCCTCATCGCGTTTCGCGCCGTCGCCGGCGACGTAGATCTCCGGGCCGTACTTCCCGAAGTAGGTATCCACGTACCGGTCCGGGTCGCCCCAGATCGTGCGCGCGATCGCCGGCCATGGCCGCTTCAGCACCAGGTAGCCGCCTCCCCCGAGGCCCACGGTTCGGCCGCTCTCGTCGACCACGTCCGCCTCGATGCCCGGGAACGGGAAGGTCGCCGAACCGGGCTTCAGCGGCGTGATCCCCGGGAGCGGCGTGATCAAGATCGCCCCGGTCTCCGTCTGCCACCAGGTGTCGACGACCGGACAGCGCTCGCCCCCGATGTGACGCCAGTACCAGACCCACGCCTCGGGATTGATGGGCTCGCCGACGCTGCCGAGCAACCGGAGCGAGGACAGGTCGTGTTTCTCCGGGAACTCGGGGCCCCATCGCATGAAGGCTCGGATCGCCGTCGGCGCCGTGTAGAGGATGGTGGCCCCGTACCGCTCCGCGATCTGCCATAAGCGGTCCTTGTCGGGCCAGTCCGGCGCTCCCTCGTAGATGATCCCCGTGGTGTGGTTCGTCAGCGGCCCGTACACGATGTAGGAGTGGCCGGTCACCCAGCCGATGTCTGCGGCGCACCAGTACACGTCGTCTTCCTGGATGTCGAAGATCATGCGGTGCGTGGCGGCGACCTGCGTGAGGTAGCCGCCCGTTGCGTGGGCGATGCCCTTCGGCTTGCCGGTCGTCCCGCTCGTGTAGAGCAGGTACAACAGGTCCTCGGCGTCCATCTCCTCCGGTTCGCACTCGGGCTGCTGCTCCTCGATGAGCTCGTGGTACCAGTGGTCGCGACCCGGCGTGAACGGATGGTCGCCTCCGGTACGCCGGACGGTGACGACGTGCTCGATCGACGGGCAACCCTTCACCGCATCGTCGGCGTTCACCTTGAGGGGCACGACCTGGCCTCGACGATAGCCGCCGTCGGCGGTGACCAGAACCTTGGCTTCTGCATCGTTGATTCGGTCTCGTAGGGCCTCGGCGGAGAAGCCGCCGAACACGACCGAGTGCGGGGCCCCGATCCGCGCACAGGCGAGCATGGCCACCGGGAGCTCGGGCACCATCCCGAGGTAGATCGCCACGCGGTCCCCCTTGCGCACGCCGAGAGCCTTCAGCGCGTTCGCGAACTTGCAGACCTCATCGAGCAGCTCCTTGTAGGTGATCGTGCGCTCCTCGCCCGGCTCGCCCTCCCAGTGGTAGGCGACCTTGTCTCCCCCACCCGCCTCGACGTGCCGGTCGAGGCAGTTGTAGGAGGCGTTGAGCGTGCCGCCCACGAACCACTTCACCCACGGCGGCGTCCACTCCATCACCCGATCCCAGCGCTTGAACCACTGGAGGCGCTCCGCCTGATCCGCCCAGAACCCCTCGGGGTCGGCCTCGGCGCGGTCGTAGACCGACCGGTCCTGGATCAGTGCGCGCGCCCGGAACGCCTCGGGTGGATCGAAGACCCGGTCCTCGGAGAGCAGCGCGGCGATGTCTTGTTGGTCCTCCGACATGGTGTTCGAGACCCCCTGGTGTACGGGCTTCCGGAGCACGCATCGTACGGCCGGCGGCCCGCACGGGGCCAGCCTGGACGAGCAGAGCGGGGAGGGCGAGGGCTCTCCGGCGCGGGTCCCCTCGAGGCGGGTACTTGCATCCGTGCCTGGGAGGGGCCAGCATCGTGCCTAAGAGGCCGCGATGGCGGCCTCGAGGCCTCTCCCAGCCCCCGGAAGGGGTCCACGGGAGGGCCGAAACGGGGGAAGGAGGCCCACGTGGCCATGTACGAGGCGTACTGCGTGAAGTGCCGAGCCAAGCGTGAGTTCGAGGGCTCGGTCGTCGAGCTCAAGAACGGGCGGAAGGCTGCTCAGGGCACGTGCCCGGTCTGCGGCACGAAGGTCATGCGCATCCTGGGCAAGAGCGCCACCTAGCAACCCGGCCCGGCCGGCCGCCCGACCCGCGGGCGGTTCGGCTCCGGCCAACTCGCCCTCGGCGAGCGCACACCGACCGGGCTCAGCTGAGCCGGGACAGCAGCTGTTCCGCCGTGAAGACCGCCGAGCTGGCGCTCCGCTGATGCCGCTCGGCCAGACCGGCCACCGTCGTCTCCTCGAACACGCCCTGGATCGCGCGAGCGACGTCGCCCCAGAAGCCCTGGAGGCCGCAGCGCGAGTCGGCGAAACACGTGTGATCGGTGGGCTCGAGGCAGAACATCGGATAGAGCTGGCCCTCGATCGCGTCCGCGATCTGGGCGACGGTGATCTCGGCCGGGTCGCGCGCGAGCCGGCACCCGCCGCCGGCGCCTCGGAAGCTCTCCACCAGGCCGGCCTTGTGCAGCGCGCCGAGCTGCTGCTCGAGGAACCGCAGCGGGATCTGCTGCGCCCGCGCGATCTCGCGCGCCGGCACGAGCCCCTCGCCCTCACGTCGGAGCGAGAGCTCGATCATCGCGCGGATGGCGTACTCGAGCTTCTGGGAGATCTTCAGCATGGGAACGAACCTCCTGGCCAGCGTAGGCACGGGGTCCAGGGGTGTCAACGAGTGAGGCTCGGAGGTGGCCGACCCACGCGACGCAGCGGCGGCGGGAGGCACGTGACCGGCGGCTAGACTTCGCCCCGTGCTCCCGGTCGTGCCCGCCCGATCCACCCCCTTGATCGTCGCCTCCAACCGGGGACCGGTCACGTTCGAGCGCGGGACCGACGGCACGTTCGAACCGCATCGCGGCGCCGGTGGACTCGTGACGGCGCTGATCGGCGCGCTGCAGGACGCGGGTGGGCTCTGGGTCGCCGCCGCGATGTCCGACGGCGACCGGGAGATGGCCGCCGACTCGGACGACGGACGGATCGAGATGGGGCCCTTCGGAGGGTCCTACCGGCTCCGGTACATCGATATCCCGCCGGACGTCTACGACGGCTACTACAACGGGATCTCGAACGGGGTCCTGTGGTTCGCCCATCACTACCTCTGGGACACGGTCCACTCGCCGGCGTTCGGCGACGAGGTGGACGCGGCATGGGCGCAGTACGTCGAGGTGAACCGCCGGTTCGCACAGTGCCTGGCCGATGAAGGTGAACGAGCCGGAGGGGAACCCGCCTATCTCGTGCAGGACTATCAGCTGGCGCTCGTCCCCCGGTTCCTGCGCGAGCTTCGGCCGCAGTCGATGATCGCGCACTTCTCGCACACCTCGATGGCTGGTCCCACGTACTTCCGGATGCTGCCGACCGACATCCGCCAGCAACTGCTCCAGGGGATGCTCGGCGCGGACGTCCTGGGGTTCCACTCCCCGGCCTGGGCGGAGAACTTCATGCTCTCCGCCCGGCAGCTCTCCGGCACCCGCGTCGATCTCGCGCGTTCCCGGATCCACTCCGAGGGCCGGGACGTCGCCGTTCGGATCCACCCGATCTCGGTCGACGGCCGGGCGATGCGCGAGAGCGCCTCGACGACCGAGGTCCGCGACCTCCGCGGGGAGCTCAGCCGCTGGCGCGGCGATGCGCGACTCATCCTGCGGGTCGACAGGCTCGAGCTCACGAAGAACATCGTCCGGGGCTTCCGCGCCTACGAGCTCCTGCTGAAGCGGGACCCGTCCTGGCGTGGGCGGGTGAGATTCCTCGCGTTGCTCTCCCCGTCACGGATGCACGTGCCCGAGTACCGGGAGTACGCGGAGGAGAGCCTCGCGGAGGCCGAGCGGATCAACGGCGAGCTCGGGGAAGACGGGTGGTCACCGATCGAGGTCCGGTTGCGTGAGGACTACCCGGGTGCGCTCGCCGCGTACGGGCTCTACGACGTCCTGTTCGTGAACCCGGTGATCGACGGGATGAACCTCGTGGCGATGGAGGGGCCGTTGCTGAACCGCCACCAGGGGGTCCTGGTGCTGTCGCGCAACGCGGGAGCGTTCGGGCGGCTCGGCCGCTACGCCGTGGGCGTGAACCCCTTCGACCTCGACGAGATGTGCGACGCCCTCCGGACCGCGCTCGAGATGCCGATGGACGAGCGCACACGGCGGGCCCGAGGCCTGTCGCGGCTGGTGCTCTCCAACCCTCCCGCTCGATGGGTCGGTTCGCAGCTCGACGACCTGGAGCGCGCGCGACGGCGGTCGGAGCTTCGCGCCGCGGCCGGCCCTCAGACGAGCTGACGCAAGAACGCGACGAGCCCGCCGGGACCGTCGACCGCGACATCGGCCGCGTCCAGGAGCGCCTCCGGCGTCTCGGCGCCGCGGACGGCGACCTTCACCGTCGTGACCCCCTCTCGAGTCAGTCGATCGAGCGCCGCGAACGCGTCGAGATCGGCGTGATCGTCCCCGGCGTACAGAACTGCCTGCAGCGCGTGCTCGCCGGCGAGCCGTTCGACGGCTCCGCCTTTCAGCGGACGATCGGGTGGGACGAGCTCGAGCACCATCTTGCCCTCGATGAGGCGGAGTCCGCCGTCCGTCGCAACCGGTTGCAGGGCAACGAGAAGCGCGGCACGTGCCGCCACCGGGTCGGGAGCCTGCCGGTAGTGCACGGCGATCGACGAACCCTTGTCCTCGACCCAGGCCCCAGGGACCACCGACGAGGCCGACCGCACCAGTGGCGCGACGACCGCGACGAGCTCGGGCGTCTCATCCTCGAACTCGAGCCCGTACAGCCCGAAGTAGCGAAGGTGCGGCACGTTCAGGAGCGCGGCCACCTCCTCGGAGCGCCGTCCAGTGACGATGCCGACCAAGCGGTAACTCCCCGCGAGCGCGCCGAGGACCTCTCGAGCGCCGTCGGCGGGACGAGCGAGCTCGGGGCGAGCGACGATCTCGGAGAGCGATCCGTCGAAGTCCAGCAGGATCCCGGTGGAGGAGGCGCGCTCGCGGAGCGCCTCGAGATCAGGCGACGAGATCGGCGTAGTCGTTGCCGAGGTAGATCGCGACCTGGACCGCACGATCGACGTCGGAGCCGGCTTGGAGCTTTGCCACCCGCACGTCATCCAGGTCCCCGAAGAAGTCGTTCGCGAGGAACTCCGCCTCGACCTTGTCGTCGGCGGAGCGGTAGTAGATCGTCGTCACGTCGACCGTCGCGGGGGCATCGTCGACCGGCTGAGCCTCCTCATAGCCGTACTCGTCGATGAGCGCCGTCAGCGTGTCGCCGGCGAGACCGCTCACGCCCGCCCCGTTGAACACGGCGATCCTCGTGCCGGCGACCGTCGGGCTCGGTACCGGATCCGGCTCGGTGGTCTCGGTCGGCGACGGGGAAGGCGATTCGGAGACGACGGGGCCGCCGTCCGGCACCGCGCCGGTGCCGCCGCCCTGCGCCTCGGGGAACGCCTGATTGATCAACAGGACGCCGCCCACCGCAAGGGCAACGATGATCGCGAACCTGAGTGTGCTGGCAGCCACGGAGAGGAAATAGCTCCTGCTCGTCGGGGGTTCGTGCCGGCCCATCCTACCCGCGAGGGCCGGATCGCCCAAGCCGCTCTGCCAGGCGCGCGTGCCTGCGCGTGTCGCGGAGACGGCGGAGGCGGCGGACCAGGACCGGGTCGTACGCGAGGGCGTCGGGCGAATCGACCGCTCGGACCAGGAGCTGGTGATAGCGGGTCGGCGTCAGACCCCACCGCTCGCGGATCTCGCGGGCCTTCGAGCGTCCTCCGCGCGGCCCCGAGCGCTCGAAGTCGAGCAGCTCACTCGTCATCGGGTCGGGCGATCTGGAGGCCGATCGGGAAGAGGCATCGCCGAGCACACGCACGCGACCAGGGTAGCAACGAGCTCCGACGCGGGGCCCGCTCAGCCGGCCAGGGCGCGGATCTGCCGCACCGCGACCGTGAGGGAAGCGAGGTCGCTGGCCTCCTCGAGCGCGAGGCCCCGCATGAACCGCCCGAGTCGCTTGGCGGCATCGGCGTTCCGGGTCATCAGCGCCTCCACAGCCTGGTCCGCCGTTCCGCCCTCGGACTGTGCGAGCGCCAGCTCGGCCATCCGGCGGCGCGCCGTGAGCAGGTCGTCCTCGATGGCCTGGACCGCCCATCGATGCCACCGCGTTCCCGTTGGAACCTCGGCGAGCCGGCCCTCGAGCCAGTCGATGAACGCACCGTCGCCGACGAGGAAGAACGCGCGCGTGACCTCTTCGACGGATCGCCCGGTGTCGGTCGCGACGCTCACGACGTTCGGGCCGTGCACGAGGAACGGCAAGATCACGTGGCGCCTCGCCAGGTCCTCGGGCACCCCGCGGTCCATGAGGCTCCACGCCTCTCGCTCCCGTTGCTGGCGCCAGGATTCCGGCGCGGCGGCCGTGACCGCGTCGGCGAAGCGACGGAACAGCTCCTGGTGCGCTTCGATCGCGCGGCCGAGCTGGCCGGGCGCGTTCTGCAGGTACCAGCGCGCGGTCACCTCGACCAGCCGGTCCACGCCAGCCATCAGCTCGTCCAGCAGCGCGGGGGTGAATGACCCGACGAGGGACTCGATCGCATCCCAGCGGCCGACGGCACCGGTGACGTCGCGCGCGATGCGGTAGGCCCGAACGACGTCTCCGGCCTCGGCTCCCGTTTCGGATACCAGTCGGGAAACGAACGTGATCCCCTGAGAGTTGACGACGTCGTTCGCGACGATCGTCGCGATGAGCTCGCGGCGCAGCGGGTGCTCGGGCAACAGGTCGCCGAACCTTTCCACGACCTCCTTCGGGAAATACGCCCGAAGGTCTTGCTCCAGATACTTCGAGTCCGGAAGCGCCGACCCGAGCAGCGAACTGGTCAGACTCATCTTCGCGTACGCGAGGAGGACGGCAAGCTCGGGGCGCGCCATGCCGCGACCCGCGCGGCGGCGCTCGGCCATCTCCTCGCCCGACGGGAGTCCCTCGAGCCCTCGGTCCAGGAGTCCCTGCGCCTCCAGCGACTGCATCAGGTCCTCGTATGCCTCCATGCGGTGAGGCGACTGCTCGCTCTCCTGGGACAGGATCTGCGCCTGTAGGAAGTTGTCGTAGAGGACGTGACGGACGACGTCCTGCTCGACCTGTGGCAGCAGGACGTTCCGCTCCGCGAGCGCGAGCTGGCCGCGTTGCACCGCAAGGCCGAGGAGGATCTTCAGGTTCACCTCGTGGTCGGAGCAGTCCACCCCGCCGGAGTTGTCGATGAAGTCGGTGTTGATCCGGCCACCGCCCAGCGCGTACTCCACCCGTCCACGCTGCGTGAAGCCGAGGTTGCCTCCCTCGGCCACCACGCGAGCCCGCAACTCGTCGCCGTTCACGCGGAGGGTGTCGTTGACTCGGTCGCCGGCGTCCGCGTTCGTCTCGGTGGAGGCCTTGACGTAGGTCCCGATGCCGCCGTTGTAGAGCAGGTCGACCGGCGCTCGCAAGATCGCCGAGATCAACCCGTCGGGCGTGAGCTCCTCCGCCTCGATCCCGAGCGCCAACCGCGCCTCGGGCGAGATGGGGATCGACTTGGCGGTGCGCGGCCATACGCCGCCGCCGGGCGAGATCTTCGACCGGTCGTAATCGTCCCAGCTGGAGCCGGCCAGCTCGAACAGGCGGAGCCGCTCGGCGTAGCCGGAGGCGGGGCTCGGGGCCGGGTCGACGAACACGTGCCGGTGATCGAACGCAGCGACGAGGCAGATCTGCTCTGACTGGAGCATCCCGTTGCCGAACACGTCACCCGACATGTCGCCGATCCCCACGACGGTGAACGGCTCGTTCGTGACGTCGGTGCCGATCTCGCGGAAATGCCGCTTCACGGACTCCCACGCGCCGCGCGCCGTGATCGCCAGCTTCTTGTGGTCGTAGCCGGCCGAGCCTCCCGACGCGAAGGCGTCTCCGAGCCAGAAGCCGTGCTCGGCGGCGACCGCGTTCGCCGTGTCGGAGAACGCGGCCGTGCCCTTGTCCGCCGCGACGACGAGGTACGGGTCGTCCTCATCGTGGACGATCACGTGCTCGGGGTGCACGACGCGACCGTCGTGCAGGTTGTCCGTGACGTCGAGCATCCCGTGCATGAACGTGACGTACGCCCGCGTCACCTCTTCCTTCAACGCCTTCGGATCGGCGATCTGGCGCTTCAACACGAAGCCACCCTTGGAACCGGTCGGGACGATCACGGCGTTCTTGACCATCTGGGCTTTCATCAGGCCGAGGACCTCGGTGCGGTAGTCCTGACGCCGGTCGGACCACCGGATCCCGCCGCGGGCGACCTTGCCGCCGCGCAGGTGCACCGCCTCCATCTCGGTCGAGTAGACGAAGATCTCGTAAAGCGGGGTCGGCCTCGGCATCTCGGGCACGGAGGCCGAGTGGAACTTGAAGGACAGCGAGGTACCGCCCGGCTTGTAGGCGTTCGTGCGAACGGTGGCGTCGATCACGCCGAGCGCGTTGCGAAGGATCCGGTCCTGTTCGAGGGACTTCACCGCGTCGAGATCCGCGAGGATCTGGGATCGGATCGCGTCCAGCACCTCGGGGTCGCGTGGGCCGGAGGGGTCGAACTTCGTTTCGAACAGGTGGATCAGCGCCGCCGCGATGTGTGGGTGCGCCGCGAACGCGTCGTTCTTGTACTCGACCGGGAAGCTGGCGTTCACGCGATGGTGGTACTTGCGATACGCCCGCAGGATCTGGACCTGCCGCCAGTCGAGGGCGGCCGTTACGACGAGCCGGTTCAAGGAGTCGGATTCGCTCTCCCCCTTCCAGACCGCCACGATGGCGTCGGCGATCCTTCCTCCGATCTCCTCCACGTCGAGCGGTCGCTGGTCCGCCCCGAGGACGCCGAAGTCGTGCAGGTGGCGGTCGTCGTCGCCGAGAAGGGTCGTCGGCCACTCCTCGACGACGCGCAGGCCGAGCGACTCGAGCGTGGGAACGAAGTCCGACAGCTGGATCTTCCCGCCGACCTTGTAGAGCCGGACGCGCGTGAGCGTTTCTCCGTCCTGGGTCTGGTTGCCGAGGCCGACGACGAAGGCGTTGTCGCCGCGCTCGAGCTCCTCGAAATGCAGGATGTCCTCGGCCGCCAGGTCCACGCTCGTCGAGCTCTTGTAGTAGTCGGGGAAGCGATGAGCCCAGCGGTCGAACAGGACGTGCGCACCGGTGTCGCCGTGGAGTTCGATGAGGCGCTCGAGGAGCCGGTCGTCCCAGGTCCGCGCGATCTCGATCACCTCTCGCTCGAGCTCGCCGAACGGCACGTCGGGGATCTCGCCGATCGCGACGTGCACGGTGTAGTGCAGCTGCGCGAGCCCGCTCTCCCCGAACCGGAGGTGCTCGTCGATCGAGGACCCCTTGAATCGGCGGACGAACAGCTCTCGCAGTCGCTGGCCGACTTCGGGGTTGTAGCGGTCGCGGGGAAGGGCCACCAGCAGTGAGACGCTCCGGCCGTAGAGGTCGCGCCGGGCGAACAGGCGTACGTGCTGCTGCTCCTGCAAGTGGAGAAGGCCCATCACCTGGATGCGGAGCTCGGCGGTCGATGCGGCGAACAGCTCGTCCTTCGGGAAGCTCTCGAAGATCGAGACGACGGCCTTGTGGTCGTGCGATCCCTCGAACAGGTCTTCTGCCTCGACGATCTGGCGGAGCTTGCGGTTGAGCAGCGGCGTCTTGCCGGCCGGCTCCATGTAGGCCTTCGAGGTGAACAGGCCGACCATCCGCGCCTCGCCGACGATCCGTCCGTCCGGTGAGACCCGCCGCACGCCGATGTAGTCCATCCTCGCCCGGCGGTGCACGGTCGAGGGCCGGTTCGTCTTCGAGTAGATCAGCAGGTCGCCGCCCTCGATCCGGCCTCGGAGGTTCGGCTCGATCGTCGAAAGGGGCACGGGCTTCTCGTACGCGGACCATCCGCCCTTCGAGAGGATGCCGAGGGCGCTGTCCTGCACGGTCGCGAGCGCACGGCCCTCGGGCAGGTCGACGAGCTCGTACTCGCGATACCCGAGGAAGATGAAGTTGAGATCGAGCAGCCATTCGAGGAACGCGACCGTCTCCTCGACCTCGTCCTGTCCGTACAGCGTTCCGCCCGCCTTGGCGATCTCGATCATCCCGTTGACGGCGTCCTTCATCGCATCGAAATCGCGGACCGCCAGGTGGACGTCGCCGAGGATGCGGCGGATCGAGGACTCGAGGTCCGCCATCTCCGATCCGGGGAGCCGGCGGTCGATCTCGAAGTGCATGACGGACTCGTGGCTCCGGGCTTCGCGGACATGCAGGACCCGCTCGATGCGCCCGTCCGGACCGCGCTCGGTGCCGATGACGGGGTGGATCACCCGGCGGAAGCCGAGGCCGCGCGCGTCGAGCTCCTCGTTCACCGAATCGAACAGGAAGGGGGCGTCGAGCGTGTTCGTCTCGAGGACGGTGCCGATGGTCTCGTACCCGTCCTCGGCCCGGGACGGGTTGAACACCCGGACGGCGACCTCGTCCTTGCGACGACCGTCCGCGAGCCGGAAGGCCCCCAGCACGAGCCCCAGGAGCTCGTCGGGCCCCAGGTCGGCGAGGTCGGCGGGCGACAGGCGCCGCGTGAAGGCGCTCGCGAAGGCGGCGACGGCATCGGCCTGGTCGGCGGGCACCTGGGACGGGATGCGCTCGACCAGCTGGTCCAGCAGGGTCCGCTGTTCCCGCGCGGCTTCATCCGTCGCGCTCACGGCTCCATCGTACCTGTGAGCGGGAACCGCCCTGCGACCTGCGGCTTTATCCCGAGACCGGACAAGCCGAGTGAGAAGATGGAGACCCCTCCCCCCGGGGCACCCATGGCCGAGATGGCACACGAAGACACAGGATCGCTCTCCGAGCGCCGGGAGCTGCGCTCCGTCGCGCAGCTCCGGTTCCTGCACACCCTGGCGCTACGGCTGAACGCGCTCGACGACGTCTCCGCGATCGGGCAGGCGATCACCGGCGAGCTCAAGACGCTGATCGACTACCACAACTGCCGCATCTACCTGCTCCAGCCCGACGGCGAGACGCTCATCCCGATCGTCTTCCGAGGATCATTGGGCGAGTATCACGGCGAGACCTATGAAGAGCTGATCACGAAGATCGGCGAGGGCTTCACCGGCCGGGCGGCGCAGACCGGCCAGACGTACTACGCGGCGGACGCGCTCCGCGACGACGTCGGGGTCCAGATCGAGGGCACCTCGGAGATCGAGGAGTCGATCCTCTGCGTGCCGATGAAGGTGGGCGATCGCGTGACCGGCGTGATCGTGCTGTCGAACCTCGGGATCGACCAGTTCGAAGAGGACGACATCCGCCTGCTCGAGGTCCTCGCGTCGCATGCGGCCGTGGCCTTCGAGAACGCACGCCTGCTGCAACAGGAGCGCGAAGCCGCCGAGACGGCATCGGCCCTGCTCGGGCTGTCCCAGGCGTTGACGGGAGCCCACGACACGACGACGGTGCTCGATCGCGCCGTCGCGGCGCTTCCACTCTTGATCGACACATCCGTGGTCGCCGCCTACGTGCACGACCGGGAGGCGGGCGTGTTCCACGCCGTGGCGCAGCGAGGGATCGCGCTCGAGCGCGCCGCGTTGCTTCCCGACATCCCCTCCGAGGTCGCCATCCCGGTGTTCGCGTCCCTCACCGAACCGTTCGTGATCGCGGCAGAGGACGTCGCGACCATCCCCACCGAGCTCGGGATCGTCGACGATCCGAGAGCCACGCTCGTCATCCCGCTCGGCCGAAAGCCGGATGCGCTCGCGGTCATCGTCGCCGTGGCGCTCGACGCGACGTCGATCTTCGGCGAGCGCGAGATCGCCCTCGGTCACGGGATCGGCGACATCGTGTCCCTCGCGCTCGGGAGCGCCAAGCGCGTCCACGAGCTCGAGCGCTTCCACGAGCTCGTCGAGAGCATCGACGCGATCTTCTGGGAGGCGGACCCGGAGACGTTCGACTTCACGTTCCTTTCTCGGCGTGCCGCGCTCGTCCTGGGCGCTCCCGAGGACCCGAGCGAGGCTCCGAGCGCGTGGGGCGAGCACGTTCATCATCGAGACCGCGCCGCGGCGATCGCCGCGCTCCGGAGCCGCCTCGCCACACCCGGCGACGACGTGAGCCTCGAGTACCGGGCGCTGGGAGGCGACGCGGAGCCGCTGTGGCTCCGCGACACCGTCCACGTCGGCACCGACGCACGTGGAGAACGCCAGCTCCGAGGGATGATCGTCGACATCACCGAGCGCAAACGGGCGGAGCAGGCGCTCAAGCGCAGCGAGCAGCAGTACTCGGAGGCCTTCCGGCGCGAACGGGATGCGACACAGCAGCTGCGGGCACTGGACGACATGAAGAACACGTTCCTGGAGGCGGTCTCGCACGACCTGCGCACGCCACTCACCTCGATCCTGGGCTCCGCGCTCACCCTGGAGCAGGCCGGCCTGGAGATCCCGCGGGATGATGCGCTGGATCTCCTGCGGCGGATCGCGGCCAACGCTCGCAAACTCGAGCGCCTGCTCTCGGACCTGCTCGACCTGGACCGGCTCCAGCGAGGGATCGTTTCGCCACAACTCCGGCCGACCGACGTGGGAGCCCTCGTGGCGCAGTCCGTGCAGGAGTCCGAACTCCTCGGCGGCCGGCAGATCGAGCTCTCGACCGAGGGGCTCATCGTCAACGTCGATGCAGCCAAGGTGGAGCGCATCGTCGAGAACCTGCTCGCGAACACCGCTCGACACACACCTGCGGGAACGCCGTTGTGGGTCCGGGTGACCGGTGAGCCGGGCGGCGGGGTCCTCATCGCGGTCGACGATGCCGGTCCGGGAGTTCCCGACGGCATGAAGGACGCCGTGTTCGAAGCGTTCCGTCAGGGCGACGGCGGTCCGAACCCCTCACCGGGCGTCGGCGTCGGTCTGTCCCTCGTGGCTCGCTTCGCCGAGCTCCACGGCGGCCGCGCGTGGGTCGAGGACCGGCCCGGCGGGGGCGCTTCGTTCCGCGTCTTCCTTCCCGACGCAACCTGACGGCCCGGCGCCTTCCCGCGCGCGCGGTTGCCTGTCCACGCGGCGAACCGGTAGCGTGGCCGCGCTTCGCCCGAAGCCCGGATGCCCGACGAACTCGACCACAACGCCATGTCCGACTCCGCTCCCGGGGACGATCCCCAACCGACGATGAACTCCGACCCGGCCACGGCGCCGGATCTCGCCATCGCGGGCTCGGACCGACGCGACTGGATCGCGCTCGCCGGCAGGATCGGATTCTTCGTGGTCGCGCTCTTCCTCTTCGTCCTGGCGATCCAGCTGATGAAGGAGGGCGCGAAGGCGATCGGACCGTCGCTCTCGGGAAGCCCGCTGTTCAGCAACGCGTTCTCGACCCTCGGCGCCGGGTGGCTGGGCGCCTACGTCGTGCTCTCCGGATCGCCGGTCGCCGCGGTGGCGCTGAGCCTGTTCGTCGGCGGCGCCGCGACCGAGCTGCAGACGTTCACGATGTTGTCCGGGTCGCGCCTCGGTGCGTCGTTCGTCGTCCTGCTCGTCGGGTTCCTCTACGCACTGCGGAACCGGGGTCCGAACCGCCGTGAGTCGATCGGCATGGGCGTTCTCGCCCTGTCGCTCACCGCGATCGTCTATGTCCCGGGGATGGTCCTCGGCTACGCGATCTTGCGGTCGAACGTGCTCGACGGGATCCGGCTGAGCGCGTCGGAGGACGTGCTGTCGATCGTCGACTACGTCTGGGGACCGGCGCTCGAGCTCCTGACGAAGCTCCCCGCCTGGACGCTCCTTCCGCTCGGCCTCGGCATCATCCTGGTCTCGTTCCGCTTCCTCGACCGCGTGCTGCCGCAGCTCGACGCGGAACAGCACGGCAGCAAGCGGGTGGAGATGCTGAAGCGGCCCTGGCCCATGTTCCTGCTCGGTTGCGTCGTGGCGACGATCACCCTATCGGTCTCGGTCGCCTTGACCGTGCTCGTTCCGCTCGCCAGTCGCGGGTACATCCGTCGCGAGGAATCGATCCCCTACATCATGGGCGCCAACATCACGACGCTCGCCGATACCCTGGTCGCCGCGATGGTGCTGGGCAGCGCCGTCGCGGTTCACATCGTGCTCGCCGAAGCGATCGCCGTCGCGCTCATCTCGCTCGTCTATCTCGCGTTCGCATACGGCACGATCACGCGATCGATCATGGCGCTCGACGAATGGGTCATCGCGTCGGCCCGCCGGCTCTGGCTGTTCGTCGCCATCCTGTTCGTGCTTCCGGCCATCCTGCTGACGTCGGGTATCTGGATCGGGCCCATCGCCCGCTGACCCGGACATGGCCGACCTCGTCATCTCCGGCGCGCTGATCGTCGACGGATCCGGGTCCTTGCCCCGGCCGGGCACCCTCGTGGTCTCCGGCGACCGGATCGAGGACATCCTCGGCGCGGACGACACCGAGCCGCCGGCCCCGCGCCGGATCGACGGTTCTGGAACGCTGATCGTGGCGCCAGGATTCGTCGACGTCCACAGCCACTCGGACGTCACGCCGCTCGTCGAGCCGACGATGGACTCGATGCTGCGTCAGGGCGTGACGACGCTCGTCGTCGGCAACTGCGGAGGATCGGCGTTCCCCGTCTCCGGCGCCGCAGAGATGGCGGCGCTCGCCGGGGCCGACCCCACGGAACTGCCCCTGGACTGGACCAGCTTCGGCGAGTACCTCGAGCGCATGGACGCGGCCCGCCCGGCCCTGAACGTTGCCGCGCTCGTCGGTCACGGCACGCTTCGCGGAACGGTGATGGGAGACGAGCAGCGGCGAGCCCCGTCGGAAGGCGAGCTCTGGGCGATGCGGCAGCTCCTCGCCGACGCGCTGGACGAGGGCGCCGTCGGGCTCTCGAGCGGCCTGGTGTACGCACCGGGCCTGCACGCCACTACGGACGAGCTTGCCACGGTCGCCGGTGCGCTCGCCGACCATGGAGGCATCTACGCGAGTCACATCCGGGGCGAGGGCTCGAGCGTCTTCGATGCCGTTGCCGAGTGCGCCGAGATCGGTCGGCGGGTCGGGGGTCCGTCACACGTCAGCCATCTCAAGGTGGAGACGCGGCCGATGTGGGGCCGGGCAGAAGAGCTCCTCGCGCTGCTGGATGGAGAGCGTGAGCGAGGAGCGGACGTCACGGCCGACCAGTACCCGTACACGGCATGGGAGACCGAGCTCTCCTCGGCACTCCCTCCGTGGGTGACACCGGACGAGCTCCCCAAGGCGATAGCGGACCCGGACGAGCGGGCGCGGCTCGCGGCGGCGATCGAGAACGGGGAGCCCGGGTGGCGCAGCGTGGGGAGAGGGATCGGCTGGGATCGCATCGTCATCGGCTCCCATGTGCCCGATCCAACCGTTACCGGGCGCTCGATCGCCGAGCTGTCGGAGGAGCGGAGCCAGGAGCCCCACGAGGTCATCACGACCCTGTTGGTCGCCGACCCGTACACCGGTCTGCTCGGCCACGCGATGCACGAGGACGACGTCCGAACGATCCTCGCGCGCAACGATGTGTTCGTCGCGACGGACGGGCTCGCGATCTCGCCGGAGGGGCCGCTCGGAGCCTTCGCGATCCATCCCCGGTACTACGGAACGTTCCCGCGCGTGCTGGGCCGGTACGCGCGTGAGGAAGGGCTCCTCTCGCTCGAGGACGCGGTCCGCAAGATGACCTCGCTGCCGGCGGAGCGGTTCGGCCTCACTCGACGAGGGCGGATCGATCCGGGCGCGTTCGCCGACCTCGTCGTGTTCGATCCGGACCGGATCGCCGACCGTGCGACGTACGAGCGGCCGCACACCTTCGCCGAGGGCGTCGACGTGGTCGTCGTGAACGGACGGATCGCCTGGGACGGATCGGACGTCCAGCGCCACGGTCGCGCCCTGCGGCGCGGCGAGTCCTAGCCGGGACAGTCGGCCTGCGCGCTGTCGCGGTCGACCATGCACACCGTCGCGTCGACCGCTTCGAACGCGGAGGCCGGCACGCTCTTCAGCTGATCGAGCAGCCCGTTCCGCCAGTGCGCATCGCGGGTTCCCTGGAAGTACCAATCGGAGCCGTTGTCGGCCAGCATCAGGCCGTACCGCTGCATCGCCCGAAGGACCACCCGCGCCTTCGCGCTGAACGCCGAAAGGTCGAACTCGGCGCTCAGGCGGAACCGGGCGCCCATCGGGGGGCAGTCGGGATCGTCGACCCCCGCCTCGTGGCGAGCCGGCCAGACGTAGGAGTCGGTCGTGCAATCCACCGTGAAGCGGATGGCGTGTTGGATGCGGCCGGCCTTGACCTCGTCCCAGCGAACGAGTCCCGGGAAGATCGGGAGCCCCGCGGCGTCCGCCGAGGTCCACGTCTCGGGCCTCAGCCGGTTGGAGTCGAGGTCCCAGATCGCACCGCTGCCGGCACGGGGATCGCCTCCGTTCCAGTCCGCCGCGAACAGCTCATACAGGACGCACGTTCCCCGCTCGACCATGAGCGCGTGACGGTCGGAGCCGCCCTCGATCGGCGTGCGCGCGTCGAACGGATACGGCCCGCGGTCGCTCTCGTTCGCGTAGTCGAAGTCGACGGTGGTCTTCGGATGGCGCCGGGCCACCGTTTCGAAGGGGAGCCCGTATCCCGGCGGTCCGAAGTCGGGGTGCAGGTTCGTGTTCGCGGCGTCCGCCGATCGGAGCCAGGTGTCGCTCATCTCGTGCACCGGCAGTTGGTCGATGCGCGTGTTCCAGATGTTGTTCGCCGGGAAGACGCGGCAGTCCGTTCCGGGCACCTCGGCCGCAGAGGCGGTCGCCACGAGGAACGGCAGCGACACGGCCGCGGCGACGAGACTCGAGATCGTCCTCACGTTGAACCATCGGCTCGAAGGGGCCTCGGACTTGACTTGGCGCGGAGATCCGAGTCGTTCCAGAAGAGACCGGCTAGAAGAGACCGGGTTCCTCCAGCGTCACGCGGTAGAGCGCCCTTCCCGTGGTGATGTACAAGGTTCGGCCGTCGGCGCCGCCGAACGCGCAGTTGCTGGGCGCTCCCTGGATCGGGATCGTGCCCAGAGGCTCACCATCGGGAGCGAAGACCTCGATGCCGCGGCCGTCGTAGGAGGCGACGAACAGGTTGCCGGTCTCGTCGACCGTCATGCCGTCGGGCCCGGCGACGGAGACGAACGTTCGGGGCTCGGACAGTGAGCCGTTGCGAGCGACGTCGAAGACCCGGACCGATCCCCCCGCATAGTCGGTGACGTAAAGCAGGCTCTCGTCGGGCGACATCGCGATGCCGTTGGGGGTCTCGCTCGTGTCGCCGCGGTACTCGGCGGTGAGTCCGCCGTCGGGGTCGATCCGGAACACGCCGCGGAATTCGAGCTCGGCCTCGGCTCCGCCCCCCGAAGGCCGGATCGGTGAAGTAGACGGTCCCGTCGGAGCGAACGACGATGTCGTTGGGTTGGTTCGAGGCGGGAACCCTCGAAGCGGTCGGCGATCGATGTCACCGTGCCATCGGTCTCGGTACGCGTCACCCGACGCGTGCCGGACTCTGCCGCGATCAGCCGCCCTTCGGGGTCGACGGCGAGGCCGTTGGAGAAGTCGCTCGGCTTCCGGAACACCGTGATCTCGTCGGCGGCCTCGAGCTGATAGATCGTGTCCGCCAAGACGTCGGAGAAGAGCAGCACGCCCTCGTCCGGCATCCACTGCGGGCCTTCGAGCTCGCTGAACGAGAAGCCACCGCTTTCGACCAGCTCGACCTCGCCGATCCCGACCAGTGGGCCGGATCCCGTGTTCGGTGGCGGCTCACTTGTCGGTGTCGGCTGGGTGGTGGGTGACTCGGTGATCGCGGGTGTGGATCCATCGCCGGCCGTGCCCCCGCAGGCGCTCGACAGCAGCATCAGCGCCACCGTCACGCCGATCCTTGCTCTCATCTCATCCCTACGAGCCTGCGGGCGTCGCCAGGTAGGAGCACCCATGGAACCCGTGGGTTTCTCCTGCGTGAAACCTTTCCCAGCATGGTCCTCACCCTCAGGCGCGGTCAAGAGGCATCCGCGGCGCCCAGGCGATGACGTCTGCTCCGTCGGAGTTGGTTCCGGCTCCGGCTGAGGAACGGTTGCTCGAGGCCGGGGTTCGCCGAGCCGGCGGTCGGATTCGAACCGACGACCTGCTGTTTACAAGACAGCTGCTCTACCCCTGAGCTACGCCGGCGCATCCGGAGTCTACGCGCGGTCCGACCACGGGTCCGGCAGGACCGGGTAGGCAGCTCCTTCGTCGTGGCGGACCCGGGTCGGCACGACGGACGCGTACAGCAGGGCGGCGAGCGAGGACGCCGCGTTCAACGATCCGACGCGGCCACGCATCGGAAGCGAAACCAAGACGTCGCACGCCTCGCGCGTGAGCCGGGCCAGACCGGCACCCTCGGAGCCGACGACGACGGCGATCCGCCCCTCGAGCCCGGGAGCGTCGTAGACGCTGGTCGCAGCGTGCTCGTCGAGCCCAACCACGGTGAACCCGGCATCCTTCAGCCGCTCGAGCGCTCGAGCGATGTTCGCAACACGCGCGTGCGGCAGGTGGAGCAAGGCCCCGGCCGAAGCTCGGATCGCCGCCGGGGTGACGTCGGCCGCTCGACGCACTCTCGTCACGAGGACGGCGGCACCGGCCGCCTCGGCCGACCGCGCCGACGCCCCGAAGTTCTGCGGGTCCTCGATCCCGTCCAGGACCACGACGAGGTCGTCCTCGCCGAACGTTCGCTCCGCGAGCTCGCGCTCTCCGAGGGGTTCCGGCAGACGGACCCGCGCGGCGGCGCCGTGGTGATCGGACCCCATCGCGTCGAGCTCGGCGCGCTCGGCCTCGACGACGGGGACGCCCGCGGCCTCCGCGGCTTCGAGCACGTCCCGAAGCCCGGGCGTCGATCGAGCGCCGCGTGCGACGAGGACCTGACTCACGAGACCCGCGCGGACGGCCTCGAGGACCGGCCGGCGTCCGGTGACGACCACCGCGTCGGGCCGGCTCGCTCCCCGACGCCGCGGACCGCGATCGTCGGCTACTCGGCGCCGAGGACCGCGATCGCCAGGCACCCGATCCCCTCTCCCGTCAGGCCGAGACCCTCTGGTCGCGTGGCCTTCACGGACAACCGATCGACGGGTACGCCGAGCGTGTCCGAAAGGTGCCGCCGGATCTCCTCGCGGACCGGCGAGATCGCCGGCCACTCGGCGATCACGGTCACGTCGGCCGAGGTCGCCACGAGCCCGGCGACGCGGACCTTCTCGACGACCTTGCCCAACAACTCCAAGCCCGGCATCCCCGCGATGCTCGGATCCGTGTCCGGGAAGTGATCTCCGACGTCTCCGAGCGCCGCGGCGCCCAGGAGCGCGTCGGCCAGGGCATGACACACGGCGTCACCGTCGGAGTGACCGGCCAGACCGTCCTCCCCGTCGAACATCACGCCACCGAGCATCAGCGGCCGCGCGGCCGCGCGCGCGTGAACGTCGAACCCGATCCCGACCCGAACCTCACCCACGAGCGAGCTCCCTCGCGACGAGCTCGGCTCGGGCCAGATCCTCGGCGCTCGTGATCTTGAAGTTGCCCGGGTCTCCCGGGATCGTTCGGACGCGGTAGCCGGCGAGCTCGAGCGCCGCGGCATCGTCGGTCACCTCGACGCCGTCGCGCTCGGCGCGCGCGTGGGCGTCGCGCAGGGCGAGGGCATCGAACGCCTGCGGCGTCTGCGCCAGCGCCAGCACCGCCCGGTCCTCCGTCCGATCGACGAGGTCGCCGCGGATCCGTTTCACCGTGTCGGCGACGGGCACCACGGGAACGACCCCGTCGACGCCGTCGAGCGCACTCAGTACGGCCGCGAACAGCGCGGCCGATGCGAACGGGCGGGCGGCGTCGTGACAGACGAGCACCGGTGCCGAGGGGGGAACGACGTCGAGCGCCGCCCGGACCGAGGCCTGGCGGGTGGGTCCGCCCACGACCACCGTGCACGGACCGACGAGGTCGAGGAGCTCACTCGCCGCCCGCTCCCACCCGGACGGAACCACGGCGACGAGTCGCATCGATGCCGGGACAGGCGAGGGCGGCCGAAGCGGCGTGGACGAGCATCGGACGCCCGTCGAGATCCACGAACGCTTTGGGGGTCGGAAGACCGAGCCGCTCGCCGCCGCCGGCGGCAAGCACGATCGCGACGGCAGCTTCCACGGCGCCGAGACTACCGCTCGCACAAGGAAGCGATCGGCGACACGCCCGCGTTGGCTCGTGATCGCTACTGGAGGTTCGCGAAGACCATCCGACCGGTCGCGGTCTTGATGATGTTCCGCACGAGGACGGTGACCTGGCTGCCGATGCGCTCCTCCGCGGCCTCCACGACCACCATCGTGCCGTCGTCGAGGTACCCCACCGCCTGCGCATGCTCTCGGCCGCTCTTCACGAGCTCGACCTCGACATGATCGCCGGGCACCAGGGGGAGCCGGAAGGCCGCTGCGAGATCGTTCAGGCTCGGCACGGGCACGCCGAGCGCGTGTGCGACCTTGGACAGGTTGTGGTCCGTGGTGATGAGCGAGGCGCCGCGGTCGCGCGCGAGCGCGACGAGCGCCGCGTCCACGTCGGACACGCCGTCCTCCTCGACCAGGTGGATGTTGACCGTCGCCGCACGCTTCAGCTCAGCCAGCATGTCGAGTCCGCGCCGTCCGCGCGCTCGACGCCTCGGGTCGGACGTGTCGGCGATCGCCTGCAGCTCGCGGAGCACGGCCGTATGGATCAGCAGGTCGCCGGAGAGGAATCCGGTCGAGACCAGATCGGTGACACGCCCGTCGATCAGGGCGCTCGTGTCGATGACGCTCACCTCGCCGCGGGCGACGCCGGCGGCGCGCGGCTTCAGGCCGATCAGGCCGAACAGCTCTTCGCTCTTGGTCCGGCCGACCCGGAACCCCGCGTACCCGAGCGTCACGTACATGAACGCCACGGTCGTCCACGCGGCGAGCGGCGGGAGACGGAACACCGGGATCGAGAGCAGCGCCGCCGCGGCGAGGCCCATCAGCATCCCGCCCGTTCCCGCGACGACCTCGGCAGCCGGGACCCGCCGGATGTCCTCCTCGATCGTCCGGACCGCGGTCGCCGTCTGCCGTCCGAGGACGCCACCGAGGACGAATCCGGTCGCGGAGCCGAGGACGATGCCGAGGAGGGTGTGAGACGTCGAGGGAGGGGCGACCCTCGTGCCGATCGAGTAGCCGGCGACGGCGAAGAGCACGACGAAGATGAGGCGGACGAACTCGACGAGCCTCCCTCGCGGGAGGCGGCGGTGTTCGTCGGCCACACGGGCGCGGATCCGCCCGCTCCTGGTCCTGGCGCCGTGGAGGAGCATCTCCCCTGATGACTCGACGCGCATCCGCCCGGACTTGACCCGAAAGGGGGACCTCGGACGCCGGCCGGGCACCGCGGAGCTCACGCGGCAGCTCGGCGGTCGATCGAGCTCAGGCTGTGGCGGGGCTTGGGGCTGGGCTCAGGCTTGAGCCAAGGCCCGGGCGCCGTGGGAGTCGTCCAGGACCTTGTCGATCATCGCCTCGGCCTTCTCCTCGTCTCCGCCGGTGGCGTAGGTCAGCTCGGAGACCAGGATCTGACGGGCCTTGGTGATCATCCGCTTCTCGCCGGCGGAAAGTCCCCGCTCGCGCTCACGGATGGAGAGGTTCCTGACGACCTCGGCGACCTGGTAGATGTCACCCGAACGGAGCTTCTCGATGTTGTTCTTGAACCGTCGGCTCCAGTTGGCGGCCATCTTGGACTCGTCCTCCTTGAGGACGTTCAGCACCTTCTTGATCTCGTTCTTGCCGACGACGGAGCGCAGGCCGACCTCTTCGGTGCTCTCGACCGGGACCATCAGGGTGAGGTCCCCATAGGAGACCCGGAGCTTGAAGTACTTGCGCTTCTCGCCGAAGAACTCCCGGACGCAGAGGTCTTCGATCACTGCTGCGCCGTGTTCCGGATGTACAACCGTGTCGCCTTTGCGGAACACAAGACCCCCTCAGGGACGATGGATGGCCGTGGGACCATAGCCAGAGTAGCACGCGGAGCCCTTGCGCCGCAACTCAAAAGCGCAGGTCAGAGGCCCTATCCGGCCCCTTTTCGGCGAGGTCCCGTCGCCCGGGAGGCCTAGGCCGGAAGACCCCCAGTCTACGCCCGGCGCCCAGCCGCCCAGGTCAGGGCGTCTTTCACGTGTCGGACCGGGATGATCGCGATGCCGTCCATCGAGTCGCTTCCAGGCGGAGCGAAGACGGTGCGAACACCCACCGCGCGAGCGGCGGCGAGGCGATTGCTCATCGCGCCGCTCCCGCGGACCAGGCCCGTCAGACCGACCTCGCCGACGAACGCCGAGTCGGCCGGCGCGGGCACACTCGTCGCGGCCGACGCCAACGCCGCCGCGAGCGCCAGGTCGCACGCCGGGTCGTCCACCTTCGCGCCACCGGAGGAGGCACCGAACAGGTCCGAGCGCCCCAGCCGAACGCCGGAACGCTCGAGCACGGCGGCCACGAGCTGGAAACGCCGTGGATCGAGGCCGCTGACCTGACGACGGGCAGGGCCCTCCGTCGGCGCGACGAGCGCCTGGACCTCCACCGCGAGCGCTCTGCGGCCGGCGCGCGGCAGGGCGATCGCCGCACCGGGCTCCCCGTGCCCGGAGACCAGGAGCGCGGTCGGATCGATCTCGCGGAGGCCTCCCGCGGTCATCTCGAGCCAGGCAACCTCTCCCTCGGGGCCGAAGCGGTTCTTCCCGCCCGTCAACATCCGCAGCCCCGAGCGCGCATCGCCGTCGAACGTGAGCACGACGTCCACGGCATGCTCGAGCGTGCGTGGCCCCGCGACGTCTCCGTCCTTCGTGACATGCCCGGTGAGCAGGACCGCCATCCCCTCGGTCTTGGCCAGGCCGACCAGGGCATCCGTGCACGCTCGGACCTGCGCCGTGCCTCCGGGAACCTGTCCGGCATCGGGATCGCGCAGGGTCTGGACCGAATCCACCGCGAGCAGGAACGGGCGTGCCGCCCGTGCCGCGTCCAGGACACTTCCGAGCTCGCGCCCCGGGGTGAAGGCCACGGCCGCCCCCTCCACGCCCAGGCGGCGGGCGCGAGCCGCGACCTGCCGTCGCGATTCCTCACCTGAGGCCAGCAGGCACGGAAGTCCCCCGGCGGTGAGATTGGCGACCAACTGGAGCAGGAGCGTGGACTTGCCGATGCCGGGCTCGCCCGCGAGCAGCGTCACGCCTCCGGGGACCAGACCTCCTCCCAGCACCCGGTCGATGCCCGCGAACCCCGCCGAGACGCGCCGCTCGTCCTCGGGCTCGTGCGCGAGCGTCTGGACCTCGACCGTGCTCGACACGGTCCCGCTCGAGCGCGCCTCGATCGTTCCCCAGCCGCCGCAGCCGGGGCATCGCCCGGCCCACTGCGCGAGCTGCTGCCCGCAGTCGCGGCACGAATGAAGCGTTCGGGACCGGCCCACGGGGGCGGACGCTAGCGCCCGGCACCGACACGCCGAGACGAGCTCGACGCCGAGCGCCGCCGTGTCGGTGCCGGGCGCTACGGTCTCGCGCCATGGCCGTCGCGCTCGAGAGCCTCGGTGAGCTCCGCGTCGACGGCGTGCCCGGCGGCCGCAAGGACTCGCCGCCGCTCGTGCTCGTCGAGTGGCACGACGCGTGGTTCGATTTCGACCTGCCCGACGTGGAGGAACGCCGCGCCGACTACCTCGTCCGGACCGTCGGGTTCCTCGTCGCCGAAGATCCGCGGTTCCTCTCGCTGGCGCAGGAGGTCCTGCCCGAGGGGGAGGGATTCCGTGCCGTCACGCACATCCCGGTCGCGATCGTCGAGCGGGTCCAACGGCTCACGCCACGCGGGGCTGAGGGAACGTATACTCCGTGAGCACGCACCCGCCGATCGAGGTACGGGCCGAAGCACGGAAGGGAGGGATGTCCGGATGACCGAGACCTTCGTCGCCGTGACGCCGCATCCCTTCGGGAGCGTCAGCTAGCCGGGTCGCTGCAGACCCGCATCGCCGAGCCGCCCGCTGGGGCGGCTTTCTCTTTGCCCGGATCCTGACCCGAAGGAGGTCCGCCATGCCTGTGAGCGCCCTGCACCGCAAGGACACCCGCACAACCCATCGGTCGAAAGGAACCCCGCGTTGGAATCCATGGAGAACGAGCAGCACGGCTCCGCCGAGCACTTCCTCGACGAGGGCCTGATCACCGACGTCATCAGGATCGTGAAGACGGGCAAGGAGGCGTCCGTGCACCTCTGTCGCGCCAACCGGTCCATGACCGGCGAGGACCTCCTCGCGCTGAAGGTGTATCACCCGCTCGATCGTCGGGACTTCCGCGACGAGTCCCTGTATCGCGACGGCGAGTGGATCAAGGAGCGCAGGATCCGCGTGGCGCTCGAGAAGAAGACGCGTTTCGGCCGCGAGGTGCAGGGCGCGATCTGGGTGGACCGCGAGTGGGAGACGCTCCGCGCGCTCGCCGAAGCCGGCGTGTCCGTGCCGCGTCCGGTCGCGGCCACCGAGGACGCGATCCTGATGACCTACATCGGCGACGAACACCAGGCGGCGCCGCAGCTCCGCTCGTACCGTCCCGATGCCGACGAGGCGCCGGAGCTCTTCCGCCAGGTGATGAAGGCGATCGAGCTGATGCTGTACCGCAACGTCGTGCATGGCGACCTCTCTCCGTACAACGTGCTCGTATGGGAGGGCACGGCGACGATCATCGATCTCCCGCAGGCCGTGGACCCGCGGAAGAACCGGCATGCCGAACGGCTGCTCGAACGCGACGTCACGAAGATGTGCGAGTACTTCGCCCGCTACGGGATCCGCTCGTCGCCAGAGAGCCTCGCGTCCGACCTGTCGACCGCGTGGCGGTTCGCCGACCTCGTTCCGGAGGAGCTTCGCGTGGAGCTCGACCTGTAGAAGGTCGCCGACAACTTCGGGCGCGGCGGCCTACGCCTCGCGGGCGCCACGGAACTCGAGCGTGTAGCTCCAGCTGGAGCCGTCGGAGGCGTGCTCGAACCGCTGGAGCCGGCCGATCTCGCCGCCCGGCAGGAGCATCGGAAGGCCCAGGTGTTCCTCGCTGGGCCAGACGTCCCGCGCGCTCGCGCTCCTCCATCGAGACGATGCTCATCGGGGTCGCTGCCCTCCGCCTCCATGGGCTCGCACCAGTCGGACTCCTCGGCGGGCAGGAGTTGGCGGACGCGTACGTAGCGGACGGGCGCGTGCATGAGGAGGGGTTCGCCGGGCGACTTCCAGGCCTTGCCGAAGAAGCGCCAGCGCTCGCCGTCCCTGGAGGTCTCGACGGCCCAGCATTCCTCGTTGCCGAGGCTCATGGAGCGACCCTACGACGCCGCTCGCGATCGGGGAACTCCGAACGCATCGGCCGCCGGCCCTTTCGGACGCGTCCCCTGTGCAGACGCCAGCGAAGGGACCATCCTTAACGCTCCCTAAGCGCTGAAGGCCCCGGCGGCATCGAGGAGGGTGATGCAGGCAGAGGGCGACGTCGTCAGGCTCCCCTTGGCGAGGGAGCACCCGGACCCCGCGGATTTCTCGGCGTTCTTCGCCGAGGAGCACCGCGAGGTGTTCAAAGCGCTCTTCTTCGTCACCGGTAACCGGGCGGACGCGGCCGAGCTGATGCAGGACGCCTTCTTGAAGCTCTGGGAGCGGTGGGACAGCATCGACCGGATCGCCGACCTCAGGGGGTACCTGTTCCGCGTGGCGCTCAACGGGTTCCGGATGCGAGCGCGCGCCGCACGCCGGGCCACGCGGAGGCTGATACCGATCACCACGTCGCCGGACCCGTTCGACGAGGTGAACCTGAGGGAGGACGTCAAACGCATGCTGCTCGAGCTCTCACCCCGCCAACGCGCCGCCCTCGTCCTGCTCGACCAGTACGGCTACGGCTCGGAGGAGGCCGCGAGGATCATGGGCATCCGCCCCTCGACGGTCCGAGCGCTTGCCTCCCAGGGCCGAGCCGTGCTCAGAGCCTCAGGAGGCCCGCATGCCTGAGCTGAGGGAGGTATTCGAGATGACCACGAGACAAGTGGAACCGGACGTCGACGCGTGGCGCGAACAGCAGAAGCACCAGCGTCGGTCGTCCAGGAACAGGAAGTTCGGCGCATTCGCTGTGGCCGCCGCGATCGGGGTCGCAGTGGTTGTGGTCCTGATCGTGGCGAACCGTCCGGGAACGGACACGACGACCCCGGCCACAGACCCGTCCCCGACGCAGCTGCCAGAGGTCACCAGGGCGTCACTCGTGGACCTCGGGACCGGAGCTGTCACACCGCTACCCGCGTCGATCCAGGGCGGTTCGATCTACTTCGACGTCGCCGGATGGCACGATGTTCGCCTACAGCCCGTGCTGCTTCACGAGCAATCCGGCCTTCGTCGCGAACGTCGACGGAACCGGCGAACGTCCGATCACGCCGGAGGGGGTCGAGGGGTTCGGCCCCAGGTGGTCTCCGGACGGCTCGATGCTCGTTTACCAGCAGCGAGACGGCGCTACCTAGAAGATCGGGAATCTCGTTTTCGTTGACGTAGGCTCGGGGGAGACGACACAGGTCACGGACCTCGATCCGGCGACCTACGGCTGGTGGTTCATGGCTCCGAGCTTCAGCCCGGACGGACTGAGACGATCATCTTCCACATGCCGAGAGGTCCCGACGATTCGGCGAGCACGCGCTGGGACCTGTGGTCGGTTCCGGCCTTCGGCGGCGAGCCCACGCTCGTGGTCCGCGACGCCAGCATGGGTGTCTACTCACCGAGCGGCGACGCGCTCGCGTACCTCGACTCGCCGCGCGGGTCTTGGGCCTCCTCCAGACTCATGGTCGCGAACGCGGACGGCAGCGATCCGAGGGTGCTCGTGCAGGGTGATCAGATCGATTTCCCTCGATGGTCGCCGGATGGGACGAGGATCGCCTACACGGACGGCGGCCGGACCGACGTCGTCGACGTCGCCACCGGTGAGACGTCGGTGGCGGCAGAGGGTGGCGGAGCGACCGACTGGTTCGACGAGAACACCCTGGTCATCGTCCCGGACTAGCGATCCGCCGACGCCAGGCACCGAACGGCCCGGCAGCCTGTCGGTTGCCGGGCCATCGGTCTTGCGGCCGGGCGGTGGGGACCGCCCGACGATCTGAGCGCTCGGCTATCCCTCCGACGAGCCCGCGAGCTCGACCGGCGGGACGTCCGGCGGCACGCCGGCGCCCTCGAACACGATCTCTCCGTCGCGCGCGTCGATGATGATCGTTTGGCCCGCGCGGAACTCCTTCCACAGCAGCTTCTCCGAGAGCGGGTCCTCGACGAGCCGCTGGATCTCGCGCCGGAGAGGCCGGGCGCCGAGCGCCGGGTCGTACCCCTTCTCGGCGAGGACCGTCTTCGCGGCGTCGGTGATCTCGATCTCGAGGTCCTTGGCCTTCAGCTGTTCGCGGACGCGCTTGGTCATCAGGTCGACGATCCGCTTCACGTCTTCCTGCGTCAGCGAGTGGAAGACGATCACCTCGTCGATACGGTTCAGGAACTCCGGACGGAAGGAGCGCTTCAGCTCCTCCATGACCTTGTCCTTCATCCGCTCGTAGGTGAGCTTCTCGTCAGGCTTGGAGGCGAACCCGATGCCGGGACCCTTCTGGATGTCTCGCGTCCCCAGGTTGGAGGTCATGATGATGATCGTGTTCTTGAAGTCGACATGGTGACCCTGTGAATCCGTGAGGCGACCGTCCTCCAGGATCTGCAGAAGCGTGTTGAACACGTCCGGGTGCGCCTTCTCGATCTCGTCGAACAAGATCACGCTGAATGGCTTGCGGCGCACGGCCTCGGTGAGCTGGCCACCCTCCTCGTACCCCACGTAGCCCGGGGGCGAGCCGATCAGCCGGCTGACCGTGTGCTTCTCCATGTACTCGGACATGTCGAGTTGGATCAGCGAGTCCTCGTCGCCGAACAGGAACTCCGCGAGCGCCTTGGAGAGCTCGGTCTTCCCGACGCCGGAGGGTCCGAGGAAGATGAACGAGCCCGACGGCCGCTTGGGGTCCTTGAGCCCGGCGCGGGTCCGGCGGATCGCTTTGCTGACCGCCTTGATCGCGTCGTCCTGGCTGATGATCCGCTTGTGGAGCTCGTCCTCCATGCGGAGCAGCTTCTCCGTTTCCTCCTCGGTGAGCTTGAAGACGGGGATGCCGGTCCACGTGGAAAGGACCTCGGCGATCTCCTCCTCGTCGACCTCCGAAAGGATGTCCATCTCTCCGGACTTCCACTCGCGCTCGCGGCGCTCCCGCTCCTGGCGGAGCTGCCCCTCCTCGTCACGGAGCGAGGCGGCGCCCTCGAAGTCTTGAGCGTCGATCGCCGACTCCTTACGAAGGCGGACCTCGGCGATCTTCTCGTCGATCTCGCGCACGTTCGGGGGAGCCGTCATCCGGCGGATCCGCATGCGGCTACCGGCCTCGTCGATCAGGTCGATCGCCTTGTCGGGAAGGAACCGGTCGCTGATGTAGCGATCGGCCAGGTTGGCCGCCGCGACGAGCGCGTCGTCGGTGAAGTTCACCCGGTGGTGAGCCTCGTACCGGTCGCGCAGTCCCTTCAGGATCTCGATCGTGTGAGCGACGGAGGGTTCCTCCACGCTGATCGGCTGGAACCGGCGCTCGAGGGCCGCGTCCTTCTCGAGGTGCTTGCGGTACTCGTCGCGCGTCGTCGCCCCGATCGTCTGGAGCTCGCCGCGCGCGAGCATCGGCTTGAGGATGCTCGCGGCGTCGATCGCACCCTCGGCCGCGCCGGCGCCGACGAGCGTGTGGAGCTCGTCGATGAACAGCACGATGTCGCCGCGGGTGCGGATCTCCTTCAGGACCTTCTTGAGCCGCTCCTCGAAGTCCCCGCGGTAGCGCGAGCCGGCGACGAGCGCTCCGAGGTCGAGCGTGTAGATCTGCTTGCCCTTGAGTGTCTCGGGAACCTCGCCACGGACGATGTCCTGCGCGAGACCTTCGACGATCGCCGTCTTACCGACGCCGGGCTCGCCGATCAGCACCGGGTTGTTCTTCGTCCGGCGCGAGAGCACCTGCATCACGCGCTCGATCTCCTTCTGGCGCCCGATCACCGGGTCGAGCTTGGAATCGCGTGCGAGTGCAGTCAGGTTGCGGCCGAACTGGTCCAGGACCATCGAGCCCTGACCCTGGCCCTCGCCCTGGGTCCCGGGCGTGGTCTCGCCCTTGCCGCCGGTGTAGCCGGAGAGCAGCTGGATCACGGTCTGGCGGACGCGGTTGAGGTCCGCGCCGAGTTTCTGCAGGACCTGCGCGGCGACGCCCTCGCCCTCGCGGATCAAGCCGAGGAGGATGTGCTCGGTCCCGATGTAGTTGTGACCGAGTTGCAGCGCCTCGCGGAGCGACAGCTCGAGCACCTTCTTGGCACGCGGTGTGAACGGGATGTGACCCGTGGGCGCGGCCTGGCCCTGTCCGATGATCTCCTCGACCTGCTGGCGGACGGCCTCGAGTGAGATGTTCAGCGATTCAAGGGCCTTGGCGGCCACACCTTCACCCTCGTGGATCAGGCCGAGCAGGATGTGCTCGGTCCCGATGTAGTTGTGGTTGAGCATCCTCGCCTCTTCTTGGGCGAGGACCACGACTCGGCGGGCTCGGTCGGTGAAGCGCTCGAACATCTCTCTACCCCCGGGGCCGGAGCCCCTTGTGTCGAACAATCTCGGGGATCGCCGGACCCCGTCCTACCCCCGAGGCAGGTCGAGCGCCCCGGTGCAGCGCCATGCTTGCGCGCCATCCGAAGCGCCCCACGGGGGCAGTATACCCCTGAGGCCCGATACCACCGTTTGGCCTACCCGAGACATCCATACCCGCGTGCCGCCTCTCTCCAGGGTCTTCGGCCCGAAATGGCCCGGAGATGAGGCCAAGATGACACCGGCCGAACGATGTAGGCCGTTCAGGGTCCGCGATGGCTCCAAAGGACCACGCATATTCCCCCCTTTAGGGCGTTGTGGGCGACCGACCCTGTCGGCCAGGATTGACCCTAGTCGGCGTGTGCCGGGCTTCCCCGGAGGTCTTCCCTAGAAGGAGACGATCCAACGTTGCGAGTCCTGGTTGTCGACGACCACCCTGCCTTCCGTCGAGCGCTCACGTCCGCGTTGCGGATGGTGAAGGACATCGAAGTGGCGGGGGAGGCCGGTGGAGGGATCGAGGCCGCGCGCCGTGCGGTGGACGGCGAGGCTGACCTCGTGCTCATGGACCTGTCGATGCCGGACTTGGACGGGATCGAGGCGATGCGGCGGATCCACAGCGAGAGGCCCGATCTGCCGGTCGTCATCCTCACGGCCCACGCAGATCCCGGCGTCGAGAAAGAAGCTCGTGATGCGGGCGCCTCGGGGTTCCTCGCGAAGGGAACGGCCCTGGAGGATCTCGTCATCGTCCTGCACGAGGCGGCCGACGTCGTGCACGAGATACCCGACACCGCGCCTTCCAACGGCGGGTAGCGCTAGTCGCGGTCGCCGCTCGGTCGGTGGGGCGGGAACAAGATCACGTCGCGGATGCTCGGCGCGTCGGCAAGGATCATCGCGAGCCGGTCGACGCCCAGTCCCAGACCTCCGGCCGGCGGCATCCCGTGTTCGAGCGCGGTGAGGAAGTCCTCGTCCATCGGATGGGTCTCGTCTTCGCCCTCGGCGCGGGCCGCGGCCTGGATCTCGAAGCTCTTCCGCTGTTCGTCCGGGTCGGAGAGCTCGGAGTAGGCGGGGATGATCTCGGTGCCGCAGAGCACGAGGTCCACGTGCTCCACGAGACCAGGCGTCGTGCGATGGGGACGCGCGAGCGGTGAGACCTCTCGGGGGACATCAAGGACGAACACGGGACCCCATAAGTCGTCCTCGACCAGCTTCTCGTAGAGCTCGTAGACGATCTTGCCCGGACCCCACGTCGGTTCGACCTCGATGTCGCGCGCCTTCGCAACCTCGCCGAGGTCCGTGCGGTCGAGCGCGATCTCCTCGCCGGTCGCCTCGGAGACCAGGTCGAGCATCCGCCGGCGCGGCCACTCGCTCTCGAGGTCGACCTCGCGCCCCTGGTATTCGAACCGGAGCGCGCCGCGAACGGCGAGTGCCGCCTCGCGGACCAGCGCCTCGCTGAGCTCCATCATCGTCTCGTAGTCGCCGTAGGCCTGGTACGCCTCGAGCATCGTGAACTCGGGATTGTGGTCTCGATCGATCCCCTCGTTGCGGAAGACCCGGCCGATCTCGTACACGCGCTCGAGCCCACCGACGAGGAGCCGCTTCAGGTAGAGCTCGAGCGCGATCCGCAGGTACAGGTCCACGTCGAGCGCTCGGTGGTGGGTCACGAAAGGCCGAGCGATCGCGCCGCCCGCCGTCGGATGGAGGACCGGCGTCTCGACCTCGACGAAGCCACGGCCGTCGAGGACGCCACGGAACGCGCGGAGCGTTTGGGCGCGCGCATCTACGACGCGCCGGTACTCGAGGTCCGTCGCCAGCTGCAGGTAGCGCTGGCGCTGCTGCAGCTCCGGGTCCTTGAGGCCGTGCCACTTCTCCGGAAGCGGGCGGAGCGCCTTCGAGAGCATCGCCAGTCGCTGCGCGAAGATCGACAGCTCGCCTTTGCGGGTCTTGCCGATCCGTCCCGTGGCCCCGATGAAGTCGCCGAGGTCGACCTCGGGCAGGAGCTGCCAGGACTCCGCGTCCGCGTCGGCTTCGTGCAGGACGAGCTGGACGTCGCCGGTGCGGTCTCGGAGGACGAGGAACTTCAGCTTGCCCATGTCCCGATGCATCACGACGCGTCCCGCTACCGTGCGAACCTCGCCCGTCACCTCACCCTCGGCGATGCGCTCCTCGAACGCCGAGCGGATCGCGGCGGCCGTGTCGGGTTCGCGGACGCCGAGGGCCTGCTCGAGGCTCAACGCGAACGCGCGCTCGCCGAGGCGCTCGCGGCTGTCTCGGCGCGCGCGAAGGACCTCGCGTTCCCGCCCGGTCGGCTCCTCGGGCGGCGGAGCCCCGCCGTCTGCCTCAGCCATCGTCGCCGGGGCCGGCGTTGCGTTCGAACACGAGCCGGAGCCCCTCGAGGGTGAGCCACGGGTCGTGCTCGTCGACGAACTGACAGTGCGGGATGATCAGCGGGGCAAGTCCGCCCGTGGCGACGACGGTGGCGTCGCCGCCGAACTCCTTGCGCATGCGCTCGATCATCCCGTCGGCTTCGGCGGCGGTCCCGAAGATCAAGGCGGACTGGATCGCGTCGACGGTGTTCTTGCCGATGGCGGTGCGCGGCGCCTGGAGCTCGACCTGTGGCAGGCGAGCCGTCTCACGCGAAAGCGACGCGTTCTTCGTCTGCAGCCCCGGGGCGATCGCCCCTCCGAGGAACTCGCCCTTCTCGGACACGGCGTCGTAGGTGGTGGCCGTGCCGAAGTCGATGACGATGCAAGGGCCGCCGTACCGGTTGAACGCGGCGAGGGCGTTCACGACGCGGTCGGCGCCGAGCTCGCGCGGGTTGTCGGTGAGGATCGGCATCCCGGTCTTCGTCCCGGGCTCGACGATGACCGGCGGAAAGTTGAAGTACCGCTCCACCATGTCTCGCAACGCTCCCGTGGAGGTCGGGACGACGGAGCTGATGACGACGCCCGTGATCTGGTTCGAGAACGAAAGGTCCGCCTGCTCGAGGAGGCCGCCGAACAGCACCGCCAGCTCGTCCGCCGTGCGCTCGGTCTCGGTGGACGTGCGCCACTGATGTTCGAGCTCGGCGCCGCGGAACACCCCGAGCACGGTGTTCGTGTTCCCGACGTTCACCGCGAGCAGCACGCCCTCACCTCCTGTCGCGGGCCAATCCTACGCACCGGCGGGGCGCGTCACGGCGTGGGGAGCAGCAGGTTGTCGATGAGGCGCACGTCGCCGAACCGGGCCGCCACGAGGGCCCGTGCTGGGCGATCCACCGTCCGGACCTCCTCGAACGTGTCGTCGTCGACGACGGCGGCATAGTCCAGTCGGGCCGGCGGGGTCGCGCCGATCTCGCGAGCCATCACGGCGACGAGACGGGCCGCGTCGCGCTCTCCCGACCGCGCGAGCTCGGCGGCCTCCGACAGGGCGAGGAACAGGCACCCCGCCGCCTCCCGTTGCTCCGGCGTGAGCCGGGCGTTCCGGGACGACATCGCGAGGCCGTCGGCCTCCCGCACCGTGGGACACACCACGACCTCGATCGGGAACGAGAGATCGGCGACGACGCGCCGGACGACGACGAGCTGCTGGGCGTCCTTCTCCCCGAAGTACGCCGCGGAGGGTCCCGCGGCGTGGAAGAGCTTGGCGAGAACGGTCGCGACACCCCGGAAGTGGCCGGGACGGCTCGCGCCCTCGAGCCGCTCGCCCACGGGGCCGGGGTCGACCGTCGCCTCCGGCTCACCCGCCGGATACATCTCCTCGACCGGCGGCGCGAAGACGACATCGACGCCGAGTGACCGGGCGAGCTCGAGGTCTCGCTCCTCGTCCCTCGGATAGGCGGCGAGGTCGGCCGGATCGGCGAACTGGAGCGGGTTCACGAAGATCGAGACGACCACGAAGTCGCGATCAGCCTTCGCTCGACGGATGAGCGAGCGGTGGCCCTCGTGGAACGCCCCCATCGTGGGGATGAAGCCGACCCTGCCGTCCTTCGCGCGCGCGGCCTCGGTGGCGTCGAAGGTCGCCGAGAGGGTCTCGATCACCTCCATCCGGCAAGGACCTCCTCGACCGCCTCGCGTCCTTCGGCCGGGAGCCGGCCGGTCCGCTCGGCCAGCTCGAGCGCGAGGTCGGCGAGGGCTACGTACGACCGAACCGCCTCGGGAGCGCGCTCGGACAGGGCCCGGAGGTTACGCGCGACGGTGACCGCGTCGCCGCGGACCGCGGGGCCCGTGAGCGCGTCCGCCGGACCGACGCGCTCCACGTTCGCGAGCGTGGCGTCCTGCAGCGGATCCAGGATCCCCGCCGGATCCTCGATCCCGGCCGCTCGCAGGAGCTCGTGGGCGATCGCCGTGATGGTGACCAGGTAGTTGGAGCCGAACACCGCCGCCGCGTGATACAGCGGTTTCAGCTCGTCGTCGACCCGGAACGGACGGCCACCGGCATCGAGGGCGAGGCGCTCGGCGATGGCGAGGCCCTCGGCCGTTCCCGACGTGATCGCGAACCCCGCGCCCGGCAGGCGCGCCACCGCCGCCTCGACCGTGGGACACGTCTGGAACGGGTGGATCGCGAACGTCTCGGCCCCGGCGGAACGCGCAGCCGCGATCGCGTCGAGACCCGTGGCTCCCGAGGCGTGAGCGACGGCGGTCCCCGGTCCCACGGCACCGGCGCGTGCGATCTCCTCGCTGACCCCGGCGATCGCGGCATCCGGCGTCGCGATGACGACGATGCCGGCCTCCCGCGCGGCGTCGACGGAAGCGAGCACGGGAACTCCGGGGAGGTGGCGCGCCGCCCGTTCGGGCGTCGCCTCACCTCCGGAGACCGCGACGATCCGATGGCCGGATCGCCGCCACAGGACGGCGAGTGCGGTCCCGACGCGGCCCGCGCCGAGCACGGCGAGATCCATGCGCCGCAGTATCCCGCGTCAGGGCAGCCAGGCCAGCGGCCCGGCGGGCGAGGGGGCATCGGGCGGGAGCTCGAGCGGGAAGACTCCCGTGTCGTTCGCGATGACGATGGTTCCCGGGATCGCCGCGAAGATCGTCCCCTCGTCGTCGAACGCGGCGCCGGAGGACGCGGATCGCCGCGAGAGCACACCCGGTCGCAGCAGCGGCTCGATCGTCCCGGCGGGCACGTACACGAGCCACATCCCTCGCTCGCCCCCGATCGAGCCGTTCACGACGACCTGGCTCCCGTCGGCCGACCAGGCGACGATGCGCTGCGCGGAAAGTTCGACGTCGTTCACCAACGGACGCGGACTTCCGGATCCGGGCCAGACGAACACCGGCCCGGACGGCGTGCCCGGCCAGACACCAAGCGCATTCAGGTCGCCCTCGGGAGCGACGAAGAGCAACGTGCCGCGCGGCGATACCGAGACGTGCGCGAGGTCGTGGAACAGGACGGTCGGGTTCTGCGGCCAGATCGCGTCGACCTCGGCCCGGCCGTCGCGGACGAACGAGGCGACGAGACGGTCGCGATCGAGCGTCGCCGAGACCAGGTTCCCGCACGTCACCCGGCTTTCGAACAAGGTGCGACCGCGCCCGGTGGCGAGGTCGATCCGGCTCAGCGTGACGGAGTTCGACGCGCACCCCACTCCGTCAACGCCGCTCGGACGCGAGCGGCCGACGAGGAGCACCGTCCCGTCCGTCGACAGCGAGAGCACCTCGCCGGAGGCGACCTCGCGCAGCCGGCCATCCCGCGAGAGGTCGGAGAGCGCGAACGCGACCCCTTGCGCTCCCGCGTCGTCGGCGATGAGGAGGAGTTGGTTGTCGAAGGCGCCGGCAACGTGAAGCTCCTCGGCCACCGGAACGAGCGGGCCGACGCTCACCGAGCCCGAGACGAGATCGAGCACCACCAATCGTTGGCCGAGGGAGCCCTCGGTCTCGAAGGTCGTGTACGCAAGGCGTCCGTGGAGGTTCGCGGCCCCGTCGTCGAAGGACGGCGAGGTCGGGCCGGTGGAGGCCGACTCGTCGGGCGGAGCCGGATCGCTCGAGAGGATGCCGAACGCGAACGGCAAGCCGACCAGAAGCGCGAGTCCCGCGGCGCCGGCGAGGAACAGCCGTCCCCGGCGAACGCGACCCTCGACGAGGTCGTCGTCGTCCTTCACCCCGACCTCGGCAGCTCGTTCACGGCGGGCCCGGCATCGCGCTCACGACCGCACTCGCAGCGGTGGCGCGAACGGCCGGACGCCGAACACCGCGTCGGAAGGAAGCCGGAGCGCCGAGAGCTTCCGCTCCCCGGGAAGCATCGGGTCGGGATCGAGCTCGCCGAGGGGGACCAGCACGAATCCGCGCTCGTGCATCCGCGGATGCGGCACGACGAGCTCGGGTTCGTCCACCGTCCGCTCGTCGAACGTCAGCACGTCGACGTCGATCGTCCGCGGTCCCCATCGCTCGGCGCGCACGCGGCCGAGCTCGTCCTCGACCGCTTGGGTCTCCTTCAGGAGCTCGAGCGGCTCCAGATCGGTCCGGACCTCGACGACGGCGTTCAGGTAGGCCGGCTGCGGCGGCCCGACCGGCTCGGTCTCGTACACGCGAGAGGAGCGGACGACTTCGACGCCGGGCCGGGCGTCCAGGAGCTCGACTGCGCGCTGCAGTGTCTCCAGCCGGTCGCCGAGGTTCGACCCGAGCGCCAGGTACGCGGAGACCGGCATCGCGGTCTCGGCTCAGTCTTCTGCCGTGGCGGCTGCGGCGACGCCCTGCACGTCGTTCGAGCGGGCGGCGTTCGGCTTGTGGACGATGGCCGTCGCGCGGACGACGCCCGGTCGAGATGCCACGGCTCGCGCGACCGCGCCCGCGATCGACTCGAGCAGGTCGAAGCGCTCGAGCTCGACGACCTCGCGCGCGGTTCGGATCAGGGCGCGGTAGTCCGCCGTGCTCCCGATCGCATCCGCGCTCACCTCGACCTCGACGTCGAGATCGACGACGAACTCCTGCGCCTGTTCCTTCTCCCCCCGATTCGCGCCGTGATGCCCTGATGCCGTGATGCCGGTGAGGAACAGTCGAGATGCGGTCACGGTGTCAACCTCCCTCTCCCGGTGGCCGTCGGCCGAGCGTGACCGCGATGGGTCCGGCGTCCGGCTCGTGGCGATGCTCCACCTTCAGGTACTTCGTCCGCAGCCATTGGAACAGGATGGGGCCGACCCGCTCCGGCGCGTCGTCCAACAGGAAGTGCCCGCAACCCGGGAACACGGCGACGGACGACCACGGCAGGACGTCACCGAGGCGCTCGGCGAGCTCGACGTCGATGAAGGTGTCTTCCTCACCCCAGAGGACGAGCGCGGGGATCTCGAGCTCCTCCAACCGCGACTCGAGGCCCTTCAAGCCCTCGCCGTCGAAGGACCGAGCGACGCGAACGAAGCGCTCGAGGCCGTCCGGCCCGCGGAACGGTCGCAGGTACTCATCGACGTCTTCCTCCCTCAGTCGCCCCTGTCGCGTTCCGCCCTCCAGCGCCGCTTCAAGCCAGGCAACGACCGCGTCGGGGTCGACCTCGTCGACCCGCTCGCGGAGCTCCCGCATCCGCGGTGCCGGCCAGGCCTCGAACGCGATCGAGTCGACCAGGACGAGTGCATCGACGTCACCATCGAGCGCGAGGAGCTGCGCGATCCCACCGCCGTGTCCGTGCCCCGCGACCGCGTACCGCTCGACACCGAGACTCTCGAGCAATGCTCGGATCGAGACGGCGTGCGCGTCGAGCCGGAGATCCGCACCTTCCGACGACTCGGAGTCGCCTGACCCGAGCAGGTCGGGTGCGATCACCCGCATCCACGGCGACAGGAGCGGGATCACATGCCGCCAGACGTATGAGGAAGTGACGCCGCCGGAAAGCAGGACGACCGGAGGCGCCTCCGGGTCCCCCGTGTCGACGTACGCCAGCTCTCTGCCGGAGACGCGGGCGCGGCGCTTCTCGGTCCACGTCATCGGCCGCCCCTCACGATGGCGTCGATCACCCGGACGGCACGGACGACCTCGCGCACATCGTGCACGCGGACGACGTGCGCTCCGCGCGAGACCAGCCACGCCACCGCGCCGACCGTGCCTTCGACCCGTTCGTCTTCTGGCACGTCAAGGATGGTGCCGATGAAACGCTTGCGCGATGGGCCGACCAGGAGCGGCCGACCGAGGTCGAGGAAGGCGTCGATGCGGCGCATCAGCTCGAGGTTGTGCTCCAGGTTCTTCCCGAACCCGATCCCCGGATCGATCGCGATCCGTTCGGCCTCGATCCCCGCGAACTCGGCGGCCTCGATGCGTTCCCGTAGGTACTCGTGCACCTCGCCGACGACGTCCTCGTACTCGGGCGACTGCTGCATCGTCTTCGGCTCGCCCTTCATGTGCATCAGGACGATCGCCGCGTCGTGCTTGTGAACGACGTCGAACATCTCGGGGTCTCCGCCGGCCGAGACGTCGTTCACGATGGTCGCGCCCGCGGCGAGCGCGCGATCCGCGACCTCGGCCTTCCGAGTGTCGATCGAGATCGGGAGATCCGGGTTCTGCTCGACGATCCGCTCGATGACCGGGAGGACGCGTCGGATCTCCTCGTCGGCGGGAACGGGGTCCGATCCCGGCCGCGTCGACTCGCCGCCGACATCCACGAGATCCGCGCCGTCGGCGACCATCTGCACGGCGTGCCGGACGGCTTCCTCCGGATCGAAGTACCGGCCGTCCTCGGAGAACGAGTCCGGCGTGACGTTCAGGATGGCCATGACCAGCGTGCGCTCGGAGCAGTCGAACGCGCGCTCGCCCACCCGCCAGACGGGGCCGCCCACGCCCTCCATCGTAGCCACGACCTGCGTGAACTACCTGCCGATGTGGTCCAGGGCCTCCTGGCGCGTGCGGGCGTCGGCTCGGAACAGGCCACGAACGGCCGAGGTGACGGTCATGGAGCCAGGCTTCTTGACGCCGCGCATCGTCATGCACAGGTGCTCGGCTTCGATCAGCACGAAGACACCGCGTGGGTCGAGCGCCTTCTCGATCACATCGGCGATCTGGGTCGTGAGCCGCTCCTGCACCTGCAGCCGCTTCGACAGCACGTCGACGACGCGGGCGATCTTCGAGAGGCCGGTGATCCTTCCGTCCTTGTTCGGGATGTACGCGACGTGCGCCCTGCCGTTGAACGCCAGCATGTGGTGCTCGCAGAGCGCGGTCAGCGGGATGTCCTTCACCATGATCATCTCGTCGAAGTCCGCGCCTGCGACGACCGACACGATCGGCGTCGGATCGACTCCGACGCCCGCGAGGATCTCCTCGTACATCGAGGCAACGCGACGAGGCGTCTCCTTCAGCCCGTCACGATCGGGATCCTCGCCGACCCCTTCGAGGATCAGGCGGACGCCCTCCTCGATCTTCTTGCGGTCGATCTCGGCCATCGCTACTCCGGCACCAGGTCGTCGAGCGTTTCGGGCAGCCTGGCGACGTCGGGCAGCTCGGCGGCGCGCGGCACGTCGGTGCTCTCGTGCATCCGGTTGATCCACACCGCGGTCAGGCCGAGCTCGGCCGCCGGCCGAAGGTCGTGGAAGATCGACGCGCCGATGTGGACGTGCCGGGGTCGGTCGGCCCCCGTCTCCTCGAAGAACCGCTCCCAGTGTCCGTGCGCCGGCTTGTACGAACCGGCCTCGGCCGCCGTGATACGCAGATCGGTCGGGACGCCGATGCGCTCGAAGGAGGCATCCAGGTACTCGGGATCCGTGTTCGAAAGGATCCCGATGCGCCACCCGCGTTCGCGGAGCTCGGTCAGCGCGGTGGGAACCTCGGGGAACGGCGGCCACGACGGGAGGGAATCGGCGAGTGCGGCGCGCTCGTCCTCGTCGAGCTGGAGCCCTTCGCGGCGCGCGAGCTTCTCGAGCGCCTCGGTCAGCACCGCTCGGTACGAGATCGAGCGCCCGCGCTGGACCTCGGGCTCGATCTCGTGATACGCGCCGAGCAGGAGCTCGGTGTCGTGCTCGGGCCACAGGTCGGCGAGCGTGTCGCGGATCCCGCCCATCCAGTCGATGAGCGTTCCGTAGCAATCGAAGGTGGCCCAGCGATCCGAAGCCATGGGGGCAGACTAGCCGACGGGATTCGGCGGGATCGTTCCGGGCGTCGGGGGCTTCCCACCGGTCCGGATCGCGCGGCGCGAGACGGCCAGGCCGGCCCCACGAACGCTGAGGTCCCGCTGCGGGCGCTTCGGGATGTCGGCCAGGAACGCCTCGACCTCCTCGCGCCCGAGCGTCTCGCGCTCGATCAGCATGGCCGCCAGCTCGTCGAGCTTGACCCGGCCCTCCTGGAGGATCTCCAGCGCCTCGTCGTGCGCCTCGTCGATCAGGCGGCGGATCTCGTTGTCGATCTCGAAGGCGACCGAGTCGGAGTAGTCGGGCTGGTTCTGGAAGTCGCGGCCGAGGAAGACCTCGTGCTGCTTCTGTCCGAACGTGAGCGGTCCAAGAGCGTCACTCATCCCGTACTCGGTCACCATCTGCTTCGCGACCTTGGTCGCGCGCTCGATGTCGTTCGCGGCACCGGTCGTGATGTCGCCGACGATCAGCTCCTCCGCCACGCGCCCGCCCATCAACATCGCGAGCTCGTCCGCCAGCTCCTCTCGGGTCATGAGGAACTTGTCCTCCTCGGGCAGGGTGAGCGTGTAACCGAGCGCGCGGCCGCGCGGGATGACGCTGATCTTGTGAACGGGGTCGGTGTTGGGCAGCACGTGGGCGACGAGCGCGTGCCCACCCTCGTGGTAGGCGATCACGCGCTTCTCCCGCTCGCTCATCACACGCGTCTTGCGCTCCGGTCCGGCCATGACGCGGTCGATCGCCTCCTCGACCTCGTTCATGCCGACCGCCTTCTTGCCCCATCGGGCGGCCAGGAGCGCGGCCTCGTTGATCACGTTCGCGAGGTCGGCGCCGGTGAAGCCGGGCGTGCGGCGGGCCACCGTGGCGAGATCCACCGTCTCGTCGAACGGCTTGCCGCGGGCGTGGACGTTCAGGATCGCCTTGCGTCCCTCCAGATCTGGCCGGTCCACCGTCACGTGCCGGTCGAACCTGCCCGGGCGCAGCAGCGCCGGGTCCAGGATGTCCGGACGGTTCGTCGCGGCCATCAGGATCACGGCGGTTCGCTGGTCGAACCCGTCCATCTCGACGAGGAGCTGGTTCAGCGTCTGCTCGCGCTCGTCGTGTCCGCCGCCCAAGCCGGCGCCTCGGTGACGGCCGACCGCGTCGATCTCGTCGATGAACACGATCGCCGGCGCGCTCTGCTTCGCCTGCTCGAACAGGTCGCGGACGCGGGCGGCGCCGACCCCGACGAACATCTCGACGAAGTCCGAGCCGCTGATCGAGAAGAAGGGCACGCCCGCCTCGCCGGCGACGGCGCGTGCGAGGAGCGTCTTGCCGGCGCCCGGAGGTCCGAACAACAGGACGCCGCGCGGGATCTTCGCGCCCATGGCTTGGAACTTGGCCGGGTTCTGCAGGTACTCCTTGACCTCCATCAGCTCCTCGATCGCCTCGTCGACCCCGGCGACGTCGGAGAAGCTGGTCTTCGGCGTGTCTTTCGTCACGAGCTTCGCGCGTCGCCTTGCCGAACTGCATGACTCGGCCGCCACCGCCCTGGGACTGGTTCATGATGAAGATGAACGCCCCGACGATCAGGAGCACGGGGATCAGCTGGAACAGGAAACCGAGGAGCGCGGAACCCCGCTGCGGATCGCTCTCGAACGGAACGTCCGCGGCCTTGAGCTCGTCGATCAGGTCCTTCTGGTAATCGAGCGGGTACGTCGTCTCGTACGGCGTCCCGTCCGACATCTCACCGACGATCTCCTGATCCGCCTCGTGGAACGTCGCGGTCTCGATGTTGCCGTCGGCGAGCTCGTTCTCGAACTCGCCGATCGTGAGCTCCTCCCCCTGCGCCGGGCGGTTGGCGAACGCCCAGAAGACGTACACGCCCAGCACGACGATCAGCACGTAGATCGCGGGGCCGCGGACGAGCCGCCGGTACGGAGACCCGGGGTCGGCAGCCAGGGGAGGTGCTCCTTTCGTTGATGAAGTCCGTTGATGAATGCGGAGATGCTTCGGGGCCCGCGCGCGTCCTACGGACGCTTCGAGCCCTGCGCGATGGTAGCACGGGGGTGCCGTTCCGCCGATACCCCCGTTCGGGGGTGAACGCTCAGCGGATACCGGTGTCGACCGGCACGACGACGTCCACGAAACCACTCGCGGGCACGGTGACGTCGACGGGCTTCGCGAACATCCCCGGGCCGCCTTCGGGAACGATCGCCTCGAGGGTGTAGGCGCCCGGCGGCAGTCGGAGCTCGAACCGTCCGGACTCGTCCGAGGTCGCCGTTGCGTTGATCGGCTCCCCGTCCCTCAGCACACGCACCGTGACGCCGGGGAGCGGTTCGTCCGGGCAGGGCGACGCATCGGTCTCAACGGGACAACTCGGGCCGAGGAGCACGATTCCTCGAACGCCGTGGTCCCCCGCACCATCCGGCGCCGTGGCTTCGGAGCCGCAGGCCACGACCACGAGCGCGAGGATCGAAAGGGTGAGGAGAAGGAGGCGTTTCACGGGCGTTCGACGGCGGTCGCGGTGTTCGCGTTCCGCGTCCTCAGGATTCCGTGTAGGCCTCGGGCTTGAGCGTCGCGATGTACGGCAGGTTCCGGAACTTCTCGGCGAAGTCCAAGCCGTAGCCGACCACGAAGTCCGGTGGGATCTCGAACCCGACGTATCGCACGTCGAGGTGGACCCGCTGGATGCCCGTCTTCTTCAGGAGCGCGAACACCTCGAGGCTCGCGGGACGGCGTCCGCGAAGGTTCTTCAGCAGGTAGTTGAGCGTCAGGCCCGAGTCCACGATGTCCTCGACCAGCAGGACGTCCCGCGCCTCGAGGTCGTGGTCGAGGTCCTTCAGGATGCGGACCACACCGGAGGTCTTCGTAGCGGCGCCGTAGGAGGCAACCGCCATGAAGTCGGTCTCGACGGGGAGGCGGATGTGCCGGGAGAGATCCGCCATCACGACGAAGGCGCCCTTCAGCACCGCGATGAGCAGGAGGTCCTTCCCGGCGTAATCCTCCGTGATCTGATCGCCCAGGTCGCGGAGCTTCTGCTTGATCTCGGCCTCGGTGATGAGCACCCGTTCGATGTCGCGCTCGTACGCCTCGAAGCGCGGCGCGACCGGGAATGCTGCGGCGTCCTCCATCTCGGACAGTGCGACTCGGCTTTCCATCCCGCCCCCCTTCACACCCGGCTCTCGGGGGAAGTGCGAGAGACGCGAAACATACTCCCGCTCGCGCCGGCCTTCGATCCGTTCGGCGAGATCGCGACGCCGACCGACCCGGCCGCCTTGGCGAGGTCGAGGACGGCCTCGACCGCCTCCTGCGTCCACGGCGCGACTCGTCGAGGCCAAGACGTTGTAGACGCGAGACGGACGACTCGCGACGCGATGGGCTTGCGGGAGCGATCGCAACTCCTCGGCGTCGAAGCGAACAACCATCGGGATCGCCTCGGCGGATCGACGATGAGTCGGCGAGTGCGCGGATCGAGCCATCCGTGAAGCCATTCATCCGATCCGCTCGCGAAGCAGATCGCCGGACCGCGCGATCGGCCGCTTTCACCTCTCGGCCGGTCGCGCGCTCTATGCGCCGGGAGGACCTTCAGGCGGATCGCGTTCCGAAGAAGACGCGTGTCGTCGGTTCGTCGGGTCTCGCCGCGGACGCAGGTGAAGGCGCGGCAGAACGCCTCGACCTCGTCGCGTGTCGACGTCGAGCAGCGGCTGGCACCGTCGTAGCCCCGTGCGTGCCCCGGGCCGGATCCCACTAACGGCTTCGAGTCCGCCTCCGCGGATCAGGGTCATCAAGGACCGTCTCGGCTTGGTCGTCGAGGGTGTGACCCTCGGCCAGATCGCTGCGCCGATCCGACCTCTCGGACGACGTTCGCCGCGTTCAGCGCGCCACCGTCGCCCACGCCTCCACCGGACTCCCCTTCCGCGGGGCGTCCCTGGCGGCATCGGGCGTGGAAGGGAAGCTTGAGCCGCTCGGCGAGCCGGCGGACGTACTCGGCGTCCTTCGGCCGAGTCCTTGCCGGAGGCGGTGGTCGAAGTGGAAGACCTCGAGACGGATCTTGAACAGCCGGCGCAGGTACCACAGCGAGTAGAGGAGACAGACAGAGTCGGGACCTCCGGAGACCGAGACGAGGACGGTGTCGCCCTCGCGGAACATCTCGTGCTCGCGGGCCGTCTTCGTGACCCGCTCGAGGACGCGGGCGACGGCCGGCGGGCGGCGCATCAGCTCCCGACAACCCTCCTCGTCCAGCGAGCCGGATCGGCGATCTCATCCAGGGTCGGCAGGTTCTCCTCGCGCTCCCAGATCCGGTTGAAGCCCTCCATGCCCGGCCGCGTCGACGACGCCGCGGACGAACCGCTCGCCGGCGTCGTACTGGGCGATCTTGGTCTCGAACCCGATCGCGCGCTGGAACCCCTTCTCCATCCCGGAGGCGCTGCGGCGCTCCTTGAGGGCTCGTCGCATCTTGTCCAGGTCCTCGACCTGCCCCGCGGCGACCCGGTTCATCACGAACGACGCGTGGCCCTCGAGCAGCGACATCAGGCCCTGCATCCTCGCGAACAGCGCTCGCTGCTCGTCGTTCATCAGCAGGAGGATGCCGTTCGCCCCGCGCCAGTCGGCGCCCCGCGGATCTCGTCGGCGGCGCGCTTCAGCTGCGACATCAGCTCGCGCGAGTCGACCTGAACGGTGTCGAGGTAGGCGTCGATCTGGCGAGCGAGGTACGGCTTCAGCCACGGCGTGGCGCCGAACTGCACGCGGTGCGTCACCTCGTGGATCGCGATCCACAGACGGAAATCGCGCGGAGGGAGCGCGAACCGGCGTTCGGCCTCGACGATGTTCGGACCGACGAAGTAGAGCATCCCCTCGTCATCGGGCGGGAGGAACACGTCGTACTGCCCGAGCACCTTCCGCGACACGTAGCCGAGCAGCACGCCGATCTGCGCGCCGAGCGCCTTGCGGCGGAGCTCGGACCGTCGCGCTCCCTCGGGCACGAGCTTGCCGGCGAGGGGTTCGAGCAGCCGCTGGAGCGCCCTCAGGTTGGCGCCGACCCATTCGCCGCGCGACATCACCCATGGGCGGGCGCGGTAGCCGTTCGTCCGAAGGCCGGTGAAGTCTCCGATCAGGGACTCCGACAGCGGAACGAGCTCGGCGAGCTCCTCGCGGAGCCGGGCGCGCTCGACCGCCGGGGTGCGAGGTCCCTGGCCGCCGAGCCGGCGGCCGGTCTCGGCGGCCGTGCCCCAGTCGACGAGGACGGCCGCACGCGAACCCATCGACCAGTCGACGGCGGCGGCCTCCATGGCCGCGCTAGCCTTCGGCCTTCTTGCGCGCGGCGATCATCGCGGCGCGCTTGGCTTGACCTTCGGCGACGCGCCGATCCGTGCCCTTCGCGAGGAGCTCGGCGAGGGTCGCATCGAAGACCTCCTGGTCCAAGGTGACGTCCTTGTGGTCCACCGCAGGGGCCGGCGCCGGTGTCGCGGCCGGCGGTTCGGCTGCGGGAGCGGCAGCTGGTGCTTCGGCAGCGGGTGCTTCGGCAGCTGGTGCTTCGGCAGCTGGTGCTCGGCGGCCGGCGCGGCCGGCGCGGCGGCGGGGCAGCAGCCGGAGCGGGCGCGGTCGCAACGGCAGCGGGCGCGGCCACCGCTGCGGGGGCCGCGGCTGGTGCACCGACGGTGGCCACGACGGGGGGCTGGACGATGAGAGGGGCGCTGACGACGTTCACGGGGCGGCGGACGTCTCTTCCGGGCTGGATCCTCGGCGCTCGCTGGCGGCGGCGCGACCCCTCGGCGGTCTGGAACCGGGGCGCGAAGCGCATGTAGGAGACGACCAGGAGGAGCGCGACGATGAAGCCGAGCACGGCGAGCAGGATGGCCGCGTTGTAGACCCACCCACCGTTGTTCAGGATGGGCGTCGGGGACGCCGGGTCGATGATGACCTGGGCGAGCACGACGGCGATTCTAGCAAGCGCCCTCGCGCCGAGATGCGGTGAGAGCCGGAGAGGGGATTCGAACCCCTGACCTACCACTTACGAGGCGGTTGCTCTGCCTGACTGAGCTACTCCGGCGGAGAGCCGAGTGTACCGAACCACCTGGGCGGATCTCGTTGCTTCGCACCGTGCTGCCACCCCCGCCGATGCAGGTGTCGCCACCGATGTCGCGCCCCGAACCCCTCTGCGATGATTCGGGTTCATGGCCGGAGGCAACGGGGATCGCGGAACGCCGGGCGTCGGACGCGTGATGGTCGCAACCGATCGCTCCGAGACGGCCGATCGAGCCGTTCGCTGGGCGGCGGCGCTCGCGAACCGCTACGAGGCCGAGCTCCTCTTGCTGCAGATCGTGCTGCCCTCGAACCCGGGGGCGACCGAGGGCGGCCAGGCCGAGGCCACGCGCGCGACGTTCGCGGCCGAGGAACTGAAACAGTTCGCCGAGGAGCTCGCCGGCACTCGCGGGCGGGCGCGGGTCGTGATGGACGACGACCCGGCGCGCGCGATCCTCCAGGTGGCCGAGGAATCCGAGGTCGACACCCTCGTCGTCGGCAACGCCGGGATGAGCGGACGCAAGGAGTTCCTCCTCGGCAACGTTCCGAACCGGATCAGCCACAACGCGCGATGCACGGTGATCATCGTGAACACCGCACTTCTGGATGCGGATGGCAGGCAACGCGCCCCCTCGATGCCCGGGGCTGCATATGGAGGCCGGTTGTCCCACGATGTCGAGGAGGAGATCGAACCTCGGCTCATGGGCCGGGCCACGCGCATCGGGTCCGTCATGGCGCGGCATGGGCTGAAGGAGCTCTTCACCAGGAGCGATCCGGAAAGCCGCACGAACCGCAGGCGTCAGGCGCTCGAGGTCCGAAGGGCGATGGAGGAGCTGGGGCCGACCTTCGCGAAGCTGGGGCAGATGCTCTCGACACGCCCCGACCTGCTTCCCCCCGAATTCATCGAGGAGCTCGCGACGCTGCAGGACAACGTCCCGGCACTCAGCGAGGCCGAGGTCGTGAAGGTCATGGAAGAAGAGCTCGGCGTTCCCTGGGAGGACGTGTTCGAGTCGATCGAGGCGACGCCGATGGCGGCCGGGACGATCGCCGAGGTCCATCGCGCGAAGCTCGCCGACGGCAGCCGCGTCGTCGTGAAGGTGCAGCGACCGACCGCCCGCGAGGACATCATGCAGGACCTCGGTCTCCTGAAGCTGTTCGCGGAGAAGACGGAGAACCGGCCCGCGTTCCGGCAGGTGATCGACATGCCGGCGGTGTTCGAGCACCTGTCCGAGTCGCTGCGGCGGGAGCTCGACTTCCGCCAGGAGGCCGGGAACATCGATCGGATGCGAACGGTGCTCGAGCCGTACCCGCGCCTCGACGTGCCGTCCGTGTATCACGAGCTCACGTCGTCGAGGTTGCTCGTGATGGAGGAGATCCAGGGTGCGCCCATCCGAACGGCGCCCGAGGGGAAGGAGCGTTCGGAGGCCGCGCGGCAGCTGCTCGAGTCGTACTACGCGCAGATCCTCACGGAGGGGTTCTTCCACGCGGACCCGCATCCGGGGAACCTCATGTGGTGGAACGACAAGATCTACTTCCTCGACTTCGGCATGGTCGGCCAGATCGGCCCCGAGATCCGCGAGAGCCTGATGCTGCTGCTGATGGCGTTCTGGCAGGAGGACGTCCAGTTCCTGACCGACGTCACGTTCATGCTCGCCGGAGGGGCCGACCGAGCCGACCTCGACATCGGCGCGTTCCAGGACGAGCTCGGCGCGGTGATGGCGAAGTACCGCAACGTCTCGCTGCGCGAGATCCAGCTCGGACCGATCCTGCAGGAGATCACCGAGATCTCGATCCGCCACGACGTGCCGCTCCCCGCGTCGCTCGCGCTGACGGGCAAGGCGATGGCGCAGATGCAGCTGGCGACGGCCGAGCTCGACCCGGACCTGGATCCCTTCGAGGTCGCCGGGTCCTATCTCATGCGCGGCGTCACGAAGCGGATGATCCAGCGGACGGATCCGAAGAAGCTGTTCTACGAGGCCCAGAAGTTCAAGGTGCGCCTGTCCCGCATCGCCGAGGCGTTCGAGCGGCTCGCCGGCGCCCGGCCGGGACCCAAGCTGCAGGTCAACTTCACCGCGGAACGGCTCGAGGACACCGTTCGCCGCGTGGGGCGTCGGCTCTCGGCCGGCATCATCGGGGCAGCGGCGTTGCTCGGAGCGGCGACCACCGCCGCGTCGGCGCGCGTCGCCGAGTGGATCCCGATCTCCCTCGGCATCATCGGGGTCGGCTTCACGGTCTTCCTGCTGGGTGACCTGCTCCGCCGCAACCGGTAGTCGGCCTATCCGGCCGGGCGCTCGATCTCGCTCACGCTCTCGGAGAGCGGTGTCGGCCTGGCCGGCGCGGCTCCTCCCTTCCGCTTGATCGCCTTCAACACGCGGCGCTCGATGATCCACGCGGCGATGCCGAAGACGATCCCGAGCGAGAACCGCTCGACCTTGCGCCAGACCGAGCCCGCCATCAGCGGGCCACGCTCGTGGTGTCGCGGCGGGTCCTGGTCTCGGCGAGCACGATGATCCCGAGGCCCCAGGCGAGCGTGAGCCACGCCCACAGGGCATCGAACGCTCCGGCATAGTCGGCCAGCGCCAGCGATCCCGCGCCGACGAAGAGGGCCGACCCGCCGACGAGCCACACGCCGAGCCGGCGACCGGGCTCCCGGAGCGAGGCCGCGATGCCGCAGATCGGAAGCGCGAGCGCGGCGGCCGCCATCCCGCTGTAGTGATGGAACTCCCAGTGCGGATCGCCAACCTGACCCGTTCGCTGGAACTCGCTCTGCGTCAGCAGCCACGCGATCGCCGGGGCGAGCGCCACGAGCGATAGCAGCGCGGTCGGCAGGTCGACGCCGCTCGCGCGAAGGAGCGAGCGGCGTGAGGGATGGAGCACCCACAGCACCACGATCGAGATCGGTCCCGTGAACCAGCCACCCGAGACGAAGTCGCCCGAGGCCAGGCCGGCGACCGCGCCAGCGATCCCGGAACCCGCGGCGACGAAGAAGGCGGACACGTTCTGCTCCGGCCGCCACGCGCATACGAGCAGCGCGGTCCCGAGCAGCACGCCGTAGAGCGGGGTGAGCGCCACGTAGTGGAGCCGATGGATCGACTCGGCATCATCGATGAAGGAGATGATGGCAAGGGGCGCACTGATCACGAACCCGAAGACGCCGAGGAGCCCCGCCACGATGCGGAATGCAAGCCTCATCCCGGCCGCTCGCTCCTCGCCGTCATCGATCCTCTGCCTTGGTGCGGACCCGGTAGACCTCCACCGGCTCCTCGCGCCCCTTCACCTGACGAAGGCCGATCGGGAGCGCGTCCACGTCGTCCGCGGAGGCGATCGTGCTCGCGCTCGCGACGATCTCACCGCCCTCGGCCTCGGACTGCAGGCGTTGCGCGACGTTCACGGCATCGCCGATCACCGTGTACTCGAGCCGGCCACCGCCGCCTACCGCGCCTGCGATCACGAGGCCCGAGTTGATCCCGACGCCGATGTGCAGTCCGTCGACCGCCTGCGTGCCCCAACCCTCGGCGTTCAGCTCGGCCTGCCTGGCCTGCATCGCGATCGCGCATCGGAGCGCGCGCGCGGCGTGGTCGAGGAGCGGATCGGGGGCGCCGAACACCACCATCACGGAGTCGCCCTGGAACTTGTCGATCGTTCCGCCGTGCTCGACCACGATCTCCGCCATCGCGGTGAAGTGTCGCCCGACGATCTCGGCGATCTCGCGCGCCGACAGCCGTTCCGCGATCGTCGAGAACCCGCGGATGTCGCTGAACAGGACGGTGACCTCGAGCTCCTCCTGTCCCACCTCGCCGGCCGCGAGCTTCTCGGCAACCCGTTGCGGCATGTACGAGGAGAGCGTCGCGGCGGCGGCCTGCTTGGCGACGACCGCGGCGTGCAGCCGCTTCATCTCGTCGACGGCGCTCGCTCCGCCCGTGGTGGCGCCCGCAGCCATCCGCGTGAAGAGCCCCGTCACGCGGCCGTCGACCGCCTCCTGCGTGGTGCCGAGGCGCTCGGCCATCGCCTCATAGCCGAGGCCTTGCGACATGAGCTCGAGCAGCTCGCGGTCGTGCTCGCCGGTCTCGCGGCGGCCGGACAAGCGCTCGGCGATCGCCGGGTCGACCGCGCTGCCGCCGGCCGCCACCTCGCGGATCGCCTTCACGAGTTCGTCTCCCTGCGCGATCCGATCCTTCAGGAGGTAGGCCAACCCGCTCTGGCCCTTGCCGAGCAGCGCGATCGCGTACGCCTCGTCGTCGTGCGCCGACAGCACGACCACCCCGGTCCCCGGATGCTTCTCGCGGATCGTGTGGGCGCAGTCGATGCCCTCGAGCTGGAAGTTCGGCGGCATCTTGATGTCCGTAACCACCACGTCGGGCTGGTGCTCCTCGGCCGCCGAGAGCAACGAGGGCGCGTCCGCGGCAACGCCGACGACGTCCATGTCCTCGTAGGAATCGAGCAGCGCCCGTACGCCCTCGCGCACGAGGACGTTGTCCTCGCCCAGCACGATCCGGATGCTCAAGCCGCTCTCTCCCGCTCCATAGCCCGCTCCATGGCCCGCTCGATGGCCGCGTGTACCATCCGCGCATGGTCCGCGTGGTCTTCGCCGAGGATAACTACCTCGTGCGGGAGGGTACCGCCGCGCTCCTGCAGAACTCGAGCGACGTCGAGCTCGTGGGCATGGCCGCCTCGCTCGACGAGCTCCTCGAGAAGGTCGAGGAGCTCAAGCCCGAGGTGGTCCTCACCGACATCCGCATGCCTCCCACGAACACCACGGAGGGCATCGACGCGGCCAAACGGATCCGCGCGGAGCATCCGGAGATCGGCGTCGTGGTCCTGTCCCAGTACGCGGAAGAGGAGTACGCCTACGACCTCCTGAAGGACGGAGCCGCGGGGCTCGGGTACCTGCTGAAGGAACGCGTCAGCGACCTCGACGAGGTCGTGCGTGCCCTGAACGAGGTCTCCAAGGGAGGCTCCGTCCTGGATCCGAAGGTGGTCGAGGCGCTGGTCTCGGCGAAGGACCGGATGGCGCACTCGCCCCTGCTCAAGCTCACCGATCGCGAACGCGAGGTCCTGGAGAACATGGCGCAGGGCAAGAACAACGCCGCGATCGCGAAGTCGCTGTTCCTCACCGAGCGGGCCGTCGAGAAACACATCAACTCCCTGTTCCACAAGCTCGGCCTATCCGAGGAGACGGACGTCCATCGTCGCGTCATGGCCGTGCTGGCGTTCCTTCGCGACTCGGAGAGCCCAGCGACCTGACGTCGCGGCAGCCGCGACCTGCCGTCACTGCGCGATCCGCGTGTCGACGATGTACACCGAGCACGGCGCGTGCCGCAGCACGAGGTTCGGAACGCTGTCGCGCACCCGCCACCACGATCCCTGCATGCCGCGGTTGCCGAGCACGATGGTGTCGACCCGTTCCTTCTCGGCGGTCTCGACGAGCCGCTCGGCCGGATCGCCCGGCTCGCTCCAGCTGCGGACCGCGATCTCGGGGAAGCGGTCCCCCATCGCGGATAGGTAGCGCTCGGGGTCGGCGGACTTCTTCGGGTCCGCGGCGTCGTGCGCCGCGCCATCCGACCGGACGTGGACGACCAGCAGCTCGGCCTCGTTCTGCCGGGCGAGCTCGGCCGCGGCCTTGACGGCGAGATCGGCCGAGGCGGTGGTGTCGGTCCCCACCAGGATCTTCTTCATGAGGAGCCTCCTTTAGCGCTGAGACCACGGTAGGCCCGGCGGGACCGCGCGACGACCCGGCCGCCACCACAACATCTCGGGGGTGCCAGCACGCTCCGCCGAGGGAGGCTCCCTCATGGGAACCTGCCGGTCGTCCCCCTTGGAACACCGCGGCGAACGATGCCACCATGGGTCGTGTGGACCCGACACGCCCGATGACTACGGGGAGCCGGCGATGAGGCGCGAAGCATGAGCCCGCGACTCGCGCGCTTCCTCGCGGTCGGCATCCTTGCGCTCAGCGTGGCGGCGGTGACCGTCGCCGGCGTCGTGAACTTCTCGATCAGCGATCGCATCGAGCCGGGCACCGTCGTCGTGGTCGGAGACCTCGACACACCGGGCATGCGTGAGCTCGTCGACGAGCTCCAAGGCCGGGCGGAAGACGGCGACGTCCTCATCGAGTCCGAGGGAGGCATCAACGTCGCCTTCGTCGTCCTCGTGTTCCTGCTGCTCGGCTGGATCGCGGTCGGCGTGCTGATCGTGTGGAGGCAGCCGGCGAACTGGGCGGGATGGCTCTTCGTCATCACGGGCATGCTGTTCCCGCTCCTCAGCCTCGGGCAGTCGGCGGTGATCTACGGCTTGAAGGTGGAGCCTGGCTCGATCCCGTTGATGTCGGTCTGGGCGACGATCGGCGAGTACGCGCTCTATCCGCTCGCCCTCCTGCCGATGCTCTTCCTCCTGTACCCCGACGGACACCTTCCCGGGCCTCGGTGGCGATGGAGCGTCATCGGCCTGGCGGGAGGGACCGCCGTCGCGTTCCTCGGGTTCCTGTTCCGCCCCGGCCCGTTCAACAACTGGCGTGAGGACGGGATCGTGTTCGAGAACCCGTTCGGCGTGGACGCCTTCGCGTCCGTGGCGGGCGTGGTCATCGCCGCCGGCACGATCGTCGCCCTGATCTCGGGCTTGTCCGCGGTGGTCGCGATCGTCCTGCGCTTCCGGCGATCGACCGGCGAGGCGCGCCAGCAGATGCGCCTGCTGGCGTTCGTCGGCGCTCTCGCCGGGATGTTCATCGCCCTGATGTTCGTCCTGGGCTTCGTCGCCGAGGCAGCTCTCGCCCAACGACGAGGAGCTCGCCATCTTCCCGATCATGTTCGGTCTCGCGGCGTTCACCATCGTGATCGGCGTTCCGGCCGCATACCTCCTCGCGATCTTCCGCCACGGCTTGTGGGACCTCGACGTCGTCATCAAGAAGACGGTGATCTTCGCCATCGTCGCGGGAGGCCTGACCCTGCTGCTCCTCCTCGTGGTCGCGCTCCTTCCGACCGCGGTCCTGGGCACGGGGCTCACGGGCTGGGAGCGCGGCCTCCTTCTCGTCGGGATCGCGCTCGGCGTGCTCGTCGGTCCGTTGCGTCGTCGCGCCCGGCGGTTCGCGGATCGGATCGTCTACGGACGGAGGGCCACCCCGTACGAGGTGCTGTCCGCGTTCGGCGAGCGCGTGGGTGAGACGTATTCGACCGAGGACGTCCTGCCACGGATGGCCCACCTGCTCGCCGAAGCCACCGGCGCCGAGACGGCGACCGTGTGGATCCGCGTCGGGGGCGAGCTCGTCGCCGAGGCCGGCCACCCCGCGGTGGAGCACGGACGGCGGCTTCCGGCTCCCGGCGACGCGCTGCCCGACATCGAGAGCGAACACGCGGCCGAGGTCCGCCATCAGGGCGAGCTCCTCGGCGCGCTGTCGGTGCGGACGCCGGCCAACGACCCGATGAACCCCACGAAGGAGAAGCTCATCGCCGACCTGGCGGCGCAGGCCGGACTCGTGCTGAGCAACGTCCGCCTGATCGAGGAGCTTCGGGCTTCCCGTCAGCGCCTCGTCGCCGCGCAGGATGAGGAACGCCGCAAGATCGAGCGCAACCTGCACGACGGCGCTCAGCAGCAACTCGTGGCGCTGGCCGTGCAACTCAAGCTGGCGCGAACGATGCTCGATCGCGATCCTCCGAGGGTCGGCGACATGCTCGATGCCTTGCAGGCCTCGGCGACGGAGGCGATCGAGGACCTTCGCGATCTCGCCCGAGGCATCTATCCGCCGCTGCTCGCGGACAAGGGCCTCGAGGCCGCGCTCGAGGCGCAGGCTCGGAAGTCGTCCATCCCCGTCGTGGTCGAGACCGACGCGGTCGGCCGGTACCCTCGGGACGTGGAGTCCGCCGTCTACTTCTGCGCGCTCGAGTCGCTCAACAACGTGGCGAAGTACGCCGAGGCCTCGCGCGCGGTCGTTCGCCTCGCGAAGTCGAACGGACATCTCACCTTCACCGTGACCGACGACGGTCGAGGTTTCGACCCGGAGTCCAACGTCGACGGAACGGGGCTTCAGGGGATGGCGGACCGGCTCGACGCGATCGGCGGAACGCTCGACGTGACGAGCGCGCCGGGCTCGGGCACCACCGTGACCGGCCGCGTGCCGGTCGAGGGAAGTGGCTCGCGATGAGATCTCGGGTCCCCTGGTACCTCGCGGGTGGCGGTCTGATCCTCGTCGTCCCGACGATGTTCCTGACCATCCGCAACGGAAGCCTGTCAGAGGATGCGTTCTTCATCCCGCTGGCGATCGTGATGATGGCGGGATGGACGGTGGTCGGCGCGCTCCTCGCGTCCCGCAACCGGAAGAACCCGATCGGGTGGCTGATGATGGCCTTCGGGCTCGGCTTCCTGCTCGGGGGCCTCTTGGAAGAGCTTTCCACCTATGCCTTCCAGACGAACCCCGGCGCGCTCCCCTTCGATTCCTTCTATCCCTGGGTCGCGAGCTGGAGCTTCGTCCTCGTCCTGACGCCGGTCCCGCTCCTCCTGCTGCTGTATCCCACCGGCGGCGTGCCCTCGAAGCGCTGGCGTCCGCTGCTGTGGGCGATCCCGATCGCTTCCGCGCTCGCGATCGTCACGACGATCGTCCGGACGGACCGGCTGTATGCCGGCGACCTGCGCATCCCGAACCCGACCGGGGTCCCTTCGCTCGAGGCGGCGGCCAAGGTGGTGCAGCAGACAACGGGGTTCGTGTATCTCCTCGTCCTGGCTCCGCTCTGCGTCCTCGCGTTGATCCTGCGCTTCCGCCGGTCGCAGGGCGTGGAGCGACAGCAGATCCGCTGGCTCGCCTATGTGGGCGCGATCAGCGGGATCGCTCTCGTCGCGGCCATCGTGACGGGGATCGGTCTGGGCCCGAACGAGACCCGCCTCGCCAACGAGGTCGCGTTCTATGTCTTCTTCATCGCGCTCGGACTCGGGATCCCCGCGGCGATCGGCTTCGCGCTCCTTCGCTACGGGCTCTGGGACCTCGACGTCGTCCTGAAGAAGACGCTCGTCGCCGCGATCCTCGTGATCTTGATCACCGGAGCGTCCCTGCTCGCGCTCCTGATCGCCGGCGGACTGGTGGTCGGTCCCGTCAGGGACGAACCCATCCTGGTGCTCGTCGCCGGCTTCTTGATCGGCGCCATCGCGTGGCCGCTGCTGCGACTCGCGCGCAAGATCGCGGATCGCCTCGTCTACGGAGGGCGGGCCACGCCGTACGAGGTGCTCACCGAGTTCTCGGGGAGGATGGCCGAGACGTACTCGACCGAGGACGTCCTGCCGCGGACGGCCTCGATCCTGGGCGCCGGCACGGGCGCCGAGGCCGTGACGATCTGGCTCCTCGTCGGCGGCGAGTTCCGACCCGCGGCGGGATGGCCGGGCGACACGCGGCCCGACGAGCCGCAGCCGAGCGCGACGCTCGCGGACCTGGACCCCGGGACGTTCGAGGTTCGTCACCAGGGAGAGCTCCTCGGAGCGATCACTGTCCGGATGCCGGCGAACGATCCGATGAGCCCGTCGAAGGAGCGGCTGATCCGCGACCTCGCCTCGCAGGCGGGACTCGTCCTTCGCAACGTGCGGCTGATCGAAGAGCTGCGCCAGTCCCGGCGCCGCATCGTCGCGGCCGTCGACGAGGGGCGCCGGCAACTCGAGCGCAACATCCACGACGGTGCCCAGCAGCAGCTCGTCGCGCTCGCCGTGAAGCTTCGGCTCGCCGACGTGGTGCTGGACAAGGACCCCGCCAAAGCGCACGCGTTCCTCGGCGAGCTCCGCGAGGAGACCAACGACGCGCTGGAGAACCTGCGTGACCTCGCGCGCGGCATCTATCCACCGCTCCTGGCGGACGAGGGTCTGACCCCGGCGCTCGAGGCGCAGGCTCGCCGATCGCCCGTGCCCGTGCGAGTGAGCCGCGACGGGATCGGCCGGTACACGCAGGACGTCGAGGCGACGGTCTACTTCTGCGTCCTTGAGGCGCTGCAGAACGTGACGAAGTACGCGAACGCTTCCGGCGTCGAGATCGACATCCGGCAGCGAGACGGCGACCTCACCTTCGAGATCCGCGACGACGGGATCGGGTTCGATCCGGCCACCGCTCCGCGCGGGACCGGGCTTCTGGGGATGGCCGACCGCGTCGAGGCCGTCGGAGGAACCTTGCACGTCCGGAGCGCGCCGGGAGACGGCACGACCGTCAGCGGAACGCTCCCGATCTCCTAGCGGAGGGCGCCTACGCCGGCTTCGCGGCGTCCCACGCGGACTCGAGTCGATCCGGTCCGAACGAGGCTTTCGGGATGTAGGCGGCCGCCCCGCACTCGGCGGCGCGTGGCGCGTACTCGGCTTCCTCGTAGGTGGAAAGGAGCAGCACCACCACCGGCCCGCTCTGCCCGTCCAGGATCTGGCGCGTCGCGTCGAGACCGTTGATCCCCGGCAGGTTCACGTCCATCAGCACCAGGTCGGGCTTCAGCTCTCGAGCGAGCCTGACCGAGTCCTCACCGGTCTCCGCCTCGCCGGCCACCTCGAACCCATCGGTGGCCTCGACCACGAGCTTCGCGGCCATGCGGAACGGTTCCTGGTCGTCCACGATGAGCACTCGGACGGTCATGAGCTGGTCCTCCAAGCTCAGCGTCCCACGGGGTTGGTCGAGCGACAGTGATGCCAGCACCACTGTTGAGCACCGCCCACCGGGGGGACACCCGGCCCGCGAGGCAGGACGGCGGGACCTCACGCCACGCCGCTGAGGCGAAGGAACGCCTGCTCCAGGACGAGCCGCGCGTTCAGGTTCACGTCCTCGGCCAGCGCCGCCCGCGCCTCCTCGGCGGCGGCGAGGCCGGCCGCGGCCGCGGCGGGCGACGCCGCAGCCGGCGCGAGGTCGGGGTTCATCAGGAGTTCGGAACCGCCTCCCACCGCGACGACGACGCCGTCCCGCAGGAGCGCCGACACCGCGAGCAGCACGCGGTCCACGTAGTCGCGCTCGGCCCGGCGGACCTGTCGTTTGTGACGCTCTTCCATGCGGCGGATCGCGCCGCGGTATGCATCCTCCGGCCGTCCGCGATCGTCGAGGAACGGCGCGAGCTCGTCGCGCAACTGCTCGGCGAGGTCCTTCTTGTAGCGCTCCGCGGCCGCGAGCACGCGGTCGGCGGCCTCGAGCGACCCGGCCGGGCCGTGGCCCGCGAGATCCACCGCGTCGCGCGCCACCTCTCGGAACGACAGGCCGTCGGGATCGGTCGCCAGACGGCGGGCGCGGCCGAGGTTCCCGCCGGCGAGTCGCGCGGCGAGCGCGGCTCGCCCGGCGTCGGCGCCCTCCCCGGTCAGCGTCTCGACGACGAAACGCTCGGACAGCGGCAGGAACGTGACGACGTGACATCGCGAGAGCACCGTCTCGGGGAGCTCGTCGGGGCGGGCGGAGAGCAGCAAGATGACGGTCTCGGCCGGCGGTTCCTCGAGCACCTTCAGGAGCACGTCCGCCGCCGCGGGATTCAGGCGGTCCGCCTCGCGGATCACGAACACCTTCCGGCCGGGCTCGGGCGCGGTCCGGTACGCCGGGTGCCAGATCTCGGCGCGAACCGTGTCCACGTGGATGTCGCGGCCCTCGGGTTCGACGACGACCTGGTTCGGGTGCTTGTCCGCGAGCGCGAGCCGGCAGTTTCGGCACACGCCGCATCCGCCCTCGGTGCACAGCAGCGCCGCCGCGAACGCGCGGGCCGCGAGGGACTTGCCGCCGCCCTCCGGTCCGGCGAGGAGGTAGGCGTGGTGCGGCCGCCTCGCCGCCTGCCGCAGGAACGCCATCGCGCGCTCCTGGCCGGGGATCCGCTCGAGCACAGGGACGTCGCTAGCGGGTTCCGTCGTCGTCACGCTCCTTCAGCACGCGCTTCAGCGCCTCGACCACGCGCTCGTGCACCTTCTCGGGTACATCGTCCGCATCCACGACCACGAACCGCTCGGGGTGCTCCTCCGCGATGCGAAGGTACGCGTCCGAGACCTTCGCGTGGAAGTCCCCTCCCTCCATCTCGATCCGGTCGGGCTCCTCCAGCGAGCGCAGGAGCCCGGCCTCGGGCTCGAGATGGAGCAGGATCACGAGGTCGGGGAACAGTCCTTGCGTGGCCCAGACGTTCAGCGTGAGGACGTCCTGTTCGCCCAGCCCGCGCGCCGACCCCTGGTACGCGAGCGACGAGTCGATGTAGCGGTCGGTGATCACCACCTTCGCCTCGGCGAGCGCGGGTCGGATGATCTTCGCGACGAGCTGCGCACGGCTCGCCGCGAAGAGCAGCGCCTCGGTCTTCGGCTCGAGGTGCCCGGTCTCGTGGTCGAGCAGCATCTTGCGCAGGTGCTCACCGACCTCCGTTCCTCCCGGCTCTCGCGTGACGAGCACCTCCGCGCCCTGCGACTCGAGCCACTCCTTCGCGAGTCGGATCTGCGTGCCCTTGCCCGCGCCCTCGACGCCCTCGAACGCGACGAACAGACCGGAGGACGGCGGGCGTTTGAGCTTGGGAACGAGGCCGAGCGGCTGCTGCTTGCCTACCCGGAACCGGCGGAGGCCCTCGCCGGGTGAACGCTCCGGCGAGCACCGCACCGAGCCCGGCGACCATCAGGGCGGCGCGCGTGCCGGACAGGTCGATCCGGCGGTCGCCGATCGTGAGGTCGTGCTCCCCGACTGTTCCCGCAAGGATCGGGAACAGCCGTGAGCGACAGGAACAAGCCGAGCCGCGACAGCACGGTCAGCGACACCGAACGTTCGACCGCGGAACTCGTCGGTGACGTTCTCCTGCAGCAGCACGTAGCCGCTCACCCACGCCGACCCGCAGAACGCACCGAGGATCACCGTCACGACCGCCGCGAACTAGATGCCCGGGCATCGAGCGCGAGCACGAACAGCGTCGCCGCCGCGGCGATGATCGAATAGACGAAGACGTATTCGCGCTCCACGAACTCGACCACCTTGTTCGACGACGCCATCCCGATCCCCATGCCGATCCCGAACGAGGTCACGAGGATCCCCCATCCGGGGTTCCCCGCTCCGAGGGCGTCGCTGCGCGAAGATCGGCCCGAGCGCGAGCACGGCCCCGACCGCGCGAACGCCGCCACGATCCCGAGCGTCATCGCGGAGGCGAGCGAGTCTCGCGCAGGAACCGGAGCCCATCGACGATGTCCGTGCCGACACGCGCGAAGGTCGAACCGTGGACAAGCCGGTCGGCGCCGGCGACGGGATCTGGATCCGGGAGACGAGGAACGCCGAGATCGCGAACGGTCGCCGGCGTCGAGCCAGAGCGCCAGGGACGTCGGGGTTGTCTCTCAGCCACGGCAACAGATCGGAGCCGCCCGCCAGGAACGCGAACACGAGCCCGCCGAGCGGCAGCGTCCCATACGTCGTGATCGAGCCCGAGCGACGTTCGCGTTCGCCAACTGACGTCTCGGCACGAGGTTCGGCAGGGACGCGTCGCGCGCCGGCGTCCAAAGCAGCGAGAAGCACTCGATCACGAACGAGAGCAGGTAGATCGCCCACAAGCGGTCCGAGGAAGCGGCATCACCGCATAGAGCGCGCCGCGCGCGATGTCGGCCGTCGATCATCAGCGTCTTGCGGTTGAACCGGTCCACGAACGCCCCCGCGAGCGGCCCGAACAAGATCGCCGGGAGCATCCGGGCCACCATCACGCCCTGCGACGGCGTAGGCGCCGCCTCGCCGCCGCTTGCTTGATCACGAGCGCGGTCACCGCGACGAAGCCCACCCAGTCGCCGAACGAGCTGACGGTCTGGGCGAGCGAGCAGCTTGGAGAACTGCGCGTTGGTGACGAGGTCCTTCAGCGTCGCCGGCCGGGTCCCTCGGAGCGCAGCGACCTCGTCGGCGAAGCTGCTCGACACCTACCCCTCCGCCGCGGCCGGTGCGTCGTCGTTGCCGGTCGGTCGGTCGTGCCCGCCTCGTGGTGGTCCGCTTGTGCGAGCGTTTGGCCGTGACGCTTGGCGGTTGGATCGCTTCGCCGCTGGACTTCGCCGTTGGACTTCGCGTTCTTCGCCTTGGCGCGCTCCGCGCGGGCGGCGGACTTCGCGGCCCGAGCGGCGGCTTCCGCCTCGGGGTCACCCTGCTTCTTCACGTCGAACGACGTGTCGAGCTCGGCTCCGCAGTTCCAGCACCGGTAGCTCTTCGGGCGCTCGAGCAGCAACGAACCGCACTCGGGGCACGGGTGGTCCTTCAGCGGTGGATTGCTCACGGCGAAGTCGCACTCGGGGTAGCGGTCACAGCCGTAGAACAGGCCGAATCGCGTCCGCTTCTCGACGATCTCGCCCTGCTTGCACTGCGGGCACGTGATGTCGAGGCTCTTCGGCGGGTCCTTCTTGATGTACCGGCAATCCGGGTAGCCGGAACACCCGACGAACGGGCCGTAGCGGCCGACCTTGCGGACCAGCTGCTTCCCGCACTCCGGGCACTTCTCGTCGAGCATCTCGGGCTCGGGTCGCACCTCGCCGTTCAGGTTGCGGATGTACTTGCACCCGCCGTCTTCCTCGGCGAAGCGAGAGCATCCGATGAACCGGCCGTACCGACCGAGCCGGATCTGGAGCCGCCCGGGCGGCACACGGCCCTCCTCGATGCATCGAGGGCAGTCCTCGTCGACCTCCTCGATGTAGCGCTCGAACTTCTCCTCGGCGCGCACGAGGTCCTCGGAGAAGGGCGTCCAGAACTCGGCCAACACGCCGGTACGAGCCGCAGCGCCCTCGGCGATCTCGTCGAGCTCCTCTTCCATCCGCGCCGTGAAGTTCACGTCGACGATCTCCGAGAAGTGCTCGACCAGCTTGTCGGTCACGACCTCGGCCACGTCCTCGGGGAAGAACCGCTTGTCCTCCAGGCGGACGTATCCCCGGTCCTGGATCGTCGAGATGATCGAGGCGTACGTGGACGGACGCCCGATGCCGAGCTCCTCGAGCGTCTTCACGAGCGAGGCCTCCGTGAACCGCGGTGGAGGTTGCGTGAAGTGCTGCTCGGGCAGGACCTCGAGCATCCGAAGCACCTGCTCGGGCGTGAGGTCGGGCAGGCGGTTCTCCGCGTCCTCGTCGGGGCCCTCGTCGCGGCCCTCCGTGTAGGCGCGGATGAACCCGTCGAAGATCAGCGTCTGTCCGGTGGCGCGCAGCCCGTACGTGACGCCGTCGGCAGTGGCCTCGATGTCGACGCCGACCTGGTTGAAGCGCGCCTCGGCCATCTGCGTCGCCACCGTGCGCTTCCAGATCAACTCGTAGAGCCGCAGCTGGTCCCGGTCGAGCGATCCGGCCACGCGCGCCGGATGGCGGAGCGCCGACGTCGGGCGGACCGCCTCGTGCGCCTCCTGCGCGTTCCGCGAGCGCGTCTTGAAGCGCCGGGGCTTCTCGAGCGCGTACTCGGGGCCGAAGTCGTTGCGCACGACCTCGTCGATCTCGCGCAGCGCGCTCTCGGCGATATTCACCGAGTCGGTCCGCATGTACGTGATGAGACCGACCGTTCCCTCGCCGGGAAGGTTGACCCCTTCGTACAGGCGTTGGGCGAGCGTCATCGTCTTGCGGGCGCCGAACCCGAGCTTGCGCGCGGCCTCCTGCTGGAGCGTCGAGGTCGTGAACGGCGGCGAGGGCGAGCGCTTCCGCTCCTTCCGCTCGACGTTGGTGACCCGGTAATCGGCGGTCCGCAGGCGCTCGGCGTGCGTCGTCGCCCCGGCCTCGTCCGACAGGACGAGTCCTTTCTTGTCGGGGTTGGCCGCGAGCTTGCCCTCGGGGACCTGCGTGAGATGGGCGACGAACGGCTGCTCTGGGTCTTCATCCGGGGTGAGGCTGACGTCGATGCTCCAGTACTCGACCGGCTCGAAGGCCCGGATCTCGCGCTCGCGCTCGACGATGAGGCGGACGGCGACCGACTGGACGCGGCCCGCGGACAGGCCCGGACGGACCCGCCGCCACAGGATCGGCGAGATCTTGTACCCGACCAGGCGGTCGAGGACCCGGCGGGCCTCCTGGGCGTCGAACAGCTTCAGGTCGATCTCGCGCGGGTTCCGGAAGGCCTCCAAGATCGCGTCACGGGTGATCTCGGTGAAGGTGACCCGCTTCGCCTGGGCGGGATCGACCCCGAGCAGGGTGGCCACGTGGAAGGCGATCGCCTCCCCCTCACGGTCGTAGTCCGTCGCGAGGACGAGCTCGTCGGCCTGCTTCAGGGCCTTCTTCAGCTGGGTGACGTGCTTCTTGGAGTCCTCGGGGACCTCGTAGGTGACCTCGAATGCGCGTTCGACATCGACGCCGAGGTCGCTCTTGGGCAGGTCCCGGATATGGCCGTAGGAGGCACGGACCGTGAAGTCCGAGCCCAGATACTTCTCGATGGTCTTCGCCTTGGCGGGCGATTCGACGACCACCAGGGTCTTCGCCATGCCTGCATCACGTCCATTTCACGAGGGATCGGAGGCCCGGCGCCCCAAAAGGGTGCCTCCGAGGCGGAGGGTACCAGCCCCTACGGCCAGCCCCGGGATTTCGTGCCCGGGCACGGCCGGGGTGTCCGAAGACGCATCCCGGCCCGAGCGGTGAACGCGGTGGTAGGGTCCATCCATTCCCGTCCAGGCGGGGGTTCACGCTGCTCGGGATCTTCAACTCGTTCGTCACCGAAGAGATCGTCCGGTACGGCTACCTGGCGATCTTCGTCCTCATGGTGCTGGAATCGGCCTGCATCCCGATCCCTTCCGAGGTCACGATGCTCTTCGGCGGGGCCCTGGTCTCGGCCTCGTTCCTGGCGCCGGACCAGCAGCTGGACCTGTGGCTCGTTGCCTTGGCCGGCACCGGCGGAAACGTCGTCGGGTCCTGGCTCGCCTACTGGGCCGGGTACGCCGGCGGCCGGCCGCTGATCGATCGGTGGGGCCGGTACCTGCTCGATCCGCCCGCACGAGGTCGACCGGGCGCACGACTGGTTCGAGCGCCACGGGGAGCTCGCCGTGTTCGGCGGCCGCCTCCTTCCGGTGGTCCGGACGTTCATCAGCCTGCCGGCCGGCGTCGTCCGCATGCGGTTCGGCAAGTTCACCGCGTACACGGTGCTCGGATGCCTGCCCTGGTGCCTGCTCCTCACCTGGCTCGGCTATCTCCTCGGCGAGCGCTGGGAGACGGTCGAGCGGATCTTCCGGCCGTTCGCCTGGGCGATCGCGGCGGCGATCTTCGTGGCCGGCGTCTGGTTCGTGTGGCACCGGATCCGCTCGATCCGGCGGGAGGAAGAGGAGCAGCGGGCCCGCGCCGCCGAGGCCGAGATGGTGGCCGAGCAGGCCCGCGACGCCGAGGAAACGGTCTAGGGGCCTCGAGCAGCGAAGCGGTTCGCCTCTGCTAGGAGAGCTCGGCGCGCATCACCCAGGACTCGGCGTCCTCGGAGACCTTCTGGAAGCCGGTCCGCTCGTACATCATCCGCGAGCGGTTGTGGGCGGCCACCGAGAGCGAGAGCGACTGGAAGCCGTCCTGGCGGGCCTGGACCATCAGCGCGCGGAGCAGGGTCTCGCCGATCCCCTTCCGACGGTGGAGCGGGACGACCGCGAGGCCGAGCTCGGGCGTCTTCTCGTCCACGAACCCCCAGCCGGGCTCCTCCTCGGTGAACAGGCGGTACCAGGCCGCCCCGACCGGCTCGCCGTCGAGCTCGGCGATGACCCCCGCGTCGCCCGGTCGCCCCCACTCGCGGTGGTACCGCTCGAGCATCGGGTCGGCGAGCGCCGCGATCGTGCGCTCGCGCGGCCAGTCCGGGTTCCACGCGGCGGCCTCGTAGAGCATCGACTTGAGGAACCCGACGTCGTCGGGACCGGCCGGCCGGATGTTCAATGCCCTTCGCCTTTCGCGCTTCGAGGAGCCGACCCTAGCGCACCGGACGGGCACGTGGAGAGCATCTTTCGCGGTGACCGGGCGTACCCTCGGAGTGACGATGGGCAAGGCGTTCCGCGTGTTCCCCGAGGCCGAGCATCAGACCGAGCCGCTGCTCGGGTGGCGCGCGTGGCGCCTCGGGCGGACCGACGAGGGTCTGCGGATCGTCCCCACCACGCCGCGCTCGGCGTGGGAGCCGCGCGTCGCGATCCACGCCACGTGCAGCGGCGCGCACACGCGCGAGTACATGGTCTACAACCCCGAGCTCGCCGCCACTCATCGAAGCCCCGAGCCCGGCTGCACGTGCGGGATCCACGCGATCAAGGACCCGGCGCGATTGGCGCGTTCGGGCCGGTCCGCGGCCGTCGTCGGGCGGGTCGCGATGTGGGGCCGCGTGATCGAGCACACGAAGGGCTACCGAGCCGAGTTCGCCTACCCCTCACGACTTCGGCTGGTGTGCTGCTGGTGCCTGTGGTACGGACGCCTCCCCGCGGTTCCCGATCAGGTCTTCGAGCGCGACGGCGAGCTCCGGCCGGCGTGCGACGCCCACCGGAAGCGTCCGGCCGCGGTGGGAACGCCGCTCGAGGTGGAGCAGGTCCAGCAGGAACTGCTCGACACGTACGGGATCGAGCCGCTTCCCGTCGAGTCCTTCCACGCGGTGGACGAGCGCCACCCGGCCGGACTCATCACGAGGGTCCTGCGGGTGTTCGACCGCGCGCGGGCGTAAAGCGCTCAAGCAGCGAAGCGGTAGCGCACATGACGCTACCTACAGCTCGATCTCGGCCGCGACTTGCTGTAACCCCTCGATCGAGACGGCGAGGAACTCGTCGAGTGAGAGCCCGAGCCCTTCTTCCGCGCCGGTGACCTCCTCCCGATTCACACCCGGCGCGAACGCCTTCTCTTTCAGCTTCTTCTTCACGGACGAGACCTTCATCCCCGTCGCCTTCTCCGGCCGCACGAGCGCCGCCGCGACCAGCAGGCCGGCGACCGCGTCGGCGTGCACGATCGCGACCGACATGCGATCGGTCCGGTACTCGGGGAACGCGTGTGCGAGGACGCCATTGATGACGCGTTCGTCGACGCCGGCCTCGCGGAGCCAGCCCTCGGCCACACGCGCGTGGTTCGAGGCGTCGTCTCCGGTGTGGTCCTGGTCGAGGTCATGGAACAGCCCGGTGAGACCCCACAGGTCCTCGTCCTCGCCGAAGCGCCGGGCGAGTGCACGCATGACGCCCTCGACCGAGATGAGGTGGCGGACGGTCGTCTCCTTCAGGCACTTCTCTCGCGCGAACGCGTGCGCGCGCTCTCGATCCATCACGGGACCTCCGGCGCCCGCAGGTGGAACGGCACGCTCGTCACCACGACGTTGGGCTCGAAGAGCAGCAGGCGCTTGAAGTAGAACGCCGTCTGGTTGTGGAGCAGGTTCTCCCACCAATGCGCCGGGATGAACTCGGGCAGGACGACGGTCGCGATCGTGTCCCCGTGCTGCGTGTACTTCCGGATCTCGGCAAGGAGCGGTTCGCCGAACTCTCGGAACGGCGCCTCGACGAGGACGAGCGGGACGTCGATCCTGCGTTCGTGCCATTCATCGATCACGCCCTCGGTCTCCTCCGGATCGGAGACGAAGAACATCCCCTCGAGCTTCGTCGGCCGCAACGACTTCGCGTAGATGAGCGCCCGGACGGTCGCGTCGTGGACGGCGGAGACCGGGACGAGCACGACGCTGCGCTCCGGCTCGACCGGATGCTCGCTGTGTGCGCTCGCGACCTCCATCTCCTCCGGGACCAGGGGCACGTCCGTTACGACGACGCCGGGCTCGAACAGGAGCGAGGTCTTGAGCCGCAGCGCCTTGCGGTTCCGGACGAACTGCAGCCAGGACCGATCGCCGAGCTCCTCGGCGATCACCACCGTGACGAAGTCCTCGGGCCGGCGCGGGATCGCCTGGATGTAGGCGCGGAGCGCCCGCAGGAGCTTGTCGTGGCCCTCCTCGAGCAGCTCGAGCCGTCCGAGGCGAGGGGCGGAGGTCTCCCAAGCCGCGGCCGTCGCCGCGAAGCGCTCCGGCGCTCCGATATACAGGGGGTGCACCACCTCCGGACGGAGCGCTCGCAGGTAGCTGACGGCATCCAGCGTTGCGGTGTCCATCTCGCTCACCAGGAAGACGAAGGTGTTCTTCGCTTCCTGGTCGGCGGTGAGCCGCCGCGCGCGCAGCATCTGGCCGACGCGTTCGTAATGGCGATGGACCGCCAGGAAGAACGCGATGATGATCGGCATCGCGGTGATCACGATCCACGCGCCTCGCGTGAACTTCGTGATAGTCACGATGACGAGGACGACGCCGGTCGTCCCGGCACCGATCCCGTTGATGATCGCGCTTCGCAGCCATCGCCCCTCACGCAACCGCATCCAGCGCCGGACCATCCCGGCCTGCGACAGCGTGAACGCGGTGAACACCCCCACGACATAGAGCTGGATCAACCGTGTGAGGTTGGCGTCGAAGGCGTAGATCAACAGGCAGGCGAGGACCGCCAGGACGAGGACCCCGTTCGAGAACACGAGCCGGTCGCCGCGGTTACGGAACTGCGAGGGCATGAACCGGTCTCGCGCGAGGATGGCCGACAGCCGCGGGAAGTCCTGATAGGCCGTGTTCGCCGCGAGAATGAGGATCCCTGCGGTGAAGGCCTGCAGCACGTAGAAGAGGAACCCACGGCCGAAGACGGTCTCTCCGATCTGCGCGAGGACCGAGGGTCCCTCCAATCCCTCTCGAACCCGCACGTCGAACTCGCGAGCCAGGTAGGTGATCCCGATGAACATGCTGATGCTGATCGACCCCATGATCGCCAGCGTCGCGGCGGCGTTCTTCGCCTGCGGCTTGCGGAACGCTTGAACGCCGTCGGCGATGGCCTCGACCCCGGTGAGCGCCGTGGCGCCCGAGGCGAAGGCGCGAAGGATCAGGAAGAGGCCGAGCGCATGCTCCACGGGCAACTCGAGCTCCGCGGTGGGGGCCGTCGGACAGCCGGAGAGGCACCGGAAGAATCCCGCCGCGAGCGTCACGTAGACCATCGCGACGAAGCCGTAGGTCGGGACGGCGAAGACGGTTCCGGCCTCCCGCACGCCTCGGAGGTTCGCGAGCGTGATCAGCGCGACGAACCCGATCGCGATCGCCACCTGATGGTCCTCGAGGCTCGGAGCGGCCGAGCTGACGGCGATCGTCCCCGCGGTGACGCTCACCGCGACCGTGAGGACGTAGTCCGTCAAGATCGCGGCCGCCGCGGTCAATCCGGGCAAGGTCCCGAGGTTCTCGCGAGAGACGATGTAGGAGCCGCCGCCGTTCGGATAGGCGCGAACGGTCTGCCGGTACGACGTGATGACGATGACCAGAAGGATCGAGATGGCGATCGCGATCGGCATCATCAGCGAGAGCGCGGCGGCCCCCGCTAGGGCCAACACGAGCATCATCTCCTCGGTCGCGTAGGCGACCGAGGACAACGGGTCCGAGCTGAAGACGGGCAGGGCAAGGATCTTGGGAAGGAGCTGATGCTCCTGCTTGCTCGATGCGATCGCGCGTCCGACGACGAGCCGTTTCAGCAGCCCGCCGGGGCGCGCCGGAGGGGTCACCGTCTTCGCCACAGGTGCGATGTTACGGGGGAGCGATGCCGATTCGTGCGTGGGGCGGACGGGTTCTCTAGACGGATCGCACGACCTGGCGAGCGGGCTCCTCCGGAAGGACGTCGCCGGAGAGATGGAACGGGACGCTCGTCACGACGACCCCCGGCTCGAACAGGAGCAGCCGCTTCAGGAAGAAGGCGGTCTGGTTGTGAAGCAGGTGTTCCCATCGTCGCCGAACCACGAGCTCGGGCAGGACGACGGTGACGATGGTTCCCTCGTGTGCGGTGTACCGGCGTACCTCATCGAGCATCGGGGTCGAGAGGTCTCGGAAGGGGGCTTCGACGAGGGAAAGCGGGATCCCCATCTGCCATTCGAACCACTCGTCCACGACGTCCAGCTCTTCGTCTGGATCGAGCACAAAGTAGACCGCCGTCACGGCAGCCGCATTGAGCGATCGGGCGTAGGCGACCGCCCGAGCCGTCGCCGCGTGCACGGCGGAAACCGGGATCAGCACGACGTTCTGAACCGGCTCGACGGGCTGATCTGCGTGGACGGCCACGAGTGGCCGCTCCTCCGGTAGCAACGGCACGTTCGTGACGACGACCCCCGCCTCGTACAGGAGGGATGCCTTCAACCACAGGCTCGACCTGCGACGAGCGAACTGGAGCAACGAGCGGTTCGCGAGCTCCTCGGGAACGACCACCGTCACGAACTCCTCGTCAGGATCGCGTGGGATCGACCGCAGGAAGGCACGGAGGCTTCGGATCCTGCCTCCGTTCACCGGCAGCCTCTCGAGCCGCCCCATCCGTGGCGCGAACGACCGCCACCGTTCGGCAGATGCTTCGAACGCATCCGGGTCGCCGGTGTAGAGCGGGATCACGCGCTCGGGACGAAGTGCGAGCAGGTAGGACACGGCGTCGGCGGTCCCGAGGCCGAGGTCGGACACCAACAGGACGAAGGTGTTCGGCACCCGGTCGATGCGCGGGCGCGCCGCACGAAGGACGGCGCCGACCATCCGGTAGTGCCGGTGGACGGCGAGGAAGAACGAGATGATGACCGGCACGGCCGCGATCACGATCCACGCACCGTGAACGAACTTCGTCATCGCGACGATGACGAGGACGATCCCGGTGGCCGAGGCTCCGATCGTGTTGATGACGATGCTCCGGCGCCACCCCGGCTCCTTCGTTCGATGCCATCGCCGGACCATGCCGGCCTGGGAGAGGGTGAACGCCGTGAACACGCCGACCACATAGAGCTGGATCAGGCGAGTCAGGTTCGCATCGAACACGAAGATGAGGGCGACCGCCAACACGGAGAGCACGATGATGCCGTTCGAGAACACGAGCCGGTCTCCGCGGTTCTTGAACTGCGAGGGCATGAATCGATCCCGCGCGAGGATCGCCGACAGGCGCGGGAAGTCCTGGTAGGACGTGTTCGCCGCAAGGATGAGGATCCCTGCCGTGAGGGTCTGCAGCGCGAAGAACGGCAGCGTTCGGCCGAACACCGTTTCGCCGATCTGAGACAGCACCGAACGTGAGGCAGCGATCTCCTCGTTCACGCGGACGTGCAGCAGGACGGTCATGGCGGTGATCCCCAGGAACATCGTCACCGTCATCGTGCCCATCATCGCCAGCGTCGTCGCGGCGTTGCGCGCCTGGGGCCGCCGGAACGCCGGGACGCCGTTCGAGATCGCTTCGACGCCGGTCAGGGCGGTCGAACCCGACGAGAACGCGCGCAGGATCAGGAACAGGCCCAGACCCGCGTGCGCTTCCACCGGAAGATCGGCGGTCTCGGCCAGGGGGCATCCCGAGAGACAGCGGTAGAAGCCGATCGCCAGCATCGCGTACACGATCGCGACGAAGCCGTACGTGGGGAGCGCGAACAAGAAGCCGGCCTCTTTCACCCCGCGGAGGTTCGCGAGGGTGAGCAGGATGACGAAGCCGATCGCCAGCACGACCTTGTGATCGACCAGGGACGGAGCCGCCGACGTGACGGCGAGCACCCCGGCCACCATCGAGACCGAGACCGTCAGCACGTAATCGATCAGGAGCGCAGCGGCGGCGACGAGACCCGGGATCTTCCCCAGGTTCTCGTGCGCGACGATGTACGAGCCTCCGCCGTTCGGATAGGCGCGGACGGTCTGCCGGTACGAGACGATCACGATCACGAGCACGGCCGCGATGACGAGCGCGATCGGGATCCGATAGACGAGCGCCCCGGCTCCCGCCGTGACGAGGACGAGCATCATCTCCTCGGTCGCGTAGGCGTTGGACGAGAGCGGGTCCGAGGAGAAGACCGGGAGGGCAAGGAACTTCCGCAGGAGCTGGTGCTCGAGCTGATGGCTCGCGAGCGCGCGGCCGACCAGGACGCGCTTGACCGTGGTCGTCGACATGGCCTACCGGTCGTCCCGCCGGCCGCTCGAGACGGGTGCTTCGGGAACCTCGGGTGCCTCGAGCTCGGGCCACCGGCCGGCCTCCATCCGCTCGAGCACATCGCCGAGAAGGTCCGCCTCACGTGAGGCGCTCACCCACTCGCGCCAGCTGAGCCAGAGACGAAGCAGCGGACCGAGCAGCAGTCCGACGAAGCAACCGAGGATGAGACCGATGAACAGATCCGAGGAGAACGCCGCGGAAACCATGCCTGCCACGTTGCCGCGCAGGGCGTCAGGAAGGTGTAAGCATCGGCAGCGACGGCGTAAAGATCCTGTAAGCGTTCACAAGCTCACGCACGGCTCCGATACCCTCGGAGCGCCGGAGCGCTTGTGGCTCGTCGACCGGGACGACAAGCTTGCGCGATGAGACTGCCGAAGGTTCGGGCCTACCAAGGAGCGGGCGTGACGCGGTCGACGCTGACGGCCGTCGCCTTCGCCGGCGCCGCGACCGCGATCGCCGGACTCCCCGACGAGACCTCGACCGGGAGCGCCGCACTCGTGTACGTCCTCGCCGTCACCGGCGCCTCGGCCGTTTCGGGGCTCGCGGCGGGTCTCGGGACGTCGGTCCTTTCCTTCCTCGCTCTGAACTTCTTCTTCACGGAGCCGTTCCACACGCTCAATGTGGCCAAGCCCGAGGACCTGATCGCCCTTGCCGCATTCCTTGTCGTCTCGCTGATCGTCGGGACGCTGCTCTCGACTGCCGTCGCGCAGCGGGCGCGCGCCGAACGGCGGGAGCGGGAAGCGCTCCTGCTCCAGCGTTTCGGTACCAGGCTCCTGTCGGGTGAGGATCCTGCGGACGTCCTGAGGAGCTTCGCGACGGCGGTAACGGATCTGTTCCCCGTCGGCCGCTGCGAGATCAGGACCGATCTCCTCGAGGAGCCGGTGGTGTCGCAACGCGGCGACCTCCCGGCGGCGGCGGAGCCTACGGAGGTCATCCCGATGGTGGCGATGGGGAAAGAGAGGGGGCAGATCCTCCTGTTCGGCCAGACGCCACAGACGCGGCTCACCGAGGAGGAGCGAAGCGTCGTGCGGACCTTCGCGAGCCAGATGGGCCTGGCGCTCCAGGGCATCCGGTTGGGAGCGGAGGCGTCGGAGGCGCGCCTGGAGGCCGAGACGAACCGCCTCCGGGCGGCCTTGTTCTCCTCGGTCACCCACGACCTTCGAACCCCGCTCGCCTCGATCACCGCATCCGTCACGAGCCTTCAGGGCAAGGATGCGAGCTTCACGCCCGAGGACCGCCGAGATCTGCTCGAGACCATCCGTCAGGAAGCCGACCGGCTGAACCGCCTGGTCGGAAACCTCATGGACCTCTCCCGCATCCGGGCGGGCGCACTGGTCCCGACGACGTCTCCCGCGGCGATCGACGAGGTCATCGAAGGCGTCGTCGCGCGGCTCCAACCGCTCTTCACGCGTCACGAGATCCGCCTCATGCTTCGAGACAACCTGCCGGAGGTGTCGATCGACGTCGTGCAGATGGACCAGGTGGTCACGAACCTGTTGGAGAACGCGGTGAAGTTCAGCCCACCCGGCACACCCGTCACGATCTCGGCCGGCCGGTGGCAGGACGTCGTCGAGGTCCGCGTGGCGGACCGTGGCCCCGGGATCCCGCAGGAGGATCGCGATCGCGTGTTCGAACCGTTCGTGCGCGGCGACCGGAACTCCTCGGAGGGCTCGGGACTCGGTCTATCGATCGGTCGGGCCATCGTCGAGTCTCACGGAGGGAGGATCTGGATCGAGGGAACCCCGGGAGGAGGCACCACGGCCGTGTTCCAGCTCCCGGTGGGAACGTAGATGGCAGAGGGGAACGTCCTCGTGGTGGACGACGACGCCCAGATCCTCCGCGCGCTCCGAACGAGCCTGAAAGCTCGCGGGTACGAGGTGCGCACCGCTCCGAACGGCGAGACGGCGCTCGAGATCTTGGCCCAGGAGTCCGTCGACCTGGTGGTGCTGGACCTCGGCCTGCCCGGGATCGACGGCCACGAGGTCATCCGGAGGGTTCGCGGGTGGTCGGACGTGCCGATCATCGTCCTGACCGTCCGCGACAGTCAGGAAGAGAAGGTCACGGCGCTGGACGCGGGAGCCGACGACCATGTCACCAAACCGTTCGCGATGGCGGAGCTCCTGGCGCGGATGCGGGCCGTCCGACGACGGGCCGGCATCGAACCGGCTCGGGCCGTGCTTCGGTTCGGCGACCTCGAGGTCGACCTGGCACGCGAGGCGGTGAAGCTCGACGGCGAGCTCCTGCACCTCACCCCCACCGAGTACCGGATGCTCGAGGCGATGGCAACGCACCCCGGCAAGCTCCTCACCCATACCTGGCTGCTTCAGAAGGTCTGGGGCCCGAGCTACGCGCAGGAGTCGCACTACCTCCGGGTCTACATCCGGCAGCTCCGACGCAAGCTCTGGGACGACCCCGCACGTCCGCGCTTCATCCTCACCGAGTCGGGCCTGGGGTACCGGTGGAAGCCCGAACCCGACCCCGAGCCGGAGGATCAGAGCTGATGCGCGAGAGCGCATGGCCCCGCGCGAGACGCCTCGGCGAACGCGAACCCACCGGGGCGCGCTAACCTACCCAACCGTGCACATCGTCATCATGGGCTGCGGCCGTGTCGGGATCCTCCTCACCCAGGAGCTCGTCGAAGGCCGGCCATCAACTCGCCGTCATCGACAAGAACGCGAGCGCCTTCGAGCGCCTTCCTCCGGACTTCCAGGCCCGCACGATCGTGGGTCTCGGCTTCGACCGCGAGGTGCTGGAGGAGGCCGGGATCAAGGAGGCGGACGCGTTCCTCGCGGTCTCCAGTGGCGACAACTCCAACATCGTCTCGGCACGTGTTGCGCGCGAGCACTACCACGTGCCGAAGGTGATCGCGCGGATCTACGACCCCGCGCGCGCCGACATCTACGAGCGGCTCAACATCCCGACGGTCTCCACCACGCGATGGGGAGTGAAGCAGATCATCCTGATGCTCAGCCACCCCGGCGACGAGATCAAGGAGTCCTTGGCGGCGGGCGACCTGTTCCGCATGCGGGTCGAGGTGCCGACGCACCTGGTGGGCAAGAAGGTCTCCGAGCTGAACGTCGACGGCAAAGTCCTCGTCGCGGGCGTCGACCGCGGAGGCAAGGGGTTCATCCCCGTCGCCTCGAGCACGTTCCAGGAAGGCGACGTCGTCGCTCTCATCGTCCAGAAGGACGCGCTCGAAGAGCTCGACGAGCTGCTCCGGCCGACGGTGGAGCACTGACGTGCGCGTCATGATCAGCGGGGCCGGCGCGGTCGGGCGGCATCTCGCCGCCGATCTCGCCAAGCGCGGCCACGAGGTGACGCTGATCGAGCAAGATCCCGACGTCCTCGAGACCGCGAAGGAGTGGGCCCCGAGCGTTCACGTGCTCCTCGGCGACGCATGCGAGCCGTGGGTGCTGGAGAAGGCCGACCTGCGCTCGACCGAGGTGGTCGTGGCAGTCACCGGCGACGACGAGGACAACCTGGTGACCGCGCTGCTCGCCAAGCAGGAGTTCGGCGTCCCCCGTGTGCTCGCCCGCGTGAACCACCCGGACAACGAGTGGCTGTTCAACGAGCAATGGGGTGTGGATGCGGCGGTATCGCCACCTCACATCCTCACGGCGATGGTCGAGGAAGAGGTCACCGTCGGCGACCTCGTTCGGCTCCTGCCGCTCGAGCGAGGTGGGATCTCGATCGTCGAGATGACCGTTCCGGCGGTCGCGCCGAACGCCGGGCGTCCGCTCTACGAGCTGCGCCTTCCTCCGGATTCGACGATCGTCGCGATCATCCGCGAGAGCCACGTCGTGATCCCACAGCCCGAGACCGTGATCGCTCCGGGCGACGAGGTGCTCGCCCTCACGGTGCCGGATTCCGAGAGCGCGCTTCGAACCGCGATCTGCGGCGAATCGACGTCCTGAACCGGCTCACGCCCCGAATTCGAACGTCGGGTTCACCATCCGGAGCTCGCCCCGCTGCTCAGCGATCACGCCGTCGACCACGAGCTTCGTTCCCAGCCTGAGGCCGGGGATCGAGCGACGGCCCATCCACACCAGAGTCACCTCTCCCGTTCCGTCGTACAGGAGTGCCTCGAGCGACTCGTTGCCTTCGAGTGGCCGGATGGTGATCCGTCGAACGACGCCGGCGAGCTTCAGGTGTGAGCGGGGCGTCGCATCCTTGATCCGAACCGTCCCCGGAACGCCCGAGCACCATCCCTCGATCTCCTCGGCGTAGCGCTGCTCGTCGCTCTCGGCCACCCGGCTGAAGAAGCGGCGGAACGGGGCCAGGATGCTCATCGCGCGAGCGTCTCCGCCTACGTGACCGAGGAGATCTCTCGCGCCGGCGCGGGCGGATCGGCGCGCTCGATCATCAGCTCGGACTTCCGGGACTTCGACCACCAGATGGCGAAGCCCGACGATCAGCACCGCGACGGCGACGACGACGATCCGCACGACCTCACTCTCGGCCTGCTCGACGACGACCGGCGCGAACAGGAGCGCGACCAGGTTCATGACCTTGATGAGCGGGTTCAGGGCCGGCCCGGCGGTGTCCTTGAACGGGTCGCCGACCGTGTCGCCGATCACGGCGGCCTTGTGCGCCTCCGAGCCCTTGCCGCCGTAGTGCCCCTCCTCGATGTACTTCTTCGCGTTGTCCCACGCCCCGCCCGAGTTCGACAGCATCACGGCGAGGAGCTGACCGGTCAGGATCGACCCGGCGAGGAACGCACCGAGCGCCTCGGCCTCGAGCGCGAACCCGACGATGATCGGGCTGAGGATGGCGAGCAGGCCCGGCGTCATCAGCTCGCGCAAAGAGGTCTTCGTGCAGATGTCGACGACGCGCGCGTAATCGGGCTTCTCCTTGTAATCCATGATCCCCGGGTGATCGCGGAACTGGTTCCGCACCTCGACCACGACCTGTGAGGCGGCGCGCCCGACGGCGCGGATCGCGAGCGAGGAGAACAGGAAAGCGACGGCACCGCCGATCAGGAGGCCGACGAGCACGTCGGGACGGTCGATCCGGATGGGGAACTCCTCCGCGTTCGAGCCCATCGCGCCGAGGACCGCCTCGGCGAACGAGCCGAACAGCGAGGTCGCCGCGATCACCGCGGTCGCGATCGCCATCCCCTTCGTGATCGCTTTCGTCGAGTTCCCCACGGCATCCAAGCCCGTCAGCACCTGCGCGGGACGGCCTTCGAACTCCCCGGACATCTCGGCGATGCCCTGCGCGTTGTCCGAGATCGGGCCATAGGTGTCCATCGAGACGATCACCCCGACGGTCGTGAGCATGCCCATCCCGGTCAGTGAGATGAAATAGAGACGCTCTGCGATGTCGTCGCCGAGGACGAATGCGCCGACGATCACCCCGGAGATCACGAGGATCGACCAGACGGTGGACTCGAGCCCGACCGAGAAGCCGGAGAGGATCGTCGTCGCCGGTCCCGTCTGCGTCGACTCCGCGATCTCCTTGACCGGCTTGTACTTCGTGTCGGTGAAGTACTGCGTGAGGATCTGGATGATGCTCGCCAGCACGAGGCCGAGCAGGACGGCGATCGCCGGCCGGTACTCGTTCATGTACATGCCGCTGATCACGAAGACCGCGGCGGCGGAGATCGACGGCCGAAAGGAAGAAGCCGCGGTTGATCGCCTTCATCCCGTGCTCTTCCTCGCTCCGCGGGGACACCGCGATGATCCCGATGATCGACGTGATCACGCCGACCGCGCGGACGAACAAGGGGAACATCACGCCGGCGATCGCGCCCACCTCGGTGCCGGCGAACGCGGCCGCGCCGAGGATCAGCGAGGCGACGAGCGTCACCTCGTAACTCTCGAAGAGGTCGGCCGCCATCCCGGCGCAGTCGCCGACGTTGTCGCCTACGTTGTCGGCGATGACGGCGGCGTTGCGAGGGTCGTCCTCGGGGATGCCCTGCTCGACCTTGCCGACCAGGTCGGCGCCCACGTCCGCCGCCTTCGTGAAGATGCCGCCGCCGACCCGCATGAACATGGCGAGGAGCGCGCCGCCGAACCCGAACCCGACCAGCACCGCGGTCGCGTCGGACTTGTAGATCAGCAGGATCACGGTGGCGCCGAGCAGCCCGAGCCCGACCGTGAACATGCCGGCGACGCCGCCGGCCCTGAACGCCAGCCGCATCGCCTTGCGAAGACCCGACTCCTTGGCCGCGTTCGCGGTGCGCACGTTCGCGCGGACGGCGAGCCACATGCCCGTGTACCCCGTGATCGCGCTGAACCCGGCGCCGAGGATGAACGCGACCGAGCGCCCGACCCGGATGAACGTCTCGCCGTGGGCCGCGTTCTCCGAGACCGGGAGCGCGAAGAACAGCACGACCGTCAGCAGGCCCATGAAGACCCCGACCGTGCGGAACTGGCGGCTCAGGTAGGCCTTCGCCCCGACCTGGATCGCGAGCGCGATCTCCTTCATCTTCTCGCTGCCCTCGGGAGCGCTGAGGACCTCGCGGACCAGGTAGTAGGCGAAGACGAGCGCGACGAGCGAGATGGCGAAGATCACCCACAAGGCGTTGTTCTCGAAAGGCCCGAAGACGGCCTGGATCGGCCCGCCTTCCTGGGCGAGGACACCGTGCAACGCAGAACCTCCTCGGTCGGGTTCGAAGGACGATTCCGCTCCCGGCCCGGCCGTGAGCGGAAGCAGTATAGGAAAGTGGCTACCCCTGGCGACCTGCGGAGACATCGCCGGGCGGCCTCGGCTCGCCAGGGGATTCGACCCGACCGGACCGCAGCACCGCGAACCCAAGGACGCCGGCGACCAGGGATGCCGCGAAGATGCCGACCTTGGCTTCGGTGGCGAGGCCGGGATCGGCGAACGCGAGCTCTGCGATGAACAGGGACACGGTGAACCCGACGCCGGCGACCGCCGACAACCCGACTATGTGCCGCCACCCGCACGCCGGTGGGAGACGCCCGAGCCCGGTTCGAACGGCGAGGGCGCTCGCGAGGGTGACGCCGAGGATCTTCCCGGCAACCAGACCGAGCACGACCCCCAGCGTCACGGGGCTCGTCATCGCATCGCGCGATGCATCGACCGAGAGCCGCACCCCGGCGTTCGCGAGCGCGAACAGCGGGATCACCGCGTAGCTCGTCCACGGATGAAGGGCCGCCTCCGTTCGCCCGAGCGGCGACACCGCTTCGCGCGACAGCATGGCGAGCCGAAGCCATTGCGGCGAGTCAGCGTCCGGCGTGTCGGGGTCATCGACGGTCGTCTCCGCGGTTCGAACGGCCTCGGCGCTCACGGCACGGGGGCGCTGGAAGGGCTCGGCGGGCGTGAGCAAACCGAGGATGACCCCGGCGACCGTGGGATGGACCCCGGACTCGTGGAACGCAAGCCACACCCCCAACCCCAGCGCCACATAGACGACGGCCGAGCGGACGTCCAGGCGTTGCAACACCACGATCGCGCCGATGAGGACGGCAGCGGCGAGGAGCGGCCCCATCGCGACACCGCCGGAGTAGAAGAATGCGATCACAACGATGGCCCCGATGTCGTCAACGATCGCGAGCGTGAGCAGGAACGGCTTCAGGCTCGCCGGCGCGCTCCGCGCCGCCAGGGTCAGGACACCCAGGGCGAACGCGATGTCGGTCGCCATCGGGATCCCCCATCCCTTCGCGCCCTCGCCGCCAGCGTTCAGCGCGAGATAGATGAGGGCGGGGACGACCATCCCGCCCAGCGCGGCCACCACCGGGAGCGCCGCCGCTCGGCGGTCCCGCAGCTCGCCGGTGAGGAACTCGCGCTTGATCTCCAGCCCGACGACGAGGAAGAACAGCGCCATCAGCCCGTCGTTCACGAAGTGGCGCAGATCCTCGCGAAGGACCCAATCGCCGATCCGGAACGTCACGACCGTCCGCCACAGATCCTCGTAGGCGACGCTCCAGGGCGAGTTCGCCCATGCGATCGCGAGCGACGGCGGCGGTAAGGAGCAGGACGGCCGAGGAGGCTTCTGCCTCGAGGAAGGACTGGAGCGGTTGGAGGAGCCTTCGGGCCACGGCGCCCTGGGACCGCGACCAGGGGAACGCGGAGGCCTTCGTCGGGCTCGGAGGTCGGTTCCGTGCTCATGCCGGGTCCTTGTGCCGACCAGGCTTCCCGGCTCACCTTCGGAACGCGCTCATCCTACCCGGAGGGGCTTCGGTTGTGGCTTTGAGCCGCGACGGCTAACCTCTCCCGCGTTTTGACCGAAGGACCTGCGAAACCCCCCGTCACCGCCGACCGCAGTCAACGGCGGGCCACCAACCGGAAGCGCCGGCTCCCGCTCGCGCTCCTGTTGGTTCCGGTCGCGCTCGTCGGACTCGGCGTCGCGCTGTTCCTCATCCTGGGCGGTGACGGCGCAGGGATCATCGGGGGCGGCAACGACGACTCCGATGTGGTTCCGGAGTTCGACTTCACCGTCGGTCGCGCGAAGGCCGTCGCGACGGTTCCCGAAGCCGACACCGAGACGCTCGAGGCAGAAGCCGAAGCCATCGGCGAGGAGATCACGCCCGTCCTGGACGACCTCTACACGAACGCGTTCCTGGACCCCGCCAACTGGCGCGAAGGGGACTACGAGGAGGTGCTCGCGGCGTTCTCCGAGGGCGCCGCCTCGACCGCCCAGCAGAGCGTGGAGGTGCTCACGCTCGGCGCGACGGCCGGAGACGTGTACGAGCGCGTGACGCCCGAGAAGGGCAGCCTCGGGTTCACCGTCCTGTTCGACCCGGCCGGGAGCCTGCACACCGCCGTCGCGCGGGTGCGCTTCAGCGCGCTCGGCGAGCGTTCGGACGGCACCTTCACCCTGATCGTGAGCAAAGGCGAGCTCTTCCTTCGGGACATCGACGGGTGGCAGATCACGGCGTTCGACGTCACGCGCCAGGACCGCGAGGCGCAGGCACCACCCCCGTCGCCCGCTCCCTCGGCCTCGGCGAGCGCCTCGTGACGCGCCACCGGCGTTTCGGGCTCTCGGCCGCGCTGCTGGCGGCGTGGGTCGCGGGCTCCACGCTCGGCGCCGCCACCCCTCCGACGACCGCCCGGGCGGCGCCCATCTTCCAGATCGAGCAGGCCCACGCGGAGCACATCCCGGTCCTGGACGGGAGCGAACCGATCTTCGTCCTGCTGATCGGCAGCGACGCCCGGCCCGGAGAAGATCCCGCCCTCACCCGAGCCGACTCGATCCACATCCTGGCGATCAACCCCGCGAAGGCCAAGGCCACGATCGTGGGGTTCCCTCGCGACGCCTTCGTGCCGATCCCGGGATCCGGCTCGAACAAGATCAACGCCGCGATGACGATCGGCGGCCCCGAGAAGGTCGTGGAGACCGTCGAGCAGGTCACGGGCCTGACGATGGACTACTGGGCGCTGACGTGGTTCGAGGGCTTCAAGACGATGATCCGGGATGTCGGAGGCCTTCCGATGGACGTCCCGTTCGACGTCTTCGATACCCTCGCCGAGGCCGAGCTCACCGCCGGACCACAGGTCCTCACCGGCCCCGACGCGCTCGCGTTCGCCCGGGCCCGGCACGCGCTCCCCTCGGGCGACTTCGGCCGTTCGGAGAACCAGGGCCGCCTCATGGTCGCGGCGATCGCGCAGATCCGGAAGGAGTTCTCGAAGGATCCGAGCCGTCTGCTTACGTGGATCGGCGCCGGATTGCGCAACGCGCAGACGGACGTTCCGCTCGACGAGCTCATGACGCTGGCCTTCACGGCCACCACGATCAACCCCAAGCGGATCGTGAACATCGTGCTCCCCGGCTCGGTCGGCATGTCCGGCACCACGTCCATCGTGTCCCTGAACCAGAGCGACGTTGGACGCGATCTCGACGGACCTCGGGAACGACGGTCTCTTGAAGAAGGCGAACATCCCGCCCTCGCCGAATCAGAGCCTGCTCGGCGCCGAGACGTAGGGCGTCGCGAGACGTGAACCTCGTCACCCCTGTGTCGCAGGGTCTCTGCTACGTTCGCCTGCGTGACCGCACGGAGCTCGTCCGCGTGAACGCACGAGGGTCTGCCGAGGTGAGCACGCCTGGTCGACGAGCTCGGCAACGTCCATCCAGGACGTCAGGGTCTCGGGGTCGGACTCGCGATCGGCGTCACGGTCCCAGGGATCCTCCTCCGGCTCGTTCACTTCGATCTCGGCCACCCGCTCGAGGCGCTCCTGTTCGGCCTCGCGATCGTCGGAGCGGCGTTCATCCTTTCGTGGGCGGCCGAGGCCGCTCAGCTGGACATCTCCGCCGGGCTCGCGATCGCGGCGCTGGCGTTCATCGCGGTCCTGCCCGAATACGCGGTGGACATGGTCTTCGCCTTCAAGGGCGGGAACGACTTCGCGGAGTTCGGCGAACTATGCAAGCCGGTGACCCAGGTCGAGGAGAGCAATTGCTCGCTCGCGCTGGCGAACATGACGGGTGCGAACCGCCTGCTGATCGGCATCGGCTGGTCGCTCGTCGTGTTCATCGCGTACTACCGCTCGCGCAAGCGTCCTCCCGTTCTGCGCGCGATCACGCTCGAGCGGACCCACGCGGTCGAGGTCTCGTTCCTCGCGCTCGCGACGGTCTACTCGCTGACGCTCCCGTTGAAGCACTCCATCACGCCGGTGGACGCGGCCGTCCTCATCACCATCTTCATCGCGTACACGGTGCGGATCTCCCGCGCGCCGGCCGAGGAGCCGCATCTGGTCGGGCCGGCTCGGCTGATCGGAACCTTCACGAAGACGAAATCGCCGGGTCGCGGTGATCGCGATGTTCGTGTTCGCGGCGACGGTCATCCTGCTCGTTGCGGAGCGGTTCGCCGAAGCGCTGGTCGCGAGCGGCGCGGAGCTCGGGATCAACGAGTTCCTCCTCGTCCAGTGGCTGGCGCCGCTCGCGTCGGAGGCGCCCGAGCTCCTGATCGCGGGGCTCTACGCCTGGCGGCTGAACACGAACGCCGGCCTCGGCACGCTCGTGTCCTCGAAGGTGAACCAGTGGACACTGCTCGTCGGGACGCTTGCCGATCGTGTTCGGGCATCGGCGGCGGGCGGGCTCCACGGTCTCCCGATCGACGCGCACCAGCGCGAGGAGCTGCTCCTCACGGCCGCCCAGTCGTTCTTCGCCCTCGCCGTGCTCCTGACGCTGTCGATCACCACCCGGGAGGCGATCTTGCTGTTCAGCCTCTTCTGGGCACAGTTCATCATCGGCGCCCTCGTCCCGGAGTCGTTGACCGCGGCCGAGCGGATCGGCGTCTCGATCGCCTACATCCTGCTCGGCCTGGTGATCTTCGCGCGCGACCGGCACCTGATCGTCCCGCTGGTCCGCGACGGCTTCGTCACGCCGTACTCGACAACTCGGCCGAGAAGGGCGAGACCGAGGCCGTCGGCGAGTGAGGTCGCCGCGCCCGGGGAGGGCGCGGCTACCATCGCTCGCATGGACCCGCGGGCCTTCCTCACCTCGCTCGAACGTGAGGACTCGTTCGTCCACGTCCGCGAGCTCCCCGCGCGGCCGAGCGACCCTGGCCCGTTCCCCGAGGACATCCCCGCGCTCGTCGTCGACCGCCTCGGCCTGATCGGCATCACGGGGCTGTACGCGCACCAGCGGGCCGCGCTCGACGCGGTGCGCTCGGGCCGGAACGTGGTCGTCGCCACCGGGACGGCGTCGGGGAAGACGCTCGTCTACAACCTCGCGTTCGCGGCGGAGGCGGTGAACGACCAGAAACGGACCGCCCTGTACCTGTTCCCGACGAAGGCGCTCGCCCGCGACCAGCTGCGCCAGGTTCGCGAGCTGAAGCTGCCCCAGGTCCGCGCCTCCGTGTACGACGGCGACACGCCCAGGGCCGAGCGGCCGCTCATCCGCAGGAACGCGAACCTCGTGATGTCGAACCCCGACATGCTGCACGCCTCGGTCCTGCCGGACCATCCGCGATGGGCCGACTTCTTCCTGCGGCTGTCGCTCGTCGTCGTCGACGAGGCGCACGTCGCGCGCGGCGTGTTCGGCTCGCACGTCGCGCACGTGCTGCGCCGGCTCCGGCGTTTGGTCGCGCACTACGGCGGAGATCCGCGCTTCGTCCTGGCGAGCGCCACCGTCGGCAACCCGGCCGAGCTCGCGGAACGGCTGGTCGGCCTGCCGTTCGACCAGGTGACCGAGGACGCCTCGCCCACCGGCGAGAAGCTGTTCGCCCTCATGAACCCGCCGATCATCGACGAGGAGTCCGGCGCCCGGCGCAGCGCGCTCACCGAGGCGTCCCAGCTCATCGCGCAGATGGCCGAGTCCGGGATCAAGTCGATCGGGTTCACGCGGTCCCGCCGGGCCGCGGAGCTCCTGGCCGAGTTCGCGCGCCGCGAGCTCGACCCCGAACTGCGGTCCAAGGTCAAGGCGTATCGCGCCGGCTACCTCGCCGAGGACCGGCGCGAGCTCGAACGCAAGCTCGCGAACGACGAGCTGATCGCGGTCGCGGCGACGAACGCCCTCGAGCTGGGGATCGACATCGGCTCGCTCGACGCGGCGGTGCTCGTCGGCTATCCGGGGACCCGCGCCTCGATGTGGCAGCAGGCCGGACGCGCCGGACGCCGGAGCGGCGGGTCGCTGGCGGTGCTCGTCGCGCAGGACGACCCACTCGACCAGTTCCTCGTGACGCACCCGGCCGACCTGTTCGACAAGCCGCCGGAGGCCGCGGTCGTGGACCCGACGAATCCGTTCGTGCTCGAACCGCACCTCGCGTGCGCGGCGCGCGAGTACCCGCTCTCGGACGAGGAGGTCGACGCGTACTGGCCGGACGCGGGGGATGCGCTCTCGCGGCTCGAGGCGCGTGGCGAGATCGCGCGCCGGCGGAACCTCTGGCACCACAAGGGACGCGAGATGCCGCACCGCACCGTGGACCTGCGCAGCACCGGCGGTCACACGTTCTCCATCGTGATCGCGGAGACCGGGGAGCTGCTCGGCACCGTGGACGAGTCCCGCGCGTACACACAGGTGCATCCGGGGGCGGTCTACCTGCATCAGGGCGAGCAGTTCGAGGTGCTCGAGCTCGACCTCACCGGCCATGCCGCGCTCGTCGCGCGGAGCGATCCGGACTACTACACGCAGGCGAGAGACACGACGGACATCCTCGTCGAGTCGGTGGACGAGGAGGGCGTGACGGGCGGAGGCGTTCCCGCGTTCTACGGAACGGTGCACGTGACGAACCAGGTCGTCGCGTTCGCGCGCAAGATGGTCGCGACGGGCGAGATCCTCGACGTCACGCCGCTCGCGCTCCCCCCGCAGACGCTGGAGACCAAGGCGGTGTGGTGGGCGATCCCGCCCGAGACGATCCATCGCGCGGCGATCAAGGAGAGCGCGCTGCCCGGCGCGGCCCACGCGGCCGAACACGCCGCGATCGGGCTGCTGCCGCTCGTCGCCACGTGCGATCGCTGGGACGTCGGCGGCGTCTCGACGGCGTACCACCCCGACACGGGCTCGTGCGCGATCTTCGTGTACGACGGCTACCCCGGCGGGGCGGGGATCACCGAGCGCGGATACCGAACCGCGGAGCGGTGGCTCGACGCCACCCTCGAGACCGTCCGGAACTGCCCGTGCCCGCACGGCTGCCCCTCGTGCGTCCAGTCGCCGAAGTGCGGGAACGGCAACGAGCCGCTCGACAAGGCCGCTGCGGTAGCGTTGTTGGCTGCGATGCTCGGGACTCAAGTAGCGAAGCGGTAGCCCAGGAGGGAGCTTCGCGGAGCGAAGGTCCCTCCAGAACATGGGAGGAGTTGGGGTTGAAGGAGCTTTACGTCGCCGTGGTCGGGCCCTCGGCCGGGACGCCGGCCGAGCTCGCGATCGGCGAAGCGGTCGGACGGCTAGTCGCGGAGGCCGGCGCGGTGCTGGTCTGCGGGGGCATGGGCGGTGTCATGGAGGCCGCGGCCGGCGGCGCGATGAAGGCCGGCGGCAAGACGGTCGGCATCCTGCCCACCTCGTCGCGCCTGGAGGGCAATCCCTACCTCACGGTCGCCGTCGCCACCGGCATGGGCGAGGCCCGGAACGCGATCGTCGTGCGGACCGCCGACGTGGTGATCGCGGTGCACGGCGAGTTCGGCACGCTCTCCGAGATCGCCCTCGCGCTCAAGATGGGCAGGCCGGTCGTGGGGCTCGGGACGTGGGAGCTTCGCAAGGCGGGCGAGTCCGTGGACGCCGTCGTGCGGGCGACCTCGGCCGAGGACGCGGTCGCGAGAGCGCTCCAGCTCGCCGCGGAGGCGCGGGAGTCCTGAGGGAGCCCGGCCGCACCGGTGGGCCGGCGGGTCCAAACGTCAGGGGATCGTGAGACGCCCGTTCGCGTCGATCGGGAAGGACGGGTTGTGCGCGACCTCCCAGGGATGGCCATCGGGATCGGCGAAGTAGCCCGAGTACCCGCCCCACTCCGTCTTCCCGAGCGGCTTCAGGACCTGCGCGCCTGCGGCCACAGCCCGTGCGAAAAGCTCGTCCGCCTCGGCCTCGGATCCGACGTTGATCGCGAACGTCACGCCGTCGAACGCGGTCCGGCCACCGGGCTCGATCCCCGCGTCGGCGGCGAGCGCATCCCGGCCGAACAACCCGAGGTACGAGTGCGGCGTGCGGAACCAGACGATCTCGTCCTGCGAGGACTCGGCGCGCTCGAGACCCATGGCCTCGTAGAACGCCGAGGCGCGAGCGATGTCGTCGACGCCGAGGGTGACGATCCCGAGTACGGCGGCGGTCATCGGTGCCTCCTTCTTCGTCGTTCGGAACGGACAGGCTAGCGCCGGAGCCCGACGGGCCGGGCGTGATCAGCTCATGGCGCCGGCGAACGGGTACGGCGCCACGACGCGGAGCCCGTCGTCCGTGACCACGACGACGTCTCCCAGCTTCACGCCATCGCGCGCTCCGAGCTCACCGGCGTAGAGCTCGAGGCAGAGCACCATGCCCGGCTCGATGACCCGGTCCGGGTTCGGCTGAGGATCGACGGGATACGCGACGCTCGGTCCCTCCTCCTCCAGACCGAGCCCGTGGACCATCACCTCGTATCGCTGCGCGAGGAACCGTTCGGGGAGCGATGGTGCGCGCTCCGAGATCTCCGTGCACGACATCCCGGGGCGCACGAGCTCGCGCATCCCGGTCAGCCACTCGAGGGCCGCCGCGTAGACGTCTCGTTGCTGCGGTGTGGGCTCACCGTCGCCGCAGAGGAACGTGCGCGAGACGCACAGGAAACAACCTTCGATCCCGACGGTGTCCGTGTCGACGTACACGAGGTCGCCGGATTCGAGCACCCGGGCGGTCGCCTCGGCGCGCCACGGGTTCGTGTTCGGACCCGAGGCGACCGTATTCGTCGCGAGGTACTCGCCTCCATCGCGTAACAGATTCTCCGAGAGCGTGGCGACCAGGTCGCGCTCGCGAACGCCCGGGACGATCGCGTCCTCGAAGGCGGCGAGCATCCGCATCACGATCGCGCCGTTGAGGTCGAACAGCGCGATCTCCTCGGGCGTCTTGACCTCGCGCGCGGCTCGGGTCACCGGTGCCGCGTCGACGATGGCCGCGCCCGCGCGCTCGAGCGCGAGCAGCCCGGGTGTCCCGAGACGGTCGAGCGCGACGCGGTCTCCTCGCAGACCGAGCTCGTGCGATCGCCGAGATCGTCTCGGCGGCCCATCCCGTCGCCTCCTCGTTCGCGCGATCGATGAACTCCCACGAGCGCATCGGCCGGACGTCCGCGGCCGCCAGGCGGGATCGGTGGATCGAGTTCGGGTGCTCGAACAGGATCGGCGTGCCCTCCGCGGGCACGAGCGCACACCGCACGAACGTGCTCATGCTCCAGACGGGCATCGCTGACCCGCCGGTCGCGTACCGGATGTTGGGCTCGTTGAACAGGAGGCAGACCTCGACGTCGCGATCACGCATCGACGCCTGGAGACGTTCGAGGCGGCCCATCCGCAGCGCTCGGAGGTCGATCCCTTCGACGTCATCCACGGCGCGAATCCTAGACATCGGTCCGCTTGCGCGGATGCGGGGTCGAGTCGCAGGATGGGACCATGCCGAAGGTCTGGGGTCTCTCGAAGGAGCAGGCGAACTACCGGCCGGCTCCCAAGCCCGGGGTCCGGTGCCAGGTCTGCGCGTTCATGCTCCCCCGGCTCGCGATCGGCGGCTGCCGCTTCGTGCGCGGTGTGATCCATGCCTCGGACACCTGCGACGAGTTCACACCGGCGACCAAGGACACCGCCGCGTCCGGGTAGCAACGCGCAGGAACGCTCACTCCGGTCGGAGCTCGTACTCGAGCTCGTCGTGGATCTCGACCCCACGGGCGCCGAGGAGCGGGATCTCCGGCTTCGTTAGGCGAGCGCGATCGACCGCGCCCTCGTCGACCCCGACGAGCGTGAAACCCTGCCGTTCGTAGAACCGCTGCGCGCGAACGTTGTCGTTCGTCGTGATCAGCCAGATCCGTCGAGCACCGAGCCCCTTCACGGCGCCGATCAACGCCGTGCCGATCCCTCGCCCCTCCTCGAATGCGTCGATCGTGACGATCTCGCACGCGTCGCCCTCGAGGACGTACGTGAGCAGGCCGACAGGACCGCCCTCCTCCTCGGCAACGAACCCCGGAAGCAGCGCGGGCTCGTACACGGTCCCGTGGGCGACGACGATCTCCGAGCCCCACCGCTCGCGGATCGTCGAGCGAACCCATCCCCGTTCGTCCTCGCGGAGGGGCCGGACGTCGATCACGCTGTGGAACGGCCGCGCCGCAGAGCCTTCCGAGCCATCACGAGCACCACCGTGCGCTCGTGCTCGGGAAGGCCGAACGCCACGAGGGCGGCCACGTACGCGAGACTCCCGGCGCCGAACGACACGAGCAGGTCGAGGAGCCACTTCTCGGCCGGCATGATCGCGTGTGCGAGCGCCATCACGATCCCACCCGCGGCGGCGGCGGGCGCGAGCCGGAGATAGCCGGCATCGAACGGCCAGATCCCGAGGAACCGGCGGACGAGCATCAGGCGAGCGATCGCGCTCACCGTGAGCGTCGCCGCCTGCGCGATCGCGGCGCCTTCGATCCCCAGCGCCTCCGGCCGCGCGAGGGCGAGCGCGAGCACGACGTCGATCGCGAACCCACCCGCGTACACGAGGAGGTCCCAACCGGTCCGGCCGGCCATGATCAGGATGAACCCGACCGTGCCGACCATCACCGGGACGATCATCCCGACGATCAGGATCCGCAGCGCGGTCTCGCCCTGGACGAACTCGCCGCCGAAGATCCGCAGGACCGGACCGGGAAGGACGGCCAGCAGGAGCAGCACCGGGATCGTCGCGGCGAGCGTCCATCGCGTCACCTGCTTGTAGAGGCCGTCGAGGCGATCGGTCTCGCCCCGGTGGTGCAGGTCGGCGACGAACGGACTGAACGTGAGCGAGACCGACGTGAGGAACAGGAACAGCGACTGTCCCGCTCGGAGCACCGCGCCGTAGACACCGGTCGCGGCGGCCCCGGCCGGTCCCTGGTCGCTCCACAGGAGCGAGAGCACGAAGAAGTCGGTCCAGAAGATCAGCTGGCTGAACAGCGTCGCCGGTGCCCGCAGCGCGCCGAAACGCAGGAGCGATCCGAACCGTTCCTCGGGGATGCCGTCGCCCACGGCGGCGCCGGAGAACCGCGACTGCTCCTTCTGCCAGCCGTACCACGCGATCGCGAGGGCCAGCGCCCACGAGGCGGAGAAGGCCGCCGACGCGACGTCCGGCGTGTCCTGCAGCGCGGACCAGAACGCGAGCGTGAACGCGATCCATCCGATCGGCTGCGCGATCCACTGCGCGTACAGCGTGAACCGCATGATCTTCAGTCCGCGGGTGGCGCCCATGTACGTGAACGCGAGCGCGCCGGCCGGGATCGCGACGGCGGCCGCGCGGAAGGCGCCCTCGGCGGCCTCGGGCCTTCCGCTGAACGCGTCGGCGAGGGTCGGCGCCAGGAGGAAGACGGCGAGCCCGAACGGGAACGAGATGGCGGCCGCGATCGCCACGGAACGCCGCACCAGGCCGCGCGCCCGAGCCGCCTGGCCGCGTCCCACGAGGATCGCGACGAGGCGAACGTTCGCGACGTCCATGCCGAACCGCGTCGCGGCCGCCGCGATGAACGCGAACTGCGTGGCCAACGTGACGACGCCGAACCCCTCGTCGCCGAGGCGGCGCGTCATGATGACCTGTGCCGCGAAGGTGGCGAGGGCCCCGATCGCCAGACCGAGCACGTTCTGCCCGGTGTTCCCAAGGATGATCCGCTGGTCGCGGGCCGGCTCGTCCACGCGCGCAGTATCGCAGCGGCCGGACGGCCGACCGGGTAGCGTCGGCGTTCGCCACACGGAACGCAACTCGAACCGACACGGAGGTGGAGATGGACGAAGGAGCGGCGCTCGAACGAGGACGGCAGCGGATGCTCGAGATCCACGGCGAGCGGTCCCTCGCCACGATCGAGGGACTCGGCGACCTCGGCCGGATGGTCCTCGAGGTCGCCTACGGCGACGTGTACTCGCGCCCGGGTCTGGCGCTTCGCGACCGGCAGATCGCAACGGTTGCGGTGCTCGTGGCGCTCGGCCGCTCGTCCCAGCTGCCGATCCACCTTCGCTCGTCGCTGAAGGCCGGTCTCAGCGTCGAGGAGCTGCAGGAAGTCATCCTCCAGACGGCCGTGCTCGCCGGCTTCCCGCCGGCGCTGAACGCGTGGTCCACGCTGAAGACGATCGCGGGCGACCCCGACGGAGCGTGACGTCGCCGCCGTTCGGCGAGCCCGGGTCGGCGCGCAGCTCCTGCACCGCCCCTCGTCTCGCGGCGTTCCCGAGCTCGTGGAGCGCCTGGTCGGCGTCCAGGCGCAGCTCCCGTCGACCGTGCCACTTGCCCTGCGAGCCCGAACCAGGAACCCGGCTCGTGCCGACGTGCGCCCCGGGCTCGAGACGGATCGTTCCGTCGTCCGGACCTGGGCGATGCGCGGAACGCTGCACCTCGTGCTTGCAGAGGACGTCCGATGGCTGACGAGGATGCTCGCTCCAGGCCAGCTGATCGGAGCGCGGCGGCGGCTCGCTCAGCTCGGCGTCGACCAACCCGATGCGGCGATCCGGCACCTCGAACGAGCACTTTCGGACGGCCCGCTGACCCGAGGCGAGGCCGCCGAGCGACTACGGGAACGAGGCGTTCCGTTGGACGGGCAGGCCGCGTATCACCTCCTCCGATTCGCCGCGCTGGCCGGACTCGTCTGCTTCGGCCCGCAGCGCGACGGCGAGAACGCGTTCGTCCTGCTCGACGACTGGATCCCCGACCGCGGCGATGACGGGCGTGACGAGACCGAGCTCGCGCGGCGATACCTGCTCGCGCACGCGCCGGCGAGCGCAGACGACTTCGCCGCGTGGTCCGGCCTCGGCACGCGAGCCGCGCGGCAAGCGTTTCAGGACCTCGCTCCCGAGTTGGCGAGGGCGCCGGGCGGGACGTTCCGCCCCCGGGCGCGGAGGTCCGCGACCCCCGCGGACGTCGTCCGGCTGATCCCGGCCTTCGACCCGTACCTCCTCGGATGGCGAGACCGCTCGTTCGCCGTGCCCGCCCGGTACGCGAAGGAGGTGAACCGGGGCGGCGGCTGGGTCCGCGGCGTCGCCCTCGTCGACGGCAGGGCGGTGGCCACCTGGACGATCGACCGTGGCGGGGCGGGAGCGCGCGTCCGACTCCGCCCGTTCGGGCGTCTGCCTCGCTCATCCGCCCTCGACGCGGAGATCCGCAACGTCGAGCGGTTCCTCGCGGTCTCCGGCACGGTTGATGGGTCGTAGGCCTCAGGCGGTTCGCCGCGGTGCGAGCGGATCGCGCTATCCCGGCTCCGCCGCCCGAACCGGGATCCGCCCGTGGACCGTGGTGCCGTCGCCGGGCGAGGACCGGACATCGAACGTCCCCCCGAGCGCGGCGAGGCGATCCTTCATGTTCTGCATGCCCGAACCGGGCGGTGCCGACGACGGGTCGAACCCCCGGCCGTCGTCCTGCACGGCGAAGGTCAATGCCTCGCCCTCGTCGCGCAGCGTGACGGTCACGTTCGACGCCTCCGCGTACTTGGTCACGTTCTGGAGCGCCTCGAGACAGCAGAAGTAGACGGCCGCCTCGGCCTCCTGCGGGTAGCGCCCCACCCCGTCCGGGACGACCCGAGTGCTCACGGCGGCCTTGGAAGCCTGCGCTTCGAGCGCGGCCGGCAGACCCTTGTCGGCGAGCAGCGGCGGATAGATCCCGCGGGCGAGGTCGCGCAGGTTGTCGAGGGCGGCGGCCGTGTCCGCCTGGAGCTCGGACAGCAGCGCGACGGCTCGCTCCGGGTCCTTGCCGACGAACATCTCGGCCATCCGCTGCTTCACGGCGAGCGCGACGAGCTGCTGCTGCGCGCCGTCGTGAAGGTCGCGTTCGAGCCGTCGCCGTTCCTGGTCCTGCGCGGCGACGATCCGCTGGCGCGACGCCTGGAGCTCGTCCAGTCGCGCGCGAAGCTCCTCGGTCAGGCCGGCGTTCCGAAGCACGAGCCCGGCCTGCGCCGCGAGATGCTCGAGCAGCTGCTCCTCCTCGTGCGTGAGCGGCTCGCTCGGCGGCTTCGTGACGGAGATCGCGCCGAGCAGCTCGCCCTCGTGACGGACGGGAAGCGCGCGCGAGCCGTTCAGCGCCGGCATCTCACCGTCCGCAAGAGGGACCGCGACGGAAGCCGTCTCGGCCTCCGAGGGCCACACCGCGGCCGGCCGAAGCGACTCACCGACCCGGAGCCACACCTCCGCGTGCTGCGCTCGAGTGCCCTCGCCGACGATCCGCGCCATCCGCGGCAGCAGGTCCTCGGTCGCGTACGCCCCCGAGAGCCGTTCGGAGAACGCGGACAGGACCTCGTACGGCGTCGCGCGTTCACCGAGGATCAGCCGGTTGGCGAGCCGGTTCGCCCGCGTGCGAAGGGGCTGGAACGCGAGCGCGATGACGACGGCGGCGATGACCGGTAACGGGCCGCCGGACGAGGCGTCGAAGCCGAAGAACGCGGCGCCGAGGCCGACCACGATCGCGACGTACACGAGGCTGATGACCGCCGCGAGGATCGCGACCACGACGGTCTTGCGGATCACGACGTTCACGTCGAACAGCCGGTATCGCAACATCGCGATCCCGATCGCCACGGGCAACGCGAGGAACGCCAAGGCGCTGAGCGCCGTCGCGGCGAACGAGTCGACGAGCCACGGGACGCCTGCCGCCTGGCCGATCGTCTGCAGGGCGATCCAGATCGCCAAGCAGAACGCCCGCGAACATCAGCCACTTGATCTGCTCCCGCTCGTCGCCGACCGACCGTCGGTACCGGACGATGAGCGAGGCGACCGAGACGAGCGCCAGCACGACGAGGAGCAGGAACCCGATCCCGACCGCCACCCCGATCGACTGACCGGCCGCCTCGATCCCCAGAGGATTCGGGATACCGGCCGGCATCTCGAGTTGCGGGTCGACGGCCGACAGGACGACGAGCGCGCCGATGACCGCGCCGGTGATCCAAGCGACCGGGCGCCAGCGGCGGGACGGAAGGTGCCCGTCGGGGAAGAGCAGGAACACGAAGGTGATCATCGGACCGATGCCGGCGGCCCATCCCCAGCCGCCGACCCACGCCAGCCATCTCGCGCCCGGGATGGCTCCGGGGTTCCTCTCGAACGAGTAGGTCGCCGCCTCGGAGCCGACGAACGCCAGGGCGATCGCCATCGTGAACCCGATGAGCAGCCAGCCGATCGCGTTCTCGGGCCGGCGCGACGCGATCAACGTCCCAGCGAACGCCATCCCCGAGAAGATGAGCACGAAGACGGCCTGCTCGAGCAGCCCGGAGTGGTTGAGGGCGACCAGGACGATCCCGATCGTCGCCATCGCGAGCGCCAGGAACAGCAGCCCCCACGCCAGCCGACGCGCGGCAACGGCGGTCATGTCCGAACCCGCCTCATACGCCCGATGGTGGCACGTCGTCCGGCCGGCCGGAAGGGTGGAAGCACCCGCCGCGCCTGCGTGGCAGCCCGTCGGGGTCAGAGGAGACGTCGGCGGTCGCTACTTCTCCGCTTCCGGGTCGGACGAGGGCTCCCAGCCCGTGACCGTCTCGACCTCGATCGCGACGATCAGACCGGGATCATCCGTCGACTCGTATTGGGGGTACTTCGCCCGGAGCAGGCCGAGGGCGGCGTCCCGCTCGTCGGTCTCGACCACCACGCGGGCGGTGCCCCGCGCCCGCACCCACCACAGCGTGTCCCAGTCCTCGTCGTACTCGTCGACGACGAGCTCGACGGCCGGCTGGTGCTCGATGTTCCTCAGCCGCTGGAGCTCTTTCGAGCGCTTGGGCTTCTCGTCCACCATCCAGTACAGCCGCGTCGCGGAGCCGCGATCCATGACGACGAACACGAAGGGGACCACGTGCGGCTTCCCTTCGGGCGTCAGTGTCGCGAGCCGGCCCACCCGGGCCGCCCGCAGCCGTGTCAGCGCCTCGTCTCGTTCCACGGGGGCTATCCTCCCCGACGTGCCGAGAAGCGTCACCCCGCGATGACCGACGAGGCGACGGCGGCGGGCGAGGCCTCCCCGCCGTTCGAACAGCTCGATTTCCTCTACACGCCGAGCCGGGACGTCGCCGCAGACATGACGTACTTCACCGAGATCCTCGGCGCTCGGGTCGTGTTCGCCATCGAGGGGATGGGAACCAGGGTCGCGGCGCTCGAGCTCACGCAGGGACCGCCGCTCCTGCTGCTGACCGACCACGTCGAGGGCGACCGCACGATCCTCGTGTACCGCGTGCCCGATCTCGAGGCGACGCTCGCCACGCTCGAGTCGCACGGCTGGCAGCGCGAGCACACCTTCGAGATCCCGCAGGGACCCGTGTGCTCCTTCCGGACGCCGGGAGGCCACCGGATCGCGCTGTACGAGCTGACCCGGCCCGACGCGGCCGCGCACTTCGAGGGCAGACGCGACTTCTGACCGATCAGCTCCAGCGATCGCGAACGAGGCCGTGCCCGATGCGCGAGCTGTGGAGACGTGGAATGCTGGATCTCGGCCGGTCGTACGCACCGGCACGGGAAGGGGGCGGCGATGAGCGACTACGTCTTGCTCTACAGCGGAGGCAAGATGCCCGAATCCGACGAGGAGACGGCCGCCGTGATGCAGGCCTGGACCGACTGGATGGGAGAGCTCGGGGATGCCTTGAAGGACGGCGGGAATCCGTTCACCCCTGCCGCCAAGACCATCTCGGCGGACGGCTCGGTCACCGGCGGTTCCGTTGGAACGATGGCGACCGGTTACTCCATCATCAAGGCGGACTCGCTCGACGACGCCGTTTCGATGGCGAAGGGGTGCCCCGTTTTCTTGGGCGACGCGAAGATCACGGTGTACGAGACCTTTGAAGTGATGTAGCTCGAGATCCGGGAGCGCTCGGCCGGGGTATTCTTTCGTGAACCCGATCCCTTGGAGGTCCGAAGGTGGGTTCCCACAGGCTCGCGGCATGGCACGCGTTCGTGCCCTTGCTGGCGCAGAACGGCGACCGCATCCGGTTCGATCTCGACATCTCTTCGATCCTGACCTACATCGTGATCGGCCTGATCGTGGGTGTACTGGCACGCTTGCTCGTTCCCGGGCGCACCTCGATGAGCCTGCTGGCGACGATCGTCATCGGCATCATCGGCGCCGTCATCGGCGGCTGGCTCGCCGGGGCGGTCTTCGAGGAGACCGAGGGCGTGGACTGGATCGCGTCGATACTCGTGGCTCTCGTGCTCGTGTTGCTGGTCCGAAGGGCATCGCCCCGCCGCCCGTTCTGGAGCCGCCGCTAACCCGGTATCCGAGATCCGGTACGGCCGACCTCAGCGCGCCGAACGCTCCTCGGCGAGCCGCGCCAAGTTCCGCAACTGCTTCACGTCCGCGCGGTTGACGAGGATCCGGAAGATCGGCCGCGCCCAGGGCTTCAACCAGTACGGAAGGTAGTTCACCCGCTCCACGGTGTCGGTGTAGACGATCCGTGTTCCGCTCTCCTGAGGCTGCACGTCGTACCGGTGCGAGAAGTGCGCCTCCCACGTCTTGGCCCTCTTGCGCTCGAGGCGCGCGTCGGTCTCGATCACGAACAGGTTCGGCCTCGACGCCTCCGTGACGACCGACCGGTCGTGGAAGGTGTCCTTCCCGGCGGAACCCGAAGACGAGAACGTCGTCCCGACCGTCGCCGGGCCGTCCGGCGCGTCGAGTGAGAGCAGCTTGAACTGGTCGTCGCTCGCCCGTTCGCCCGACCATTCCAGGTGGGCCCGCAGATCCGTGATCAGGTCGTAGACGGCTTCCGGTGGCGCGCTCGATGTCGCCGAGGTCTGGGTGCTGAACATCAACGGGCGATCGGCCATCCGGCCACGCTCCTTCCCGATCACCGACGTGAGGGATCGAGCCCGATCGGACGGACTCTCGTGCACTCCCCACAGGCGCCGGAGGGAGGCCGCGACGCGCTCCGGTTCGGCGACATGCGAGGTGTTCATGTGGTGCAGGCCTTCGTAGCGCTCGACGACCATCTGCGGCATCAGCGCGGAGAGGCGCTCCGCACGCCGCTCCCATGACTGGTTGCTGAGGCTCCCGTAGCTGTAGTACGCGGGTCGGTCGAACGACCGGAGGCGCTCGATCGGCACGTCGGACTCAGCCAGCGCCTGGACGAACGCGGCGATGCCGGCCGGTCGCGTCTCCATCCACGTCGGCGCGGGCCCTTGCGGCCGGGGCGGCGGTTCGACGCCGGCGCGGAGCATCTCGCCCACGAAGGCGTCCATCAGCCGGTCGGGCGGGAGCCCCACCATCGGCACTTGCTTCTCGCGCAGGAGCGCCAGGTCTTCGGCGTCGAAGGCGATCGCCGGCTCGTCGACGGCGAGCGACCGCACGCGATCGGGCCGCAGCGCCGTGAAGGCCAGGGCACATGCGCCACCGCCCGAGTAGTCCGTAGAGGTGAAAGGTTTCGAATCCCGCCTCGTCCGCGGCGCGTTCGATCCCGTCGAGCTCCAACTCCAGGCGGTACTCGGTCGGGGGGACGTCCGGACTCCGAGTACACCTCGAGATCCTTCACCACCGGGAGGATGTCGTCGCCGAGCGCATCGAGAAGGGCTCGGTACCGCAGCGCCGCCGGCATGAGGATCCCGGGAAGGAAGACGACGGGGACCGGCTCGCGCGCGGGGTTCGCCACCGCGTCACCCTATCCTGGTGCCTCGGCGGGGAGGTGCCGTGGGAGTCCCGGAGAACGAGGCGTTGATCCGACGCTTCTATGACGAGGTGTGGAACGCCGGGAATGTGGCGTTCACCGAGGAGGTCTTCGCGGACGACTATGTTCGGCACGACCTCCGACCGACGCGAGCGCTTCCCGGACCCGAGGGGCAGGCCGCGATCGCGACGCACTTCCGAGCCGCGTTCCCCGACCTGCACACCGAGCTCGACCTCATCCTCGGCGAGGGCGATCTCGTCGCCGCGCGCTGGACGGCCGAGGGGACGAACACCGGCGCTTGGGGCGAACGCCCTCCGACGGGCGGGCGAGTCAGGTTCTCCGGCGTCAACATCTTCCGGTTGACGGACGGGAAGGTCGTCGAGCTCTGGAACCACCGGGACGACCTCGGCGTGATGCAACAGCTCGGAGCCGAGATCTTCGCGGGCGCCGCTCCCACCGGTGGCGGATATCCTCGGACGGTGGACTACGAGACCTACGTCGAACACGTCCGGCAGGACGGGAGACGGCTCGCGGCGGCCGCGAGCAGCAACCTCTCGAAGGCCGTTCCCTCGTGTCCGGGCTGGACCGTCTCCGATCTCGTCTCCCATGTGGCCGAGGTGTACGAGCACAAGATCGCCTGCACGGCGCTCGGACGTTCCCCGGATCCCTGGCCGCCGGAATGGCCTTCGGACCGCGATCCCCTCGAGTGGCTCGGCGACGCCCACCGTCGCCTGCTCGGGATGTTCGAAGCGAGCGACGCCACCACCCCGTCGGCGACGTGGTGGCCACCGGATCAGACGGTGGGCTTCTGGGCGAGGCGGATGGCGCAAGAGACGGCCGTCCACCGGATCGACGCCGAGCTGGCGACCGGAGCGCCGACACCGGTGGACGCCGAGCTCGCGGTCGACGGCGTGGACGAGATCCTCGTCATCATGCTCGCGGGTGACTGGTCGGACGAACCGGACGATGCGGCGACGGGACAGCGCGTGGCGATCTCGACCGGCGGAAGGACCTGGCTCGTCACGCTCGAGCGCGAAGCCGTGACCGTCGCCGAAGCAGGTCGGAGACACGGATGCCACGCTGAGCGGCGATCCCTCCGACGCCCTGCTCTGGCTCTGGGGGCGTGCCCCGGATGAACGTCTGACGCGCTCCGGCGACGAGGACGCCATCCGCCTGCTCCGTGCCCGGCTCGTCCTCGCGACGCAGTAGCCGGCGAACCGTGTCGAAAGCCACCAGTCCCGTTCGTTGTACGGGTGTCGGACGAGACGGCCCACAGGGCCGGGAAGGAGGGGTCATGGCGGATTTCGTGCTTCTCTACAGCGGCGGGAAGATGCCCGAGACCGAGGAGGAGCAGGCCCAGGTGACGAAGGCCTGGACCGACTGGTACGGGAACATCGGCTCGGACCTGAAGGACGGCGGGAACCCGTTCGCCCCCGGGGTCAAGACCGTCGGCAACGACGGATCGATCACGGACGGCGCGAAGGGCTCGCCGCACACCGGTTACACGATCGTCTCCGCGGCATCGCTCGATGCCGCGACGGACGTCGCGAAGGGATCTCCAGTCCTCCAGGGTGGCGGCACCATCACCGTCTACGAGATCGTGGAGATGATGTGAGCCAAGCCTGACCGCACGACGGGGAGGCCCCGGGAGGGGCCTCCCTGGCTACTCCGTGATCAGCGGTGCGACCCGGTCGCGGAACAGCTCGAGCTGGCGGATCGGAGGGCCGACGGGCCACAGGAACACGCGCTGGACACCGGCGGCCGCATAGTGCGAGAGCCGCTCGGCGCACTCCTCCGCGGACGCGACGAGGAGCCGGTCGCCGAGCTCGTCTGGCGTGCGGCCGAGAGCGGGTCCCACCCACTCCTCCAGCACGCGATGGGCCTTCGCCCGGTCGTCTTCGATGTGGATCATCATCGTCACGAGCGCGTTCCCGAAGGTGTCCGGATCCTTCCCGTGAGCGGGGAGCAGCTCGCGGAGGCGCGCCGTTCCCTCGGCGAACAGCTCGGGCGTGGTGTTGTAGCCCGAGGCGAGCCATCCGTCTCCCAACCGAGCGACCCGTCGGAGTCCGGCGTCCGATCCCCAGCTCCCGATCCAGATCGGCGGTCCTCCGTCCTGCGCGGGTCCAGGCTCCAGACGGACGCCGCGCGTGGAGTAGAACTCGCCGTCGAACGGGTCGTCGTCCGGACGCCACAGCGCGCGCAACGCGCGGATGGCCTCATCGAACCGCGGCCACCGTTCCTCCCACGGCACCCCCGCCGCCTCGTAGTCGGGCTTGTACGAACCGGGACCGAGCCCGACGACCAGGCGTCCGCCCGACAGGAGGTCGATCGCGGCGAGCGTCTTGGCGAGCGGCACCGGCGTTCGGACGACCACGAGCGCGATCGTCGTCGCCACCGTCATGTCACCGCTCGACCCGAGCACCGAAGCCAGCGCCGTGGGCCCGTCCAGCCACGGCCGGCGATGTTGCAGATGGTCGTTGACCGACACCGCGGAGAAGCCGAGCCGGTCGGCGGTTCGCACGTACTCGGTCAGCGACGCCGGATCGAACGGTTCCTCATCCCATGCGAGCAGTGGCAGGTGGACGCCGAACTCCATCACGCCTCCTCAACGCCGTTGGCGTGACCTTAGTCGACCGGTCGAGCTGCTCGTCCTTCACGGCGCTTCGCTTCGCTCCGTCACTGCATTCAGCGCCGAGGTCGCGATCCCGAGCACTCCGAGGACGACCGCAGCAACGGGCGCGCCGGCGAACCACAGGGCGACGGCCGAGAGCACGAACAGGTCGATCTCGACGGAGACACGCACCGGTATCGAGACGGGGCGTCTCGCTTTCGGGGAGACGAACGTGGCCCAGATCGCCGCCGCCAGCGTCGGCGCGCCGAGTCCGAGCACCCACGCGAGGGCGCCGTCGACGGCCGTGAACCCCCAGTAGGCGAGCGCGACCAGCATGCCGAGCTCGCACAGGAACCGCACCGTGAGGACGACCCCTCGCACGCCGCTCATCACCGACCTCTCGCACCGATCACCGCTGAAGATCCTGACCGAGATCGACCGGAAACCTGCGAAGCCGGATACACGTCCCGTCCGTAGACCTTTCATACGCCGACCCCGAAGGAGGCCCGCATGGGGCACGGACGGATGAAGCTCCTCGCGATCGTGGCGACCTTCCCTCTGGTCGTCGCGGCATGCTCGAACGGCGACGAGACGAACGGCGGCGCCGATGACGAGCCCGACCAGGCCGCCGAAGCCGTCGTCGCCGTGGAGGATTCCGATCTCGGGCAGATCGTCGTGGACGGCGAGGGGCGAACGCTCTACGTGTTCCTCGTCGACAAGGGCACCGAGAGCACCTGCTACGACGAGTGCGAGGCGAACTGGCCGCCACTCACCGTGGAGGGCGATCCCACCGGCGACGGTGTCGACGCATCGCTCCTCGGCACGACCGAGCGTGAGGACGGATCGACGCAGGTGACCCTGGACGGGCACCCGCTCTACTACTTCGCCGAGGACGAGACGGCCGACGATGTCAACGGCCAAGGTATGGGAGACGTCTGGTACGTCGTTTCGCCCGAAGGGGAGGCGATCACCGCGTAGCCGAGCGCTCGGAGAGCGAACGGCTCGGGGTACGTCTTCGGCTTCAACATCGCCAGCGCCTCCACCTCGAGCAGCTCATCCAGGCTTGCCGTCGAACACCTCCTTCGGTCTCCGTGCCTTCGCGATCACGCTCACCGCGACCGTCGGCTGACGGTCCGGAGGGATCAGCTGGCGCATCAGGTCGATGAGGGCCTGCGTGAAGAGCGGATAGAGCGCCGCCTGTTCGACACCGTAGGGGATGCGCTCGCCGATCCACACCTCCGTGAACCCCATCTTCTCGATCTTCGCGGCGAAGGCACGCTCCGCCAGGGCTCCGGACACTCACCCCGCCCACGCTGCGTCGTTCGTCTGGAGCTCGGTCGGAAGCTCGTCGTTGACCGTGAGGTCCGCCACGGAGAGCCTCCCACCGGGTCGAAGGACCCGGTGGATCTCGGCGAGCACCCGGGACTTCCGCGGCGAGAGGTTGATCACCCCGTTCGAGATCACGACGTCGACCGATGCGTCCGGCAGCGGGATGTCTTCCATCTCTCCACGAACGAACTCGGTCCACTCCGCCACACCGGCATCCTGTGCGTGGCCTCGCGCGCGCTCGCACATCTCCTCGAGCAGGTCGAGACCGATCGCTCGTCCCGTCGGGCCCACGGCTCGCGCCGCCAAGATCGTGTCGATCCCCGCCCCGCATCCCAGGTCGAGGACGGTCTCGCCGGGCTGAAGAGCGGCGTGACGAACGGGGTTCCCCACGCCGAGCGCCCAGTCGACTGCGGAAGGCGGCAGGGCGTCCAACTCGGCATCGGAGTACAGACGCTGCGCCGCAGGGCGACCGGCTCCGGCGTCGATGCCGGCGTACGCCTTGCGGACGACCTCCTTGATCTCGCTTTGGAAGAGCAGATCCTCCGGCACGTCGCTCCTTCCCTCTCTTTGGCTCCAGCTCTTGGCCGCCTACAGCTCTTGGACGAACCGCTCCAGACGTTCCTTGACGTGAGCGGGGATCTCCTCGACCTCATGCGAGGCGAGGAAGGTCTGGAGCTCTTTGGCGAATTCCAGCTCGCCGCAGCACCGACGGCAGAAGGCGAGGTGTCCATCTACCTTGGCCTGGTCCTCGGGCGAAAGGACGTTGTCGAGGTAGTGCCAGAGTTGGCGGACGGCTTCGGAGCACGGGATCACGCGCTCGCTCATCCCGACCCACTCCCCTGGAGCAGATCCACTTCTTGCGCGTAGGTCCACAGCTCGCGCTCGAAGAGCTTCCGCCCGCGGTGCAGACGAGCGAGCACGGTTCCCAACGGCGCGTGGAGCATCCTTGCGACCTCCTTCGTGGCGAACCCATGGATGTATCGGAGGACGAGCGGCACACGGTAGATCTCGGGCATCCGTTTCAACACCTCGTAGACGTCCTCTCGGCCGAACGAGAGGAGGAAGTCCAGATGCAACGAATCGGAATATGGGAGCGGGTCCTCGTCGGCGATGGTGCGATAGAGAGAGAAGTCGTCGATATCGTCCACCGGCACCTCCTCGACGCGCCGCGCGTCCTTCCGCAGCCCGTCGCGGAACGTGTTCACCAGGATCGTCTGGAGCCAGCGACCTCCCGCCTCCGGCGCGCTGAGTGAGTCGAACGACCGGAAGGCGCGCATCAGGCATTCCTGCACCAGGTCCTCGGCTCCGTCGCCGACCAGCCGTCGCGCGAGCGAGTACAGGCGGGGGAGCTGAACGAGGGCCATGGCCTCGAAGGCATCCTTCTGTGTCGTCGTGCTCTCCACGCGCTTCCCGCTCCCGCCGTCGATCGTCCGCGATGAAGGCTCTCGAGGGTAAGGACGTACCCGAAGATGAAGGTATTGCATCCGGTTCGCGACGCAATGCCGGCGTCGTACGGCCCGTCTCTTACCGGTAGAGGGTCCGACGCGACCACGGATGGAGAGGGAAGGAGGAGCGATGGCGACCACAACCGTTGACGGCACCCATGCCACATCCCAGGAAGGCGCTATGCGCCTGGGGACGTGGCTCATGGGGGCCGCTGCCATCGGGTTTATCGGATACGCGGTGCTATTCCTGGTCCGGAACTTCACGGACTCCTTCCTCGAGCTCGGGATCGGGCCGAACGAGGTGGACGTGGGCAAGGAGCAGATCACGGCGTTCAGCCCGTCGCTGTTCCACTACATCGGCCACCTGCACATCGCCGTGGCCGGCTTCATCGCCGCGACCGGGATCGCCGTGCTGTTTCTGCTCCGGTACGTCCGCCGGGGGGATCTGTTCGCCTGGGTGGGCGCGGTCGCGGCGCCGGTCACCGCGCTCGCCATCGCTCTGCCGGCGCACTACCCGAACTCGTTCGACACGCTCGGGCACCTCGGCCTGATCTATCTCGCGGTCGTGATCTTCGTGGTCGGAGCACTGGTCGCGCTCCGTGGGATCCGCGCGCAGCGACGGGCATCCTAGGGTTGGGAAGGACGACGATGGAGTGTCCCAAGTGTGGAGGCCCAACCGCCGGATGGAAGTGCGCGATCTGCGGCGCGGAATCCGATGAGCACAACGTCAACCACGTGCACGCCGGCTCGGACCGCTACTGCACGCTGCTCTGTCAAGGTTGTGGCGAGGCGGACGTGCAATGCACGTGCGCGTGAATCGTTCTCACTCGTGGGGCACGCGATCTTCCCGCTTCGCGGCTCCGGCTGGATGACGGAAGCAGGGGTGGAATAATCGCTGCGTGGACGGCGATCCGGACGACCAGCGACGGGACGATGCCACGCAACGTGCTCAGATCAGGACCTTTCTGATCGCGGATGTCCGTGGCTACACCCTCTTTACGCAAGAGCGCGGCGACGAGGCCGCGGCGAAGCTCGCAGCGAAGTTCGCCGACATCGCCCGCGACGGCGTCGAGGGTCGCGGTGGCGTCCTGCTCGAGTTGCGCGGCGACGAGGCGCTCTGCGTCTTCTCGTCGGCGCGTGATGCGATCCGCGCCGCCGTCGAACTCCAGCAACGGTTCGTCGACGAGACGATCGACCAGCCGGACGTCCCGCTCACGGTCGGCATCGGGCTCGACGCCGGCGAGGCCGTCCCGGTTCAGGGCGGCTACCGGGGTGGCGCGCTGAACCTGGCCGCCCGACTCTGCGGACAGGCCCGCGCCGGCGAGATCCTCGCTTCACGCGAGGTCACGCATCTTGCGCGGCGCGTCGACGGCGTTCGGTACGTGGATCGCGGCGTCCTGTCGTTGAAGGGGCTCTCGGACTCCGTCGCCGTCGTCCGTGTCGAGTCCGAGGACGGCGACGCCGTCGAGCGACTGCGCCCGTTCGGGCCGCCCCCTCCCCCGAGGCGGAGGATCACGCCGCGTTGGGCGATCCTCGCCGGGGTCGCCCTCGTCGTGGCGCTCATCGCGATCTCGATCCCCTTGCTCCGATCCGACGATGGCAGCGTGGGCGCGGAAACGAACTCGATCGCCCGGATGAACACCGAAGACGGACGCCTTGAGTTCTCGACCGCGCTCGGCCATCGCCCGGGCGCGAGTGCGATCGGGCTGGGGAGCCTCTGGGTCGCCGAGCCCGACCGCGGGTTCGTGACCCGCCTGGACCTTCAAAACGGCTCGGTCACCGACACGATCCGGGTCGGCAACTCGCCGTCGGGCATCGCGGTCGGCGAGGGCTCGGTGTGGGTGACGAATGCGGGCGACGGCACGGTGAGCCGGATCGACGCCGAGACGAACGAGGTCAGCGATGAACTCCCCGCCGGCTCGGGACCGTCGGGGATCGCGGTCGGTGGCGGCGCCTTATGGGTCGCCGACGCGATCGGGTCCGAGCTCTTGAGGATCGACCCGACGACGGGCGAGAGGCAAGCCGTCCCGTTGGCCGGCCAGCCTTCCGGCGTGGCCTACACCACCAGCGGCGTCTGGGTCACGTTCGCGCCGGGGGGCATCGCGCGGGTCGACCCTGCGAACGCGAACGTGACGCTCTCGCAGAGCGTCGGTGGCGGTCCGACGGCGGTGCTCCCCGCGTTCGATTCGATCTGGGTGGCGAACCACCTCGATGGCACCGTCACTCGTTTGGATCCGGCCACCGGGCGGGCGCAGGCGGTGATCCCGGTGGGAGACGGTGCGAACGCGCTCGCCGCCGCGGCCGGGATGGTCTGGGTCGTGAGCGAGTTCGACGACACCGTGACCGCGGTCGATCCGGAGGCCAACGCCGTCGACCGGATCGTTCCCTTGGGTGGGTCAGCCGCGTCCGTCACGGCCGAGGGCGATGCCGTGTGGCTGGCCGTCGGCGCATCGGCCGCCGAGCACCGCGGCGGGACGCTGACCATCTCGTCCGGCAAACCGGCACTCACCTCGCTCGATCCGGCCGTCGTGTACAGCGCGATCGGGTGGCAGATCCTTTCGATCACGAACGACGGGCTCCTCGCCTTCAAGAAGGTCGGTGGCCCGGACGGCGCCACGCTCGTCCCCGATCTGGCTTCGGCGCTCCCACAGGTGTCTCCTGACGGACTGAGCTACCGGTTCCCGCTTCGCGAGGGGATGCGGTATTCAACCGGAGATCCCGTACGTCCCGAGGACTTCCGGCACGGCCTCGAACGAGCCTTTTCGGTGAGCCGCGACGCCACGGCGCTCATGCGAGCGATCGACGGCGCGCGCGAATGCCATGCGGAGCCGGCCGCCTGTGACCTCTCCGGGTCCGTCATCGTCGATGACGAGGCCGTGACCATCCATCTCGCGCGCCCGGACCCGGACATGCCCTTCAAGCTCACGCTGCCCTTCGCGTACCCCGTGCCGGCCGGGACGCCCATGGAGGACCAGGGCATGGACCCCGTCCCGGCGACGGGGCCGTACATGATCGAGTCCGCCGGCGGCGACGGCTTCGAGCTGGTGCGCAACCCGGCCTTCCGCGAATGGTCGCGCGCCGCGCAGCCGGACGGGTTCGTGGACGCGATCTCATGGCGATTCGAGGAGGATCTTGCGAGCGCGTTCGATCGGCTCAGGGCCGGCGAGGTCGACTGGATGTCCGAACCGCCGGAGCCCGAGGACGTTGCCGCGCTCCAGGCATCCCATCCGAACCAGGTCGTGTTGTCGCCGCTCCCGTTCACGCACTACGTCGGTCTCGACCTCCGCACGGAGCCGTTCGACGACGAGCGCGTGCGGCAGGCGCTGAACTACGCGATCGACCGGGAAGAGATCGTCGACCTGCTCGGCGCTGCGACGAGCTGGCGCCCGACGTGCCAGATCTTCCCGCCCAACTTCCCGGGCTACGAACCGTTCTGTCCGTACACGCTCGAGCCGGAGAGTGGCGTGTGGTCGGCGCCGGATCTCGATCGCGCGCGAGCGTTGATCGACGAGGCCGGCGCGACCGGGACGAAGGTCACCGTCTGGATCAACGACGACCCGACGATCGACGCCGAGATCCCGCCCGAACGGGTCGATGTCATGGCGTACGTCGTCGAGGTCCTCGACGATCTCGGATTGCGGGCGGACCTGAAGGTCGTGCACCGCACCGATGAGTACGCCGGCGCAGTCTTCGCCGGCGACCCGCAGGCGTACCTCTTCGGATGGGCCCCGGACTACCCGCGTGCGAGCCAGTTCATCGATCTACTGTTCCGGTGCGACGTAGTATTCAATGTGTCGGGCCTGTGCAACGAGAGCCTCGACGCCCGGATCGATGAAGCGCTCCGCCTCGAGGGAACCGATCCCGGCGCGGCGAACCGAGCGTGGATGGCCATCGAGCACGGACTCGTCGAGGACGCGGTCTGGGTCCCCCTCATGAACCCCGTCTCCACGCACGCCTTCTCGGCTCGCACCGAGAACGTCCAGGTTCACCCGCAGTGGGGGATCCTGCTCAGCCGCCTCTGGGTTCAGTAGCCCTTCACGTCCTGCCGAACCCGTTCGTTCACGAGCTACCTGCCCCGGACGGTCACCTCCAGCACGTCCATGAAGAGTTCGTCCCCGTGGTTCGACTTCATCGTGAACCGGACGAACCGCACGTTCTGCCGGCCCGCCGTCGCCCGGAACGTGTGCAGGATGTTGTCGGCAGCCGCGGTCCCGGAGGCGGCGACCACCCACGGCCCACGGGCGGTCCGAGTCTCGATCGTGAACCGCTTCACCCCCGCCTCGGGTCCGTCGCCGCACGCTCCTCCAGAGGAGACCCCGAAGGTCGTCACGTCGACCGCCTTCGGCAGCTTCACGACCGCCTTACGGGGGCCGGTGAAGTTGCTCCCCACCGTGCTGTCGGGGGCGTCGCTCGGCCATCCGGCGGACAGCGAAAGGTCGAAGGCGCCGTCGGCGTTCACGCCGCAGAAATCGGCATAGTCGGGTGGCGAGAACGAGCGGAGCGTCGCTCCGCCCTCCAGGGCCGCCCAGTCGCGGACGAGCTTGACGTCCACGCTCTCGTCCCCGTCAACGGTCACGCCGACGATCTTCTGCTCGTATCCGACACCGTCGACGACGAGCTCCGGGTATGCGTGGAACGGGACGTTGGTGATCGAGAACGCGCCGGTGCCGTCCGTCGTGTCCGCGAGGTCGGTCGCGAACCCCGTCGAGTGCCCGGCGAGGAACACCCTGGCGTTCCTGAGCGTCGTCCCGCTCGCCTTGTCGGTGACGGTGCCCGAGATCGTCCCGCACAGGTCGACCGAGCAGTCGGCGGGCAGGCTGAAGTCCTCGATCGGTGTCGTGTCGGCTCCGTCCGGCGACGACGCGAAGAACCCCATACCTCGGGCGGCGAACAGCTGCCAGAGCGCGTCCGCGTTCGCGCCGCCGTTGGCCACGAGGTCGGCCTGGATGATCGCGTTCCTCAAGTCGAGGAAGGCGGGGTCCGGTGGCGACAGCTCCAATCCCCGCGTCGCGAGCGACTGGGTCAGGCTCGACCCGAGGGTCCGTCGGACGTCCCACATGGTCTGCGCCCAGATCTGCCCGTCCTCGTGGACCTCCGGGAACGGGATGACCTTGCCCATGTCCCCGAACGTGTAGCCGCCCGGTCCCGCGCCGAACCCCAGGTCCGGGCAGGCCGGGGTGCTCGCGCCCACCGTGCAATCGATCGGCTGCGTTCGGATGCCCGGCCCGGCCGTCGGGTATTCGCCCTCGATGACGTCCCCGACCGTCGGGCCGTCCACCACGAACCCGTCGTTCGTCAGGAAGTCCAGCGAGTACCAATCCGCCCACGCCTCGTTCATCGACCCGGCTTGGAAGCCGGCGTTCCCGTCGGTCCCGTCGGGGAAGGTGACCAGGCGACCGACGAGGCCGTGCGTGTACTCGTGGTACACGATCGCCGCGTCGTCCCCGCTGTGCATCGAGACGAGGGAGGAGTCCGGAGTGGTCTGGAACAGGAACATCCCCATGAACGGTGAAGTCCCGTCCGGGAACGTCGCCATGAAGGCGTTGTTCTGATGGAACTCGTCCGGAAGACCGTTGTCGGTGTTGGCTCCGAGCAGCGCGTGTCCCTCAACCGGGTCGCCGCCCTGCCCTTGTCCGCTCGCGTTCGTGACCTGGAAGTTGCCGGCCGCCTCGGTGAACCCGATCGGCGCTGCCAGCAGGTGATCGTGGTACCGGTTCAGCAGGTAGTAGAGCTCGGTCCCGAAGTGGTTCCGGTTCTGCTGCCAGCTGAAGGGTGTGTTGAGGTCCCAGGTGCACGGATATGCCGGCGAGCAGCTCTGCGCGGCCGTGGTCGTGTCGAGGACGGCGGGGTAGTTCCAGTCGAGGCCGGTCGACGCGGGGATCTCCTCGCTCGGCTCGATGGCCCCGTTGTCGTTGACGTCGGCGACCACGTGCGCGTTGTTCCCCGACAGCGCCGTGCCATCGACCACAGGGAACGAGACGGCGTGTTCCACGCCCCCGCCGTTCGGAACGTTGGCGCCGGGGAAGTAGTCGAAGGCGACGCCGGTCCCGGTCGTATCGGATCGCGCGAGGTTCATGCGCCAGAGCAGATCTCCGCTCTCCGCGTCGATGAGCGAGAGCAGCGCGTCGTCGCCGACCCACGTCGTCGTCCTCCACGCGAGACGCCCGCCTCGCGCCGTCGGGAACAGCACGAGCTCGGCCTCGTCGGCATCCTCACGAACGGTCGCGCCACCCGCTGCCGACCGTGCAGCGGCGATCGCCGCCGTCGCGTCGAGTCGCGCCGACGCGGTGGGTAGGCTCAGGCCGGAGGCCGGGGACCCTGAGACGTTGATGAGGCGGCCTTCGCGCGTGACGTTCGCCTTCAGCCCGTTGGGGAACGCCTGCACGCCACCGACGCGCTGGACCCACGAGAGATGGTGCGTGCCGATGATGTCCACGTAATCACTGCGGAGACGGAAGGTCCGAAGGTCGCTCTGCGAGAGGCCGAATGCGGCCAGATTGGCACGGACGTAGTCCATCGCCACCGCCTTGGCCGCACCGGCGCTGGGCCCGGTCAGGAACCCGTCGAGCCGGCCGACGAACCGAAGCGTTCCGGTGATCGCGTCGGCATCCACCACTCCTTGAGACCCGAGTCGCTGTGCCAGCGCGAGCCGGGCATCGGCGACCCGACGGCTCACGCCGACCGCCGAACCCACCGACCGGCTGTCGAGGAAACCATCCTCCCTGCTCCGGGCGATCGGACTCCGGGGTAGTGGCTCCGGCTGCTGGGCGGCTCCCGGCGCCGCCACGATGACCAAGCCGCCGATCAGCAAGGCGACCGATACTGCGGCGAACCACCGCCGCCCATGCGAGCGGGACCGATCGATGCTGAACATTTGGAAACCCCCCCAGGGAATGGACCTTGACGGTACACGACACTTCGGGCCGAGACCTGGGGATGTCGGCGCACCGCAGCCGCTTTCACACCGAGGAGGCCAGGTGGATGATCCCTCGTGAACGGCGGCCCGGACGACCAACGCGGCGACGAAGCCGCGGAGCGTGCACAGATCAGGACGCGATGAGACCCCTACCGGAGGTGTCTCATCGTGTGTTCAGTCACCGTCCTCGATGACGCAGAACAGGTTGCCCTCGGGATCCGCGAGCACGATGAAGTCCTCGTCCGGCTCGGGCGTCCTCGGATGGAGCGTCGCGCCGATGCCAAGGAGCCGCTCGACCTCGTTCTTCTGGTCTTCCGCGTAGAGGTCGAAGTGGAGCCGGTTCTTCCCGACCCTCGGCTCGGGGACGAGCTGGAGCGACACGTTGACGTTCCTCCCGCCGGGATCCCGGAGGATCACCCAATCGTCCTCGGGCTCGTACTTCGGCTCGTAGCCGAGCGCCTCCCGCCAGAACGCCAGCATCGCCGGGAGGTCGTTGCAGTCGATCACGACCGAGCCGACCCGGATGCGCGCCACGGCTCGAGGGTAGCCGAGCCCGAGACGTGCGGCTCGAGGGCTGTCGAGGCAGCTCCAGACCTGATCCCGAGCGGATGTGAGTCATGCCTGCACGGCTGCGTAAAGCCGCCACTCATCCGGGACGCCCTTCAGCGTGTGCATCCCTCGGTCCTCGAACACGAGCCCGCTTCCGGCGACGAGATCCTTCACGGTCTGCGAGACGAAGACCTCGGACGCGCCCGCGAGCGCACCTACGCGAGCGCCGATCACCACGCCGAGCCCGCCGGCCTTCCCGGCGATCATCTGGACCTCGCCGGTGTGGACACCGGCGCGCACCTCGACGCCGAGCGGGGTGACGGCCTCGAGGATCTGTTGTGCACACCGAACGCCACGGGCCGGACCATCGAACGTCGCGAAGAACCCGTCCCCCGCCGTGTCGATCTCGACGCCCCGATAGCGCGCGATGATCGAACGCACCATGGTGTGGTGGCGCTCGATGAGGTCCCGCCACGCCCGATCGCCGAGCTCGACCGCCCGGCTGGTCGAATCGACGATGTCCGTGAACAGCACGGTCGAGAGGACACGATCGAACACCGCCTCCTCCTCCTGGATCTGAGTGACGAATCGGTCGATCTCTTCGAAGTGCTGCGCATCATCCGCGAGGAAGAAATGCTCGGGGCCGGGGATCTCGACGAATCGAGCGCCGGGGATCTGCTCCGCGACCCAGGGACCGGCCCCGAAGGAGCCATCCCGATCCCCCTCCTTCGTCATCACGATCGTCGGAACGAGGACACTGGGAAGGATCGATCGGACGTCGACCTGCCGTTGCACGAGCTCGATCGCGAGCGCACTCGATGGGCTGGCACAGAGCCTCGACCACCGGGCCCACGTCTCGAGCTCCTCCTCGGGGACCTCCGTCCGCATGCCCTGGAAGTTGAGCCGCCAGAACTCCACCGTGCCCCAGAGCCGATCGATCCACTCCTCCCACTCGTGCGCGTCGGCCTCGGTGAACCCCCAGGGGAAGTCGGCCGTCTTCCAGTACGAGACGATGGGCGCCCCCAGGACGAGGCCGAGCGTCCGCTCGGGGAACGACGCGGCGGCCAGGATGCTCACCGCGCAGCCGTCCTCGAACCCCAGAAGGATGGCGCGGTCGGACCCGACCTCGTCCATCACCGTCCGCATGTCGTCCATCCCCTTCTCGAGCGAGAGCGTCTCGAGCGAGGTCGGCCGGTCCGAGACGCCCGACCCGCGGCGATCGAACACGATCACGCGCGCCCGCTCGGCGAGGGTCCGGAGGTACCGGGCGTACATCGGCAGATCCCAGTTCGCGTCGATGTTCGACAGCGTTCCATCGTTGATCACGAGGTCGTAGGGGCCGTCGCCGAAGACCTGGTACCCGAGGTAGACGCCGTCCTCCGACTTCACGTACCGAGTCGATGGCCGAGCCAGGCGATCCATCCCGCGATGGTCGCCCGCCGCCGTCCTCGCCGCAAGCGGACGATCGACTCGGATCAGCCCCGTTCAGGAGCTCTGCACGGAAGACACCTGCGCGGCCGGCTCGCGAACGGCGACGACGTTGTAACGCCGTGATCGGTCGCAGGAAACCCTTGAGCGTCAACTCGCCGACGGGTTCCGCCTCGACGTCGGCCTCGACCTCTGCGTAGAGACGCTGTTCGATCAGGACCTGGCCGGCCGCTGCCTCGTCCGCGAGCCGCGACGCGAGATTCGTCACCGCTCCGATCGCTGCATAGTCAGAGCGGCCCTCGAAGCCAACCTCGCCACACGTCGCGTACCCCAGGGCGATGCCGGCGCCGAAGCCGAGGTCGTATCCGCGCTTCCGCCACCGCGGCGTCAGCTCCGCCATCTCCTCGCGGAGCGCGCAGCCCAGCCGCACCGCCAGCAGCGCCGCGTCGGGAATCTCCTTGGGGTCGTTGAAGAAGAGCTGGACCCCATCGCCCTCGATGAAGCCCACGGTCGCATCGAACCGCCGCACGAGCTCGCCGATCGTGCCGTGGAACTCGCCGAGCACCTGCATCAGCTCCTCTGGTTCGACGGCGTCGACGAAGCCTCGTCCATCCGCGGAGATCGGCGAAGAACATCGCGACCTTTCGACGGTGGCTCCGCAGGATCGAGTCGTCGCCCGATGAGACGATGGCGTCGGCGAGCTGCGGTGAGAGGAACCGCCGAAGCTTCCGCATCCGCTCGAGCTCCCGGACCTGTGTCTGCACGCGCTCCTCGAGCGTTCGATTGAGCTCCAGCAGCTCTGCCGACTGCGTCTTGATCGTGTCGTGGTAGCGCTTGATCCGTAGGAGGGACCGGACTCGCGTCAGCAGCTCGTCGTGGTTGAACGGCTTCGCGATGAGATCGTCCGCACCGACCTCGATCGCCTTCGCCTTCTCACCCGGATCCGCCGTGATCATGATGACCGGGAGCACCGCCGTCTCCTCGCGCTCGCGGATCCGTCGGCAGACCTCATAGCCGTCCGGCGGCGGCATCATGACGTCGAGAAGCACGAGATCCGGCTTCGCCGACTCGACGAGCGCGAGCGCGCGTTCGCCGTCGGTGGCGGAGACGACCTCGTAGCCGCGCGGCTCGAGAACGGCCTCGAGCAAGCGCACGTTCTGGGGGACGTCGTCCACGACGAGGATCCTGCCGTCGTCACCCATCAGGCGCGCCCATCGCAATGCTGCCGGACGGTACCGATGAACTCGCGGATGTTCAGCGGCTTCGAGACGTACCCGTCGAAGCCAGCCGCCAGGAACCGCTCGCGGTCTCCATGCATCGCCTGGGCGGTCACGGCGAGCACCGGGATCCCGGCGGTGCGTTCGTCCGCCCGCAACCGGCCGAGCACGTGGACGCCGTCGAAGTCCGGAAGCTGGATGTCCATGAGCACGAGATCCGGCGAATGCTCCGCAGCCAACTCGAACGCCTGGCCTCCCGTCGCCGCCTCGAGCGTGCGGTACCCCGTCGCGACGAGGACGTCGCGGACCAGCTTCATGTTCTTGTCGTTGTCCTCCACGACGAGGATCTGTTCGCCTGCCATGGCTAGACCGACCTCGCCGGCAACGTGAAGACGAAGGTGCTGCCCTTCCCGAGCTCGCTTTCGAGCCAGATCCGTCCACCGTGGAGCTCGACGAGCCGCTTCGAGAGCGCGAGGCCGAGGCCGGTCCCCTCGCGCTGGTCGAGCCCCGCCCGGGACTGCTGGAACTCCTCGAAGATCCGTTCGTGATCCTCGGGAGCGATGCCGGGACCGGTGTCGGCGACGGAGATCCTGACCTCCCCGTTGACTCGGGACGAGCCCACGTCGACGGCGCCGCCCGCCGGCGTGAACTTCACGGCGTTCGACAGCAGGTTGAAGATGACTTGCTTGATCCTGCGCTCGTCGCCCTCGACGACATCGACCTCCGGATCGGCAGCGAGCTCGACCTGCACTCCATCCTGCATCGCGCGCTCGCGGACCATGACCACGCCGCGCTCGAGCGCGTCCCGCAGGGAGAACGACTCGACCTCGAGCTCGACCTGTCCTGCCTCGACCTTCGACAGATCGAGGACGTCGTTGATCAGGGAGAGCAGGTGGTTCCCCGAAGACAGGATGTCGTCGAGGTATTCCGCCTGCTTCTCGTTCACCGTGCCGACCATCTCTTCGCGCAGCACCTGCGAGAAGCCGAGGATCGCGTTCAGCGGCGTCCGGAGCTCGTGGGACATGTTGGCCAGGAACTCCGACTTGTGTTGGCTGACCGCCTCGAGCTCGGTGTAGAGACGCCGGAGCTCCTCGTTCATCCGGTTGACGTTCGCGGCCAGCGCGCCGAGCTCGTCGCGGTTGTCGACCTCCACCCGCCCCGAGAAGTCACCCGACGCGATCGCGGCCAGGCTCGTGTCGATCCGCTGGATCGGCCCGATCAGCGACCACGAGAGGACGAATCCCAAAAGCAGGGCGAGGACGAGCGCTCCCGCCGCGACGCCGATGAACAGCGCCCGGGAGCTCGAGAAGGAGCTCGCGTTGCGCGCGATCAGATTTTGGATCTCGTTCGTCGTTCTGTTTGCGAGCTTCGCAGCGTCCGTGTAGAGGTTGCTCGCGAGCTCTTCCGCCTCTGCTCGCAACCGCCGCAACTCGTCGATCGTCTCCTCCGCCTCGATCGTCGCGGCACCCCCGTAAAGTGGGACGATCTCCTGCTTCATCAACCCCCAGAGCTCATGGGCGGTGTCCTCGATCCCTCGCAAGACGTTTCGGTCTTCCGGCGGCGGCGTGAATCCGAGTTGATGCTGCGGTCGTCCGGGCCTCGATCTGGCGGGCCGCGTCCATCACGAGCAGGTCCACGGCGAGCGCGCTCTTCCCGCGGAGTGCGGGAGGCGCTGCCTCCGGCCAGATCACATAGAAGTCCTCGCCGGCGTTCTGCGCCAGTACGAGGCGTGAGGTACCCGGCATCGGCCTGGAGTTGGCCGTACTCGACGGCCCGTTCCTGGAGAGGCCCGACGCTCGCGACGCGATCGTTCGACTGCCCGAGCACGAGCTGCCCCAGCAGACCGACCGCGACCAGGAGCAGCGACGTGCCGACGAACGCGATCAGCAGCTTCGTCCGAACCGTGGCCGGGAGGCGGGCGACGGCCCGGCCGAGCGGATCTCCGATCCGTCGCAGCCCCTCCGCGGCGACCCGCGATTCCTGCTTCCCGGTCAAGTCTCAGACTTCCAGGTCGGTCGTCCCGCCGACCATGTTCGTGATCAGCCAGTTCCCGTCGATCCGGGCCACGTCGAAGTCGGCGGCCGTCGTCGACACGACCGTGCCGGTCCCGGCGTCGACGAAGTGGCACTCGAAGTGCAGCGTCCCCCGGTCGCCGGCGACCGTGATCTCGAGCTTGTACGCCGGGTGATCAGAGATCCACTCGTTCTCGGGCGCGAACGGCGCCGACGTCTCCAGCCAGAACGCCCGGATCTCGTCCAGCCCGACCGCCGTCTCCCCCGGACCCACCGTCATCGTCGCGTCGGGCGCCCACAGGCTCATCATCTGGTCGATATCCTTCTCCGTCATGGAGCCGTGGAAGTCCTTCTCGATCTGGTCGATCTCGTAGGTGTCCGCCTTCCGTTGCAGCTCCTGCTCCGCCGCAGAGGGCGTGCTCGAGTCCCCGCAGGCCGCGAGGAAAAGAACGACGATCCCGAGTGCGCCGCCGATCACGAGCTTCCGCATGTGAGCGCTCCCCCCTGTTCGAGCTCCGTTGGGCCGTCGGTGCCGGCCGATGTTCACATCACGGCCACGCATCCGTCTAGAGGCAGACGCTACGCGAGCCTCGCGTCCGAGCCCACGGTGCCTGCGAGGCGATCCGTGGGGGTGCCAGCACGGTATCCGGAGAGGGCCGTCAGCCGCCGGCGCAGTAGCGGCGCACCTCGTCAGGGAACGTGCGAACGCTGATGGGCTTCTCGAGCCAGCCGGCGAAACCGGCCTCCTGGAGCCAGTCGCCGGTGCCCTCGAGCGCGCATCGCGCTCAACGCGACCACGGGGATCCCCGCCGTCCGCTCGTTGCCACGAAGCTCCCGCGTGGCCTCCGTGCCGGGTATGTCCGGAAGCTGGAGGTCCATGAGGACGACGTCGGGAACGTGCTCGACCGCCATCGCGACCGCCTCGGCGCCCGTCGCCGCTTCGAGCGTCCGGAAGCCGGCGGCGCTCAGGACGCTCTGCGCGAGCTTCCGGTTCTTCTCGTTGTCGTCGACGATCAGGACGAGGGGCACCGGCGTATCCTCGCGCCATGCCGATCCGGCTCGTGATCGCGGAGGATCACTACCTCGTCCGCGAGGGCATCCGGCGCCTGCTCGAGACCCAGCCCGACCTGGAGGTCGCGGCGGTGTGCGGCGACCTCGACTCTCTGCTCGCCGCGGTGAAGGAACAGAAGCCGGACGTGGTCGTCACCGACATCCGCATGCCTCCGGGCAACACCGATGAGGGGATCCAGGCGGCGGAGCGGCTGCGCGAGACGGATCCCGATGTCGGCGTCGTCGTGCTCAGCCAGTACGCGAACCCCGCGTTCGCCCTCGCCCTGCTGGAAAGCGGCAGCGCTCGGCGCTCCTATCTCCTGAAGGAGCGCATCGAGGATCTCGAGCAGCTCGTGGCGGCGATCCACACCGTTGCGGAGGGCGGTTCCGTGATCGACCCGAAGGTCGTCGACGCGTTGGTCGCGGACAACACCCGCGGCGACGAGTCGCGGCTGAACCAGCTCACTCCGCGCGAACGCGACGTGCTGCGCGAGATGGCCATGGGCAAGAGCAACGCGGCGATCGGAGCGTCGCTGTTCCTCGCCGAGCGGTCGGTGGAGAAGGTCATCCACTCGATCTTCCTCAAGCTCGGGCTCACCTGGGAGACGTCGGTGCACAAGCGCGTCAAGGCGGTGATCCTCTACCTCTCCGAGAGCGAGTAGCATCATCGCGAGATCGGCAGCCAGCCGGCCACAGTGATCTCGCCGCCGGATCCCTCCGTGATCGTCACCCGACCACCGAACGCCTCGACGCGATCGCGCAACGCGAGCCGTTCCGCATCGACGCCCCGTCCGGCGACGATCTCGAACACGACGGCCCCCTCCTCGCTCCGAACCGAGATGACCACTGGCGTACCGGCGTCGGCGCGCTCGAGAGCCTCGAGACAGCAGAAGTAGACCGCGCCTGCGATCTCCGGTGGGCACGTCATGCCCGGTGCGACGTCGATCTTCGTCTTCACGTCCGCGTTCACCGCCGCGGCGCGCAGCGCCGGGAGCAGGCCTCCCGCTTCGAGTAGCGGCGGATAGATCCGGTGCGCGAGCGTCCGCGTATCATCCAGCGCCTGCCGCACGTCTTCGCCGATCTCCGCAGAGGAGCTTCCTCGTCGCCGCGGGATCGGTGTCGACGGATGCGGCCGCGAGCTGCACGTTGGCGGCGAGCGCGACCAGGAGCTGCTGGACACCTTCGTGCAGAGCACGCTCGATGGCGCGGCGTTCGGCGTCGGTGGCCAGCGCCAATCGCGTGCGAGATGCGCGCAGCTCGGCGATCTCGAGGCGCAGCGCATCGAGCTCTCGAACCAGGTCGTCCTGCCGATCCGCCAGCGTCATCGACCTCCCACCTCGACGAGCGCAAGTTGTCCGTCACTCGGCGCGCGGTGTCAAGCGCGAAGCACCGTGCTAGCACGGGAAGGCGAGCATCCCCCAGATCGCCGGGCCGCCACCGTCGTTGCGGCCGAACCGACCTCCTAGCGTTCGGCGAGACGAGAACGCCTTAGGCGTTCGGAGAAGGGAGGGGACATGTTGAAGAAGCGTACGAGGTGGGTTGTCGGCGCTTCGGTCATCGCCGCGTCGCTGACATTGTCCGGCGTGGCGGTCGCGACCGGGCCGACCGGTTCGGTGGTTTCCGAGGTGATCGGCGCGGGATCGATGCCCGAGAGGGTTCGTTTCGCCGCAAAGCCCGGCTCGAACACGGTCGTGGCTCGATTCACGTTCGGACCGAACTCGTCGACCGGCTGGCACACGCATCCGGGCAGGACGCTCGTCACGGTGAAGACCGGCACCTTCACGGTGTACCACGCGGAGGATTGCGCGCCGATGGTCTACGGACCCGGGGAGGCGTTCGTCGAGCTCCCGACGACCGTTCACATCGGACGGAACGAGACCACCGGGACCGTCGAGCTCGGAGTGGTGTTCTTCCGCGTGCCGATCGGCGGAAGCCCGCGGATCGATCAACCGCAGCCGGCCGACTGCGCCATCACGTAGGACCGAAACACCCAAGGCATGTCCCCGTGGGGGCGACGAGGCCCCCACGGGGTCGGCGACTCGAGGGAGCGCCCGCGAGGAAGGACGGAGGGGGTGATGCGGAACCGATCGCGCCTGTCAGCTTCGCCGTGATGCCCGAGCCGATCCCCGACGCCGCTCACGAACTCGCGAGACGTCGTCGGGAACGTAGAGAAGGGAGTCTCATGCTTCGGAAATCCACCATCGTGCTCATCGTGCTCGCCGGACTGGTGGCGGGAGCCGTCGGAACCGCGTTCGGAACCGGTTCCATCGGCGTTACCGCCGAGACGGCGCGTGGGGAATTGGTCGACCGACCACTCGACGTGAACATGAAATTCGAAGACGCCGAGGGCAACAAGTCCCAGGTCCAGCTCAAGACCAAGGGGCGGATCGAAGTGGCCGTTCAACGGATCGTGGCCGCACCGGGGGCCACGTTCGGTTGGCACAGTCACCCGGGTCCGACCATCGTCACGGTCTTGAGGGGGACCCTGACCCTGTACCACGCCGAGAACTGCACCGAGGGGATCGAGTACGGGCCGGGGACGTCCTTCTCGAATCTGCCCCCTGAGATCCACATCGCCAAGAACGAGGGCGCCGACGAGTTGGTGATCTTCGCGTCGTACTTCGTGCCGGTGAGTACCCCGCCGGTGGTGCTTCGCATCGACCAGCCGTCACCGGGGGTCGAGTGCCCGCTGTAGGAGGCTGAACGGAGTGGGGCGCCACGCAGTGGCGCCCCACTCCCGCCTTTCGCTGGCTACTCGAGGTAGCCGAGACCGCGGAGGTGCTCCTCCATCTCATCGGCCTCGGTGTCCGACACGTTCGACGCGTCGTCGGGCCCGCCCATCCCGGGGATCGCGCCGGCCGGAGTGGCCTCGCCGCGGGAGACCTTCGCCTCCGAGCCGACCACCTCATGCAGCACTCTCCCCGTGTGCTCGATCGTGGCCGGCGCGCCGAGCGCGGCCAGGATCGTCGGGGCCATGTCGATCAGGAGCGGCGGCTGTTCGAACGGCTTCACGTTCGGCCCGGCCGCGACGATGACGCCTTCGATGCGGTGGTCGCCGCTGATCCAGTCGGCGTCCTCGAGCGCCGTCTTCGCGTGGGTGAGCGAGTACTGCTCGGCCGGCTCCAGCAGGATGTCGGGCGCCGTGTCGGCGTACTTGCCCTTGAAGATCTCCTCGCGCTTGTAGATCGCCTTCACGGGCTTGCGGCCGGTCTTCGGGTCGACGAACGAGCCGAGCGCGTCCATCACCTGGTCGCGCACCTTCTCGAAGTCGGCCGGGTCGACGATGCCGTCGGGCTCGCGCCCGGCGAGGTTGACCGAGACGCCCTCGCCCGTCGTGCGGATCGTCGTGAACGCCTTCGTCTTGGACCAGTTCACCGACTGCGGCAGGCTCACCTTCCCGTGCAGCCCGAACAGGTCGTAGACCTTGCGCGCGACGTTCCGCACCGGCCCCCACTGCATCGGCCCGAAGACCACGTTCGAGGCGCTGTGCTCGAGGAAGCCGAGCTTCTTCAGCAGGTGATCCATGTGGAGCGTGCGCGTCACCGACTGGAAGCCGTGGTCGGAGATGAACAGGATCAGGTCGTCGGGACGCGTGCGGCTGACGAACGAGCCGATCGCGTCGTCGAGCTGTTTGTAGACGTCCCGCACCTTCGCGCCGACCGCGGTCTTGGCGTTGCGGGCGGTGTCGGGGTGATCGGGCGCGACGTAGTTCGAGAGTGCGTGCTGCGTGCGGTCGACGCTCACCCAGACCGAGGCCATCAGGTCCCAGTCCGAGTTGTCCATCAGCCACTCGGTCGCGCGGATCCGCTTGCCGGTGATGTCGAGTGCCTCGTCGAGGTACGCCTCGGGCCGGTTGCGGTAGGTCGTCCACGACATGCCGTTGATCGGCCACGGCACGCCGGCCTTCTCGAGCTGATCCGGCAGGTCCGCCGGCTGCGAGAACTGACGCCCCTTCGGCAGCACCCCGCCCGCGAGGATCTTCCCCTTGATGTCCGGCGGCGGGAACATCAGCGGCACGTCGGCGTACACCCCGACCTTGCCGGCCGCCGAGAGGTCCTCGACGAACGTGCGCTCCTTGATCGAGCGGTAGGTGACCGGGTACTGCTTGTGGGTCCCCGGCACGGTCTCGAGGATGTCGTAGACCCCGTGATCGGCCGGGTCCACCCCCGTCAGGAACGACGGCCACGCCGCCCACGAGTGCGTCGGCACCGTCGAGCGCAGAACGTCCTTCTGCCCCCGGTCGATCAGTGCCTTCAGGTTCGGCAGGTCGCCCCGCTCGAGGAGCGGGTCGAGGATGCGCCAGTCGGCGCCGTCCCATCCGATGAGAAGCACTCGTGGCATCGCGTACACCTTTGTGAGAGGGAGATGTGGCTCGCGAGAGTCTAGCCAGCAAGGCCGCGAGCGGCGGAACGCCCCCCGCCGCCCGCGCTAGGCTGCCTCTCGACCGGCGGGGAGGCAGGAGGGAGAAGGGTGCGGCGTCGAACGGGGCACATCCTCGTCGTGGACGACGACGCCCTGAATCGGCGGCTCCTCACCGCGACGCTCGAGCGCGACGGTCACCGCACGACCGCCGCGAACGACGGCGCCGGGGCGCTCACTGCCATCCGCGGGGAACCCCCCGACGTGATCCTGCTCGACATCGAGATGCCGGGCATCGACGGGTTCGAGGTGCTCGAGCGGGTGAAGGGCGACGAAACCCTTCGCCACCTCCCCGTGATCATGATCTCCGGCCTCGACGACACGGAGAGCATGATCCGGTGCCTCGAGATCGGCGCCGACGACTTCCTGCCCAAACCGTTCGATCCGGCGATCCTCCGGGCGCGTGTGACCGCGGGACTCGACCGCAAGGCGCTTCACGATGTCGAGCGCGAACGGGTACGCGAGATCTTCACTCGTTTCCTGCCCGAGAAGCTCGTCGACGAGGTGCTCGCGCGAACCGACGGCGATCCCAGGATCCGGCCCGAGCTGCTCGAGGCGACGGTCCTGTTCGCCGACCTCCGCGGCTTCACGGCGTTCGCCGAGGGGCGTCCGGTGGACGAGGTCGTCGAGGCGCTCAACACGTACCTGAGCCTCATGACGAACGCGATCCTGGACCAGGGCGGCACGATCGTCGACTACATGGGCGACGGCATCATGGCGGCGTTCGGGGCGCCGGTGGCGAGCGCCGACCACGCCGACCTCGCCCTCGCCGCAGCGCGATCGATGGCGGGCGACAAGCTCGCATCGTTCAACGCCTGGCTCACCGCTGCGGGCGTCGAGCAGCCGATCCGGATGGGGATCGGCATCAACTCGGGGACGGTGCTCTCCGGAAGCGTCGGCTCCCCGCGACGCACGGACTACGCGGTGATCGGTGACACCACGAACACGGCCTCGCGGATCGAAGCGCTGACGAAGGAGCTGAACCAGGCGGTGCTCTTCTCCGAGCAGACCAAGGACCTCCTCCACGAGCTCCCAGAGGATGCGCGGTCCCTCGGCGAGTTCGAGATCCGCGGGCGCGCGGCGAGCGTCAAGCTCTGGGCCCTCGACATCCCGGACGAGGAGCCGGCGTGACCGCGCTCGACGACGAGGTCCGATCGCTCCGGGAACGGGTCGCCGAGCTCGAGGCCTCCGAGGCCGGGCGCGAGCGGGCCGAACGGATCCAGGAGGCCCTGTATCGGATCGCCGAGACCGCGAGCACCGCGGAAGACCTGCACGCGTTCTACACCGAGATGCACCGCATCGTCGGCGAGCTCATGTACGCCGGCAACTTCTATATCGCCCTCTACGACGAGGAGCGCAGGGCGATCAGCTGGGCGTTCCACGTCGACGAGCTCGACGAGGACTGGCCCGATCCCAACGTCTGGGAGCCGATCGGGACGGGAGACGCGCGCGGGATCACCGCGTACATGATCCAGGCGGGGAAGCCGATGTTGCTGTCGAACGAGGACTGGAAGCGACTGATCGCTCGGGGCGAGATCGTGAGGGTCGGCCAGGAGTCGGTGACCTGGCTCGGGATCCCGCTCCAGTCCGAGGGAAGGACCCGCGGCGCCCTCGTCGTCCAGTCCTACCGGGAGGAGACGGCGCACACGGAGGCGGACAAGGAGCTGCTGACCTTCGTCGGCCACCACATCGCCTCGGCGCTCGAGCGCACACGACTGATCGACGAGACCCGCCAGCGCAACGCCGAGCTCGCGCTGATCAACGACGTCCAGCGTGGCCTCGCGATGAAGCTCGACATGCAGGCGATGTACGACCTCGTCGGGGACCGGCTGCAGGAGATCTTCGACGCGCAGGTCGTCGACATCGGAGTCCTCGACGAGACCGCCGGGATCATCCATTTCCCGTACACGATCGAGCGAGGCGTCCGGTTCCCCGACGAACCGATCCTGGTCATGGGGATCCGCCGGCACGTGCTCGAAACACGGGAGCCACTCTCGATCGGCGAGGGTCTGCCCGATCGGCTCGAGGAGTTCGGCCAGATGCAGGCCGCGATCCAGGGCGAACCCGCGCGCTCGCTCGTCGCCGTGCCGCTCGTCGTCGGCGCCAGGGCGACCGGAGTGATCACCCTCCAGAACCTCGACCGGGAACACGCGTTCACCGAGGCAGACGTTCGGCTCCTCGCGACGCTCGCGGGGAGCCTCAGTATCGCGCTCGAGAACGCCAGGCTCTTCGAGGAGACACGGCAGCGCAACGCCGAGCTCGCGCTCATCAACGACGTCCAGCGCAGCCTTGCCGAGAACCTCGAGATGCAGGCGATGTACGACCTCGTCGGCGATCGTCTCGTCGAGATCTTCGACGCGCAGGTGGTGGACATCGGCGTCCTCGACCGTGAGACCGAGATGATCCATTACCCCTACACGCTCGAGCGCGGGGAACGCTTCCCGGACGAGCCCACCCCGATCGTCGCCGGACCGGGCGCCCACGTGCTGGCGACACGCGAGCCGCTCCTCATCAACGACCGGTTCGAGGATCGGATCCGCGAGTACGGCGGCGGCTACGTCCAGGGCGAGATGCCCAAGTCGGCGTTGTACGTCCCGCTCGTCGTGGGCGGCGAGGCGACGGGCAGGATCTCCCTGCAGAACCTGGACCGCGAGCAGGCGTTCAGCGAGGCCGACGTCAGATTGCTCACCACACTCGCGGGGAGTCTCAGCGTCGCACTGGAGAACGCTCGGCTCTTCGAAGAGACGCGGCAGCGCAACGCCGAGCTCTCGCTCATCAACGACGTGCAGCGCGGCCTCGCAGAGAACCTCGAGATGCAGACGATGTACGACCTCGTCGGCGACCGCATCCATCAGATCTTCGATGCCCAGGTCGTCGACATCGGCATCATCGATCGCGAGGATGGGCTCCTCCACTACCCGTACTCGATCGAGCGAGGCGAGCGGTTCCCGGACGAGCCGACGCCGATCCGTGGCTTCGCTCGTCATGTCATCGAGACGCGCGAGCCGCTGCTCGTCAACGAGCGCCTGGACGAGCGTGCGGCGGAGCTCGGCTCCTCCGTGATCCAGGGCGAGAACCCCAAGTCGGTCCTGTTCGTCCCGCTCGTCGTCGGTGGTGAGGCGACCGGCAGGATCTCCCTGCAGAACATCGACAACGAGCACGCGTTCAGCGAGAGCGATGTTCGCCTGCTCACGACGCTCGCCGGCAGTCTGAGCGTCGCGCTCGAGAACGCTCGGCTCTTCGAGGAGACCCGCCAGCGCAACGCCGAGCTGGCGCTCATGAACGACGTGCAGCTCGGGCTCGCCGAGAACCTGGAGACGCAGGCGATGTACGACCTCGTGGGCGGAAGGATCGGCGACATCTTCGACGCCCAGACGGTCGACATCGGCGTCGTGGACGAGGCGAACCGCTCGATCTGGTTCCCCTACTCGCTCGAGCGCGGGGTTCGGTTGATCGACCAACCGATCGAGATCATGGGATTCCGCAAGATCGCCCTGGAGACGAGGGAACCCGTCGTCGTCAACGAGGACATGGAACGGCGGTGCATCGAGGCCGGGAACCCGCTCGCGATCGCCGGCGAGCCCTCGAAGTCGTCGGTCTTCGTCCCGCTCCTCGTCGGGAATCGCGGGACGGGCGTGATCTCGCTCCACAACCTGGATCGCGAGCACGCGTTCAGCGAGGCCGACGTTCGCTTGCTCACGACGATCGCCGGCAGCTTGAGCGTCGCGCTCGACAACGCGCGGCTGTTCGAGGAGACGCGACAGCGCGCCGCTGAGCTCGCGATCGTGAACAACGTCGGACAGGCGTTCGCGGAGCAGCTCGAGCTGGACGCGCTGATCGAACGGTTGGGCGACCAGCTCCGAGAGGTCTTCTCGGCCGATCTCGTGTACGTCGCGCTCCACGATCGAGCGACCGACATGATCGAGTTCGCCTACTACAGCGAGCACGGAGACCGATCGGACAACCGGCCGCTCCGCTACGGCGAGGGCTTGACGTCCAGGATCCTCCAAACCCGCGAACCCATGCTCCTCAACCGGGCGGAGGCCTTCGAGGATATGGGCGTCGCGGCGGTGGGAACCCCCGTCAAGTCCTACTTGGGCGTCCCGATCGTCGCCGGCAACCAGGCGATCGGCGTGGTCAGCGTCCAGAGCATGGAGCAGGAGGGACGCTTCGGCGAGACGGACGTTCGGTTGCTGTCGACGATCGCGGCGAACGTCGGGATCGCGATCGCGAACGCGCGCCTGTACCAGGAGACCCAGCGCCGGGCGAGCGAGATGGCGGCGCTCGCCGAGCTCGGTCGCGACGTGGGCGGCCTCCTCGAGCTCGACCCGATCCTCGTCGGGATCGCGGAGCGAGCCCTCGACCTGCTGGAAGCGGACTCGAGCGGCGTGTTCCTCGACGACGGAAGCGGCGAGCGCCTGCGTCCGGTCGTCGCGCGCGGCGGGATCGCCGACGCCCTGATGCTGCACGCGATCGCGTTCGGAGAGGGGATCATCGGCGACCTCGCGGTTCGTGGCGCCGCCGAGGTGGTCAACGACGTGAACGCCGACGCGCGGAGCGTTCACATCCCCGGAACCGAGGAGGACGTCGAGGAGCGCCTGATGGCGGCGCCGCTGCTCGCCGGAGGACGGGTGACGGGGATGATGGCCGTCTGGCGGTCCGCTCCGACGCCGCCGTTCACCGACGACGACCTGAACTTCATCGTCGGGCTCTCGCAGCAGGCCGCGATCGCGATCGAGAACGCGCGCCTGTTCAAAGAGGTCCGGGAGGCGCAGGAAGCGGCCGACGCCGCCAACGAGTCCAAGAGTGCGTTCCTCGCGACGATGAGCCACGAGATCCGGACGCCGATGAACGCGATCATCGGGATGAGCGGCCTCCTCGGAGAGACGAAGCTCGACGCCGAGCAGCGCGAGTACGCGTCGACGATCTCGCGCAGCGGTGACGCGCTGCTCACGATCATCAACGACATCCTCGACTTCTCGAAGATCGAGGCCGGGCGGATGGAGCTCGAGCTCGCCCCGTTCGACGTGCGTGGATGCGTCGAGTCGGTCGTGGATCTGATCGGCCCGATCGCGCAGCGCAAGGGCCTCGAGGTGACGTACGGGATCGAGCCGGGAACGCCCGAGACCGCCGTGGGTGACGAGAGCCGCCTCCGCCAGGTCTTGCTGAACCTGCTGAACAACGCGGTGAAGTTCACGGACGAGGGCGAGATCGCCGTCCACGTCTCGTCGCTCCCGACCGCGTCTCGAGATCGGATCGCCTTCGAGGTGACGATCCGCGACACCGGTGTCGGGATCCCGCCAGACCGCATCGAGGACCTGTTCCAGTCGTTCACGCAGGTGGACGCGTCGACCAGCCGGCGCTACGGCGGAACGGGCCTCGGGCTCGCGATCAGCCGCCGGCTCGCGGAGCTGATGGGCGGCACCGTCACGGCCGAGAGCGCCGGGGTCCCCGGCGAGGGGAGCACGTTCCGCGTGACGTTCGAGGCGGGCGTGTCGGACATGACGCCGACCGCGCTCCGGCGCGACGGTTCCTTCAGCGGTCGCCGAGCGCTCGTCGTCGACGACAACGAGACGAACCTCCTGCTCGCCACCGCGCTCCTGTCGGCGTGGGGCATCGAGACGACGACCGCGGCTTCCGGCGCGAAGGCGCTCGAGGCCCTCGCGGACGGACGGTTCGACGTCGCGATCGTCGACATGCTCATGCCCGAGATGGACGGGCTCGAGCTCACGACGCGTCTGCACGAGCGCATGCCCGATCTGCCGACGATCCTCGCCTCGTCCGTCCCGCGACACGACGTCGCCGCCGATCCACGCTGGGAGACCGCCGGCATCGCCGCGGTCATCGTCAAGCCGATCAAGGCGTCGGGGCTCCACGGCGCCATCGCGACGGTCCTCGGAGAGCCGTCGACCGCAGAGGACGCCGCGTCGGGCGCGATGGCGCTCGACGCCGGGCTCGCCGAGCGGCACCCCTTGAGGATCCTCGTCACCGAGGACAACGTCGTGAACCAGCGGCTCGCGCTGCGGCTGCTGGAGAAGCTCGGCTACCGCGCCGACGTGGCGGCCAACGGGCTCGAGGCGATCGAGGCGCTCGAACGGCAACCGTACGACCTCGTCCTGATGGACGTGCAGATGCCCGAGATGGACGGCGTCGAGGCCACGCGCCACATCCTGGAACGCTGGCCCGACGACGATCGGCCCTGGATCGTCGCGATGACGGCGGAGGCGATGCAGGGCGACCGCGAAGGGTTCCTCGCCGCCGGCATGAACGACTACGTCGCGAAGCCCATCCGGACGCAGGAGCTCGTCGCCGCCATCTCACGCGCGCCGAGCCGGACACAGCCGGAGCGCGTGCCCGGCGCACCGGTGTCACGGCCGGCCGTGGACGCGTCCGTCCTCACCCGGCTGGCCGAGAGCATGGGCGGAGACGACGCCTTCGTCACCGAGCTGATCGAGCAGTTCGTGACGGACTCGCCGGCCCTCGTGGCCGCCGCGCGGAAGGGGCTCGAGGCAGGCGACGCCGACGAGGTCCGTCGCGCGGCCCACACGCTCAAGTCGAACGCGGCGACGTTCGGAGCGAACGAGCTCGCCGACCGGAGCAGCCGACTCGAGGCCGCCGCGAAAGCAGGAACGCTGGACGACGCTCCGGAGCGGATCGACGCGATCGCCGAGGAGCTCGAGCGGGTGCACGCCGCCCTCCGCGATCGCTAGCGTTTCTCATCTGGCGCAGCCCTGTCGGGGTAGCCCGACAGCCGAAATGCCTGGTGGCAGGATGGGCTCTTCACCTTTCATAGACCTACCGTGCAAGCCATGGACACCACGATGACCATCCCACCCGCTCCGGCCATCCAAAGGCAGAGTCCCGTGTCACGGGCGCTCCGAGCGCCGTTCGAACTCCGGACGTGGAAGGAGACGATCCACCTCCTGCTCAACATGCCGGTCGGCATCGCGACGTTCACCATCATCGTGACCGGGCTCGCGCTCGGGTTCGGGCTCGCGATCACGCTCATCGGGATCCCGATCCTGTTCGCGCTGCTCTACGTCTCGCGCGCGATGGGCACGATCGAGCGCGTGCGTGCGGCGCTCCTCCTCGACGCCGACGTGCCGACCCCGTACCGGACCGACCCGCTGCGCGACACGTGGTGGCGCGTCCACGTCGCGCGGGCGACCGACCCGGCGACGTGGATCGAGCTCGGCTACCACCTGCTCCTGATGCCGATCGGCGTCATCACGTTCACGATCGTCGTGACCTTCTGGACGCTCGGCCTCTCGATGTTCCTGCTTCCGCTGTACGCCTGGACGCTGCCGGCGCCGATCCACTTCTTCGACTCGTGGTTCAACATCACCGTCGACAACTCGCCGATCGTCGTCGACGTCACGACGACGCACGGCTACCACTTGATCCTCGACACGCCGGTCGAGATCGCGCTCGTCATGCTCTTCGGCCTCGTCGTCCTGCTCGTCACGCCGTGGGTCGTCCACGGAGTGGCGGCGGCGAACCGCGCGATCGTGCGCGGCATGCTCGGCCGCGACGTCACCGAGCGCGTGCGCGCGCTGACCGCTCGCGGACCGCGGCGGTAGACCTCGCGGCCGAGGACCGGCGGCGGATCGAGCGCGACCTGCACGACGGCGTGCAGCAGCGGCTCGTCACGCTCGCGATGGGCCTCGGGCGCGCGAAGGAGAAGCTCGACACCGACCCGGACCGCGCGAAGGTGCTCGTCGGAGGAGGCGCACGAGGAGGCCAAGCGCGCGATCACCGAGGTGCGCGATCTCGCGCGCGGGATCCATCCGGCCGTTCTCACCGACCGAGGGCTCGACGCCGCGCTCTCGGCGCTCGCCGCGCGCTCGCCGATCTCAGTCGAGGTGAGCGTCGACGTCGCCGAGCGGCCGCCGGCGTCGGTCGAGGCCGCCGCCTACTTCGTCGTGAGCGAGGCGCTCACGAACGTCGCGAAGCACGCGGAAGCCACGCGCGCGAGCGTGACCGTTCGCCGGAGCGGCGACCGGCTGACGATCCAGGTGCAGGACGACGGCGCCGGCGGCGCCGAGATCGCCGCGGGCTCCGGCCTCGCGGGGCTGCGCGACCGCGTGGGCGCGCTCGACGGCGAGCTCCACCTGCTCTCGCCCGCCGGCGGCCCGACCGTCCTGATGGTGGAGATCCCGTGCGCGTCGTGATCGCCGAGGACGGCGTCCTGCTCCGCGAGGGCCTCGCGCGGCTGCTCGCGGACGAGGGGCACGAGGTCGTCGGCCTCGGTCGGCGACGCGCTCGGCCTGGTCGAGGCGGTCGGGCGCGAGCGCCCCGACGTGTGCATCGTCGACGTGCGGATGCCGCCGACGTTCACCGACGAGGGCCTGCGCGGTGCGCTCGAGATCCGCTCGCGCTGGCCCGGCACGCCGGTCCTGGTCCTGTCGCCAGTACGTCGAGGAGCGGTACGCGACCGAGCTCCTGGGCGACGGCTCGGCGGCCGTCGGCTACCTCCTGAAGCAGCGCGTCGCCGATGTCCGCGACTTCCTCGACGCGCTCGAGCGGGTCGCCGAGCGGCGGGACGGCGCTCGACCCCGAGGTCGTCGCCCAGCTCCTCGCCCGTGCCGCGGCGGCACCCGCATGACGAGCTCACGCCGCGCGAGCGCGAGGTGCTCGCGCTGATGGCCGAGGGGCTCTCGAACGCCGGGATCGCGCAGCGGCTCGTCGTCACCGAGGGCGCCGTCGAGAAGCACGTCACGAACATCTTCCAGAAGCTCGCGCCTCGAGCCGGCCGAGACCGACCACCGCCGCGTGCTGGCGGTGCTGCGCTACCTCGAGGATCGCGGCTGAGTACCTCGCATAGATGTCGAGGTCCGG